>PAJP01000008.1 GCA_002706095.1 Methylophaga sp. | reverse complement strand
TTTGTTTAAAGCTACTATTACATCTCCTATTATAAGCCTAAATTGAGTTGTGGATGTAAATTGTATAGTAACTCCACCATCTGTTTCATTCTCGTAATTATGCGCATTAGGTGTTATTTGTACTCTGTCTCCAACTACCCATCCTTCTTGGCTTCCTGAAACTACTGTAGCTGTCATAAAAGCCGTTATTGGGTTAGAGCCTATGTTGTGGCTTAGTAAAAGCTCCTGATTATCGCCCCAAGAACTTGTATTTAAATTTACAGTTGTTGTTTGTAATCCTGCCGAGATGCCTCCTATTTCATCGTCTAGCTTAGATTGAAGTGTAGCAGGTGTAACGTACCTAGTTGTATCTGTTCCTGCGTCTACTTCTGCTTGTGTAGCTCTTTCCGACAATCCTTGTTGTGTTTCACTTGCTATTGGTATAGTCCCAGGTGTTACTATTTTATCTACTGCTGATAAAGCATCAGATTCTGCTTGTGTAGCTGTTTCTAATATACCTGTTCTTGTTTCTGTAGCTGTTCTTGAAGAGAGTCCTGAAGGTGTTATAGCTCTTTCATTATCTGTTCCTGCTTGCACTTCTAAGTTTGTTGCCGTTTCTATAACTCCTTTTTGTACTGTAGAACTGCTTAACGGAGAATAAGATGCGGTAGTGCCGTCTTCTTTAGTATAGGTAAGAGTATTATCATTGTTATTTACAAGGTTTGTTATAGTCTCATCTATATCTACTGAAACACCATTCTCATTTGTATACGTACCTATCCTATTTCCTGCCTTTACATTTGTAAGTGCTGTTATAGTCTCTAAACCGTTTGCAGAGAATGTTACCGATGTACCTTGCTCATTTGTATATGTGAAGCTACCATTGCCATTATCTACAAAAGTGGTAATTGTTTCATCAATATCGTAAGTACTGCCTTCTTCATTAGTATAGGTTGCAATCCTTTTACCACTTACTAAGTTAGTCATAGTGGTATTTATATCCGCACTCTCGCCTTGGGATATCAGATTATTAATATAAGCTTCATTAATAGATATACCTATTGTCTCTAAATTTTGAACTAAACTAATACCTACACCCCCAACCAAAGTTCTAAACTCTGCTTTTGATTGAGCATTTACTTTTGAGAAAACTTCTGAACCACCGCCTACATTTAAATAAGAGCTTCCTGCGAATACTGCATCGTTTAGTTGTTTAAAAAGTGCATCTATTTTATCTAAGATACTCTCTAAATTTTCCCCTTTATATGTGTCAATGGTTGTAAGTCTCACTCCTTCGTGAAGTATACATATAGTTGAATGTTTATGTTTACATTCTCCACAAGGTTGGTTTTCTGTGCAACCGCAATCTTCTATTTGTGCCATTTATTTTTAATTTATCTTGCTTTGTGACTCCTTTTAGTAGTTACTGTTATAACACTAGTTATATCGAAAGTATTAGATGACCTAACATATATCTTACCTCCATTACTCTCGAATGTATCTAAAGTATAACCTTCAAATATTACTTTAAAATAGTTTGTACCTGAGTCTATGTAGTTTTTTGATTCTCTGTATAGTTCTCCGACCGAACCACCTATATCAATCCAAGTATCAATTTTAGAGTTTGTAGACCCTGTATCAATAGTCATATATAATTGAAGAGCTAAATCGTCTCCTTCACGTCCTGTTAATAATGACCCTTCATCTGAATCTACCGTTGCTGTAGCTGTACTTGTCCCCCCAGTAATAGTTTCTGAGGTAGTAAAATCTAATACGTTAGATACGTTCTGTAAATCAATAAAATCAGCACCTATATATATTACATCCCCCGTTGCACCACTTGTTCCTCCTGTAACAGTTTCCCCAACTTCAAAAGAACCTGAAATAGAAGATATTTTTAAGCGTTTTCCTACTAGGAAGGCATACACATCGTCTGGTTTTTGAGGTTCAATTATTGTTTGGTTCTGTATCTTAAGTTGGAAATCAGTATTAGCGGGTACTGTTATTGGTGTAACACTATTATCTATACTTAAATTACTTGTCCAACCTGAATTTTGATAAGGTACTCCTAACTTATCAAGAATTACTTGTTTCTCAGATTCAGTTAAATCATTGACTAGATTTGATAACCTTTCATCCGTATACGTTATAAAGGACTCAACAGGTTCTAGACGAACGTAATACTTTGAACCATCCCTACTAATATTTAGGTGTATAATCGTCACTTTGTCAGCTCTAAGGTCAATTTCCCCCGACACCACAAAGTTATTACCAAAAGTTATATCTCTACCTCCTATAGCATCTTGTATGTAATATAGTTTTGAGTAACCACCGTTAATTGGATTAACAAGTGATGTGTTAAAAAACGTTCTATTATTACCAACCCCCGACGTAGTAAGTAAATAAGCTACTTGTTTTCCTCTTAAATTCCAGACCAAAGTGGACGCATCAGCCACCTGTTGGATAGAAAATTGCTGCTGCTGAGTATACTGTCTTTCAGTTCCTGTAATATCAGCCTCTGTAATACTAGGCGGTAAATTTCCCGGATGGTAAACCTCATTACCATTCACTTTTAGTTTACCTGTACTATCCCAGTTATAGTCAGATTTTTTAAGTACTTCTTCTTTATTAGTGGCATTATTGACTACACTAAGACTTCCAACATCCGTATCTTTTATATACCCATTTGTACAACTGGCGAGGATGTTAACAGCATTACCAAACGCCCCTATGTCAGAAGTGAAAGCTTTTATACTGTTAACTCTAACTGTTTCTGTATTTTCAAATCTCACACCATTACCACCTTCATCTTCAACATAGTGATTGTCTATCTTAATAGATTTTAAACCAGTGAAGAAAGAGCCCTCATCACCATTAAATCTGGTAGATATATTGTTACCTATAATTTCACCGTTACCTGTATTATAAGTAGCTGAATTATTTTGAAACCTTATACCGCCTGAAGTGTTGTTTTCATAATCACCTCCATTAATTTTTAGTTGCGATATCCCTCGACCAAATAAGCCATGTCTACCATTTGATTTAGATGTTATGTCAACAAATCCTGTGTAAAATAATCCATTGACATCACCTAGTATTTGAACACCATCTGTGGCGTTGTTGGTGTAAGTTCCTTTTATCTTAACATTTTGAGCATTTGCTATGAAAACACCATTTCCATTGAAGAAGTTAGGGTCACCCCCTGATGTATCTCGAAGCGTACCACTGGCAGTACAAAAATCATCTAACTCTACACCATTACCCGTTATAAAGAAACCTTGATTCTTACAATCGATAGCGTGACAATTCTTAAATACATTATTAAACGTAATTGAGTTAGGGACACCAGCATTATCTTCCATTGATATACCTCCACCCGCATCTATTTGGTTTTCATCGTAATTGCCGCAATTAATTGCATAACAGTTTTCAAACGAAACGTTAATACTTGCAAAAGAAGCGATTCCAAAGTCTATACAATCAAAAGCCTTACAATTTGATATAAGTGATTGTGGGTATTGTTCATCAGTGGGGTTAGCTATTCCGAAAGCAATTGAAATACCGTTATTATTTTGAGAGCCTGTCGCTGTGCAGTTATCTATAATTATACTTGCCGACCTCGCAACTTGTACACCGCTAACATAACCATTATTAAAAGCTACATCTTTGATTACTACACCGAGAGTATTATCCACGTGGCAGCAATCTCCATCATCATTTTGAACAAATGTAACTCCTTGTAATTCGTCATAACCTTTAACAGTTGCTCCGTTTGTTCCTAGAAGCTTAAAGTTCCTTAATTGAGTTCCTCCGTTTGTCCCTACCTCTATGAAGTGTACTTTTTCTGTACCTGTATAATTAATTGTCCCATTTAATTGGATGGTTACATTGTTAGAAGTAACTCTAATCTGTTTAGTACTGTCGTAAGTACCAGAAGGTATAACTACTACACAATCTCCTCCTATAGACTGTATTTTTGTAGAAATCGCTTCAAAAACATAGCCATTATCTTGCCCCTCTTTAAGACCAAATAGTCTTGCATCTAATAGGTAATCGTGATCTATTACAAAACCCCCGCTTAAAGTACTATGAGCTATTACATCTACACCGTCAGGGGTTGCATTTTCATCATATCGCACTTTTTTTCCTAAGAAATCAAAAGTTTTCCCGTCAAAAAGATTGATCTGCGATTTTAAAGAGTCTTGTGAATCTACCTTAATGTATACATCGCTTATAGCTATATCATTCCCTCCAAGTGTAGGCAGGTCTTTATCTGTTTTTCCTGTCTTAGAGTACCCCGCTGTCTCTATGATTTCAGTGGTTGTACTTCCAGTACTAGTTATTTTTTGTAGGGAAGCCTGTGAGTCTTCTAAATAAGTATCTAACCCATTAGATCCGTCATTTACAAATGAGGAGGTTCTGTTAGGTATTTCAGCACTAGTTATAAAAGGGAAAATTCCGTCTTGACCATCATTGATTATATCCGAAGTACTTAACGGTAAATTAGGTTTGTTGTTTAAATCATTATAATCATTAGAAATAGCAACTTCTCCTAAATCTCCTACCTCCGCATAAGGAGATACTCCATTAGAACCGTTATTTGTTATCTCAGAAGTACTTAAAGGTATAGATTCAACTAACAATGAAAAATCTACTAATAGTGTACTAGAATCGTCTCGAACCAAGGAAAGTTCTCCTGAACTTTCATTAAAATCTCCACCTATAATTTTAGGTTGGTCAAAAGTATTTACAAGACTAGATAAGTCTACTGTTACTACTGTCTGACCTTCTTTTAATAAATCAAATGTATTTGATGGTGATAGTTGTGTTAAGGAAAATTCAGGTATATCTTGAGCAGTTATGTAAGGTTCTCCTTCCCCTTTTCCGTCGTTAATTATGTCCGAAGTTCTAGTAACTGGTTTATCTAAAGGAGTATCTTTTACTATCGTAAAATCATTATTTGTAACTGTATAACTACTCCAATCTCCTTTACCTTTTTTCCATATATATTTTTGGCTTACATTTGTTATGTCCCCTGTGTCGTAAAAATCTTTTTGAGTTTGTACTTTGAAAAGTATATTCTCATCTTTACCCACTATTAAATTTAGATCGTCAATTGTTTGTCTTACTTGCTCTAACACTTCTGATTCAACCAAGCTTCCAGGTAAAGTCCCTAAATCTATTTCTCTTACTGTATTGTTTATATCTATACTTGTAGATATAGTAATTTCATCAGAGTCAGATGTTACAACTATATCCCCTTCTCCTTTTACACTTTTAAACTGTTTTTTGTTTTGATTGTTTACCCCCGCATATATTTCTTCACCTTCTCCTATGTTTATAATATCTAAGTTTGATGGTGGCGGTGTTATACTACAGAACCTCTCATTTATATTTATTAAAGCGGTGTTAATGTTATCTCCCTCTTCAATAGATATGCACTCCAACTGCTCCCCTTTGTATTTTATATCTAAAAGGGGTGTTGAGTTACAGTAGCATTTTATCTTATTACATTTTTTACAAGCCATTTAAAAAATAGTTTAAGCAGGTGTCATTGATATTACGTTCCACTGAGTTCCATCATAAAATTCTAACCTATTGCTTTCCTCTGAGTTAGAGATAAACATTCCTGCGCTAGCATTAGTTATAGTAGATTTTGCTATTGGATGAAATTTTGCAGCCCCACTTCTATAAACAGTAAAGGCATCTTTACGTGAGAGATTTGTATCCCCTATACCTATATTAAATAATCTATCATTAATATCATCGTTTGATGTATAGTCTGTACCGTTTCTGCCTATTGAAAGTTCACCCGTAGCTCTGGAATTATTACCAAATCCTAATGCAAAAGATGAATTACCTGATGCTAAAACTTCTTGACCAAAAGCAAAAGAATAATCACCTTGAGATTCTACACCCTTTCCCATAGCAAAAGAACTAACACCAGAAGCTAATGAATTTCCATTATTAGGTGCACCAAAAGAAAAAGAGCCCTGTCCTGATGCTTCTATTCTACTACCTGATAAAGTAACAGAGCCTCCTGCAAAAGAGCCTTGTCCTGATGCAATAATTTTATCAGAGTTATTATGACCATAACCTATAGTAAAAGATGCTGTTCCTGTTGCTCTCCCTCCGTATCCTAATGTAGCCCCTACAAAACCTGATGCAATTGACTGATAACCCATTGCTGTAGAGTTGTTACCTGAAGCCTCAGTATTATACCCTGCTGCAAATGAGTTATTTCCCGTAGCTCCATTAGTCGTAGATGAGCTAATACTATGTGAAAAATCTACAGAGTTACTTCCTGTATTCCCATAGTTAGTAGGGTTTTTACCTATAAGTCGCCAACCTGTTCCATTTCCCTCATCTATAGCTTCTAGACCTGTTGGGTTTACTGTAATTATTTCAGCAGTTATTGTAGAAGCATCACCTCTTGTTAAAGTAAGTGTTGTTCCTGTATAGTCAGCACTTGTAATTCTAGCTAGATTAGTGTTGTCTAAAAATTGTGATAAGTCAAGAGAAGTGACTAGTGTATTATCAACCGATAGTTCTAAATTGTTCCCATTTAAAGCTATATCATATTGATTAGTATCTCCTCCGTTTATAGCGATCATTTTCTCTATGATTTTCTCTAAAACTTCTTTTAAAGACTCATTGTCATTTGAATTTATAAATGGATACCCCTCTTGGATAGTTACGCAAATATCATTTACATAATCATCGCAAGGTAAAGGTGTATTATCTGTTTGTGGTATGTTAGTTTCGCAAGTTGCCATTATTATACTTGATTTTGTTCTACTAAATATTTTAACAACTCTCCTAATGTAGTAATTGGGTTTTCACATTGATCTGAGATGCCTGTTAAATTTATACCGCAATTTGTTATATCTAATTCACAAATATTTTGGTTCTGTAGTGTAGTTACTTTATCGTTAAGGTTTCCTAACTCCTCTTCGTGTTTATAAAGTACAGTGTTTGTTTTTAAATCTGTGTAGGTTATATAATCGTTACCTAATTCAGAATTATCTATTTCAGAATATATATCATCTAAGATTTCATAAGTGTCCTGTGTGGTATCCGCTAATGTTATATCACAATCTCCTATAAGTTTTGTTTTTTCACTTCTACTCCCTTCGTATATTACTGAAGGTGCTTTACTTTTTGCAGTAGCTGTGTTACTTAATTTTTCGCCGCAATTACTCATAATTCTCTATTTGTTCTTTTAGATTGCAGTTGTTAAACTTACATATTTTCGTAAGCAACAGGTCTTTTCTTACACTATTGCTGTTTGGGTAATCTCCTAAATCAAAACGTCTTTTTATTTGCCATTTTTGATAAGATTTATCTAACCTCTCGTAAGCGCGTTCAAAAACTAAGTTCTCTATTATTGTTTGGACTCCCATTTTTTGTTGTATTCATCTACTAACATTCTAGCTTGATTGTAGGTTATGTTAGCTTCTTTAAACTTATTTTCTATTGTAAATACCTCTGACTTTGTAATTAACATTTCAATCCTTGTAATATAATCTAATTCTTCTTCTGACCAATTATTTACATCGTTACTTAAATTAAGATAAAGTTTATAAATGTCTAATCTAATTTTATCTGTTTTTAAATAACTTCTTGTTTTTTTGTAAGTGTCTGGTGATCCTTTTAGGGTTATCTGATAAATACCATCTGGTAAATCTACTTTTACATCTTCATCGACTGAAACTTCTAAGTTTATCGAATTAAATATGTTTTGTTTACCTTGCGCAAAATAGTGTACTACAGGTTTTGAAGATCCTGGTGTTATAATTTCAACTATTGTTGTAGTATCTGTTATCCTCCCCCAATAGCTAGCATCCGATATTACTAAGTACTTAGGTTCATTTGTAGGTATAACTAAAAAGTCTACTATTATCTTATTTTTATCCATTATAATTCAATATTTATACCTACATCTAATTGACCGTCTGAACTTACACCTGACATTAGGTAAACTTTATTAAATCTTATACCTGCATTTAACCTGAAAAAATCTACCTCAGTACCTGCCCCCATTTCTTTCCCTAAAGAACCTCCTACTATAAATCCAAACCTGTCTTTTTGTGTTGGGACTAGTGGTTGTGATTGGACATCTATTGATGTTACATTGAAGTATTTAGGTAGGTCAGAAGTTGCTCTGTAAGTTCCGTCTTCATTTTCACTTACTACAAGCTTTATACTTGTTTCTTGGAATTCAAACTTTCCTGTGGCAGTAAGGTCTTTTGTTTTAAATACTGTCGTGTGTTTTGCAAAATAGTTTTCTTGCTTTGGGTAGTAATCAATAGCTGTTATTGTAGTATCTGTTTTTACTAACTTCTCTACAGGTTTTTCTACAGTTATTGGTATGTATTTTATTTCTTGTGCAAGAACGGGATTTTTTACTACAATTCCAAAACTATCAATTTTTTTTCGGAGTTGTTTTTCTGTTAATGTGTCTGCTACTAGTTTAGTATACTGCCTATCATTAATTTGAACTAAAGTGTCGTTTTTAATTTTAGTTGTACGTAACTCTATTTGAGCTTTTTCTAACTTTTTTTTATCAAAATACTCGTCTATCGCAAACCAAGCTACTAGTATTAGAAACGCAATTATTAAGATATTTTTAAAATTTAATTTCATTATACTGTTTGTTTTAATATACTTTCAAAAGTCACCGCATATGCTGCTATAATATCCCTTTTGTCAGTTCCATTTATTACATACCGCGCTCTTTTGTAGTCTTTCTTGTCTTCATTTACATATCTACTTATACTTCTACCTGTATACTCTCCGTGTTTTATACCATAAATTAATATCATAAATGCAATCTCTGGTTGCATAGCTAAACCAGGTTTATTAAATATATCAATTTTCATTAGCTTAGAAAACTTTTCATAGTTGTAATCCCAAGTAAGTTGTACATAACCTCTACCGTAATACGGGTAATACCTTAAATTTCTCTCTCTCCAACTCTCTGATAAATGAAATGCTTCTCTTACAGGCTCAAAAGTAAAAGCTGTTTCGTGAAAAACTGTTGCAAAAACATAAGCCCATTGAGGAATAGTGAAATAGTCTTTGTTTCTCTCATACATCTCTAAAAATAAGTCTAAAGCGTCTACTTCTTTTTGAGTTAACGTTTTGTCTTTATCTAGCAAGTCTTTATATAAACTGAAAAACTTTTTTCTATTCATCGTCTTTCTTTTTAAATTTACTTCCAACCCACTCAAAAAACTTGCCTACTAGTTCTTTTAACTTAACTAAAACAAATTCTAATAAATCTTTCTTTAAAAAAGTTATTATTCTAGAATTAAAAAATCCCCCTAAAGAGCAAAATGCAAGAGTTATAAGAAGGTTTAAATCAAACCATTGGTCTATTATAGCAAAAACTATTAAAGACACCCAAAAAGCTCCTAATATCTCCCTAGCTATACGTTTAGTGGAGGTATCATCGTTAGGGAAAAATAATAGGTTTACCATTACCCCTAATGATACAAAAACTAAAAAATACGGTATATATCCTATATATTCACTTAACATATTAATTAAATTTTATTTTTTTGATGTCGGACTTACCAGGCACTTTTTGTAAAAAGGATTTTTGCTGTCTTAGTATTTCAATATCTCTTATAAGACTATTCTTCTCTTCTTCTAGTTCTTTTAAAGTTTTTTCGCTTATTTTTAGTGTGTCTTGTATAGAGTCATTAGCTATTTGCAAACTATCTACATCTTCTTCAACTTTTACTAACTCTTTTCTAGTAAACTCTGTTTGGCTGTACCAATGTTTTTTTATAAAATAAGTAGCTGTTAGTATTACTAAAACCCCTATTAAAGTCCATATAATTGTTTTACTTTTCATTTTGTTCTAGTACTACTATTACTTCTGTTTCTTTTTCGTATAATATATCGTGTTGGGTAGCTTTCTCTAGTCTATAGTGCTCTCCTTCTTTACACCTAACTCCATTTATAAGAATCTCCCCTCTTACAATGTAAAATTTTTTAATAGAGTTTGGGTGTTCGTGTTGCTCTATATATTCAGCATTATTACTTTTACAAAAGAATACAGTCTCTTTTTCGTTATTTGATATTATTTCGCAGTATACGTTCCTATCTTCTTTTATATGTATTCTCGAACTGTCTTTATTCAAGTTAAAATTTTCTCTTGTTATTTTATAACCATTTTTAACCTCTATGAATTTGTCAATCTTACTACTTATGTATTGTATATCTTTAGTTATGTTACTCATTATTTAGGGAATATATAATTTTGAATAAGCCAGAAAACGAAACTAGCTACAAAACCTACTAAAGCAATTATAGTTTTTTCAACTTTGTCTTTTGTTTCGGCTTTATGTTCTACTCTTGTAATTCTTTCCTCTAAAGCCTGTATCGCTTTTTTGTTTGCCTCTACATCTTGAAATAAGCCTTTTCTTCCAGTAGCTTCGTCATTATCCATTAAGAATATTAACCTTTTACTTTGAGACAGTATCTCATTCAAATGCTGCTTTAATTCCCCTAACTCTTTTTTTAAATATTCTATTTGGTCTTGCTGATCTTGGGGCATTTTTCTCTCCTCCTTTATTTAAAATAAAAGGGGATGAGACTCGATTGCCTTATCCCCTTTAGTTGGTTAGTGATTGTTTAAATTATACTGCTGTTTTACCGTAAGCTTGTACTGGTGCTACACCTGCGGCTGCGGCTAAACTGTTTAGTATAGATTCTACTTCTTGGTGAAGACCTGGTTCAACTACAATGTGTTGGTGGTACTTCTCAGAAATAGTGTTCATAAAGAATCGTCCTCCGTTTGCTACTTCAATCTCTACGATATAATCTACGTAAGGCTCAGTTTGTTTTAATCTTGACTCTTGGCCAAGAACCCATTTACCGTAGTTATTCCCGTGTAATCTTGTAGTTCCGTCGAAACGAGTACGAGATCTTTCTTCCCACTCTTGAAGATTTCCTCCCCAATTCTCAGGCTCACTGGCAATACTTAGCACAGTTACTGGATAACGTCCTGCTGTACTTCCTGTATTGAAAGATTGAGAAGTGTAGGTTGAATAACCTCCTGAGATACTAATTCTAACTGAACTGGCAAAGAAAGGCATTTCATCTCGGTACTCTTCGCTTCCTGCTAAGATATACTCTTTACCTTTTAGACGAATTCCCATTAAAGCATCAAAATCATAAGTTTTATCTGCCTTTTTCCAAGTATGGATTCCAAAAGGAGCAGGTGGTTCAGAAGTAAATAAGTCTCTGAATTGTTCACTACACTCTTCACAAACAATGCTTGTGTTTACAGTGGTAGTGTACTGAGTTGAACAATTAGCTGTAGATCCTGTTGTAATAGTTAATTCAGGGTAAGCTGCTTGAAGTTCCGATGTCTTTGGTGAACCACATTCATCGTGAGGTACTATAATGCTGTAAGTCTCTTGTTTTACAGAGCAAGTATCTCCAACAGTCCAAGTATAAGAAGTCGAATTATCTGGTGAACAAACCTCAGCTACATCACGAGAAACAAGTTTTACTACTGCTGATTCGTCCGATGCTACAAAAGCGTCGATTTCTGCTTGAGTAAGTTCTTGAGAAACAACTACTGTATAAGTACTGAAACCTTCGTTTTGACCTACCTTAACTGCTGAGTCTGCCACTGCATTAGAAGAAATTCCTTCTACTGTTGCTGTTGAATCTGCTCCATCGTCTTCTACACTTACAGAGTATACAAAACCGTCTTCATACTCAGAATAACCTGTTGGGCAATCTGCACAACCTTTTACTTTCCAAGCTTTATTTACAGTGTATTCTCCTATAGGTACTACATATACTGTTCCTGTTCCTGTTCCTGCACCAGTTGCTGTAAAACGTGTGCCTGCATTGCTATCTGCTGCGCCTATGGCAGTAAAGTCTGTTGAACCTGCTGACTCAATAACGTACTCTTGTCCTGTTACAAAATCTCCTGCTGTGATAATTTCTTTTGGTGCTACAACAGTGTAAGTAGAAGTGTCTGATGTTCTATCTGTACGTACTACTTTTAAGTTAGGATATTGTGCTTGCACTTTACCTATATCAGAGTAAGTTCCCTCATCAACTACTTCTACATTGTAATAAACTGCGTCTGTAGTGTCAGGTTCTGTTTCTGGGTTATTACTGTTTACAGGAGAAATATCTACGTAATTACTAAGAGGTACTTTACCTAAAAGTTCGTAGTTCTTTAGACGTTCTACTAAATCTTCTACTACCTCTTGATCAGTCCAAGCTCCTGCATCTGCTTCTGTTTGGTCTGTTGCTTTTGCTCCGTAAGGTGCAATAAGAGTTTCTTCAATAGTGTATTGAGAATCCTCATAACCTAAGTCTCCGATAATCTCTCCACTAAGAGTAATTGAAATTTTCTCGGTAGCTCCTTCTTCTAATACAATTGCAGAAGATGCATTAAAACCATCGTATCCTAAAATCATATGATCTACGGAAATACCTTTTTCAGGTGCAGAAACACGAATTCCTTTTACATCTGAAATTTTAAATGGTAGTGTAGCGTCAGCTTTGTTACCTTGACTTCTGTTAATTGCTAAGTCTGGACGACCTAAACGAAACTGAACCCGTCTGTCTTTTGCTAGACCGCTAAAATCACTAAGGATTTTAAGCCCGTTTGCTGTTGGTTGACCGTCATAGTCTACTACAGCGAAAGTACCATTAGCAAGGTTCAAAGAACCCCCTGTTGTTGCCACCGAATTGATTACAAAGTGGTCATCTAATTTGTTGTACATAATTTACTAATTTGTTTAATTTAAAAAGATTGATTGTTTATTTTTGTTTTGCTCTAACTATATCAGCTTGAAATTTTTGATTATTGTTGTTGAGTTCAAAGTCTGAGGCAGCCAGAGAAATTATTCTATCGACTATTTTATCGTCGAGCTCTATTTGCGTATCTGTGAAATCAGATTCGGGGTCTTCCGAGTTCTGTAAAGATATCTGCGTTGGATATCTATAATAGGTAAGTAGTAATTTTGTAAAAGTGAAGTTGTCTGTGAATACTTTTACTTTGTTTTCAGAGAAGTAGTAAGGAGCTTCTCTCCAATTAAAAGACGGTCTGTTATGTTCGTCACTTAATATAAAATTCTCATTATCAGCTTTTATTTCAAATAAATCTATTTTTTGAGGCTCTTCGCAAACTTCGCAAGTTGCATAACCAAATAGTGTAGAATGATCAAAAAAGTTTGTCGGTAATTTAAAAAGCTGGGAATTAAATTTAAAATCAGAAGATAATAATTCTGCATTTGATACTAGTAGTTTTTCTATGTATCTTAAATCATCGTCTGACTTATCTTCGAGTATCTGCTCTATAATCTTATTCTGATTCTCATTATAGAGCAGTACAAACCTACCTTTATCACAAGATATGTTATCTGTCTGTGCGTTTTTGTTTATTTTTACAATAAACTTTTGGTAGGCTATCTCTGGAAGCATTTATCATTATTTATCAAGAGCCATATGCATTTCTAAAATCTGCTCTTTTTTAATATCATCCTCTACAATTTGAGAAGCAATAGTTTTTAAATGTGTACCTAAATCTTCTCCGTCTAAATAGAAAGACTTATTAATATGTTTTATAGTACCTTTTTTAACTAAATCTTCTAACTGTTGATATAAATAAAGTTCTTCTTTTCCTTTTTCAGTTACAAAATATTTAGTCTTGTTTACGAACTCTTCTCCTGTATCTTTTACTTTGTAGTTATCTAACCAACGCTCAAATAAACTATTCAATGTGTGGTCAGGTGTAGATTTAGAAGCGGCAATCCCAAGGTAGTTTAAAACAGCATATAAGTGTTTACGATCTGTTTCTAGAAGTTGGTGGAACTGTCCAATAGCTTTACTTTTATTGAAAGCTCTGTTTTGTTTTATATTTACTTCGTTCTCCTTATTTTCAACACAGAATTGTGCTTTTCTGTAGATAGGGTTTGTCTCTTGTTCTTTAGGAGCAAGTTCTTTACCTAACATTGCAGCATATAAAGAGAATAAGTGGAGCGGCTTGTTTGTATCAAAGTAATTACCTACTGCTAGGTTAATCATCCAATCATCAAGGTTTTTATTAGTAGATTTGTGATCTAAAAACCCTTCTCCTTTAATATTTTCAACAGGTTCTACAATGTACTTTTTAACTTTTGCTAAGTGAGCTTTTTTAGTAGTATCATCCATACCGTTTAAACAAGGAGAGTGTTCGTGGAATCCTAAGTCCCATACACCCATATCAACATTAAAAGGTGGGTTAACTAACGTATTTAATTCGGGGTCGATAGGTTTTGCTAATCCTTGACCTTCGTAAGTCAAGATAGATTCTCCGTCTGCTTTTGGAGATACTGTGTAAATATTACCTATTTTTATACTACCTGTAGTGCCAGGTATTTTTAGCTCTACTAATTCTTGTTTTGACATTGTATGGTTTGGTTTTTATACTCAGCAAATATATGTACAAAATTCCTATTATAAAAAACGCTAAAATATAATTAGGTTCTAAAATAATTTTTTAGTATAAAGTAAAGAACCACAGTCATATATTCTACTGTAACCTCTTTCCTCCATTATTTCCCTTTCCGACTTATTCTTATCAAATCCTTCTTTTACCAATTCTGATTTTCTGTATTTAAATCTATTTTCTCTTTTCTTACCTTTAATATAAAAATAATTAGGTTTTGTTTTATGTTCTAATTTAAAACCAAGAGTCTCGTATAAATCCCCTTTACTCCATCTTAAATCGGCATAAGAAATTATTTCTTTTGGTTGGTAATTTTTTTCAAAATAGGTTAATAGTTTAGATGCTCCTCCTATAACAGAAGTATTTTTTAAATTACAAAATCTTAGAAGCTCGTAAACACCTTCTTTTTTAATTCTGCCCATATTCTTGCGTAAATTTCCAAAAGTCATAAGACTAACTAGTTCATCATTATAGTAAAGTCCTATCTTATACGTACCACCTAATTTACCTTGTATATGGTTCTCTTCTAAAAACTTCATAGAGTCCTTGCTATCTACTTCTTTTATTTCACACTTTCTCGCATAAATTCTGTTATCATTATAACCTATAATATTTTTTAATCTAGACTTTACAATATCTTTTTTATTGTGCCACTCATCACTAAAAATGTGTATTAGTTGATATCCCAGATCTAAGCATTTTTCTGTTTTATCTAAATGGTACTTTTTAGGTTTAAACTTATCACTGTGCCAATACAGTCCGTCGTACTCTACTGCTAATTTTTTAGATTTAATAACAATATCTAATTCACTACCTTTAACTAAACTTTTAACACTACCTTTAGTTTTTTCATACTGTGATATAAAGTTTTTTATCTCTAATTCCGCTTTTGATTGAAAGTTTGTAGAGTTCTCTAATCCGCAAGTAGGGCATCTATGGCCTGCTAAATAATTTCCTGGTGAGGTCTCGTGATAAGTGTTATGCTTATTACATTTGATTAAAACCTTTTTAATACTGTTTATATAGTCTACTTTATCATAAGAGTCTAAATTCCCATAAAGTTCTACTGACTTTTCTATAAATTCTTCTGTAGTACGTGACCCTTTTTCTCTACTACATTTTTGACAACCCTCTCCTTGTAGGTGTCTATATGCTTCTTTTTTAAATTCACCGTGGGTGGGGCAAATAAGAGTAACCTTACCATTTTGACCTGTATAATTAACTTTACTGTAATCATAAATGTCGCCATTAACTTCTTTCGCTTCTTGTATAAACTGTTCTGTTGATTTTAATTTTGCATTGGCTGACCTTTTATCACCACATTTAGGACATCCATTGCCTCCTTTGTGAGAATCAGGTGTTTGCCAAAAAGATCCGTGTTCTTTGCAGATTATTTCCACTTTCTTTTTAGCTTTTTTATAGTCTGCTTTAGAGTAGTCGTATTTGTTACCGTGAGTTTCTTTAGACTCTTTTACAAATCTATCAGATGCCTCCTTTATTTTGTTTTTTGCTCTGCTTATAGCAGCACACTTTTGACAATCACCTCCACCTAAATGTTTGTTAGGAGTTATCTCAAACTCTCCGTGATCTTTGCATATCACTACAACTTTTTGAGAAGATTTAACATATACAACTTTAGAATAGTCATATTTATCTCTGTGAACTATTTTTGCTTTTTCAATAAAGTCTTTTGTGGTTACTTTTACACCCATTGTTTTTATTTTTTACTTATAATGCAAATATAAAAACTTTTTAAATCCTGTGCAAGTATATCAAATAAAAAAGAGGAAACTTTTTAGGTCTCCTCTTTCTATCTTAGCTATTTATTATCTATTAATTGAAGCTATTTCTGGCATTCTCATCTAATTCTATAATTAGGAATCGACTTAAGTCCATAATATGCACGGCGCAAGAATTATATGCCCAAATTGAACCTGCAATATGCTTTTGAGAAGAAACAATGTCTCCTGCTTTATAAGGATTGTAACGTCCACTCTCAGTTCCCCAATAAGTCATTGCACCTTTTGGTTTTACTAAGTAAGCATTTGCTCCACCATCAGCTCCATCAGCAAGTGTAGCTCCTTTTGGCATCTCTCTGTTGTTAGAGTGCTTTTGGTCTGTTGCGTCCCAAATTACCATTGAGTAAGTGGTGTGAGCCATATTCTTAGCATTCATACCTGATGCAAATCTATCTTGCATTAAAGTATAGTCTAAGTTTACATCGTGCTCGATTTTTACTCGTCCGATACCTGGAAGCATTACAGAAGTAAAACGTAAGTAATCTAATGCTAGTTCTTGTAAGCTACCATCTTGTGAACTGATAGTTGATTTAGGTAGGATATTACTTCCTTGTGCTGTAATGAAAGCTGCGTTTGCTGTCATTTGTGCATTAACTTCGTCGCGGAAGATTTCAAGAACGTTTTGCATTGCTTGATCCCCTACTTTAAAAGTAACTGTACGTTCGATCCAAGGTTTATAATGATTTCCTCTGAATAAGTATTCTACTGCATCTTGGATATGTTTTTTAGTGATACCTCCTGGGCGAGAATACTTAATACGTTTTCCTCGTCTTAGTTGATGCCAGAAACCTTCGTTTAGTCTTGATACAGAATTACCATTTTTAAAAGTAGCTGCTCTTTGGAACATTAACTGTTGTGCTGTGATTTTTTCTAGTTCACGGAAAACAAGCATTTGAAGAGTTGAAGCGATATGAGTGTTACCGTTTACTTTTCCTTTAATAGTTCCGTCAGGTGTCTGAACCTTGTCCATAATCATTGCAACAGAACCCATTTCATCAGCCTCTTGTTCTAGATTACCAAAGTAGTCTTTTGTCGAAGCAGCGGCATAATTGTAGTCACGTTTGTCAGCATAACCTGTAAACATAGCTTCAACACCTTTTAAGTTTCCTAGTTGGAATTGAACTTTCATCTCTCCAACAGTATCAGGCATTTCAACTCGTGAGTAATCTGTTCCGTATTCTCCACCTAGATCAGCAGATAATTTCCAATATTGAATACCTTTTGCTAAGTTAGCAGGTAAGAACCAATCATCACGGCTCTGTGTAGCTAGTACAACTGTGTGGATAAAAGTGTCTCCATCAACATCTACTAAATCATTAGTAACTTTAATTTGTTGACCAAATTCTGCGTCGTTTGTTAAAATATCTCCTGGTTCATACTCTTTATCAAGTGCGATTTTAAAAGGAGACTCGTCAATACCAGGCTTTACTTGGAAAGACATATCACGGTTAGTATAAGACCCTTTTTTACCTTTTACAGGTACGCTATAAGTAAAACGACCATCAAAACCGTTTACTTCCATAATTTGCTTTTTCTCTAAAAGCTCTGGAAGCATTCCTGTTGATAGTTGCCTTTGGTTTACAAAGAATTTTTGAAGTCCTAAGTGAATTTTTTCTGGGTCATCTTCCCATACAGTGTTTAGTACAGGCATATCTACGTACCCCTGAAACTTTTTGATTGATTTTGAATCAGTAAAAGCTATAACTTGGTCTTCATTGAAGTTATAGTACTTATTCTTTTGAATTACGCTCATTTTGATTATTTAGTTTAAATTGATTGTTTCTAATTGATAAAGTCAGGGATAATTTCGTTTGTCTTTTCTTTTTTTATCTCCTCTATTGGTGCTTTTCTGTCTTTGTTTTGGATAAGCTTTATTGTTCGCAGGTGCTCTTTTGTAGCTTCTGTTTTTGCTGTATCTTTATAGCGTTTTAAAAACTTGTCTGGGTCGTCTAAAAATGCAACTAATTGTACTGCTTTTTTAGGGTCTTCCATATATTCATTGAATAAAGTATCTACTGCGTAGTTTCCGTCTTTATCCTTTTTAGTAGCAAGGTCTACGTATCTTTTTACGTCGTTATCTTTAAATTCTGCTTCTTTAAAGGATTTTGTGAGATCTTTTCTGTATTGTGCAGCTTCTGCTTTTTCCGTTTCTGCTTTTTGCTCAATCTTCTTCTCTTCCGCCGCTACATAATTATCGAACTGCTTATTAACATTATCAATAATTTCTTTTGCTTTTGTATCTAAAGTAAGATCTTCCTGAGCCTCTTTTACAGCAGCTCTAGCCACCTTATCACTAACGTTTCTCCTTAATAAATCATTATAAAGAATATTAGCTTGTACTTGCTCATCTTCTAAATCTACACCTTCATAAGGATGTAAATATTGTTTTAAACCTTCTTCTGACTTAAATATCTCTTTTAAATCCCCGCCTTTTGATACAATATCTAAGACTTTTTTCTTTCTGTCATCTAAATCCTTAGTAGGGATATAGTTTGTCTCAATATCTTCTTTTGAAAAAGCTTCTTGACTGTCCTGCACTTGGTAGAAAGTTTCTTCATCTAAGTCTTCCATTTCTGAAAGCTTCACTTCATTACCCTCTGCATCTTCTATAATAGCATCTTTCCACTTACCTTTTTCAATCTGTTTTTTTACAAAACTTGCGTAATTAAAGGTATTAGGTGTAGGTTTATCTTTTTCAGTTTTTACTTCCTCTTCAGGGGTCTCTTCTACTTCGGATTGGTTTTCAGTTGTGTTCTCTTCTTCCGTAGTTTCTTCTTCTTGACCTTTTTCTAACTCCTCCGCTTGACTCATTAAGTCTTCTTCTGAGTTATTAATTTCTTCTACTTCGGGTTGAGGTGCTAGTCCTTGCTCTCTAGTATAGTCTGCTACTAGCTCGTCAAATGACATTACTCCTTCGTCTGTGGTTTGGTTTTTTTCTGACATTTTAAAATATGTTACAAATATATGTTAAGATTCTTGATTATTAAATTTCATAAAATATTGTTAAGACCTAAAATTATAGTTTAGTTAAGCCTTAAATATTTTTTTAGTTTTTGTTTATTATTGAAGTGAACCTATTAGTTTTTATCTCATCTTCCTTAGCCTTCACTTCTCTGAGTCTAATTTCAAGCTCTTTTGCTTTTTGAGCAATGTTGGCGTTTTGTTCTTCTGCTTTTAAATCTAACTTCCTATTTTCTATTCCATCTTTAGAGTCTAGTTCTTGTTCTTTTAGTGCCTGATCCCCTGCAATCTTAATTTGATTTATTCCTTCCGTATCACTTTTCTTATCTGAAGCACGTCCCAGACTATTTATAATACTCTCCTGTATAGATGTTTCATTCTTGTTATCTGCCAACATCTTCTCAAAAGCTTTGTCTCTAAGATCTTTTCTTTCCTCTGCTTCTAAAGCCATTTGAGTTTGCTTTTCCTGAGACTGTCTTGCTAAATCCTCTCTTTGGTAACGCTCTTTTCTGTCTGCTTTAGCTGTATCTAATAGCTCTAATAGTGTGTCGGAGTTAATGATATTTGCATAAGAAAGTACATCTGCTCCTTCAAAAGTGTTATTGTTTAGTAAGGCTTGTTTTACCGCCTCTATTCTTTTTTTATCATCACTGTTTGAACTTGGTAAAACTCCAATCTTTCTTAAGTGGAATTTTTCATCAGAAAATGTGTTATAGACTATTGACCCATCTGTTTTTCTGTAAAATGTAGATATGTCTTTATCGTTTACTTCACAATATTGAGCTATTGCTAAATGTAGTTCTATTTTTCTTAGTCGGGCGTTATTAAACTCTGTGTATAGGTTTTTTGTTTGTGCGTAAGATGCTTCTTGACCAACTTTTATACCTTCATTAGTCATATACTCATTCGGAGCTCCTTTTCTTTGTTCTGTAATACCTATTTGCTCAAACGCTAATCTTTTATAATACTCTGCTAATTCTATACGTCTTTGTATTTGAACATCAAAGGTCAAACTTTGCGCTTGAAAAGTGTTCATAGTCATATTAGTACCAGCAGTGTTTTGTTTTGAGTAGTCTAGTGGTAATATACCTATATCTCGTATTGTGTCTCTCAATGAAGCTAATGCATCTCTAGAATCACCTTCATCCTTATACTCGCTCGGAAGTAAATTAATATCCATAGCGAAAAACATCCCTAATTCCTTTTCGAGTAAATTGTATATTTGATTTAAGCAGACATTGTAGCCTAATTGATAAGGTCTTATCTTTTTACCAAGAGAGTTTGTAATAAGTCCTGCGACAGGTAGTTTTAAATCATACAGGTTACTGTCTCCTTTTATTTGAATATCACACTCCTTTATATCAAAATATATATCTTTTGAAGTACCTGTACCTGCGATTTTTTTACCTTGATAAATAACAGGTAAATAAAAGTAACAAATTTGATTTATTCTCTCAGGATCTTTTTCAAACTCATCTAACGAAACATTGTTTACTTTTTTAATCCCTTTTTCTTTTAAGAAATCTGATAGTAAATATTCTGTTACTAATTCTTCAACAATGATTCCTTCTTCGCTTTCATATCTTAATGCTCCCCAACATTTAAAACCTTTCCAGTAAGCTTCTGTTACTCTAAAGACATCGTGTCTAACTTCTATATCTTGTCGTAACTGTTTTGCTAAATCATTAGATATATAGTTAGGGCTGTCATTATAATCTGAAAGCCAAGTTGGTACTTTTGTTAAGCTTCCATCTTTACCCTCTATGGTTGTTTCTCCCATAGGTGTTTGAAAAGCCTCTTGTATTTGTAGATTTATTTCTCTTTCTAAATAATCTTCGTCGGGAGCTAATAATTTGCCAACAGGTCTTTGATATAATGTTTTACTGTCAGAATATACTCTATTCTTGTCTGTATAGTTATCGTATACTTTGTGAAGATCTTCTTGTACCTCCTTGTTTATTAAGTGCCCCCACTTTTGAACTATTTCTGAGGCAGACATAAAATGAATTCTTCCTACATAATCTCCGTCTTGTGGGTTTTTTATGTCCAGGTTTCTAGAGAAAAATGTTTGTATTGGATTCCAACGTTCAGGTCTATAATAATCATAACCTACATGATAATTTGTAAAAAACCTCCCTGTTAAAAGAAGGTCTTTCATTTCTGTCTCGTCAGTAGGACAATTTACATCAGCTTTAAATCTTAAGGAATCTGACTCATATTTATTTTCCGCCCATTCAACCGCTCTTACTTTCCAAGATTTACTAAGTTCCCTATCAATATCTTTTGGAGACTTTATCTTAGCTTTCTCTTCTTCTAGGTATTGTAAGTATTGTTGTTTTTCTTCTTCGGATTGGAAGTCGTTTTTTAAAGGATTTATACCTTTTAATGCTAAAAGTTTGTTAAGATTATTATTAAACATTTGCTGCATATACTGTGCAACTAATGTTTCTTTTTCTCTTATATAGTCATTCTTGGCATATTCATCTATTGACCTCATTCTTATGATATCAGTCATTTCGGGAAGCTCCCCTGTTAACTGATTAACTATCATACCTAAAAGGTCATAGTGTTTTATATAAGTAGGTAATTGTACTTCTTCTCGGAGCTCTTTTATTCCTTTGTATATTCCATCAGAATCTGTGCCATCATCTAAAAAGTCTCGGTGAACTAAATCACCTTGTATCATCTTGTAGTAATCCTGAAACTCTAAGTTTTGAAAAAACTGTGTCAGTCCAATAGTCTCTAAAGCATCTAAAGTCTGTTTAAAAAACTCTTTATCTTTTTTATACTTTTTAGCCTCGGAGATAGTCTGTAAAGGTAGGGCACTATCTGTACCCGAACCTCCAAAAGCTCCGTTATAATATTTATGTAAACCGTTTAAAAAACTCAATTGTAGGTGGATTTAATATGCAAAACTACCTTTTATTTATATCTATTGCAAAATGCTAAAATTATTTTCCAAATACTCTTCCTGGTGTATTTCCAAACATACTATGAGAACGTCTTTTTTTCTTCTTCATTTTTTCTCTTTTTTCTTTTTCCGCTTTTATTGTTGGTCTAGGTATTATATATTGACTTGTTAAATAGTGGTCATACATAAGAGCTCCCCCAAAAGACCTTAATCTATCGAAGTTTCCATCTTTTTTAAAATTTTGGAGTTCTTCTAATATACCTACTGACTTTATTCGCTCTAACCCTAAATATGTCCTTACTACCTCTCCTTCTTCATTATACTCCTCTATTTCTTGAGATATATAGTTTTTTATAAGTCCGTACATAAAATTAATATTCTTCTCAGTAGGACTCCATCCATACTCCCTATTACCATTGGAATTTAAGTCAAGGTCTTGAGCTAAATTTATCCCTTTAACTAAATACCTCCAAGTTAAATTTTTAGTATCTAAAAATATCTTGAAATCCATATCTTCATTTTCTGGAAAACATTTTGCATTATACATTTTTAACAGTAATAGACCTTGTTGGTGGAATTTTCTATGTGGATCAGGTCGGGCATTATACTCTGCGGCTATCTGCATAGAATTTTTGTCCATACAATTTCTTCTAAATATAGTGAAGGATCCTACAGAATCCCCGTTAGATTGTTCTTGCTTATAATCATCTAATGAAGAACAAAATTCATATTCCTGAATCTCTGATTGATTTTGTGGAGGCTCGATATAAATAATCGCAGGTGAGTCTATAAAACCTCCCTCAAAAGGATAGTTAGGTAAAGGTTTATTTTCAGCCATTTCATACTCAACTCTACCCCCTCTTTCATAAAGTACAACTTTTTTTCCTATATCTCCTTGCTCTATTATTTTTTCTTTATGAACTTTACACTCTAGAGGTAAAAAAGGGTTATCTTCACTAGACATAAAACAATCTTCTGGATCAATTGGGTATTGAACTTTTTGTTGTTGTTCTAAAAGCCTACCTTTTGAACCTTTTACACTTTTTGCATCTTCTACTTTATCTTCTAAAAGCCTTTTATTTTTCTCCCAATTAGTTACATCAATATTTATGTTGTTTAATCCCTCATCTTTTATACCTAAGAAATCTGAAAACTTTTGAGGTTCTTTTATAAAACCTTCTTCGTAAGCCATTTGACCAGGAAAAAATGTAGCGAATTTCCTCCTTTTCCAAGTTATAAATTCAGGGTCTATCTTACTCTCTAATTTATCCCAATCCATAGGTAGTAGACTATAAGACTCAGGATTTGCTAGTACTGACATAGCATCTACTGAAAGGTCTGCCTCCCCACCAGTTCCAGCCAAGCAAGTAACGCATTTAAATCCATATGGAGTTTTAAAAGATGGTAGTGCTGCAAGATAAGGTTTTAAGAATGCGTATTTACCTATCTCATCATAAATTGATACAGATGGGGCTAATCCTGCTGTTTTTTGTGTTGAAGATTTTGCTCCTGACTCTAAGTTTTGTACAATAAGACTAGAAAAAACTATATTATTTGAGGCATCTTCTTTTATACCAAAAGTTGTCTCACCATTCTCCCAATTCTGTTTGATAAATCCTAGTTTAAAAGCAGGTTCAGAGTACGTCATAGATGTCTTAATCTTACTCGTCAAAGCATTTAAATCCGAAGAATTTCCACCTACTATACTTCCAAATGAGTTATGTTTGGTTAAAGTTCTCCATTGTGCTAAAGATGCTAAAATTACAGATTTTGCAAAACGACGAGTTCCGTATACTAACATAGCCTTAGAATAATACCCTGGATATTCTTTACTGATACAATTCTTTAGATTTTCAGCAAAAAACCACTCGTTATCTCTAAGCCCAGGTTGTACTGTTGGTTCTGAACCATCTTCTTGAGGTATTGGTGTTTTAAAAAAATTGAGATGGAAGTACAACCAAGGGTGTATGAAATAACCCCCTATAGTGATACCATTTTTAATCTTATTATACTCCTCTGTCCAAAATTGTAATACTACTTGGTCTTGATCAAAAAAATGTTTTTTAGTATTCCATTGAGGTATATCTTTTGGATTCATATTTATAAACATCTCATTTGATGTCGATAAATTCCACTCTACACTTAGACTATCGACTTTTAGTTTTACATCTGTATCTAGTATCTCTAAAGGCTCTTTTAATATTAGAGATGCCTTAGCGTCTTTATAAAATCTTTTTTCTAGGTCTTCTGTGGATGATTTTATATTTAATTTTTGTAGTGTGTCTAAAATACCTATTTTCTTTTGAAAAACTGAATCTTGAAAAAGTATCTCTTGACTTTTATACTCTTTATCTTCTTCTGGTTTGGTATTACTATCTTTAATTACATCAATATTGTAGGCTAAGTATTCCTCACATTTATCTATATGGATTTTTATTATTTCTACCGTATAATCTATAAATTTTTGTACTTTAGGTAACTGTCTTTCTCCATTTGATTCAGACTCCTTTATAAAAGCAGAGAGTCTTCCTGTTATAGAAGACGCTAAAGTATTTTCCTGCTTAAAAAGTTCTGCTTTATTTTTGTGATGCTCTGTACCTATATCACTTATCTGTTGCTTTATTTTAGAAATTTCTTTAGTGTCACCATCGTTCTTAAGTAATTCACTAAGTTGTTGTAATAAGCTATCAGTTTCATCTTTATACGATTCGGAGTCATTCCATCCATTAGCTTTTATAACTACTGCATTCCTATCAAAGTAAGGTTTATGGTTTTTTATAAAGTTATCTGTTCTATCCGACATCTTTTATATATTGGTTAAATTGTGTTTTTAAAAGCTCAAAAGTGTTGTTTTTTATATAACTATCTCGGATTTTATTTTCTACTCCTTTCTCAATTTCTTCAAATTGTCCTTTTGTAACCAAGTACACTCGTTTTTGTTCTTCCGTTTTTATTGCATTGTAGGTTTGTTTTAACTCCTCATCAAAATCTAAGTCGCTTTCTAATAATGTAAACGCATCGAAAAAATCTACAAATTTACTTTTTAATATAGCAATATCTCTTTGATGCACTTGCCCTTTCATAAAGATTTCAAATGCTAATTCTTTTGCTTTCTCTTGGTCTTTATACTCTTTTGCTTTTTCGGCGGTTTTTTCTTTTAACTCCTTACTTTGTTTTAAAAATAAATCAATATATTCTTTTATTTCTCTGTGGAGTTGTATCACCCTTTCGTGGAGGTTGTTGCTATTCATCTTTTTGAGATTCTATTTCTATTGCTTTTTCAGTTGCTGTATATATATCTTCGTCTGTTGCTACTGATAACCACTGTGATTTACTTACTGTTTTGTTTTCTCTGTGGTTAATAATAGATAGAATACATTCCCCTACTGTATATTCAGGAAACTGTTCTATCATTTTTGGGATTGCGTTTTTTGCGTATTGTCTAAACATTTTGGTTTTTTATTTCGTTTGCTAATTTAATAAGTTCACTACCTAATACTTCAGCTTCTTCCAAAGTAAGATATGTTAAAAAACTTTTATAATCTTCAAAGACCTCTTCTCCTGTTGTTAAATGGATGTTATTAGATTCTTGGTCTTTTTCTATTATCACCGCTTGTGTGTTTTGTGTGATAATCTTAACTTGTTTTATTACACTCATCGTTTTTTTTTAGTTTTTTATTACATTTCCTTTTATTACAAATCTTAATTGGGTATTTACATTATTATGTTTGAACTTAAATATAATTGGTTTTTCAAATCTTCCTACCCTTGTTGTATCATACTGTATTGTTAGAGAATACTTATTTTTTTCTTTTTCTTTTACTTGCGATTTTGTACATCCACAAGTAGTTGTTAGATTCGTATCATATATTGGTCTGTCAAACTCCAACTCTAAGTTAACACTGCTATCTGCATTATACATTATAGTTCCGTAATCTAAGTAGTAGGCTATACCTTGTTTTTGTATTGTTACTTTATTTGCGGAATTATTTGTTATTTTTACAAAACCTTGATCTAATACTTGTGGTTCAGCTTCTTTGCCCCATTTACCTATTGGACACGACTCTTCTTCTATCTTTGCTTTTTGGGATATACTGCAACCGCAGGTGGGGGCTGTACAATGAGCTCCTGCAATAAACTCCCAAGCCATTCTTTTTCCCGACTTATCCTCTATGTTTTTAGAGTTTAACTCACAAGAGGCACATATAGATAATCTTTTTTCGTACCAATCAGGTAAACTTTCCCCTTTTATAAATCTAGATTTAACTATGTTTTTAAATTTACTCATCCTCGTTTGCTATTTTGTTCTGAAACTCTCCTAGAACTCGAAATAATTCTGCTCTGTTCTCTACTACCCCTAAAGGTATGTAACTGCCTCTAATCTTCTCTATGGGCTTTTTAAGAAGCCATATAAACGGTTTTTTTAGATACTTTGATACTTTACCTTGCTCTTCTGCTAATCTGCAATGAGCTTCCATTTTTTCCTTCCGTTTATTTATTACATCTAGGCTACTTTTTTTCCAATCTTGCTTATACTCACTTTTTCCGTTCACCCACCCTTCAAATTTTATTTTATCTCTATTTACTAAGTACATATTACACATTAAGCTTCCCAAATTTTTGCCTAATTTAAAGGCGGTTATATTTGGATCTTTTACTCGTACTTCTCTAAAATACTGTAAATGCATACTTATTAGCTCTTCTACCTCCTTGTAGTCCCAACCTTTTTCTTCTGCAATCTCTCGGTAGATATCGTTCTCAAAGGCTATTTCACTCTCTTCCATCTACTTCTTTTCAAATTGTATTACGTAGAACTGGTTTTTATTATTTAAAAAACTGTCTACCATTTCTTGTATTTCTTCTTTTACATAAGAAATCTTTTGGTTTTTATTACCTTTTATTAAAAATCCTTTGCGCCTTAAGTTACAATTTGCTGTATCTATCTGACTGTTATTTTTCTTTTTTTCGGTTTTTATAATCTCTTTTGTTTCTTTAGAGAATCCGTTTAAAATATAATATATGAGGATTTCTTTCTCAAAAGGTAGTATTTGGTTTTTCTTATCTTTTTTAATAGTCGAGTAAATAGATATAATCCTATCAACGAGCTCTACCTCGTGTTTATACTTTGTTTTACTCTTATATAATGGTATTGACATTGTAAATATATGTTAAACTTTTGCAAACTTAAGATAAATTTTTGAATTATGCAAATTTTTTTGTATTAAAGTTTGTTTATGTTGATTTTTTATTGTAGGGGTCAAGTTTAAATTTAGGAATTTTAGTTATTGAGATTATTTTTCTAAGTTTGTACTATAAAACCAAAACAAGTGAATAAGTTAAATTACCACGACTTCTATCTATATTTATGGGAGGATGAAAATCTTTCTGTAATTATATCAGATAGGTTTATAGATGAAGAGCAAGATTTTATTAGGAATTTTACATTGGAGCTTTGGCGACAGTATGATTTAAGTAATGATATGTCAGCAAGAGCTATTAAAAAAATGGTAGAGATACTATTTAGTAATTTATCAATGTTTAAGCCAGATATTGAAATAATTAGACCGTTAACTGATAAGAACGGAATATTTTAGATTGATTGTTTATTTTTATGTTAAACTTTATCCCTGCAATTAATTTTGCGGGGATTTTTTATTCATAAAAATAATGTGTTCATTTTACGTGAACATCTTAAAATAATGAACAAAAAGCTTGTATATTAAATACTTATATTATATATTTGCACATCACCTGTAACGTAAGAGTTAAGAGCAAGGTCTCGCAGAACCAGTTAATCTGTGGTGGTAAAATAAGCCGATAGTCACCAAGTTGCAAACCTAGTGGGTATTAATTGCAACGGTTATTAAAGAGATGAATTGACATACCGACTATTGGTTTTTACTATAAATTATTTATTATGTTTGAATATGATTGTCCTGAATGTGGTGAAGAAATGCAAGGTAGTTTTGGTGATAATGTTTACTGTAAAAACTGCAACATTACTTACGAAACTGAACTTGAGCAAGTGACTTATGACTCTTTTTCTTCTTGGATTTGTGGTGTTTTAGGGGAAGGGAAAATAGATATTGATGAAGAATATATTTAAATTAATATTATTGTATGCTTTATTCTGCGGTTTTATTGCGGGATTAGTGTATTTAGAATTAAACGGAAAAATTTAACATTAAAAAATAATTTATATATTTGGTAAATTAAAAACTTTGTTATATATTTGCGGCTTGTCTAGGTGTTAGTTTAAGTTTGCAAAAATATTTTATAAAAGGGGTTTTCCCTCTAACCCACTCAGGACTTGAACTAGCCTAGACAGCTTTTCATAATTGAGTGGGTTTTTATGTTTAACAGCGAAATACTTTCATATGTTTAGTATAATACAAAATTACAAAAAACGGGATATCGTGGGGGAACTAAATCTTCAAGAGTTTTTAGAAGAGTTACAAAACCCAAGTAGATTAAATACCTTGTCTATAAATGCCGCTAGAGAGGCTTATGATAACGGAGATATAATTACTTATAAAAAGATAAAAGACGGTATGCCTTGCATTGCGTTTAACTTTAGTTACGATTCTTATATAAATACAGAGAATATTATTAAACAAACAGGGTATCTTTACCTTGATGTAGACTCATCTATGGATAAGCATAACTTAAAAAAGGATTACGTTGTGGCTTGTTGGGATTCTCTGTCTCGAAGAGGTTGTGGTATGATAGTGTCTGTATCTGGGGTAAATGAGTCTAACTTAAAATACGCAGCACAGGAAATAGCAGAAGACTTAGGTATTGAATTAGACACTAATGCTGTATCTGTAGATAGACTTAATATCATATCTCAGGATTCTAATCCTTATATCAATACTCTATACTCTGAGTACAAATATACTGATAAAAAACACAATACTAATACTACTTCATCTCATAACATATATAAAACTATAATGTTGGAGGCGGACAGTGATTTTTTTAAAGAAGGTGATTTACGTACTTCAAATGAAAAAGATTTGTATGAAGGTGTAAACTTCGATGGGGAGAGATATATAGTTTTAGAAGAGGAGCAAGGATATACTGAAATATTCCTGCCTCCTAATATAAAAGAAGGTAAAAGAAACACGTCTATTTTTTCAGCTACTTCTAATTGCAGAGGTTTAAACCCTAATGCAACTAAGTCTAAAATAAAAGGCTTTATAAATGGATTAAATAATCAGTGTTGTAACCCGCCTCTACCTCAAAAAGAAGTAAATATCATAGTCGATAATGTTTTCAGTAAAGAACCTGTTATTTTCAACAACAGAACTAGAAAAATACTATATAATCCTGACTATGATTTAAATGGAAGTGAAAGAAGGTCTATAGCTGCCGAAGTCAGTAACAGAAAGAGAAGGGAAGAGACATTTAAAGAGATAATAACTGCTATCGATAGTTGGGATTACGAAAAAGATGGTAAAATAACAAATAAAAATATTGCTAAGAAAATAGGTAAGCACCAAAACACCCTTACAAAATATTCTAAACAAATCAAAACATACTTGCAAGCTTCTTAAAGATTTTGTATATTTGAAGATTAAATAAAAAAACTATGACAGAATTAGAGACTGCTCAAAAAATAGTAGATCACTCAGGTAAAAAAATGGCTTATTTGTTAGCATATACTGCCGCTAGTATGGATGATGAGTTATATCCTTATGAGTTTGCAGGAGCAGAAGGAGATAAAGAATTTTGGAAAAAAGTACTATCAATAATAAATAGATATGAGTAGACTAACACAAGCATTAGCATTTGTAAACGCAAGTGCAGAGCATTTACAAGATTATAAACAATCAGGGTTATTTACGCACATAGAGATATCTGCGGAAGATATGTTGTTTAGAAGGTGGTGTAACAGTAAAAGTAAATTATCTTTTACAGATTATAAAAAGACCTTAAAAAAGAAGTGACAGATTACAAGAAAAAATATTACGACTACTTAAAAAGTAGTAAGTGGAAAAACTTAAGAAACCTTATACTCGGTAAGAGGGGCAGAGTATGCGAAAGGTGTAGTAAAGACTTATCGAATGAAAAAGCTGATCTACACCACAAGACCTATGAAAACGTTTTTAATGAGAAGGAAGAAGACCTAGAAATATTATGTAGACCCTGCCACGAAAAGGAGCATAAACCTGAAAAAGCTATAAGGTTTATAAAATCTAATTTCGATAAGTACTTTATAGAAAAACAAGAGAACTATAGTAAAGGTATCGAAACAAGAAGAAAGAAGCGAGATAAAAAATTATTAGAAAGAAGAGTTAAAAGACAAAAAGAGTACAATAAGAAGAAAAAGAAGTCAAAACCAAGACCTAATTTAGCAGTTTTTGATTTTGGAAAATATGCAGGATTGTCTGTAAGTAAAGTTTTAAGAATGGAAGGAGGCATTGAATATTGCAAGAGAATTAGAGATAACCCTGATATAGATTGGAGCTCTGATAAAAGGAAGTTGATTCTAAGATATTTACTAAAACTTTAACACTAATAACTTGCATAACAGGGAAATAGTAATTATATTTGTAGAATGAAAAATTGGATTAGAAAGATATTATGCAGGTTAGGTTATCATAAGTATTTATATGACCACCCAACACAACCAATAAGATGTACTTGTACAAATTGTAATAGAAATTGGCGTATGGTTAAAAATCCTGATTACATACCAAATAAGTCTAATCCTTTTGAAACACCAATTTTTGTATGGGAAGAAATAAAAGATTAAATGCCGCCAAAAAAGAAGGATAAAAAGACAACAGAAAGAATAAAACCGTTTAAAACAGATGAAAAAAGTGTTTGGTACATCAGAAAACATTATCAAGTTATAAACGGAGAAGTTATTTTAGTGGCGGGTGGAAAGTTAGTAGAGGAAGAGTTAAATTATGTGCAAAAATATTTTAAGCGAAAAAAGTTAATATGAAAGATAGTGATATTAAAGCAGTAGAAAATTTCTATGAGGGATTAATACTTAGTTTTAGAACAGAATTAAAAGATTTTATCATATGTAGGAATTTTTCATCGAGCGTTTCTGAGCACCTTAAAACAGGGGAAGATATACTAGAAATGTATGATAAGCATTTTGAAATAGAAGTAAAAAGAAATGGAAAAATTAGATAATTTTATTAAAGTAGGTATATGTGAGCATTTTGAAATATCAGATGCTACATACGATTTAGGCATAAGTACTGTTAAAGAGTATATCGAACTTATGGAGTATTGGGAACACCATAAAGGTTTTGATTTATCTTTACCTGTCTGTTACGAGATGTGGTGTACTTTTACTTCTCAAGTATTAGATTGCAATAGTTGTAATCCTTTGGCACAAAAGGATAAGTTATGGAAAGATTTTTTAGATTTTGGACAAGAGTGGATAAACGATGTAAAAGAAGACATTTATGGGTAATTATCTTATACATTGGTTTATAGGAGGAGGATATTACTACAAAAAAGAGTGGGTATACGATTGGGACTATGAGGTAGAAGTTAAATATTGGAACTTATCTGAGCAATTCTTTGAAATACTTTGGAGTGTAACAGAAAAAGAAGTAAAACAGTTTGTAAAAGAAATGGCAGAAAAATACAAAACAGATAAAATTTGGTATGAGAGAATTTGAAGAAACTTGTGCGTGTGGTAAAAACAAAAGCTGTCAGTGTAATACTTGGAGAGCAATTTATTTACACCAAACAGATGATGAACAAATAAGTAAAGGTGGTTTTAAATCGAGCGTAGAAGCCTGGAAATATGCAGAAACATTTTACTGTAACAGATGTAGAGATAGTGAAGATACAGATTTAAAATGTGCTAAAGAATGGTTAATTGAGAGAGTAGTATGATAGCAACAATTAACGGCATAGAACACCACTCAGATTACGAGGATTTAGCTTACTTAGAGATATTATCAGACAGATTATCTTTTGGAACACCAAGCATAGAACTTGAAATAGAATTAAGTTTACTGCCCGAAGAATATTACAGTTTTTTGTCGGATATAAAAACAGAAGAGTTTAAAATACTAGAAAATAACATTAACTACATATACTTAAAAGGTATAGGAAAAATAAAAATAAAATGAAACCTGAAAAGAAAAAAGAAGAGACTTGGGATAATGGAGCACCTATGTTTATATGTAAAAAATGTAAAGAATCAGATATAGGTTATTTAGATAACTATTGTTCTAATTGTGGTGAAAAATTAAATTGGAAATAATTAAATAAAATGAGAAATAAAGAAAAAATATTACCGTCAATACAACAAGAGTGTGTAACTTATGTAAATCATAAACTAGAGAGTAGTCCAAATTATAATGCTTTAGATTCGATTGAGGATATTGTACAAATTACAGCACAGTTAATTTATAATGGAGAATTATTTCTAGACGATAATGGAGATTTAGAATATATTGATGGATGATTAAAACTAGAAAGTGTAAAGAATGTGGAAAGAACCCAAGGTTCTCAAAAGGTCTTTGTAAAGTTTGCTTAGGAGGTAAGCAGATAAAAAGCAATTCCATATTGAAGTCATCAGGTAAAATTAAGCAACAAACAGTTAAAAACAAAAAATACAGGAAAGCAAGAACCGAAAGGAGAAATGCTTATTTTGATCATCATATTAAAAAATGTTTTAAATCGGAAGAGTCAGGAGTGCCTATAAGCAATCCTACAAGATCAAACATATGTCATTTGTTTGATAAAGGAAGACATCCTAGTTTAGAAGATAACTTAGATAACTATATTTACCTCACTTTTAAAGAACATGAGGTGTTTGATAGTTTACTTTTTAAGCACGATTTTGACTCTTTAGAAAAAATATTCAAAAATAGTTGGGATATTTGTTGCAAAAGATTTGAAAAATTACTAAATTTGTCACAAGAAAATACGGTTTTAACAAGAGCTTTAAATATATACTTAAATGAGCGAATTAAAAGTAAGTGATTTAGTACCTTTATCGGAAAGTACATATAAGAATGCATATGAATGTTTAGGTAAGTTAAAAAAACTTGCAGCAGAGTATCACAATATGACTGATATATATGACCCTTATGAGTTAGAACGTATAAAAAGAGCATTTGACTCACAAATGCAAATGTTGTCTGTAAGTTATGCTGCACTGAAAAAATTCAAAGGCTCTCAACACGTATACTTAGATGAAGTAAGAAAAAGAGTAAAGGCAGAAGCATTAGAGGCTTTATTAGATGAAGGTGTAAAAGTAACTGCCGCAGGTGATTTAGTCTATAAATCAAAGTACTATACAGATAGAATCGCTCTTATGGAAGATATCAAAGAGTTTATGATTAAAGTGGAACTTATGTACGATAGATATGATACAACTTTTCAATCAATAGTACAAAGCCTATCCACAGCTAAAAAGGAGTATGAAAATTCACAGAAATAAATGAAAGATAAAGAATTATTAGAATTAGTAAAAGGCTTAAATAAAGAGTTAAAAACAGAATCCCCTGTACAAATTGCAAGCTCTTCTGAAGGGTTGGAAATACCTAGACTTAGAACAGGCAGCTTGACTTATGATATATGCACAGGAGGAGGCTTTCCTATTGGAAGGAACACAGTGATTTACGGAGCAGAGAGTTCAGGTAAGACTACTATTGCTCTAATGGCTGTTGCTCAGTTTTTTAAGACTGATGACACAAGAGCTATACTAATTATCGATGCGGAATATGCCTTTGATAAGCAGTATGCGGTTAAATTAGGAGCAGACGAGGACAGAATGATTATTATTCAGCCCGATCATATTGCACAAGCAGCCCCTGTATTAAAATACTTATTAGAGAAAAATGCAATAGGAGCTTATATAGTAGATAGTATTGCCGCACTTATGCCTTTAAGTGTAATTGAGAACGAATCTGATGCATCAAATATTGGAAAACACGCGCAGGCTATTGGGAATATGTTTAAACAAACTAATGGTCTTACAGGTAAAAATAAAGTTACAGGTATTTGGATTAATCAAATTAGAGATAAGATTGGAGGGTACGGAGGTGGAGTTACAACTCCCGCAGGACACGCACCTAAATTCTATGCTTCCATAATGATTAAAGTAATGCGAGGTTCTAAAGTAGATAACAAAGACGGTACTTTTACAAATCAAGGTTGGATTAGGGTTGAGAAAAACAAAACATACCCTCCATATAAAGAGGGTCATTATGATATGGAGCACGGTTCAGGTATTTCTTTAGCGCAGGAAGTTAGAGATTACGGATTAGCTTGTGGAGTATTATATAAAAAAGGTCACGCTTATTATTATGACGAGTCTTTTGAAAATGACCCTGAAAAAAGTAAATACCACGTTTTAATTGGAAAAGGTAAAGATGATGCAAAACAGTTTTTATCTGAAAATATAGATCTTGCAGAATCTTTAGCAGATATAATCCTAAAAGTACATTTAGATGCCTAGAAAAAAGGAATGTACTAAATGCGGTAAATATAAAAGTATAGATTTATTTCACAAGAGTAGTAAAGAACCAGACGGATTATGATATTACTGCAAAGACTGCGCAAAACAATACAAAAAAGATTATTATAGAAAAAATAAAAATAACCTAGTAGAGTGGTTAAAATTAAACAATAAATGGGAGTAAAAAAACCAAAACCTTATAATAACGGAACTATGACCTCGGCAGGATTTTGGGGTATGATAAGATCAGCATTAAGACAAAAGTCAAGATGGTGGAAACCTGTTGCAGAAGCAAAAAAATTAGCAAGAAGAGTTTATAAAGGAAAAAATAAAAGACAAAAATGGGAATACCAATGTAACCACTGTAAAAAATGGTTTCCTGATAAAAATATACAGGTGGATCATATTGTAGAAGCAGGATCTTTAAAATGTAAAGAGGATTTACCTGATTTTGTTGAAAGACTTTTTTGTGAGGTAGACGGATTTCAAGTGTTATGTAAACCCTGTCATAAAGTAAAAACAGATGTTTATAAAAAATCCCTTAAAAAATAAATTTTGACAAGAGGTGAATATAGAATACTAAAAACAAAAGAAAATCCTCTGTTTATGTATTACTTAGAAATGGGCGGTAAAGTCAAAGATATAGATCAATTTGAACAATTATTTTCTAAATGGTGTATGATGTATAGAGGAGTACCTTCAGGATATGCCGAGCAAATTATTTTTCAGTTTTTAGATAAAAAATTTGGATTATAAAAATATTTGTTTTATATTTGTATAATATTAATCAGCACAACAGAGTATATAACGCATTAAAACGCGCCATATACAAACACGTTGTACGTAAGCTAAAAAACGTATGAACACAGAACAAAAATTAGAAAAAGAAACAATCAGTTACATAATAAAAACAATACTGAATAAAACTGACAACGTAACAAGTTTTAAAATGATGTATGATTACGTAACTGACTTAATGGAAAGAGAAAAAGTTTACTCTTTATCAACAACTATAAGGACTTGTGAGTAGAATTGAGCAAACTCGTAATTGTGCGTTTTAGGATTCCAAAATTTAACGAATACAACAGGATTTTCAGATGTAGCGTGTGGAAAGTTACGATAAGATGATTTGATATCTTCGACAACCATTTCACCCGAATTAGGTTCAGCTTTCAGTTTTACTATCGAGTGTAATTTTATGTTTGACATAATATAAAAGTTTTTGACTAATTTAGAAAAATATTTGGACTGATAAACAACAATCTGAAAATAAAAAGCCTACGTACAACACCGTATATAAAAAATAACTTCGGCAAGTGATAACCCGAGAGAAAAGTTTATCACGCAACAAACAACAACGGCTGAAAAATAACGCAAATCAACACGTTACTTTTCATATACAAACACGTTGTGAGAAATGCAAAAACAACAATGAGTGTAGAAAAACAATTAGATTATTGGATTAAACCTAATAAAAATTATTTAGAAATTTCAAAACCAACAACGCAGGAAATAGGGAAGCTACTTTCCGCAATTAAAATGTGTCAACAAAATGGATATGAAATAAGAACATATGAGAAAATGGCTCACGGAATGATAGATACGTTTATTAAACAACCTATGGAAGTATAAACTCCCTATTTTGTTCAATTGACCCAGTTTTTTCGTTTACGGATAATGTAATTATAGCTTTTCTACCGTCTTTTGGGTCTAAATTATTGATAGGAGATTTTCTTAAATCTGCCGCCATTTGTTCGATATGTTTATTAGAGGTCTCTATACTTATTTTTAGATAGAGACTCATATCTTCGGTAATTTGAGCAGGTTTTGTGATTACTTCTAATGCCATAATATAAATTTTAGAATTTGTTAAATATAACTATTTTTAGAGAAAATTAAGATTAATGGATAAAAGTATTGGAGTTGGATTAATAGTTGGCGGAGTCATAGCTTCTTCATTATATGTTTATCAGTCGGATAAATTTACTAAAGCTCAAAAAGCATTTTTACTAATCTGTATTATTTTCCCACCCTTACAATGGATTTCAATATTAATTCTGTTGGGTATAAATAATTATAGAATACAAAACTCGCCCGAAGTTTTAAAAGAAAAACAAGTGATTAAAGAAGCAAACAGTTTTGACGATAGAATAAAATTATTAAAGGAACTAAAAGATAAAGAACTACTAACTGAAGAAGAGTATACGCTATAGTGCATAAAAAATATAGAAACTTATTACCTTTGTATGGAGAAAGTAAATATAGGAAGAGTTTGTAGAGGAGAAAGAAATCAAACAGGAGGTAAACGATTTAAATTTATAGACTAAAATATGCCAAAAACAAACAAAGAAAAGAGAAAATTAAAAACAGAACCTAGGTTGAATATCAACCTTACCCCCGAACAAAAAAAAGTAACAGAGTTACTTTATGAATATGATGTAGTTTTTGTAGAAGGTTTATGGGGCACAGGTAAAACCGCAGGTGCTGTAGGGGCTGCAATAAAAGAGTTTAGAAAGAAAGAGTTTAACAGTATAATAATTTCTAGACCTTATATACCAGATAAAGGTCTGGGGGCTCTCCCTGGTTCGGTAAATGAGAAGCTAGCTTTAGAAATGCAGCCAATATTAGATAATTTTAATGTTTGCCAAGCAAAAAGTACAACAGAGAAAATGTTGAAGGAAGATACCTTAAAGATTCAGTATATAGGGAAGATTAAAGGGAATACTATAAATAGTGATATTATGCTTATTGATGAGGCAGAAGATCTTACATACAAAGAATTTGTAGAGGTGTTGACTCGTTTAGGAAAAGATAGTAAAATGATTTTTACTCTTAGTAAAGAGCAAATACATAAATCTATAAATAGTAGTTCTTGTTATTACACTATTGAAAAATTAAGAGATTCAGGGCTTGTAGGATGGGTAGAACTTACAGAAAACCATAGAAACGATTGTATAAATAAAATTATAGAGTATTTAAAGTAATATGGAAGATAATGTAACGCATACTTTTTGGGAGCAAGGGAATATTAAAAACATAGAGGTATTTAGTCCTGAAGAAGTGCAATCTAGAAAGACACTTGTAAACGAAGTTAATAGTGGTTTTAGAAATTACCTTATAGGTAAAAAAGAATCACAAGACAAACCAAAAGCGCCTATATTTACTTTCTGTAAACAAATGAAAAATGCTATCGAAGCTTTATCTTTACGGTCTTTATATGGCCACGAAAAGTATAAAGAGTATGATGAAGATTGGCAGAATTTTTCAAGAGTAGAAAACGCAGAAGAAGAGTATGGGAATGCACAATTTAGACACGCTTTAGGTATAGGTGAAGATAAAGACGAAGATCATCACGTAGCAGAGGCTTGGAACGCAATAGCAAGATTAGAAATGTATTTAAGAAATAAAACAGTTAAATGAATATAAAACTAACAGAAATCAGATCTGATTTAACAGACGAAGCTACTCAAAGACTAGAGAATGCATATAAAGAGGCAGAGAGACTTAGAGAATTAGATATTAAAGATGAGCCAAGGGATGAGCAAGGTAGAACAGCACAATGGTATGAGGATATGGGGATAGACCCCAGTAATTACCTTGAAACTAAAGAAAATATACCTGAGAGTGTAGAAGTTAAATTTGGCGAGGAGGATTATTATAGTTATAACGTTGATATACTTATTAACTCTACTGAATATTTTACTATGACACAAGAAGAGGATTTCACAGAGATTGAATTTCTAAATGGCAAAATTATTATGGTAGAAGAGTCGATAGAAGAGATAGAAGACCTGCTTAACCCTAAAAAAGAAGAAGGTATTAGTAAAGAATTGAAGGTAGGGTTAGTTATCTTAGGATTTTTATTAATTTTTTCATTCTTTTTAGGTTTTTTAGTTGGATAGTGGATAAATAAATAGTATATTTGCATTAATAAAATTAAACAATAAAATAAAAAATGGCGATTAACAAAAATTATTTGCAATTGGAATTTGGGAGCGGTAAGTTCTTTGATTACAGTAAAGAGAAAAAGGAGGATTATGTAGAGCATACCTCATCTAAGGGGAACACCTCTTACAGAAAGTATTATGAAGAAGTAGAAGGTATTCTAGAGTCTGTTTCAGTTTATGATGGGTCTTTTGGGCAGCAGATTTCTATGAATATTAAAAACGGAGAAGAGGTTTATTATGTACCTGTTGATTTATATGATCAGCGTGGAAATGTAGCTACTTACGCAGAAAGCCTAATTAAAATCTTACCTCATCTAGAAAAAGGTAAATTAACCACTGTTCGAGGATATAATTTTACCCCTGACGGAGAGAAATATGCTAAAATTGGAATCTCGATTAAAGTTGACGGCGTAAAAATTAAACCTGAAATGACAAATGCTTATTATAAAAATGGTAAGTTAGTAGAAGGAGATATTCCTGCTATCGAATGGGTAAAAAAATTAAGTAAAAACAAACCTTCTGCCTCCTCTTTAGAAAAGAAAGACGATTACTTACTAGGCGTACTAGAGCAACAGACAGAAAGATTGAAGTGGGAAGGCAGTCAAGAACAATCTCAGACAAATACTACTTCTAAACCAAGTACATCAGTTCCAAAAGCTAGTCCAAAAGAAGCATTTGAACCTGCGGGTAATTATGACGACGATGATATGTCGGATTTACCTTTTGGCTAATAGTTGATAATGAAAAAATTAACCCAAACAAGATTACACAATCCTCCGAAATCTCTAGGGAATTGTTTACCAACAGTACTAGCTTGTCTTCTGGATAAAGATAGTCCAGAAGATGTTTTACAAATACAGGAGTACTATGAAGATGAAGGGGGTTGGTATCACCTGCTTATAGATTACCTTGAAAAAGAAGGTTATGAGTTGAAATCTATCGATGGTCATTTAAGTAATGATGACTATTATTTGGTTTCAGGTAATACAGTGAGAGGCACTTATCATATTGTAATATATAAAAAGGGTAAGTTATACCACGATCCGCATCCAAGCAGAGTAGGGTTAATAGCAGAAAAACAATTTGAAAAATTAATAAGAATATAACTCTGTGTCGGTAGGAACACCTAAGCTAGTAAAGGTAAAAATAAAGAGTCCTTTTATGCCCTTCGAATAGAGTCGCCTTGCAACACACAGAGTTTATTAAAAACCACAGAATAAATGAGCGAAAATAAAAAAGAAGAATTAGATTACGCAGAATACGGATTTGAGAACAACGCTAAGTTTGAAATTAATGGGCAAACATTAGATATGTTAAGATCTTTACTGTCACAAGTACTAGATGATGATATTAAGCAAAGTTCTAGACTGAGATTTAAGTATGTAAATGCTAAAACAGGAAAAGAGATTAAAAAAGTCACGGACAAAAATAGAGATGTAGCTCAAAGAGTTTTTGATGTAGATGCTACTATGTCTGCAACACCTGATGAATATGTTTCTCCTACAGGTCAAAGAATTATGCAAATGCTAAGCATTTTAAACGACTGGCATATAAAAAATGTAGATAAAGGCAATGGTATTAAGTTAGATGAACTTGCTGAGAAGTATAAAGAATTTCAACAACCGCAATTACAAAAAGTAGAAGACTAATGGGGGAGCAAGAGATAGTAGATTTAAGAAAAGCAGGTTTAGATGTACCTCAACAACAACCTTGGCAAATAAAAGCCCTGTATCACAAACAGAATATAAATAAATTAAAAGGGGAGCTTGGTAAAACTTGCTCCTACTTATCTTATGTAAGTTATTCTAATGGTAATTACGGTGTAAAAGCTATCATTAATAATAAAAATATTACTGTTGCTTTAGGTGGAACTCCTGATGATGTTGATAATGAATCATATAGTAGTTTAAAAGAACAACTTTTAGAGTATGTCAAAGAAAAATAACATAAGTAAACAAGCCGTTGAACTTTATCAAATGTTAAATGATTGGAGTATGCTTAATCAACAATATGATAATATGACAGGGGATTTTGAAAAAGACATAGTAGAATTTAATAGACAATATTTAGAGGCACAAAAAGCCGCAAAAGAAGATTATAAAAATGAAGAGTAAATTTAATAGTGTAGACAGAATTTGGGTTAAGCCTCATAAAAGAAAAGAGAAAACCGACTCAGGTATTTATATACCAAAGGATGCAAAATCTGAAAATCAAGTTTCGACAGGTAATTTAGTGTCGGGAGAGGTATTTATTATAGGAGAAAACATAAAAGAGAAAGTCCCAAACCTAGAAGTAGGTGATATTTTAGTGTACAGCGTTAATGGACACGCAGAAGAGGATTTGTTAGGAGAAGATTATCACGTTATTGCTCAAAGTCATCAAATTTACGCATATTTTACACCTGAGCAGTGGTCACAAGTAAAATAATATGCTTAAAAACGTACAAAAATGGTAATCAAAGACCCAAAATTCACCAAATATCAAAAAGTGTTTCATATAACCCCTGAGTCTGAAGTGGGGATAGTTTTAAGAGCTACTTATTCTGCTAGTGATGAAAAATGGGGTTATATGATAGGGTTAGGATTTGATAGAGAGGTATTTTGCGACGAAGATGAACTAACAACAGAAAAAACAGTAGTATGAGAAGATTTTATCACATAACAAATAGAGATTTTGTAAACTTAACACTTGAAGATTTAGCGGAAGAGTGGATGGAAGGAGATACAGTTTACTACGGAGAAGATGGTTTATTACAGCTATTAGATGAAGATGTAGTTTATCAAGCAGTAAATGGCTATTTAGAAACAGAATACTAAAATAACTGCTAAAATTACCCCAATTATTAGTTTAGTTGGGTTTTTTGTTTTATATTTGCAGGTATAAACTAATAATTATGAATGTATTGTCTCTCTTTGATGGGATGAGTTGCGGTCAAGTAGCTTTAGAAAGAGCAGGAGTAAAAGTAGACAACTATTTTGCAAGCGAAATAGATAAATATGCAATAAAAATAGCTCAAAAAAATTATCCAAACACAATTCAATTAGGGGATGTTACTAATTGGAGGGATTGGGATATAGATTGGAGTTCTATTGATCTAGTATCAGGAGGATTTCCTTGCCAAAGTTGGAGTTTAGCGGGAAAACAGCTTGGAGATAGAGATCCAAGAGGTATGTTATTTTGGACAATGTTAGATATTATCAGTAATGTTATAAAACACAACCCAAAAGCTAAATTTCTTATGGAGAACGTAAGAATGAAGAGAGAATTTGAAGAGTATATTACATTTCATACTGAAAAGGCACTAGGTAAAGTCAATAAGCATCTTATAAACAGTAATTTAGTATCTGCACAAAATAGGGCTAGATTTTATTGGACAAACATAGAAGGGGTAGTAGAACCCGAAGATAAAGGATTACTTTTAAAAGATATAGTAGAAGATAAGACAGTTTATTGGGGAGCAGCTAAAAGAGGTAGATATAAGAAAGAGGGGGGTACTTATCAAAGGTTAGAGTTAAATGGCACAGAAAAATCAAATGCACTTACAACTGTACAGAAAGACTCTCTTATATTATCAGATAAGGCTATTGACTATATGAACAGAGAGAGGAACGGTAAACCTCGTTGGACTTATCACTCTAACCCGATAGAAGGTAAAGCATCTTGTCTTACGGCAAATATGTATAAAGGAGTCCCTTATGGAGTGATAGAAGAGTATTGTAGAAGACTATCACCCATTGAATGCGAAAGGCTACAAACCCTATCTGACAATTACACAGAGGGAGTAAGTTACACACAGAGGTTTAAAATGATCGGAAATGGTTGGACAGTAGATGTAATAGTAGAATTTTATAAACATTTAAAGTAAATGGAATTACCACAAAACAGAAAAGATATAATCGCCACATTAGAAGATGGTTCACAACGGTTTTTATTTAGAGATGACGATGAAAATTGTAATTTGCGTTGGAGAGACAGTAGAACAGGTACTTTTTTAGATGTAGAAGTAGAATGTTGGGAGTATAATGACCTTTATAACGGATATACAGGGCAGGGAAATTGAAAAAGAGACTAATACAAGGATTTTTTGACACAATAGATATGTTTAACAACTGTTTTGAGTGGGTGTTACAATCTTACCAAAGAAATGTTATATATCCCGACCCGATAATAGCGTATGAGTTTTTGGATTTACCAAAAGAAGATCAGAAAGTGGTATTTGACGCAGTAAATAAGATGAGAGAGCGAGGTAAAACAAAATGCTCGGTTAAAGTGAGTAGTGGAAAAACAATAAATTTAATTTTAGAATGAAAGTAGAGTTAAAAGATTTAAGACTAGGTACTAAATATATAGGTTACGATAACAAACAATATGCAGTTGATTATGAATTTTTTCAATTATTGAGCGACGATTTTGAAGTAGATGAGGTAATACTAGACTTACCTCAGATAACTAAAAATACACTTAAGAATTTAGGATTTAAACATATGTTTTCTAATGAGTTTTATCTTAAACCTCTTTTGTTAAAGTTAGAAGATAATAATTGGGATGAAGTTGCTATGGAAGTTTTTATTAACGGTGGTTATGTTACTTGTATACAGTATGAATATGAATTAGAGAATATTATAAACAGCCTAAAAATATTAGAATGATAATAGAAAGAACAGAGACAATAAATAAAGTTGTAGAACACAAGATTGAAGATGGAGAATATTACTTCAATTTAATAGATTATGATGAAGACATTAGATATCAAAAAGTCATTATAAAATTAAAAGAGAGTCATAATTTAGATTGGTATAGCATTGAAGCAGAAACTTTATTTACTGAGGATGAAAAATGGGGTATTATATCTAGAAAATATGAGGATACTAGCTTAGATTTGTTATGGGATGTTGAGAATTATATGATAGGTGAGAAGGGTGAGAAAATAACTAAGGAAGAGTATAATAAAAAGAGAAAAGAAGTGTTAGAACAGTTACTAAAATGAGAAATTTTATAAAATGGTTAGCAGATATAAGTGGTGTTACCAAGCGTATAGAGTTAGAGGAAAGAGTGAGAATAGGTAGTAACCTAATACAGGATGCTTATTGGTGGAATGGAGGTATTACTTACAAAGAGCCTATTTATGAAGTTGCAAATTTCTCTACGTTATATGGAGAAGAACTAAAGAGCGGTGTTTATAACCCTAATATTTATAGTATAAGGGATGATATATACAAGATGAAGAGTCAAAACTTAATTATTTGGGAAGACAGGGAAGTCTACGGTTATTGGTCTGATGAAAATAAGCCTTATTTTATAAGCAAAGAAGATTACAAGGGTGAGGAAGGCTATACCCCGAAGTTAAGAATAAAATGGAAATAAAATGAGATATTTTAAATTAAAGCACGTAATAAGTTGCCCGACAAAAGCAACGCAAGAAGAAATAGAAGATTTTGAAAAAGATTTAATTACACTATCAAAACATTATGACTTTACTGTAGCAGGTAGATTAGTTGAGGTAGATTTATACGGAGAAGAACTATGAGAAGGTTGTATTGGAGAATAAAAAACTTTTTAGGCCTAAAAAAGATTTTAGCTGATAAAGCAGAAGTTGTAAATAGAGGACATTGCAGCAGAATTATTAAAATAGGCATTTCCTACTACAAAGATTTTAAGAAAGGGAGTGGTGAAAGAAATTTAATGGCGGCTGTAATTAAAAAACTAAGAGAAAAGTTTAAATACCAAATCCAAGGTTGGAGCGAATCAGAAAAACTTTATAAAGATTATTTTCAAATGCCTCTTGCGATACAAGATTTCTCAGATTTAAAAGAGGGGGTGTATTTAACCAAGTTTAGAGTAGAAGCTCCTGTTAAAGGTGAAAAGTTCTTTGAATACTATACAAATATGATAGGGTACAACCATAAAGAAGATTCTGTTATTCAGTTGGGGAAGTATAAAGAGAAGTATGAGTATTTTCAGTTTGAAACACCCTCAGCTTATGATGGTGTTAGCGAAGATGATATGACAGCTTACAGATATTCTACAAACGAGGAAATCGCCGCCTATAAAAAAGAACAAAAAAGAAAACAAGACATAGAAGCACAAATAAAATTAAAACATCAAGAAATAAGTGAATTATACAGTAAATTATAACCCAAACAAGTAATAAAACAAAATATAACCTAAATAAAATATAAAAACAGAGAGATATGTATACATTAAGAAAGATTACCACAGACAATTTAGAATCGAACACTAGCTTAGGAAACAGTTATAATGTTATCCATAGGGAAGTCAGTTATGACGAGTTTAAATTACATTATGAGGCACATTTTAACGCTAATCACGTCGCCGACCTAGATGAAAACGCAACAAAATTTACAAAAAACTGTTTAGCATTTATATCAACAGAAGAAGGAAAGCTTATACCAATATATAAGAACCAATACAACTACATAATGACAGAATCAGGAAAAACATTTGATAAAATTAGATAATAAAATTAATAGGTAAATTATAAATAAAAATGGAAAATTACGAGCACAAGATAGAAAAAGCATCATCTTACGAAAAAACTAGAACTCTAACAGAATGCCTACACAGATTACAAGAAGTAGGGGAATATTCTCACGATGTTAAGAGAAAATCACGTTTAATAAATGACAAACTAGATAATACACAAGACCCTGTCGGAACAAAACTACCAGGTACGATTAACGAAGTAGAATCGACGCATAAAACATTAATAGAACAACTATTAGAAGTAGTAGAAAACATATACAACAATTTAGGTTGCATAGACCAAGAACTAGAAAATACAGTACATAAGATAGGATGATGAAAAAAGAGGTAGACTATAAAGGAAATAAAGTAGAGATACAGTTAGAGCTAAACGTTAGAGTAGAAAGCATGTGGGCGGCAAAAGAAAACATAAAGTAAAAACATTTATAAACGGAAAGTTAGAATCAGATACTCTAGTAGAAGACAGTATGATAATAGAAACTATAGAATTAATCGAGTTAGAGATTAAAAAACGCTTAGATAACTATACAGAAGAGACCACAACAGAAAAATTATTAAAGGAATTAGGATATGAATAATCTACATAAATAAAATCAGGAATAGGTCTCCATAGATTTTTTACCCCCCTTAAACCAGGAGGGTTTTTTATTTAATATCCCATATCCGAATATAACATATTATTAACAGACAGATATAAAAATAAGCGTATATTTGCAAAAAATAAAAATAATGGATTTTACAGGAACATATTACAGATGCAATGATTGTGGACATATCTTTGATTATAATGATCTGTGCCCAAATGATTCAAGCGAGAACCAAGAAGAATTAAACGTCAGAGAAGTAAAAGAATGGGTCAAGGTAGCAACTGAGCAAGAACAGAAAAGATTAGAAAAGATGCTTGAGTCCCACGGCGATTTATAAAAAATAGATTCTTACAAATAACAGGGGTGCTACCATAAACGTACCCCTACATAAATAAGATACCCCCCTACTTGATTCTTTAAAAATATTTTTATGAGGTAGTTATTTTAAAAAATAATCGTGTGTGTTTGACAGGCTATTTAAAAAAATCATTATACGTGTTTTCAATTTTTATTGTGCGTATTTTATTTAAGGGGGTCATTCTAAACAAAACCCCAATCCTAAGACACTTTCTTTCATACCCCCACATCAACATACCAAAAGTTAATTTGACACGCTTAGAAACGCTTAAAATGCTTTTAGCTGAGGTTATTTATTCTCTTGTTAGCTTGTATTTATGCTTAGCTTATAAGATCGTTTTTAGAGGAGTTTATATTTGTTATTTATTTGTTAATCTATTTTATATCTATATTTATTAATTTTATTATTTTCTGTTTTAATTGCGGCCTTTTAAATTTTAACAATATTTTATGATTTTACTGTGTTATTTAGGCGATCTTTGTTATCAAAGAAATTAATTAATCATTTAAAACACTTATGGCTACTAATTTAATACATTACAAAAACGGATGGTATCACGACACTTTAAACAATGATTGCATCGTACATTCTGAATGGGTTGAGTCTTATAAATCATATAGGGCTAATCTATAACATTAACAAAGGTTTACGGTCAGCCTATAAAACCGTTATTTATTCACTTATTAAAATTTTTATATAGTTATGAAATATCCTATAAAGCAGTTTAACGTATTAGTTGAGGTACTAAAAAACCTTAATAACTTTATCAGCCTAAAAGATTTAAACCCTAATAATTTGCATTTTTTAGTTTTTCAGCAGTTTAGCGACGGGCAAAAACATAACAGACTAATAACAAACAACGGTAAATTATATAAAAAGTATAGTTTAGTTAACGGTGATTTAGTACGTAATGAGGGCAAAGATTTTGAAGTACCAGAATTTAATTTTGAATTATATCCAAATAATACTAACGATAGTAATATAGAGACCGCAATAAATAAAGCCTTAAAACAACTGTAAAACAACAAAGCAACAATAACCCAAAAGCCTAGTATATTAACTTATGCTGGGCTTTTTTTATTTTAGATAGTTGGTTTATTGAGAGTAAAATAGTACTTTTGTCGTTAGAATATACAATAATCAAAAGAAATGCGACATAAAAAGCTAAAAAGGGAATGGCTAAACTACGTTTTAATAGATAAAACAGACCAAAAAGCAATAATTTACCGCTTTAAAACCAAAGCAGCGGAAAAAATGGGTGTCTCAGTACGTACATTAGATAGAAATACTACATACGAAACAGAAAAGTACATCTTTTACACCATAAAAAGCGAAGAAATACACTAAATGTCGTTAGAATAGCCACTATTTAATAATAACACGACACAAAAATAACTCAAAAGGTATTAAAAGGTAGTAATAACCCTATAAATACATAAGTAGTAAAAGCAAGCACCCTGTTAAATTAATTTTTAGCGGGGTTTTTTCGTTTTTCCTAGTGTTTATGGGGGTTAACACGTGATTGGTAGGGTATGGATAACCCAATCCAACCCGTTAATAAGTGGTAAAAAGTGGTAAAAAGTGGTTTTATCACTCTTATATTACTATCCTTGATTCTATACATATTCTATTTATAGCCTTGTTTCTTATTTTAAATAGGTTTTAATCTTGTTTTTGTTTTGTTTGGTAGTCTTATATGGTTTATTCTATTATTGTTTGTTATAAGTCTTTATATTAAGTCTGTTTGTTTTACTGTTGTTTTTATGTGGCGATTTTTTAACATTTATTTAGAATATCTTTAACACTTTACTATCCTTTATCTACTATCTTTACTTATATAAATTATAAAACACTACAAAAATGTACTATTTCTCTAATTGCAAAGATTTAAACGACGCTAAAACTTTATTTCGCAAACTTTGTCACACATTACACCCTGACAAAGGTGGGAATGCTCAAGAGTTTATTAAGATGCAAGCGGAATTTAAAACCGTATCAAATAAGTTAAAATTTAATACAGGCTACGAGACTGACAAAGACTTCAACGCTTCAAAGTTTTATGATTTAGTCAGAAAGTTTGACGGTTTAAGTGATATTAATATTTCGTTTGTCGGTTCGTTTATTTGGCTTGAGGATATTAAACGTGGAGCAATGTATGAGCAAAAAGATGCTATTAAAGCAATAAATTTAGATGGCTATAATAACGCAAGGTTTGCACGTAAGAAAATTAGTTGGTATTTTAGCCCTAAAGACTACAAACAAAAGTATTCAAAGGGCAAAACCTTAGATCAAATTAAGGCTACATACGGTAGCCAAGAATATAAAACAAAACAGACGGCACGCATAAAAGCCTAAAATTTTGTTAAACGTTTGCTAGTATCGTATAAACTAGCTATTTTTACTTTGTTATTAATTTAAATATAATGTTATGAGTATCCCAAAAATGAGTGAATTAAGAGTAGATCATATAAATACTAAAATAGGAGTATTGTCTTTATTGGTACACGTGGAGACAAATAAAATTTACTTTTCTATGGATTTTAACTATAAGAAAAAGACTATTAAAAAAGTTTACAGTGAATTTAAATACTTTTTTGAAGAGTTAAAATATACAAATATGTTTTTACCTCAAAGTATGCTAGATAGATTAGAAAAAGTAGAAGGTGTACGCTATGGTACAGGAACGATGAATTTTAGTTAAAACTTTGTTAAAGTCCTTTAAGGTTAGACGGTAAAACCTTATCTTTACTTAATATTAATTTAAAACACTACTAAGATGAAAGTATCTAAATTAAGAGCATTAAAACCTACTTTTGACAATTTAAAAACAATAGGACGTGTAGTTTATGAAGCTACAGGTGAAAGTTATTGGTTTTATGTTGCTACAAATGCAGCTAATTCAGTGGCTATGGGGTGTAATTGGTTTGAAATATTCTATTCTATAAGAAATAACGCTTTAAAGACTTTGGAGCCAATAGATAACTTTAAATATAATCTTGTAAGGCTCAAAGATGGTGGAGGGACTGAAAAACTACCTTTTATTTATAATAGTCTTTAGTTTTAACACACCTTTAACAGTGGTTTAGGTTAAACTGTTTTAAATTTACACCTATGAAAAACGTACTTAAATTATACAGTTATCAAATTTTACTAGGTTTAATTTGGCTTATTGGATGGGGTTTAATCATCCTTTGGGCGGTAAATAATTTAACAATAACAAACTAAAATAAAACACTATGGAATCATTTAAATGGACTATTGAAATTGACGTTGAAGTATCAAGAAATTGGGTAGAAGATGGGTTTGATCTATCAGACACCAACCGACTAGAAAACATTGAGCAGCATATAAAAGACAGTTTGCCTTATGCTTATCAGGACATTGAAATAACTGCCAAAGCAAAGGTTAAAAAAGCTCCGGCTAAAGCTTTGATAAAAAAAGCACAAGGGTATTAATAGAAACTTAACAACGGGCTAAGGTATTTATTTGTATCTTAGTCCAAAATAAAAACATTATGAAGGCACAAAACCTAAACAAAGATATAAAAAATTGCCCTTGTTGTAAGAGTGATTTTGATAATAGTAAAGTTGATATAAATAACGAAATTTATGGCGACCTACTATGTTTAGAATGTACTTTAGAATTAAATAGCTATAACTAGAAAATATTATGGAAATTGACAAACTAATTAGACTTTTACAGCTTCAAGAATCACAAGGAGCAACACACGTAAAAATAGAAGGCAGCGAAATAATATCATACAAACATTAAAACACTACAACAATGCAAAATTTAAAATTTATCACACCACAACAAGAGGCACAAGCAAAAGCCAATGTAATAGTCAATACTTATATTGGCAGTCCTGCAACACTCACTAAAGAATTAAAAAAGGAAGGCTTAAGATACGTCAAAACACGTAAAGGTTTTCATACTATTATAATAGTGAGAGGGAAAAACATCCCAAAAGATAAACCTTTTAAAATTAAATTGTAATGAAGGACTTAACAGGCGGTTTCTATTCTCTAGGTAATGCAAGGATAAAAATAACAGGTAAGACGGACGAAAACTATATTTGCAGCGTAAGAAAGCAAAATAAACAAACAGTTGTTAAATTGCTAGGTATAAACTACCTCAACAACTGTGAAGAACTAAAAAGAATAATTTAACATTTCATTAACAATTAGTAAGGATAAAATATCTTATCTTTACTCAAATAAAAAACACTACTAAGATGATACAGTACAGAAAACACACAAACGGTAAAAGCTTAATGATTAACTTACTATTCTTTAAAGTAAGACTAAGCAAAACAGCTAAGGAGGGTAGATATACACATCCTATAAAAAGATGTTGTCAAGTGAACAGATGGGAAAATGGTTACTGTGATTTTTTTGTAAAAATAGGATGTTATAGTTTGCACCTAAACAACTTAAAGTTATCAGAGGGTAAAAGATACTACAAAACATATTTTAAAACTTTAAGAGTTAGTTAACAAAATAAACCAAAACAAAATTGTATATTTACAATATAATTTAAAACACTACAAGTTATGAAAACTACAAGCGAAATTTTAAAGCAAGAATTTGATTTTAAAGCTAATCATTTAGGGTTGAGGTTAGATGATAACCTATGGCAACACGATAAATGGATAGTTACTATTAACGGGCAGGACTTTGAGTATAGTACAGGCATAGGACATAGACAGCCTGCAAAAGTTAAATGGCAAAGAGGTATGGAAAACTATCGAGGTTTTAAAGATGAGGCTACCTACTACCTAAACGGACGGTTTAAGCAGGATAAAGAAAGCCTAGAGGTAGTTAATAGTAAGTTAGAAGCTATGACACAAGTTAAACCGTTAAATATTGATAATGTGTTATATTCTTTAGTTATGGATGCACAGGCAGGACAGGAAATGTTTGAGGATTTTTGCGATAACTTTGGGTATGATAGCGACAGCCGCAAAGCCTTTGATATTTATCAAGCGTGCCAAAAAAACGCAGTCAAAGTAAGACAGTTTTTAAACATCGAAGAGGCAAGTGAAGCATTTCAAGACTATTAAAACAATGTTAAAAGGCTTGGTGATAGTCTCAAAAAGCCTTATATTTACAGTAAATAAAAACACTATGAAAGCACAAGACCTAAACAAAAATATACTAAAGTGCCCTTGTTGTAAGAGTAATTTTGATAACAGTAAAATTGATGTAAATAATGAAGTTTACGGGGATTTACTATGTTTAGAATGTACCTTAGAACTAAATAAATTTAACTAAAAACACTACTAAAATGACAATCTACGACATTAAAAGACTATCAAGCGAGACATCACCGCATTTTTTCACACGTAAATCTTTAAAGTTTTTCGGACAAACAATGAAAGATTTTAAGGTGTATAAGCAAAGCGATGGGCGGTATATGATAACTGCACCAATGAAAAATACACACCGTAACAATAAAGTTATAGGTCAGACGGTAAGATACTTCAATCCTAAAAATAATAAATTAGAAAACGCTTAAATTAATAGTTATGACAATCGACGGAAGAAGAAAACAACAGTACTTTAAAAATTTATACGGTTTAAATGATGTTTACGTATGGAAGGAGGCAAAAAATAATTATGGGGTAGGAATTAATGGCACTTCTAATCATTACGGAGGATTAACAAAGTATGAAGCAGAGGTACAAGTATCGATACTAATCTTTGCTAAGAATTAGCATACCTTTAACACAGCAGAAAACAAAAAAGAATTAACGTTAAAGTATAAAAGCAGGTGGGGGATTGAACGGCTAACACATTCCGACTTGCAAAAACTAAATTAAACAGCCGAAGTGGTTAAAATTAGCACATAACCCCACTTGATTTTATACAGTGTTATGGTGAGTTTTTATTTTATGAAATCATTTATAGTAATAGTAGCAAGAGGTAAAGGTCGTGAAGGTGCTGACTGGATTAAACCTAAACTTTTCGATACAAGAGAAGAAGCTGAAAAATTCATCGAAAGTGTAAACGACCTTGAAAGTAAGTATTGGACTTACGCAGAAATAGTAGCTGATGGCGAAGAAATTGAACCTTGGTATGGTTGTTTCTAAATGCACCATAACTTTACAATATAGATAACTACTAAAGGCTAAAGGTTTAAATATACCCGATAGAAGCCCGATAGTGATGGCGTTACTACTTAGTATTATCTATTTTTAAAACAATCAAAACAGCAAATAAAATGACGTACAATCAACAAGACAAACAACAGTACAAAGACTACCTAAAAGCACAAATAAGCAAACAGGAAGCTTTAAAACAATCGGCACAAAGTAAGACCGACACAAGAAAAGAATTAATTGCAAACTACAATTTAGAACAGTTGTATAGTGATCTAAAGAATTGTTAAGCTATGGAAGAATATCTAAACAGCCAGGAATTTTATGAGTTAATGCAATCTTATAGAATGACACCTATTTTCAATAATGATAGGACGGTGCAAGCTTTTGAAGCAGTTAAAGAGGGTATTAAAAATGCCGCTAAAACAAACAGTTAAACAAAAGTTAAAAGTAAATCAACAATGAAAAAATAATAGTATATTTACAGAGTAAATGCGGAACAGGAATCACAATAATAGTAGAATTGTTTGAGTAGTAGTTTTTAAAGTATAGGTTAGGGAGGGTATGTAATTAGTACAAGGTATTAATTATGTGGATGGAGGTTATAAAGTTTTACCTAGCCTATAATTTTATGTTAAAAACTTGCCGCAAAAGAAAACAATTTATACATTTACAAAAAATAAAACACAAATGGAAAAAAATAGCAATTTACAAACCGACACAACTACAAGCTGAGGTAATACTACAAATGGCTGAGGGTAAAGGGTTAAAAGTATATGAAAGCACAAAATACAGAATATTACAAGGCTATTCAACAGACGAAAGAAACACGTACATTATATACAACGGTAAAGAATTTATAGGGGGTAATAAAAATGATGTAGATAAATATTTATTTAAAGTATTATCATTTCCCGAATTTATCGCCGCAATAGATGTATACAAAGAAACAGTAAAAGTACAAATAACAGACAGTTATGAAGCGGAACTAACAGAGAAGGGGATTAAAGTAGGTTGCCAATTAATAACCTACGATAAATTCGACGAGCTAAAAAAAGCCGTTAAGAAGTACAAAAAACAATAAGAAACAATGACAAAATACACCACAATAGAACAGCAAAGAAAAGACAAAAAGAAAACAGTATTTAAAAAGATACTTATGACTGACTTTATAGTTGAAAAAACATCCGAAAGACCCGAAGAGTGGGAAAATGTACTGCACATAGGTAAAGATGTAGACTACGGGGATGTATTTAAAGTATGGAATAATAGTAACCCAAATGATTTTATAATATTCTTTGGAGAGAAAGGAGATGAATTTTAATATCTTTTGATAGTTGAGGTAAAGCCTTTAACCTTGTGACGAAATTTAGATAGCTGTATTGAAACTATATACAGTCTTACAGTAGGCACTAAATAAAGGTGTTTCATAATTGTGTTTTTAATCCTCTATCTTTAGTAGTGTTTTGATAGGGGATTTTTTGTTGTATGGGGTTTTATTTTATGATATTTTTAACAATTTATATTTTATGCGGCGGTAAATGTTTTGTATATTTACTATGTAATTTAAAAAGAATAGAGTTATGATACTTATCGGAGAAAAAGCAAAACAACATTTACAAGAAATTTTGAATAACCACACTTGCGAATTTTACGAACACCCTGAAGATAAAGAAATTAAAGGTGGGTGTTGGTTTGAAAACAAGAAATGGAACGCTTTTGATAACAGCACTAATGATTGTAATATTGAAAGTTTTACAGATATAAAAGAAGCTATTAAGTACGCAAAAGGGCTTGAAGCAATTTTAGATGACGGTACTTTAATTTAACAGAACATTAACACTAATTATTCCTTACGGTAGGTTTTTATGCTTATCTTTATATTGTAATTAAAAAACACAAACACTATATTTATATTATGAAACACGAATTAATTTTTAAAGACGACAATATTACTCTATCAAAAGGTAAAGACGGTTTTTGGTTATATGATGAATCGAGAGGTATGAATCTAGCTATGAAAACCAAAACCGAGCAAGAGGCTTTTGTAGAAGCTTTAGACTACTATTCAAAAAGATTGTCAGAAGTAGAGCACGAATATAAAACTTTAAACAAAAAAGTTGAATCCTTTGTTATGAACTTTGTAGAAGAGGAGGAAGATTTTAACGGAAATTGGCACACTTCAGTAAATGTTAAATAAGAGTTATGAGATACACTAAGCAAAATTGGATTTTCTATTTTAGAGATCACTACGGAAATGAGACAGTACTACACGAGGGTAAATATATTAGACCTAAGCAAACAAAGTATTGGAGACAGCTAAACGATATGCCAAACGATGAAGTTAAAGTTATTGGTGTTAAACTAGCAAATGAATCTTAACAGAATTTTAGCATTAAATGTTTTTGCGGTGATCTTTTAAGCCGTATATTTGAGTAGCAAATTAAAACAAACACTATTATGAAAATTATTGCAAGTTACTTACCTATTTTTCCAGGATTTTATTCTACTATCTTTGAAAGCTATATTGCCGAAGAGCAGTATTTAGAAGATGAAGATTTATATTCAGATAACGTTGAGTTTGATTATAAAGATTATGAAACTAGAGTTGCTGAAAGTTGTATCAATTCTATTTGGAACTATCTTAAATTAGACGGCTTTAGTATCGATATTGATTTTGAAGAGGTTTACAATCCTAGAGAATATAACTTTGAAAATGATGCGATTTATTGCACTTACAAAGTTTCAGATGAAGATTTTAACACTTTAATAGAATACTGTAAAACTCATATAAGCGATTTTAAGACGTTTTTAGAAGATAAGTATAGTAGTCATAGCGGATTTATTAGTTTCTTTAGTACAGACGCTAATAAGTGGTTTAACGAGTACTTAGATGAAGATGACAGTAAGTTTGAAAAAGCTTTTGCAGGAATTTTAGAGTTTTACCTTAAAAATGAGGGTTATTCATCAGATGATATGTTTGATGATAATGAGGAAACAAGTTATATTAATGTAAAAGAGGCGGTATAATGAAGGTATATGCAACTTACGAACAGATTAAAAAAGACTACCCATACACAAAAGAAAATCCTAACAAGGCTTATGATGTTTTTACAGACTATGTAATGGATAAAATCTCTTTTGAGGAACGTCGAGAGGTAAGGAAAAATTGGAATGGTAACGGAGATTGGCACGATTACTTGCTAAAAGAAGTCAATTTAAAAACTTCTAAGGCACTTTAATATAATTTTGGTATATTGATACCACTTAATAAATAAAACACGTTTAAAAACGAAATTATGAAAGTATTTGCACTAGTAGGGACAAACAATAAAGCAACAGTAGTAACAGAAAGCGGAGAATCAAAACTATTCTCTTATAACACAGAGGTTGCAAGTTACGATCACTTAAACAATAAAATGACAATTAACGGTTGGTATTCCGCAACTACAGCCCGACATATCAACGCTTTTTTAGATTTTTATGGTTTTGATAAGATGAATAAGAAACAGATTTTAGAAGCGGCAAATGGAAAATAATTGTTGTTTAGATAGTTTAAGGTATCAATCAGAACCTTTTGAAGATGAACAAGGGAAACCTTATTGTAGATGGTGTGGAGAGTATTTAACAGAAGATTAAGATTTTATTTTTTGCCGTTTGTTTTATGCGGCGTATATTTATAATGTAAAACAAAAAACACTAAGAGTTATGAAATCAAGAAACAAATTTATCGTTAAAAGTAGTTTAGGTAAAGCACAAAGAGAGGTTTGCAAGATACTTTACAGTCAAGACCACCAAAGCGTATATGATTATGCAGATGTTACAAAAATGGCTTACTCTAGTTGCAGTTGTTGTGAAACAGAAACACCTACTATAATTACCGTTGATAGTGATGAATGCGCATTATGCGGCGAAGAAAAACAAAAACAGTTAAAATATTAATACAACCTTAACACAGAAATAAAAACAACAGTTGTATATTTACTATAACAAATTAAAACACTAAGAGATTATGGAAACTATTATTTACAAAGGAATTGAAATTGAAGTTAAAAGAGAAGAGTATTCAGAAAACCCTTTTGAAGAATGGGATGGTTGCGTACCTTTAATGTATGAAGGAGGTAGAAATTGGGAAGGTGATTTTTCAAAAGGGGATATTATAGATTATCTTAGAAATTACCTATCCTATAATCAAGTTAAAAGACATCAATCAAGACTTTTAGATTTAATGGGCGAAGATGTTGAAGAATTTAAAGAAGATTATCCGCTAGAAGATTATGATAGAACAGAAATGATAAAAGATGATATCCTTTATAGTTGGTTGGATGAAAGTATTGATAATAAAACAGCTTTTTGCGAAGAATTTAATATCAAACATTATAGTGGAGCATCAAGAGGTTATAGTCAAGGAGATTATGCTGAAGTTTTTATGTGTTGGACACCCGAATTTGGTAAAATAACAGGTAGGACTTATGAAAGTATGAACGATGAAACTTTTGAATGTAATTTTGAATTGTTTGAAGCGTGGGCGTGGGGAGATGTTTACTACTACACAATAGAAGAGACAGGAGACTCTTGTGGAGGCTTTTACGGAGATAATCACAGAAAAAGCGGTTTATTAGAATACGCTGAGGATAGTATTGACTGTTACCTGGAGGACAAAAAGAAACAGAAGGAAAACAAGTTAAAAACGCTTGTAAAGAACAATGTACCACTAAATAAAAGAGAACAACTTTTACAAGTTTAACAAAACTCCAACACAATACTACAACTAAAACACATATATTTACATTAAGTAATAACAAAAAACATTGTACAATTATGAGCAATCCAATTAACAACACAGTATTTGATAGCAGAGATTTAATTGAATACAAAGAAGAACTTGAAAATGATATTTTAGACGCTTATATTGATTGGGCGGAAAATCATAACGAGTATAAAGAGGAAGAAACGGAAGAACTTGAAATACCAGATAGTTTTGATGAAATTGAGTTTTTAAATGAAGAGTCTTTTATAGTAACTTGTTCGGATCTTATTGAAGAGTACGAAGATATTGAAGACTTTTGCGAAGAATTAGAAAACAATTCAAGCGATTTTAAGTATGGAGAATCAATTATACACGAATCTTATTTTGAAGAGTATTGCGAAGATTTTTGTAGAGATTGTGGCTATATTGCAGACAACACACCCGCAATAATTGAAAACAATATTGATTGGGCAGGTATTGCCGAAGATATGAAAATAGATTATGCAGAAGTAGAATACAACGGAGAAACTTATTATATTAGATAATATTATGTTAGCATTTACAATAGACAATTACGAAGTACATAAATACGATGTTGAAACAGATAGCAATTACAATGTAGGTATTTCTGTTTATTCAGAGAACGATTTAAAGTTTGGTTTTCACGAGAAACAAGGCGTAAAAGATACCGAAGTATTAGAAGCAGTTTTAAACGGTATTAAACGTTATGAAAAAAGTTTAAAAGCAAAAACATTAGAAGAATTTTTAAATATTTAAGGTTATGTATATCAATTTTTATGGAATTTCTTATTTAAAAAGTCAAATTTGGGCAGATAACCCAAAAAAAGTAAGAGATAAAGACAATTTGAAATTATATAGAGGTAAAATAGTAGAATCAAAGACTTTTAGAGATGGCAGTTTAGTACACGATGTTGAGTATGAAAAAGGCAGAATATTAGTACCCAACAACCTTATATTTTAACACTATCTTAACAACTTAAACCAATAATAATCCTTATCTTTATAAAAACAATATTATGACTACAAAACAAAAATATATAGAATTAATTAGAAAGAGTCCTATAACAGAAACAGCAAGTTTTCAACTAAATAATTTAGATATGGCTAAATTAGTCAAGACTAAAAGAGGGTTGGAAGTTGAAAATGAACACGGAACTCAATATGCTTTAGAACAATTAGAACTGAACGAAGTACTTTTATTCTGTTATGACTTGAATATAGAGCCGAGAATGGACTATCTTATTATGAGTGATGATAACCAATGGTTAGGTACAGGAAAGTTTGCTACACAAGCTGAAATAGATACACATATTGAAGATATTTTAGGGGATTATGATGAAGATAGACTAGAGCTTGTAGTATTTACAGCGGAAGAAATGAAAAGTTTTAACATTTAATTAACAAAATTATAGAAATAAAGTTGTATCTTTACAATAAGAAAAAAGTGTTAATTTAGGGTATTTTTTAGAAAATTAAGATTTTCTTTTACCCGCCAAAAACATAAAAAATGGATGATTTAAGCAACAGGTATTTTGGTATTATTCAAGATATGGTTTCAGAACAAAAACAACCTTTAAACACTTTTGAAGAGGTAACAGTAGATGAGTTAAACAGCATTATTGATACAGAGCTTAATGAAGATATGACTTTTACAGAAGTTTATGAAAGTTTAGATAGAACAGAACATAGATATTTTTATATTTCTTTAAATGATACGGATGTTTTAGAAGCTATTGAGGATGAAAGAGAAATAGCAGAACAGTTAGATTTATGGCTTGTATGTATTGTACCACAATGTATTTATATAGCTTTACACCAATAATTTAACACCACAAACCAACAATAAACCTTATATTTGTATAAACAAAAACACAATGGAATATAAACTAATAGAGACAACTCACGCAGACTTTGAAATAAGACCATTAGAAAATTTAAGAGAGCTTTTAGACGATTTAGAAAGGATAGGAGCAACTCACTATGCGTTAGGTTACGAACAAAACGAATATCCTTACATAGAGTTTTTTAAAGAGGCGGAAGAGAAAGAAATAAAGTGGTGGAAAGAACTACCTACAAGAAGAAAAGCAGATTTGTTTTTCAAGTACAACTCCGAAATAGCAGAATCAAAAACTGTAGAAAGCATTAACCTTAACAACGTAGAAGATTTGTTTATAAAATCCATATACCAAATAGAAAAATAATTATGAAATTATATAAAGGATTACCACTAAAAACAATAACAGCAACAGACAAAGAGGGTGTTGAGCATATTTTTGGAGTATCAACAGAGACCGTCGATGATCTTATTTTTAATTTCCTATTAAGTGCTCAAAACGAGGATTTACAAGGTCAAAAAGAAATAGAAGAATTTGATAATAGCTTTTCTTATGGCGTACCTCAAGAAATATTTGAGCAGGACGATGAGACCATAATCAAGTATATTGTAGAAAACATTGACGATAACTTTTATATTTAAAATATTATGTACACAGAAGAAACACTAACAGTAAGAGAGATAGCAGAAAACGAGGGTTTAGAATATATCGAAACCACATCAGAAAGTAATGGCTATCTTAGAAACTTAAAATTTGCTATAACAGGTTTTTATACCTTTGAACAAGCGCAGGAATTAGCAGACAAATACAATTTATCAATTCAAAGCTTTGAAAAAAGAGACGGATGGCAACTGTGGTACAGAACAGGTGTAACAATGTATTCAGCATTTGAAAATAGCGCAGAAGCTTATGGATGTGATTACTCAGAAGAAAACGAAGATACTGTAACGGAGAATATCATAAGCAGGTTAGAAGATGAATTTGAAAACATTGAAAGTAAAATAGCTTTTTTAGAGGATCAAATGGAAATTTTAAAAGCTGTTGAAGAAGCCGAAGAAAATGAATTAGTGATAAGCCTTTACGGAGAATATTACGACACTATTAAACAGACCTCAATGAGTTTCTATCACGATACAAAACATTATGTAATTGGGTTAATAAATGATTAGAATTATGGATACTACACTAGAAAAAATACAAATAGATACAGAAAGTTTAAGAGAACTTCTCAAAAAAGAATTGTATAACGCCTTAGATTTTTCTTGGACAGGTTGGAGAATACCAATTTATGTAGAAGAAGATGGCACGTTAGGTTCTGGTGGTTGGTTATCACAAGGAAGTTGGCAACCCGACGCACTAGAGGTTTATTCTTTGGAGACTTGGAATATGGGTGATCGAGGTTATTTAGGGGAATACACTGAAAAAGAAAATCTTGAGGAAGGAGAAGAGGGTTACAATGATGCAGATATCGAATACGAAATTGAAGAATCTTTAGATTGGATTATGGATGTATTTGAAGGTGTTGCATCAGAAAGAGTACAAAGGGATATTGAACTAATTTAAAACAAGTAGTTTTGACAGCAAAACAATTCAATAAAGAAGTAGAAAATATTTATAAAAAGTTTAACGTTAAAAATGATGAAGTAGATACAGTATTTGGTAAATTGTATGTAAAAGTAGAAAAAACACCTTATGAAGAGTTTTACAGTTTGTTTATGCGATTTAAAGAACAGTTTGATTTAAATAGGTTTTTCGAGTTTTTTGGCGCACATCAAACAATAAATAAACATAGTAGAAAGTGGAACATACATAGTAGTAACGTAGAGTATATTTTAAGCGAGTTAGAAGAACGTTTAGATAATTTACAACACTTACTTCAAAAACACGGAAAACTAACCTTAGAGTCAGTTTAAATTGAGGTAATTAGGTAAGTTTTAAATATTAACATTGTTTTAGTATTTACTTGTTGTTTTTATTCTTATATTTACAACGTATTTAAAATCAAACAATTATGACAACTTATTCAGAAGATTACAATGAACTAGATTGGAACAAGATTATAGAAGACCACATTAAAAGACTTTTTAAACATTCAATAAGATGAAAACAACAGACTTAACCAGATTCGGAGCAACAAAAGGATTACACTTTGGACACACACATTACATTAACACACCAATAGGAACAGCTTTTATTTCATTAAGAGACAGTAAAGGTAGACGTTTTTTATACTGTAATTTCGCGGGAAATGAGGCAGTTGCAAAACACAAATTTGGGCATTGGAAGGTAAATACAGTAATTAATTGTGATCAGGATATTGAAAACCACTTAAATTATTTGAGAAATGGTTAAAACAGTCTACTATTATAATTGGCGGGATATCGTTGTTATAACTAGAGATTCATAAGGTACTTGGTACCATACATACACACCAAGTAAAGTTGTAGAATATATAAACAGGAAAGTAAAAGAGAAAAACTTAAACAGTCAGAGCAAAGGAGATATTTTCGACGCGGGTTTGATGTTTGGTTATAAATTGAATACAATATTTGAAGAGTGTCAAATTAGCTACGGAGACAAACCGTTTAAAGTTAAAACAAATGAATTATGGAATTTATAAAGATAAACGGTAAAATTTATCATCAGTTATATTTATGGGATGATAAAGTACATTGTGGAAATTTATTTGATGTAAATAACGAGTCTGTTTTTAGCGGAGTTATTTGGAAACACCAACCATTTTGGACAAATGAAGAAATATGTTCTAAAACAAGATAATATGGAAAAAGATAAAAAACTAATAGGTTATAAATTAAAAGAGAGCTGTTTAGATTATGCAGATGCAGTCTTAGAGATAGAAGGGGGTTATAGTATTGGTACGGCTATTAAAAATGGTCAAATACTAGGAGTAGGTAGAAGCGGAGAAGAGAAGCTAAAAAAAGCAGGAGTTTTAGATTTATGGTTTGAAAAGGTTTATGAAGAAGAACCTAAACTACCTAAAATAGGATGCCGTAAAGGAGAAGAAACAGAAAGACATATTAAATATGGTGATAAAAACCTATCTAAAAAAACTTTAAAACAGATGGAGAGAGTTGGTATTGTTTCTATTGTTTTACAACACGGCAGTGAAGAGTTTACAGTTTACGGAGAAGATTTACAAACTATTTATAATACAGCTAAAAAGTAATGTTTAATAAGTTATTAGAACTAGTAAAAGAGGATCACATCGAATCCGCAAAACAAGACGGTATGTATTTGTTTGAGAACTTAAAGCATTCTGAAGTGATGGAGTATTTAGAAGAGTTAACAAACACGTATAAGAAATGCCACCAACAAGCATTGAGTGACCTAAGAAATTTTAATAAATAACACTATGTTAACATTAATTTTATTAGCTGTTTTGTATCTTTACACTAGACCAAGCGTCTACGACATTAAAGATGGCGTTGTTTTAAATTGGAATTGGCGCGGAGAAAGAAAAGAGAAAATAATTAAATTTAAAGAGAGGTGAAAGTAATACTAGAGAGATACACAGACAGAGACAAATATGACAGAGGTTATCCTCACAGTAAAGAAAACTTTAAAAGCACCACAGAAGCTTTAAAAACAGCAAAAGAAAGGATATCAGCAATAAGAGGAACAGGAAAAAGCTTAGGATTTAAAATTAAAAACAAATTAACAGGAGAAACGGTACAAGGATTACCTTATTTTTAGAAGTATGAAGAATCGGGACTATAATAAAAGACAGTTTGCATATACAAGCGAAGGTTTAAAACAGTTTTTGAGGATATAAAAAATGTTTGTAAAAAATACGGCTACTCGATTAGTCACGAAGATAGGCACGGAGCTTTTGAAATAGGAAAATCAAATGATAATATAGTTGTAGAAGAAGATAATGTATATTTGTTTGATACTTCCGCAGGTCAATTCTTCTGAACGTATGGTGGTATGGTGTCGTAGCGTATTAGATGCACGAACCTATCAAACTGTACATAAGTGAATAGAAAGAAAAATATTGAATTAAGCATAAACCTAACAAGGGTATGAATTATAGCCCTTGTTATAAACTGTAAAATTATGACTGACAGAATAATAAGATTTAAAGCACACCCCAACTGCTCCCATTACATTTTAAAAGAAGAAATAGAGAGAATAGAAAAATTAGGATATAAAATAATTAGCCATAGTATAGCTGTAAGAAGTAGAGATGAAGATGAACATTTCTTCTTTGTTGTAAGCACTGAATAATTTTATTGTTTACAACGTATTTGTATATGAAACGTTGTATGCCGAAACTTAATAGATAAACACAAGGAATTGAATTATAAATTAACTAAACAAAAGACCACTAAAGCAATGTTTTATATACGTTGTTATGTGGCGTTATTATTATGTTTGAAAGACTTAAACAAAGAATAAAAAAAGATTTAGGATTAGAACTAAGTAACTTCCGTAGAACTAATGCAGGCAAGCATCAAAAAAGTAGTGGTGCTTTTGTATGGACTGCAACTGATTTGAAAAGTAATTGCACCTACGGAAGTGGGGAAAGCGCAACAAACTTAGTAAACAGAAAAGAAAAGTTAGGGATAGTTAAAGAGCTTGGGATTGCACAAACCCAATTTGAAATATCCTAATGCACCCTAACGGTGAGCATATGGTACGTTGAGGGACGAAATGGGCTATATGCATTGTTACCTGACGAAGATGGCAAAATATATAAATTAGAGTGGCAAAAAGGGTGGGGTGCTACGTGGGCTATAAAATACCCAGTTGAAGTAATAACTCAAGAAAAAGATACAATTACTGAATGGCGTTATTACGACTAACGGGATGCAGCTATGAATAGTGCTGTGTAAATATTAATAAACTTTTAAATTATAAAACAATGAATTGGGATAAAATAGACTTAGAAACGGAACAAAACAAAGCATTATTTATAGGTGATGTTGGAAGTAGTATGGTGAAGCTGTGCGGAAATACAACTAACAAGGAATATGCTGGTTTTACCGACCAAATAATAGCGGTTAGCAAAAACGGACAGACCATAGTTTTAGAGCCAGAAGATTTAAGAAAACTAGAACAAGTTGTTGGTGGTAAGTTTAGACGTTAATATTACTGCCAACGTGGTTGTATATGGTGTGTAGCGACCAAAAACGCTTGAACTTTGAATTATTAATAACTTAAATAGATAAACAAATGAAACGATTTAAAACACTTATTAGCTATACACTATATACTTTGTTAGCAACTGTTTTCTTTTCTTGTGATGACACAAGAGTACCAAATGATAAAGTAACCGACTCTGATAAAATGATAGTGTACTATGTATATGAACTTGAAGAAGAAAAGTGCAAATACGAATATAGAATTACTGATGGTGAAAATAATGTAGGGTTTAAATTTTATAGTGACAAGACTTTTAAAATTGGCGATACTATTCGTATTGGCAAATAGTTGCTAACGGAATTGTATAACAACCGTACTACAACAATAACGATTAATTAATAACCAAGCCATTAATTTTTTTGGCTTTTAAAAACAGAATTATGAGTGATTATCAAAATATGATACTAGAAGCTTTACAAATAGGAGCAAGATTAAAATCTACAGAAGGAGAAAATTATAAATGCTGGTTAGTTTACCCTAATGGAGAAAGAAAGAACGTAAGAAGAGATAGTGCTGAAAAGGTTTGTAACGATAATGAACGATATTTAGTTTTCGGGGAATGGGAAGGTATTAGATGGAGACAGCCAAAAAAAGACTATTAAAGTGATTTATACCTTAGACGTATGGTTGTTATACACAGTTCTTGCAAGTAGTAAAAATATAAGCGAAGGCTAAGCGTGTAACGCAAAAAGGAAGTATGGAAAATCTGAAACAGTAATAACTTAAAATGATAAACTATATGCCAGAAGATAGTAATAAAAGAAGGAGAAAAAGAAATTGAAACACCAAGACAGTTTAAAGAACACTTTAAGTTCGAGCCGGTAAGAGACGAAGCTTATAAAGATGTGAATCCCGATGCTTGTCTTTGCCAAATAGACATCGATCGTACTTTAAGTGAAAAAGGGATAAACTATTGGTTTGATAACATCGATTCTTACCATATAGGAACTTTAGACAAATAAGTAGATCAAACTTAGCGCAGGCATTTTTGCTATTTGTTAGAACGGTTTGTGTATGGCAAGTAGCCGAAGCACGAACCAACGAATTAAGAACTGAATATTAATAGGCTATTTGCTATACACTTTGTTATGCATCTGGCAAAAATTAGACAAGATGAAACTTAAATATAAAGCACAAAAGAGAACAAGAATAAATTACCGATTTATGGGCTTTACGACCTTTGAAAATGGATGGTGGTTTAATTATAATACTAATAGATGGGAACAAAACCCCAAAGCAGGTGAGAAAGGTTATAGCTCGCACCAAAGTTGTAGAAGTGTAAAAGCGTTTAGAAGAAAGTTGAAAAAAGCCCCTAAAGGTGTAAAATTTATTCTTGTGAGTAGATGGGTAGGATATGACGTTGAAGGCACAGGCTCTTTTGCTTGTGCATAACTACTATATATCGATAACTAATATCTAAACACCTATAAACAAAGACTTTAGAGTATGAAAAATAGAAAAATTATAAAGATTTGTAGTGAAAAACTTATATTTTTAAATTACGCCGAAAATACACAACGTATATATTTAAACTATATATCTGAATTTGTTTGTCAAATAGAGAAGCAGTACATCCATTTAAATTCTTCTGATTTTGAAAATTATATTAAGAATTATAGATTTTCTTCTGTTTCTCAGCAAAATCAAGTTTTAAGTAGTTTAAAATTCTTATACTCTAAAGTTTTAGGAAAGAAGTACAACAAGGTAGATTTTAATCGACCTAGAAAACAACGAAAGTTGCCAAGGGTAATAGAGAAACAAAAATTAATACTGAAAATTAACAAGATAGTTAATTTAAAACATAAAGCTATCTTATCTTTGATGTTTGGTACAGGTTTAAGAGCATCTGAAGTGTTAAATTTAAAAATAGAAGATATAGACTCAAGTAGAATGTTGTTATTAGTTAGAAATTCTAAATTTAACAAAGATAGATATGTACCTTTTTCAAAAAATAATTTAATTTTATTAAGAGAGTATTTTAAAGAGTACAAACCAAAACAATTTTTATTTGAAGGCACTGGCGGTAAGTACACTTATAGTAGTTTAAGAAACATATCTCACAAGTATTTAGACATTAATCCACATATTATCCGTCACAGCTATGCGACGAGTCTTGTTGAGTCAAAAGAAAATTTAAGAACAATACAGTTAGTATTAGGGCATAAGAATTCAAAAACTACGGAAATCTATACACACGTTTCAAAAGATATATTAAATGAAGTAAATTCACCAATATGAGTGATCAAAATTGTTATACAGACGATAACAATAACATAAAACAGAAGTTTAACAATACTTTAACGAGAGTTCAAATGTTAGATATAATTGAATTGTCTATATTTGCATTAGAAGATTTAGACGGTTCTTTAGTTAAAGATTTAAGAGAAGTAAAACAACAATTAAAAATTAAATTATGAAAGAGACAATATTTTTAAAATTACTTACATTACCAAAGCAACCAACAGAAGAGTTGTTAGAAATGTATAAGAATAAGTATGAAGATTACAAAGACCTTCAAGATTTAGAATCTGTTTTTTTATCTGAGTCGGCGGCAAATCCTTTGTTTGGGAAAATACACTCAGTAACTTTAGGTTTTGTAAATAACGGTATGTTAAGAGTACAAATTTTAAAAGGAACAGAAGAATCGGTTTTAACGGAACTATTGAACATTTTAAACAACAGTAGTTCTTATTCTGTTGCTACTTGGAATGCAGCCTTTACTTTACCTTTTGTTACTACTCGAATGGCAGCAAATAATCTAAGTATGAGTATATTACCACCATCGCTCAATCATCTTGGTATGCGCCCCTGGAATTTAAAACAAACCATTAGTGTTTCTGAGTATGTTCAAGGAATTGGATGGTTTAAATCCACGTTATTGGAACACGCTTACAACTTAGGTATCGATCACAACATTATAGAAGGAGAAGACGTATATAAAGCGTTTTTAGCAGGTAAAACACAAGAGTTAGATGACAGCGAGGTAGATTATATAAAAACCCTTGTAAACGTTTATTATAGCTTTACAGGAGAAGATAAGATATTTGCATCGGAAGTCACTGTTAAAGTTTTAGATGAAGATGTTGAAGTAGAAGAAAAGCCTTTATTACAAAAACTTATGTCTTTAGGTAATTTTACAACTGAGATTCAAGAAGAAATTAAAGAGTTAATAGGCAAGAAAAAATTATCGAAAAACGATAAGAATAACATAGAAAGTTTACTGTTGTCAGTTTATCAACAAAAAGGAGATAAAAAAGCTGTTAAACAGAAAAAGGAAGAAGAAATTACTAATTTTGTAAAAGAGTTATAATGCCAAAACTAAAAATAGAATTACCTAAAAAATATACAGACTTCCTTTGGAGAAAAGGAGGAGAAAATCCAGAACATAAAAAATACATAGGTAAATATTGTGTCTCTTGGTCTCAAATAGAAACCTTTAACAGTAAAAGTGGATTTAACACAGGTCTGTTAGGTAAGTTTGAGTATATGAGAAAATACTTTTTAGGTGAAAAGTACCCTGATTTAGGATGGGCGACCTTTGGTACAGAGGTCGAGGATTATGTAACTGAAAAGAAAGGTAAAGAAAATTTCACTAAAGAAGAATTAGAAACTTTAGATAAAGTAAAACCGTTAGGAGTTTATCAAGAAGAAATTTTAATTTACTTAGAAGATTTAGACGTAGTTGTTTTAGGTTATTTGGATGATTCTACGCCGCCAATTGATAAAACCGTTCTTCTGCTAAGAGATTATAAAACCAAATCTGAAAGCAGTAAGAAAGATTTACATAAACCTGAAAAACATCAAATTGAAATCTATATTTGGGGATTAAAACAGAAAGGTTTGATTGTAAAAGAAGCCGAGTATTGTATTATTGAAAGATTAGGTGGTTATCAGTGTATGCAAGGCGGCGGGAGAGAAGCTCTAACAGTAGGCAAAAAGATATGGTATGAACCTTATAGTTGGGACGAAAAAAGACTAAAAGAAACAGAAAAGTTAGTAAAAAATACAATCAAAGAAATTAGTAGTTTGTACAAAACTTACTTAAAAATATTTAAATAATGACATTCGAATTAACACAACAAGAGAAAAAAGATCTATATATTTGTATCGCTTGTAGATTAGGTATAATAGAAACAGGAGAAGTTATGATGAGAGCATCTGACGCTGAAAGAAGCGGGCAAAAAGATAAAATAAAATCTTTATCAAGAGAACAGAGAGATTTAATAAACAGATTAGAAGACATCCAATATAAACTTTTAAATAGTTAAAAACTGTTAAAGTCTTTGGTAATAATTAGAGAAAGTTGTATATTTGTAGAAGAGAAATAATTAAAAAATAAAAAAGAATGAAAAATTTTATCAAATTGTTTTTTGTAGATAAAAAAGACTTAGCATCCTATTTAGATGTTGATAAACGTAGGTGGTACGAAACAGCAATAGATGTATTTCAATTAAAAGGTTTTGATAAGATTATTGGAGTCCGTTTTGTTGGCGATTTATTTTCTGAGACTATGATGTGGGAGGATGCAGATCACTACTTAAAGTTTTTTGAAATGGAAGAGGTAAAGACAGTAACTTATAAAATTAAGAGATAATGGGAGTAGATTTTTATAGTTGTAATTCTTGCGGCGAATCAAAATATTCAGAGTATGTAGATAGCTGTTTTAGATGTGGTACTAGTTTATGTACAGACTGTTTGGTTAATGATGACGTAAATAGTAAATTTGCATACGATTACGGAACTAAATTTGACGAGAGTAAAATAGATCAGTTGTGTGAAGAACTTTATATGCAAAAAGAAGATTTTTACGATAGTGAAGGGAATCCTTATTGGAAAGATGGTGAAATTATAGATGATACTAATATTCAACCTAAATATTGCCCGTATTGTTCAGGGAAAGAGGTAAACAAAGAAGGACTATTTGAGTACTTAGTGGAAAAATATAAAATAGATATAAATAAAGAGTGGGTAGAGTATAATAATCAGTAAGGTATGAGGTATAAAGTAGTAAAAAAGGTACTACAAACTTTAACAGCACTATTAATATTAGCACCTGTTATTATTTGTATTGTAAGATATGGAGTTTAGTGTATTTTCATTAAAAAATATTTAAGGTGTTTGGTAGTTTGGAAAGTTTGTTATATATTTGCACTTGTCAGGCTACCGTTTATCATAACAGTAAAATAAATATAAGCAAATAACGAAACTGCCTCCTTCTGTGTGATAAGCCTGACAGCTATTATTAAAGGGGGCGTTTCTTATTTGTAGAAATGCGTAATATATCTTGGATAGACTCAAAAGTTTTCTTTCACATTCATCAGAATAGTGAAGTGGATTGCTATGGGTCTATTGCTGTTTATGCGCACCTTTTAAAAGCTAGAGAGGGTAATCACTACATTGCGCCTAAAAACGGCTTAAAAGGCTACAAATTACTACAAGAAAAGACGGGAATATCGCAGACCGCCCTTAGAAAGTATATATCTGATCTAATATATTTAGATTTAGGTAGATTTACTTCTGATGGCGGTTTTTTCTTGGTCGGTTCAAAAACATTAGCGTTTAGATTTAACAATAAAAACAATAAAAAAGTACCTATTGAATTATGTACTAAGATAACAGACACAAAATATATGGCGATGTCTGTTATTATATGCTCCCAAATACAAGATCAGCAAAGAGCAATTGATAAAAAAGGAACACTGCTCAAAGGAATAAGGCTTCTCGCAAGGGAAGATGGTAAGGTGTCTAAAAAATTAAGAAGACAAATAGACCGAGCTATCGAAGAGGGTAAGTTATATCCTAACAACCCACAATGGTGTAAAAACACTATTTTATCAAATAAAGCATTTGCAAAATATGTATATGATGACGGCTGCGAAAATCAAACAGCAAGAAAACAACGCGGGAAGAGATTAAAGGATAAATTAGAGGAAATGGGGAAAATAAAAACTCGCCGCAGATTTAGACCAATACACAATCAATACTACACCTACAAACAATACTTACAAATAAAAGCCAAGATAATAGATGACTATAACAATCTAACTTATCACAACGGTAGAATTTGTGAAGAAATCGCGCCAGAAGTAATTTGGTTAGATAGAGACTTCTATTATGATGAGGGGGAGGTAGTATTGCCGTGGAATAGTAAACAGATGGAAGGGAGGTTAAGGCTTTAACTGAGCCTAGCTCTAAGCCTTATAGTTGGTAACGAAAAATGAAAAAGAGAAAATTAAAACATAAAAAACCAATATACTTAAACTTTGACTTTATTAAATGGTTAGAGGAAAATCCGCATATAAATATATTAAATCACCACAAATATAAACCTAAACGTTAAACATTTCTTAAACTACTTTACAAACAAACTAATAGTACGTATATTTGCAGTGTAACGTTTAGTATATGAGGCGTTGCCCTCACGAACCTTAATAGAATGAATGAAAGATTAAAATTAGTATAAACTTTAAAAAAGACCACAGAGGCAATGCCTTATATACAGTGTTATGTGGCGTTAATTATTATGAGCAGAATTTTGACAAAGGAAGAATGTTTACAATTAGATATTGAAACATACAATAAAGTTATGGAATTACAATGGAAAACAGACAAGGTAAAAAAGAATTTATCTGGTGATTTATCTAATTGTGAATATTGCGGTAGAAAATATGTGATTTGCTGTATATGTGATAAAGCTGAAAAAAGATGGACTGATATGATTGCAGAAGTTCAAGCAGTTTCAGAACGTGATAGAAGTGGTGACTTTTAATGCCACATAACTATACTTATACACAATACCTCAAAAAACCAGTAAAACCAATACTTTACAAATGAAATTGACAGAGTTAAAAGAAAATTATGACAATGAACACAAAAGCAAAAGTAATACTACTAGAAAGTAAAGACGGTCAGTTATGGTCACACAAAGGAAGAAAGCTGTATTATAATCAAGCTAATTTCAATGACCCTGAAGACGAAGTTAGATACGATATTTACCTAATAACAGATGAAAAGATTAAGGAGGGAAATTGGGTTTTAACTAAAGATACTAAAAGACCTTTTAAGATAACAAGTGAAGAGGCTGTCATAAAAGAAACATCTTTAGGTAGTAAGAAAATAGTCGCAACAACAGATGAATTGGAAGTAGAAAGGTATTACCCTGAATTTACTGTTGATAAATCGCCTTGGATAAAATATAAACCAAAACCAACAGAAGAATGGATAGAATACTATGTAGAAGAGTATAATAAAGGTAATATAATTGAAGATGTATTAGTCGAATACGAAGAAGAGTACATTGAACCTGTAGGGATACATTCTAATCGTGGCTATTTTAAAAAACAATTAAAAGTAAATCCCGATAACACGGTTAATATAAAAACCACTAAAGAAAAATATAATGTTGAGTTACAAGATTGGCAAATAAAAATCCTAAGAAACTATTTCGGAGAAAATGATAACACACAATTGTCTCATTGGGCTTTTAAAGTTTTTGACGAGTCTTTAAAACAGTAAAAGTTAAAAACAAGTTAAATACTTTCACAGAAGACTAAATCACAGTATATTTGTATTAACAAAAAACATAAGAAATGAGATACTTAAAAATTAAATCAAAAGGTTGCATTCAAGTAGAAGCTTTCACTTTATTAGGAGCTTCAACAAAAAAAGGAGATTCAAGTAAAATCGGATTTTTTGGGTCGGGAGCGAAATACTCCTTAGCAGCACTTATGAAAAATAATATACCTTTTAAAGTATTTAGTGGGGAAGATGAGATTAAGTTTACCACTAAAGACAGTAACTTTAGAAATCAAAGCTTCAAAGTTATACAAGTAAATGGTGTTGATACTTCATTGACCACTTCAATGGGCGGTAATGATTGGGATGACAGTTTTTCTTATATACGTGAGATTTATTCAAATGCTTTGGATGAGGATGAAGATGCTGTACTAGAGGTTACAGAAAAAACTACGGGGGAGTTGGGCTATACTTCTTATTTCATAGAGTATAATAGTGATGTTGAAAAATTCTATAAGAATATTTTTAATTACTTCTGCGCTAAAAGACCTGACGTGATATTTTCTAATAATCACGGGTCTGTTTATCCTAACTCAGATAGAGAAGAAAGATTATTTAGAAAGGGTATTTTATGTCACCACAATGCTAAAAATAAATCAGCGTACACTTATAACAGCCCCGAATTTAAAATTAACGAATCTAGAGTTTTATCTGACACTTGGGATGCTAAATATTCAATAGGACAATTATGGAAACGTTGTAATGACCCTGAAGTAATAAAAGAACTGTTGTACACTATACAAGGTGGTAATACAGGTTTATATGAACATACTATAATTTGGGGTTCTCATACTAGATTTTCTGCTAGTTGGGGTGAAGCTGTAAAAGAGTTATCATTTGCGGGATTAGAGCAAGTTGACTTATTCGACAAAGATGAGCTAGAAGGTCGTTTACAATTACCTTTTGAGTTTTTAAAACAATTAAGATCTCAGTTTAGTAATATGGATATATTAGGGGTCGTATCTAATCAAGGAGAAGTTTATAAAGAGGTTGAGAATCCTTCAAAGATGCTTCAAGACAAGGTTATAGATGCTATGGGTAGGTTACTAAATACCGATTATAATTATAGACTAGAAAGCCCAAAAATTAAGTATGTTAAGTTTGCAAAAGACACTACGTTGGGTATGGCAGAAGATAATCAAATACTTTTAAGTGTAAAACTAGATGTGTATTCAGTAGATGAAATAGCTAAGATAATTATAGAAGAGAACGAGCATAATAAAAGTGGTTTTGATGATAAGACAAGAGAGTTTCAAAATCATCTGTTTAATCTTTATTATGATGAATTAGTCAAACATGTTTAATATTAAGAATTAAAATTGATAACATACACCTTTAAAATAAAGACTACTAAAACTTTAGAAAATATATTCATAGAGCATCTGAATACAACTCGATGTATATATAATCTAGCCAAAGAAGTAAAAGAAATAGCTTATTCTAAAGGTGTAAAGTTAAGTAAGTATGATTTGTCAAAACAGCTACCTGAACTTAAAAAAGAGTGTAAATGGATTTCAAATGTAAATGCACAAACGCTTCAAGGAGTTATAGAGAGGCTTTACAAAGGTTATGATAAGTTTTTTAAAGATTTAAAAAGAGGAGTTAAGGTATCAAAACCACATTGGGCATCTAAAAGAAAATGGAAAAGTATAGAATTTAAACAAAATAGTAATATATTAAGATTTGAAAAGAATAAGTTTAAATTGCCTAAAATAGGATTAATAAAAATATTTAAAAGCAGGGAAGTAAATGGAAACATAAAATTAACGAGAGTAGTTAAAAAAGCAGATGGATGGTACTTACAAATTGTTACAGACTATGAAAGACCAAAATGCGAGAATCAAGCAAAAATAGGTTGTGATTTAGGTATAAAACATTTTTTAGTAACATCTGATGGGCAATATTTTGAAAACATAAATACAGCTAAGAAATTTAAAAAGAAACTAAGAGTTGCACAAAGATCTTTATCACGTAAAAAGAAAGGTTCTAACAATTGGTATAAACAAGTGGAGAGAATTAAAAAGCTATATTTGAAAATACAAAGAGTTAGAGAAGACTATTTACACAAGATTTCAAATGATTTGGCTAGTAATTATCAATACATATTTTTAGAAGATTTGAAAGTTTCTAAAATGATACAAAATAAAAACTATTCAAAATCAATATCAGATGTTAGTTGGAGTAAATTTTCAAGCTATTTAGAATATAAAACAAATGTAACAAAAGTAGATGCTAAGTACAGCTCACAAGAATGTAACAATTGTGGACATATATCAAAAGAAAACAGACCAAACCAAGAGACGTTTAAATGTGTGAAATGCTCTCATAGTGGTAATGCAGATGAAAATGCTGCCAAAGTAGTTAGGAAAAGAGGTGTGGCACGGTTGTTGAAGTAGCTATAAACATAATAGTAAAAGCTACATATAATGAAAACAAAACAGAGAAGATTATCACACGAAGAAAAGAACAAACTATTTGAAATGTATGAAACAGGTAATTATAATTACACAGAGTTGTGTAAATTTTTCCCTATAACTTCAGCAAGTATAGGTAGAATGTTAAAAAGAAATGGTTACAAAACAAAGTCTCAATCGGAATTACAAAGAAAATACAAAATAAATGAAGAGTTTTTTGATGAAATAGATACGGAAGAAAAAGCCTATGTGTTAGGATTACTTTATGCAGACGGTTATAATAACACTGACAGAAATTCAGTAAAAATAGTACTAAAAAATAGCGATAGAAACATTTTGGATAGAATTAAAAATCTTATACAACCCTCTAAGAAGTTATATCTTTATAAGAATGAAACTAGTTATGGGAATAGTGACATTTGCCATTTAGATATAACCAATAAACATATAAGTGAGAGATTAGTTGAATTAGGTTGTGGTAAGGCAAAAACACATACCTTAACGTTCCCAACAGAAGACCAAGTACCAAAACACTTACAAAGGCATTTTATTAGGGGGTATTTTGATGGCGATGGGAGTGTGTCAGGAAATAAACAAAAACAGTTTTCTATAGTAGGCACGATAAATTTTTTACTGCCTTTACAAGAAATATTAATGGAAGAATTAAATTTTTCTAAAACTAAACTAGATGATAGACACAATAAAGAAGATGAGATAAGAAGTTTAAGATATTGTGGTATTAATCAATGTATTAAATTCAGAGATTGGTTATATGAAGATTCTACAATATTTCTTAAAAGAAAAAAGGAAATATTTGATTCCTACTCTCCTTTTGAAAGACAAGAAAGAAAATGTTCAGTAGAAGGTTGTGATAAAAAACACAGTAGTAAAGGGTATTGTAGAAACCATTATTATGAGTTTTGCGGAGGCAAGGAGAAAAGAAGAAAAAGGTTTAAAGAGACGGGAAAATAAATTTTGAAGCATCTATAACAATATTAAAGCGAGGGCAATCGCTTATGTACGCTAACGTAGAACAGTAGTTCAAGCGTTGTGCAGGGATTATTAAAAATTGTCAAATGTGGTTTGATTTTACTAAGCAAGAGCAAAAAATGCTTCAAAAAGTGCTTAGAAAAGAGGGTGTGGAAGAAACAGAAAAAGAAAAAAAGAACAGGCTGTTAAAAGAGATAGAAAGATTAAATAAACAGGTTGAAGAATTATGACTAAATTTAAAAATAGGGAGGGAGAAATACATATAACTAATCAAGGGTACACAGCAAGAATAATAAAATATACAAGTTTTTATGATTGTGATGTTTTAATAGAAGAACACAATCTTATTATTTCAAAAGTGTGCTACAGAGAAGTGGTAAGAGGTAAAATTAAATGTAAATTACACAGGTCTGTACATAATAGAGGTTATATTGGAGAAGGTATCTATAGCAGTTCCCTTAAAAACAAGCAAAAAACTGAGTATAAAGTATGGAAATCTATGATGGATAGGTGCTATAATACCAATATTATAGAAAAACATCCCACTTATAAAGATTGTATGGTGCATCCTAAATGGCATAATTTTCAGAATTTTGCGGCGTGGTTTGAGAAAAACTATGTTGAGGGATGGCATTTAGATAAAGACATCTTATTAAAAGGTAATAAAATATACGCCCCTGAGACTTGTTGTTTTGTACCGAAAGAGGTAAATGAGTTATTTAGGGATTACACTAAAAAATCTAAGCTTCCTGTAGGGGTAAGTAAACATAGTAAAAAGTATAGAAGCAGACCAAAAATAAATGGTGAAGTAGTGGAACTAGGTTATTTTCAAGACTCTAATGAGGCTTTTTACGCCTACAAAAAAGTTAAAGAGGGTCATATAAAAGAGGTTGCTGATAAATGGAAAGATCAAATTGACGAAAAAGTTTATGAAGCAATGTATGGTTGGTCAATAGAGAAAAAACCTAGTACTTTAAAAGTGTGCGGTTCTATGGCTATAAGCTACCATTATCCAGATTTTCCTAGAATACCCAAAGACATTGATTATTTCACTGAAAAGAGTTGTAAATCTCCTATAGTAGGTGTAGAATTGCTTAAAAATCCCTTATTTTTTAAACATAGTAAAAATGTAATTTTATCTCCTAATGAAATGCTTTCTTTAAAAATATCACATTTGTTTTGGGATTTTAATTGGGAAAAAACAATGTATGATGTTCAATTCTTATTAAAAAAAGGGTGTACTTATGATTTAGATCTTTTAAATAAATTAAAAGAGTATTGGACTAAAGTATTACCTAAGATAAGAAGAAGCGAGTTAGCTCAAGGTAAGGATGACTTTTTCACTAATAATATAAATGAAGATGTAGATCAACACGATAAGTACCACTATATTTTAGAAGAAATCCCTGCATTTACAAAATTATTAAAAGATGGCGCAGAGGTAGAATTAGATGAAAGTAAATGGGATAAACTATCTTTTGAAGAAAAGTGTGATGTAGTATTTGAAGAAGCTGCTGTTATGGCTTTTGAAAGATATCCTAAAATGGATTATAGAAGAAGTTATAAAAAACAGTTAAAAGATAATATTATAAAGCATTATCCAGAGTATATTGCTATATTTGCAGTAGTTAACTATATAAAATTAGAAAAACCGAAATATAACTTTAAAATTAAATTAGAAAATGGAATTAAAAAAGATTAATGAGGTATTAGAAAACCTAAGTGTTTACGGATTAAAAAGCAAGTACGATCTTGTAAGTGAACACGAGCCTTCAAATTATTGGAGTGAAAAAGGCCAAGGCGAAGAGTCTGAGAGTGTGTATATCTTCAAAATAGAAGGAGATAACTACCTAAAGTTAGTAAATGCAACAGATTCTTATGGAGATAACGAACACGTAAAATCTGTACAATTTGTTAAACCAGTAAAGAAAACAATAACTGATTTTCAAAAAATTTAAATATTAAAATAGAATGACAGGACAAGAAATTATTAAAAGATTAAAAGATTCAGGAATTTATCCAAGTGTACTAGCTTACCAAGAATGGACAGAGGCAGATATTGAAATACCAAATGATATTGAAGGTTGGGAAGCAATAGAAAAGTATGTTTTAAACAAACTGAATCTAGGTGAAATTAAAGAGGTTAACAGTAAAGGAGATCGTGAAGGCGGAGGAGATTACTCTATGAAGGTATTTCATTTTGTCGACCACAATGCATATGTTAAAATTACAGGTTTTTACTCCTCTTACAGCGGAACAGATTGGGATGAGGGTTATCAAGTTGTAACGCCAAAAGAAAAAGTCGTAACAGTGTTTGAGTAACAATTAAAAATTTTATATCAAGGTCGCGCCTTGGTCGGTAGGTGTGTTTACCCCTATTTCCTACCGCAAAAATACAAATCAAATAGGGAATATGCCTTGTATCGCCTCTGGCTCATAACCAGTAGAAAGCGTAATTGGTCACATAAGAGTTCGATTCTCTTCAAGGCAACTTTAAAATATTAGTGCGAACCACAAATGCACTTGGGGATAGCAGTACGTACGTAAACCTGTGAAATGATGACCTAAAAAATGATAGTGGTATTTATAATAGGTGTTTGTAGTGAAGCCCCGACGGGGGTGTGTTATCGGGAAGGTATCCAAGGGTTAGTGAAAGCGAGTTCCAGTAGAAATACAAATACGGCTTAGTGGCAACATCCACACCGAGAACACCTATTTTTAATTTAAAAACAATACTATGGATGAATTAGAGAAAATTATTTTTGAAGATAAGATGGTCAATTTCAGAATTAATATGATAAAAGACTAGAATGCAAGAATATTTCACATTTTACAGAGATTTAGAGAACAGGTGGTATATAGACTTACCTAATTGGGAAGGAGATAAAGAAGACTTAGAAATGGTCGCAGGAGCAGATACTATGCTAGATATTATCGCGCAAGGTAGAGACAGAGTAAGAGTTAAAATCTCGTTAAAGCCTTTTGAAGATTGTGATTTTGTTCTTACATTTGAAAAAGAAAGTAACAATGGTGGTGATTATCTCTTAACTTCCGAGCATTTTAGTTTTGATGTTTGGCTTTGTTTTGTAACGAAGTTTGTTTTTGGAGAATTACCGCAAAAAATTTATATTAAATAATGGATTTTTATAGAGTAAATAATATTGATACGCAGCAAGGATTATGGTATGATTTTAAAGGTGAGTTTACAGGACTTATACATAATAAGTTTAATTTCTGCAAAAACAGAGATTTGAAAATGGATTTTGATCCTGAATTAGTTGGGTATATTTCTGCCGTAGATAATTTAGAGGATTTATATAATTGGTTTCCAAAAGAGGATATTTATGAGCTTCAAAAACACGGGTTTTATATTCATAAGTACCAAACAGAAGATTTTAAATTCTACGAAAGATTCCAACATACAGTGATTAATCAACAGAAGAGTGAATTAATAGAACTAATTGAATTATGATAAAGTTAAACGAATACGCAACAGTAGACGCATCAACAAATAGTTGGGAGTTAAAAATAACTACAACAAAAGTGCGCGACAAAGACGATAAAAACGGAAAATTTAAAAAAGGAGACGAGTATACAACAGAAAACTCTACATACCACCCCACATTAAAACAATGTTTAAAAAGATTTTTAGATGAGGGTTTAAAAGAGTGTGAAACAGTAGAAGAATTGTTTAAAACAATAGATAATTACGAAAAGATAGCTGAGAAAGCACCGAACATTTATGTAAATTCACAAGGTTTAATTCAATTAAACTAAATACTACCTCCTAAAATATGAGAGAGTCAAAATTTGAAAAAATAAGAAACAAACTGCAAGCTATATTCTTTGTAATTGAACGATTAAAAGAAGGAGATGTAGTTGCCCCAAAAATAATAGATGTAGCTTACAATAATTTAGAAGGGGTAAGATTAGATCTAATTGAACTCGAAAAGAAACAGATTGAAAGAGATAAAATTTTAAATAGTTAAGGTGATGTATAGAACAACGGTAGAAGTAGATGTAGACTTAGATGAGTTTAGAGATGAAGATGTTATAGAATATGCTCGTGAAAATTTAAACTTATATACAGAAGAAGACGCTATTGAAGAGTTTGGATATAAACCAAGCGAGGAAGAGAATTTATCGATAATTCAAGCAGATTTACTTGAAAGATTCAAAACTATTTTGTACTTTGCAGAACCAAAAGATATAGAAGAATTTTTAATGAAATACGAATATTAATATGTTTAAATATACAGACATTGTATCCGATTGTGATACGTATCATTTATCAGCTAATATAAATGAAAAAGAGGAATTTTATATGCCAGGATTAGCTTTCTACGAAGAAGGTGTATGTGGAGATATTTGGGATAACGGTGAATACTTATTAAACGAATTGTACCCGTTTTTAAAAAATGAGGTTGCCAATAAAGAACTAAGTTCAATTTTTACAACAGAAGAAATTAAAGTAGAGCTCGTGGAAATGTTTGACGAGGCAATTAGAATAGGAATGTTTAAAAATACAAAGATTTATGACACAGTTTAGATATACAAAAGAGGGAGAAAAACTCTTAAATGCGGTTTACCGTAGAACAGAAGAGGAGACTTATGCAGATGTTATCAATAACATCCCTTTTGATGAAAGAGTTGATTTCATTAGATTGTTAGATGAAGATTCAGAAGATTGGGGTATTACAGAACAGTTATTTCTATACTTTGCCGAGCAAATTATGCTAGAGGATGCTGAGATATTTGATTCAGGAACAATAGAAATTATAAACAGATTAAATGATTGGCGGCAGAAATGAATCGACGACAAGAAATAAATAAAATACTCCACACTTATATCGAAGTAAATCCAAACGAAGATTACACAGATTATAAAGGATTAATAACAGCTTTAGAAAATTATATAGATGACAGCAGAACAAATAAATAAATTAGTAAAAGATATACACAGTAAGAATGTAGAAGCAGGTTGGTGGAATGATCCTGAAACAGGAGAAAGTCTGTTAAACCACAAATTCACACCTTATGTAATAGGTACAAAACTAAATTTAATTACCACAGAAGTATCTGAAGCAACAGAAGGTTATAGAAAAGACTTAATGGATGACAAGCTCCCACAGTATCGTATGGTAGATGTTGAACTTGTAGATGCATTAATTAGAATTTTTGATTTGTTAGGAGCTGTTGGGTGTAAAAATGCGGGAGAGATTATGGAAGCTAAAAGAAATTTTAATAAATCTCGTCCTGATCATCAAGTAGGTAACAGAGTAAAAAAGAACGGTAAAAAGTTTTAATTATGGAAAATATAGATTACAGAAAAGAAGGCTTAACAAGATTAGTTAAGACCGAACTAGTACCCTGGTTAAAAGATCAAGGACTGATTAAACCTGATTTTGAAACAATAGGTGAGATATTAAAAGATACCTATAAAGGTGAGAATGACAAGTTTGAAAAATTATCTAATGAGGCCACAGAACTCTTAAAAGAAGCTACAGAATTTTTAAACTTATTGAAAACTTCTAAGTGATGGATGACTTACTTCAAGAAACGGCTTTAGGCTGGGTGTATTGGGAGCACTCGAAACACCCTCTAGATATACAAGTGTACGAAACCGACGAAAATATAAACATAACGGTTACAAAAACATACAAACAACACGTTTTAAAAGAGTTTAGAAAGTCGTTTAAGAAAGTAGGAACAATAACAAAACAACAAAGAAGAGAACTGATTTTAGACACAATAGAAATATTTTTAAGATAATGATTAAAGCCGATAAATATATATTAGAAACAATTGAAGATATTCTAGAAAACGGTAGTTGGGACAAAGACCCTAGACCGAGATGGAGTGATGGTGCACCAGCGCATTCAAAATTCATTACACAGGCTGTTTTTAAGTACGATATTTCTAAAGAAGAATTCCCTATTACAACTCTACGTAAAACAGCTCTGAAAGGTGCATATTATGATATTGAAGCTATTTATCAGAAGCAAACTAATGTTATTGAAGAAATGCACTCAAGTATACATAGTTGGTGGGAGGATTTTGTAGTTGAAAGTTGGGAAGAAGAAAAAATTTCAATCACATCTAAATTTGATTGGGAATACTACTTAACAGGACGAACACTTAACAGTTTAGGACAAACCTATGGACATACAGTAAAAAGATATAAACTAATTGATAATCTATTATATGGATTAGAAAGCAGCCCTTTTTCCCGACGTCATATAATGAATCTTTGGGATAATAAACAGATGGAGGAGGATAAACAGGCTCTTGTACCTTGTGCATACCAAACACTTTGGAGCGTAAGAGAAAAATACGAAGTTTATGAAGAAGATAAGCATATACCTTACAGCGAACCTGTTCATTATATAGATATTACTTTAAATCAAAGATCTCAAGATTTTATGATGACAGCCTCAATTAACCCCGCTCAATATATAATGTTAGGAATGATGGTTTGTGGACATTTAACACACACAACAGGAATTACACACAAGTTAGGTAATTTTTTACATATAGTGCAAAACTGTCATATCTATAATCGCCACATACCCGCCGCAAAGGAATTATTAAAAAGAGAGTCTATAAATGAGCAGCCAACAGTAAGACTAAAAGAAAATAAAAACTTTTACGATTACACAATAGATGATTTTGAATTTAATATACCAAAAGGAATAAAAAATTTACCTGAAAAGTTGGAATTGGCAGTGTAACACTAAAATAAATTTTCTTAATTAAAAACCATTTTAGATACTTGTAGAATCAAAACTAAGTAAGTATATTTGTAACCCCTAAATTTTAAAGCCGTCAATAGGTTTCTGTTGGCGGTTTTCTTGTCTAAATTAATTACTAATTTTATAAACAACTTATTAACAAAATGTCGATATTCGATAAAGCTGAAAAAGTAAAACCTTATACTTACCCACACTTAATAAAATATGCACATGCTATACACGAAAGTTTTTGGACTCCTGAGCATTTTACTTATGATAGGGATGTAAACGATTTTAAAACAAAACTAACAGAAGGGGAGCAAGACATAGTAAAAAAATCTATGTTGGCAATAGGATTTATAGAAAATAAAGTTAAAACTTTCTATGCTAGGATAGATATGCGCCTGCCTAAGACTGAAGTAGCCATTGTAGGGCATACTATAGCTTCCAACGAGGCTATACACCAAATGACTTATGAAAAGCTTTTAGGGCTGCTAGGATTAGATGAAGAGTTTGAAAAATTAGACAGTATTCCTTGTATGCAAGGTAGAGCTGACTATTTAGGGAAATACTTAAAAGGGGTAAATTCTAGGTCTGATAAAGAGTTTACTAAATCATTAATATTGTTTACTTTATTAGTCGAAAATGTCAGTTTGTTTTCACAACTATTAATTGTATCCTCTTTTAAAAAGTATAAAAATCTTCTATCTAATTTTAATGCGGTTATTGGCGCAACTAGCCGGGAAGAGGACATACATGCAAAATTTGGAGAAGATTTAATACGGATTATAAGAAGAGAATTCCCTGAATGGTTTGACGATGAAATGGAGCGTAAGATAAGAGGTAATATAAATAAAGCTTATAAAGCAGAGTGCGAAATACTGAACTGGATTTTTGAAAAACAAGAACTAAATTTTTTACCGAAAGAAAGTATACAAGAGTATTTAAAAGAGCGTTTTAATAATAGTTTAAATAAGATTGGCTATAGTAATGAATTTGAAGTTGATAGTAAACTACTAGAACCTACAGAATTTTTAGAGGTTCAGATGAGAGCGTCATCCTCTTTTGATTTTTTCAATGAAAAGTCAACAGAATACTCTCAGAATACGGCTTTTGATGAAGAAGATTTGTGGAATTAAAAAAAAATAAATATACTAAATGAAGATTAAATTAGATTGGCTTAAAGAAGACCAAAGAGAGTTCTTATCTCAAGGTTATTTACAAGAAGGGCAAACCCCCGAACAAAGATATGAAGAGATAGCAAACACAATAGAGAATTATTGCTTAAAAATGTCAGATACAGTAGAAGCGATAGAGTACTCTAGAGGTATAGGTGACAGGTTTAGACAATACATCTCAAACGGTTGGGTTTCTTTCGCCACTCCCGTACTTATAAATTTTGGTAAAAAAGAAAACTTACCAATTAGTTGTAATAAATCTATACTATCGGATTCTTTGGATGATATATATAAAGGTGTTCACGAGTTAGGTATGTTAGCTAAATATGGAGCAGGCACATCTCAAAACTTCTCAAAGATTAGACCTATTGGTTCTGACATAGCTTCTGGTGGAACTTCAAATTCCGTTATTGACTGGATAGAACTGTACGCAGATATGATGAGTAAAACTAACCAAAACAGAGCTAGAAGAGGTTTTTTAACTGCTTATTTATCTGTAGAGCATCCTGAAATTATGGATTTTTTAGATATAGGTACACATAGATTACATACAGACAAGCAAAGGTTTTTACAAACAATAACAACAGCGGTTACTTTACCTATAGGGTGGCTAAAATCACTTAAAGAGGGAGATAAAGAGAAAAGGAAAATTTGGGCTAAAGTTTTAAAAACTAGAAAAGAGGTGGGATTTCCTTATATACTAGATTTGGAAAATACTAACAATGCAAGACCTCAAGTGTACAAAGATAAAGCTATGTACCTGGAAACTAGCAACATATGTTTGGAGACCCACGAGTATTGTGATGAAGAAAAAACCTTTGCGTGTTGTTTATCTTCTGTAAATGCTTACTATTTCGACGAGTGGAGTCAAGACAAAAACTTTATATTTGATATGAATTTAATGCTTGATTGTGTCATTGAAGAGTACATTGAGAAAGCAGAAAAACTAAGTGGTCTTGAAAAAGCAGTTAAATTTGCAAAAGAGCATAGATCTGTTGGTCTTGGTGTTTTAGCTTTTCACTCCTACTTACAGAAAAAAGGTATTGTTTTTGGAGAACTAGACAGCTATTTTACAAACAACAGCATATTTTCTTTATTAAGACGAGAGTCTGACAGATCCTCCAAATGGATGGCAGAGAATTGGGGAGAGCCTGAAATTATGAAAGGTTATGGATTTAGAAACTCAACACGTTTAGCCCAAGCTCCAACAAAATCAACAGCCTATATTATGGGAGGTAAAAGTTTAAATCTATCAGAAGGTATTGAGCCACACAAAAGTAACTATACCTCTAAAAAACTAGCTAAAATACAGTCTGAGGTAAAAAACATTGAGTTGGAAAAATTACTAGAAGAAAAAGGTAACAATACTAAAAAAGTTTGGACTTCAATACTTGAAAATAATGGTTCTGTACAACACTTAGATTTCCTAACAGATAGAGAAAAAGCCATATTTAGGACTTTTAGCGAAATATCTCAAGTTGATGTGATTAAATTAGGTGGACAAAGGGCTAAACATATCGATCAAGGACAATCTATAAATATTATGATACATCCCGATACATCAGCCAAAGATATTAACAAATTACATCTTATGGCTTTTGAAGAGGGTTTAAAAGGGTTGTACTATCAATATAGTATTAACGCCGCTCAAAAATTCTCTCAAGAACTATTGACTTGCTCCGCTTGTGAAGGATAAACCAAAATCATAAACTTTTCTTAAAACCCTATCATTTATTTGGTGGGGTTTTTATTTGTCCGTATATTTGTAGCAGATAAAAATAAGATAATTACGAAGAAGCACTAGAACAAGGTTTAATCGCCGCATTAAAATTAATTGAGAAATGAAAACAATAAACCTATACGGAGTAGAACTAACAGTAGATTACAAACTACATAAAGGAGTAGTAGGAAGTTATAAAACATATCCCGAACCCGACGAACTAGAAATATTTGAAATATTACATTTAGGAGAAGATATTACTTCTATTTTAAGTGATGATATGATAGAGAGAATTGAAGATTTAGTATTAGAAGATTAAAATTAAATTAACATACCTATTCCCTGAATATTACTATGTTTGGGGAGTATAATCACTAAATACCTAATATAATGTATTTATCACTAGAAAAAATATTTAACAAGTACAAGCTAACACCACAAGAACTATTGCTACTCCAAGCTATTCATCAGCAAAAAGGGAGTGATATTGAGGATTTTGTGGCTATGCTTATGGATGACTCCGCCTTAGATAGGTTCATAGAAAACGAGTGGGTTAATCAAATTAAGGGTACTAAAAAAGATAGTGAAATATCTAAATTACGTACTACAAAAAAAGGTGTAAAAATTTTACAAGATTTACAGAAAGACGAAGAATACGAAGAGCAAGATGAAATCTTAGGTAATTGGGTTGAGAAAGTCTATTCAAAAAGAGTTAATTATGTAAAATCAAATAAAAAAGAGCTGTTTAGACGTTTGCATTGGTTTAGATTTGAAACAGGTATTCACGAGAACCATTTAGCCGTGTTATTAACGCTTTTTATAGAAGATAGTTATGTAGATGACCCAAATGATAAAAGATCGTTCTCGGAACGTTTTAGAGACTTTAAAAATGATAACCCGAGGGCTGTAATAAGCAATAAAGCCGAAAATATTTTATTTGTAGCACCTGATAGGTATAGTAAATATTATAATTTAGACAATTCGCCTTTGTGGGCTTATTACCAAGACAACGAAAAATATATTGAACAACAGTTTGATAAACGAATAAAATAGCCTATATTTGCAGTATGGAAGAAAATAAAGGTATTTATCATCAAGTTAGAAATCCTAACACAGTTAAACCTAGTAAAGAGTTTAAACTTAGCGATTTAAAAGAAATGCTTGAGCATCTACAAGAGGCGGAGGTAAAAAACAAAAAGCAAAAAGAAGATATAAAAAACGAAAATAGTAAACATTTAGTTGATAGAAGTAAAAAACTAGGTAAAGAAATACCTATTGAAGTTTTGTTTATGACAGACCCGAACTTCAACCCCTCATTACTAGTGAGCGGAGAATTTATGAAAAAATATAAAGAATGGTTTTAAGTTATGAAAAAGAACAAGAATAATCCAATAACAGATTGGTTAGATAAATACGGTGATACTAAAATAAGAAAACAGGTGGATAGAGAAGCTGAGCTAATAGATAAATACATTGTTGGTATTGACCCTTATAGTGAAGATAGTAAGGGTGGTGGAAGTTTAGGAGTCAATAATGGAGAATTGGTTGAGTATCTTCCCGCCGCAGAAGTATTAGAACGATACAAAGAACATTTGACAGAAGAACAAATAAAACAATTAGAGAATTATGGAAATTAAAGATCAATATATTTACATTTTTAAAGGTAAAAAATCATCACACAGTACTCCTTTTAAAGGTAAGGTTGTAGAAATGACAAGCACTTCTTGTGTAATACGTAATTTAGATACAGACGTAAGTAGTAGGTACATTATAGAAGACTTTAAAAATAATTGGCAAATAATAGAAACTGTAGAAACTAAAGAAGAATCCTATAAAAGGTTAGAGAATGCTCTAAATACAGAAGGAACTAAAATAATTAAAGAAAATATAAAAACTAAACCGTTTTGTTTTAGAGGTGGTGGGGTATGTTTTTGTGATGGTAGTTGTAGGAGTATGTATAATTATGGCGGTGGTTATAATACAGTATCTTAAAATATTTAAGTTATGAAAAGAATAACACCTAAACAAGCAATAGACTTTAAGAAAACTTTTCCTGACTACAAATGTAACAAACTTTGGGTAAACTACTACTCAGATCGTCCTACGGATAAATGGGAATTAATTGATTCAAACGATAGTAGTAGTGGTTTTGAGGATATGGAGTATCCTGCACCTACTATTGCGGAGTGTGCTGAAATGTATCAAAGAGAGACAAACAGATTATTAAGAGAATTAAGTGAAAAAGCTAGAAAAATTACTAAAAATGAGTAAAAAAGAAGACTTAGAAGAATTGTTACAGCAAGCTAGAGATTTGACCACTGATTATAGTTATATTACATATAAGGCACCAAAAGTTTTAGAACAATTGTTAGGTGTAAAACGTGTACCAAAAGAGCTTAGGGATGAGTATGATGATGCTATAAGAGAGCTAGATTATATAACTGATATATTATGATAAATCATTTTAGAAGAGATTAATAATGAATATAAGAGAGAATTTTTAAATATATGTCAATAAAAAGTACAGGGAATAGATATGGAGGGATCATAGATGTTGAAAAAACTACACCTATTATATATGATTTGTGGATGAACATATTACAGAGGTGTTATCGCCACAAGAATTATAAAAATTGTATTGTGTCCATCGACTGGTTGCGTATTAGTAATTTTAGTAGATGGTTTGAAGAAAATTACAAACCTGAATATATGGAAGGATGGCATTTGGATAAGGATATTTTAGCCAAAGGTAATACTGTATATGATTCTAAATTTTGCTGTTTTGTTCCTCAAGAAATAAATAAAATTTTTGGAAATAAAAAGAAATCGAAATATTTTAAGGGCGTAGTGAAAGTAAATAAAAAATACAGAGCTACAATAAATATAGGTTATACTCAGACTCATTTAGGCTATTTTAAAACACCAGAAGAAGCTTTTCAAGCGTATAAAAAAGCAAAAGAAAAACATATTAAGGAAGTGGCCGATAAATGGAAAGATAAAATTGATGATAGAGTATATAAAGCAATGTATAATTGGGAAGTAGAAATAACAGATTAAATATATGCCACTAAAAAAAAGCACAGACCTTACAAATAAAACAGTAAAATTAATAGGAGATTTTCAGTCAGGTAAAATAAAACCTATTTCCACAGGCATAGATCACTTGGATAAAAGTTGTTTAGGCGGCCTAACCCCTTCTTTGATCGTTGGTATAGCTGCTCGTAGTTTTTCTGGGAAAACATATGACCTAGAAAGGATACAAAGGCACATACTGTCTAACAATCCTGATGTAGTTGTTATGAATGGCAACTATGAATTGAATTTTTTTAAAATACTTGTAAGAGATATTTGCCAAAAGACGGGTAAAACTATGGATGAAGTTCTTTATAATAACCCTACTGTGGAAGACTTGAAGCAATTGAGAGAGGTCTGCGAAGTCCATAGAAATGATAATGTGTATTATCAAAACGAACCTGTAACACCTGAACAGTTTTTTGAGGATGTTAGTTGGCTAATAGAGCAATACCCTGATAGAAAAATAGTAGTTACTGTTGACAACTTAGAAAACATACTAGATACTAAAGGAAGTCAAAAATCTTCAGTAGACTCTTTTTTAACACAAATTAACAGGCTTAAAGATATGCACTGGTTTATTAGTTTTATAATATTAAACCAATTGAACGATGATATTCTTAAGAGGATAGATAATCCTAAAAATCATAAACCCATCGAGTCTGATCTGTACGGGAGTGGGCAATTTTTCAAATTGTGCGATATACTCTATGTGAAAGTAATGCCTTGGAGAATGCACTTAAATGATAAATTTATGGTATTTAGTAAAAATGCCTATCCTTGGTTAGAAGATTTTAAAATAGAAGGCAGTAACACTGATAGTTTTGATCCTATAGGAGTCGCTTATTATTTTTACCTTAAAAGGAGAGGTGTGGATATAAAAGACACAAAAGATGTATTTGCCGAAAGGGTTTTTGAGAGAAATGAGGTAGAAGGCTACTCTAGTAACAACAGCTTCTCAACACCATCTATAAAAACTCCTACATTTGGCGCAAAACCAAGACAAACAGAAGAAAATAATTATAAGGATATTACACCTATTACTCCTGATGTAGCTTTTGATGATCCTGTTGTTAAGAGTGATGATGATCAAGATGAAGTGCCTTTTTGATATCTGTTAAAATATTATTAATTTTAGCCGTCTTATTTTTATAGGGCGGTTTTTTGTTTTATATTTGTAGTGTAATTAAAAATAAGAAATATGAAAAAATATAGACATATACCAACAGGAAAAGTTTTTGAAGTACTTACTCTGAACAAAGAAGGTTTGGTAGGTCTTTCTAGCGAAGATGGTTGGGAAATACCTTTATGGGTAGTGCATAATAGTAAGGATTGGGAAGAGGTAGTTGACAGAGATTACGAGGTGTTAAACTATTATATGCATACTCCTCAAGGTATTTCAAATGGAGTTCCTTTTAGAGTGGTAACGAAAGTAAAGAGATTATCAGATTCTGTCTGTTTTTGTGTCAGTGATAAAGTGCAGCAACCAAACTGTAAAACTAATACTTTTACTATAAGTGGTTTTAAATTAGATTGTAACGGAGAACAAATGTTAGCTTTAGGCGGTAATGGCGGAATTAGTATAAATAAAATTGAGCATTTTAGAGAGTGCTTATTCACAACTGAAGATGGGGTTGATGTTTTTGAAGGTAATTCTTGTTGGGTGGTAAGTAAAGAATATAATTACCAAATAGCTAACTATAAAATAAACAATATCGATGTTTTCTACATTCCTGCTAAAAATTGGTATTTCTCAACTAAAAAAGCCGCAGAAGAATATGTACTTTACAATAAACCTTGTCTTAGTTTAAATGATGTTATGTCTCAAACAAGCTGGCAAGCTCACGGTAAGCAATATAATTTTACTTGGCAAGAAAAACTAAAAAAATTAGTAAAATCAAAAATAGATGATAAACACTAAGTACGAACAGCTAATATCCAATCCACTAAATATTATTGGAGATATGGATTTTAACGAATATTTAGACTGGCTTAGGCTCGGAAACGAAGAAGATTTGTTATCTTTGCTTAAAGTGATGCAAGATAAAAATTTAAACAGTAATTATATAAAAATATTGGAAGTTGAAGTACACAGCAAAAGAACTAGAACAGCTAGGATTTGAGAGAACAGAGGTGACAAAAGAAGAGTGGGGTGGTGATGACGATTTCACCTACTACAATTTTGAGACTAAAACAGCACATCCACTAATAACAACTGCGGTTAATTTAGGAGACGAAGAAATATTTGAGGTGTATTTCTTCAATGTGGAGGAGGAAAAACCTCTTGGTAAAACATTTTTAAAACAATACATTAAATTTGCAAAGTGATGAAAATGGATGACTTTTTAGATGAATATAAAGCAATTGAATACATACCAAATAATGAAGTTTTTAAAGGTATGTATCCTGTTAATTATGAAAAAGAAACAGTAAAACAAATGTTAAAAGATTTGTTAGAGTTGGCGGCGGATAATGCTAAAGTTAAAACAGAAGAAACAAAAAAAGAGGTTTTTATAGGTTGGGGAGCAGGAAGAACGCCTACTTACGACAGAAAGACTCTTTACAGTGTAGATAAAGAATCAATTTTAAATATACTAAAAGATGAGTAAAAAACCAGACGAATACTACGAAAATATAGGATGTGCTTGGATAATATTCGCTTTCTTTGCAGGTATCGCTTTAGTGTAATTGGTTAAGTGCTTATCTAATTAAATAATTATAAAAATGTGGCAACAAATAAGAAAAGACAGTAAAAAAGTTTATAACCAAGACGGTATAACTAAGATGCATATATTCTTAGCGTCAGGCTATATTTTTGGCGGAAAAATTATAGGTAGTTATAAATTCCCCGAATCAAAAGAAGAAGCTATTGAATCTATAAATCACTTTAAATTTTTAACAAGGTATTCACAGTATTTAAACTTATTATAGTTATATTTGTAATATGAACGATGAAAATTTAAAATATATAAGGCAAGGTAAAACAGGATGTGTTTTTGCAACTATTATGGCGAGAGATCCTGATAAAATAGGGTGGAAAAGAATATTCAATCCAACAGAAATTACAGTACCAAAAAATGCTTATATTGTATCTTATATTTTTGAAAATAAGTCTATGGAAGAAGTTAAACAATGGGCTTTAGATAGAGGTATGTATGAGGATATTACATCTAAAAATACAACAGGACTAAGGTATAAAGGAGAAAATGGTGTTAGTTGGGTTCAATATTTCGGTAAAGAAAGCCACGTCAAGACTAGACAAACCCCTCACTCAGAACTTCTGTTTTGTGTAAAATTACCTAAAAAATATTATTTGAAAGTAGGTTTTAAAGGTGTTTTACATTTAGCTCACGCATCTGTTGAACATATAAAAGAGAAGAGTTTAGATATTATTTGGGAATCTTGCTTTAAAAGAACAAAGAAAATACTAGGATATAACCCTACCGTAGCAGAAGCGGCAAAAACGACTTATAAAAATGGATAAAAAGATTTTAATTATTGGACAAGCTCCACCTGCTGTAAAACAAGGATTACCTTACGATACCACTCAACTTTATGATTGGTTTGAAGAATTAGGTATTAGCAAAGGAAAAGCACAAGATTTGTTTGATTTTGATGCTGTTTATGATAAGTTTCCAGGATTTGCTTCGGGTGGTGGTCATAAAAAACCATCAAATGAGCAAATGGAAGAGTATTGGGAAAGAAGTTTAAAGGAAAAGGTTGAAAACTCGAAGTCTATTCTTGTTTTAGGAGGTGTTGCCAGAGATTTCTTAAAAAATAAAAATATAGATAAGAAAATGGTATTTGTAATTCACCCCTCAAAAAGGAATACTTGGTTATATAATAAGAATAAGGAGAGTATCTTAGGTAAAATTAAAGGTTTACTATGAGTAACAAAAAAGCAAGACAGCAAATAATGGAATATGTTACCTCTAATTTTGATCAAATAACGGTTGAACCTGGTAAAATAAAAATGAATTTTAGATGTCACGACAATAGTGTTCATTATGCCAAGAAAAATAAACATAGTAAATTAGCAATGTGTGTTTATATAGACAGGAATTGTCCTGTGATACATTTTGTAAATTACAATAAAGGTAGATTTAAAGATAACACTTTAGGTCAATGGACAAGGTGCTATGATTACTATTTTATTAAATGGATAAGAGATGAAGAAATGTGGGATATTCACGACATATTTACAAATTATAGAAAACACCTAGGGAAACAACTCTCTTGGTGGGTAAGATTAACAAGTGATTTTAGAGGATAATAAAAGAATATTTAGACAATATGAGTAGTATTTTAGACGATATAAAAATAGATTACTTTCCAGGTAAAATTTACAAATGCCAACCATTAGGTAAAATCACCCTTCGTCAGTTTATTGAGTCTCATAAAAACCCAAAACCTGAGATAAAAGAGGTATTTAATAAAATTGCCGAGGCAGAGAAAAAACAAGATTGGGAAACAAAAGGTAAGCTAAAACAAGAAAATCTGTTCTATTTTACTCCTTGTGTTAATTTAGATGGTAAGGGGCGGTCTTATGAGAATATTAAAAAAGAGGATGGTTTCACTGGAATTTGTATTTGGGATTTTGATCATATACCTATTGATGCTGATGAGTTTAGAGATAAACTATTTGAGAAGTATAGATGCATAATATGTGCATACAAAAGTCCTAGCGCAAATGGAGTTAAGGCTTTGGTGCGTATACCTCAAGTCGCCTCAACGGATGAATTCAAATCCTATTTCCACGCTATGTGTTACCATATGGAATACGTTAAGTCTTTTGATCAAAGTGGAAAGAATGCTACATTACCCCTCTTTCTCAGTTGGGACGAAAACATTAAGTGGCGAGAAAATCCTGAAACTTGGACTCAACGTGGAGGTAAGTATGACGAGTTTGAAGAATACACGGGAGAATTTGAAGAGATAGAAGATGTAACAGACGAAGATAAGAAAGAAGTTCTTAAAAGGGTTTACAATATAATCAAAAAGGCTGATGAAGAGCAGGTAGGCCATCAAAATATTTTGGCGAGTTCGTTGATTGGAGGAGGTTTCGTTTCGAGCGGATATATAACTTATGATGAGATGGAAAATTATATGTTTAAGTGGATTGATGAATCGCCTTATTTATCTGCAAAAGCGGATACATACAAAAAGACTAGTGTAACTATGCTGAATAAAGGAATGCAAGCTCCACTATACCTTAAAAAGCATCAAGATAAAAAACCAGAAGAAATCGCCGAAAAAGAGCAAAACAGACAGAAAAGAGAGAGAAAATACTACCTTTTTTCAAATTTAACGAAATTTAAAGTAGAGATATCACAAGGAATTCATATATTTGCAAGAGAGAAAAAAGAATAAAATTATGGAACTAGAATTAAGATACCTAACACCTTATTTGCGTTATAGGTTAAAATGTTTTGCTGAGGGGGAGAATATCGATGATTATTCCGACCCTATTATACCAAAAGAATTTGAAATTGTTGGTTTAGATATTAACTATGTAGAAATACACGAAATAGGGAGAACAGTAACTGAAGAATTTATTTATTCTGAAATCTACCCAATATTAAGACCAATTTCTGATCTTAAAAAAGAAGAGTTTAAAATGTATAGTTTAAATAAAGAGGCTATTTTATACTTAGATGATGTTGCAAAACTACCCCATAATAATAGAGAAGAGCTTATGGGTGGTATTATGTATAGAGATATTCGGTTTCTATTTAAAAATCACTTTGATGTGTTTGGTTTGATAGGAGAGGGTTTAGCGGTTGATATAAATACTATATAGTTATGATAACATATGATCAGGTAAGAGAAAAGTTTGAAGACAAAGGTTATAATATTTACAATTTTTATATAGCTTTCCCACCAATTTTTGACCCTTCCTACACACTCCTTTTAAACTACACTAAGGAGGAGGCTTATAACAAATGGAGAAAGGATAATGAACGTTATTTTAAACAATATGAAGAATCTTTAGATAAATTAAATACTTGGATTGACTATCAAAATTATAAATTATGAGATTAATAACACTAGAAGATGCTGTATACAAAGTAGAAGAAAAAGACTTTACAAAAATAGTAAATAAGCACAAAAGTATTTACAGTAGACGTTATTATAATGGTCAAGATTTGGATATGCAAGAATTTATAGATAACCTAAAACCTAATTTTAACTTAATAGGTTATGTGGAATTCGATTTTCGTTTGTAAATTTGGTGTGTAAAAAATAGATTATGGAAAAATGGAATAAACTTAACGAAGAAGAAAAACACGAATTATACAATATACTTTTTGATTATGGGTATGTAACCCCAAACACCTTAATAAATTATGGAGATTGGGAATCTTTAAGCAGTAGACTCAAAAATAAAGTGAAAATAGGATTTGAATTACAAGAATATGAAAAATCTCCTTTTATGTTTGTATAAAATAGCCGCAAAAATAGAGATTAACAACAGAAAAATTTAATTAGATTATGAGTAAGATAGACTTAGATACACCTCTAATAGGGGATATTGAGACAAAAGGGTTCTTAGAAGATATTAAAGGGGTTGAGTCTGATCTTCACGTTCTAGGTATTGCTTATAAAACAAAAGATGGTTGGTCTGTTAAAACTACCAACAAAAAAGAAGATGTAAAAAAGGTATTTGAAGACCCCAATAACACAATAGTGGGTCATAATTTCTATATGTTTGATATCCCTAGTCTTGAGAAAATATTTAAGGGTATACAGATAAAAGCCACAATAGTAGATTCATTGTTAGTGGCTTGGTACATTGAACCAAACAGAATAAAATATGGGCTTTCAGATTATGGAGAGGAATTTAATGTTCCTAAGCCAAAAATAGATGATTGGGAAAATCTATCTTATGAAGAGTATGTAAATAGGGTTACAGAAGACTGTAAGATTAACACAAACACTTGGTTTAAACACCTAAAGTTATTAAGAGATTTGTACAACAATGATGACAATCGCATAGAATCATTGCTAAGATTTCTTATGACAAAAGGCAAGGTCTATAAAATGCACCAAGACAACCCTTTAACTTTAGATATTGAAACTTGTCAAGCTAATTTAGAACTGTTTGATAAGCTTATAGAAGAAATAGTAGAAGAGTTGAAAAAAGTAATGCCTAAAGTCCCCGTCGTAGCCAAAAGAAAGCGTCCAAAGTCTATTTATAAAAAAGACGGAACTCCCTCTGTTGCTGGTGAAAGGTGGTTGAAAATAGCTGAACACTATGGTGTTGATGAAGACTACGAGGGAGAATTAGAAGAGGTTGTAAGGTACGACGAGCCTAATCCTCAAAGCACTTCACAAGTTAAATCTTGGTTATTCTCGCTAAATTGGAAGCCTCGTATCTACAAGGACGGCGCAAACGGAAAAGTGCCTCAACTAAAAGATAAAAACAAAGATTTATGTAAATCAATATTAAAATTAGTTGAAGAAGTTCCAGAGATAAAAGGACTGTCTGATTTAAGCTTATTACAGCACCGTAGAGGGTACTTTGTAGGATTTCTAAGGGATAAGATTAGAGGCAATAAGATAGTGGCTGATATAGGAGGATTTACAAATACTTTAAGGATAAAACACAGAACTTTAGTAAATCTTATTAAACCTTCTGCTCCTTATGGGGAGTATGTACGTAGTTTACTTCTACCTCCCGAAGGTTATGTTATGGTGGGGTCGGATCTCAGTGCTCTAGAGAGTGTTACTAGAAATAACTTTGTATTTGACATAGACAGAAAATTTGTTGAAGATCAGTCTCATCCTTTTTACGATCCGCATTTAGAGATTGCACAAATTGCAAATATGATGACAGAGGCAGAGGTGTTCTTTTATAAGTGGTGGAAAGAGAAAAGAAAAAATCCTGACATCACTTTTAAGGAGATAGGAGAAATACCAGAAGATTTTCAAATTATACTAAATTCCTATAAAACAGACGAAGAAAAGAATGAATTTCACGATAAATTAGATAAAAAGAGGGCGGCAGGCAAAGTGACTAACTACAGCAGTATGTACGGTATTGGAAAAGTTAAACTAGGGGAGGATTTAGGTATACCTGCAAAAGAAGCAGCTAATCTAATAGATGCATATTGGGTTAAAAATAACTGTGTTCGTGTTTTTTCTGAGTCTTGTGAAACAAAGGAATCGAATGGTCAGTTGTGGGTTAAAAACCCTTTAAATGGTTACTTTTATAGTCTCCGCTCAGAGCGCGATATTTTCAGCACCGTAAACCAAGGTGCAGGAGATTATATATTTACACTCTGGCAACATAATCTTATGGGTTTGGGTGTTACATTATATGGAGGTTTCCACGATGAAATTATAACTTGCTGTAAACCAGAGGATTGTGATTTAATTGTTGAAAAGTTAAAGAAAGCTATTGATATGGTGAACAGACAGTTGAAACTTAAAGTGCCTGTAGGTATAGATTATAAAATAGGTAATTCATACGCAGAGGTACATTAATTAAAAATAAATTTGCATAATTCAAAAGTTTGTTTTATATTTGTACTTTAATTGCGTCATCTCACTTTAATACGCACTAACAAAATACCCGTTGCTTTGATTCTGAGGTGAGATGCAGATGATAAGTGACGGGATTTTTATTTATGAGTAAAAGTAGACACAATCCTACTATAGGGTTTAATTTTAAAGAGCGAAGAGATTATTATGTTAATAAGTCAATTGAAAAATTTGGTGATTTCTTTGATTACTCTTTAATAAAAGAATTACCTTTAAAAAAGTCCCCTGTAACTATAATCTGCCCCGTACACGGTAAATTAGAAACTACTTTTTACAATCATCTATCTTCTAATAAAGGTTGTTTTCAGTGCGGTATGGATAATTCACACAAAAGTAAGAGGATCAGTTATGTCGAATTAGTAGAGAAAGTTAAAGAGACTCACCCTGACATAAAAATCTTAACTAGAGAGTTAAAAGATAAAGCCTTAAAAGACCAAAAAATATACATTCAAGATAAATATGGCATACTTCTTATCAACGGAGCTTCTCTTTTATCTAAATCTGATTTTACTATAAAAGCGGCTTGTTTTCCCTCTCTATATTTTATAAATAAATACAGAGAACGTGAAGGTTGGAAAAATTCAATTGATTTTAGTGATTTTACTTACAAAGGTGCACTAAAATACTGTAATATTAGATGTAGAAAGCACGGAGAACTTAGAATTAAACCTAATTGGTTACTTAATGGTCAGGGGTGTGGACTCTGTTGGGAAGACAGAAGAGGAGAAGCTTTAACTTCTAATAAAGAGGATTTCGTCAAAAAAGCTATGAAAAGATTAGGTACAGATGAATCTATTTATGATAAGTTTGAGTATAAAACAGCGAAAACAAAGGGGGACATTTATTGTAAAATTCATAAAGAATACTTTAAAATAACACCTAACGATCACTTAACTGGGTACGGATGCCCTCAATGCGGTATTGAAAACGGAGGATACCCTAGAACATCTTATGTGAACGGCGCAAAAGGGAGACCTGCTATAGTATATTTAATTAGATGTTGGAATAAGAATGAAGAATTTTATAAAATAGGTAAAACTTACAAAGGGCTGAAGAAAAGATTTAGACCTAACATATATAGTAAATATTTTGAATATAAAGAGGTATTCACTTGTTCATTTGATGCAGGTACAGCTTTTGACACAGAGATACTATTACATAGAAAATTTTATTCTTATAAATATATTCCATTTGAGCAATTTGACGGGTACACAGAATGCTACACCTTAGACTTACCCGTAGAAGAAATAATTGAAACGTTAAACTTATCTTAAACACTTTGTATTTTGGTTTGTAGTGCTGTATATTTGTATTGTTGAATTTTTCTGCTGTTTGTTTTTAGCGGCGTATTTTTACTAACAAATAAATTAAATAAAAATGAAATATGTAGACGATTATTGGGTGGAAGTATTACCAAACGGAGTATATCACTTACTGTTTAATCTAAAAGAAAGGGGTTGCTACTATCATATGTACACTAATAATTGGTATCTTATAGCTTCTACTGAAGAAGAATATGATAATATGTCTAAAGACTGTGTTGTTAAGATAGAAAGTTTTTTACCCTCGTTAGAAAAAGGCGTTTATGTGCCGTCAAGTATTTTAGAAAAAGATCAACTTAGTTTTTATTTTATCCCCTGTTTATTTGAGTGGAGCAAGAGCAGAAAAGAACGTATTATATTAAATGTAAGTAATGAAAACAATTGAAATTAAATATCAGGTAGATAATTCTGATTGGACAGATGAAGAGTTTGATGAGAGAACAGATAGAGTGTATACTTTACCTATTTATAAATTAGAAGATATTCTTAGGTCTGAGGGTTTATTAAATAAAGGAGAGTTTATTCACGATATAGAAAGAGTAGAATTTAAATATAGATAAATTATGGATAATTATCACGCGGAATTACAGGCAGAAATGAATAGAAGAATGATAGAAGCATTTGATATGTATTCTGAAAATTTAGATAGAATACAAAAAGGAGAGAGTATTGCTTATTCAGATGTAGATTTTAGTAATTTGGCTCACGCTCCTTTAAAGTTTTAGGCTATGTATAAACTAAATTATTCAAAACAGGTAGTAGAAGAAATAGGTATTCCGTTAGGGACTGTTTATTTTAAATGTTTTAATCTGTTAGACGACGAGTATTATAAGATTTCTGTTTTATCTGATGATGAGGTAGAGGTTATTAAGGTGTGTGAATCTTTTCTTTGGTCTGTTGTTGAGATTAGTAGTAGTATTCCTAAGTGTTATTCGGATTTTCTACTTAATGGTTCTAAACGCGGCGAAATAATTGAAAAAGAAGAATTTGATAATGTATTAAAAAGTATAAAAGAACAATTATGAGTAAATTAGAACAAAAGAAGATACCTATTGATATACAAACTAAGCAAACATTAGTTAGAGTAAACGACGGATTAAAGAAAACAGGTGTTATTAAGTTTATTGAGTTTGATGATGAAGGAAAAGGTAAAAAGCTACACTCACAATCTAAAGTTGGGTATGCTTGTATAGTTGATCCTTCTGTATTTTATACGTGGATGACTTCTGTTATTGTTGAGGTTATTTCTGACAAGCATTTTAAGACACAAAATAGCGAGTATAAAATTGAAGAGTTATGAGAGATGTTAGATTTGATATAGACTTCTTTGAGTTTAGTTTCTTAGTCACCGCCTGTTTGCCACCACGCCCTATCGCAAGAGCAATGTTTTTTCAAAGAGTAATTAACAAATATTTCTATGTGCTTTCTAAAGATGAAAGAGATAGGTTATATGAGTGGGTTATTAGGGAAGATGATTTTAAGCGAGGTATTGAAAGTGGAGAAGAAGACTGTATTTGGTTTGAAAATAGGTTTAATCCAGACAATCAGTACTTAGTTACCGTTGATTACAATGAAGAAATATCTACTAAAGAAGCTTTTCTTTTGGACGGAAAATACTATACGGAGATTAATAAATGGATATCGGAAGAGTACATAACTAAAATTAAAAAGGTTTGACATAAAGTCAGTGTATTTAATTGGTATATTAATTGAAATATACTAGACAAATTTAAAAATTATTATAGATATGTTTTATACAGAAGATGAACATTGGCTTTCAAGTTTCTTCAATCCAAAATTTCCGTTTAAATACGTTTTAAGTGATGAGGAACGGAAGGCTTTTGATATTAACTTAGCGGGAACAGAGAAAGAAGATATCTCTCTTAATAGAGAAGGTAAGAAGCTAATTGTTTCTGTTAAAGGTGAGGTTAAGTATGTTGTTGCTTGTCAGTTTGTTTTTGACGATGTAGAAGCCGAATATAAAAACGGCTTACTAAAAATTAAATTTACAAAAGACAAATCTCCGCCAACAGAAATTAAGATTAAATAAAAACCAAAAAGTTAAAAACCTGTTAAACCCTTACATTTAGTTGTAGGGGTTTTTTATTTGGTATATATTTGTAGAAATTATTTTAGAGATATGATTAAATTACAATTGACACCGAAACAGAATATATTTTTCTGTTCAGACCCTCACTATAACCACGCGGGAATTGTCAGAGGCACTTCTTCTTGGGATGGTAAACGAGGTTGTCGAGATTTTGATACACTAGAAGAACATAACAATACACTAGTCAATAACATAAATAACACTGTTGGTGTTGATGACATTTTATTCTGTTTAGGTGATTGGAATTTTGGCGATTATAAAAGTGGTGAAAATAAAAGCGGAACTATTGAATTTAGAGAAAAAATCAATTGTAAAAATATACACCTTATATTAGGAAATCACGATAGTGAGATACGTAAGAGCGATGAGTTAAAATATGTTTTTTCTTCTGTACAGGATTATCTAGAGTTACAGGTTTCAGAGTTTTCTAAAAAACAAGGTGTAAAAGCTTTTAAGCAAAGAATAATAATGTCTCACTACTCTTTTAGAGTATGGAATTATATGCACAAGAATGAGGGGAGTTGGATGCTTTTTGGTCATAGTCACGGTAGCCTTACAGAAGTTTTTGGTAAAAGTATGGACGTAGGCTTTGATACACATCCAAAATTTAAACCTTATTCTTATCAAGAAATAAAGTATTTATTAAGTAAAAAGGAAATGGTGTGTTTGGATCACCACTCAAAATAGATAATATGAAAGAATTAGAAAAATACGTTTTAGATTTTGAAAACGACTCTAAAGAAGATGGTCAACGAAAGATTGACTTATGGGAAGAAGCTTTTGAAGTGTTTTGCAGTTTGTATCAGACTGGATATGGTAACATAGAAATAGATAACAACTTAATTGAGATCCATACAGGTGGTTGGTCTGAAAATGAAGAATTAGTATATTTATTAAAAAAGACTGCTTGGTGGTATAAGGTAAATGTTATTGAACGTGGTGGTGGTCATTACTACTTAGATTTAAAAAGGAGTTGGGACAAAGATTTTAAACATTGGAAAATTATAAAAGTGTAGATTATGACACACTCAGAAATTGTTAAAATATCAGCTAAGTGGCTAAAGAAACATAATAAGAATATTCTAGTTCCAAATTGTCCTACTGTTTTATCTGAATTTTCTTCAGCTACTGTTACAGGAGAAATACCTGATATAATTGGTTTTTGTAGTTGGGCTTCTGTTTTAATTGAGGTTAAGACTTCTCGTAGCGATTTTTTAGCGGATAAAAAGAAAAAATTTAGGAAAAATTGTGAATTAGGTGTTGGAGAATTTCGTTATTTTTGCTGTACAGAAAATTTAATTTCAGTTAGAGAGTTGCCTAGTAATTGGGGTTTATTGTATTTGATTGACGATAAAATAGAGATTATACAGAAAGCTGTAAAACAAACGGCAAATTTAAATTGTGAGAGAACATTACTATTAAGTTTAATTAGAAGAAATGAAATTACTACAAAATAAATATAAAATAATTTTTGAAGGTATAGTCGGTAGTCAAGCATACGGATTAGATACCCCTGAGTCTGATCAAGATATTAAAGGCGTATTTCTGCAACCTAATGAAGATATTTTATCTAACAATTATATTGCTCAAATAGATGTGGATGCAGATACAGTTTATTACGAACTAAGGCGTTTTTTAGAACTTGTCTCTGTTGGAAATCCAAACGTACTAGAGCTCTTATTTTTACCTGATAGATGTATGCTATATTGGACTGATGAATGGAAGTATTTACTGTCAATTAAAGAGGAGTTCTTATCTAAGAAATGTTATAATACTTTCTCAGGTTATGCTAAGACCCAGCTTTCAAAAGCGCAAGGTTTAAATAAAAAATTTAATTGGGAGAAAAAAAGAACTGAAAGAAAAGATATAATCGATTTTTCTAAAATTGTTGATAGAGAGTCAGGTAAGACTTTTTTAGTTAAAGATTGGTTAAAAGATAATGACTATACACAACAACAAGTAGGTCTTGCATCAATAGATGGTTTTAGAGATTGTTATAGGTTTTATTTGGACGATATAAAATGGGTAAATGATAATCATAGGTTTGATGATATAAGTTTCTCAGAAAGGGGTTATAAAGGTATCGGAGAGGAAAGCACAAATGAACCTAGAAAATCTGTGATAGAAAAATATAGGATAAACGATTGGAAGGGTATTATGTATTTTAATCGAGAGGCTTATTCCACTCACTGTAAGGAGTATAGAGAATATCAAAAGTGGTTAAAAGCTAGAAACGAGACTAGGGTAGCTACTAATAAAAAACACGGTCAAGACTATGACGGTAAAAATATAATGCATACTGTGAGGCTTATTATGACTGCCCAAGAAATACCCCTTCAAAACTCTATAAATGTGGATAGAACAAAAGACAGAAATTTTCTGTTAGACATCAAAAAAGGGGATGTTGATTTAAAGAAAATTATGGATGAATGGTCTATTAAAGCAGAAGAACTAAAAGAATTATATGTTAACTCTTCGTTAAAAGATGAAGTGGATTTAGAATTTATTTGTAATATTGAACTTAAAATAAGAAATAATGAATTACAAAATTATTAAAGACGAAGATAAATTAAAAAAATTTATTGAATGGCTTCCCAATTTAAAAGACGGAGAACAATTTTATTTAGCTTTGTTTGCAAGAAGTAAGTATGATAAAACAAACATACTGAAATCAGATAAATCTCAACTAGCAAGAACTACCTCTACTAAAGATAGGCTGTTTGATAAAATTAGAAAGATGGAATGTCCTGTTGGTAGTTATAAGATAAATGGGGTTGAAGATATTCCTTTAGATACATTGGCTTTGTATATCCATCCGACACCTAGAAGTATGAAAAATGCATCTATTAAAACGGCTAAAATGATACTTGACAACATAGGTAAAGATAGGTATCAGAATCCGAAGTCAATCGCTTTAAATGCAATACAGGTAAGTAAGTCAGGTTCTTTTAGAGTCGATTTTGATTTTGATATTTCAAATAAAAACTACGATAAGCATATTAAGGATATAGTTTACGAAGCCACAGGAAACATAGATTGTTTTGACATTGTTCAGACAAAAGGTGGGTATCACGTATTAGTAGATCCTTCAAAAACAACTGAAAAAAGATGGTATCAAAATATGATGTCAAATAAAAATGTTGACCAAGCGGGAGACTTACTTTTACCTGTTCCTGGATGTTGTCAAGGAGATTTTACACCAAAATTTATTTAAATTATGGAAAAACAAGACGGACTAGAATTTATACGGTGGTTAAATACAGCTAGTGCTATTATACCAAATATAGAAAACAAAACATTGGGAGAATTAAAACATATGTTTGAAGAATTAAAAAATACAAATTTTGATAATAAAACTTACTAACTATGAAGATAGGATATAAAGCAACAGATGAAAATATGTACTGTAAACAACAGCAGTATGAACTAGGTAAAGAATATATGGTAACTTCTGATAGGAAAGTTGTATCTGTAACTAGTATAGGAGAGGGTGCTGTTGAGGACAAATCTTTAAGGATTTGCTCTAGTTCAGTTATTCATTACTGTAATACTTTGGAAGATTGTTTTAAATGGTACTCTCTTGGCGGCGAAAATCGTTACTTTAAAGTTAGGATTAAAGGTCGTTGGAAAGATGGTACAGGGTATGAGTCCAATAAATCTTGTACCGATCATATAGAATTTTTGGAAGAAGTGTCTAAAGAGGAATTAGATAAAATAGTTCAGGAAAAAGAAGATAGAGAAGAAGACGACAGACTTAAACTTAACTTAGTAAGAGATTTACAAAATAAATTCCCAAACCTAATTGTTGGTGGAAGTCTTGCTCTATATTTACAAGGTGCAAGATTAAGGAGATTAGAAGTAGAAGGCTGTGGTGACTTAGATTTAATACACCCTTTTTGGGTTGATTTAAAAGAGCTTGACGGTGTAGCTCATATTGACGCTAAAAACAGCGGTAATACTTTTGATGAAACTTTCACTTTAAAAGGAGTTAAGTTAGATTTAAGTATAGAGCCAAATGAAAAGTACAAAATCGTTGAATTTAAAGGAAATACTTATAAAGTAAATCCTGTTGAACGTATCTTAGAGTTTAAGTGTCAATATGCGCGTCAAAAGAACGGTCAAAAACATAAGCAAGATATTTATGAACTAATAGCAGGAAAATAATGGGAAATTTAAGACAAAAATATACAGACGAAGAGTGGCAAACTATGAAAAAGCAATTTAGAGAGTATGCTTTAGAGGATTATAGAATAATGTCTGCTCGTTTTAATAAGATGAGTTTTATAGATAAGATAAGAACTATAAAAAAGAATACTCATATTTTAACACTAGCTTCTGATTATAATTGGTGGGGAGTGAAAGTAAAAAATAAAGAAATACAAGAACAGCTTGAAGATTTAGAAGAGAATTTTAATATTGAAAATGAATGGGATTATAATGAAATGAAGTGTCTTGTGTCTTTATTAGGTATAGAAATAACAGATATATAAAAACTAATAATCACCACTAAATTAAAATAGTGGTAAAAATTTGGAATATGAAAACAAATAATGTATGTCTTTGGTTAGACGATTTAAGAAACCCCTATTTAAACTTAGAAGAACGCGTTCCCGAAAAATTCTTACAAGAAGATTTGGTTTGGGTTAGAAATTACGAAGAGTTTGTGCTTTTTATTGAAAGGTATGGTATTCCTCAAGCTATTTCATTTGATCACGATTTAGGAGATTCACACTATACTCCTGAAAAGTACTGGTCAGATTATAATGTATCTAAACTATATCAAGACTTACAAACTCACTCTGAAAAAACAGGTTTAGATTGTGTTAAGTTTATTATAAACTATTTTCTTGATGAAGATGTGGATGTCTTCCCTGTTATGTACTTTCATTCTGCGAATCCTGTGGGGAAAGACAATATGGAGAATTTGTGGAATAACTTTTTGAAGTTCAAAGATAAACTGTAAAAACAATTAATAAACTTGCATATATTACTTAAATAGTTTATATTGCGTAACTAAAATTAAATAAATGGAATACAACGAAAATGAGATTTCAAATTTGTGGGAACAAGAATCCACAATAACCGATGTAGCTAAAAAATACTGTGAAAAACACGGTATAGAGTATACAGATAATGTTAGGCGGAAATTTAGCAGAATTATAAATAATCTAGATGGTGGTGGTAAATCAGATGCTAATTTTGAGAATGAAAAAGCCACTAAAAAAGAAAAAACAGTTAATATAGAAGATGAGGAAGAAGTATTTTCTATGCCATCTGCTTGGAGCAGTGAGTTAAATAGATTTTATAGTATCGAGGAGTACTGTAATAAATTTAATCTGTCTTTTGACAACTTGGAAAAGTACAACCTTGTGGCTCACAATGCAGGACATATGGTTTATAATGTTAGATTTAAACCTACTTTAAAAGAAGTCTCAGGTATCGATGAAGAATTTATTGAAAGTGTTGTTAAAAAGCATATTAAGCCTGCGGATAATATTCCATACAAAAAAGATGCTTCTACATCTATCATCACTAATATGACTTACACTGATTCACACATAGGGCTCGAACCTGATAAATACAATAATAGCTTGTACGGAGGTGTTTGGAATAGAAAAGAGTTGATGACTAGGATGAAAGAAATGGTTGTTCAGACAGTAAACAAAAGTATACAAAACAACTCTGAAATTTTATACATCCGAGATTTCGGTGATACCGCTGACGGATATAATGGTTATACCACAAGGGGGGGTCATGATCTCCCTCAAAATATGACTAATACAGAGGTGTTTGACACTGCTGTGGAATTTAAGGTTGTTATGGTAGACTTACTAATAGCTACTGGTCAGTATTCTCAAATTATTTGTGAAAATGTGTGTAACTCTAATCACGGAGGGGATTTTGACTATTTTATAAACTCTGCTGCTAAATATATTTTAGAAACCAAATATGAAAATGTTAGTGTAAATAATCATAGAAAATTTATCTCTCATTATGGTGTAGGAAAACACTGTTTTATAATCAGCCACGGGAAAGATGACAAGACCCTCAAATTCGGATTTAAGCCTGTCCTAGACACTAAAGCAATAGAAAAAATAGATCAATACATAAAAGGAAATAATTTATATAATAAATACGAATATTTTCACTTCTGCAAAGGAGACTCCCACCAGTTTTTATTAGATTTTACTACATCCCAAGATTTTGATTATTTTAACTACCCTGCGTTTAGTCCTGCATCCCAATGGGTGCAAAACAACTTTAAAAAAGGTGTTAGTGGGTATGTTGTCGAGGTTTTTGATCTAAATGAAGAGGAAATTGATATATCTTATAAAAAATTTAAATGGAAAAATTAATAAATTTGGCAGAATAGATATTTTGTTTTATATTTGTAATCGTAGAGTTAAGGCTGCAAACTAAAACATTATAAACCCCGCTTCGTAGAGATCCTTAACCTCTGCTTGGCGGGTATTTTATTTAAAAATGGAAGAAGAAATTTGGAAAGATGTGCCTGACTATGAAGGGCTTTATCAAGCAAGTAATCTAGGGAGAGTTAAAAGCTTAGGAAGACAAGTTTTAAAAGTTAATGGTGTTACTGAAAATAAACCTCCTAAAGTATTAAGACAGTATGATAATGGTAGAGGGTATAAATCTGTACAACTTTATAAGAATAAGAAAAGTTCTAGGATATATGTACATAGATTGATATTAATTACTTTTGAGGGTCTAAAAGAAGGTTTAGTTGTAGACCATATAGATTCTGATAGAAGTAATAACAACCTGTCTAACTTAAGGTGGTGCTCCCAGAGAGAAAATAGTTACAACAGTAAAAGAAATAATGTCACTTCTAAGTTTAAAGGAGTTTCAAAAGACAGTAAGTGCGAAGGATGGGCGGCAAGCATAAGAATAATGCAAAGGAAATATTATTTGGGTTATTTTAAATCTGAAATAGAAGCCTCTGATAGCTATAATAAGGCTTTAGAAAATTGGAAAAATTTTTCAATAACACCTGACGGAGAAAAAATTGAGGATGGTGGTACAAAAATATTCAATAGTAAATCTAAAGGTAAAAAAGGAAAAAGTGCTAAAATAGTCTTAGACACTGATACAGGAATATATTATGATTCTTTAAAAGAAGCCTCTTATTCAAAACCACAAAGTTATAAATACTTGAGTAATGCTATATTGCACAACCCACACAAAACATCTTTAAGATACGTTTAAGTTATGAAAAAGTTAATTATATTTTTAATTTTAAACCTGGGTTTCCTTTCTTTGGAGGCTCAGGTTTCTGATTTTGTACTTCCTGACGGAAAAGTTATTAAGGTAGATGATTTCTATAAACCTGTTCTAACTGACTTTATTAAGTCTTGTGCTAAGTATAATATCGATTTTAAGCGGCTTTCTTTACTTGAAGGTATCTATGTGTCAAGTAACTTAGAAGGTCGTCACGGAGCGACTAGGAATGACCGTAAGATAATCCTTGTTAATGCTGATATTCCAAACTATCTTCCTACTTTTAGGAAAGCTGTTTTGTATCACGAGCTTTATCACTTATTGTCTTTAGAAAATGGTCACGTGGCTTTTCCTTATCTGGTTCAAGACGGTGGATCTATCTTTCCTGAGTATTTAATTAAGCATTGGGATGTTGTTGAGGCGGAGTATTTTTTGTATTTAGCGAGTATGTATCCAAACGAAAAAACCCCTAGAAATTAATCTAAGGGTTTAAATTAAAAAATTGGTTTCCTTGCAGGGATCATAACCATTTATCTTCTAATTCATATCTTTGTTTTTACTTTATTATCCCCCCATTGTATCTTCAAAGATGATATCTGTTAATAGTCCGTCGCTTCCTTTTTTCATAGTTTTACTTTTTTGAAATTTTCTCTTGTTGTAATTCAATTAATTTTTTCTTTAGTGCGGCGATTTTTTCATCTACATTAGCTTTATCCCAAGCTTTATCACCTAAATCAAAGTATTTATCTAATGTTTTTTCGTTATTACGGTAAACATAGACAGAGATAATCCCTGATGCTGCCGCGATTACTAAGTGAACTACTAAGCACTAAAGTGTATTAGTTTCAGAAGTCAACACTCCTACCAATGTAGGCAGTTCGTTCTGATTTTCAGTGTCCGTCCCAGACACATAGTTTCTTAAAGCAAAGTTTTTAATGTTACAAGCAGCGTTCAAATCACGGTCAAGTATAGTAGAACAGCTTTTACAAGTCCATTCTCGGTCTTTTAATTGCAAATCTTTGTTTATTAACCCACAATTACCGCAAGTCTTAGAGGATGGTTCAAAAGTGCCTATTTTAATCAGGTTCTTACCGTACCATTCAGATTTGTACTCTAACATTGTCATAAACATACCCCAACCTGCATCACTTATTGATTTTGCTAGATTGTGGTTTTTCAACATATTTCTTACCTGTAGAGTTTCTGTACAAATTGTATCGTGGTTCTTGATAAGCTCTTTAGAAACTTTATGTAAAAAATCTTTTCGTTGGTTTGCTACTTTTTCGTGTAACTTTGCTAATTTTAGTTTTGTTCTTTTTCCTTTATGTTTTGAATACTTTCTTTGTAAAAATTTTAATCTTTTTTCTGACTTTCTTAAATATTTTGGATTATCAAATACTTGCGCTTCTGATGAAACGATAAAGTCTTTAATTCCTAGGTCGATACCTACAGAGCTTTCTTCTGTTATTTTTGGTTTACTAGGTTTTTCTTCTTCCGTATCACATAGTATTGAAACAAAGTATTTTCCAGTAGAAGTATAAGATATTGTAGCGCTTTTAATTTTACCATAATAGTCCCTATGTATTTTAATCTTAATACCTTCTCTAAATTTAGGTATCACCAATACTTCATCGGATAATATTACATTTTGAGGTATGTTAAAACTACCTTTATTTGATTTTTTCTTGAATACAGGAAAATCCGCCTGACCTTTAAAGAATTTTGTAAAAGCGTTGTCTAAATTCCTTATTGGTGCTTGTAAAGATTGACTGTTACAATCTTTAAGCCAAGGAAGCTCTTTTTTAAGTTCAGGTAGTTGTTTGATAAGTTCAAAACAAGTTAAGTTTACCTTGTTTCCTGCATAAGCCATTTGTTTTGTCTCCAAAGCTAAGTTGTATATGAACCTAGCACTACCACAATGCTTGTGTATCAGCTCCTTTTGAGAGTCGGTGGGGTAAATTCTATATTTAAAGCTTTTAAACAAATTAGTAATTTTCTGTAAATGTAAAATAAACAAATTTATTGTACAAATTCGTTAAATATTTCTTAATGATAATTGATATTCTTTGACAAAACTTATAAGTTAAAAGTGTTCCTAACATTTTTTCTAAGTTTTAATGTTGTTAATATGCAAATATATGACTTATTTATTTAATATCCAAAGTACTTAAAATTTTTTTAACCTTATTTTTCCAAGAGTTTCCTCCAAACACGGAAATACCTACTATATTTGTCTCATTGTTTATGTGATTTAGTTCTACCCAATCATCGTCTAAGTGTAATATAAATCCTTTGTCTTTTAAGAATTTTGATTTGAGTTCGTAATTAGTGAAAATTATTTTTTCTCTTGGTATACCTAAACTGTCTGTTACTTTGAATAGGTCTTTATTCCAATCTTTATGGCCTTTTTCTGCGGCGGTTTCATCGTCCCACCTGCTAGTACATACCCAAACATCAAAACCTTTTATAATTAAACTTCTTGCAAAGTCTTGTATGTATTGCTTATCCAAAGTACTATCATAATCGAAGCTGATTTTATTCATAATTTATCGCTATGAGGTAAGCTAAGTATATTTAATATGGGTATATAGTATTGGACAGCATATTTGTTTATGAACCAATCATCTAACTTTCTATTCATACTTACGCCTATTTTACCGTTTACAGTCTTATATAAAAACCCATATTCTGAAAAAGGTTTTTTAACATTTATCCACTCCATTACTAAACTGTTTTTAAATTGTTAATTGGTACTTTTACTAATTGAGCTTTACTAACTGCTATTAAAGCGCACTGCCCTTCTACTTTATTTATAACATCGTGGTAGTACTCAAATTCTGAAAAATCTTCGTGTTCTTCAAGATAACTGTTTACTAAGTTTCTTACTCCTACAAACACACCTTCTGTTTCTTTTATGTCTTTTTCCGACCAAACTTTTTGAAAACCATTTTCTCCAGCTACTGAATGAACTCTTTTGTATTTTTTGTCAAATTTTACTTTTTGTCCTAATTCCATTACTCTAATTATTTTGATTAAATAGCTCTGCTAAACCATCTACATTTTCTATGTTACCTACCCATTCAAGAGTATATCCATTAGGGTATAGTTTTGAGTAGGTGTCTCTCCTTTCTCTATTAAAACCTTCTGTGGAATGTGGTTCATTTAGTAACCTTGTAAAACTTGGTTCTGTAAAACCTAAATCGCTTTTTGCAAATACTTCATTACTGCAAAAATGTGAGGCTATTATTTTACCTGTTTCTGCATCTATGGAGTACGCTTGACATCCTAAAGGGTATCGACCTGTGATTACTCCTAAAATTTTTGACTTCATCTTTATAAGTTATTTTCAACAAAAATACGGCAAAAATAAAAGCCCTACAAATTAACGCAGAGCTTTTTAAAATATTTAACAGTTTTTTACTCTTCCAAATTTTTACTTATGAAATAATGTATAGGGTTTAAAGGGTTATCGTAAGACTTCTCATTATAGAAATTATAAGTATTAACTGTTTGAGTTAATTCTGTTAAGTCTCTCATAGACTTTGCTCCTGGTGTTTGTTTAAGTAACCATCTCTCCCTCTTATTCATACCTCTATAACTTCCGTGTTTTATTTCTTCGTCATTAAGCAGATCAGGCACATTAGCAAGATTCGTGACGGTATCTAATCCAACGAAAGGTGTTTTTAAGGTTTCATAAGCAGACCCAACTATTCCCGTTTGTACCGAGTTTAATTCATTGTTGAGACGAGCGTTGAGGAGATTTAAATTTTTTAAAATATACGGATCATCCTCATCCCCACCAATCTGTGATAGTAGTAGTCCTGTTAGAAGTGTTACTTGAAGTATAGCCCACTCAATACCGATTCTTTTTAAGTTTGTTCTAACTAGTTCTCTCTGTTCAAAATCTATCTCTCCTGTTTTTGGATCTACTCCTGCATCATCCCATACTTTTTTAAATCCTTTTATTAAGTTGGTTGCTCCTAACTCTTTAAAGTTGTTTAAATAGTCTTTAGCGGCTTTAAAAAATGTAATATAACTTCCTTCTTCTAGTTTTCCTGTCAAAGGGTTATTACTTTTTGATTTAAATCTATGTGATAATGCAAGCCAAAAGTAGTTTCTGTGTGTGTTAAAGAAGTTTAAACGGTAGTCTCTTGACGCTAAGTTTCTGTCATTATTATTCATCTGACCGTCGATTCTCTCATTTACAGAAGTTATGTGGTTTGTTAATCGGTCTATCACCTCTTTTTCGTTGTAATCGGTTAGTTTTTCTTCTAATTGCTTTTTAAAATTAAACTGTCCGTCAACTACTTCTATATAATTATAGATTACATCTGCCTCCATAGTACCCCACTGCGCTTTAGCTTCTTTTGTGGTTTTACCTTCTCTCATTTGGGCGATTTTATAGTCGTACCACCTCATCATTTTTGTACTTCCATCGGGTTGCTCTACTAATCTAAAGTCGTGCAGGACTCCTAACATAGCCTTACCATACAGAGGAAAGTTTGATAGGGTGTGTAATCCCATACCGATCCTAGGCAGCGTTCTAGATAATATCCCATAACTAGAGTTTTTAAATGACTCTTTTAAATCGAATGAACCAAATACTTGACCAAGTACATTTAGTTTTCCTTTTGGGTTTAAACTACCAAAATCTTTTGCAGACTCTCCTGCTATTTTAAAGAACTCTTTTGTACCTAGTTTTTGAGAGCGGCTTTCCAAGAATTCCCCTACTTTTGTTTCAATTATTCTTTGTGCTGTACCTGTAATTAACGAAGTCATAGGGATAATTACGTTAAACCCTAAATTACGTGTCTTAACATAAGATAATAACTGCTTACCTACTTTTGCAACATCCATTTTTTTATCTGTAAATGGAAGATTTATTTCGTAAGTAACCTGCTCTCTAATTCCAAATAGTGAATTATCTACTGCACTTGTAGCCATTTTATAAGCATTGGTAGAGTCGTTTTTCTTATCCTTAACTGTTGCTCTAGTTTCAATGGAATCCATAACCGCCATTACATCACTATAAGTGTTAATACGCTGCTCTCTTAAGAATGATTCATAAGCAATCATATTCATAGTATTATAAAGATCATTTGAAACATCGTTTTGATCTTCTATTTTATAAATACCTCTTTTAGGTATTACTTTTTCTATACCTCCATAAGTTGTATCACCTTTTACTTGGTCATCTTCTGTAAAAGTAAAAGCTTCTTTAAACGCCAATCCAATTCTTTTTGGGTCTTTTATTGTTTTATTTACACGTTCTACTGTATCTTGTCTAAACTGTGGTTTTAAGTATACATTGTAAGATCTCCCTACACCCATTCTATCTAAATTTTGAATGTGGAAATCCATTACAGCTTGATATGCTTTGTAATCTTTTGAGTTTTTATCTGCAAATCGTTGCTTAAAAGTGTTATTCTCAAAATTTACAGTGTCTCCATTTGGCAATTTTATATTTCCTTTTTTAGGCTGTAGATAACCACCTCTATATCCTTTATTATAATTAGGGTTTACATCAGCACTATTATTACTATCAAAAAATGAGTAGTTTGGTTTTATACTTATTACATTTTGTTTTGATACGTAGTCTATATAGTCAGTCATAGAAAGCAATTTACCATTTACTTCAACCGATCCTCCTGAACCAACCGTATTTATAAAGTTCTCGTATTGTACCGAGGTATATTTTTTATAATATGGAAGCAACCGTCTTCTGACTAACTCTTTTTTAGTTCTCTCTAATTTTTGAGCATCTGTCCCTGGTGTTGTATCATATATTTCTTGTAAACTAGGTTGAAGCTTTCCTTCTTTAGCTCTTGCACCCATAGTATAGAAGTCAGAATTGGTTCTATCCACAGATGTAGCTGTCATATGTTTTTTAGCTGCATCAAATTCTTCTTCTGCTGTTTCTATACCTAAATTGTCGATGTGATCTAACCAAGCATCATTTGCTGTAAGTATTGAATCCGAAGAAAAGTTGCCTTCATCATTTAATATTGAATTTGCTTCTCTGTAATATCCGTCTAATACGGTTTGTATAGTTCTTACTGTATCTTTTGCTGTATTAGATAAAGCATTTCCATCTATTTCAGTGGGTTGATTTTTATTTGCGTGTGTTTTTAGTATATTTTTAAGCTGTGTTTTTGCTTTTAAAAGGTTGTTAGATAAAGAAATTGCCTCATCACTACCCTCATTTCTAAGTCTTTCAACTAACGAATCAGATGTTTCTAGGTTATTCCAGTAATCGTTAGACATACCAATATAAGCATTAGATTTTAAAAACTCAACTAAAGCCTCGCCTCCTTGTGCTTCTGCTACTCTCAAACCATCTATAAAACCTTGTGGTAGTGGTTCTATGCCTTCTTGTTCGCTCTTCTTCCTTTCAGCGATGTTAAGTTCATCTAACTTATTTATGTCTAATGCGATTATAGCATCACGGTATTCTTTGTGAAGGTTTTCATCATTTACATCAAATGTAGGTTCAAATAAAGGAGCTCCATTCTCATTAGTTTGAATTTGCCCATTAACCTCAACATATCTCAATCCATTTTTAGGTACACCGTTTTCATCAGTATAGTTCTTCATAGACTGTCTGTTCTCTGTAAGCTGTCTCCATAAAACACGTTCAGCCTCAGAAAGTAAAGTCATATCAATTTGACCCTTACTGTTCAAAGCCTTCTGTTTCATTTTAGACATATCGGAATAGTAGTTCCTAAGAGCTTCTTTAGACACTCCTTTTATACCTGCTTGATCTAACCTTTTTTCGTAGTTTTTATAGTACTCCTCAGTCATTGGTCTCTCACTTATAGCGTAATCCCAATTTCTTTTTTGTTGAGCAAATTCGTTAGCTTGGTCAGTAGATAGGTTAAGCTCTATATTTCCTTCTTTAAATCTCTCAATAATCTCAGAATCTTTCAGATTTGTTTTAGGTACTGCTTTTTTGTAGGCGTATACTACCCCTACTTCATTTGTATACTTATCGTGAAGCTCTTGGTTGTACTCGTTTATTATGTAGCTACCGTCAATAAGCGATCTCCAATAAGATGTGTCAAAACCTAAATCACGTAAAACCTTATTTATTCTGTTGTTTTCTCTTGTAAAATTACTATCTGTTTGATTATGTATTTTTCTAATTAGGTAGTCTAAAGTTCTAAGCATACCATCTTGAGAGTGTGCTAAAGCTCCAAAAGTAGCGTGAATGTAATTAGTGTCATTTTCTGCTTTTTCTGCCCATTTAATATAATCCTCTCTATTTCTTTCTGAAAAATTATTAACCCTAATTAAATCATCAACAATTCTTTCTATTTGTTGTTTTTTGGCTTGTGATATTTCACTGGATATTTCTTCAATGTCCCCTATAGTTTCTTTTACGTCAGAGTTTACCTGTTCCCATTTTTTAAAATCGGAAATAGAGTTAGCAAGACCTGTTTCTTTTATATTAGTTCTGTTTGTTGTGGCAATAAGTTCATTTAAAGACCCTTTAATAATACCGTTTAGATAACTAAATACAATACTTTCCTCAGTAGATAGGGTGTAGCTTTTATTATTATCTTTTGAATCTTTTATAGACGCTTTTAAATAACGAATGTCATTTTTAGCCATATCTATAACTGAGGATACTGCCTTTAAAGATTCCTTGTTATTTAAATCTTCTTCTAGGCGAACTAGCTTACCTCTTTTTTGACCTTTCATACCACTTTCAGAAGATAAAGCTTGCATTTGTTGATTTACGCCTTCAATAGCTTTTTCTATTGATTTTGTAAGAGGTGACTTTTTACTTACACTATAAAGTCTGTGTTTGTTGAATTTAAAATTATCCGTATTTAGTGTGGTGATGTCTTTACTTTGAATGATTCTATTTATATCTTCTAAATATACGTCTAATTCTTGTCTATAAAGAGGTTTAAACATATTTCTAACAGTATCTATTACACTGTCAAAAACTTGCTTTATACGGTTTATAATACCTACTTGTGTACCTGTTTTATTCTCTGTTGAGAAGTTATTTTTTATACTGTTTACAATAACCTTACCTAGAACCTCTCTTCTTACAGCATCTTCTAAGTCTGCCTCGTTATACTCTGAGCGGTAAATTTCTCTGTATCTATCTGCGTATTCTGCATACTCTTGTGTTCTATGTATATTACGTAGAATATCTTGTGTCTGTTCAATAGGCATAGCCTCAGCTATAAAGTGAGCTGTTTCTTCTGTTAAGTTTTCTATTGATATCTCTCCTTGTGAGTAAGCAATAACTTGGTTAGCTATGTCAGCTAAAGCCTCTGCATTAGGATTAACCCCGTTTCTTGCTTGATACTTAGACATATACTCAGATATACCCATAGTAGTAACTCCCAACTTAGAGAGCAGTGACAGCAATGATTTTTGTAACTCTTTCTCTGTTCTTGTTGGTGCTTGATTAGTAAAAGTAGTATTTCTATACGCAGGTTGGTTTTTATATAACTCTCTTTCAAGTAAGATTAAGTCGGGATTATCAAACTTTCTTTTTACCTCTTGAGGTGTCATTTGGTCTAATTGCTCATAAGATATACGCTCCTCACCATTTTTAGTTTGAAGCATAATTGTATTCATAGTCTTATCAAACTGAAAAGTTTCAAAACCTTCTGTTAACCCCTCTGTACCTAAAAATGCTTTTGCATCTTCTCTTAGTATTTGAGAATTAATAGATCGGGCTAGTTCATCCTGACCTTTTGGCTGAAAATGATAATCATTTCCTACACGCTTTTTATCTTCATTTAAAATACCGCTTTCTATATAAAAGTTAGTAAAACCCTCTACTGTATTTTTATTAGTGGTTTTTTCTGTGGTGATTATATTAAAATACTCTCCTTGTGTATTTTGTAACCCTATTTTTATATCGTCTCCTGGCTTTGCGGCTTGTAGTGCTTCCCTGTAAGAAGTTGTGGTTATATCCCCTACTTTATGCACTAAAGTTGCATCTTCTCCTATCTTAGGTAATTGTGAATTCTTATATATATTTAATGCCTCTTCGTTAGATTGAACTAGAGGGTGTTTTGCTATACTTTTATAAAGAGAACTCTCAATTCCTTGAGAGTCTAGTACATTTACAATTTCGTTATTTTGGTTTCTTTTTATTTTACAAGGCATTTCTATAATTTTTTAATTTCAGCTATGTAGTAAGAATTATTCTTTAGAGCAACATCTCCCTCAAGACCAAAGCTATCAAACATTTTTTTATACTGTTCTTCTGAGAACTGTTCTATTTTAGTTGGAAATTTATTGTTTGGAAACAGATTTGAATCTTTGAATTTTTGCTCCACAGCGGCTAATATCACAGCGCATTCTTCATACAACTCCTTTTCCTCATATTCTTTTAAAAGACTTAGTGTAGGATACAGTCCGTAGTTATTCAAACCTTTTGTATACTTCAGTATTTTTAATTCTCTGTTCAATTTTTTCTATTGTTTCCATTAAATCTTGACACACTGTATGACAGTGGTTATAATCTAATTCTTGTTGATCTTCGTTTTTCATAGTATTGATTTTTAACTGCACTCCATATCCTTATCAATTTCTTGTTCAACATCTTTTGAGTATTTGTTGCTTACTTTTGTATTTGATTCTGGCTGTACTAAGTGATTATAATCGTTTAAATCAATATCTAGTTTTGGGGTTTTAGTTTCTAATTCATATGTTTTTAATCCACTTCTGATAGGTAACTCCGAGTAAAAATTGTAGTCCCCTAAAGTTTCTGTATTTTCGTAGAGTCTAGTACCTACTCGTATAAAATCTTCAGATGCTTTACTAAGTAATGTAACATCATTTAATCTTTCGTAATTTTCGGTAAAAATAGGTAAAGATTTTGGATTATCCAAATAATATGATCTTTTTATATTTCTATCTATAAAATCTACTTCACCTTGAACGGGTATTTGGTTTGTGATTTGAAGGTATGTGTTTATCTTACCTTTTAAATACGGTTTAATTTGAGCCATAGTTAGGGGGTCTGTTGATTTTAGCACAATACCTTTTGAATTTATCTTAAACTTACTATAAAATTCTTGATACTCTGTTGTATTACGTTGTTTGTTATCAACAATCTCTTTATTGAAATCAGCTACAAACTGTGTTTGTAAATCTGTTAAACCTCGTAAATTCTTATTATATAGTACAGCTTCATTGCTTATTTGAGGTAACTCTGTGTTGTTATTTATAACACCTTGATTTTGAATTCTATGAAGGGTGATTATTTCTAAGGTTTCCGAAGAATACTCTTCAGGTTTTTCAATAAATTTTGATTCCTCTATAACTTGATTTCTAAGTTCTTGTATTGATTGTCCTGTTTGTTGAGATACTTCTGTATACAATACATCTAAAGTTTTATCTTGAACTTGCTTGTACACATTATCTCCTAGTGGTACTAACCCTTCATTTTCAAAAACTTCGTAAGTAGTCTCATTGGTTTCATAATAAACCATACCATTTGTATTACGATTAACTTCGTTTACAATTACTAATTCTGTTTCTACTTGAGGTAGATTGTTTATCTTATTATATTCTACTAGAAAATTATTAAAAGATCTTTCATCTTGAAACTGTAAAAAATCTGCCAGACTTGTAAAAAGTGGTTTTAAATTTTCTAAACTTTCTCCTCGTAAATTAAGTAGGTCTAAACCTGCTGTTTTTGCTATCTCTAAAGTTTCATTTGTAATTACAGCTATCTCACTGTTGGATAAAGTTGTTGTATTTGTATTAATACCTATTATAGTATCCAATACATCTAATAATTCTTGCGGAGCTTCATCAGGAGTTAAGGTCTCCTCTAACATTTGTTGAGCCTCAGTTGCTTCGGATCTTACAGGTACTCTATCGTACATAGAAAATTCTATGAAAATATCTTCATCTGTACCTTTAGTTCTATCATAAGAATCTTTAAGATAGTCTAAGTCTGATTTATTAAGTTCATCTTCAAAGATTTGTCGGTCTTTAATACCCCCCAATAAATCTAGTGCTTCTTGTTTATTTACATAAGAATTTGAAGTTTCAAGCTTTCCTATAATATCTAAACTTCCATTATTTGAAATAAATCTCTCATCTTGGGTGAAATTACTTTCTATAATTTCCTCAGTTACATTTAACTGATCAATTAAAGTCTTTATCTCCTCCATTTTGTCTGTATTTGCAAACAAAGTCTCTGCCTCTACTTGATTGTAAAGACCTGACTCCACCATACTTTCTACTGTAGGATTAAATCCTGTTGGTGTTATAAAAGCTTTTCTTAGCGCAAAAAATAAGTCCTCCGATGTATTGAATGGAGTGCTTGCTAAAGACATTGTCAACTGATTTATTTGTGTATCTGAAAGCGGGAATATTTCTGTAGGTATCTCACTTTCTTGTTCTTGTAATTTATCTAGTTTTCTGAACTTATCTCTCAGTTCTTTTATTTTTTCAGAACCAATTATATTTCTAATTTTTCTAGGAATACTTTTTGTTAAAGCATTTCTCAGTTTATTTGCATTACTTCTTTTTTCTACATCTGTTGTAGGGGTTTTGATCGTACCTTCATCTTGGATAGCTATTAAAAACTCGCTATCTTCTTCTTTTACTGTTAATCCTAACTCATCTGTATTTTGAAACTGGTTATCTATATCAATAGCTTCCTGACTAAGTTCTTCAGTTAAATCTATTCTTTCTTGTTCTATTCTATTTTTATACTTTTGACGTACCACTCTGTCATCATAAGGAGTTCTATCTTCTAACCTAATAACCACCTTACCCGATAGTAAAGGCTTGTTTGTTAAATCAACAGATATCTCTGCTTGATCTATAAGATTAACAGGATTAAAGCCTTTTTGTCTCCAAGACTCTACATCTGCAAAAGAAGTAACTGACCCCAATGCATCCAAAGCATTCTGAGTTTGAGAAGTATTTTCCCACCCCTCTTGTGCAAAGTTTATATTAAAATCACTTGGGTTTAATTTATTGTCTTGTAATAGTTTTACAAACTTTGTTGCTTTTTGTGAAGATGATATGTTTAAGTCTAGAATATCATTACCTTGCTCTGCTAAAGCTGTTTCTGTCTCTATTAAATCTACAGGAAATGCAATAAGTGTGTTTCTATATTTAAATACTACTGTTGGTATTTTTTTACCTTGATTTTCAGGCATCTCTGCTACTCGTCTTACGTAGACATCTTTTACATCTTTAAGCTCTTTGTTTAGCCTTACTGTACTACCTTGTGCTGCTTCTGGATCAAAATTACCTGCTACAGTATATCCTGTTGCTACAACTTGCTTTATAGAGTCAGAATTAAAAGCGATGGTTTGAGGATTCCCGTCTTGGTTTAATCTTACATTAGGAGAACCTATAAGTATTTTATTTACAGGAATGTTTATTCCTAAATCTATTATATCACTATCTCTTTTATCTATTTTTTCTAATAAACTGTCTCTTAATTGAGCCATAGCAGCCACTGAAGGAGAATTACTGTTTTTTTCTCCTAACCCTCTTAATACTCCCAATCTTGTATTCGGATTATTTTTAGGTTTAACTTGTATAGATAGCCTGTCAGTTAACTCTTTTTTAGTTATTTTCCCTGCTCGATAATCTTCTAAAAGTTTTTTATTAAACTCATCTTTTAAGTTAAGTTCTGCTATTAAAGTATCCTCTGGTTTTAAATCATAAGCTGCCCCCTCGTCTAATACAAACGCCTCACCATCAATTACAAATCCAAAATCTCCTTGTAAAGGAACTCCGTCTCTATAAAGAGGCATATAATTAGAAGTTTCAAAGTTTAGTATTGTAGTGCCGCTCCCTTCAAGTACTTTATCAAAAGCTTCTCTATTTGCTGACAATCTATTGTACTCAGTTACTTTAAACTTAACGGTATTGTCTCCTTTTGTTAGAGTAAATTCAGTACCTACTTCTCCCGATAAATCTCCTTCTAGAGTGGAATCAGGTATTATTTCAGTTAATGACTCAGGTTTAGTATGCACTAATTCCCAAGTGTTATCTGTTTTATTGTATTTTATACCTTTTTCTGAAGGGTTTTGTATTGTGTTTACATTAGAGTTGTAGTCACCTGCTCCCGATGCATTCTGCCCATCCCCCGCTTTAACAATGTTTTGAACTGTTGTTTTTGGGGAAGTTTGCTCTGCGTTTACTTGTTTTTTAAGTTGCTCTAACAAATCTAATTCATCAGCAATACCACTTCCTTTAATGGTTTGCCAATCGTTTAATTTTCTATTTAAATCTTTTAACTCTTGTGTTTCTTCTTCTGTAAGTCCTCTACCCTCTTGAAAAGGTTCTCTAACAATTTGTTGAGGGTCTGTCGATGCTTTACCTAAAAGTTCGTTGTATCTTTCAACATCTTTTTGGTCAATAGATTTATTATTTTTTATATCCTCGCCTAAATACTTTGTAAGGTAATCTTGCTCTTTTATAAAATTATCTATTAACTGTTCTTGATTTTCAATGGAGGTTTTTTGGTTTACAGCATCATTTTCAGCATCATCTACAACCTCAGTTACAGCCTCGTTTTGATCATTTGTTGTGTTTTCGACAGCCCGTATTTGGTTCTCCTCATAAGAATTAGTGTTATCCTCTATAAGTCTTTTTATAGTGTCTGGTAAGTTCTTATTTTTATTTGCAAGTTTTGATAACCATCCATTTAAATGGGAGGCTCTTGATTTTGGATCTAGTATTACTTCTACTGTTGCTCCGTAAGCTGCTTCTTTTTTGACAGCATCTTCATATCTCTTAAATAGATTATTAGCTAGTTCTTTGTTTTGAGGGCTGATTACGGTTAAACCTTTTTCAAGTCTTTGGAGATTTTGTTGCTGACTATCAAGCATATCCATAGTAACTTCTCCATTAGAAAGGTTTGGTATATTTGAAAGCCTAAAAGCTACTTCTTTTTCTTGATTTAATTGCTCTAGTCTTTGTTGTTCAGCTACTAATTCTTTATTTAACTCATTTAATTTCTGAGCCTTACCTTCTGTATTTTCTGATTCAAACGCAGTTTGGGTATTTAGTATTTGAGTGTTAAGCTTGTCTATTTTCTGTTGAGACAGTTCTACTTTCTTTCTAGCTGTTTTGTACTCATTATACCGTTCTTTACCTACATTCTTTAAAGCTTGTTCAACCGAAACTGTGTTTGCTAAGTCGACGTCTAAATTTTCAGCTATAAGCTCTTTTAAGTTTTGAGCTATGTTTGAAGTAATGTTGCCAGAAACGTCTAACATAGTCATATTATAAGCCACCGCCTCAGCGATAGTCTTCACGTTAGACTCACTTGTATCTCCTGCTAATGGAGTAGTACCTAACATATTTTCAGCAAAGTTTAAATTCTGCTGTGCTACATTACCCACTCTTTTATACTCTTCTAATGCTTTTGCTCGGTATTCATCAGCATTTGTTTCTCCTGTGGTATTTAGTATCTCTTCGTCAGAGGTTTTATTCAAGTAAGCTTCAAAGTCTGCATAACCTGCTTCTAAACCACCTAAACGAATATCTCTAATAGCTTTAGCATACAACATCTCATTTTGTGCTAGAGTTTCTTCTATTACATTTCCGTCTCTTTGTGCTTTGGTTAATTTGTCATTGGCGTTTTTTATTCTACTGTTTGCTTTTATACGCTCTAGTACTAAGTCATTAGTTACAGCATTTGAGTATTCAACTAATTGCTCAATCTCTTTTTGCTCTGCTGAAGATTCATCAAACCTGCCTCTTGTAGATATACCCGCTCCAAACAGGCCTACTATCATACCAATACCGATACCTTTTCTACCTTGTTTAGTGCCGTAGGACTCTTCAAAACCTTTTATCATAGAATCTGCCATAGAGATGGAATCATTGATATTTTCAGTTTTGTAAGTATCAAGCATGTAGTTTTCTCCCGTTGCTGTGAATACCCCTTGTCCTCCCTCTTCTACAACACCTTCTAACAAAGAATACTTACCAAACACATAAGCTTTTCTAGCTATTTTTTGTGCTTTTGTAGCCTCTAGAGCAACTTTCTTACCTGCTTCGGTAGTCTTGTACCCTACACCTAGTATTTTGTTCTTAAAAACGCTGTTTTTTACTGTTTGGTTTATTGGTGTTCCTTTTAAAATATTACCAAAAACTGCTAAATTAGAAGACCCGACTAATGCCAAGTTTGCTCCAAATATTGCGTTGGCTGTATCTTGTAGTTCTGATTGGAATCTTGTTATCTCTTCTTGAGAAGGAGGTTTACCATTTAAATCTTCGTAGTTATTTAACCAATTCTCTGTAGTTGATTTTATGTAATGACGAGATTCTACGCCTGCTTCGTAACCTGCTGATGTAGCTAAAAAACGAGCATTATCTGCCATTTGAGAGAGTTTTAATCCTCTCGTATAAGCTTGTCTTGCATTTGCTACTGCTGCTTTATCTCCTGTAGCTATAAGAGGTCTTACAATATCTTTGTACTTTGACAAGGCTTTTAGAGAATCACCTTTTGACAAGGCTTTACTTCCCCAACGAGCAGTATTACCTAAAAACCCTTTTGCTAATAACGATGACCCCCCTGTAGCATAAGCCCAAATACCTTCTGAAACAATAGTTCCTAATGTAAAAGATAATCCTTCTGTTAGATCATTTGCCCAAAAGTTTGCTGTTCCTAGTGATTCTACAAAACCTGCATCTTTTTCTTGTTGAGTGTAATAATTAGGAAGGTTATAGTCCATTTTAGTGTTAAGGTCGTCTAACCACTTACTGAAATCACTATTGTAAGTTGCTTCTAAAGACCCTTCGCTTACACCATTTATTACGCCTTCTACTACGCCTAATGTACCACCCGCAACAGCAGTTAGTGTTTTACCCCCTAATTTTAATAACCCGTTACCCCACTTTTCTGCGGTAGACTGTTGTTGTGCTAGTCTCTGCTCATTGTCTAAACCTTGTATATAGGTAGGGTATTTTGACACCATCTCTCCCGAACTAAGTGGAGTATAGATTTCTTCTTGTTTTATATTTGCAGGCGATAAATCAATCTTTCCTGCATCCTTTGCTCTTAAATAATCTGCACCATTAAATATGGCTTTTTTAGGTTGAGATCCTTGTATGGGGTATTTATCCTTAATTGAAGTTTCAACAGAATCTAAAGTAGTATTATTTGAAGATATATTATTATCTAGCATTTGGTTTTATTTATTCAATTGTTGGAAAATCTTTAAAGCCCCTTTATCATTTTTTTGATAACCTTCAAATAAAGCTCCCATAGCATAGGCTTGTTTTGCAAAAGCATCTAATTTAGCTACTGTAGGTTTTACGTGCTCTCCCATAGGTTGAGGAGACATAAGAGGTATTCTATTTTGAGGATTCATAGAGTCTTCTAAGAAAGTCTCTGCAAAATAACCTTTTCCATATACAGGGTTATACTCTACTTTAAATCTATATCTTCCACTCATTAAATTCTCAATAGCTTTTGGGTATTCATTAGTAAGATAGGCTTGTCCTTCTGCACTTTCTCTTTTTGCTGTTTTTGCTTCAAGTAATATGTCGTCTTTATCATAACCTAAGCCGTCTAGATTGTCTCTATATACTTGATATAAATCATAATCTATGTCACCCGACTGCATTAACTTGTTTATAGTTTGTAACTTCTCATTTTCAGATTCAAATACAGTGGAGTGGTATTTGTGTGATTGAGCAGCAGGGTTACTCATTGCATTATATGCTGTATTTTCTATTTCAGTAACTAGGCTGTTTTGAATTTGAGGGTCTAATTCTGAAAGTTTAAAAAGTACTGGTACTCTATCTCCATCTTTTTCTACTAAATTGACTGTTGCTGTTGCTGTGTTTTTATCATAGCTAAAATAAACTAGGTCTTCATTTATATCCGATACATCTATTTTTTGTTTTGCAACTGCTTTATTTATTAAAGATTTTCCTGCGTTTCTTATAGGTGCAGAATCTGCTCCCACTAGGTTCGTGTTTAATACAACACCTAGTCTAGATTCAAGGTTATTTACTCTGTTCTTTGCTTCTGTGGTTACAGTAGTCATAGCCCCTCCAACAGTCTCTTTTAAAAATTCATCTAATCCCTTACCCTCGAATTGTCCTTGTGCATTTTTTACATAAAAATCTCTTTCAAAAATATTAGAGTCTATGTCTCTTAAAAATTTATCTTCTGTTGAACCCGATTGAAAGGGCTGCCCTGTTCCTATATCCCCTATTATATCTTTAGCTGTATTTAAGTAAGACCTTTCTTTATATGTTTCTCTTAATCTATCTACTGCTTCAGACCCTCTTCTATAATGCTCCTCCACTTGTTCTTGTGGTATGTCCCCTTTAAAAAAATTAGCTATGCCTTGAAGAGTGTTTGCTGCTAAGTCTCCTATACCACCAAAGAAATTTGAAAAAGAAGATTGTCCTACTACTTTTGTACTAACATATTCTCCTTGTTCAGATTTAGGTAGTGTTGCTAGAAGCCTGTCTCTAGTTAATCTCAGCATTTTTTCGTTTTGTCCTTCAATACCAAATACGCCATCATTGCCTTGTAAGTCTTCTCTTAATATTTGGTCTATAAGCCCTATCTGTATCTTAGTAAACTGTTTTTTATTAGATTTGATGTTGTTGAAGTCTACACCATTTTTAATAGCTTGAGCAACTTCTGTTTGTCTAAAATTATTTGGATTAAAGCCACCTCTTTTATGCGCCTCTTGCAGTCCCTCATACATACCTTGAGTCATTTTAGCTACTGCCTCCTGCATAGGGTTTATGGTAGCGTCAAAATTCTCTCTGGCACTTTTATAAGATTGTGCTGCTTCTACTAAACTTTTAGGATAAGAGTTTTTTAAATCCTGCCCTTGGTTTATAATATCGTATATTTTTTGTACTTGCTTATCTTGGTCTTCAGGTGATAAACTGCTATACTGAGAGAAGTTTATAAAATCTAAATTACCGCTTTGTATTTCGCTTACTACTTGGCTCTTAAAATTATCATAAGATTGAGAAAAAGTGGTTTCTAGTTGGCTTACTTGATCTGGTAAGCTGTCTTCTGTTTGTACTCCTAAATCTATTACACTATCTGTGAAAGCTGTGTTTGGTTGCGATGTTGCTTTTTTCTGCGCTGCTGCTTGTGCCTTTTGAAGTTCTAAAAAGCTTTTATCTATCTCTGTATCTATTAATTCATTAGTTTCATATTTACTATATTTAGACTCTAGGAAGTTTTCGTTGTAGTAGTTTGTGTAGGCTGTTTTGTAATCAAAACCCTGTTCCTGTCTTTGTTGTAGAGACTGTTTTTGTTCTTTTAACAGGTTTATGTTATCGAGTAATTCTGCTTCTTTAGGTGTGCCTGTGTTTTGGCTCTTTTCGTTTTCTAGTTCGCTTATTGCAGAATCAATACTTCTTATATCACTGCTTATTTTTTGAGAATATCTTGTTGTTATATCTTGTTGTACTTCTGGCGCAGCATCTCCGTAAGAATATTCAGCTTCGATACCTAACTGATTTTGCATTTCAGCGGTCATTGATCCTTGGATTATTCTCTGAATTCTGTCTCTTGATACTACGTTTCTTGTGTTTTTATGTACAAATCCATCTTGTCCTCCTTCCATAGTAGTTCTCTCAATACCAAATAATTTTAGATTTTTTTGTATCTCTTCATCCAAAGTTTTACTAACATCTATGTATGGGTTATACTGTAGAGAACCTAAAGTGTCTGTATCTCCTTTCATATAAGAATCGTAGCCTGCTCTCTTTAAGGCTACTTGATGATTCATTTGATTGTATGTACCGTCTTTTTGCGCTTGAAGTATGGTGGAATCAAAAGCTTTTTTCTGTCTTGCTATTGCTACTTGGTTTATAGTATAATCGTCTATGCTGTCTAATACGGCATTTTCTAAACCTCTTCCCACTTGGTCAGAAGATAAGTCTAAAGAGCCTACATTGTTTATAGACCCTAACATTCTTTCAACATTACCTAGAACGTACTCTTTGTCCTCAGACCGTAGTAAATCTAAAGACCCTACTTGATTAAGTATACTATCTAATTTTGCCTGATTTCTGTCCCAAGCTGCTTCCTTACTTTGTAGCACAAAACCAATAGCCTCCGTGTTAATAGGGCTTGCCAATTGTTGTCTTCTAGCTACTCTTGATGTGTAATTTGCCAATTGTTGAATTTTTTGTAAAACTATGAAATCTTTACTGAATAAGCAAAAACCTTAAATCTTTTTATATTACGTAGTAGTTGTTTTTGTAGGGATTATACCTGATTGCGCTAACCTGACTCTTCTAGCATATTCTATTGGGTCGAACTCCCCTACCTGCTCAAAACCGCTTCCTGTAAATTGAAAATTATCAGATAATTGATTTAGATAATTCAACTCATTGACTTTATTATAGTTAGCTAGATTCTGACGTTGTAGTGTTTCTAAATAATCTCTGATATCAGCTTCTGTATTCGCCATAGCCCCAAACATTCTTTGTTCGTAACTTAGTGCATCTTGTGCAGAGGCTTGTTGCTCTCTATCACCTTGTCTGATGTTAAAGGCATCTGCTTGTTGTTGTCTTTGAGCATTAGTTTGGTTAGCCTGCGCTACTGCTTGATTTGAAGCTTGCTGAGTGTTAGCTGATATTTGAGCTAAAGTTGCATTTCTAGAGGCATCAGGTGCTTGATTAACTGCTGATTGTACTGCTTGTGCGCTTCTGTCTATTTCAGCTAATTGTTGCGTGGGGTCTACCATAGTTGGATCTATTCTTCCATACCTTCTTTCTGTTTTTAATACGGGTTGTAGTGCTCCTGGCATAACAGGGTTTTGTTCAGGTAAAGCAAGTAGGTTCATTTTTTGTTTCTCCTGCTCTGTTAACGGCTCTCCTTTTGCTACCTTGTCTGCAATAACTTGTCTCTCTTGTGGTGTAATAGTGGCGGGACGGTTTAAAGTACCTGATGTAGTTATTTGAGCTCTTTGTGGTAAATCTCCTTGTTGTTTTGAACCTGTTATACCTATTGCTTGCTGACCTAATACTGCGGATTGAGTTTGTTCTCCAAATATGCCATCCTCTTGCAGTTTAATACCACTTCCTGAACGTTTATTAAATTCTTTTTGGTAGTTTAATACTTGCTGTTGGTTTTGAGGATTAAAGTTTGTAAAATCAAACCAAGGGTTTCTTTGTTGTGCTATTTGATATAAATTACTATCTACATTACCCGCTAACCCTGTTTGAGGGTTTATTGACTGACCTTCTGGAACATTTGGTAGACCTCTTCCTGGCTGTACAAAACCTCCTGCTTGGTACTTCTTAATAAGTTCTTTTGCTCTTTCAGGTTCTATGTCATATTGTTTTGCTAAATCCATTACACCGCCCATTTTAAACTCTTCTGTTTGTTCTTCTTTAGATTTAGATCCCTCTTGTAGTTCAAAAGCTTTATTAAATAGTTGTTCTTTAGCAGCAGATAATGGTTTTCTTTTCTCTTCTAATTCTTTGATTTTTTCAGATAAAAATTCTAAGTTTATTTCTTTTGTAGCAGAATCTTCTTTCTCCGTTTCTTTTTCTACTTTTTTAGTTAAATCTTCAATTTCTTTTGAAATCTTATTTAAACCTGATTTCTTTTTAAAGTTGTCTAACACATCTGCATAAGTGTCTTTTGCTTTTATATCTAAGTCAAAATCTTCTCTGAACATCTTAGCTTTATCCGCTCCTAGTTTAGTGTGGTCAGAAAGTATCTTTGTCCCTTGTTCTAAATCAGCAGGTACTCCTCCTTGCTCGTGAGATTTTCCGAGTACTTCTGTAACTTCTCCATCAGGATTTTTTCTGTACTCTCCTCCTTCAATTTCTGAGTTAGGTGTGTTTGGTGTTTCTCCTGAATACTCCCCTGTTGCTATTTTTTCAATAGGCAATGTTTCAGAACCTGCACCTTGGTATTGGTTAGTACCTCCTTCTTGCATCCTATTCCCCCTTGCATTATAATTAAATGATATGTCCATACCTGGGTTTAAGTCTCTTAGGTATGGTAAGTACGAATTCATATTCTCAGAACTTTGAGGGTTATTTGCTGTTGGGTTAAGTATTACCTTGTTGTCTTTATTAGACATAATGTCAAAATATTTTTTATCTCCATACTTTCCTAACTTCACTACTTCTGCTTCTGATGGGCTAACCTCTGGTATTCTTTCAAATAGTCTGTTTACTGTTGTTGGTTCAAAACCTATTCCTGTTGAGGTGTTTATATTTTGTACATCATTGTGAGCCATACCTCCGTCTTGATACGATGCTTGTGTCATACCTCTTCTCTGCTCATCTTGATAATCCTGAATACCATATTGATTTTGTCTCTCTTGTCCTATACCACCTAAGATATTTCTTCCTAGCCCTGTAACCAGTTTTAAAGAACTTGCTACTGTGCCTAAAGTATTCCCTGATTCAATAGATTGACCTAATACATTTGCTGCGGTTGGTATGTCTACTCCCCCATAAGGATTGAAAAATTGGGTTTTAGGCGGGTTTTGGATATCCCTGTTTATACCTTGGTTAGGGTCATAGTTAGCCATCTCGTTTTCATAGTTTTTACTAATAAAATCATCTACTTTTGTTGTATCTTGACTAACTATATTCTTATCTAACCAGTCTCCTGTTGCATTTGCTTCGTCTAATTCCCATTGCGAAACTGTGTTTGGATCTACTTCCCCTGTGTTATATGATATACCTGTATTTTTATAAACTGCTTCATTAGGCATAGTATAGGGGCTAGATACCCTGCTATTAACCTGCTCTTTTGTGACACCAGCTCTTAATGGTAATCCTTGATATTCTGGCGGTTGTTGTAGGTTTGTCCAAGGATTCATATTCATAAAATCTACTCCTGTTTGATATTGAGGTACTTCTAACACAGACTCTGCATTTGGAAATTTGTAGTCTTTACCTTGCTTCATAAACTCCATTCCAATAACGTTACCATTTTCATCTAACGGCATAGCAAGAAGATCACCTGTAGTGTTATCCATCGTTATATTATTTGACGGTATCAAATTGTAGTTGTTCTCTGCTGTAGGTGTGTTTTTAGTATACCCTGTTGCATTCAGGTTTACACCATTTTTATATTTTTTGCGTGAATATTTTTTTCTTGCCATTTTATTTGTATATTTGCTTAGATTTAAAAAGCAATTTATTATGTACGATTTATTCTATGAGTGTGTAAGTATTATAAAATACTTATCTAGACTATCTGGACTTAGTTATGAGGAAGTTAATATTTGGTTATTTGTAATAATACACCCTGCAATAACTATCTTCTTTATATTTTTAAGTTTTTACTTTTTTCTAAAGACGCTTCGTAGTCCTTTATGTTGCCGACATAAATGCGACTAGGGCTGCCTCCTTCTGATCTCCCTGTTAAGGTTTTAAAATTTCTTGCTATCCTATACATCTTATTACTAATACCTTTAGCTTCATCTAGTTTAAGAAGACCATCTTTATCTGTATGGGAGTTTATATACCTATTCTTTTTATCCCCTGCATCATTAAAATTATATGTATCGATTACGTATATATCACCATTATCTTCTACTCTTATTGCAGCTTGTCCTAAAGTTTTTTGTAAAGAAGATGCAGGATTATATAAATTCATTCCATCATCTCTTGTATCTGTACCTCCTGAGCCGACGTTTCTCCAAGTGTCATAATCTACTTTATTTTTCCCTTGTTTTAAAGAATCGTAAACCCCCTCAATTAACTTTGAGTATTCATCTTCACTTAGATCTGATTCTGTTATAGTATCCTCCCCTCTGAAGGTGTCATATATAAACTGTCTTACGGATAAAGGTACTAACTCTTTAGTACTATCTAACCAAGTTCTTTCGGGTTGCGGTATATTTTCGATTCCTCTTCTATCTTCACCTAACCTTTCGTCTATTATTTTCGGAAAAGCAACCCCCGTAGACTCTGCATACTTTTGAGGTATTACTGTATTATTATAAGTATTCTCTTTTCTACTATTTAAGCTGTTAATTGTCTTTATGGTGTTTTTCCCTGCTATACCGTCAACTTTTAATCCATTTGCTTTTTGGAAATCTTCCACCGCTTTTTTGGTATTTTTACCAAACACTCCATCTGCTTTATCTAAGAATCCTAGTGCAACTAGGGTGCTTTGCATTGTTTTTACATTGTCTCCTTTAGTACCTGACTTTAATAACAAACCCTCTTCTAATCTCTTATTAATTGTACCTTCACTTGTATTTTTAACATTTTTGTTTTTATTTACCTTTCTGTTTTTTACACCTTCAATTATCTTAGTAATATCTTTATCTTCTTGCTTCTCACTTACTAAAAAGTTCTTAGGATTCTTAACGTAAGTACTTTCTGATACAATGTTTTCTTGTTGTTGAGGTGTGTTACTTTCTCCTAAGAAATCGTAGTTATATGGAAGACCCGTATCTTTATACACAGCCTCTTTAGGCATCTCATAAGCACCGCCTTTTTGAAACTGTGTTAAAAACTGAGACATAAACTCATTCTCTTCTGGTGCTAACAATGTATAATCTATCTCTTGTTGAGGTGCTACATATTGTTTTTGTTGTTCTGTTTGTTGTTGTGAAAATGGGTTAAATTGCGGTTGTTGAGAAGTAGTTTCTGTTTCTTCTTTCTGCTGTGTTTTGTTTGTGGTTTTTTCTTCTTGTTCTTGTTGCTTCTGTACTTGACTATTTACATTGTCAATAGTGCTATAATTTTTGTAAAACGCTTGTTGGAATTTAACCTCATTTATAATTCTTTCCGATTTAGGGGACAACATAGATTTCCTAACTGCATCCGATGTCTTTTTTTGTGCTTCTGTTGCTGTACTTGGATTGACTGATACTACATTATTATTTTCGTCTATATCATATACTTGTCCGTCTTTATATACGTCCGCAAACTTTTTTTCTCCAAACTTTTTTGCTGCCCAATTATATATATCTTTTACGTTTTTAGGATTTCCGTTCTTATCTAAAAATATTGATTTATTAGCTTGTATTTGGTTTGGGCTAGCTACAGTATCTATAGTCGCATTAGGGTTTTCTAGTAATTTCTTCATTAAACTAGACCCTCCGCCCATACCCAAAAAATGACTTAAATAAAGTTCAGTACTATTGGGATCTATCCCAACAGAATTTTTTAAATAATCCCTATTTCTTTTTGTAAACTCCTCTACAACTTTCCGAGACTTAGTAGGGTCTGTCCTGTCTTCTAAACTGTAATTCAGACCTAATTGATTTACCAAGCCTTTCCAAGTACTTTCAGTAAATTGATATAGTCCTGTTGCTGAAGAGGTGCTAGATTTAGCATTAGGATTACCCGAAGATTCTATCATAGCAAGTCTTTGGTAGTAGTCAGGTTTTATTTTATCTTTGTATCTCACGTTTTAAAAATATAGAGTTTTCAGGATTCTTGTTAAGTTTTGTCTTTTCCGCAGAATAGTTTAAATCTAATACCTCACAAGCATACCTTAAAGATATATACACGATGCCAGTATTTTTGTCTATAACTTCATATTTGACCTTATTATTTATATATTCTTTATTTATAAATTCAAACTTTTTGGTACTTAGATCTAATTTAATCACATCTAACTGCTTAGTATATGACTCTTTTTTTACCTTGCATCCATATTTTAAACTTTTAAAAACTTCACCTGTTTCTATATGAATGCATTTTTTATACTTCTTATGAGTTCTCTTTATAGGTTCAAATTCCTCTCCTTTAAACATAAATAAAGCTGTAGTTCTTTTATGTCTTATTGCCTCTTTTTGTGAACCATAAGTCACATTAAAGTACTTACAACCCTCTTTTAAAGATTTAAATTTCTTACCTGTTTTTATGTGAAAACACTCTTTTGAAATTCTATTTATATGCTTTCTATGTTTTTCAATATCAAAAGAGTTCCTTTGCTTTTCTCTTGTTTCTTCAGAAGCTACATAACCTTTATTTTTTTCTCCTCCATTTGTTAAGTTTACTAGACTTCCCTGGTTAAGATCTTTCCTGCCGTATTTTTTTATAAACTCTTTTTCTTTTTTATATATAACGTTTTTATCATAAGACTCATATAGTATTTCTACAATATAATCTGTTGAGGCTACTACTGATTTCCAATTCTTATTTCTTCTATTAGTATCATATGCTCTTCTGTATTCTGTTGTTAGTGAGGAGTACTTTTTTACTTTAGTCCCCATACCAATGTAGAAAGGTTCATTTGTATCCATTCTTATGTGTCTGTATAAATAATACTCTCTCTCAATAGGTTTTTTATCCTTATATCTCATCCTCTTCGTTTATAGTCCATTGTAAATCAACTTCGTATCTAGTATCTCCATTATGCTCCAAATATACATTAAATGCAGATGATGTCAAAGGTTCTAAAATATTTTTGCCGTAAAAAGATACAGCTTTTGGGTTTAACTTTCTTTCAATCTTATTTATATCCCAATTAAAATGCGGTTGGTTATTATTTTCTTTTTTAACTCTATTATAAAGATAGTCAAAATTAAATAGTTCATTTGTGTTGGTTATAAGTATCTCGGCTACTGTACTAGACAGTTTCTTAGGGTACTTTGATATTTGAGACAAGGTTTTTTGAGGGATTAATTTTAACTTCCCTGTATTCTCTCTTGTACTACTTATTATAGCTGTATCCCAAGTAATATCCCTACTATAAGCAAAATCATACTCGTTGTGATACCTTCTTGCTTCTGACTTAAATTTAATATTGTTTAAGTTTCTGACTCTTAAATCGTTTTTTGTACCATACTCCACAATACTATTGAATTTTTCTCCGTAAAATACTCTAAATGATTTATTTGTTAAGTTATGACTCCATAATCCAAACTTACTTCCTGCGTCATTTAAGCCTGTCTGAAAGAAATTGTTGTGAGATATATAATAGTTAGGTTTAAAATCGTAATAAGATATCCAACCTTCATTTAATGGATCATATGCAACTGTCCAAGAAGCATCTTCAAAATCATCACTACCTAACTTTGTTTCCTCTAAAGGTACTTTTACTATCTCTGTTTCTGTTATCTCTACCTCCTCTTCTACAATTTCTGTCTCTGTTCCTCCTTGATTAATGAGGTTATTTAGATCATCTTGAAATTGTTGAGATGTGAATACCTCTGAAGCAGGGCTTACCTTATCATACTGTCCAAACCAACCAAAGTTTTCCAACGGCTCTAAGTATTGCTGAGGGCTTGTGTTTGGTATAGGCGTATTTTCATAAGGGTTTTCTGTTAGTAGTGAAGATACATCTACCGTAGTACCTGTCTCGTCTATTTCAGATTGTGTCAAAGTTCTACCTTTCATAGCTGCTAAAGTTTGTAAAACTAAAGCACCCCCTAACCCTGCTGTGTTTTGCACAATTGGATACACAACACCTCTAAAAAAGTCGTAGTTGTTTTCTATTTGTTCCTTAAAACTAAGGTATCCTTGGAAAAAAGAGTCCGAAGGCTGCGTAGGATTTTCAAATCCTTGTGATATAGTACTAGCGTGATAACCTTGTGGGTATAAAACTTGACCTCCTTGTGTTTCATCTACAAAAGCTAAAAGTAATATATCTTTTGGAGGTATCCAATCTTGAGTATTATAATTAGGTGGTAATATCGCTATATCACTCCAAGTTCCTCCTGAAGGTATGTAATTAGTTTGTTGAAGTATCCAAAGGTAGTCTAAATAAGTTTCTATACCATAAGGTATTATGTATAAATTTCCCTCGAAATCAGGGTTATCTGTTGTGTATGCATCGAACCAAACATTAAGAGCTTCAGAAGCTGCTATTCCGTCTGTTACTTGCATAGAAGTAGTATCAAAAATAGCGTAGATATCTGTTGTACTTGGTAAAGATGTTGTTACCTCTGTCTCTTTTATTACTGTTTTTGTGACTTCTTTTGAGAAATTTAAAGCACATTCTTCTATTCCATTGTAAGTGTACCCATCATTTTCGTATTGGGTTATTGTTTCTTGTTGACTAGCATAACTATAGAATTTACCACTATTGTAACACATATCATTTTTAGCTACATAATCTTTCTTTGTAAAAAAGATTCTTTTGTACCTATCATCATAACCAATACTTAATCCTATACCGTTATAAGGGTTATCAATATCTACCTCTGGGTTTGTTTTTAAAATTTTAAATGGAAGATGTTCTTTGAACCATTGATACATCCATGTTGGTTTATTACCTCTTCCGTATTTTGATATCTCTTTTATGTTAGAGGATGCAGGATATAACCTAGTTATAGTACCTCTTTTTGGGTCGGCATAGAAATGTCCAAACTCGTTAGATGAGTGTTCGCTTAGTTGCGTGCCCCACTTTCCTAAATCTGTTTCTGAAAAAGTTCTAGGTCTTCTAGCAAATAACCCCCCATTCCCTAATACTTGTGTCTCAGGTCTTTTTCCATCATCAACAGTTGTGTCTACTGCATTGTGTACTTCTAACCCGTCTTCAAAAACTGCTGCTACTTGCTCGTTCTCCATAGCAAACATAGATATCAAATCTCCTTTTCCTGATGAAAAATTAAACAAATCTAGTGGTCTAAAAACTAACCAAGGGTCATACAAACCATTTTCTGAATTATCTTGTATTGTATAATACCCTCCATTAGGGCTGTCATACCTACAATCGTATTCTTTTTTATTGTAAGTAGATGGTAGTGTTCTTGATATACTCTGCGTTACATTTTTAGAGTATACAAAATTATAAAAGAAGCTATTTCTCTCTTTTATCGATACAAGATTTTCTTGAGTCCAGTCAAGGTAGTCTCCTACATTCGGATAAAAATTATCTTTAGGTTCTTTTTTACCATATCTATAATTCGTATTAATTGAAGTTTCAACTAAATAATTAGGTATCCCATAGTAATATAAATAGAATTTAGAAGGTTCTTTTACATAAAAACCTCTATCTCCTGTTAGACAGTCGAAACTGTAATCATTGCTTATTGTAGGGAATCCTCTGTCAAAATTAATATCACTTGGTAATCGATAACTTCCATAAAATCTAGCCGTACCTTGTCCTATATTACTTTGATTTTTGTAATTAAAAGGTGTCTTATTAGCAAGATCAAACGCATCTCTTAAAAATAAAGGTATTTTCCTTTTGAAAGTATCTCTGGCTATGTAAGTGTCTCCTCCAAATATGTAAGGGGTTGTTGTGTTTGTCAGGTTTCCCGAATGTCCTGTTGACAGCCACTTTATAGAATCTATATTACCATACTGACTAGGTAGATAGTTTTTCATACTTACATAAAGAGATGCTATATTTCTTTCTACCTCTTTACTTCTGCCCTCAGCACAACTTCCACTTTCGGATAAATAATACCTACTGCTCAAATTTCTTTGAACTTGGTTATTATCGTAGTTTTTATATTCGTCTGAATAAACTATATTAAAATCCTCTCCTACATTTATGTATACAGACTCTTCTCTTTTGTAGTTATTTATTTCAACTTTGTCTCCTACTCTCTTATCTACAAATATCTTACGTTCATCTTTTAAGTACTTAGCTAGATTTAGACTTCTAAGTTTTTCTCCGTTTATTTGAGTAGGTTTAAATACATTATAATATCCTTCTGATGAATAGTAGTACGCGAAGTTTTCAGGCTTACCTAAATTTTCAAATATCTCTAACCATTGGTATTTATACCTCCCGTATTTAAAAAGAACGGCTGTTAATGCACTAGCTACTGCTATTGTGGTACTAGCTACGGCTGCTCCTGGAAAGACTGTAGTTGCTACCCCTGCTATAGGGTTAAATCTAGAGAATGCGTCCATAGTAGCAATAGTTGCTTCTGCCACTACCTCTGCTGTTGCTAATGTAGATGCTAGGCTTCTTGCATCAGATCCTAACAATATCCATTTTGAATGTCCTTCAACTTCATCAAAAGCCCCTCTTGAATTACCAAACAAAGCACCTTCAATTTTTATTTCAGAACCCAAAGTAGGTTTTAAGTATTGTAACTCTGGTGAATGTAGTGTGTAATTATGGTTGCTGTTTCCTGAGTAAGGGTGTTTTATAAAAGTTGTCCTTGCATCTGTCTCATAGTTTAGATTATCATCTCCTAAATCATTATAAGGGTAGTTTGAGTATAGTATTTCTTTATCATCTTCGGTGTACTTATACATATCGTACATAACACCTTTTGCAACAATACCTTTGTCTAAAGTCCTGTCCCCTCTATATATTTCATACTCAACAATAGAATCTCTTTGCTTTTGAGTTATTAGACTATTTTTTACCGCAATATTTAAGTAATCATTTATCGTATCCTCATCTATCGTTATACCTAAAGGAAAAATTAAACTTGAACTAAATCTTGCTTGATTTTGGTCTGACATAAATGGGGCAACTTCGTTATCAGGAAGTCTAAAGTGACGTATAGGTTTACAAGAAAAATTAGTGTCTTCTTTTAAAATATAATTACCGTCTATTAGCCCTTCTGTGTATGCCTCTTTAAAATCTTGTTTTGAATCCTCATTTGTAAAATCACTTGGCTGAATACTTAAAATTGAAGAGTCGTATAATTCTTGATTGTCTGGATAATTTTCTGTGCTTTCTATATAACCAAACTTACCATATTTATTAGGTATTAGGTTACATTCTGATACCACAGGTGTTTGATAGGTACATACTGATCTCCAATCCTGCTTCTTTTCAATATCAATACTGTCATAAGTCACATCTACTCTAGAATACTCTTCTTCTCTTGTATTTACCGTAAAACAAGATGTCATAGGTATAGTTACAACTGTATTTATTTTTGTTGCTCCTTCATCTTCTATGTATCCGTTATCTCCTAACCCTCTCGACTCTGATATAGGTAAGTCAAAAACCAAATAAAGAAACTGCCCATCACTTGATTGGTTTATGACAGACTGATTTAATTCTATCATATCAGGTATCTCACTTAAATCAATTATACCACCTACGCCTGATATAGGAGAGCTTGAAGAGCAATCCGAGAATAAATGCATTCTAACAAAAGTATTTTTAAACGGATCAACTCCTGCATCCAATCTCCAATTTCTTCTTCCTGGGTCAGTAAGTCTTGATATTTCAAGTATTATTTTTTCTTTGTTTTCTACGTCTATCCTATACCAAAGAGCTCCTTTATGTATTTTTGAAGTAAATAAACCTGCTGCATTGAAATTTGGTGCATCTGAACCACCTAAACCACCTATACCTCTATTTCCTCTGCTTTCAAAGGTTTCTGTATATATGGCATTTCTATAATCTAGTATTCTTGCTGCTTTTTGTTCTACTGTAGAACCTGTCTCCATTTCTACTCCGTAATGTGGATGAACTACGGGGGGTAGTGATACAGTAGTTATAGAAGATTGAGGTACTTCGATTACGTCTGTTGCATAATCGCAGGAATCCGAATAAGTTGTATTTATACGTTCAGTTAATGTTCCTTCTATTGTAGGATTAGATACAAAGTATCTTAGTGCGTACCTAGCTGAAAAATCTTCGTCTGTATTGTTTTCTCCTTGTTGGTATATAAGGCAACTTTGAGTAGGTCTTACTCTCCCGTAATCTTCTATATCTTTAGGTATAAAAGTAGTCTGTTCGTTATTTACCCTTACAATGTCTACCTCATTTATAGTGTTTGTAGGTTCTGAACAACTACCTAATTCTGGTGGATTACTTATAGAATCATATTGTGAAACTTCTAGGTAATCACATATTGTAGATATATTATCAGGGCAAGAGTCTTTATAATCTTGTAAATACGTTTTTAAATCTACATACCCTAATAATTGAGAAGCATTTGTAATAGAAACTGTTCCTGATGGTATAGAATCTATGTTTATATCGCTTTCTGTATCAGCTTCACTAGGTACAATAGTAGTAGTAATCAGAGTCTCTGTAACCTCAGTGTATTCTATATCCTCACTTAAAGGGAAAGAGCCCTCTTCTGAGGCAGTATTGTAGAATTGCCATCTCTTTGTTCTCTCTACACCGTAACATTTGTTTACAGAGGCTGTAATGGACTGTGTGTCTTTATTATCTACCTCTTCTAAATCAAAAGATGTTGCTGGTCTACCTATTAATGGAAACTTTGCTGTCTTATATCCATAGTTTGTTTTAAACCCTATTGATAGTGGGTATACCTCGTCCCTTAGATAAGTTTTTTTAGCTGTACCTGTTTTATAGTACTCTTCTGTTGTTATTTGTGTTTGCCATTTTACGTGATTTCCTAATAGGTTAACAACAGGCTGTAAATTCCACTCTTTTTCTACTTCTGTTCCATATCCTATGAGAAGTTTGTTAGATGTAAGAAGTCCTTTAAACTTTTTTATATTTGGCTTATCAAGTAGAAGCTTATTTATGCTTGTAGTTTGTTTACCTTGTTCGGTAGTATAAAGTATTGTATTGTCTGTTACTGGGTGTACTCCCTCTTCAAAATACCTTGTAGCTCCATCTAAAGATGTAGTTTGTATAGCAACAGCTTTATAGTATTTGTAATTTTGGTCTAAGTCAGATAGTGTTACTTTTATTGCGTAATTTGTCTGTTGATTTAATTCTGACTGTTCTAAAATAGTTGTGTTCTCGTCGAAAATATTTATTGGTTGAGTAAAACCAAAATACTCGCTAATCTCGTTCCCTAAATTATCACAATACACAAAAGCAAATTCATAAGAACCAAGAGGTAATCTACCTCCTAAGACTATCTCTACACCTTGTACTTTAGCCTCTCTGTGTAAAGGGAACATTCTAAGTTTATCACAAGCTAGGCAAGTAGAGACAGTATCATCTACACCACAATTAGTTTCTCCTGTAAACTTGTAGGAGTCTAAATCGTCCAATTTTATAAACCTAGGTTCATTATAATTGTCTGTAAAATATAGTACATTACCACACTTCTCATTTTTAATTATAATGTTCTTTTCTTTTATAGGGTGTTCTATCGAAAGATTTAAACAGTTATTACAACTATCTTCTAACAGCGTTATATATTGTTGGGTCTCTGACTGTGTTTGGTTTTCTAAAGGTTCTGATAACTTAATACGTTTGTCGCACTCTGCACAATCTATCTCCTCTGTATCCCCTAAATAAGGTTCGTTTTGATTATTATAAATAACTCCAAATTCAGATACTTTTGTAATTGGATTGGTTAAAAAGAAATATGTAGCCTCAGTAGTTATATCGTTTTTAAAACCTACCACTTTGAAACCACTCTTAAATTTAGAGGATAATAGATTAGAAGCTTCTGTTTTTAAAACTTCTATGTCCCCAGATTCATTTTGAAAGTTTACATTCTTAGCAAATATGTACTCTTGAGGTTCAAGATTCATAGGATTCTTGCCTCTAGCCATACCTGCAAGAGGTACATTAACTTCTTGTTTTTTTGCCATTATTACTTTGTTGGTAACATTGCTTCGTAAGCTCTGCTATTTCTTTTTATACTTCTTTTAACTGCACTTCTCCAACCTTGAGCACCGTGGAACTTTGCATCTGTCATTGCTAAAGAAAATAAGTCCCTAACTTCTTGTCTGTAATAATTAAGCATATTTATTTTATTAGGGTCGTCCCCCATAATTAAATCTTCTAATATACGCTTTCTACAATAAGCTATAAGGTATTCTTCAATTCTATTGTGGTTTCCTTTTGGTATTATAAAATCCCCATCTTCATTAGACTCAAGACCAATATATTGAATATATACCCACCCTTCTTTAAAATTGGTGTTTATATAATCACCAACTATATTTATTTGGTGGCTAGCTGATGCCGAGTATTGTTTACTATAGTTATGATACTTTTTTGAGACTGTTTCTCTGTTAAAACCTTTTGTTAAAGTTAAAAACCTAGGATTTGTGTATTCGCAAGTAAGTGTTGCTCTTCTAAGGTATATCTTTTCTTCAATACATTTATAGTTTTTATGCTCAAAGGATTCTGATGCGTTATCCCATTCTACATCTACTTCATTCCTTTGTTTGTAAAAATAAGCACTTTGTAAGAAATCTTCTTTATCACCTTCTCCGCTAATCTTATTTAAATCAACTCTAATAGCCATATCAAGTTTCCAAAAATTCTCAGGTAGCTGCGCCTTACCATTTATAACTTGTAAGGTTTTCTCAGAGGTAATCATTACATTAGCTCCGAAGCGTTTCAACTCATTTTTAATCCATCTGTTTAAAGATATATCATCAATAATCCCTGCTTCTTCATATTGCTCAAAACCTCCTGCTTTTATTTCTTCTATTAGTTGGGCTCTTGTCATCCTACTTTATCATTATACTTATTAAGTGTGGTAATTATCTCATTATAGTAGCACTTGTACATCTTACCTGCTTTTAACTTTTTTACTAGTTTAGATCTAAATCTATCTGTATATAGTCTGTCAGTTGTAAAATATCTTAATTCCCAAATACTTCTGTTTGGAATGAACATCGGAAAAAATCTATATGACTTTGTTGCGGGATTAAAGAACTTTTTTTTGAGGAACTCGTGTTGTTTAGCACCTCTTTTTGGGTCTATACAAATAAAGAAGTACCCGAAGTCTCTTATAAATACCCCTCCTGTTTTTTCTATCATTTTATCTGCAACCTTATTCCAAAATAAATTGACTATTGTTGCGTGATATACTGATCTTGGTGTGTGTTTTACTACTCTGTGTTTTGAATTTTTTCTGTAAAACTGGAAATCATCTTCACAGGTAATGGTTTCTAATTTATCTAACACTTATTTTTCGTTTGAATTTAAATTTGGTTTTTCATCTTCTACTACTTGTTTATGAAAACCTAGTTCTTGAAGGGTTTGTTGTACTGCAATATCAGTAAGTTTTGATGAGTTTGGTACTTCGTAATCCCAATATGATTTACAGTAATCCTTATCACACGATTCTATTTTATAGGTTTCTAGAGTAAGTGGTAAGAGCCTAACTGTTTCTGTTGTGGTGTGCGGTAGAACTAAGTGCCCGTCTATAATAAAATACCTTTGGTTTGGGTCTTTACCTTCTCTTTTTAAATTTCTCCTATATTTAGACTGCGTGATTGGTCTGTACTCCACTGTACCATCTATATTTGTAACTTCTTTTATAGACTCTCCAAATCTACTATTTACTAAAGGGGGTAATTTTTTAACCGACCTCATAACATAATTTGAAGATGTAAATTCAATATTATCGCACTCATATTTGTCTTTATACTCCATTTCAAAACAAGGTATCTCTGTATACAAAGACGTTTCTCTAAATAAAGATCTATCGTGCAATTTAGATGATATTAATAGTTCCAATTTTGATAAAAATACAGATAATATATACCTCCTAGAAGTTCTATCATCCTTGTTTATAGACTTTATGGTATTTGAAATCCTGCTTACTATATCTACGTAGGTGCTCATAATTTGGTAAAATTAACTATTAACTTTGAATATTAAAAATTGCTAAAATCAAAAAAGAGGGAGTGTAATACCCCCCCTCAAAAAGATAAGTAAAAACCAAAAAACTTATCTAAATATGTAAAAATGTTATTTGCAAAGACCAAACCGTATTATCTAAGAAAAATCTTCTTCCTGTAGTTTTGTTTAAAGCTACTATTACATCTCCTATTATAAGCCTAAATTGAGTTGTGGATGTAAATTGTATAGTAACTCCACCATCTGTTTCATTCTCGTAATTATGCGCATTAGGTGTTATTTGTACTCTGTCTCCAACTACCCATCCTTCTTGGCTTCCTGAAACTACTGTAGCTGTCATAAAAGCCGTTATTGGGTTAGAGCCTATGTTGTGGCTTAGTAAAAGCTCCTGATTATCGCCCCAAGAACTTGTATTTAAATTTACAGTTGTTGTTTGTAATCCTGCCGAGATGCCTCCTATTTCATCGTCTAGCTTAGATTGAAGTGTAGCAGGTGTAACGTACCTAGTTGTATCTGTTCCTGCGTCTACTTCTGCTTGTGTAGCTCTTTCCGACAATCCTTGTTGTGTTTCACTTGCTATTGGTATAGTCCCAGGTGTTACTATTTTATCTACTGCTGATAAAGCATCAGATTCTGCTTGTGTAGCTGTTTCTAATATACCTGTTCTTGTTTCTGTAGCTGTTCTTGAAGAGAGTCCTGAAGGTGTTATAGCTCTTTCATTATCTGTTCCTGCTTGCACTTCTAAGTTTGTTGCCGTTTCTATAACTCCTTTTTGTACTGTAGAACTGCTTAACGGAGAATAAGATGCGGTAGTGCCGTCTTCTTTAGTATAGGTAAGAGTATTATCATTGTTATTTACAAGGTTTGTTATAGTCTCATCTATATCTACTGAAACACCATTCTCATTTGTATACGTACCTATCCTATTTCCTGCCTTTACATTTGTAAGTGCTGTTATAGTCTCTAAACCGTTTGCAGAGAATGTTACCGATGTACCTTGCTCATTTGTATATGTGAAGCTACCATTGCCATTATCTACAAAAGTGGTAATTGTTTCATCAATATCGTAAGTACTGCCTTCTTCATTAGTATAGGTTGCAATCCTTTTACCACTTACTAAGTTAGTCATAGTGGTATTTATATCCGCACTCTCGCCTTGGGATATCAGATTATTAATATAAGCTTCATTAATAGATATACCTATTGTCTCTAAATTTTGAACTAAACTAATACCTACACCCCCAACCAAAGTTCTAAACTCTGCTTTTGATTGAGCATTTACTTTTGAGAAAACTTCTGAACCACCGCCTACATTTAAATAAGAGCTTCCTGCGAATACTGCATCGTTTAGTTGTTTAAAAAGTGCATCTATTTTATCTAAGATACTCTCTAAATTTTCCCCTTTATATGTGTCAATGGTTGTAAGTCTCACTCCTTCGTGAAGTATACATATAGTTGAATGTTTATGTTTACATTCTCCACAAGGTTGGTTTTCTGTGCAACCGCAATCTTCTATTTGTGCCATTTATTTTTAATTTATCTTGCTTTGTGACTCCTTTTAGTAGTTACTGTTATAACACTAGTTATATCGAAAGTATTAGATGACCTAACATATATCTTACCTCCATTACTCTCGAATGTATCTAAAGTATAACCTTCAAATATTACTTTAAAATAGTTTGTACCTGAGTCTATGTAGTTTTTTGATTCTCTGTATAGTTCTCCGACCGAACCACCTATATCAATCCAAGTATCAATTTTAGAGTTTGTAGACCCTGTATCAATAGTCATATATAATTGAAGAGCTAAATCGTCTCCTTCACGTCCTGTTAATAATGACCCTTCATCTGAATCTACCGTTGCTGTAGCTGTACTTGTCCCCCCAGTAATAGTTTCTGAGGTAGTAAAATCTAATACGTTAGATACGTTCTGTAAATCAATAAAATCAGCACCTATATATATTACATCCCCCGTTGCACCACTTGTTCCTCCTGTAACAGTTTCCCCAACTTCAAAAGAACCTGAAATAGAAGATATTTTTAAGCGTTTTCCTACTAGGAAGGCATACACATCGTCTGGTTTTTGAGGTTCAATTATTGTTTGGTTCTGTATCTTAAGTTGGAAATCAGTATTAGCGGGTACTGTTATTGGTGTAACACTATTATCTATACTTAAATTACTTGTCCAACCTGAATTTTGATAAGGTACTCCTAACTTATCAAGAATTACTTGTTTCTCAGATTCAGTTAAATCATTGACTAGATTTGATAACCTTTCATCCGTATACGTTATAAAGGACTCAACAGGTTCTAGACGAACGTAATACTTTGAACCATCCCTACTAATATTTAGGTGTATAATCGTCACTTTGTCAGCTCTAAGGTCAATTTCCCCCGACACCACAAAGTTATTACCAAAAGTTATATCTCTACCTCCTATAGCATCTTGTATGTAATATAGTTTTGAGTAACCACCGTTAATTGGATTAACAAGTGATGTGTTAAAAAACGTTCTATTATTACCAACCCCCGACGTAGTAAGTAAATAAGCTACTTGTTTTCCTCTTAAATTCCAGACCAAAGTGGACGCATCAGCCACCTGTTGGATAGAAAATTGCTGCTGCTGAGTATACTGTCTTTCAGTTCCTGTAATATCAGCCTCTGTAATACTAGGCGGTAAATTTCCCGGATGGTAAACCTCATTACCATTCACTTTTAGTTTACCTGTACTATCCCAGTTATAGTCAGATTTTTTAAGTACTTCTTCTTTATTAGTGGCATTATTGACTACACTAAGACTTCCAACATCCGTATCTTTTATATACCCATTTGTACAACTGGCGAGGATGTTAACAGCATTACCAAACGCCCCTATGTCAGAAGTGAAAGCTTTTATACTGTTAACTCTAACTGTTTCTGTATTTTCAAATCTCACACCATTACCACCTTCATCTTCAACATAGTGATTGTCTATCTTAATAGATTTTAAACCAGTGAAGAAAGAGCCCTCATCACCATTAAATCTGGTAGATATATTGTTACCTATAATTTCACCGTTACCTGTATTATAAGTAGCTGAATTATTTTGAAACCTTATACCGCCTGAAGTGTTGTTTTCATAATCACCTCCATTAATTTTTAGTTGCGATATCCCTCGACCAAATAAGCCATGTCTACCATTTGATTTAGATGTTATGTCAACAAATCCTGTGTAAAATAATCCATTGACATCACCTAGTATTTGAACACCATCTGTGGCGTTGTTGGTGTAAGTTCCTTTTATCTTAACATTTTGAGCATTTGCTATGAAAACACCATTTCCATTGAAGAAGTTAGGGTCACCCCCTGATGTATCTCGAAGCGTACCACTGGCAGTACAAAAATCATCTAACTCTACACCATTACCCGTTATAAAGAAACCTTGATTCTTACAATCGATAGCGTGACAATTCTTAAATACATTATTAAACGTAATTGAGTTAGGGACACCAGCATTATCTTCCATTGATATACCTCCACCCGCATCTATTTGGTTTTCATCGTAATTGCCGCAATTAATTGCATAACAGTTTTCAAACGAAACGTTAATACTTGCAAAAGAAGCGATTCCAAAGTCTATACAATCAAAAGCCTTACAATTTGATATAAGTGATTGTGGGTATTGTTCATCAGTGGGGTTAGCTATTCCGAAAGCAATTGAAATACCGTTATTATTTTGAGAGCCTGTCGCTGTGCAGTTATCTATAATTATACTTGCCGACCTCGCAACTTGTACACCGCTAACATAACCATTATTAAAAGCTACATCTTTGATTACTACACCGAGAGTATTATCCACGTGGCAGCAATCTCCATCATCATTTTGAACAAATGTAACTCCTTGTAATTCGTCATAACCTTTAACAGTTGCTCCGTTTGTTCCTAGAAGCTTAAAGTTCCTTAATTGAGTTCCTCCGTTTGTCCCTACCTCTATGAAGTGTACTTTTTCTGTACCTGTATAATTAATTGTCCCATTTAATTGGATGGTTACATTGTTAGAAGTAACTCTAATCTGTTTAGTACTGTCGTAAGTACCAGAAGGTATAACTACTACACAATCTCCTCCTATAGACTGTATTTTTGTAGAAATCGCTTCAAAAACATAGCCATTATCTTGCCCCTCTTTAAGACCAAATAGTCTTGCATCTAATAGGTAATCGTGATCTATTACAAAACCCCCGCTTAAAGTACTATGAGCTATTACATCTACACCGTCAGGGGTTGCATTTTCATCATATCGCACTTTTTTTCCTAAGAAATCAAAAGTTTTCCCGTCAAAAAGATTGATCTGCGATTTTAAAGAGTCTTGTGAATCTACCTTAATGTATACATCGCTTATAGCTATATCATTCCCTCCAAGTGTAGGCAGGTCTTTATCTGTTTTTCCTGTCTTAGAGTACCCCGCTGTCTCTATGATTTCAGTGGTTGTACTTCCAGTACTAGTTATTTTTTGTAGGGAAGCCTGTGAGTCTTCTAAATAAGTATCTAACCCATTAGATCCGTCATTTACAAATGAGGAGGTTCTGTTAGGTATTTCAGCACTAGTTATAAAAGGGAAAATTCCGTCTTGACCATCATTGATTATATCCGAAGTACTTAACGGTAAATTAGGTTTGTTGTTTAAATCATTATAATCATTAGAAATAGCAACTTCTCCTAAATCTCCTACCTCCGCATAAGGAGATACTCCATTAGAACCGTTATTTGTTATCTCAGAAGTACTTAAAGGTATAGATTCAACTAACAATGAAAAATCTACTAATAGTGTACTAGAATCGTCTCGAACCAAGGAAAGTTCTCCTGAACTTTCATTAAAATCTCCACCTATAATTTTAGGTTGGTCAAAAGTATTTACAAGACTAGATAAGTCTACTGTTACTACTGTCTGACCTTCTTTTAATAAATCAAATGTATTTGATGGTGATAGTTGTGTTAAGGAAAATTCAGGTATATCTTGAGCAGTTATGTAAGGTTCTCCTTCCCCTTTTCCGTCGTTAATTATGTCCGAAGTTCTAGTAACTGGTTTATCTAAAGGAGTATCTTTTACTATCGTAAAATCATTATTTGTAACTGTATAACTACTCCAATCTCCTTTACCTTTTTTCCATATATATTTTTGGCTTACATTTGTTATGTCCCCTGTGTCGTAAAAATCTTTTTGAGTTTGTACTTTGAAAAGTATATTCTCATCTTTACCCACTATTAAATTTAGATCGTCAATTGTTTGTCTTACTTGCTCTAACACTTCTGATTCAACCAAGCTTCCAGGTAAAGTCCCTAAATCTATTTCTCTTACTGTATTGTTTATATCTATACTTGTAGATATAGTAATTTCATCAGAGTCAGATGTTACAACTATATCCCCTTCTCCTTTTACACTTTTAAACTGTTTTTTGTTTTGATTGTTTACCCCCGCATATATTTCTTCACCTTCTCCTATGTTTATAATATCTAAGTTTGATGGTGGCGGTGTTATACTACAGAACCTCTCATTTATATTTATTAAAGCGGTGTTAATGTTATCTCCCTCTTCAATAGATATGCACTCCAACTGCTCCCCTTTGTATTTTATATCTAAAAGGGGTGTTGAGTTACAGTAGCATTTTATCTTATTACATTTTTTACAAGCCATTTAAAAAATAGTTTAAGCAGGTGTCATTGATATTACGTTCCACTGAGTTCCATCATAAAATTCTAACCTATTGCTTTCCTCTGAGTTAGAGATAAACATTCCTGCGCTAGCATTAGTTATAGTAGATTTTGCTATTGGATGAAATTTTGCAGCCCCACTTCTATAAACAGTAAAGGCATCTTTACGTGAGAGATTTGTATCCCCTATACCTATATTAAATAATCTATCATTAATATCATCGTTTGATGTATAGTCTGTACCGTTTCTGCCTATTGAAAGTTCACCCGTAGCTCTGGAATTATTACCAAATCCTAATGCAAAAGATGAATTACCTGATGCTAAAACTTCTTGACCAAAAGCAAAAGAATAATCACCTTGAGATTCTACACCCTTTCCCATAGCAAAAGAACTAACACCAGAAGCTAATGAATTTCCATTATTAGGTGCACCAAAAGAAAAAGAGCCCTGTCCTGATGCTTCTATTCTACTACCTGATAAAGTAACAGAGCCTCCTGCAAAAGAGCCTTGTCCTGATGCAATAATTTTATCAGAGTTATTATGACCATAACCTATAGTAAAAGATGCTGTTCCTGTTGCTCTCCCTCCGTATCCTAATGTAGCCCCTACAAAACCTGATGCAATTGACTGATAACCCATTGCTGTAGAGTTGTTACCTGAAGCCTCAGTATTATACCCTGCTGCAAATGAGTTATTTCCCGTAGCTCCATTAGTCGTAGATGAGCTAATACTATGTGAAAAATCTACAGAGTTACTTCCTGTATTCCCATAGTTAGTAGGGTTTTTACCTATAAGTCGCCAACCTGTTCCATTTCCCTCATCTATAGCTTCTAGACCTGTTGGGTTTACTGTAATTATTTCAGCAGTTATTGTAGAAGCATCACCTCTTGTTAAAGTAAGTGTTGTTCCTGTATAGTCAGCACTTGTAATTCTAGCTAGATTAGTGTTGTCTAAAAATTGTGATAAGTCAAGAGAAGTGACTAGTGTATTATCAACCGATAGTTCTAAATTGTTCCCATTTAAAGCTATATCATATTGATTAGTATCTCCTCCGTTTATAGCGATCATTTTCTCTATGATTTTCTCTAAAACTTCTTTTAAAGACTCATTGTCATTTGAATTTATAAATGGATACCCCTCTTGGATAGTTACGCAAATATCATTTACATAATCATCGCAAGGTAAAGGTGTATTATCTGTTTGTGGTATGTTAGTTTCGCAAGTTGCCATTATTATACTTGATTTTGTTCTACTAAATATTTTAACAACTCTCCTAATGTAGTAATTGGGTTTTCACATTGATCTGAGATGCCTGTTAAATTTATACCGCAATTTGTTATATCTAATTCACAAATATTTTGGTTCTGTAGTGTAGTTACTTTATCGTTAAGGTTTCCTAACTCCTCTTCGTGTTTATAAAGTACAGTGTTTGTTTTTAAATCTGTGTAGGTTATATAATCGTTACCTAATTCAGAATTATCTATTTCAGAATATATATCATCTAAGATTTCATAAGTGTCCTGTGTGGTATCCGCTAATGTTATATCACAATCTCCTATAAGTTTTGTTTTTTCACTTCTACTCCCTTCGTATATTACTGAAGGTGCTTTACTTTTTGCAGTAGCTGTGTTACTTAATTTTTCGCCGCAATTACTCATAATTCTCTATTTGTTCTTTTAGATTGCAGTTGTTAAACTTACATATTTTCGTAAGCAACAGGTCTTTTCTTACACTATTGCTGTTTGGGTAATCTCCTAAATCAAAACGTCTTTTTATTTGCCATTTTTGATAAGATTTATCTAACCTCTCGTAAGCGCGTTCAAAAACTAAGTTCTCTATTATTGTTTGGACTCCCATTTTTTGTTGTATTCATCTACTAACATTCTAGCTTGATTGTAGGTTATGTTAGCTTCTTTAAACTTATTTTCTATTGTAAATACCTCTGACTTTGTAATTAACATTTCAATCCTTGTAATATAATCTAATTCTTCTTCTGACCAATTATTTACATCGTTACTTAAATTAAGATAAAGTTTATAAATGTCTAATCTAATTTTATCTGTTTTTAAATAACTTCTTGTTTTTTTGTAAGTGTCTGGTGATCCTTTTAGGGTTATCTGATAAATACCATCTGGTAAATCTACTTTTACATCTTCATCGACTGAAACTTCTAAGTTTATCGAATTAAATATGTTTTGTTTACCTTGCGCAAAATAGTGTACTACAGGTTTTGAAGATCCTGGTGTTATAATTTCAACTATTGTTGTAGTATCTGTTATCCTCCCCCAATAGCTAGCATCCGATATTACTAAGTACTTAGGTTCATTTGTAGGTATAACTAAAAAGTCTACTATTATCTTATTTTTATCCATTATAATTCAATATTTATACCTACATCTAATTGACCGTCTGAACTTACACCTGACATTAGGTAAACTTTATTAAATCTTATACCTGCATTTAACCTGAAAAAATCTACCTCAGTACCTGCCCCCATTTCTTTCCCTAAAGAACCTCCTACTATAAATCCAAACCTGTCTTTTTGTGTTGGGACTAGTGGTTGTGATTGGACATCTATTGATGTTACATTGAAGTATTTAGGTAGGTCAGAAGTTGCTCTGTAAGTTCCGTCTTCATTTTCACTTACTACAAGCTTTATACTTGTTTCTTGGAATTCAAACTTTCCTGTGGCAGTAAGGTCTTTTGTTTTAAATACTGTCGTGTGTTTTGCAAAATAGTTTTCTTGCTTTGGGTAGTAATCAATAGCTGTTATTGTAGTATCTGTTTTTACTAACTTCTCTACAGGTTTTTCTACAGTTATTGGTATGTATTTTATTTCTTGTGCAAGAACGGGATTTTTTACTACAATTCCAAAACTATCAATTTTTTTTCGGAGTTGTTTTTCTGTTAATGTGTCTGCTACTAGTTTAGTATACTGCCTATCATTAATTTGAACTAAAGTGTCGTTTTTAATTTTAGTTGTACGTAACTCTATTTGAGCTTTTTCTAACTTTTTTTTATCAAAATACTCGTCTATCGCAAACCAAGCTACTAGTATTAGAAA
>PAJP01000007.1 GCA_002706095.1 Methylophaga sp. | reverse complement strand
AGAGCCAGAGCCAGAGCCAGAGCCAGAGCCAGAGCCAGAGCCAGAGCCAGAGCCAGAGCCAGAGCCAGAGCCAGAGCCAGCATTCCAGACAGAAGCAGAACGTTTACGCTTACTGATGACGGCTGACGACGAAACTGAAGAAGTTGATGCTGAGCCTGAAGTGGCTGAAGAAAGCCTTTCAAGTGATGAAGAGAGTTCAGTACCGTCTGAAGAAATTGCAGAAATGCGTTCAGAGCTCGATGAGCTGCGTGAAAAAGTACGCGCCAGAACGGCACAACTTCGTGCAGAGGCGAAAGCACGTAGCCAACAAACAGAGGTAAAACCTGAACCAGAAAGCACAGTTGATATGGCGAGTTCAGAACCGGCTTATGAACAGACGCCTGAGACTGAGACAGTAGACATTGAAGAGACTGATTCAATAGATGATGCTGCCTCCCTGCCTGTCAGCGAGGATTCACAAGATGATTCTGAGCCAAATTTATCTTTATCTGATAATGCCGACTTGTCTGAGTCTGTTGTTGAGGAAGAGTTTGATCTGGATGAGGTTGCACAAACTGTTGAGGATGAACTCACTGATATCGAGCCAGAGATAGAGCAAACAACATCAAGTTCTGTGACTGAGAACGATTTGAACTATGACGTTAACATCATTGATGAACGTCAGCTTGACGATAATTCAACGCGAATTTCGGCCATGTATCCAGCATCAGATGAGCAAGCAGATTCACCCCTTGTTGATGCGGCAGAGCAAGCGACTTCCGATGTAGAGCAGTATTTCAGTGAGGATGAACTTGATATCGGTGAACCTGTGAATCTGGTTGATCCGAAATCTGCTGTATCGGATATGTGGCAGGATCTGACTGAAGAACCATTGCCTTCTGATGATGACTTGGATCAGATGTTTAAAGAAATCAAAGATCTTGAAAATGCTTCTGATAATGAAGAAGGCGAGGACGACGAAGATGTTGATACTCAACAGCAGGATCGATTGCAGTCAATATTGTCTTCGATACCGTCTTTTTCGCAAATGAATAAGAAAAAAGATGAGGATTAGTCAGTAGGTTTCATCGCCGCGTTTCATCGCTATTTTTTGACTGCGGTGAAACGCTGATTCTGTTAAAATCGCCGGCAGTTTTTGCTGGGATAAAAAATGACAGAACAAGTCCATGATGTAGCCATTATCGGTGGTGGCGTATGCGGTACAGCACTGATGTATTTGCTCACTGAATACACCGATATACAACATATCGCTCTGGTTGAAAAATACGACCATGTTGCCAAAGTGAACTCTAACGGCAGAAATAATAGTCAGACGCTTCACTGCGGTGATATTGAAACGAATTACACCCTTGAGAAAGCCGCAAAGGTCAAAGCCGCGGCCCAGATGATTGTCAACTATGCTGATGAGCTGGCAGAACGTGATGAAATCATTTTTAAATACCCCAAAATGGTATTGGGCGTGGGTGAAAAAGAGTGTGCCATGTTACGTGAGCGTTTCGAACGTTTCCGCACCGTCTTCACTTCAATGCAGCTGCTGGAAAAAGAGCAAATCGCTGAGATCGAACCCAATGTGGTGATGGTCGATGGCAAGATGCGTGAAGAACCTTGTGTGGCATTGGCTGTGTTAGATGAATATTCAGCAGTGGATTACCAGCGTTTGGCTGAAAGCTTTGTCGAACAGGCACAAAAGCGAACAGATAAAGATCTCAAGCTATTTCTGAACAGTCACGTTGAAGACATCATTGAAAAAGATGGTGTGTTTTCAATTGTTACCCAGAACGCGGTTATCAAAGCCAAAACAGTCGTCGTTTCTGCTGGTGGACACAGCCTGCTATTAGCCCAGCAAATGGGATATGGTCTTGAATTCTCCTGTTTACCCGTTGCCGGTAGTTTCTATTTCACTCCGCCCTTACTCAATGGCAAGGTTTACACTGTACAAAACGACAAATTGCCTTTTGCCGCAGTGCATGGGGATCCAGATGTGTTGATTGAGGGTAAGACTCGCTTTGGACCCACTGCGTTGTTATTACCCATGCTGGAACGCTACAACAGCAAAACCTTTTTTGAGTTCTTACGTGTATTAAAGCTGGATTCACGAGTGATGAAAGTCTTCTGGGATTTGTTTAAGGTCAAAGACATTCGTAACTACATTCTGAAAAACTTCCTGTTTGAAGTACCACTGCTACGCCGCTGGTTGTTTATGAAAGATGCACGAAAAATCGTACCTTCTCTGCAATTAAAAGATGTCACCTTTGCCAAAGGTTTTGGCGGTGTTCGTCCTCAGTTAATTGATAAAAAATCATCTCAATTGATGCTGGGCGAAGCGAAAATCAACCCGGGTACAGGTATCGTCTTTAATATGACTCCTTCACCAGGAGCGACCAGTTGTCTGGAAAACGCCGAACTGGATTTACGATTTGTGTGTGGGCGACTTGGGGCACAGATAGATGAAACCCGTTTAAGAGCTGACCTGCACTGATAAGACTAAAATTTGTTTTAGTCTTCGATTCAGCAGCCGATATAGCTTCATATAAGCATACTAGTTTTTGGATGGAGACAGCATATGACACTGCATTCTGCTCAGGCGGCTAATGCCGGTAAGGCATCAGAGAAGACTCAGGTTTTCACCTTCTTTATCGAAGACATGATGTTTGGTCTCAATGTCGATTATGTGCTGATGCTGGGGCAGGATGTCGACTCCGTTCAAAAGGTCCCGGTGGAAGAACGTGGTCTGAAAGGGGTGATTAAATATCAGGGTATTGTGGTGCCGGTATTGGATTTTGCCCACCGGGTGGGTGTTAACTCTGGTATCGATAGTAAGGCCAAAATCATCGCCGAATTGAAGCTGCATGAGCAGGAGCTCAATGAGTGGGTCAATGCGCTGGAAATGGCCGTCAAAAATAGCAGTGAATTCACATACTCTACAGACTTGAAAAAAAGCCAATTTAGTCAATGGCGAAAACAGTTTCAAACCAGAGATGACACTTTGATGGAGTTATTGTCTTTGTTTGATGTGACTCAGCAGACACTCTATGAAATGGCAGAACGTTTGCTTACACTGAGCAATAGTGGCAACAGTCAGGATGCAATGGAATTATTGCGCCGCGAACGTGGTGCCACCATCCAGCGCATGAGTACATTATTTGCTCGTGCTGTTGAGCATTTACAAGCTGCTATGAGACAAGTCTTGTTATTCGTGACTGAAGATGGAAAAACGCCCAGATTTGCATTGTTGATAGACGAAATAAACGATGTGATTAGCTATGACGCGAGTGAGTTTCAGGCTAGTAATGCGGGCGCCCTGGCTCAGTTAAGTCAGATAGCAAAAGTACTGGATGGTATCTATACACGAGACAATAGCCCCGATTGTCTTTATTTCAATATTGATAAACTGATTGATGAGCCAATCTTAGTCACCTAACTTTTCAGTTTGGTTGAAGATGAGCGCATGAGTCGAGCCCCGTTTATTTTTTTGCCCGTTTACTCCCCGAACTGTCTGTGGTTATAACTCATAAAACTTAGCAGTGTTTTGTGAGCGTTACTTAGTGAACCTTTAAGGATGAATTAACTGTGTTTTCAAAAAAACTAAAACAACAAATAGCAGCATTAGAGCGAGAACTGAAAGAGAGAGAAAAACAACATCAAACGCAACAAAATGAGCTGATATCCCAGCTAGCTCAAAAAGAGAGTGAAATAGCGAGTTTAAAAAGACAGCTCAGTCAGGGTGAAGGACTGATAGGTGTTCAGTTAGAAGGCGGCAAGATGCTTCAAACTGTCCGTGATGGATTATTACAGAGTGCAACAAGTCTTAGGGAAGAGAGAGAAACGCTGGATCAGTTAAAAGAGATTTTTGCTCAGACCACACAAGCCGTTGAGAAATTAAATCAACGAGCTGAAACCATTAATGCTCATGCAAATGAGAGTATTACAGTTGTTGGGGTGCTAGATAAAACAGCTAACGATATCAATGTATTGGTTGCCACCATTCAAGAAATCTCAGAGCAAACTAACTTACTCGCGTTAAATGCTGCGATCGAGGCCGCCAGGGCCGGTGATGCCGGTCGAGGTTTTGCTGTTGTTGCCGATGAAGTCAGAAATCTTGCCTCAAAAGCCCATGATGCCAGTGACAAGATTGAATCATTAGTCAGTCAGGTTCTAAATCAGACCAGTAATATCAAAGGCATGGTGCAGGACAATCAAGAAGGTGCGCGTGAAGTATCGACCTCATCAGAACAAATTGGGGCTGTAGTGAGTGAAGTGCTACAGCGTTCAAATCAAATGCAAAAGATTATTCTGATGGCATCAACGGCCTCATTTCTCAATACGGTGAAGTTAGATCACGCTGTCTGGAAAAATCAGATTTATGCCGCTATCGATACTGAGAATTATCAATTTTCCGTAAACGATCACACTCAATGTCGACTGGGCGAATGGTACTATCGCGGAGCGGGTGCCAGTGAGTACGTATCACTTAGTAACTATAAATCTATCGAAAAACCGCATGAACAGGTTCATGTTTCTGGTAAAGCGGCGATTCAAGCGGCAGCGAATGGTGATAAAGCAGAAACACTCAATATGTTGTCGGCGATGGAGCATGCCAGTATTCAGGTAGTCAGTGCCATTGATGACTTACTGGATGAATACTTCAATCAACTGCATCGCTACTCAAAATAAAAAATAAACATGCTTAACAGTGGGGCATCCTCTTTTGAGGATGCCCCATTTTTATCAACTTAGCGGGAAATGCTCCAAATAAGGGCAGGCTTATTAAGATAAGCGCTCTCATCTATATTGATAAATCTCTTTGCTTGTAAATTAAAGTTATTGATTTTATTGAATTAATAATGCCAGAGTAGCCATTGCACTTTGCCTCAGTAAACAGCGGTTCATTTTTTGCTTAATCTCTTATTCTTAGCCATTCTGGGGATCTACATCATGTTCAGTCAGTCCGCTACGTTTGATGATGTGAATCAACATGCTCACTCCCTGCAAAATTGGCCACAGGAATACGATCAAATAAGTACAGGGAGGTTTGAAGGCTTTCTTGAAGATATTCAGCTGGATTCGGTTCGTGTGTTTAGAGAACGCATGAAGCAGAGTGTGGTTCAGGATACGCATACGCCGAAGGGTAAAATCAGTTTGATGATTCCACATCATGTTGAAGCGAGTGATGCCTCAGAACAAGCACGTCAGATTTTGTCATCGGGTATTACCTTATTACCGTATGAAAGCGACTTTTCCTTTGTGGGGCCAGCTCAACTCGACTACAGCATTGTTTCCATTGACCATCAGCCATTAGCCGAACTGTTGAGTCACGATACTTATACTCGACTGATTGGGTTTAAAAAAAGTTACGGTGTCAAAATGGACGCTGACATGCTCAACACCTTACGCCATGATCTGGCATTGCTCGTAGATAATCTGAGAACTGTGAATCAGACTGCGACCTATGCTAAACAGTTACTCAAAGCGATAGAGGATAAAATAATCCAGTTTGCTTTGACTATTTACGAAAGCGAAGAAACGCATAACAACTCGTTGAAACGTCTTGGCAATCAACACAACTATATTGTGCAGCGTTGTCATGAGTATGTGGCCTCCAGTGAAGGAAGTTGTGCCAGTATTGTGGATATATGCAAGGCCTTGTCTATCCCACACCGCACCTTGAATTATAGTTTCCATAAAGCGACAGGCACTTCACCGATGCAATATCTGCGAGCCGTAAAGCTCAATGCAGCCAAACGTGAACTAATAACAAGTGGTCTTTCAGTCACTGATGTGGCAGCTAATTATGGCTTTTTCCATATGGGCTATTTTTCTCAGGAATATCGTCGTTTATTTGGAGAATCGCCGAGCATGACGCGTAAACGCTACGCTGATCGAGTTTGATTTCCAGTAAAAGAAACCCGACAAAATAAAGAGCAGACCACCGATAAATTGATCCTGAATGGATGATAGCTGCAGCCAGGCGGGTAGATGACTCATCATCATATGATGCTGATGATGACTGGTATGTGTATCCGCATACATCGTAGGAAAGATAAACATCAACAGCCCCCATAGTAATAAGGGCATCACCACTGTGACATTATTTAATTTCTGCCAATAAGATGATTTTTGATGGTGACTGAGCATGGATAAACATAAGGCCAGCCCACTTAATGCCATTAACCATTTCATACCGCTATAGATAATGGCACTCTGCATTAACAGTGGATGGAATGACGGTAACATCCATACCCAGGTCAATACTGCAAAAATGCTCATCAATAACGTAGTAGGCCAATGCGATAAGGTGTTATGTGCTCTGGTAATGGATGACTCTTTATGACGTAAAGCGCCAATCCATAATAATGGGGCAAAATGATGCACCATGACGCTTTGTAAACTGTGCAAGCTAATCGAATAACGAGCCAAGTCATCAAACCACGGCAGCATGCCAAGCAAAAATACCAGGTTACCAGTGAGAAATATGCCCGGTTTCGCCAGTAAGTTTTTCTTAACAGCCCATTGTTGCAGCGTGATAATGACTATCACGCTGCACAATAAATCCACTGAAACTAACCACATCTGACTATTCAGAACAGCAGCTTGAGCCAGATTTTACCGAACCGGTCACGGTATCAACGCTATGGTTATTCCCTTCAGCAGGCACATCCATTGCCGCATTACCCATAAAGAAGTTATTGGGTTTCAAGGTAAAGCCAACATACTCCACTGGCATGATGGGGAAGTCCTCTGGTTTACATACATGTGTGTGACCAAAGGTATGCCAGACCACGATATCCGTATTTTCAATCGGACGGTCTTTTTGCACGTAATACGGTAAACCTTCACCTTTATTTTGATTAGGATAAAAGCCGGACGCATTCATCTCGGCCGGATCATAAGGCGTTACCCATAAATGCTTTTTAGCAAAGCCAGCACGCTTGGCAACATAACTATTATTGTGAGCCAGCATCACCGGGTTATGCTCAGCAACGAGTTTATAGCCGGTCGGATTACCCACGGCGTTGATGCTGTTGGGGTTGATAATTTTCCAGAACCGGCCGGTTTGACCATTGGCTTCACGAGCCGCTTCCAGTTCTGTTTTTAACACGGTAGCTTCTGTATTAAACAAATTGCCCCATGGGTTTTCATCTTCATCCATTTCGCGTGGCGTGAAGTTGGTTTCGACCACCGAATTATTTTCACCATCAAGCATCATATGCAGACGAGCACTGAAGAAATGCTGATGGGTTGGGCCATAGATTTCGGGTGTCACCATGCCACCAAACTTGGGTTTTTCACCAGGAACCAACGCACCTGTTTGAATAATACCGGTCAGTTTGGTTTCTTGTTGAATGGTGCCATCCTGATAGAGGTACCAATAGAAACCATAATCATAGTTACCCACTGTACAGAAGAAGCTGATAACCAAACGACGTGAGCGACGCATTTCATAGGTTTCACTGCGGAACTCGTAATGTTTCCATAAGGTGCCGTAATCTTCCTCATGCATACAGACGGCATTTTTCATCAAGAATGGCACGCCATTATCATCGACGGTTGGAATATCAAAATAACGAATCGCACCCAGGCAGTCACAACCCAGTTCTAGCTGATTAGCCAGGCGGCCCAGACCATATTCACCACCATCAAATGCACATTTCCAATAGTGGTTCAGGTTCGTGTCAGAGTAGGGCACAGCCATATCATTGATACTGGCACGATAAATAATCGGGCGCAGACGATTACCATCCTGATAACTTAATTGGTTAAGGACTAAACCTTCGCGTGGGTTATAACCCAAACGGAACTGCCATTTTTGCCAGTTCACTTTCCAGCCATCAACGGTGAAGCTAACGCCTTCAGGCTGTGTAATCTGTAACGGTTTTAAATCTTCACGTGGTTTAGCCAGTGATGGGGTGTCGTAATTATGTTTGGTTTTGGGGACGGGAATATTCTGACCATCATCTAACAACTCGATGACCTTGCCTTCATTTAAATCGATAATCGCCACCAGACCATCAATAGGTCTTGCATAGCCATTATCGACAATTTCATCACGAACGAAGGCCACACCTCGCATTAAGCGTCGACCACGGTATTTTTCTTCATCACCAAAATAACCAAATGACCATGGGTCAATTTGAATGGTCTCAATATCTTTATCGGTTAAGCCACGACGTTTCACCGCTTCAATAAAACCAGGATCGGCCTGAACGATATCGACACAGGTGAAGAACTCTTCCATCATGATGGCCGGTTGTCCGGTCACTTCAGGATCAATCTGTTCCCAACGTGTAATAGTGTTGGTATTAAGATCAATCATCGCTTCATGAATATCACCTGTGGCTTTATCCAGTACTACCGCAAAGGCTTGGCGTGAAAATGGCTGACCTTTTTCAAAAGCTAATACTTCCGCTTTTGCCGGTTCTTCAAGCTGCACATAAGGAAAACGACACTCAGCACCCAAGCCTTTTTCTTTTCTGAGTAAATCAGAAGCGATAGCAATTTCTTCTATCGTGAGTGGATCAAGTGGATGAATGGCTTTAACGCCAGGTGTGGTTTCGGGTTTATAGGATGTTTCTAATGCGTGATTCATAGTGACCTCGTCGTATTGTTTTTCTGCTATCAATACTAGTGAGATCTGAATAGACCAATATCGCAAAGTGGCAAAAATCGACATCCATGTCGTGCTGGAAAGTCTGAGTTTAGTCTGGCGCTTCTATTCTTGGTTTGTTAAAGCCTTTTTGTTCCATGCAATTTTCAAAAGCGGGGAGGTTACCACTGCTAGTTTCATGGCAGTCTTTTACGGCTGATTTCAGCTGTTCATCAACTTCTTTAGATGGTGCAGGTACAGATGACTGTGGCTTTTCATCAAATCCCTTTTGTTCCATACAGCTATCGAATGATTCAACACTACCCTGGGCAGAATCACGGCAGGACTTCATTGCGTCTTCCAATTCTTTAGGCACCATGCTGTTATCAACAGCATAAGATGGGGCCACCATGGCAAAAAGCAGTGTGATAAAAACGCCTGATATACATTGTTTATGCATAAAAACTCCTTTTAAAAGTTATTTTCTGGCACCGGGTTTGATACCAAATAACGGGCAATATGATTGCCTGTGAGCCGTAAATACTCGTTTTTATTAATAATAAAATAGGTTTTACCTTGATACTGAATTTTTCTGGCCGATGCTGGCAAAGATTTTTCAACGTTTGGGGCATTTGAAAAATCAAAAGTAATAATCAAATACTTCGTCATTAAGCGTGTTTCCATAGTCATAGCAAAGTGTTTCATCAATTCTATTGCTGACATAGGTTAATGCGGGTTTAGAAAGGTAAAGTTTTATTGTCACTTCAACTTCTCTTTGCTTTTTGATATCGCCCCAAAAGTTAACATCGCCAGCACAAACCCAGTGCAATAAAGACCTTCTTCATCGCCACTTTTAAATTATCAGACACAAGGCATTCGCTGCTATGTAAGTCATTATAAGGCTTTGATGACTATTGATATTTATACATACACTTTGGCATGTTGTTTGCTGCATTCATATTATTTATTAATGAAGAGACCGTACAGATGACAATGAAGCTGAAGAATTTCAAAACAGTCTGGGGTCATACCGGTACTATTGAAGAAGCCGTTAGCATGGCAAAAGAAGCTGGGTTTTCAGGTCTGGAAGCGCCTGCCAAACATGATGATCCAAGTCATTTACCTGCTTTGGAAGCGGCTCTGAATACGCACAATATCGAATGGATTCAGGAAATATGCACAGCAGGTTCGTATGTGCCAAGACGGCGAGCTAGTGTTGAAGAGCATTTATCGGATCTGGAATCACAAATTATTTTAGGTAAATCGCTCAAACCCCAATTTGTGAATGTGATGGGTGGCTGTGATGCCTGGCCGATTCAAACCAGTATCGACTTCTTCAAAGCCGCCATGGATATTGCAGATAAACATGGTGTGTTATGTTCGTTTGAAACACACCGAGGCCGCAGCTTTTATTGCCCATGGAATACCATGGCGATATTAGAACACCTGCCAGATATCAAGATTACCTGTGATTTTAGTCATTGGGTGGTGGTCAGTGAACGCTTGATGGATAGCGAATGGGATGCCATCGAACTAGCCGCTCAACATGCTCATCATATTCACAGTCGGGTAGGGTATGACCAGGGGCCACAAGTACCACATCCTGCAGCACCCGAATATCAAGCGGCTTTGGAAAGTCATCAACGTTGCTGGGAAGCCATTTGGACTGCTCAACGAGATCGTGGTTATACAGAAACCACCATGACTCCCGAGTTTGGTCCGGATGGTTATTTGCACCATCTGCCATTTACCAATGCCCCCATTGCAGACCTCTGGGAAATCAATAGCTGGATAGGTCATACCGAACAGCAGCATTTTGAACAATGGAAACAAGCGAATACATTAGCTGAGGTGTCACATGGCTAACGCATTTCAACTTCGTGATCCTGCCGGGGTGAAATACAGTATCGGCGTATTGGCTTATATCACTGTCACCTATTTTGGTGGCTGGGCAGCTATGTTTGCCAATAACTGGATAATCAATATTCTGGGTATGCTGGCCTGTGCTCACGGCATGATTATCGCGGCTTATTTATTACACGAATGTGGTCATAACGCCTTATTTAAAGACAATAAGGACAACGCTAAACTCGGCAAAGTGCTTAACTGGATAACGGGTAGTTGTTACGGCCGTTTTGAAGATATTCGATACAAACATATGCGTCACCATGTCGATAACTGTGACCCAGTGGTGTGGGATTACCGCAGCTTTTTAAAACGACACCCCGTCATGGAAAAGGTCGTTAAAGCAGCTGAATGGGCATACATTCCAGCCATTGAAGTTATGATGCACACCATGCTGGTGTTTGCACCGTGGGCGATTGAATCAAAACGTGATCAACGTGCTCGGGTGTTGACTGTGGTGTTAATTAGAGGCGCCTTATTGCTGGCGGTGTTATTGATTAGTGTCAAAGCGTTTGTGTTGTACTGCGTCGCTCAGCTCGTGTTGTTCACAGTGTTACGTTTTATGGACTGTTACCAGCATAACTACGAGGTCATTTTTAATCTGGATGATCCAGATGCCGTGTTCCCTCATCGTCGTGATTTTGAGTACGAGCAGGCCAATACCTACAGCAACTTATTGTCACATCGTTATCCGTGGATGAATATGCTGGTGCTGAACTTTTGCTATCACAACGCCCATCATCAGAAACCGATATTGAACTGGTATGAGCTACCGGCTTTACACAAAGAAATGGGTGAAAAAGTCGCACCACAAACACTGACTTTCTGGGAGCAAGCTCGCTCTTATCACAAGCATCGTGTCGCTAGAATTTATGCTGAAGAATACGGTGATGATGAAGTAACAACATCACTAAAAGAGGGCAGAGCAGTCGGTGTCGATGCCTTAAGTTTTCTCACTGCCTTTTAATAAAAAAAGCCCTTGGTGTTTACTGAGGGCTTTGTAATAAACGTACAAACTCAGTCACATAAAACTCGATATTGTCCTCAAGCTGATTAAGCTTGGGATTCACCATCCAACTTTGTGTTACGCCCATCAGATAGCTATACATGGACATGGCCACCACCTGACTATCCGTACTGGCTTTGCTATCTGATTGCTGGCGATAGCGTTCAACAAAACCAGCAAAGGTGGTGATGAGTGACACCGTTAAGGCGCGTTCACGCTCCAGTGATGGCGATACCGATTCCGTGTATTCGGTTTTATTCAACAAAATCTCAAAAGACTGGCGGTAATACGTATCCTCAAATAATAAATTCAGCCATTGGCGGGCAAAGTTACTCGCTGCTTCAATGGGCGCCTGACTATCATCACATTGAGCAATCAGTTTTTCTAATGGTGCCTGAGAATAGGCCAGAATCTCTTCAAATAACTCTTCTTTATTAGCAAAGTGCCAGTAAATCGGTCCACGCGAACAACCCGCTTCATCAGCAATCAGCCGTAATGTCGTGCCACTATAACCACGCTGACCAAATAACTTTAACGCCGCATCAATCACTTTCTGTCGGGTTTTCGCTGCGTCTTCTTTGCTTCGTTTCATGAGTATTTTTCTTGGAGAAAATCAGATAGTAGCGTGAGGCTGGAAATGCTTCAAATATAAAGGTGTGAATGGTTGTGGCTAGGGTAAATTTATTCCGTTTTATTGCTTAGTATCAAAAATTGTGAAATATTCAGTTCAATACTGTCGAGATTGGAGAGCTTAACGACTATAGCGCCTCGTCAGCATGAAGGATTCGATTTAACTTAAAAATGGTTGAAAAGTTTAAATCCAAATTAAGAGCCAGTGACTTCACAAATTTAGTTGGTAGCGATTAAACATGAAGATGAAATACCTATCATCATTCTTATTTTTATTCATATTGATTGGGTGCGAAGAAAAGATAGAGTATCCAGCCTCTGAAAGCATAGATTTATTTGATATTGAAGTTGGTAAGCCGTTTCCTATAAAACCACTGTTTGCGGGTGAACATAGGGGAACTTTACCTGTAATTATGTTCAGTGTCCCTTTACCTGAAAACTCATCTATAAAAGCTGTAAATGATTTTAAGGTTCAAATTTCCAGGGATTCAGGTCTGATAAGTCATGTGAGTTTTCAGAGGGCTTACTCCAGTCTCGAATCTTGTAAAAATGAAGTTGACACCCTGTCTTCTCTAGTAAAGTCAAAATTTCAGGTACAAAACGAAAGTTCTAACTATTCAACCTTTGAAGCTTTGTCCGGTGATGTTGAGTTTGACATCTATTGTTCAGTAGCTGAGGGTTCTCCGTACCATGATCTTAGGTTCCTAATGAGTAGTAAAAAGCTACGTTTGAAATATGAAAAACAAATGAAATCTCTAACAAGTAGCTCTTGAGTATCACAGCTAATCAGAAAAAAGGCAGCGAACTTGAGTTACTGATTAGATTGCTCGGGTTGATCCAGATACATGCCGATTCACTGCTAAATGTGTGAAAAGTTGTTCTATGAGTCGGTCACTTAAATGTTTTGGATGTTGCTTGCCATTAAAAACTATGAAATATTCGATTCAATACGGATTATCTTTGAATTTTTCAATGACTAACGTTAGTCATTGAAAAATTCGATTGAACTCAAAAATGGAGATTTTGCCATGCTAATTGCCTCTTCCGTGAAACAAATTCATTCCAAAGATAACAAAGTCTTGGCTCTAATTTTCCAACCTAGTTCAACATTTTGGCTCTATTTATCAAAAAAATTAATCGACATTTCATTAAAAAACAGGTGGTTGAGAATCTTAAATCCGAATTATGAAGCCAACGGCTTCATAAAACACACTCTTATACGGTCATGGAGTGATTATGTCTGAAAAGATGTCATTCATATTTAATTCCGCTCAAGGTTTATTGCTTGCTGCAAACTACCTCCTGGATCACATGGAAGATGAAGATATAAAAAGAAATCCAGTAAAGTATTCGTTTATCCTTACAGCGGCGGCAACCTTAGAAAGTGCATTAAATGACAGTATTGTAAGTTGGTCGCATAACACGTTCCCACGTGAAGACTACAAGCGTCATGCTCAAGCATTCTTAGCTATGAGTCTCAGGGGTAAGTTAGACTCAATTGGCTTTCTTGTATCAAGTGGAAAATATGTCACTGATAACACGTCCGCTGACTACCAACTTTTGTCTGCACTAATAAAATTACGAAATGAAGTTGCTCATAGTAAAGACTTCTTCACCGAAGTAGAGGTCGAGCTAGCTCAAGATGATGACGGCAGTGAAGGCTTCCTTCTTCCATCTGAAGTGGCAAAGAAATTTGAAAACTCGCCATTAATCCCAAGTGACGAAGAGTACTTAAAAACATACAAGGCGCTTGAACGTTTATATAAAGTTTTAAACCATGACCTAAGCTATGAACAATCAGAATTATTCAAAAACGTATAACAAAGCCAGCCAGAGGGATGCCAAAACCGCCGCTTCGCTCTGGTTTTGTCACCCCTACTGGCGGCGTTATAACTCAGGATAGTGATGAGTAAATTTTCGGAATTAGATGAAAATGCTTTCTTGGTATCAACAATCAAGGGGTCAGCCACTGACCAATCCCCACAAAAGGCATAATAAAAACAATGAGTAAATCAATAGGGTCATAAATCAATAGGGTCAGAGTCTGAGCTATCCCCACAAATAATNNCTANNAATCAATGGTCTAGTTGATANGTTAGGGAACATTCATGGCATTTGGTGATCAGATCTATCGCCAAACAAATACAATCAGCCGAAAACACCATGAATGTTCATCCTATATTGAAGAAAACCATGTCACTTGTCACGCCTGATATGCATTCACGCCGAAGGTGTGCATTAACCGATGCCATTGACAGTTTATTGAACGGTGCCTCAGCTACCGTCACAGCATTGGGAAGAGGCATTGCTTCTCCAGCAAAAGAAAAACATCGCATAAAGCGAGCAGATAGATTACTTTCAAACCGTCACTTACATGCACAAACCCTGACACTGTATCAACAGTTAGCCAAGTTCACTGTCGGCAAGGCCAAACGCCCAATCCTGTTGGTTGACTGGTCTGATTTAGATGAGCATAAAGGTCACTTTCTGCTTCGGGCAACCTTGGTATCACACCGTCGGGGTTTATGTCTTTATGAGGAAGTACACGATCTAAGTACCAAAGAAAAACCTAAAACACACCGTCAATTTCTGAGTCGTCTCGCTGAGGTACTTGGTCAGCAATGCCAACCGATTATTGTGACGGACGCAGGATTTAAAACACCCTGGTTTCGAGCCGTTTTAGCAATGGGCTGGGACTTTGTTGGTCGTGCTCGACTGCCAAATTTTTATAGTGTGGATAATGAACATTGGCAATGTATTACTCAGTTATATAAGCAAGCAACACAGCGGCCAAAACTTCTGAAGGGGGCGATTGCAAGACGAAACCCGTTGCCATGTAACTTGGTTATTGTTAAGCAAAAATCAACAGGAAGAAAAGTGTTGAACCATGCCGGTTGTGAGCGTCAATCGAAACAACATCGGGTTCACAGAAAATCAGCCAATGATCCTTGGCTGTTAGCGACCTCTTTAAGTCATAGTGCATTCTTGGCGACTAAAATCACCAAAATATATCGTTATCGCATGCAAATAGAAGAAGGTTTTAGAGATATGAAAAGCCACCGATTTGGACAGGGATTTGAATACAATAAAACGACACATAAAGAGAGATTATCTGTGTTAATCCTGCTGACAACGATTACCCACTGGATACTGATGGTGATTGGATTAGCTGCCCGGCAAACACAGCATCATCGTCAATATCAAGCGAATAGTTTGAAAACGGATTCGGTTTTATCATTACCTTTTATTGGTTTTAGAGTCATTGCTGATAAATATGCGAAATTGAAGATAAGAGAATTTATGAAGTCTGTCAGGGCACTTCATTTATCAAGTGCTTACTTGTTTGAAACGCTATAATTTTTGTGGGGATCGTACAGGGTCTGAGTCAATAATCATTTGTAAATTAGTTGGTTCACCAACAATTATTACTCCTCCCATACCTGTGCCCCAGTGTGGATCGCATTTGTATAAATAAACGCCTTCTTCTGTTAATGGATCACTAGTAAAGTTAACTCCCATTTGTGAAGTAAAACCTTTTGCTCCTTTCGGGATATATTCAATTGTACCGTTACTGCTCGTAAATTTTGTATTCACATTGTGAGTAGACATATTTGTCCATGATATTTGATCTCCGGACTCAACTTTTACTACCAGTGGTTTATAGGCTAGCCCAACAGCTTTTACTTGATGAATTTCGGCCATTACTGCGGCAGAAAATAATACAGAAACGCCAATCAGAGTAGCAATTGTTTTGTTAGGGTTCATAATATACCTCTCAAACTTGATTGAATAAGTACACGGTTATAGGTAGGCATTGACTTAATAGTTCATTTTGTGAAAGGAATTTATCAACAGAGAAATATTCCATTCTCGCCTGATCGGAACGAGAAGGAATCTGATATAAAAGATATATCAGATGAGTTTTATGAGGTTCAATTAATGATTTTAGAGTTCACCTAACTGAAGCCGTGATGATTTTCATATTTACACTAACTAAAGATTTTATAATGGTCAAGCTGTTTACGCATTTTGGATTATGCATCAGCGTTTGATTAAATATTGGGGAATGTGACATATCTCATTTCATTTGCTCTAATAATTTCGAGTATACCAATTTTTAGTTGATTGACTCGAACAACAAGATCAAAGCCAAATGCTTACTAAAGTGGTTTACTTAGCTAAAAACACGGCTATATGGAAATCTACCTCACTTGTCTAGCAATTTCCCACGTGAGTAGCATAGACCTAACTGATGGGAGTCCAAATGAACCAATATTATTTCAACGCTAAATTTTAATATTTAATAAATATTGGGTACACGGATTTTTGGTTGATGGGGCACTCTCACCCAATCAATCTGATTCTACCCTCAGAGAGTTGATAGAATGACCCATATTTGAGTTCATCTGCGTTGTCTCGCAGTCCGTAACCGATGTTTCCTAATAAAACGGAGAGACCTTCAAAGTCGAGTCCTTCTTCTAGTGCTTCGAAGTGTAGAGCATACGTATCCGCATTACCTCGAAAGAGTAACCACGACTCGAACGGACCGATGACGCCGCCCATCAACGTGCGTGCAAGTCTGACGTCCTCCCAGCGTTCGTCTACGACTCGCGTTGCGAGTACACCAGCGGTGACATCGCTGTGGCCAGCAAGATATTTCGTACCGGAGTGAAATACGAC
>PAJP01000006.1 GCA_002706095.1 Methylophaga sp. | reverse complement strand
ACCAAGATGGTGTCAAAAGGAACCTACTTGTAAAACCTGCCGGTGTAGGTTTCGGTGATTTCTCTGAATACAACCCCGAACAGTTCTTTGGTTTCGAAGGTGTTAGTGGTGCTAAGGGTTATGGGACACTTTTAGAGGTTGGTGAGTATGTACCTTACTTTACATCCTTTGGTATGTTTGGCTATGGAGATTTAAGAGATATAGCAGATGTTAATATCTATTATAACTATACGATGTCTTCAAGACACACTACTAGGGGAGTATCCAGAGATGGGGATTCTGTAGATATACCTATCAGTAACACCATCCAAGAGGTTTATGTAGATGGGGCTTTTACAGACTCTTACACTGTTTCGAAGAACCGTGTAACATTCCCTTATGAGCTTACTGCTGGAACCCCTATCACAGTAGTTGAGAGGTTTGGTCAAGAAGTGATTACAACTGACTATACGTTCAAAGACCCTGCTGTGACAACTTTATCAAGGAGGCAGTATGAATCATCTTTCGGTGATGTGAACGATCCTCAAAAAGGTTCACGGTATAGGTCATTAGGTGAACCGCAAGGTGCTAATAACATCCTCAATACTGGCCCGATAAAGAAATTAGAATACTTCGATAACGATGCTACAGAGCTTACTGAAACAGGTGGCTATTATTCATCTATTATAACGTAAGGTATCAATATGAATGCAAATAAGTTAACAAATTTTACGAAAGTTCTCCATAAAACTGATAGAGCTTCGGAAGTATTGATGTTCGATCAAAGTGGTAACCCTTCGTCAATAAATCCTGGTGGCCTTGTGATCGGCACGCAGACGGTGGCCGAGGCGCTGGATCGTCGGGGAATTCGCTTCACAGCACTTCGTGCACCGACCAGCGGTGAGTTTGATCCAGAAGATTATTTGGAAACCAGCACCAAAATTCAGCTCGGGGTGTTCTGCTATACTCTCGGCTACTACTCACCAGGAGATGGCGGCGGTAATGATTATGAGATCGTAGCAGCGGGGACTGGTACGGATGATGGTGGGTCGTTTATCAACTTGTCGGGCAGTGGATTGCAAGCTAAGGGGTTGTTTGGTGCCACGGTCAATGTGAAACAGTTCGGGGCTATTGGCGATGGCGTTGCGGATGATACAGCGCCTTTTAACGGCGCGATCGCACAGATCAATACTGCTAGCCAAGAGATGTTTATACCTGCTGGCATTTTCCGCATTACGTCTAATTTGCAAACAGTAACTCGATATTGCTCAGTGCGCGGTGATAGCCGATCAGTGACGCGGCTTTTGTTTGAAAACTGCAACGGCCTAAATTTTAACCTCTCGCTAAGCGATACAATTTATATCAGCACGATAGTAGAGAGTGTTTCACTATTAACTGATGGAGATAGTCACACCGGCATTTACTTCAAAGGCAAGCAAAGCTATGCGCCACATGATCCCGCTTTAGTGTTAAGAGATGTTTCAATAACCACTTCGGCGGCATATGATAGCAGTGTGGGAGATTCGGCTGAGTGGGGATGCGCTATTGATCTTGATGATGTTGACGAGGTCTTGCTTGATAATGTCTATGTATGCGGGTCAGAACTCAACGCAAAATTTCCTAGTAGAACCAGCTCTATTGGAATTAGAGTATCAACAGTTACAGGCTTGCGCATTTCAGATAGCCAGATTTTCTTACTAGGAACCGGTATTGATGTATCCGGTCAGTCAGAAGGAGGAATTTTTTCCGGGCTAACTATAGTGTCTGTCGATGTTGGTATAGAGTTCCATGATTTAATCAGCCCTTCCAATAATCATGTTATAGAGGGTTCGCATATTGCCGCATACACTAGGGGGGTTAGAATCACAGGATACGGCGTGTCGGAAATGATAACCGCAGTGTTCATCAGTAATTGCTTCATTCTTGAAAGAGAGGAAGCAACCACTACTACTAAAAGTGAATACGTCGCACTTGATATTATAGCGGAGCGTTCTGTTATAAGTAATACAACAATACAGTGTAATACTAGCAGGACACCAAGCAGAACCGCCATAAGGATTCCAAGCAGCAATAACATAATATCCAATATTATTGGATTAAATATAGGATCGCTTATTGATGCTGTAGACTCAGGAGACGGAAGGTTTAGCTATGTTTCAAATTGTATAGCAAACGGGAATTTAGATTCTTTAACTAAGGGCGCGACACACCTTTTTGTTAAAGGTGGCAATGTAATGGGGTCTATGCAGACGACAGCGCATTGGAATGCAAACACTTTCGCTGCGGCTGATTTAGACGATAAGAACTTGTTTGAGTTTTCGGGTAGGCGACTACTCCTTGGCGCTGATCGCGACAAGGGCTCTCGATACATTGACTTTAGAACACTTGTGGCAGGGACAGCAGATTTTGACACAAGAATCCTTTCTATAGGGGGTGGCGCAGCAACGGGGCAAGGGTCTTTGATATTTTACTCCTCATCGTCAATTTTTGAGGGTCAGATCAGGCCTTCAGTAGATTCTGAATTCTCTACGGGCAGCCCTAGTTACAGGTGGTCGGAGATTTACTCGACCACGGGCACAATAAACACGTCCGACGAGCGTGAAAAACAGGATATCTCGACTCTTGATGCGTCGGAGGCGCTAGTCGCAAAGCGGCTAAAAAGCCTAGTCAAAAAATTCCGCTTCCGCGATGCCGTCGAAAAAAAGGGAGCTGATGCTCGCATTCACGTTGGCGTGATTGCACAGGAGGTTGCCGAAGCCTTCGCAGATGAAGGGCTTGATGCTCACCGCTACGGCATCCTCTGCTACGACGAGTGGGGCGAGCAAGAAGAGATCATTCAGTCTTGGGAAAATGAGTACGATGGCAATGGCGCACTGACTAGATCAGCAGGTAGCGAGGTAGTACAAGAATACCGCCCTGCTGGGAACCGTTACGGCGTGCGCTATGAAGAACTTCTAGCCTTTATTATCAGCGCTATGTAACCCTCACGAACAAGCGTTATACAGCAAGCCAGGAGGCTTCCTAATGGCAACAGATATTAACGCCCTCTAGTCCGATCTACCCATGTCGTCTTGACGCCACACTCACCCCACACTCTGGGGTGAGTTTTTAATTATAGCTGTCACTTGATACTCTCTAATATATACTACTCTTTAGATCAAACTTACTAATAGTTATATTGGATTAATATTATGTCTAATGAGTCATTAGAGGTGCAACTGGCAAGACTAGATGAACGCAATAAAATGATTCTTATGAACATGGAAAATAGTCAACGTGATTCCAAAGAAGCACGAGAACATTTAAGGGAAGCCTTTGAATCTATTCGTTCTATTGATTCTAGATTGGAGAGATTAGAAGGCAGCTTTGCTACAACACAGCCTACAATTAATGAGTTCCGATCAGTAAAACAGAAGATAATTGGGGCAGGAATTTTAGGTAGGTGGGTATGGGTGGCTTTAACTGGTATCCTAGGATTACTCTATACAGTGCGTGAACATGTCATCGCATTTGTCACCAAATAATATGAGTAGCATATATGAATGACGATAATGAAATTCCTACTTTTAATGCAGCCATGCCCCCAAAGCTCACTGACTGGGAAAAGGAACCAAGCCTAAGAGACTTCGCATACCCTAATCAAACACAAATAGTAAACATAACCTTAACAGGTGACTTCGCATAAACATTTTTTTAAAGGTGATTTAACATGACTAAGATTGAAAAACCCTTAAACCTTACGAATACAATTTGGGCAGCAGGTGGGGAAGCTGTAGAACCCTCTAATTCAAAGAAACTCCAAGGGTGGGTTGCTGAAATCCCCCCTTTCCAATTTGAAAACTGGCTTCAAAACCGTAATGACCGTGCGCTTGCACATATCATCCAAATGGGTATCCCTGAATGGGATGCAAACACTGAATACCAAGCTAACCAATCTTATGTACAAGATGAAGATGGTGAGGTTTACCGTGCAACTGAGACACATACAGGTGTCAATCCTAAGTACGATACTGCAAACGTATGGGAACAACCCTTCTCATTCGATGCTCTAAAAGAACTTGCCACAGAAGAATCTACAGGTGTTGTTCGTAAAGCTGCTCAACAAGATATTGACCAAGGTACTCCTGGTTCTATCTTTGCAGACCCTTCGCAGATTCGACAGCTTGTTGAGAATATTAATGCCTCTTGGATAACAGGTGGTGTTCTTTCAAGTGGTACGTTACCAGATGCTACGGAATCTGATAAAGGCGCTGTGCGTAAAGCACGTCAATCAGACATTGATAATGGTACTGGTGATGATCGTTTCATCAGCCCTCGCCAGTTAAAATCCGTAGCTGATGATATTAAATCAACAACTGCTGGTGTAGCTTTATCAGGCAATCCTGTGATTACAGCAGGTTCTTCTGAGAATTATCAAATCACTAACTTCTCATCTTTCGATACTTATGAAGTTTCTATTGAGTTTGATAATGGTGGTACTGGGAATGTCTCTATCACGGATGATCTAATTTCTGTAGATATTGATGCAGGTGCTACTGGCGGGGTCATTTTAACAGTCACTAAAGGGGGTGTTGCTTATGACTTCGAACTTGCTATCGGGTCTTCTCGAATTAACCGTCCATCTATTATATTCCCTGTAAATGGTGCTACTAATATGCCTACAAATATCACGTTAGAATCTTCGAACTTCACAACCACACCAGCAGGCTTTGACACACACACTGCAACTGATTGGCAAGTAGCTACTGACATCACGTTTAGTAATGTTATTGCAGAGTCTTTAAATGACACGACTAATCTTTTACAGTGGTCTGTAGATGCTGATTTACAACCTAATACAACCTACTACGCAAGGGTTCGTTATTATGGCAATACATTAACAGTATCCTCTTGGTCACAAACAGCTTCTTTTGAGACTGCTGAGCGGCCTGCCACACCTACTATCACAAGCCCTTCGAATGGTGAGATTAATGTTGGAGAAACACCGACAATCACTACGAGTAACTTTTCAAGTCCTATTAGTGAAACCCATCAAGCAACAGATTGGGAAATCCGTTTAGCTTCGAATGATTCTTTAGTATGGTCTTCGATGAACAACACTTCTAATCTTACTTCTATTACGGTTCCTTCAGGACAACTTGCTGAGTCTACTGAATACCGTATCCGTGTAAGACATATCGGTTCTCAGTTAGGAGCTTCTGCATGGGGTACTTCTACATTTACTACTGAAGCGCAGTTCTTTGTATTTGATCCAAGCAGTGCTGGTGAACCTTTTGGTGGTGGTTATTATGCAGGCGCTAATATCGTTGTAGGTGGTACTACTTATGCGTTGGTAGTTGCTCCTAAAGCGCAAGGTGGTGAAGCCGGTTCAACATTACCTTGGGAGTGGACTGTTGATCCAGATGTTCCAGGGGCAACCTCTACTAATGATGGTGCAAGTAATACCGCAGCGATTGTAGCGGCAGGTGGTTCTTCTACAAGTGTTGCGGCGGGGTTTTGCAATAATCTTAGTATCAATGGTTACACTGATTGGCATTTGCCTAGTGCTGATGAACTTGAGATTTGTTATCGGTATTTGAAACCCACTACTCAGGCTAACTATGTAAATTCTAGTTATGGGCCTAATCCTGGTGGTAATGGTTCTAACCCTAATAGTGATCCTGTTGGTGGTGATTATACTTCTAGTAATCCTGCACAGACTTCTATTGCTATCTACCAATCTGGTGCGAGTGAGGCGTTTGTTGCTAATTACTACTGGACTTCAACGCAGCTCTCCGCTGGGGTCGCTTGGCGCCAGCGCTTCGACAATGGCGACCAGGGCACGTACCTCAAGTCGGACTCGTACTACGTCCGCGCAGTTAGATGGGTCGAAGTGTAACGCAGCGAAGCGTAGTTGGAACGAAGTACCCATCCCTATAACCTAAACCTTGGTGGTCGCTGCCTCCGGGCAAGCACCATCTCTACTAATCATTGTTGAAGCCCTGAACTGAGTCTTGCTGTTGTAAGGTTTCCAGTATAAACTTTAAAGTACACCTTATGAGTAAAGGAGTTTTAAATGTACTTTAAACCATTACCGCAACAGCAATTCCTACAAGAGTGCTTTGACTACAATGACAACACAGGCCAACTTACTTGGAAAGAACGTCCAAGAACACACTTTAACACGAACAACGCGCATAAAAGGTTTAACAATACACTCTCCGGTAAAATCGTTGGGACTACGCATAAGGGGAGAATGATTGTAAGATTCACATCCCAAGGGAAAGCATTAAATTACCCAATAGGCAGACTGATCTTCAAACTTGTTACTGGCGAAGACCCTAAAGGTGTCATTGACCATATCGACGGCAACCCTTTCAACAACGCTTGGGACAACCTGCGTGACATAAGTATAGGTGATAATGTGGCAAATATGCATAGTGTTAAGCGTAAAGGTTTACAAGGTGTTTGTTATGATAAGTCTCGGGGGAAGTGGTTGGCTAACATTAGGATACGCGGTAAAAAGATTTACTTAGGTCGTTTTGAAACCGAACAAGAAGCATATGACGTTTACATGCAAGCCAAACAAAAACGTCTGTCAGAAATTAAAGAAATCATTTAAAAACCAATCAGGAGTATCTACACTATGAAATACATCCGTTACACATTAGTTGATAAGAAAACCAATAAACCTGTTTCACAAGAACCTGCAAAGAATGGCCCAAAACATCCTGACGGTGTTACCCCAACATTCGATATTCAATCAACATTCTCAACAGGTGTTCCTACAATCTACGGTATTGCTGAAGATACTTTTGAACCCGCTGATTGGATGTTTGAACTCTCCGAAGAATCCTTCTACACCACCATGCGACAAGAATTTAAAACACGTGCTTCAGATCGTCGCAAGACTGTAGAGCGTGGTGGGTATTGGGTAACTCCTGAGACTTTTGTAAGAACTGACGAAGGTTCCCAGAACCGTCTTGCACAGCTTGTGACAACCATTAATAACGATCCTGATCTTGTATCAGTAGACTTCGAAGTAACACCAGGACAATGGACAACCTTTGATACAGCTACTGCATTAACGGTTGCAAAGACAGTATCAAGGCATGTCCAACGTTGCTTTAGCTGGTGTAAAGGTGTCCATGAATCTTTAGATGCTGCAAATACTTTAGATCAAATGCAACCTATTGTCAACGATATTTCAAACTTTGTTGCTGACGATAACCCGCCTGTGCAGGCTACACAAGATGCTTGATTCATTGACTATTAAAGAATGGCAGCTTATCTACTTCTTAATCACAATGACTTTCACACTGTTTAACACACTCGTCTTGTTATCTTGTGTACGTGTTGTAGATAAACTGTTCCATGAGAGTGAGTTATTAAAACTTATTAAGAAACAAACATAAGACTAAGGATTCTCAATTATGCCACCAACAAGTGATATAGAAAGACGCTTAATGTCTTTGGAGGAAGAGGATAGGCGTCTTCGTGATGCTTTAGGAAAACTTGTGACGAATACGGAGGTGATGAATAACACCTTGCAAATCCTTACTGGTGACATTTCTCCAAGGATGGAGAACCTTGAAAAAGAAGTAAGAGGTATGCAGAACAGACAATCAACAAACACATTGATATTGGATGTTGTTAAGTGGTTTGCAGCACTTATTGCAGGTTCTTCAGTAACAATGGCGATGGTTTATTTGTTTCAGAATGGAGGTTCTTGATGAATTGGTTTGATGAAGTGATTAAAAGGAAACCTGATAAACGAATACCTGTAAAAGACCTTACACACTCTCAATCTGCTGTTGATATTATTAAGGAGTTTGAAGGTTATCGTTCAAAGGCGTATTTAGATGCAGTCGGGATTCCAACAATAGGGTATGGGTTCGTTAAAGGTGTTTCTCTTGGTGATACAATTACTAAAGAGGATGCTGTAAAGCGCCTTGAGGATGAAATTAGTGAACATACGGCAGCTATCCATCAACGTGTAAAAGTTCCTCTGTACCAGCATGAATACGATGCACTAGCTTCTTTTATATTCAATGTTGGTAAAGGTGCATTTGCACGTTCAACACTCCTGAAGAAACTTAACCAAGGTGATTATAAAGGCGCTGCTGATGAATTGTTAAGATGGGATAAGGCAGGTGGGAAGTCTTTAAGAGGTCTTACTAGGAGACGTGAAGCAGAACGCAAGATGTTCCTTGGTGGTGATTTATGATTAAGAAGGTATTACTCAGCAGCCTACTAACAATCACATTAACAGCCTGTACAGCAATCCAAACACCTTTTGACGAAGATTATACCTTTGGAGACACGTACAAATCTGTGTACACACTTCAACAAACCTATTGCGCATCTACTGATCCTGCACAGCAAGCACTTTACAGGGGGCTTCTTAAACGCCTTTATGGTGACTACCCCTCCGAAGGTGTTTGCACAGATATTCTTGAGGTGTTGAATAGTTATGAAGAAGATAACCAAGGTTGATGACTTAACACTTTTAGTTACCACACCAGTACCTAGGGATTATCCTGCAAAGCACCTTGCTAAGAAATCTGACAAAGTAATGTTGGTTGAGGATTATGTTGTAAGGGTTACTTTTGAAGATGGCTCTACGATAATCATCAGAGTTCCTAAACTGTATGTGACAGATGGTTCAAGTGTCCCTAGGTTCTTCCACAGGGTCTATCATCCTTTCATTACGGAAGCGCGATGGTCGAGCTGTGTACATGATTATATCTACAGCGACCTTTACAAGTATTACTCAAAGGAATTTGCTGATGAACTTCTAAGGTTTATGATAAAGCGTGATGGTGGTCATTGGTTTATGCAGCAAGCTTTCCATAAGGCTGTCAGGCTTAATATCAAAGGAGGTGGTTGGTAATGCAATATAAACAGCGTATCAAGGATAACAGTGAAAGCATCTCTGTAAGCGCTTCTGTATTGGCTGTGTGGATCTTTACAACGTATACCAATACTAACCCACCAGCAGAAGTCATCGTTGCTTTAGGAACCCTTGTAGGGGCTTTTGCAGCCCGTTTGAAAGGATGATACACATAGAAACAAGAAAGCCCCTATCAGGAACCTTTGTAAAGAGGAACTTGAACAGGGGCTTTTTATTACTCACTACTTAATCAAATAATTCGTCAGGGTCATGGTATTTATACTTCCTCAAAAGATCATCATAACCGCCTACGATTGATGAAGTCCCTTCGAGAGAAGAATCAACAATGAATGGGACAGTCTTACGGTTCATTTCATGTTTAACAAAATGCAGAGCCTTATCATCTTGTGAAATGTCGATGTATTGGTGATTTAGATTCAAATTCTTAATGTATTCTAAGGCTAGTGTGCAGTATGGGCAGTTGGGTTTACCGTAAACGAATAGCATGTTTTAATTATTCTCCCCACACATTTTTAGGTTTCCATACGTCGCAATATGTCGTGAAGCACCCAAGATTACAAATGTCTTCCAAATAGAATTAAAAGTTTGCAGAGCTTGTGAGTGGTTGATGGTGTAGTTTTGGATTTCTTTGTCTAATTGCATGTTAAGTCTCCGTCTGATTGTTGGTTGTTTAAAAGCCCCCCAAAGAGGGCGCTTGTTAGTTATGCTTCGCAAGCCACGCAGTCATCCTTACGGCCCGTAGCAAGTTGTTTAGAGGCGTTCAAGTTGTATTGGTAGTAGAGTGATACAACACCACGTTCCCAAGCATAATACATAAGACTGTTAATCTCTTTCACAGGCATACTTGGATGAACCATGATATTCAAAGACTGGCTCTGGTCATAATATACCTGACGATCAGCGGCGTGGTCAATAATTTCTTTAGGACTGATTTCTTGCATTGTCTTGAACACATTCTTTTCATGTTCACTCAAGAAGTCCAGATGCTGAACACTGCCATCATTTTTAGAAATGCTGTCCCAAACGTCAGGTGTGTCCTTGCCATATTCTTGCAAAAGCTTTTCCAATGCTGAACTTTTAACTTCTACCTTGAGCTTTGCAAAATCAGCAATGTAATAGTTAGAGAATAGTGGCTCAATACCCTGCGACACACCGCCAGCCAAAAGACTTGAAGACTTTGTAGGGGCGCACGCCATGAGCGTTGTGTTACGTCTCCCATACCCTTCAAGCACTTCAGGTTCACCAAACAATCCTGCAAGCTCTTTAGAAGCCTTGTAAGCCTTCTCTTCAATAACCTTATGGACTTCTTTGTTCAATTCTCTTGCTTCTTCAGACTCAAAAGGGATCATCTTGTCTTGAAGCATTGTGTGGTAAGCTAGTACGCCCATTCCGAGCGCTCTGTGACGCTTCATAAAACGATATGCACGCTTCATAAAAAAGAATGTTGTTTCCTTTTCATGGTCTTCAGAATCCCGCATAGCTTCAAGTTTCTCAAGGCTTTCTGTAACTACTGAGTCAAGGAAGTACACAAGTGTTTCTACAGCATCCGTGTCTTTCCAATCATCATACTTCTTCAAGTTCATTGATGAAAGCACGCACACAAAGCTCTCTTCATTGTTTGAAGGCAGTGATATTTCCGAGCATTGGCCTGTCAAAATACCGTTAAACATACCCATTCCACGTTTACTTTCAGTGAAACAGTAGGTGTTGTCATAACGCCCCTCATCAATAACTTCTACCACTTTGTTGAAGTGGCTGCATTCACGGTTCCCACGATAACTGTAGTCAAGATTAAGGCGGCTAAATTTTATACCTAAATCTACAAGCTTGCCTACTTCATGTTGACCGAGCAATAATCTCCAAGCTTCTTGGCAATAGAACGCTTTATTCTCACCAGAACCATCATTAGCAGGCATCATCCTTTCACCAGCATCGGCAGCATGGTTGATACGTGAGTTTACCCCAAGCGTTTGCAGCATCATTTGAACATCTTGCAAAAACCCTTTGTTAATACTCCCCAGTTGCAAGGATTGTGTCTTTCCATTTCTGGCGATTGTCCCATCAGAATCGAATATACCTGCTAACCATTCTAAACGACTTTCTACAGTATAGTCATGGGTAGGCACAAAGAACTTATCTTTCAATACATCGCTGTGACCATACTCCCGGTTCAAGTTGTCTTGAACATACCAATTTTTAAAGATGTCTCCAAGCCGTTCTTTTACAGCATTGAGTCTTTTGTCGTGGTAGAGGTAAATGCGTTTTCCGTCAGCAGTTAAGCAGCCATCGCCAGTATAGAAACCGTTTGCGTAAGCGTTGTCTAGGACTTCGGAACCCTCTACGACAGGCAAAGAGTCAAACTTAATCAGCTTATCACCGGTTTGCAAGTCCTGTGCGCGCTTTTCAATCACTTTACTACAACTGTAGGAAGTCTGCACATAGAACTTGTGGTAAGGTGTACATTCTAGTTCCAATCCATTAGAAGTAATAACCTTTACAAGCTTCTGGTTATCCCCTGTCCTTCGAACTGTAGTTTCAGACCACTCTTTACCATTCCATACTTGTACATCTTCATTTTCTAATTCGGCAATTTCGATATAACCTTCAGAAGTTAAGATTTTAGTCTCGGGGGATACACAAAGATTACTAGAGTGAATATCCATACCCTTGTCTTTGTAGACTTCTGGTTTATTTCGATTTGCGTTATCCAACCACACCAAGTACGGAAAGCCTATCTCTCCACGAACTTTCAAAGTTTTCGCCCAAATCTTACGGTTCCGCTTATCTCTTTCAGTCTCCCCGCGTTTAACAGATTCCATAAATTCATCTGAAACAGTGACGCCTGTAGTAACATCTTGGATCAAATTCCCGTCGCGTGCAATCTCTAAAAACTCTTCTGCGTCCGCGTGCTCAAGACTCAGATAGGGTGCTACCCGACCCCTTCGCTGCGAACCTTGGGAGATTACATCAGTAACCTGTTCGAAGAGTCGTGCAAAATGTACTGCTCCAGAAGTCTTTCCATTATTGGTAATGTCGCTACCCCTTGGTCGAATAGGTGTTAGATTAACTGACGTGCCACCGCCAAGTTTTGACATAATACCAATCTCAGACTGTGTAAAAAGAATGTCTGGAATGCTGTCTTCACAGTGACTGTTAAAACATGAGATAGGCAACCCACGATCTTCACGGCCATAGTTTGCCCATACAGGACTCGACAAGCTATAGAAACCCTTTGCCATGTAGTCATACATCTTGTTAGAGAATCCTTCTAACCCAAGACGTTTCTCAGCAGCATCGCAAATATCTCGGATACGTCCTTCGGCAGTTTCTCCCTCTAATGTGTATCCAGACTGTAGAAATTTACGTGAGTTTTCGTTCAACCATTCAAATGACATTATTAAATATCTCCTATTAAAACAAGTCGTCTTCAGTAAATGACTTATTAACCTTGGTGTAGTTTACGTTCTTACGTGCAAAGAAATCAGGATTGGTGGTACTGTTCACCTGAATTTCAAACCACTGGAACTTCTCTTTCGTCTTATCTTGTACTTCAAAAACCTCTGGGAAACCGATCATTTCCATGCTCTTGTTGAAACGCCAACGTAGATAATCTTTGACTTCTTCTTTTGAAACAAAATCTAAATCGCCACCTTCAAAAATCCAATCCAAAATCTCACTTTCTGCATCCATACTGACTTTGCAAGCATCATGAGTATCTTGAACAAGCGCCTCAGTAAACCAATCAGGATTCTCTTCTTTGATCGTGTTGATGATCTCGGCACCAAACATGGCGTGAACGCTCTCATCACAAGCAGAGCTTTGAACAACATTGCTAATGCCTACCAGCATATTCTTGTAGTTGTCAAAGCATGACATAATCAAGAATTGCCCAAACAATGATACATTCTCAACAAACATTGAGAAGAGCAACACTGAACGCATGAACTCTTTGTTGCTTGAATCATTGGGTGATACAAAACGCTTTAGGTATTCTTGCCGCTTACGAAGACAATCAATGTTATCAAGGTCTTCAAAAAGCTCATTCATCCCAAGGTACTCTAAAAGCTGTGAATAAGCTGTTGCGTGGATAGATTCGTTGTTACTGAAAGCTGCTCCTACATCTGCCACTTCAGGCTTGGGTAAACGGTCGTAAAGTTTTCCCCAGAAGGTTTTCACAAACCTCGCTTCAATCTGTGAAATAGCCAGCATTGTCCGTTGGATTACTTGGCGTTCATTCTCACTTAGTTCTGAATGATACTCTTGGATAGACGCTGTGAAGTTAAACTCATCGACTACCCAGAACGCTTGGTGTACAGCATCCATGTACTGCTTAAAATGCGGATACTCAAACGGTTTGTAGTTCTCCCTTGGTCGAAAAATGTCAGGTTCATGTGCTTTCCGATAAGTAACATACTCTCTCGCAACGTCAAAAGCCTTAGCGTTCATAATACCGTCTTCAACAAGTTTATGAACCGTATCAACACTCACAATATCTTCTTCAATATTCTTCTTCACATACCGTACAACCTTATCTTGCAGCTTATCATCTTCATAGTCAGTCCGTGACATTGCTTTACCAACGGCTGCTTTAATCTTCTCACCATCAAAACTTACAACGTCACCATTACGCTTCAATACTTGCATTATTATCCCCTATTCTTAAAACCCAGTATCTTCGGTGGAATGATAGGGGCAATTCATATTGTAAACCCTTCGATCAGTCCCTACCAATTCTTCATTATCAATCTTAGGGCATGTACAGCCCTTCAGATAAAATTCATACTTCCACATAGAAGGGTTCTCTTCAAAACCCCAACAGTATTGTAAAGTGTATTCAATCTGACGAACCCTCTCAAGCGCTTTATGGTAACTGTCTGTGAACATCTCAGGTCTTGTTAAGGTGCTGTACATCCGTTTGTACAAGACTTCAAGAAGTTTGATACGTTCTTCTGAAAGACCTTTAGACTCTGCTAAGGCATAGTTCATGTGAATCATGTTCAGTCCTCATTCATAGCCTCAATGGCTTTGTTCTGATACCAGATACCCTTTTTCAAATCTTCTTCGTTATCCCATTTATCACGCCAAAGGTATTTGATAGAAGTGCCTTTACAGTATGCTATAAAACCTTCTTTACCAAGTGCTGCACGGATAGCATCAATACATTCGATACCATTATCAGATTGGTAATGTGGAGGGTGGTTTACCATGTCTGTCATTACAAGTTACCTTTGATAATGTCTGTAAGTTTTCCTTCAGGTTGCTCGAATGTGTTGCCTTTTAAAATCTTGCACCCACCTGTCTCAACAACCTTTCCAACAACTCGGTAAGCGTCTTCACCAACCTTTTCATATTTTACATCGGTGTAACGTGGATCGTCAATATAATTCTCAACAGATTTCTTAGCATCTTCTTCAGTTGTTGGGAACTTTGATAAATTTGCTTCATTGACAACTGACAATGCTAATTCTAATTGCTGACGTGTTAATCCTGCTCGGTAAGAAATCCCAACAGCCGTCACAATAATATCTACAACTCCATCCAAAACACCTGTCATATCACCATCACGGTTAGCTTCTACAGTCTCACGAACCTCCTCTTGAGCAAGGTTGATAGCTTGTCGAATATTCTCGTAAGAATCATCAATAGGTGTGTTTCCATATTCATTGAACTTGTAGATTGATTCAAAGTGTGTGTTCATTGGTTATTCTCCCATCAATACAGCTTTTGCAAGTTTATCTTCATTCTGACTTATCAAGTCTCCCTCTTCCCATGCTTCGTACATGTGGTAAATAGTACCATCTGTTCCAAGAGTAATCTCTTCAATCATATCAAAAGGAAGATAATCATGGTCATTACCACGTTCCACCAACAGCAAATTCGGATTAAGTTTTTCAAGTTTCTTTATAGCATCTTTTACTCGCATTTTGTCTTTACTCCGTAGTCACTTGGCATTGCTTCTAAAAGTCCATCCATAATATCGCCTATAACTTCTTTGTGCGCAAGGTAATTAATAAATAATTCTTCATCNCCTCCAATATTGTACACAATATTCTTCATAACGGCTACAACATAATCAGTCAGATTGTCAATCGCTTCGTAGCGTTCGTCAGCTTGGATGTCTTCAATTTCCATTTCAAATCTCCTATCAATGATCTTCAAGATATAGAGCAGCTTTACGAAGCAACTCAGGATTGTCTTGGAAGTTAGCAATGCCCCAGTTGCAATACTTGCAAATAAGACCTCTATTGTGCGTCTTATCATGGCAATGGTCAAGATTGAGAGTTCCGACCTCTTCCTCATGTCTCTCACAAATCATACAACGATTTTTGCAACCTTGCAAGAGGGTTTCGTAAAGTTTTAGAGATAATCCGTAGCGTCGTCCAATATCTGATTTAAGTTTCTTACGGCATTTGTAGGCCACTTGTCAAGCTCCTTGTTAATATTCCTGTTTAGTCTTCACAGCAATCCAGTAAGCATCTGCTAAGTCTTCCCTGCCCTGAGCTTTGGTAACTACGGAGAACATCTTCTGAACACGTTCTGGTAAAGCATTGAACATATCTTCTTTAGAAGCCTTGCCTGAACCTGTTGCAATCTTTTTAATGGCGCTTGGTGTGTAAAGTTGCGGGTCATGCCCATCTTCTCTAAGAGCATTGACAATCATATATTGAAGCCCTGCCAAAGTCTGCAAAGTTGAACCCCGCATGCCAAATGCTAAATTTTCTATACCGATTGCAAAAGATTCCGCATCACTATATTCATCAATCGTGCGGATAACATTTGCAATGGATTCCGCAGCATTCTTTGAACGTGTGAAGTAATCGCCGTCATCTTTTAAAGTCTGGACAACTTCAAACTTAACAACGTTGTCTTCATTGTCCAATACGACAATTCCAGAATTTCGATAAGACTGGTCAATACCTACGTAATAAATGTTCATGTTCTATTCCTCCTTTGGAATTTGGTACTCTTCTCCCTTCTTCCTCCACATATATGCTAAGCGAAGATTCTCTAACATGATTTCTTCAGCAGTCTTGGTAACTTCTTTTCCGTCCCATGTTGTGTAGGTGTACTCGTCACCAAAGTAATTACGATAAGCTTCTACAGATTTATCATACATTTGCCGCTCTGTAGTACATCCTTCAAGAATCTTTTTAGCTTTCACCTTCCCAATCCCAGGGACACCTTCATAATTATCCACACTCATATCGCCAGCGAGTGTTTGGATGAAGAGCCACTCTAAACCCTCTTCCGGTGTGATATATCGGAATTGATCTTTAACCCAATCGTAATGGTGAAGAGGTGCCTGATAAACATCTTTATCTAAATTGGCCGCAACCGCCTTCAAACCTTTTCGATAACAACTCCAAAGACCTACCGATAAAACATCATCGCACTCAATATAATCTACAGGTTTTGCACCATGTGTTTGCATCAAGTGTTCGGTAACGGCGTCAATCCAACGAGGTTTTTCCATCTTCTCTCTGCTGCCTTTGTACTTATGGATAGTTGAGATTGATAGCCTGTAAGTGTCATTACCTGTTAAGTGCAACTTATACTCATCAGCAGGACAGTTCTTTTTGATGTGTTCGATAATAAGGTCACATGCGTTCAATGCCTGTCCACGTTCCCCGACTACTTTCTCAGGTTCTTTGTAATACCCTGCTGTGTCAACCATCAAGAACTCTTCTAATTCTTGTAAGTGATCTTTAGCAGCCTTAGCAGAATCAAAACGGTCAATATGGTTTCCTTCAGCGTCGTACAAATGCCAATAAGTTTTCTCTGCTGCAAAGCTACTACGATACTTTATCAAGTCGCAGTCAATGAAACATACATCAAACTTCTCAGGAACATCTTCTTTAGCAATTATTGCCATACCCACTTCTCCCAAAGAAATAAAAAGGGCAACCTGTCAAAGCTGCCCTTCTGTAAATTAACCCTTAATAAAGCTCATCATCCTCTTCGCCAAAGTCAGGCTGTTCATCTGGCTCAAAAGGTGGTTCTTGTTGGACATCTGAATCCTCTGAAGGCTTGCCAGCATTTTCAGGAACCTCTGCTAACTCAATGTCACCTCCAAAGAAATCTTGTTCTTCTTCAGACATCTTATTACCACTACCTGAACCTTCATACTCAACAAGTTCTTCGACAAGCATTTTATCAGGGTATGATGACACACCATAAGAACCCTGGTCTGCATAGCGCAGCAATAAGTTTACGACTGAACCATTTCCAACTAACTTTTCAAAAGTAATGTCAACATTCTTACCATCAATCTTCTGGATTGCGCGTGGTTGAAGTTGTGTCAAAGGCGTACCATCCCGCTTCTGACAACGCTGTGCCTTCTTAATTACAAAGAACTTCTTTTGTGAAGGATCAAGATTAGCTTCTCGGAACTTATCATCGTCAATGTCACCCTCATCATCTACAAGGCGAAACTTCTTAGCAGCTTGTGCTTTAGAAAGCTTCTTAGAAGACTGTTTATCGCTTACTGTCTCGTCGTAGGCGTCTGCTGTGTCTTCATCAACAACAATCTCTACAGTCCATTCGAAGTTCTTCTGCTGAGCCTTGGGTAAATCTTTCTCATCGTAGATTACAGCAGGCTCTTTGAACTTCGTGTAGAAGGCTACACCACCCATAATAGCTGCTTTCTCGATGTTGCCTTTCTTAGCCTGTTTGATGATCTTGAATTCGCTCATTTGTGTAAATCTCCTGTGTAGTTTATTTAAAGCTGGATGTTAAAGTTGATCGGTTGAATGTCCATTGTACCTTCAAGTTCCTGCTGATGCAACTGCTCAAGTACCTCCGCAATATCCTCAACACTCCCTTCAAACGTATGCTCAACAGTTTCAAAGCTTTCACCAACATGCGTGCTTACCGAATGTGTATAAATCATTTATCCAATCTCCATATTCATGTCTAATTTGTTAAACTTACTCTGTCTTTTCAACCGTTCATCACGCTGCTTACGACGTTCTTTCGGATCACTGATTTTCTTTGAATCGCCTCGTCCATATTCTTTGTTAGTTACCTTTTCAAAAAGTGTCTCAGGGTGTTCCTCATAAGACTCTTCAAGTTCTTCAAGATATGCCTTATCAATCTTACCAGCTTGGATATTCATGGTCAATCCTTAATTACTTTAAATGTTTCAGTGCTTGTGTACTTTCATTATTCAACAACAGCGAGTTTCAAAGATACTTCTTTACCAATCTCATGTAAAGCACAGTTAAATGGGTCAATATCATTATTCGAACAGAGTTCTTGGATGCTGTCTAAAGTCCCTATGTAAGCTCCATCAGATTCAGTGAAGATTACGTATTTAGTGTCGTTCATTTTTAGTCACCTCTTAATGTTTGTTAAGCAACTCTTCAGCAGCTTGCCAAATCTTTTCTTTCTTAGCACGTTCCTCAGCAACAGCGTTTTTGTGAAAGAGCTTGGCAATTTGTTTAATATCTGCCTTACTGTATTCTTCAGAGTCTTCAGCAGCGGTTTCACAGATGTCTTTGATAGAGTCTTCGATAGAATCTTGTTGCAAAAGGAGTTTTGAAATTTCAATAGCAGCGTTTTCGATTTTCTGGTCAAGCATTTTGTCTAGTTCCTTTTAATGTTGGTTGGTGTGCGTAGCTGTTTCACAAAGGATTAAGAAGTGATTTCCTAACCCTGTGTAGTTATCTTATCAAAGGTGGTTGCGGAGGTCAAGGGTTATTTTAGAACATCTACAAGTTTTTTCGCTTCAGCAATGTAGTAGTCGTAATCAATATCCCACCGAAAATCCTTCACATTATTGCACGTCTTGATGTTCCATTCCTTGTCAATTCCTATATAACGTTCCTTCTCAGGGTCTTTCGGAAGTGGTGGCATGATCTTCACAAGCTTCTCACCTTCCTTGCTGATGTAATACCTGCAAATGTTCTGCTGCAAAGTCTCTTCACCGTCTTCGTCAATCGTTACCAAGCGTGATGAACGAGGTACTTTGGTACGCAACATGAAATCAAATTTGTCAGTGTGCTTCCGAATAAACTGTTCAACATCGCCACCTTTGATAAGCGCATGTTCAGCAGCTTTGGGGATCACCAATGAGGATTGATTCTGATGCCATCCTAGACCATCATACTCATAAGACCCTTTACGTTTCACTTTACCATCTTCACCAACTGCTAGGTAGTTGTTCACATCACGAATGCACATCTTTGTGTAGATCGCTTCTTCAAGCTCAAGTTTAGTAATTTCTTCCCAATGTTTCGCCTTACCATCAAGTTCATGCTTGCGATTTCTTGGCAAACGAACTGTTAAACCATCCGTGTTTATTTGCAACATTTCAAGACCCTCAATCTTGAACAAGTCTTCAGCAAGCATACAAAGTGAAAGCTGCCCGTTTATTGTGATAGCCATTGTATAACGTGGATCGTAAAAAGGGCTAAACTTACTATTACTGTCCCCATACACACCATTTAAAGCAAGCTTCATCATCGCATTTTCAGGCGTTCCTTTCGCATACGACTTACGCTGCATGTATACATCCTGATAAATATCGCAAAAGTTCTCACTTAAATGTGCTGGGTAAACCCTGTTAGAAATTGCTAAGTTCGGATAGTAGCTCGCAACATCCAAGTCCACAATGACATTCTCATCATCGGAATTTATTACTTGAGATTCTACAGAACCGTGAATGCCCCCTGTACCAAAATCAAACTGGAACCCATCAACAACAGTGTTCAGGTTCTTAGCGACTCTCCACATGCCGTAATAACTGATCTTCTTACTCTTCAAAACCTTCTCTTCGACCCAACCTTTCGGATGTTCCTTGTAAAACTCGTCAAGGTCTTCTTGCGAAGGTTTGTCTTTAAACTTTTTCTTCTTTGTCAGCATTGTCGAATACTTCGCAAGCTCTCCAAGATTCTCTTCAGGCAGATCACTAAAAACTCCCTTGGTTTCTGTGATGCGTTGCGTTTGAAGCCATTCGACGACAGATTGAAACTCCGGTCTTTCAAAATGAACGTAACTAAGGACAATATCTCCCAAATCAACGTATTCACGTTTTGTCTGATTTAACTTCCTAGCACCTCCTGGTAACTGACGATAACAAGACCCCGGCATTTCCTGCTCAAGTTTCATTATGAAGTAATCTTTACCGATCTTTGTGTCATTGTGATTCATAAAGTCGCGGTCGTATTTTTGACTCAGCTTTTCACGAAACTCAATAGCACCCAAAGACTTCTCGTAAAACAAATACGTTTGGTAAACATCGTGCTTATTATATTCAACAAGCGTTTCCATTTCATCGAAAGTAAGATTTCTCCCAGGTTCAAACGGTAAATCTTCAATATTGTCAGAACGCATGTTGAACTCCAGCATCTTCAACGATGTCGCACGCGCCTTGTTATTGAAATGGTGAATTAAATACAAATCTAATTGCTGAATAAACCTCTTATTGGGTGAAATCAAGTGGTTGAACTTCTCGTCATCATCGGCAGTAATAATCTGCATTGCCTTTTCATACAAACATTCCGATGTTACATTTTTATTAGTGAGGAAATAATGCAGAATAGGGTAGTCAAATCCTACATTATTGAATCCTACCATACGATCTTTATTTTGATACAGTTTCTTTAGAAACTGACGTAAGTGTTTTTCGTCATTACGTCGATCACTAATTTCAAAGACCCATGATTCTTGACCATCAACACTTCCTACCGCTGCTGTGAAGCAGTTTGGATAAGTCTCAAGGTCGTAGATGTAGTCCATTGTTACTCCTAATATTCTTCTGAAGGTTTATCAAAACCCCATCCACCAGAAGAAGCCTGTTCAAAATCATCATTCTCGAACTCAGCTAGTTCTGCTTCTTCGTAAGGATCGGAACATGCTTCAATCTTAGCACTTGATGGATTGTATCGCAACCACCCTGCACTAGATGTCAAACCAGTGCGCCGACACTTGACCAGTGTGAGTTTTGTTGAATTGCGAATCTTTTCATTTTTATTCACCTTGTCACGACTCATCAGAATAGTATTAAAAGCAATCTGGTTAATCGCTGAAGACCCTTTCAAGCTGTACTCAGAAACAGCATGAGGCTTATCGTCGTCTGGTTTCTTCATGTGACTCACCACGACAATGCTCGCCATAGTTTCTTTAGCAAGTTTCAACAGTGAATCCATGAAACTATCAATCACATTGTTTTCGTTACTTGGTACAGCAGCTTGCAAAGGATCGACAACGACCAATTCACAACCCATACCCTTCACCAACCAACGAATCTTCTCAAACATTTGCTCAACAGATGTAAAGGAGCCGTTGTGATTCACTGTCACAATCTTATCGTCACGACCAATCATGTCCTGAAACTGTACTTTCAATTTCTCCATATCCATTTCGGAATACTTTTGTAGTGCTAGGTTTTGTTCAGTGTGAATACTCAAAAAACTGCGTACAATTTCTCTTGGACTGCTCTCAAGATACATTAAACCGACGCGCTTCGGCGTATGGGTAGCTACGTGATAGACCATGTTATTAAGCACTGTTGATTTACCAACACTGGTTAAAGCACCAATGACTGTTACTTCACCAGCAGCAGGCCCACCGCCCATCAAGTCAGCTAGTTCAGAAAATTGTGGAGGCAGTGGAATAATGTCATCCTCAACCGAGTGTTCAAATTCTTCCCAAAGCTGTCCTAATGTACAAACGTCAACTGGACTGAATCGTTCAGCTTTAAAGAACGCAGTACGAAGTTCACTTACACGATTCTGAACAAGCATGTCATTAGGGTCTTTTAAAGGCAACTTGGCAATATGCGCTTTACCAGGGTTGAGTAAGCGTGCAGCTTCATTAACGTATTTCTGAGCAGCTTCGTCCATATCGAACATAAGCACGACTTTATCAAACGAATTGATAAACTCAAAATTGTTTTTTAACTGCTTAATGATTGATCCATCACCAGCAGTAACGCTGACAACAGGTGTCCAATACTCATTGCCGTCCCGAATAGTGTTAAGAACTTGAGCAAGCGCTAGACAATCACATTCACCAGTTGTTATCGCAAGATACTTACCTCCGGCTTCCCAAACAGATTGACCAAACAGATCATTGTTGGCTTTAGTATTACCAACAGGCTTTGAGAAGTCTTTAGGTAAAATGCGCTGCTTGAACCCTACAACCTCTCCCTTTTTAGTCATTGGGTAATATTGTGAGTATAAATCACCATTTTCATCAAAGCGACTGCGTACACCGAACTTTTCACAAGTTTTCTTTGTCAGTTTACGCTCTTTCCACCCACGACATTCCAAAGACATAATTTCATCAAGGTCTTCTTGTGAAATCTTTGAAGGCTTGTTGTCAGTTTTGTACGATTCTAATTCTTCCACCACGAAGTTCTCCTCAATTTTTTCAGATGAAATATAGCCACAATTTGAAAAGCAAAATCCTGTATACTTACCATCAGATTGCTTGTATACCGCTAAAGGATCATGTCCCCCACAACTAAAGCAGGGGAAGTGACCAAGGAAACTACCGCTTTCTCCAGTGTTCATATTTAGATGCTATCCTTTTTTCAGTAAAGTTAATAAGAGCGTCATACGCGACATCTGTAATCTGACTTCGGAAATTGTGGGCCAAGTTTTCAAGTTGCCTTTGTTTCATCTCTAAATATTTTTCAAAAGCATCTTCTATTTTTTCATGGCGACCTCCCCACTCTGAATTTTGCCGCGTGCCACATGAGGCAGAATATTTACCAGTCTGTTTACAATAATGTACCCCAGTTGGGAGATTATCATGTTCTCTCATTTTTCTCTGGTTATGAGTCATTGCAATGGCAATATTGACTTCATTCGGTATAAAACAACATGTCGCTTCAGAATAGAGTTGAGAGTTACCTATTAAATCTTTATCCAGGAAAAAACCTTCTACATAATTTTGGTCAAACCATTCTGCAAAATTCTGAAAATTGTGCCAACTGGTATCAACACTAACATGTCTATATCCTGGGTCAGTTTCCCAAACAGACTCACAATAACATCTTTTAAGCATGTTTGCCCATGTATTGTGAACTTTTGTGGACTTTTTACAATCGTGTTGACCCACACCACGATAACCAACTCCATATAGCGTTCTATCGAATGGCGTTGTTGACCACTTATATTTCAGATTGCAATTCATAGTCCAATAGGGTACATCTTCTGCAATTACTTCATTGGTAATCGGTTTTACAAGTATATTTTTATAATCTACATATTTTAAAACCTCTACAAAACCATTTTTTAATTCAAGAAAATCCCCCTCTTTAATTTTTGATGGTCTACCCATAATCAAACCCCCTCAGCACGGTCTTTTTCCATTGCCTTAACAACAGCCTTACAAACCCCACCCCTCTCAATGTCATCACTACTCGCTTCAGTATACCCGACAATATGTTGAAGATTGTGGCGCTTTACAAAGTCTAATAACCAAGTAATCCCATCAAGACCCTTTTGATCTTTCTGCGTAGGGTCACCAAGGATAATCAATTTACCACCATCCGCAAGACGTGTCAATATCGTGTACATCTCTTCAGGTGTTGTCAACTGTGCCTCATCAAGAACTGTGATGTAATTGAAATTACGCCCTCGGATATATTCAAGAGGTTGTAGTTCAATAGTTCCATTGTGAATGCTTGATTCGTAAAACCCTGCTCCATAGCGCTGCTTGATAACGTCAATCATCGGCATCATCAGCGGCTCACATTTTTCAATAGCGCTTCCCTTTAAAAGCCCGATAGAATTACCCATTAAGATGTTTGGGCGAGCGATAACAAGCTTATCATAAATACCCTTTTTCAACCAATCGGTAACTTCTGACATTGTTAAGAAGGTCTTACCAACGCCTGCAACAGCATTAAAAATCACAACATCTTTGGTGTTCAAATGCTTTAGAAATTGCTTCTGGTTCTCATTACGTGCTTGAACAGGTGGCTTGATATATTGCTCTTTAACCTGTTTACCCTTTTCCATTTTATTCTCCCAACGCTGCTGAACGACTTTTTGCTTATTACGTTTTGGCATTGTCATCATCCTTCTTCTGGTTACTATCTCTAAGCCTTCTCGGCCTCTTTAACAGCCTTGATCATTTTGTCCTGAATAACCAACGGAAGATCCATCCTTTCATGGTGTTCAAAGGCACGAACAAGTGCTTCATAAAGCTTCTGATTAACAGCCTTAACTTTCAAGTAATCTTCCTCCTTTACCCAGAAAACATTATCACCATTCTCTCGAAGGTCATCACGAACCCGTATACTATCATAGATCATAACCATTTTAAATCTCCTTCTCAGCCTTCACAATCATATCAACATACTTCTGAACTTCGCCAGCACGTCCTTGATACCCATGTGAAGCCATAATCTCACGCCATTCAATAAGTGTTGATTTGGTCATCCCAAGTGTCTTCAAAATCACTGGCTGAACATCTTCAACACCTAATTCAACAGTTAATTTGTCAATACATTTTGCCATTTTAGATATTCCTCAATGATAACACATGAATGCATAAGTCTTAATCTCAACATCATTATCAACAACGTAATCTTTAAATGCCTTTGGTAATGATCTGAATATCTCTGAGTTTGTTAATTTTCCTTTTAAGTCTTCCAGAGACATTACGGGTATGTCAATTGGTTCATAGCGCCCATCATTGCTTTCATAAAGTACCTCACCATAAACACCTTCTATGGAGGTCATTGGTGAAATAACTGTGAAGTTATCATCATCCATAAGAACATCATGCTCCTCCTCAGAAACACTGTTAAATACTTCTTCAGGGATTTTATATCCTTTTACGATGTAAAAATTAATATTAACACCCATATTCAAACCTCCTCAGTTTTCTTCAAACCCTCAACAGCATTATCCCAAGACATATCAATCACCTTCTCATCAATCCTTTTACAAACCTCCTCAAAACCATCTAACCATTCCTGCATACGGTTCTGACGATAATGATCAACAAGCTGTACAACCTCCCATGCGATACCTTCTTCATCAAACCATGTAAGAAAGTCCTCTTCAACTGATGCGTATACATCGTTCATGTAAAAGTGTTCGATCATTTCCTTTTGAATTTCTTCAGCAGCCTCTAACATCTTATCTTCTTTATCAAGCTGGTCAAGATGCTTTGCAAGGTCAATGTCTACAGGGTCATTCATGTTCATTGCGGAATCTCCATAACCTCAAAAGGATTTCAAAGTCTCATCAGTCTCATTGGTATTCGCCAACCACCACCTTAACACGCTTCGGCATACTTTCGTTAATAATTTCTAACAACTTCTTACGTTCTTGCCGACGCTTGTTCTGTTTATTATCGTGAAGTTCAATCGCGTGTTCAATCTCTGACAATTGTTTTAAATGCTTTTGCAGCATTGCTCCTTGTGTGTATTGTGGATCAGCTTTCTTATAGACTTTTACAGTTTCTTTTAAAGGTTTTTGTGTAGTATCTTCACCAACAATCTCGAAGTATTTGTCTTTCCAAGAATTTAAAAAGTAGTAGGGTTCTATGCCATATCCATCTTCCACACCAGATTCTGTTAAAAGTCCATCAGAGTCTACATGAACTTCAACAATATCTCCGTTTTTATACCGACCATCTACAGCCATCTTGCCTGCGTTCAAAATGCGAATCTTCATCTTATTTCTCCTATACCCAAGTTTGTAAGCCTTCAGACCACTTCCCAACTACTCTACAAACATACACCTCAATACCATCTTCGTCAAGCTCATCCGGAAATTCTAGTGTGCAATAATCATCAGATTTCCAATCGTGTTGGTGAAGTTCATCTTCATAACACCATGTTGTGTCTGCCCAAACGTATACTGTTTGCATTTGTACACCTTTTTCATAAGTAATTGATTTATATAGAAGCTGAAAACGACGCAGTATCTATAGGGATTTATCCATATCTTTCAAACGTTCCGCAATACGTTGACGGTTGATCTTCAAGGCGCCCTCAGTAGGTTCATAATCGCCCATCCAGTGTTTCTTGTCAATACCTTGAAGTAAATCTTCGTCAGAAATTGGATTAGGTTTATAACCTCGACTAGTCATCTCCTGTGTAAGTTCGTGGTAGCGCTTGAGAATATACCCAAGACGTGTGTAGTAGAATTTTACATGCCCCGTACCCATTGTGTATTCAGAGGGTGCTTTCAAATTCCACTTGTTCACACCACGTTGTTGAGCCTTACGAACCAATCCAAAAACCCTAGTGATCTCTTTATTTTCACCGAGTAGGTGCATATTTGTAAGTTCTGACACTGGAACTACATTGATCCTGGTCATTGTCTCTGATACCCTGTATAATCTTGTGAATTACATGGCGTATGCCAATCGCTTCACAACCACTATACACCTCCCTACACGATCTTGTCAACAGAATTACACGATAAAATAATTTCATCCGGTGTATTGACTTGAGGAACCTATTACGTTACCCTTTTAAAAGAACTTAATAAGTATATTAATAAGGTCTTTATAGAGTACTTATAAATATCTTATTGGTGTTATATTAAGTAATATATTTACTTATTAATTTCTTTATAAAGACTTCACAAGGTACTTGACAGCATCCTTCACATGGCGTACCTTTGGAAGTGTCGAAAGCAAATTTACAGGAGATTTGAAAATGAACACCAATGCACAAGAAGCTCTGAAAGAATATCGTGAAAAGATTCGTACAGGCGAGATTGAGAAGCCACCTCAGAAAACTCCGCTGGATAGACACCTTGAAGACAAGACTTCCAAAGCTAAGGCTATTGTAGCATTCTGTTTTCAGTGTATATACGACCCTGCTGAAAAGGGTTCTTGGAAGACGCAAGTCCGTAATTGCCCATGTACAGACTGTCCACTTTGGAATGTACGGCCAAAATAGACCCTGAACATACCCCTTCTTGCCAAATAACCTTACAGGAACGTGTATAAAACAGAGGTAATAGGGTTTAGGAGGGGCAATGTACAGGGTAGGGTGTACAAGGGTCGTTTTATATGCAAATTTTAAAGGTTTTGAAGATATGCGTGAAAGCACATGGTACGAAGCATTTTATCCAAGAAGTCCTCTACAGAACTTCGACATTATCAATCCAGACTCAAATGAGATATTCATGTCCTACAAAGAATTTAAAATTACTGTTGACGTGCCGATTGAACGTGTGTATATTTACACAACACTTACTGAGGAAGGAGAATCGAAATGATCGTATCAGATAAAACTTACACAGACTTGTCAAACCTTACAGAAGAGCAGCGTGAATTTGTTGTTGGTGTTTATCAACAATGGCTTGATGAGAGTGGTCTTAAACAAGGGCTCATTTATAATGATGATTTAGTGGTTGTAGGGTCGATGATCTATTTACACATCTATAAAGAACTCGATGGGGGCTACAGACTATTCGTTGATGATTACGATGGTCTTTCAAACAAACAAGAAGTAACTCACAAAGAAATGGTACAAGATGCTTCCGGTACACACATCGACAGCCGTATTGAATACTGGTACAAGGTCTGTGACCTAATCAATAAGCATACAGAGGATTTAGAATTGCTTGATAAAGTTTCTAAAGCACCTGAAGACTCTTGTATTGGTGATGCTGCTTTAGAAATTCTTGAAGAAGGTTTGAAGCTTCGTCAGAATAAGCGCAAGCAGGAAATTGAAGATGCTGAATATGCAGCAAAGAAGGCTGAAGAAGAACTTGTTAAGGGTATTTTAGAGCGTTGGAAATGGGAGTTTGACGAATTAGGTTTCAGTATTTGGTTCAATGAGACAACAAAGGTTTTTGAGATCACCAGTGATATAGGCGACGTTCCGAAGTACAAAACCACTAATGAAACAGGTATCGAGCGTATCTATATTGCATTAGACAACTTAGACGATTATATGTAAAAAACCATACAAACAAGCCCTTGCTAAAGCGACCCCGTAGGTTGGTATGGGTAAGGGCTTTCTAACCTGATTTATACTGCGTGAGCATAAGAAAACTCACCTTATAATTGATGTCTGATACCTTTGGAGGTAATGTGTTTAAGTGGCTGAGTAAGATTTGCGAAAGTAACATTAATAGAGCTTCTAAAGATAATATGAAAACTATTTTAGATTTTGAGGATAAGGCCAAGAAAGATATTAGTGAGCCTGTTTATAAAATAGCTTCGACATTTTCTGAAGAAGGTCGTTGGAAAGAAGACGAGCACCGCCTAAATATAGAGGATTCTTTAACGGGCTTTCGTTTACCACTAGGCATTGATGATCCCCGACGAATTCTTAAAGAAAGATGGATGACTTGGGATGAACAAGTATTTTTAACACGTTCTTACCGAGCAGCGCTTTTTGATGAGAATAAAAGAAAAGCTTCAAAAGAACGTCAAAGAATTCACGATTTATATTTTGGAGACCAACATGCAGAAGTTTGACGATACACATTCATATCTTGCTGTCTACGCACCTAACGGAGAGATTGTTGAATACATTGTGAACACACAGGAAATCAACAAGGCTTATCAAGAAACCTTCAGAGATATTCAGGAAGCAATCTTGCAAATGCATGACCCTGAAGACCACCCTTTTGAAATGGTACTTAGTGATTCACAAACAGGCAATCTTGCTGTAAGGTTAGCAGGGACAATGATCGGTGATTTAGAATTGGTTGAAATGGACTACGCGGCTATTCTCCATAAACATCCTTCTTTATTCGAACCTGAAGATTTTGAAGATTAATTATTAAGGAGTGTTATAAAATGAAACTTGAAAACCTTTTAGAAGTGATTTTACAGTCTGGCGCAAACGTTCTTAATAAAGAGATTGTAGGTGAGCTTGATACTGACTATAACCTCAATAGAACAATCCACTTCCAAGCAGGTGGGCAAAATTATAAAATCATATGGTTCCATAACATGTCAACGCTTTATGTTGATGAGAATACACAAGTAATGTTTAACAGCGTTGTTTGTCGAAATACTTGGCCTGTAGAAGCTTCTACAAAATCTAAAAACCAATTGCAGTTTATTTGCAATAATGATAAAGTATGCATCCTTATTACTGAGAGGTATTAAATATGGATATTTATGTGGAAATAAAATTCAAAGATGGTTTACATGTACGAGAAGTGTGCCAACAATTTTCTAAGAATGCACACGCTTTGATGCTAAAGGATGGTTTCGAAACCAGTGTATTTGAATTAAAAGATATTGAGAAAGTAAACATTGAAACTTTTAAAGGACTTTAATTTATGACAATCCAAATCCCACAACATGCTTCAGCAAATGATCGTAAACGTACTGACAAATACCTTGAGCCAGAGAACCTTGAACTGATTGTTGACGAATGTATTACCCAAGAGAATTCTCTCAATCGCTTCAAAGTAACCGTTACTGATAAAGAGCTTGCTCAAGAGCGATGGTTGACAAATAACTCATTATCGTTCGGTGATGCTTTAGAACTATTGCTAATGAAGAAAGTGTCAAGGTATAAAGGGATGGTCGCTTGGGATACCACTAAGAAGTCTACGGGTATTGCCTTTATGAATGCTTATTATGAGGTTGACAAAGGTATTTCACATTACTATTATAGGGTTGGTGCTGATGCAGAATTAACTGATGATGAGGAAGGTGTTTTGAATTGTCCTTCGGAGGTGCTTGTATGAAAACTTTGAAAGAAGAATATGAACGTGAAAAGAATTTACGCTTACAAGATGCAGAGTGTATTAGAACAGCGACGGGATATACAAACTCGTACTTAAAATGGGGTAACGTTTGTGATTCATCAGACAGGAATACTAATAGAATTAATTTTGTATTGCAGGCCGAAGAAAAATTCCTAAAAGACCATACTAAAGATATTTTAGAATTAGCTGCTCAGATGTGTCACGATAGTATTGGAGAGTAAAATGACATACATCGTAAACAAACAGCTTTACCAAGCGATTGAACAAGACCTCGAAACATGGTACAAAAGCTATTCATGCCCCTGGTCACGTATCTATAAAGACGGTAAACTAGCAGGCTATGAAGGTGTTATGGAAAACCTCGACCTGATTGTTGAAAAGATTTCTGATAAAATCTTAATGGTGTCATTGCAAGGGAAGATTGATAAGGGTTACAATCCTTTCAAGATGTATTACACATGCGATGCTGAGAAGAATGGGTATTGGTTTGCATTAGAGGAGAAGGTTGATGAGTAGGTATTCAAAAGAGCAGCTTCAACAAATGGCTGCACAGGCTTTAGAGTATAAGATACAGGTTCTTGCACAGGATAAAAAGGGGTTTAACAAATGACTTTAGCAGCAATCTTAACAGCGTCATTTCTCGCACAAGAATTGCAATGTGCTTCGCAGATTTCATTTTATGAAGCGCGTGGTGAAGAAACATACGCTGCAAAAGTTGCACCAGTGATTGTCGCAAGGAACCGTGTATTATCTGAGGACTTTCCAGATAGCTTCTGCGAAGTAATGTTGCAAGATCGTCAGTTTGCTTTTGTAACGAATGGATTGCATTTGCAAGATATAAGTGATAGTGTTATTGCACAAGAAGCCTGGGAAGTTGCTCAACAAGCTGCCCAAGATGTGTTAGAAATGCCTGTACATAACTTCCAAAGACCTATGAGGAATGCTTTGTACTTTCATTCAGGAGAAACACCAGCTTGGGATTTAAATAAGATCGAAAAGGTTGTTAAGATTGGTGGGCATTCTTTCTACAGTGATAAATGATTGATACAGGAGAACCTAAAATGAAAAATCAAGATTTGAAAGTCGGTGACACGGTGATGCTTTCGAGTGGAAGCAAGTGGACTATCAATATCCTTGACAACCCTTTAAATGTAGTTGGTGAAGTTGTTGAGAAGGGGAACTCTTGGGTATTTGTGCAATGGTCTAATGGCGGATACAATTCATATAAGTCTAAAGACTCAGACTTAATCCTGTGTAATAATTCAGATAAGGAACCTGATATGCAAAAGAATAACACTACAAAAGACCTTATTGACAATATCTCACACGCTTACGAAATCCTTTGCAATAGTGAAAATGCGGTGCAAATGCTTCAACAAGAAGTCGTAAACAACCGCAAAGCTTACGAAGATGCTGTTGAAGAGTTGCAAAAGTCTGTACAGGATAAAGGTTTTAAAGTAGAATCCATCCAGGACGCTTCATCGAAACCTAAGAAGAACTTTGATCGGTACTCGTATTGGGATGTTTCTGAATGGACTGAAGAAGAAATTGAAAAGGCCGCTGATATTCTTGCTGAGGAGTTTGGAGCTAATAAATATTCTTTAGATATTTTTGGAAGGTATTATCTACTCCTTATTGATGCTGGTAATGATATTCTGGTACAGAGCTATGAAAATCTCACAGAGATATCGGAAGTGATTGGTAAGGAGTTTAACCAACGCACTAAACAAGACATTCTATAAGTAATGCCTTTCAAAGCCCGCTTGCTTAATTGCTTGCGGGTATTTTTATGCGTGGGTGGGAAAAGATAAATCAGTTTCAACGGTGAGAAGTTTGTAGTAAGGGTTTCGATGGGCAGCTTCGACGATTTAGATTTGAAAGTTGCTGAAAAATTTGGGGAACGGGGTCGAGCTTCAGCGGCGGAGCATGTAAAGCGCTTAGAAGTGTTGGTTACTTCTGATTTGTGATTTGTGTTGGGATTTGTTGAAAAGGTCGTGTTACCCAGGATTCAATCCGGATTCATACCTTGGTATTATCGCCAAGTGCTTTGCAGGTATGCTAAGCGCGTGCGCGGTGCTATTTAGGCGGATGTCTTGAAAATTTATTTTCTCAGACCTATTGACCAGTCCCTTAGAACGTCTATAATCCTAGGTATCGAAAGCAAACGTACCGAGGAGTGCTAAAAATATGAACGGTTATGAGAAGCTTTTAAGCAGCATTAACACTAACCATAAGATCGCAGAAGATGTGTTAGACCGTGCGCACGCATACAGGGCATTTAAAGACGACTCGCTAGGTTATATGGATGCGCATGAATACGAAGGATTGCGGGAAGGATTGAACGCCTACGCAGTATCGAAGGAGTGCTACAACCAACTACTAAAGCGTTTTGGAGGTGCTGTTGATTATATTCTTGACACATACAGCGATTGTCTATAATGTCTTACATAGCAACGGCGCATAGGGCGCTTTGCAGTATTAAACCAATGACTCGATAGGTGCTTTATGAAAGCTAAGGTTACTAATACAATGGTAGGTAGTTTTCTATATAACTTGGGAATCAGTTATCATGAGTATGGCGTACTGAGGTGCTCAAAAACAAAACGCAAGCTATACGATTTTTATAAATGCGACTCGGTAACTTCTGAACAGCGTGCAAAAATAGTTGAAAGCATACCAGATGCAGAATTCAAAACAGCGTCACCACAATATGCACCTGAATTAAAAAGAGTCCTGGTGTGCATCCCAAAGGCAGCATTGAGAGGTAGAAAATAAAATGTATCAATTCATCATAAAATCAGGTATGCTGGCAGTCGCTCTAAAACGCTATAACCGAGAGTCTGCCGACATCTTACGCAAGCAATTAGACAATGCCGGTATTTATTACAGAGAAGAAATTGTTTTAAAATAGGCGTTGACAGTACTTGGTAAGATTGATAAAGTACGCAGTGTAAGAAACACTCACACACTATTCGATAGGCGGTGTTATGAAAAACGCACAATTTGTTATCAACGGCTTATTTGCAAACGTAGAAAAGGATGATTATGAGCACGGATGCGACATCACAAGCGGTACGAATAAGCAAGTGGACATTATCTTTAAAGCTGATTCTATACAGTCGCTTATTGATAAAGTCAACGAATTTGTAGGTAGTTCAGACTATATGGTAAACCCATGCGAAGATGAGCCAAGCCGCATTGACTGGCAAGTTATGGAGAATGTTGACGGCCTTCCTGCTAATTCCAGTGATGTAGAACTTTGGAAAGTTGGTAAACGTGACTTATACCTTGTGGATTATACCGCTATTGTACAGCAAGTGATAGATGTTGACGTGGAAACAGTGCTTGCAAAAACTGGTAATAACCTTTAAAGTAACGTTGTAAGAAACACTCACACTTAACCAAGAGACTAAACAAATGCTAAACTTTACAAATGCCACTATCAGCGAACTAAACACTTTTGGCGCGTCAATTGCTAAAGGTATGGAATTTCTAGACTTCAAAGAAACAGCTTTAAAAGCGCTGTTAGAGACTGGCAATATTTCCGACGCTGTACAGGAAACGCTAGAAACGCTTAACGACGATGCAACCGAAGCATGGGCGCATTATACTAGCTATACCCCTTTTGAGTTTTATGCAAAGGAACTAAACGACCGTGAAGACAGTGACAGCGCTTGGGATGCGATGTTGGATGGTTTTTATGATGCGTATGGGGATACTGTGCAAGCGCTTGAAAGCGATATTAAGGAATACTTAGTAGAAGCTATTGACGATATAGAAGTGTCAAAACTAGGCATTGAACTTCCCGAGTGGATTGAAAGCGATTTGTTAGTGTGTGACGTATACGCTATTAGTGAAGGAGGATGCGCAAGTGGTGCATACATGCCCGCTGTTACGTATTTCATTGCTAATGAAACAATGGCAGTGCATGGTGACGATGTTTTAGAATACATCGAAAGCACTTTAGGTGAAATACCAACGTTACCGGACAATGAAAGCTGGTCAGGCATTGCAGTACACTTTTTGAGCATTGCAGTTGAGTTGTTTGCAATGGAAGTAGTAGCACAAATTGACAGTATGAAAGAATAGGCTTTAAAGGATACTTGCCAAGGATGGCATAAAACGTTATTAATTAACTTATAAAGGCGTTTACACCATGCAATCAATAAACCAGGTTAAACAAGCACTAGCAAACGGTCTGGCAGTTCACTGGTCAAATAGTGCTTATAAGGTATTAGACGATTCTACGGGATTGTTAGTTTCTTATAACAAAGGGCAGAATTATGCTGGCTTACAAAATACTAAACACGATGTCTTATGGTGTTATGTATCAAAGGCGGATTGTTTAAAACTTGCCAAGCGCCATGGCGTGAAGTTTGTTTGCTATGAACCAATAGAAGATGCCTACTACTTCCAAAGTGGTAATTATCAAAACGGCTTTTATGAATATCGGGTTCTAGCGAATAATTTAATATGCGAGAAGTCTTTTGAGATTATGATTGCCAATGGCCTTACCGACAATAATAAAGCAACTTTTGAAAAATAAGGGGCGATTCTATTATGAACCCATTAAATGCCAATGACGTTGGTATGGTCTCTATACAGTACCTATCAAGCACCGGATATAAGCCTAAGCACTTTAAACTTAAAAAACGTGTGAGCCGTGGTATATTCATTGACCTGCAAAGCAAGTTAGAATCTAATCCTAAAGTCTTAATTGTTAAAGGTTATACGTATAACGGGTATATTTGATCATGGAGACCTTCACAGTACCATCAACACCTGAACAACACTATGAACGTAAGCAAGAAGTAGCATACTGGCTATCAAAGCCCCCTTCCCATTGTTATCTATACATCGACAGCCTAACGTTGGAGGTGTTGACAGAGTATGGAGACATGGTAGGGAATGCATTTTATAAAAAACCTTACCAATATAACGTGGTAGGCACTAACAACATTCTCTATACAGCTAGGCTCGATAGGATGTTGTACCCAAAGGATGATGAGCGCTTGCAAGGGTATTTTTTATACGCTGAACAGCATGAGCAAAGCAGGATTAAAAGATTATGGAAGAAAAAATTGGTGCGAAGTGTTGACGCGGTGCGTAGGTATGCTATTATGAATGCATAAACCAACGCATCAAAGGAAACGCAGCCATGACCAACTCACAACTCTTCAAAAAAGCCCATGAGATGACACGTGCAACAGTACGCGATGGCGATAATTACCAAGCGACATTTGGAGCATGTCTTAAGATAATCAAAGCGCAATCTGAGCGTAAAGTAGACTTCCTTGAGGTCGTGGGCAGCGCGTTAAATTCATTTGCCATCATGCTGGTCGTTACTTTTATGCTAGTACTGGTCGGTTCATTGTTCGGTAACATGCTAGGCTACGCTTTAGTAGGTGCGATTGTAGCGGCTGTTGTAGGAGCCATTGCCACTATTGTTTTCGTAATTGATGATGTCAAATTCACTATCATGTTAACCAACTAGTAAAAAAAAGGTAAGGCCAACTATTAAGAGGTGATAAAATGCGAAAGCCTAGCAAACTACCTATTGATGGGCATGTTATTGACCATAATATAAAAAGACTTCCCAAAGCTGTATACGTGCTATTATTGTGGTGAACCTGCGCCTAACTATTCACGCTGTACATTAACCAAGGTTATGGATGATATTCACTGGTGCAATGAATGTTATAATGCGTGGAAAGCTTGCCAGCCATTTGATTAATACAATTTGATAGACTTTATCAATACGCCCCTATAAAGGGGCTTTTTTATGCGTGGTATTTAGGTCTTGTACAGTGTGTGGTGTGTCAATATATCCTATTGAGCTTGTCACCCACAAATATACACGCCTTCCCCAGAAATTTAACAATCGCCCTTCACACTACCTACCAAGCCCCTTATCAAATATCCTATGCAGCCTGGGCATGGCATTACACACCTATTTAACATAATACGTCTTATGCGTACTCACTGCCCATGCTCACCAAGCATACTATAAAGCACCTCTTAATACGCTCTCACAATGCTTCCTGAGCGCTTATAAAGTTACCCTATGGAAAGGTATTGGGTAGGCTGGTAAAAGGCTGTGAAGGGGCTTGTGAGAGCTTAGGAGGTGGTGTGAAGGGNATTTGTAGGGACTGTGTAGGTGGTATTTCAAGCGGGGGTAGGTAGGTCGTATGGGGTTTAGATAAGCACTCTAATACATTTTGAGGCTTTCCCAATGCCTTTCGACCCCCTTTATATTTTTTGGAGTGATTTCAAAAGTCGCTATAATTTTTCTTGGGATACAGCTTTTTCAGGATAGTCAGTAGGATTACTGTACAATACCCTGTTAAGTATGCTTTTGAATACCATACTCATTAGGGATAGTTTTGTTTAAGATATTGGGAAGGATTCTTGGAAGGGACACTGTAAAGTATCTTACACGACACCACAACATAGATTACACGATACTCAGGATAGTGTTAGTGTATTATAAAGGTGTTGTTAAAGATATGTGCGGTAGCACAGGTGGTTAACAGGAATTTATAGGGCTATAAGGACTTTAAAAAGAGAGGACGGGATTACGTTAATCCAACCGTCCTTTTCTTCTAAGGAACCTTTAGACCTATAGAGGGTGTTGGTAAGTGGTGTGCTGGCGCACAGAATGTTTACCAGCACTTCTATAAAAGCCNGTTCAGTATTCTACTAATATGTTTACTAGTGGAAATTGGCTTTTTGAGGGTATCATTTTTGATACCTTTAGAAACCTCTAATATTCCTTATCACGTTCTTTGTATTCCTTCCACCATCTTTTTACAGTAGCTATAGAGACTTTTAGTTCCTCAGCAACTTTCTTCTGTGTCATTTTTTGTTGGTACATTTGATACCCTAAACTTTTATCAGAAAGCTCTTCTATGCCAGTATGTCTTTTCAAACGATTAATCTCTTTACTGTGCGTATCAACCTCATATTCTAAACCCTCTACACGATCTTCTAATCCTTCTAATTTATCACTGACTTTCTTATACCGTGACAATCGTGTGATCTGTTGATTGACTGTGTTAGATGATTTCAAAGCCGATTTATCCATAGTACCATTTCTGAGCATTGTCTTCTGTGCAGGATGATCTTCGTGTGCTTTAACAGTCTCTTTAGAATGGTAATAAGGATTGTGTTTAATACCATCTAACCATTCAAGTGACTTGTCATGTACTGTAACAGAGTATTCTAAGGCTTCTCTGGGTGTTCCTCCATTGTCAAGTATGTATTTGTAAGCTGCTAGACCTATGTTGTATGGAACAGTCTCTCTTGTGGTGCCTTGGTAATTCTTCTTAAAAGTTTTGTCAGTTATTGCTTTCACAGCTTCCCTTTTCTTGAAGTCTTGGTTGTCTGCATTACTGAAGAACTTTGTAAGCATTTCCTCGACATCTTTAAAATCAGGATCACTCTTGCTCATAAAACTCTTGCACCTCTTTTTGGACGATAATGTTATTTGGAGAGACGTAATTCACAAACGATAAATTTCTAAGGTCTTTTACACGGCTTAATGCAACGTATAATTGACCGTGTTCAAAACAGCCTCTTCCAACGTTTATTGTGGCTGCTTCCAATGTCATACCTTGTGATTTATGGATAGACACTGCCCAACCTAATTTCAAAGGGTATTGTTGATAGGTTGCATCGACAGTCTTTTTAACGCCTTCACTGCCTTTGTTGTATTTAACACGTTCCCACTTGTGTTCTTCAACAATAACATCTTGTTGGTCTGAATCTTTGGTCACAACGATACCATAATTATTCATAGACTTGACAGTACCCATCATACCGTTCTGGTAAGCACCTTCTGGGTGATTAGCACAGATAACAACCTTTGCACCAACCTTCAATTCTAAACGTGTTGTAACAGGCTTTTCTGATTCTGACCACTTACCAGAGTAGTTCGCAAAGAATGTCTTTGAAGGTGTCTTTAATTGCTTGAACCAGTAATTATTGATGTTATCAACATCTCTATTGAATACGCATAAGTTAATGCTAGAGTTGGTCTTATCGTGCGGTTTTGCTTCCTTTTGAATAATGTCTAGCGCATGTTTATGGTTCTTATCTTTTCGACGGATAGATTTCAGAATGTTTATCTGCCGTTTATCACTTTGTCGGAATACTTTACGAAGCTCTACCTTTTCAAAGTCCCAAGAGTCACTTGAGAAGCAGAATCTTGAAGAGCGGCCTTCCTCCTGGTAATACTGCTCTTTGTCGTAATTACTGACGATAGGAGGTATTTGGTAGAAATCCCCTACAACCACCATCTGTATTCCACCAAAAGGCAGATTGTTATTACGTGCTTGCTTCAGTTTCCAATCAATGAGGCTTAGGTAATCAGCTCTCAACATACTGACTTCATCAATCACAATGCGCTTTAGATTTTTAGCATTTAATACTTGTCGTGTTGCTGAATCTAAACGGTAATCTTCTTCTGTAACCACTGTGGTAGGCAACCTGAAGATTCTGTGGCAAGTTGNCCCGCCGATGTTAAGTGCTGCAATACCGGAAGGCGCACATAAGATTGTATTGGAATCTGTGACTTTACGAATAATCCAGCTTTTACCACAACCTCCACCACCTGTTACGAAAACATTTTCACCGTTAAGGATTTTGTATATTGCTAACTCTTGCCCTTTTAGATCATTAGGATCAGATTCCAGAATGTGCTTAAACTCCTCCGGTGTGTCGTCAATAACACCGAGACTGTCCAAATGGTCTACTACGTCAGAAGGCATTGTTTCGTAAAGCTCACCAAGACGCTTCCTACGTTCAATCTCATTAAGTTCAAAATCAATTTCAGAGTCAAAAGGTAAACCTAGTTCCTTGCTAATCTTCTCTCCCTTCTCTACAGCTTTTTCCTTGTCGATAGAGAGGTTCTGAACATAAAGACTCCCTTTAAAGTCTTTATACCCATTGTTGAATGTACCCCACTTTCGCAGGGTATACATACGTGTTTTCTCACCCGTTGCTATAAACGTTTTCTCAGCTCTAAACATCCTCTCATCCCTCCTTATAATCTTCCCAACCTGCGCATCCACCACCAAGACCTTTATAACTCACCCAAACCTTCTGCTTAAACTGTTGAGCAAACTTCTTAGCACGTTCCTTAATCTCTTCGTGACCAATCAGGATAGGTTCTGAAGCACATTCTAAAACCTCCGTATGCACATCGGGACGTGACCAAGAGGTTCCTTCAGAACGATGTCTACCAAGTGAAATAACATAAGTGTGATAAGAGTGTCCTCTCACGTCAATACCTGTGTCTTTGAACAAATCTTCACCATTACTGTGCCAAGGTGCATGTACATCTTCCACCGAACCATCTTCAAGAGTAAACTTCAACGTGGCCCCTGCCATACCGTTCTTGTTATTGGTTACAACATAGATGTTATCTTCGGAGTTTTCTTGAATAGCAACGTACCAAGTACCTCGCTTTCCAACCACCTTACGAAATACTTTTGATTGTGCTTCACCTTGTCCAGAAATTGTTGGCCCATAAATACTGAACTCTACACTGTCTTTATACATGATCTTCTCCTGTGTTGTACTATTCATAACCCACCCACATAATAATCATACATTTCCAAAAGCTCTTCATCACTTACATTCTCAAGTAATGGCAACTCATCCTCCATACCGTTATCAATACACGCTTGCCATTTTCTACTTGAACGGATCATGCTAATCACAAGATTTCTCACGACATGCCTCCAAGTTTTCGATAAGCACCTTCATATCTCTCAAGAGCTTTCTCACCAGCTTTCTTAAACTCTGTTTCTACAGGTGTCTCTACAACCTTCTTAAAAAACTCCCAATCTTCTTCGGTAAGCTCCCAATGTGTTTTGTCTAGGCGATTTTCAATGTTCATAATCTCACTACTCCTCTAAAAGATATTCTGCACCACACCGTGTACTTAACAGATAGTCAATATATTCATCATTATCTTTCAAATCCCTGCTGTTATCAAGAGCATTATTAAAACCCTCCTGCAAACAATCTTCACAAAAGAATGTCTCAAGCACATCAATAATCTTCTGAGAATCATCTGATTGAAATGTGAAGGATGGTGAAGAACCTTTCACAAGGTTGTATTTATACGTTTGTTTCATATTATAAACCTCCTTTCCTATGGGTAAACATCGTATTCATCAGGATTGCCCAACTTTTCAATACGAACTTGCAAATTGTGTTTCTCAAGCAGTGTCATAAAGAATAGGTACTGTTCTTCGTCATCTAAATCATAGTAATCACTCTGCCAATCACTTCCTATGACGCCTTCAAACACTAGCACATCTGCGAAACAATCTTCGATAGAGTGTGCAGAGCCATTTTGATCGAAGTCTGGATGTTCGTCAAGGTCAATGTTAAAGACTTCCATAAGGTCTTCGTAATCACAGCAATCACATGGCGATACATCGTACCAAGAATCGTTGTTGAAGTAATATGTTTTTCTTTTAGTCATAAAGTATCTCCATTCTCCTCAGCAAGCAACCTTGACAATACCTTAATCACATCTTCAAGCCTTTCAATCTCTTTATCTTGTTGTGCAATAGTGTCCATACAGTTACCAACGTTCTCTGTAAGGACTTCGTTACGTTCTCGTTCGGCAACAAGCTCTTCAAAATATGTTGGCATCACTGATTCTCCAATTCAAGCATATAGATTTTATTCATTGTAATCACCCCTCCAAAGTTGCTAAATAAATCTCATCACCAATATGCCACTTTAAAGCAATCACCACAACCTTATTTCCATCAAACCTCAAAACAAACGGGTCAACGCCTTTTGAAATACCTTGTGCAACATCTTTTGCACATTCGCTAGGTATGGATATTGACCCAAAGTTTAGAGACTTGCCTGTTGAGGTTTTGTAAACGATCTTCATAGACCGTCACCAGTCTCCTGGTAGGGCACCCACCCACCTCCAATTTCTACTTCAGCGTACTCATCTAATTTTTGTACAACAAGCGCTGGATACACGTCACCATCAGCAAATAACACAACCTCTGCATCAGGGTCTTGGTGCATAAGTTGTCCAATCAATTCACGAACTGTTAAAGGTTTTCCTGTAGTTTCATTTATCATATATCACCTCCGCAATAAGTTCTTCATCAATCATTCTAAACACATTCTTCGGAATATGCAACCCATCATTATGAAGACTCTCAAGTTTCTCGTAAAGCTCTTCGAGAGAATCTGCCCAATACGTCTTATCAGCGTGTTTTGGATTGATTGGTACGTACTTTAGATTCTTCATTAGCCAATGACGCTTTTCAAGAGCTAATGAATAGGTTGTTGGGTCGTATGTGTCAATAAGAAAGCGCTTTGCAAGGGTTTCAACATCTTCACCAAGGATTTCGGTATTTGTTGGGTGATTAGCTTTCACATGGATTATGAAATGACGTATTGATGAATCTTCGTCACCATCATCAACACATGCTTCATAAACATACACGTCAGATTGCATATTATCATCAGACCATCGGCAGTAGGACATTTAAATCTCCTTCTAAGTAGTACCCCGCATCCAAATTGTTGCAGCTTGTTTAACCATCTCTGGATAATCTGAATCTTTCTTTGTGAACAGTGTACCAGCTTGTAAATCTTCTTTAGAAACTAAATAGGCATGCTGGTGGTCTTTCCAATCTTCGTAATTATCCAAAAGCTTCTTAGAAAGTGCATCGTACTCATGGTCTTCGACAAGACTTTCAAATTGTATGTAATACATATAGCTGCAACACAAGTAGGCTTGTAAACATTGTTTTGGTGTTAGTTCACTGATGAGCACCTATAAAACCTCCTCCTTTTGTTTATTCATTTCTGGAACCCTTTCGCAATAATTGCAAAGGCCATCAAAGGCATCCAGAAGATACACAGTGTAATAAAGTCAATCACTGTGAAGTCACTTTTAACATTTGCTGCTAAAGATTCTTCTTGATCCCACTTTTGGAATAACGTTGCAATAACACCGCCAATGAATGTGTACACTAGGATAACGATTGTAGGTAGGTCAAAGGTCATTCTTAGAGTCCTCTTGGATAGAGCCTTTCTCAGGTTTCTTTTTAAAGATAGCATCCCAATTATCACGATACTTCTGATTAGATGCTTTTGAAACAAGTCGATCACCTGTTACAGGGTTTTGTGTAGCGTTCTTTACAATGTCTGTCATATCTACTTCACCTTATATGTTTGTGTAAGACCACAATGACTATGTGCCAGTGCTTCCATATAAAATACTGAGTCTTCTGTAGTTCCAATGTACCGCCAGTTCTTACCAGGAATTAAATGAACTTCACCGTTTTTACTATCCATAAATTCTTTTGCGGAATTGTAACAAGCACCTGCGTCATAACCACCACAAGCTGTTAGAATCAGTACCATAGTTAGTGCAACAATAATTTTCATGGTTTATTCCCCTTTCTTACCTTTAAACAAACCTTCCAAAGAATCTGAAACAACCCACCCTGCAAAAACCATCATTGCGAGTGGTGTTAAGTTATCCCAAAAATGCACTTCTCCAAAAGCACTTTCAAACATTGTATGCCAAACTAATGTACATGCGAAGGCGATCTTCATTAGGTTGTCTAACTTATCCATTATTCTGCTCCTGTTCTTTAAGCTGCTTTTCAAATACACCAACATGGTTGAGGGTTAGTAAAATGCCTGCGAAAATAGTGCTAAGGATGATAATATTCATGAGGTTGCTTCTCCAAAATGTGCTAATAAAATAAAGCCTGTGAAGATATGATAAACACATCTACGCAGGCTGTCAATAGGTTACTCAGAATTATTTTTAAGGGCTTTCCAAGATACGGGGAATAAGGGTTCGATAATGTTACTCACCAGCTTCTCAAGCTCATTGATCTCACCTTGTGCATGGCTATCAGAACGTTGGATAGCAAATCGTGCATAGGCTGCTAAAGAACCTGTCCAAATCCATGTCACTTCTACACCTTGGGGTAATACAAAGCGTGCTTGTTCAGGGGCTACGTCACCAGCAATCATGTTTTCGTAGGTTGAGATAGCTTGATTACAGTGAGCAATGTACTGGTTTTGCCATTCCCCATTTAAAGGATGAATACCTCCTGATCCTTGTTTAATGCTTCCCTCAGGCTTACTACGAAAATCTGGGATGAAAAGTGATGGTGTACTGCTCAAGTATCTTTTTGACTGCTCATTCTCGACAAACCCCTGCTTATGCTTAAAACATTGTGTACGAATTGGTACGGGTGCTGTCATACGTAGTGAAATCTGACAATGTGCAAAGGGTGTCCAATGTGTAGGAATGTTTTTCACTTCGTTAAGAAGATTACGGATACCTTCTTTGTCGGATGTTCCTTGTAAAAACTCAGCGGCCTTATCCCAATCTTTAGATGACCAACCGCTCGCAAGGAACTTGATAAGCCCCTCATCACCACTGTCAAATTCTTCTTTCCAGTTGTTAAAGCTTACACGTGCAACGTTAGCTACACGAAGGTCGTTACCCATATGGTCGATATACACAGCTTCCATTAACATTCTCCTCCAAAATTATCTATTAAAACCACTGACCTTCAAGGTATAACAAAGCAACTTCACAAGGGTCTTCATAAAGAAGATTTGGGAGTGCTTCACAGTATCCATAAGAAAGCTGGTAAACTTCACACCAATCAATATCAGTTCTCACAGAACATACTTTTGCTGTGAAGGCTAATGCCCAGACTTGTGGAACATACTTGGGCATTTTGTATTTTACAATAGCTGTGCTACCCATATTCAGTTCTCCTCAATATCGCAATGATCTTTCAGAAAGTCAACATAAACCTTCTCACCGATCAGCTTTTCAATCACCTGCTCTAGTGTCTCACCAGTGTTCTTCACGACCTTATCAGCAAACTCTTGTGAAGCATTTTCAAAGGTTACTACCAAGCGTCCTGTATCTTCAAGCATTTTACACCTCCGTTCTCAGTGCATTCTATAAAAACTTTCATACTCTACTTCAGTCCAATCCAAATTGCTATCCACAATGATGATCTTGTCAACATTCTTCACAGCACCATTCGCAAGGCACTCAACATATTCATCACGCTCCTCATCATCTTGGAATGTGTAACATCTTGATGATCCATCCTTCATAATAGCGACTGTGTGAAAGAGCTTTGGAGTACCATACAGCATATTTTGCACAGTGTCTATATAATTTGTGATGATGTCGTTATTTTCTGCGAGAGTATCGTCAGCAAGTTGTTGGAGGATGTCATCATCGAGAGTGTCTAAATAGTCGCGTCCGTAGAGTTGGATAAGGTCTACAGAGGCACCACCATCTCCTGTAATTTCTATCCAAGGGATTACGGAGGTTGTTAGTTTATGTGTCATTTATAGCAAGCTCCTCTTGAAGACGTTTGTTAAAAGATTCCCAACCATCGTCACCAGATAACAACCAATCTAAACGATGTACATAGGTCTGTGCAAGTTCTAATTGGTGTTTGCACAAGGCTATGTGGGTCTTGGTGTGCATCTCAACATCAGGGTTTTGCAAGTCTTCTTCCATAATCTCGACAATATCTTGGATATTATACTGTTTGTAATCATATCTTCCTCCCGACATATCACACATCTCCTATGGAATCTTCAAGTCGTTCAATCTCTCCGATAAGACCTGCAAAGTAACCTTGCTGATAAGCTACCGCCGCTGTATAAAGCTCGTTTGAAGACTCAAACACGCCTAACATTGCACCACTTCTTTCTTTGATTTCCCAATACTTACTTGTGGTTTTAACAGCCATTCCCATGTTGTTGAAGATTCGTATTGCGTCTTGTGTTTTCATGTATTGTGTTGGCGTCATTTTAATACCCCTTGGTTAAAATAATTCTGAAGCTGTCCCAATCTTGTATTCAGCATACCGTCCTGGGAATATCTTTTGATGGTCTTTAACATACACCTCTGCATCACGTCTGTCAAGTGTTGTTACGAGAAATTCTTTAGAACCGTCTTGTGTAATACCTTGGATGTAGATACGGATGTTTGTTTTAGCGTTACACATCTCACACATACTCCTTATCAATATCAAATTCTGGTAAGTGCTTCCCAAGTGAATCCATATCCCACCATTGGGCATTATGCTTCACCATCCAAACGTTAAAGGAATTGCGAAATGTCTGAACAGGATAGCCTTTCGATTTAATCTTGTTGAGCCTTTGCAACTTCTTGTTGAAGACTTCATCAGAATCAATCTTACCATAGATACGCCCATCAAATACAGATGTTGATTTATGGATTTCACCAGTTACTTTCATAAACACCTCTCTGTAGGTTTAAGAATCAATTTTAAAGCCGTTTAACATTATGTTAGCATGTCTTAAAATGACCTATTAGGGTTAAGTAGTACCAACAACCCCATAGGTTCACACACTCTTGTTTGTTTTATATGGGTTCCTGGATAGTTTGCTAGTAATGATGTCTGTTAAGATACATCGCAAAGCCTAACATAGATATTACGATGGATACAAAGATAAATAATCCTAACACGTCATACATTACTGTCACCCTCACAATTAGGAATATCTTGAACATCATAAGAAGAACTTGTGAAAGGGTCTAGTTTAGAAGCTGCTAGAATCGCTTCCGCAGGACTTACACCAGAGTATAAAGCCCCTAATGCAAAGTTCTTACCACTACCCAGCACAAGGTACCCCTCACTTTTCATATTTACAGTCTCTATCCACTTTTTCTTACCAAAAATTTTGTTCCTATCAGAACACGAGTACCGAATGACACGTACAGCGTTTTCTTTTGATCTCAGTATCACTACATCTGTCGAGGACTTTGGTGTGTCTGGGATACAACTAGGGTATTTTCCAAAAGCACTTATTACATCAGCATTCCCTGCACCCGTCAGTATGCACCCATCCGAAGTAGTTCGTAATTTACATACTCCATCGTCAAAGTGACTGTATTCGTCTATCGCAGACTCTCCGATAAAAGCTCTGACTAGAAAAGAATTTGTACAGTCTCTTAAAGAGGTACGTGTTTTGTCAGCATAGACTTTCTTATTTTTAAAATCAACAATAACTGTAGTCATACATCGTATTCCTCTAAATCAGATTCATTATCTTGGATAATCTTTAAAAGACTTTGGTAGCGGTCTTCTAAATTTACACCGTATTTAGCACAACAATCAATGAAATCATCTGTTGTTAATTGGTCATGGAGAAATTTATGATACAGATTGATATTGTCTTGTACAACCGCTTCCAAGAAAGATTTTGAGAGGTCTTGGAATTGCTTGTACAGCATCGTATCAAGTTCATTCTGAGAATACAATTTGATTTCAGTGTGTCCTGTGTTAGATTGATTCTCTTGCTTAGGTTTTTGATAAGTCATAGGTAAGTCCTTTGAAAGGTGATTGGTTGCTTCAAAACTCTACCTACAATCTTATCAAAGCTGTCTGAGTGAGTCAAGGATTTTCTACGATAAAATAATATGATTTATTTTCAAAATAGGGGTTGACAAGGGGTATCAAGGTTTGCTATCTTAGTTATATACTTAATAAGATATTTATAAGTTCTTTATAGAGACTTTATAAATACTAAGTATTAAAGATATTATTGGTGTTATATTAAGTAATATATTCATTGTATAGAATCTTTATAAAGTCTTTTACAGAGGATTTATAAATGTAATTTCCAAGGAGTTTAAAATGACCAGTGAAACGAAAAAGTACAATCCAAATTCTTTAACCGTTGTGAAGCCTTCCGAACGTGAATCTAAGAAACATCACAAGTCACAAGGATTTTATATTCGGTGTGTTTGTTGTGATGCAAACTTACGAACGAATCAACAGGAACGTGGCGTATGCCAGCGCTGTTGGGCGGATGTCGTAAGGGTTCACTACCCAGCGCTCAAGAAAGCTGATGATGATTATGTTGATACGATGTGGCGTAACCCTATGGATTATAATGAGATTGATGATATGTTCAGTGTGCCTTCTGAGGGATATTGAAAATAAGTATGAATAACTATGGTCAGCATACTTGACATACTCTTAAATACAGATTAACCTGTAGGTATAGGGTTGATTACACAAACACCAAAAGGATTGATTACTTATGAAACTTACAGACGAACAACGTGAAGAGCTTAACGAATTAGGAAATGAAGCTTTAAAGATTCTTGAGGAACACACGATGCAACTCTTGGATGTTATCGAGGCTTACACGGTTGGGTCTGAAGATGTAGACATTAAACAGATTGATGACGTGTATAAGAAAGTTAAACAGGCTGCTAAAGAAACTCGTAAGATTTCTCGAAAGTATTTGAAACACCTTGAGAGTGTTGAAAAGGCTAAATCGGATACGACAGATGTTAAGGAGTTTGTAGCATGAGTGATACTCAACAAGAAATGCCAGTTTACCAATCGCATAAGAAAGTTTGGGCTTTAAAGATTAAAGATGTGTACGCCACAAACGGAGATTTTATTCTGATACCTTGCGATACGTCTTTTGCGCCTTTTGAAGTAAGTGCTGATTGGATTTCTAGGTATAATCCTGAAGACAGTGACAAAGGGTATTACGTAGTTTATAAAGATGGCTATGCTTCTTGGAGTCCTTCCGAGGCATTTGAAGAAGGTTATACGGAGTTGAACACATGACCAAAACATTTAACGATGCAAATGGTAAGAACATTCAAGTGTCTTATTTCGGCAACCTTGATGAGAAGCTAAAGATTGCTACAGGGTATTGTCGAGCAATTAACAGTATGCGTAGTGATGCAAATATGCCACTTATTGATATGGACAATATGATTAAGGGTATTCATAAGGCACATGATAAGTTCTATGGGAATTGTTCGAAGTATGATGGGCAAGGCCGTTTGAAGGGAGCTTGACATGGAGATTCCAAAAGACACTACAGCAGCTTCTATTCACGTTGTAACTTTTGATCAGGCTTATCAAGCACTGCGTAATAACAATTACAGTGTTAAAGATAAACAAGTGATGTTCGGAGCATCTTTAGAAGCACTTGGTAAGTGTACTGATCAACAAGTTGCAGATATTCGTAAGATTCAACAGGAGATGATTATGAACCCTATTGAGAAGTTTGATGAAAATGATGGACTTTGAGTAAGTTTATGTCCCGTGTCCCGACATTGGTCTTCTAAACCAATCCTTAAAAGTCGGATGGAAGGTAGGTGTTCAATTCACCCACGGGATTCCAATTTAATGTCGGGTTGCTAGAGAGGTCTAATAGCGAGGACTGCAAATCCTTTGTTCAAGGGTTCGAATCCCTTACCCGATTCCAAGCACCTACACAGTGATTATTCCTTTTCCTGGTAAACATTGTGTAGCGTAAGAAGTCCTGAACAAGACTCTAAACTGTTCTTTACGTATGTTTAAAATATAAGAACTTTTGAGTTACTTTTAAAGTTATTTACAACCCGCCTCTTAATAGCCCTGTCTTCTGGATTATTCCCAATAGTCCGCAGGGTTTTTCATTATTTATAAATATAAAGGTTTTGATTATGTCAGATGAATATTGGATTGAATGGAAAGACCCTGCTGATGATACTTTAAAGTATTTTGCATTGTCTCCTGATACTGGTCATTTTTGGACAAGTGATGTTAATGATCCTTGTATAGTTGATGGTGCTGAGTTGGAAGTTATTTACACGATTGACGATACACTTAAACAGATTGGTGAAAAGTGGAAGTTGAAGAAGGGTGTTGCTTATGAACGCCATAATCTTTTTAAGCATCCTAGTGAACATGCTTGGTTAGCTGTTGAGAAGAAACCTACTGGTCAGAAGGATGAAGATGGTAAGGTTATCAGGGCTTATAAAGCGTTCTGGTCGAGGAAGTTTAAAAGCGTTGTTTGTGTAAGTCGTTTGACAGGGCAGCGACAGGGCAATCCTCAAATGCAGAATAAAGAGTATGCCCAAGCGTCTGCTGCTAAGGCTAAGGCAGAACGGAAGAAGCGACTCGCCAATGCTCAAGAGACTGCTAAGAAGCTCAACTTTGACCCACTTAAAAGACTGGCTCTATATGCAATGGGTGATAAAGAACAGCTTGGTTTGAAAGAAGAGGTAAAGCCCTCGATACAAATGAAAGCCCTTGAGACATATTTGAAATATTCACATCAGGTTCTAAAGCCTTACTCTCCGCAAGAAATGGAGAAGTTGCGTAATGACAATAGTGGCCCCCGTGTGAATGTTATCTTACCCTCTAATGCAGAAGAAGTTCCTGGTACTGTTTTGCAACATAAAGACGAGGCTTCTTTGGAAAGGTATCTGAAATCTGGCTCACAGCGAGCTTATGAAGAAATTGAAGACGAACTAAATTCTACGGACGAATACTTTGAGAGGGATTATGCGAAAATTGAAATACCAGACATCGATCAGGAGTGAAGAGATCGTTGAAAAAGTAAAAAGCAAGGCTACTGAAACAGTGTTTGAAGTGTATTGGATTCACCTTGAAGAACACACTGATATTACTACACAAGGGTATGTTGGAATTACATGCCAGGGTTCTCGCACTAGATTTTATAAACACCTTTCTGACGCTAGAAACAAGAACTATGATTATATGTTTCATAAAGCATTGCGGAAGTACCAAGATTCCGAGATGATTGTAGACACCATTTGTATCTCTAATGAACATTATGCAAAAGAATTAGAGTATAAGTTACGACCGCGTGATTTTATTGGGTGGAATACTGCCACAGGAGGCTCTGGAAACCCTGGAAAACTTATCGAAGTAACCTCCACTCCTGAGTTTGCAAAACAACGTTCTGATTACATGCTGAACGCTTGGCAGGATGAAGAATACACAAAGAAAATGTTAGATTCTCGACGAGCTTATTACGAAGAAACACCCCCTTGGCGACGTGACGGAGAATCCGTAAACCACTTTGCATGGGGCCTTGCTGGGACTTGCTACGTGTTAAAAGAAAACCTTAATTGGGGAAAAGGTAAAATTTGTAACTACTTGATGGTTAACAATGGTTCCTTTTGTCGAATATTTGATTACTTTTTAGATGGTTGGAATCCCTTAGAAGATGAAGATTATCAGTCTCTTTATCCAACATCATCTTATGAGGAAATTATAGAGGTCTACGGAGAGCCGTCCCATTACCATCTATCGTGGCAGCGGAGCGGTTCTTCAGACGTTTGGCGTGTAGCAGACGATCTTTATGAAGCCTTCCACAATAAATCCTATGGTGTAAAAGACTTGGCAAACCTAGCAGGCGTGACATGGCACCAAGCCCACAAAATACACAGGAGGTTTAAAAATGGTTGGAACCCCTACAAAGACCTTCGTTGGTTAACAGAATTCAAAGGGTATGTCCATGAATACTAAAGATCAAGACATTGTTATAAGGCCCCATAAAGGGCCTCAGGAAACCTTCCTCAGCAGTAGGGCAGATGTGGTATGTTTCGGTGGCAGCGCTGGCGGCGGGAAGAGTTGGGCGTTGCTTATGGAGCCTCTCAGGTACATCGGAGTAAGTGATTATTATTGCTTGATATTCAGAAGACATCAGACGGAAATCACCCTTCCTGGTGGTTTGGCAGATGAATCTAAGAAACTTTACCCACTTCTTGGTGGAGAATACTATTCAGCTACTAAAACGTGGGTATTTCCTAGTGGAGCTAAAGTTGTTTTCCGTGGCCTAGAGCTGATGGACGATATGTATCAATTTAAAGGGGTACAGGTAAACGAAGTGCTGTGGGATGAGTTGACCACGTTTCACGAGGAGCAATTTTGGTACTTATTTTCGCGTATCCGTTCAACCAACAATATCAGAGGTCGGGTGAGGGCATCAACAAACCCAGAGTCCGAAGGTTGGGTCAAAGACTTAATTAAGGAATTTTGGCTCGATGACGACGGTTACGCTATCCCTGAGATGTCAGGTAAGATTAAGTGGTTTATTCGTGTTGGTGGCGATATGCACTGGTATGATACTCGTGAAGAGGCTATCACACAAGGCGCTATTGATCACAATATTAACGAAGAAGACATTCTGCCTACTAGCTTTACATTCATCCGAAGCTCTCTTGATCAGAACCCCTCTCTAGGTGTTGATTACAAATCTAAACTTATGGCAATGCCTGAGAAAGATCGTTTAGAGCTTATGGATGGTTGCTGGAACTTTGATGCTTCTAGGGGCATCTACTTTAAGCGTGATTGGGTAGATGTTATTGAGCCTACTCAAACTCCTCTGATTAAGTTTAAAAAGATAATCATTAGCGTCGATTTAGCGGCCAGCCCGCCGAGTCAGACAAATAGGAATCCTGACTGGTCAGTTTTTCTAAAAATGGGAATGGATGACCAAGGTTACATATATATCTTAGACATGATTCGTATGAGGGATACCATAGGTAATGTTAAAAAAGAAATGCTAAGGTACGCTCAGAAGAATGGAACAAGTATTCCTTGGACAATCCCAATGGATCCAGGTGGTCACGGAAAACATGCCTTCCAAGACCATGTTAAAAACTTATCGGGGTTTGTTGTTAAAAAGGCTAAAACTGAGAAGTCTAAACTTGAAAGGTTCCTTCCTTTTGCCTCAATGGCCGAACACGGTCTTGTTAAAGTTGTTCGCGCTGATTGGAACACTGCATTTTTCCAAGAACTTGAAGGTTTTATTGGAGATGGGAAACGAAAAGATGATATTGTCGATACAGTGTCTGATGGTCATAAGGAACTTGTGGGCGGTCATACTGTACCAACATCCTTCACACTAAACATGAACGCAATGTCTTCAGGAAATGTCTGGGACATTAACTAACATTCTTCAACATAAATTATTTTCACTTTAACTGTTGCCTTTATGAAATTCTTTCAATACACTTGAAATCAATCGAAAGAACATTATTAAAGGCAACTTATTCACACAAACATTTAAACGGGTGCTTAATATATGGCTGAACAAGAAGTTAAAAAGCAAAAAAGCCCGTATTCTTTAGTAGAACTTGGTGGAACAGGTCTTAAACATTCTGCTGGTAGTATTGATGAAGAACAAATTATCAATGACCTTAAATGGCCTCGCTGTATTAAGGTTTACCAAGAAATGGAAACAGACCCTTTGATTGCTGGTGCATTATTTGCTATCCGACAATTTATACGATCTTCCAAGTGGAATGTAGAAGAATACCAAGGCACTGATAAACCTGCGTCAGCAGGTGAAGATGCCAAGTTTGTTGAAAGTTGTCTTAACGACCTTGACAAACCTTGGTCAGAAGTTTTAACAGACATCTTGTCATTCCTTACATACGGTTTCAGTATCCATGAAATTGTTTATAAGAAGCGTCAAGGGCGTTCACAAGATGAGCGTTATAATTCTAAATACAAAGATGGTAAGATTGGTTGGAGAGGTTTTCCAATCCGTTCACAAGACACTATCGAAGATTGGAAAATCACACCGAGAGGTGGTTTAGAAGCTGTCCGACAGTGGGATTCTTACAATGGTATTGATGTGTGGATTCCTAAGCATCGTTTCTTACTATTCCGTACAACTGCTTATAAAGATAACCCAAGAGGTCTTTCAATACTGCGAAGCGCTTATCGTGGATATTACTTTCGCAAGAACATTGAAACGTTTGAAGGGATTGGTATTGAACGTGATCTAAGTGGTGTACCTGTCCTACGTGTCCCTTCAGATATTCTTTCTGAAGATGCTGATAATAATCAAAGAGCCATTCGATCTTATCTTGAACGTATGGGTGCTTCTTTAAAGCGTAATGAACAAGCGTTTATCATGTTGCCTTCTGAGGTATACGGTGAGACAGGTAATGGTGATAAGATTTATGACTTTGAACTTGTAAGTTCTTCTGGTGCTAGACAAGTAGATACGAACGGAGCTATAGAACGTTGGGATAGAAGGATTCTACAAAGTATCTGTTCAGACGTGCTACTTGTTGGCGGAGCCAGTGTAGGGAGTTATTCACTAGCCTCTACAAAAGCTGGAATGTTCCAAACGGCAATTATTAGTTACTTGGATACTATTAAAGATCAGATGAATGAGAAAGCTATCCCAATGCTTATGGAAGCAAATGGGAAAGACGGTTCTCGTTGTCCGAAGCTTGTTCACAATGGTATTGAGAAAGCTAACTTGAAAGAGATGGCTGAGTTTGTCAAGTTCACTACTGAAGCGGGTGCATTGACACCTGATGCTGGTATTGAATCAGAACTCCGTGATATGGCAGGTTTCCCTCAGTATAACGATGTTTCTCATGAAGGTCTTATGGATCGTGCTAAGAAACGTCAAAGTATGTTCCAAGATGTGGGAATGGGCGAAGGGAATGGAGAGCAACCTCCTGAACCACCTACTTTCTCATAATGGCAGAACGTTCACCATTCCCTGAAGAAGATGCTTTAGAAGATGAAGTACGCGAAGAGCTTTTGCTGTTGCTGGCATTAGCTTTTTTAAATGCTTCACAGAAGATTGTTACTCAGTCTTTTGTCAGATCAGACTTCCAAGCACTTCAAGATAGGTTCAGAAGTGAGGCTGCTAAAGCTTTACCACAACTTACCAGCATATCCCAACGAGCTGCTGAATTAGCTTTCCAACGTACACCTCTGTCTGCTGATACATTTGATACAGACTTCTCAGACCAGCGTTACCAACAACTGGTAAGTAACATCTTCAATGACAATATGCAGTATCTTTTAGACACTAATGAACAAGCCTTCATACGACTTCAAGAGATTGCAGTATCAAGAGGGTGGTCTGACGAAAGGTTTAATGAGTACCTTAGGAAGTTTTATGGTTTAACACCGCAGTACATTCAAACAGTCCTATCTCTCGAAGATGCTTTAAGGGTTGAAGGTACTGCGCAGAATAAGTTGAACAAGCGTGTACAAGATCGTATTGACCATCTTATTGAGGTTCGTATCTCTTTAGCTTCTGAGTTGATTGGTACAGAGGTTGTTGAGGGTTCTAAGGAACTTACTTGGACAATCCTTGGTGAAACTGGTCAGTTGGATACTCAGGAGTTTATTAAACAGTGGGTTTCAACAATTGATTCGGTAACAACCCAAACGTGTTTAGACTCCCATTTAACAACTGCTGAAATTGGTGGATTCTTCTCGAACGGTATGCGAAGTCCTCCAAACCTCAATGTTGTCCACAGGTGTCGTTCTTCAATGCGTATCATTAGACGTATTTAAAAGTTTGAACCGAAAAGGGTAGCTCCCCTGTCTGTACCGTTCTACAGGCTAGGTTCATTTATTCAAACCTGAACGGAGGTAGTATGGAACTTATAAAACCGAGTCCGAACTCTAAATATTTCATTAGAGAAGACCTTTTTAAAGGATTAACACCCGAGGACTCCTATTGGCTAGGCGTTATTATGGCGGATGGGTGTATAAGGGTTGATGGTAACACGAAGAAAACTGGTTTTAATTATAAATCTTATAAAATTACTCTTGCGTGGCAATCGAAGGACTTGCATCATTTGAAAAAGTTCCGCGATTATCTTGGAGATTCTAATCGGTCAATCGTAGCTAACCACTCTCATAACAGCCAGTGTTATCAAGTTAATGTACAAGGAACTTGGTTAAGGGAGAGGGTGAAAAGGTACGGAATAATCCCAAGGAAAACTTCAGAGTTTTGTGAAGATTATACCCCACCGATTTATGTAAATGACTTTATTGCAGGTTGGTTTGACGGAGATGGTTACATAAATGTCGGTAAAGAAGACCAAGCGTTCTCTGGATGTGCTTTAAATGTAACTGGTGAACATAAATCTTTGGAGTGGTTGAAAGACCTCATAATTCAGTGCGGGTATTGCGGGACTATCAGAGTCAAACCAATAAAAGACAAGAATGCAAGTCGACTCCACATAAATGGGAGGGTTCAGTGTCAGCAGTTCTACAGACTGTTTTATAATAGTCAACTATGCCTTCCTCGAAAATGGGAGAAATTTAAGAAGATCGATTATGACACTGTGAGGTCACTCAGTAGAAACCGGAGGAATGGTGATGTCCAATCTAAAAGTATACGGAGAAGTCTATGAGTACAACTGAAAAAGACGAATCCGCTAATAAACTTATCAATATGTTTAGCGAATTTGTTACGAAGCACTTTGCAGGTTCTTCTCAAGAAGATACAAGTAAAGATGAATACAACTATGAAGGTATTGCTAAGAGTGTAGATATTGACAAACAAATCTTCACAGCGGTTGTGTTACGACCAAATGTTGTAGATGCCCACGGTGATATTTATAAAGCTGAAGTTGTAGAAGAAGCTTGCCATGAATATAACACTATTTGTCGCAAAGCTTATCTACAACATCTTGTCAAAACAGACCTTGCAGAACCCGTTGAGTCTTATATCGCACCTGCTGATTTCACTTTAGGTAATGGTGAGGTTAAGAAAGGTGACTGGGTAATGTCCATGAAGATCAAAGATGACGAGCTATGGAAAAGTTGTAAAGACGGTGTTTTCACTGCATTTTCCGTAGGATGTAAAGGCCAAGTGGAGATGTTAGATGACTAAAAAAGCTAAACGCGAAGTTAAAAAGTTCATTTTTTCAGGGGAGGATGCTCATGTAAGTTTAGTAGACGCTGGGGCCAACGAACAAGAAGTCCTTGTGATGAAGTCTGCAAAAGCCTCTGAAGAAGAAATCAGCAAAGCTGTTGAAGTTAATATCAAGATGCCGTTACTACATTACTTCACACGGTTCTTGGATATTGATATTGACGGTGCTGAGAAAATTGCAGGTCTGATGGGTTATAAATTCGAAGACTTGTATGAAGAAGATGGGATGAATGGCTTCCAAGAAATGGTAGAGAATAATCTACAAGCCTTGACAATCTCAAAATCCAAAGAGTCTGAGGACTTCTTAAAAGCCTATCAGGACTTTAAAAATAAATACCTTACCAAAGCAACCCAAGCAAATGAGGAAAACACTATGACAACCGAAGCTGCACAAAACACCCAAGACCTACAGACTGAACTTGAAAAGGCTAAAGCACAAGTTGCTGATCTTCAGAAGGCTAAAGAAGACCTTGAAAAAGCTAAAGAAGAAAAAGCAAATCTTGAAAAGGCTTTCTCAGAAGTTAATGACACTGTTAAAGTTCTGAAAGCCGCTGAAGAGAAGCGTAAAGAAGCTGAGTATCTTGAGAAAGCTAAAGAACACACCGCTGTAGTTAATGATGAACTACCTGCTGAAGACTTCGCAAAAGCCCTACGTGCTGTAGAAAATGTCGAAGGTGCTGACGTTATTGTTAAAGCTCTTGATGCGTATAAGCAGCTTGCTTCTAGTCAAGGCATGTTCGAAGAGATTGGTAAGTCTAAGACTGACGATCAACCCTCTGGCTCTGCTCTTGATGTTGCTATCGAGAAAGCTCAACAAGAACATTCTGTTGGCTATCTTGAAGCAATGGATATTGTTAAGAAGAAGCAACCTGAACTGTTTGCTGAAGAATACAAGATTTAATCTTAACTTCGAGTAAACAAACTTTATTATTTTTGGAGGATTTATAGATGGCTTATAACACAATTTCACAGATGGACTTCGGTCAAGCGATTGCATCTGAAGACCTAACTGGCAAGCTTTACTTTCTAGGTGCTCAAGTTGGTGAAACAGTAGGTGTTAATACAACTGCTGGTGGTGCTGCAAACGTAGTTATCCATACCGATTCACCTTCTGGTATTGCTGTACGCACTGTCTTTAAAGGTATTACCAAGGCTGTAGCAGGTGCAGCTATCGCGGCTGATGCTGATCTTGCATCTGATGCTGCTGGTAAAGTTGTTACGGCTGCTACTGGTGATGTCGTAGTTGGTAAGGCTATTACGGCTGCTGGTGAAGAGAACGAAGTTATCACTATCAATTTCTTTGGTGATGGTCGTCGTACCGCTGCTTAATAGCTTTTAAGTTTAATCACATATAAAATTTTAATATCTAGGAGATAGATTATGCCGTTTCAACCTACTCAGTATCAAATTCTTGACGCGGATCAGCGTCTAACGAATATCTCTATTGCGCAGATGAATGACCCTTCAGTATTCGTTGCGCAGCAAGTATTCCCGACTGTACCTGTTAATCTGCAAGCTGGTAAGTACGTTACTTATAACAGCGGCGATTTCAACAAGACTGAAATGCGCGCTACTGCTGATGGCGCACCTGCACCGCTCGCCGGTTGGGGTCGTGGGGAAGACAATTACTTCTGTGAAGTCTATAAAGAAGGCGCGATTGTCGGCCCTGCTGCTATTCAAAATGCTACTGCTCCTTTTGATCTTCTTCGTGATACTACCACCATGCTTACTCATCACTCACTAATTCACCGTGAGAAGCAATTCAAGCAGAACTACATGAAGACTGGTGTTTGGGGTACAGACCGCGAAGGTGTTGCTTCAGGTTCCGTTTCTGGCGATCAATTTGTTAAGTGGTCTGATTATGAAAACTCTGATCCAATTGGTGATATTCGCAAGTCTTCTACCCGTATGGCTATCACTAACTATGGTCAGCGTCCCACTGGTCTTGCTATGTCTCGTGACGTTTATGATACTCTTGTAGAGCATCCGCAACTGATCGAACGTATCATCTACATCGCTGGTTCTGAGCCTGCGCGTCTGTCTACACAACACTTGGCAGCTTTGTTTGAAGTTCAGAACATTACTGTACTAGATGCTGTAGAGAACACTGCTAGTGAAGGTCTGGAAGCTACTCCTGCGTTCATCTTTGAGAATGAAGCGTTCTTGTACTACCGTCCGAATACTCCTGGCCTGATGACCGCTTCTGCTGGTTACATCTTTAGCTGGAACTACCTATCCGGTCTTGGTGGTACTGCTGTGCGTCGTGAAGAACGTAATATGCGTGAAGGTGGTGGTATCTACCTAGAGACTGCTATGTCTTACGATATGAAAGTAGTTTCTAAAGACCTCGGCGTGTACATGTACAATATCGTTTAAACAAACTTTATAAGGGGTCTACCAAATGGCTTTAGTCAATGGTTTTGACCCCTCTAAAGAGTATGTAGTTGTTAAAGGTTTCTTTGAAGGTGGTAAGAATTACCGTCCAGGTGATAAGTATGCACCTAAAACAAAGATTGGTAAATCCAAAGTCTTGTTTCGACATTTCATTGCTAAGCGTATCAAGCTGGCTGAAGATGAAACTAAGAAGCAGCCTGTAGAGAAAGCAACTACCAATACTCCTGATGAGGGGTTTGTTCAGAAAGAAGTACAAGAAGAAAGCGAAGCACCTGTTGAGGAAACTCCGAAGCCTCGTAAGACTAGAGGTCGCCGGAAGAAATCAACAGAAGATGTATAATTGATATGTAAAGTATTGTGAGGTGTTAGTCAATCTCCTGTGTTTTTCGGTGGGTTCAAAGGGTTTCCTCACAGCCTTCCCACCATTTTATTACCATAGAGAGGTTTGCAAACTGTTACTTCACATAACATTCTATGAAGGGGTTGTCAATCCTCTTGGCATTAGTGATTCAATCAACACATAAACACTTAGAGGATTCTTATGACGTTTACATACACAGGCGACCTAAACCAAAGCATTGACTATGTCCGCTTTAAAATAGGTGATAAAGAAGAAGACGTAGCAATGTTTTCTGATGAGGAAATTCAATACTTCATTAACAAGTTTGGTAACAATCCAACTGAGCAAGACCTGAACAGGGTTGCTTTACAGTTCCTTCGTCAGATGCTTAATGAAATCTTACTTGGGCCTTCGAGAGAACGTGCTGGTAAGTATGAATGGTATTCACAAACTTCAGAGTCTTTGAAACTTGCTATTAGTGAACTTGAGAAACAGATTCGTTTGAATAGTCCCGCTAAGCCTTACTTTGGCGGTGTTACTAAGAAGGATGTTGAATCTATTCGTGAAGATGAATCATTAGAACCTAATAAGTTCTTTGATGGTCGTATCCTAACAACAGGTCATTATGAAGACCCCTCCAGACGTTGGCGGGTATAATGTATGACTAGGATGACAGCAATCCTCGACACAAGGGGCATTAAGAAACTTGAAAAAGACTTGAAACAACTCTCGTCATCATCTGTTGATTTTGGTTATACACAACCAAAGATTCACAAGGGTTCTGGATTAACTTACGGGCACCTTGCGAGTATTCTTGAGTGGGGTATCAAAGGTAAAATACCAGCACGTCCCGCGTTAAGAGATACTACCGAATCCTTAATAACTTCTAAGAAGCGCTTTGAACTATCTATTCAGCAGCCTGTATCAATGTTCTTGTACGGCAACTCAGGAGCCTTGAACAGTATACTGGATACAGCAGGTTCACATTTAGCATCTCGTTACGAAGAGAAGATGGACAACTGGTTATTGACAGGCTCGACTGCTACGAATAACGCACCTTTAACAATAGGCATCAAAGGGTTCAACAAACCTTTCGAGGATTCTGGTGAATTGATTAACAACACCGATTATACAATCAACCGATAAATTATAAAGAGGTGTTAATTATGTCACCAAGACCTATGGTTCTTAGTAAAGTAGGCGTTAAGACCTTCCCATTATATCGAAAGGTTCCTGGTTATCGTGATCCAAATACAGGTAGATGGATCGAAGGTGCTGAAGAGACTTTAGAAGTACGTGGTAATGAACAGCCTTTATCTTCGTATGAAAAGCAAATGTTGCCAGACGCCTTCCGAACAAGAGATACAAGATTCTTTATATCAAGCACTTTCCTAAACACGCTTGACGAAGCAGATGGGCAATCACCTGATGAACTTCTTATTGAAGGTTATCGGTATCAGGTCTTTGCTAGAGAGTCTTTCCAAATGCGTATCCGTAAACACTATGAGTATAAACTTGTACGTGTTGAACAATCAGCAGGGGGTTAATAAGAATGTCATTTCTAACAAATATAGAAAACTCCTTGCTGATGTTTTATAACAATCATTTTGACAACGTACCAATGATTCCTGATTACGATAATGGGCCAGAGCCTGTTGGTGATTATGGGGTTGTTGGTATTACTGTTTTGAATCAACTTAACAAGGGTTCACGCTCAACATCTTCTAAAGGTACAGGCTCATTAGAGGAATCCTTCAAACAAGACTTCAGAGCCTTAGTAACGATTACTTTCTACGGAGACAGTTGTTACGACAATGCGTTTGAAGCGCAATCAATTATAAAAATGTCTGAGGCACTTGACAAACTTTATAACGAAAACTGTTTAAGCATTGTTGATTCTACTGATGTGAGGCGTATTCCAGAATTAAGGGATACAAAGTATATCCAAAGAGCAACATTTGATTTAACAATACTGACAGCCTACGAAAACCTTTCTGATATTGATTGGTTCAACATTGTTGGTTATCAAGCGAATTATCCAGATGCAGGTATTCAGTACAATGAGTACGTGCCTAATCAACCTACCTAAACGAGAAATTAGGGGAGAGTAAAATGGCGAGAGTTAATGAGATCGTAACGATCAATATTTCAAGGGAGACTCGTGGCGTTAGTCGTCAGGGTTTTGGTACACCACTATTTATTGGTACTACAGGTTTTGGTACTGATGAACGTGTCCGTACTTATTCCAGTGTTACACAAGCTGAAGAAGACTTTGCAGAGGGCGATGCTGAGCTAGTTGCATTGCGTCGATACTTTGGTCAACAAGTTTCACCAACATTTGTTAAGGTTGGTTATCACGATACTGCTGCTGTTGCAAGTGTTACTTATGAAGTGACTGCTGGTGGTACTGAATATGCGGTAACTGTAGACGGGACTGAAGTAAGTTATACTCCTGAAGTTGGAGCAACTGTACAAGAGATTGTAGATGGTCTTGAACAGGCTTATCGAGATGCGGCTATTGATGGTCGCTTTGTAGATAATTCTGATGGAACCTTTACACTGATTCCCGCAGACTTTAACAACTTCACTTATTCAACCACCACTACTGAGTTGACTGAGACAGAAAACATTGAGACTTACGCAGATGCTTATGGTTATATCAAGTCTCAAGATGATGACTTCTACTTCGTTAATGCTGAGACACATGAGCCTGCTGATGTAGAAGCCCTTGCAGAGATTGTAGAAGCTGAGAAGCGTATTTACGTGACCTCTACATCTGCTGCTCAGGCTAAGAACTCCCTAGTGACTTCTGATATTGGTTCTGTATTGCAAGCAAAAGACTTAGCACGTACTGTTGTAATCTTTGCTGAGGATGATACTGAATACCCTGAGTGTGCCATTGTAGGATTGCAAGCTCCTAAAGACCCTGGTTCAACCACTTGGAAGTTTAAGTCTGTATCAGGTGTTACTGTAAGTCGTTTATCAACTACTGAAAGCCTTACTTTGAAAGGTACACGTTTCGATTATGGTAAAGGTTACAACACCTATGAAAATATTGGTGGTCGTAATATCTTTGCAGAAGGTCGTGTTGTGAACGGTGAATTTGTCGATGTGTTGAGGTTCGCAGATTGGTTAGAAGCACGTATGCGTGAGCGTATCTACCTAACCTTAGTAAACTCTGAAAAGATTCCTTACACTTCAGCAGGCTTTGCAATCATTGAAGGTCGTATGCGTGAAGTTCTTAACGAAGGTGTTGCTGTAGGTGGTCTTGCAAGCTATACAGTGAATGTTCCTAATCCTCGGTCACTTGATCCGAACCTACGTGCAAATCGTGTTGCTGAAGGCTTCTCTTTTGAAGGTACTCTTCAAGGGGCGGTGCACGCAGTTTCTATCCAAGGCCGACTCACGATTTAGGAATAATTATCAATAGGGCGTGTAAAAGCGCCCTTTATATGAACACCAATACAAGATTTAGGAGATACTTTATATGTCTTGCTTAACAACTTATTCACCAGAATTTACTGATTTGATTGTCAGTAATGATAACTTTTCAGGGGTGGTTACAGGGTTTGCTGAAGGTACGTTTCTTTCAGTAGAACCTTTCGAAGATCGTATGACGGCTGTTTACGGGGCCAAAGGGGAATCTTACCGAGCTGTGTCAGCGGTTAAGGCTTTCGACCTTACTGTAACACTTTCACAAACATCACGTTGGAACGATATTTTCACACTATTACTCCGTAATGATCGTGACACTCTCGAAGGTACTTTTAACGTAACCCTCAAAGATTCTTCTGGTACTACTATCTTCACAGACCGCTGTGCTTATATTGGTACAGAACCTACCCAAGCCTTCTCAGGTGGTGGTACTATTGAAGGAAGAGAGTGGCAGATTCACTTACCAAACCCTGAAGGTTATATGATTGGCGGCAATAGCCGATTCACTCCTGAACAACGGGATGCTGTAGAAGCACTTGGTGGTACTGTTCCTGAACAATGGCAACCTCAAGACTAAGAAAAACCTTCACAATACCTTGGGCAGTTTAATCGCTGCCCATATCTTTGTGAAAACCTTTCTTAGCATCTTTATAAAAGAAGGTATCCATTATGTCTTGCATACGAACATACGCACCTGAAGAAGTCTCTTTAACAGTCGCTTTACTATACAGCGTCCAAGGGTTCTCACCAGACACTATCATCCGTATTAACAAAGATGACAATTACTTCAACACTTCAGTAGGTGCTTCAGGAGGTGTTGAAAGAACACATACCCCTTCTAATGTCTACACTCTCGAAGTAAGCCTCTCCCAAACCTCCCCTTCCAATGCAATCTTGACAGCGTTAGCAACACTTGACGATGTTTCCCGATTAGCAGCTTTCCCAATCTTCGCAAAGGATTCATCAGGGCGCTCTCTCTTTCTCGCCACGTCCTGTTGGATTGAAAGACCTCCCGAAGTAAGTTATTCAGCTAATCACGAAGACCGTGTATGGGAAATCAAGTGTTCAGATATGGTGTTTAACCTTGCTGGTAATGGTGAGGATGAGGAACTTTCGACAGACATTGCAAGGCTCACAAGCATTGCTGGACAGTTCTCAAGACTTCTATAAACACAAAGAGGACTTTATACAATGAAGCTAGGCACATTTAGTCCTACGGATATAGTCTTAGCTATTAACGATTATGTTATTAGTGACTTCTCTTCTGAATCCTTCTTAGAACTTACTAAAAACTCCCCATACTTTAGACAGGTTAGAGGTATACGTGGTAAACATACCCGCGTAGCTAATCGTGATAAGTCGGGAGTTTTACGTTTCCAGTTAATGCAAACTTCACCTCAAAATGATGTGCTAAGTGACCTTGTGACTGCTGATATGGAGTCACAGACAGCATTGCTTAATGTAACACTTAGAGACGTTGGAGGCACTACTGGAATACAGCTTGTCAATGCTTATGTAGATGGACCACCTAATAAATCATACCAAGGTTCTTCTACAACAGCTAATGAGTGGGTTATCAATTATGATGCGATTGGTCGTTATCATGTTGGTGGAAATCAGAAGAGTCCTTTGGACTTTCTTTCAAATCTATTTTAAATTTAATACTGTGAGGTAATAATCTATGCGCGATACAAAAGAAATTACTATCAAAGATAATAAATATCAGATTACACAATTTGGCGGTCGTCAGGGGCTGCGCCTCGGAAAAAAAGTTGCTAAGGTGATGTTACCAGCTTTAGCAGCAGCTTACAAAAAAGGTTCAGCAGAACCCTCGTTAGGTGATCTTCTTGAGGCAGCAGCAAGCCATCTTGATGATATTGATGAGAAGACTATCGAAGAACTCTTATCATTAACCACCAAGAATAAGTTTGCTATTGACTTTGACAATGAGTTTGCAGGTGATTATGGAACACTCTTAACATTGCTTTGGGAGGTGATTTCATTTAACTTTGCAGATTTTTTGCAAGAGGCCCAAGAAGGTATGCCGCAGTAAAAGCGTCACAACAATCTTCTGATAACAATGGGCAGCAGCAATCTAAACAAAGCAATGTTCATAGAGTATGGAAGAACTTTACAGAGACTTCCGATATGGAGCCTGAAGTTTACCTCATTGTTTCTAAGGGTAAGGCATCTGTTGTTGAGTTAGATAGAGATTACTCAGTAACGGATGTTTATGACTTGTTAGAGATAATTGATCTAGAGGCTGACATTGAACAGGCTGCTGAGAAGGATGCTGAGAGAGCAAAACCTAGAGGTGGCCGCTAATTATAACTTTTAAATACATATAAGAGGGTTTATAATATGGCCGGATCACCAATTGCAACGTTGTTTGCAAGGTTGGGTTTTCAGGTTGATAAGAAGGGTTTGCAAGCTTTTGAAGGTCACTTGCAAACCCTTCGCAGAGATATTAACAAGATGGGCACTGCGCAAGCTGCCACGTCTAAACAGTATACGAAAGGTGTTAATCAATCTGCTAGAGCTACACAAAACCTAACTAAAGATACCGAGAAGCTTCAGTCAAGACTTGATGGTATTTTACGGTCTTATGGCAAAGTGCCTGTATCACTTGACCGTGCCAGAAAAGATATGCAAGCAGTTAGAGGTATGTTTTCTGATGGAGATATTGACAGAGCGCAATTAGCCTCTGCACAGGCTCGTATCCAACAACGTATTGATACACTTGTTCAAGCTGATAATAAACGCACTCAGAGAGTCCTTGGTAATATCTCCAAGGAACAACAAGGCTTAAAAAGAATAAGAAATGACTACTCAGAAATTAACCGTGAATACAGACGTGGTAATGTTTCTTATGAAAGACGTGCTGAGTTGCTTGGGGGTCTTCGACAAGAGTATAGGAGACAACAACAATTTATAAAACCTGAGCATAAACGTGCAAACTTATTAGAACAAATTGAAAAGCGTTATGACAGGCATGGTAAGCAACTAAGACAAATACGTAGAGACTTCTCTTATGTAAATACTCAGTACAAAAGTGGTAATATATCTCTTGAAAGACGTAATGAATTACTTGGAGATCAATATAGACGCTATCGTGATATACAACGTATAGAGCGGCGTCAAAGAGCTACTGGAAGCCGTGTAGGAAGAGCTGGTGGGATTTATGCAGGTGGTGCTGATCCTAGACAAGTAGGAAACCACCGCTTGATAAGTGCGCTGCACAGTGACGTTGGCTTAGGAACAATGGTTGCAGGTTTTGGTGCTGTACAGTCTTCCTTAGCTTATCAAAACTATGTGGCAATGGAACAGGGTTTGGTTGCTGTAACAGGAAGCGCCGAAGAAGCTGGCAAGCAATTCGAGTATCTACATAGCGTTTCTGACAAGCTTGGTGTGAACATTACTAGTTTAGGTAGTGCCTACACACAATTTGCAGCAGCTATGAAAGGGTCTGATTTACAGACTGGCGAAATGCAAGAAACCTTCGAAGGTTTTGTCTCGTATGCGAGGGTGTTGAATCTCTCGGCAGCAGACATGGACGGAGTTTTCCGAAGCGTTATTCAGATGGCGAACAAAGGCCAGATAATGGCCGAAGAGCTTGATTCTAGGCTCGCTGCACAGTAATGTGCAGGCAATAATCCATTTTTATGCTGGAAACCCCTAAAGCTTGACAGACCACAACGTAATGTGTGAACATAAGCGTGACGGTTTGAAAACTGTCAAGATATTACAATGGGCAATCAGCAGCGAAGAAATCTTAGAAATCGCTCTGAATTACAGTAGGAGATTAGTATGAACGAATTTAAAATAAGCGGTGTTTTAGTACGAACTGTTCCAGACGCTCCAAATTATGCGGTGTCAAAATGTGGAAGGGTCTTTCGTATTGATACAGAAAAAGAGATGACAAGAACTCCCAGGGGGAAGCCTCTATATCTCAATTTTCGCACATCCCACAGCAATGTTACAGGCTTCTACAGATTGCACATAGCTGTTGCTAAAGCGTGGCTACCCCCAAAGGAGAACGAAAGACAGGTAGATGTCAATCACAAAGATGGAAACAAGTTTAACAATCATGCGGAAAACCTTGAGTGGGTCACAAAGTCTCAAAACCAGCGTCACGCTCTCGACATGGGATTAAAACAGTCTGGTGAAGACCTGTACAATTCCAGCATGACCAATGACATTGCACACCTAGTCTGTCAAGAATTACAAGAAGGTATTAGAGTCAAGGACGTGGCAGATAAATATGGGCTAACTAAGGATGTTGTACGCAAAATAAAGGCAGGCGATACGTACTTTAATATCCGCGTTTTGTATAACATCCAGCACGAATATAAAAATGACTTTTCTGAAGATACAGTAAGATGGGTCTGTACCAAGATTAATGAAGGTTACTCTGACAGGTGGATAACCGATAACTGTAAGAATCGGAAACTCACTTTTATTGAAGTTAAGAGAATCCGTTATAAGATTAGGTACAAAACTATTTCATCGGAATATTTCTAAGATTTAACGCTCAACGACCAGTGCTTACGCACGTACCCTGTAAGCGGTTGACAGGGGAAACAGTGGACATCCAAAAGGATGAAGATATGGTCTGATCTTATAGGAGACTATAAGCTGCAAGTAACGTTGCGGGGAGAGGTGTAGCGATCTCTCCTGAACATAAATGTAAGAATCAGATGGCAGAAAGATTACCAGGGTCTATGAAGGCTGCTGCAAGAGCTGCCTATAACCTCGGTATCACTACAGAAGCCACTACAGAAGCTCTATTCAAAGCAATGGAAGCTGGTGAGTTAATGGCAGAAACCTTCTTGCCTGAACTTTCCAAAGAGCTTATGATTTCTGCAAACAGTGGCGATGCTTTACAAAAAGCCATAAACTCTACAAGCGCTGCTTACGGAAGGCTTGCTACAAACACTTTCATGGCTAACAAGACCTTCAATGAGGCGGGTCTTGACAAAGGTATGCGCAGACTCGCCAACTCCATCTCAAACTTCTTACTAAACTCCGAAGGATTAATCAAGTTCTTTGGGATGTTGTCGGGAGAGGTTGCGTCACGTTTTGGCGTAGTATTTGAAGTCTTAGAAACCTTTGGTGTGTGGTCAACAAAACTAGGAAGTGCTTTAGAATTCCTTGAAGAAAAAGGTTTGAATGTTAATGTAGCATTCATGGTTCTCTCAGGGACGCTTGCAATAATCAGCAAGTGGTTTAGAAGAATCTTCATGTTTGTCTACTTATTGCCTTGGGCGCTGTCTTTAACAGCAGACACCTTAAAAGGTGAATTCGGAGATGACCTTGTAGATACTATTACCCGTGTAGTAGCTGCCCTAATGACTTTATACGGAGCTTTAAAGCTTCTTCGTACGGCTCGCACAGGTATGGGCCGACTGTTTGGAGGTGGATCAAGAAGTAATACATCAAGCCCTGGGAATACTAATCAAAGAAGTGGTACATCATCACAGTCGCCTAGTACAAGACCTCCAACAACAACTGCTTCAAGTGGATGGCGAGGGACTTTAATGAGTGGTGGTCGTAAGTTCATGGCCTCAAGAGGGAACATGTACGCCTTCTTAGCCAGTGTTATTGGCCCTCCGATTGTGCAAGAACTTATGGAAGGTAATTACCAATCATCTTTTGGCCCTAACGCAGATCAAAGGTTTATACCCCCTGGTATGAATCTAATGACTCCTGAAGAGATGGCTAATAGACGCGCTGGCAACTATCTTGTCCAAGGCGGTATAACAATAAACGTAGATGGCGCAGGTGATCCGCAAGTTGTTTCAGAGGAAGTCCTAAGAACAATTCAAAATGTATTCCGAGAAACAGCCTCCTTAGAGCCTGAAACGGAGCAATAAATAGTATGGGCGTGTACAAGCGCCCTTCTTTCATAAGAGGTATCAACATGGCCTTAGCACTTCTTTTTGAAGATGATTCAGTCATCATTTTAGATGCTGTCACGCAATATAGTAAAACCCGTAACAGTTCTATCTCAAAACATCCCATAGATAAATCGGCAGTTATTGCAGACCACGTTGCTAAGGATAATCCTGTATTCTCAATACGTGGTATAATCTCCAGTGCTGATTTCCATAACCCCTCAACACGTTCACCAGAACTTATTGAAGAACAGAATATTGATCCTGTTTACAACACTCCGGTCAGTGACGCAGTAATCCCCTCTCAATCATCCTTACTAGACCTTCTTCCTGGTTCTGTACAACAATTCCTAAATGCTCAAGAGTCTAACATTGAAGTAGATGAGTTCAGAGGGTATTCACATGAGATTGCTAGAGAACGTCTACAAGATGCGTGGGATAATTCAGAACTTATAACTATCCTTGATTACGACTATGACTTCCAGATAGGTAGGTCAGTCTCTACAAAGCAGATTGAGAATTGCTTAATCCGTAACTTTGAAGATATTGAAGATGTTGATACAGGTGATTCATTATCGTGTAACTTAACATTTGAAAAAGTACGCTTTGCATTTGTTAAAGAAGTTGATGTAGATGTACAGCCTGCACCAAGCGTTTCTGATGCTGCTGCTGGTGAATCTAATGAAGGCGACCAAGAGGGTGTTGAAGACGGTGATCTTGAGAGGGAAGGTCAACAACCCTATTGGAAGACTGCACCTCCACAGGAACTTATAGACGCTATTTTAGGAGGTGTTTTATAATGGAATACCAAGCAACTTTACCACTTTTCAACAAACCCTTCTATTCATACAACTTCGTCATTGACGATGATGATTACAACTTCACATTTCGCTACTCAGATCGTGCAAAGACCTACCTAATGTCTATTGAAGATTCCCAAGGACAGACTGTTATCGAAAGTGTAAAACTTCTAACAGGTGTTTCCTTGTTACGTCAATACGCACTAGAACAATTCACAGGACAATTCATATTAGTACCTAGACAACTAAAAGAGATATATGAATGGGATGTGAAAGATGGTCGTAACATTCACCGTACACATGCTTTGGTATATTACGTACCAAGCCCTACTGATAATGGTGACTGACAATGGCTTCAGATAACAATAAGCAATTCAGAAGAACGTATGAACTTACTATTGGTGATCCACAAGCTAAAGGTGTATTCATCAATGGTGACGAAGAAAATAACGAAGGCTTAGCAATCAACTTCTCAATCACTAAGAACATTGATAACTCTAAAGATAATGATAGGTGTTCAATCTCTATCACAAACCTTTCAGAAGACTCTATCAATTACATCAAAGAGAAATCTTCAGCAGTGATTTTAAAAGTAGGCTATAACGGTGATAACAAATTACTTTTCCAAGGCATTGTCCAAGAACTAGAGACGGATGACCGGACAGGTAATGTTGACCGTGTAACCTCATTAAGATGTGTTCCAGCAGATGCCTTCATATATAATTCAAACGTTTCTAAAACATTCCCTGAGAATACCACACCAAGACAGATCATCAATTACTTAATAGGTAATTCACAATCCCTCTCAAGAGCTTCTTTTAATAGTGATAACATTGATGTGCCATTCCCCTTTGGATACTCTATTGAAGGTTCTACTCAACAAGTATTGAAAGAGCTTGCTAGGGACTTTAAATTTGATTGGCGTATATCTAGTGATAAACTTTACATTAGTGATCCTGATAAATACGAGAAGCCTAATTCTGTTGAAAGGGCTTTCTTGTTCACACCTAATACAGGACTGATTGGTAGACCTATCTTCGTAACAGGTGATGGTAGGGATGTAGAGGATTCTGAGAATAGACGTAAAGGTGTAAAGTTTAAATCCCTTATTAACCCCTTAGTAAGACCTGGGAGCGCTGTCAAAGTACAAGACACAGCTCTTGAGGGCGTCTATCGAGTAAACTCTGTAGAGTATCGAGGTGATTGGAGAGGCAATTCTTGGGAGGCTACTTATACGTGTTCTAAACTAAATACAAGGTGATTATACCATGCGGCAGATAGGACTTGACAGCATTATTAACCAGTACATTAACAATAACCTTAAAAGAGCCTTTACAGCAATCCCTTGTCGAGTAACTTCAGTAAACAACATGGGACAACAAAGGATTAATGTTCAGCCAATCATCAACATTGTAAAGACCTCTGATGAAGAACTTGAACATACTATTATTCAGAATGTACCAGTGGTATTCCCAGGGTCTTCAACGTCTCAATTCAGCTTCCCTGTTAATGTTGGTGATACTGTCTTATGCGTATTCTCTCAAAGGTCTTTAGATAGATTCAAACTGGGCGCTAAGAACCCTCATCGACCTATTGATCTTCGTAAGATGTCCCGTAACGATGCCGTAGCAATTCCTGGTCTGTTCCCTTTTGAAGATGCGGTCAATAACCCTGGTAAAAGGTCACTAGGACACTCTACAGAGGATGCTGTAGTTACCCATAACATAGGTACTGGTAATGAGTGTGAGGTACGTTTAAAACCCTCTGGTGATGTTGTAATCAACTCTCCGACGACTGTTCAGGTCAACTGCCAGGAGGCTGAAGTTAACGCTGAAAACTCGACAACAGTTAATACCTCTACAGCAAATATCAACGCTTCCTCAAGTGTCACTATAGACAGTCCTACTACAACAGTTACTGGCGAGATGCTTGTTCAAGGAACCTTCACATTCACTAGCGGGATGGTTGGCAGCGGTTCAGCAGGCGGTGCTACAGCGTCTATCACTGGTTCTATGGATGTAACTGACGATGTTGTTGGAGGAGGCGTGTCTTTAAAATCACACACTCATGGTGGTGTTCAAACTGGCCCTGGTAATACAGGTGTTCCTAACTAAAGCATTGCTAATAACTATACCTCAATATAAACTTAATTACATAAAGAAGGGTTTTCAAAATGGATATACAATTAGGTGAAAACCACGATATTGAAATTGTTGATGGTGACTTTAGACTTACACCGACAGAGCAGCTTTCTATTCGTCAGAAGTTGATTATTAAGCTTTTGACATTCCAAGGGGAATGGTTCTTGTCAAGTGAAGAAGGAATACCTTTCTTCCAATCAATCGCTGGAAAGAACCGTTCTAAAGAAACTATCGACACTATTTACAAAAGAGCAATACTTTCGACAGAAGGTGTTTTAGAGATTGTTTCATTCCGTTCAAATATTACCCCGCAACGTGAATATGTTATGCAGTTCATTGTTAGGACTGTAGAGGATACTGTCTTAGAGCCTATCGAACTGTCAGGGTTTAATATAAACAACTAATAGGGTAGGAGGATTCAGATGGCAGGCGTAACTAACGAAGGGTTCCGCATAAAACGTCTAAGGCAGATTATAGCAGACCTTGAAACAGAAGCTCGTAATCAGTATGGCGATGATATATCAACAGATGTAAACACAGTTCTTGGTAGAGCATTGCGTGTAGATGCCCCATCATTAAGTGACTTGTGGGAAGCTGCTGAAGAAGTCTATAATTCATTTAACCCTAATAAGGCTTCTGGTGTTTCTTTAGATGCACTTGTAGAATTATCAGGACTTACACGTTTTGAAGCACGGCCTACTATTTCACCAGTGTTATTAGTGGCGAATAAAGATACTGAGTTACCAGCAGGTTCTTTAGCATCTTCATCATTCACTGGTAATATCTTTGAGCTTCGCAATCCTGTATTCTTTAATCTGAATAACGTGGTTGCTCTACAAGTAGAACCTGTAAATGCTGTAGAAGGAAATACTTACACAGTTACTTATGATTCCTCAGTAGTAGCTTACACAGCACTTCCTGGTGATACTATACAAGATATTGCTAGAGAACTTTCGCTCCTGTTTGATGTGATCCCTACATTTGAAAGTTCTGTTGACGAGGACGATAACAGGGTTCTCTACATATCCTCTGAAGATAACTTCCGTACTCACAATTACCAACTATCAGCTAACCTTGTCGCAAGGGAAGTTACTAAGTTGGGTTCTGTACAAGCCTTAGAAGCTGGCCCTGAAGAACAACCTTTAGGGACTATAGACACGGTTGCTGAACCTATTAACGGTTGGGTATCTGTAATCAACCCTGTAGATGCTGAGACAGGTGCTTTTAGAGAAACTGATACGGAGCTACGTACACGCTTTGCAAACTCTAAAGAGACGCGCGCATCTAATACTCTTGAAGCTATCTATTCAGACTTGTTGGGTCTTTTAGGTGTTGAAGAAGTGACTGCCTATGAAAACGTAACTGATGTAGAAGACTCAAGAGGTTTTCCCCCACACTCTGTTGTAGCAGTTGTTGAAGGCGGTTCTTCATTAGAGATTGGCAATGTCATTTGGAGGAATAAACCAGCAGGTATACAGACGTTTGGTAACACCACTGTCACGATTGTTGATTCACAAGGTTTCAACCAAGACATACAATTCATAAGACCTGTTGAAGTTCCTGTGTACGTGAACCTTGAGATTACAGCGCTTGGTAATTTTGATTCTGATGGGCCTGATAAGATTGCTAATGCGATTATCGACTTCTTAGATTCACAGTATGGTGTTGGTGATAATGTGATCTACTCAAGATTATACACACCTATCAACAGTGTTCCTAATCATCAGATTGAATCATTAGAGATTGGTACAGACGGTGTGAATTACTCGACAGCTAATATAGAAGTACCTTTTGATGGTATTGCAAGATCACGTACAACGTACATAAACATAACGGTGAATTGATTATGATAGTCAACAACATTACACTGTTCAAGAACATTGAGCAAAAAGAAATTGTCAATGCAGGACAGACACTTATTACGCTTACGGATATTGTCTTAGACTTATCTTCAGAGAATGTTCCCACTGTTTATATCGAAGGTTCTTTTGAAAGGGATTTTACAGTTGAGTCTGAAACAACAGTTAGGCTAGGCCAAGCGTATCCCGTAGGCACCAAAGTGTATGTCTTGCAGTACCAACTTGATCAGCAACAAACATAAAGAGGTGTCAAACGTATGGCTATTGATAAACAACAGTATTTAGATATAGCCCGTGAAAGATACACCCAACAGTTCAAAGAGAAATCCAACATTGATAGGTTGGTAGCAACGTGGTTATCGGGTTCTGAAGAAATCCAAGATGTTTTATCTGATGTGGACGATATTAAATACATCGACAAGGCTTCAGGAATCCAGTTAGACAATATTGGTGAGATTGTTGGACAACCACGTATTCTTATAGACGCTGATTTGATAGCCTTCTTTGGTTATCAAGGGTTATCAATATCACGGTCTTACGGTGATTTAAACGATGCTTCGAAAGGTGGTCGTTGGAAAGCATTAGAAGAATCTTCAACAGGTAATATTACATTAAATGACCCTGAATACAGGTTGTTCATAAGGGCTAAAATACTTCGCAATAAGACAGTCGCCACCACTGAAGATGTTATAGAATCTATTAAGTTTCTTTTCCAAGCTGAACGTGTGCATCTGTTAGAAGACACAGGCCCAGCCTCTTATAGAGCTGCGATTGGTAAGGTTCTTTCACAACAAGAGAAGAACCTAATAAGGTATGAGTACCAAGATGGTGTCAAAAGGAACCTACTTGTAAAACCTGCCGGTGTAGGTTTCGGTGATTTCTCTGAATACAACCCCGAACAGTTCTTTGGTTTCGAAGGTGTTAGTGGTGCTAAGGGTTATGGGACACTTTTAGAGGTTGGTGAGTATGTACCTTACTTTACATCCTTTGGTATGTTTGGCTATGGAGATTTAAGAGATATAGCAGATGTTAATATCTATTATAACTATACGATGTCTTCAAGACACACTACTAGGGGAGTATCCAGAGATGGGGATTCTGTAGATATACCTATCAGTAACACCATCCAAGAGGTTTATGTAGATGGGGCTTTTACAGACTCTTACACTGTTTCGAAGAACCGTGTAACATTCCCTTATGAGCTTACTGCTGGAACCCCTATCACAGTAGTTGAGAGGTTTGGTCAAGAAGTGATTACAACTGACTATACGTTCAAAGACCCTGCTGTGACAACTTTATCAAGGAGGCAGTATGAATCATCTTTCGGTGATGTGAACGATCCTCAAAAAGGTTCACGGTATAGGTCATTAGGTGAACCGCAAGGTGCTAATAACATCCTCAATACTGGCCCGATAAAGAAATTAGAATACTTCGATAACGATGCTACAGAGCTTACTGAAACAGGTGGCTATTATTCATCTATTATAACGTAAGGTATCAATATGAATGCAAATAAGTTAACAAATTTTACGAAAGTTCTCCATAAAACTGATAGAGCTTCGGAAGTATTGATGTTCGATCAAAGTGGTAACCCTTCGTCAATAAATCCTGGTGGCCTTGTGATCGGCACGCAGACGGTGGCCGAGGCGCTGGATCGTCGGGGAATTCGCTTCACAGCACTTCGTGCACCGACCAGCGGTGAGTTTGATCCAGAAGATTATTTGGAAACCAGCACCAAAATTCAGCTCGGGGTGTTCTGCTATACTCTCGGCTACTACTCACCAGGAGATGGCGGCGGTAATGATTATGAGATCNTAGCAGCGGGGACTGGTACGGATGATGGTGGGTCGTTTATCAACTTGTCGGGCAGTGGATTGCAAGCTAAGGGGTTGTTTGGTGCCACGGTCAATGTGAAACAGTTCGGGGCTATTGGCGATGGCGTTGCGGATGATACAGCGCCTTTTAACGGCGCGATCGCACAGATCAATACTGCTAGCCAAGAGATGTTTATACCTGCTGGCATTTTCCGCATTACGTCTAATTTGCAAACAGTAACTCGATATTGCTCAGTGCGCGGTGATAGCCGATCAGTGACGCGGCTTTTGTTTGAAAACTGCAACGGCCTAAATTTTAACCTCTCGCTAAGCGATACAATTTATATCAGCACGATAGTAGAGAGTGTTTCACTATTAACTGATGGAGATAGTCACACCGGCATTTACTTCAAAGGCAAGCAAAGCTATGCGCCACATGATCCCGCTTTAGTGTTAAGAGATGTTTCAATAACCACTTCGGCGGCATATGATAGCAGTGTGGGAGATTCGGCTGAGTGGGGATGCGCTATTGATCTTGATGATGTTGACGAGGTCTTGCTTGATAATGTCTATGTATGCGGGTCAGAACTCAACGCAAAATTTCCTAGTAGAACCAGCTCTATTGGAATTAGAGTATCAACAGTTACAGGCTTGCGCATTTCAGATAGCCAGATTTTCTTACTAGGAACCGGTATTGATGTATCCGGTCAGTCAGAAGGAGGAATTTTTTCCGGGCTAACTATAGTGTCTGTCGATGTTGGTATAGAGTTCCATGATTTAATCAGCCCTTCCAATAATCATGTTATAGAGGGTTCGCATATTGCCGCATACACTAGGGGGGTTAGAATCACAGGATACGGCGTGTCGGAAATGATAACCGCAGTGTTCATCAGTAATTGCTTCATTCTTGAAAGAGAGGAAGCAACCACTACTACTAAAAGTGAATACGTCGCACTTGATATTATAGCGGAGCGTTCTGTTATAAGTAATACAACAATACAGTGTAATACTAGCAGGACACCAAGCAGAACCGCCATAAGGATTCCAAGCAGCAATAACATAATATCCAATATTATTGGATTAAATATAGGATCGCTTATTGATGCTGTAGACTCAGGAGACGGAAGGTTTAGCTATGTTTCAAATTGTATAGCAAACGGGAATTTAGATTCTTTAACTAAGGGCGCGACACACCTTTTTGTTAAAGGTGGCAATGTAATGGGGTCTATGCAGACGACAGCGCATTGGAATGCAAACACTTTCGCTGCGGCTGATTTAGACGATAAGAACTTGTTTGAGTTTTCGGGTAGGCGACTACTCCTTGGCGCTGATCGCGACAAGGGCTCTCGATACATTGACTTTAGAACACTTGTGGCAGGGACAGCAGATTTTGACACAAGAATCCTTTCTATAGGGGGTGGCGCAGCAACGGGGCAAGGGTCTTTGATATTTTACTCCTCATCGTCAATTTTTGAGGGTCAGATCAGGCCTTCAGTAGATTCTGAATTCTCTACGGGCAGCCCTAGTTACAGGTGGTCGGAGATTTACTCGACCACGGGCACAATAAACACGTCCGACGAGCGTGAAAAACAGGATATCTCGACTCTTGATGCGTCGGAGGCGCTAGTCGCAAAGCGGCTAAAAAGCCTAGTCAAAAAATTCCGCTTCCGCGATGCCGTCGAAAAAAAGGGAGCTGATGCTCGCATTCACGTTGGCGTGATTGCACAGGAGGTTGCCGAAGCCTTCGCAGATGAAGGGCTTGATGCTCACCGCTACGGCATCCTCTGCTACGACGAGTGGGGCGAGCAAGAAGAGATCATTCAGTCTTGGGAAAATGAGTACGATGGCAATGGCGCACTGACTAGATCAGCAGGTAGCGAGGTAGTACAAGAATACCGCCCTGCTGGGAACCGTTACGGCGTGCGCTATGAAGAACTTCTAGCCTTTATTATCAGCGCTATGTAACCCTCACGAACAAGCGTTATACAGCAAGCCAGGAGGCTTCCTAATGGCAACAGATATTAACGCCCTCTAGTCCGATCTACCCATGTCGTCTTGACGCCACACTCACCCCACACTCTGGGGTGAGTTTTTAATTATAGCTGTCACTTGATACTCTCTAATATATACTACTCTTTAGATCAAACTTACTAATAGTTATATTGGATTAATATTATGTCTAATGAGTCATTAGAGGTGCAACTGGCAAGACTAGATGAACGCAATAAAATGATTCTTATGAACATGGAAAATAGTCAACGTGATTCCAAAGAAGCACGAGAACATTTAAGGGAAGCCTTTGAATCTATTCGTTCTATTGATTCTAGATTGGAGAGATTAGAAGGCAGCTTTGCTACAACACAGCCTACAATTAATGAGTTCCGATCAGTAAAACAGAAGATAATTGGGGCAGGAATTTTAGGTAGGTGGGTATGGGTGGCTTTAACTGGTATCCTAGGATTACTCTATACAGTGCGTGAACATGTCATCGCATTTGTCACCAAATAATATGAGTAGCATATATGAATGACGATAATGAAATTCCTACTTTTAATGCAGCCATGCCCCCAAAGCTCACTGACTGGGAAAAGGAACCAAGCCTAAGAGACTTCGCATACCCTAATCAAACACAAATAGTAAACATAACCTTAACAGGTGACTTCGCATAAACATTTTTTTAAAGGTGATTTAACATGACTAAGATTGAAAAACCCTTAAACCTTACGAATACAATTTGGGCAGCAGGTGGGGAAGCTGTAGAACCCTCTAATTCAAAGAAACTCCAAGGGTGGGTTGCTGAAATCCCCCCTTTCCAATTTGAAAACTGGCTTCAAAACCGTAATGACCGTGCGCTTGCACATATCATCCAAATGGGTATCCCTGAATGGGATGCAAACACTGAATACCAAGCTAACCAATCTTATGTACAAGATGAAGATGGTGAGGTTTACCGTGCAACTGAGACACATACAGGTGTCAATCCTAAGTACGATACTGCAAACGTATGGGAACAACCCTTCTCATTCGATGCTCTAAAAGAACTTGCCACAGAAGAATCTACAGGTGTTGTTCGTAAAGCTGCTCAACAAGATATTGACCAAGGTACTCCTGGTTCTATCTTTGCAGACCCTTCGCAGATTCGACAGCTTGTTGAGAATATTAATGCCTCTTGGATAACAGGTGGTGTTCTTTCAAGTGGTACGTTACCAGATGCTACGGAATCTGATAAAGGCGCTGTGCGTAAAGCACGTCAATCAGACATTGATAATGGTACTGGTGATGATCGTTTCATCAGCCCTCGCCAGTTAAAATCCGTAGCTGATGATATTAAATCAACAACTGCTGGTGTAGCTTTATCAGGCAATCCTGTGATTACAGCAGGTTCTTCTGAGAATTATCAAATCACTAACTTCTCATCTTTCGATACTTATGAAGTTTCTATTGAGTTTGATAATGGTGGTACTGGGAATGTCTCTATCACGGATGATCTAATTTCTGTAGATATTGATGCAGGTGCTACTGGCGGGGTCATTTTAACAGTCACTAAAGGGGGTGTTGCTTATGACTTCGAACTTGCTATCGGGTCTTCTCGAATTAACCGTCCATCTATTATATTCCCTGTAAATGGTGCTACTAATATGCCTACAAATATCACGTTAGAATCTTCGAACTTCACAACCACACCAGCAGGCTTTGACACACACACTGCAACTGATTGGCAAGTAGCTACTGACATCACGTTTAGTAATGTTATTGCAGAGTCTTTAAATGACACGACTAATCTTTTACAGTGGTCTGTAGATGCTGATTTACAACCTAATACAACCTACTACGCAAGGGTTCGTTATTATGGCAATACATTAACAGTATCCTCTTGGTCACAAACAGCTTCTTTTGAGACTGCTGAGCGGCCTGCCACACCTACTATCACAAGCCCTTCGAATGGTGAGATTAATGTTGGAGAAACACCGACAATCACTACGAGTAACTTTTCAAGTCCTATTAGTGAAACCCATCAAGCAACAGATTGGGAAATCCGTTTAGCTTCGAATGATTCTTTAGTATGGTCTTCGATGAACAACACTTCTAATCTTACTTCTATTACGGTTCCTTCAGGACAACTTGCTGAGTCTACTGAATACCGTATCCGTGTAAGACATATCGGTTCTCAGTTAGGAGCTTCTGCATGGGGTACTTCTACATTTACTACTGAAGCGCAGTTCTTTGTATTTGATCCAAGCAGTGCTGGTGAACCTTTTGGTGGTGGTTATTATGCAGGCGCTAATATCGTTGTAGGTGGTACTACTTATGCGTTGGTAGTTGCTCCTAAAGCGCAAGGTGGTGAAGCCGGTTCAACATTACCTTGGGAGTGGACTGTTGATCCAGATGTTCCAGGGGCAACCTCTACTAATGATGGTGCAAGTAATACCGCAGCGATTGTAGCGGCAGGTGGTTCTTCTACAAGTGTTGCGGCGGGGTTTTGCAATAATCTTAGTATCAATGGTTACACTGATTGGCATTTGCCTAGTGCTGATGAACTTGAGATTTGTTATCGGTATTTGAAACCCACTACTCAGGCTAACTATGTAAATTCTAGTTATGGGCCTAATCCTGGTGGTAATGGTTCTAACCCTAATAGTGATCCTGTTGGTGGTGATTATACTTCTAGTAATCCTGCACAGACTTCTATTGCTATCTACCAATCTGGTGCGAGTGAGGCGTTTGTTGCTAATTACTACTGGACTTCAACGCAGCTCTCCGCTGGGGTCGCTTGGCGCCAGCGCTTCGACAATGGCGACCAGGGCACGTACCTCAAGTCGGACTCGTACTACGTCCGCGCAGTTAGATGGGTCGAAGTGTAACGCAGCGAAGCGTAGTTGGAACGAAGTACCCATCCCTATAACCTAAACCTTGGTGGTCGCTGCCTCCGGGCAAGCACCATCTCTACTAATCATTGTTGAAGCCCTGAACTGAGTCTTGCTGTTGTAAGGTTTCCAGTATAAACTTTAAAGTACACCTTATGAGTAAAGGAGTTTTAAATGTACTTTAAACCATTACCGCAACAGCAATTCCTACAAGAGTGCTTTGACTACAATGACAACACAGGCCAACTTACTTGGAAAGAACGTCCAAGAACACACTTTAACACGAACAACGCGCATAAAAGGTTTAACAATACACTCTCCGGTAAAATCGTTGGGACTACGCATAAGGGGAGAATGATTGTAAGATTCACATCCCAAGGGAAAGCATTAAATTACCCAATAGGCAGACTGATCTTCAAACTTGTTACTGGCGAAGACCCTAAAGGTGTCATTGACCATATCGACGGCAACCCTTTCAACAACGCTTGGGACAACCTGCGTGACATAAGTATAGGTGATAATGTGGCAAATATGCATAGTGTTAAGCGTAAAGGTTTACAAGGTGTTTGTTATGATAAGTCTCGGGGGAAGTGGTTGGCTAACATTAGGATACGCGGTAAAAAGATTTACTTAGGTCGTTTTGAAACCGAACAAGAAGCATATGACGTTTACATGCAAGCCAAACAAAAACGTCTGTCAGAAATTAAAGAAATCATTTAAAAACCAATCAGGAGTATCTACACTATGAAATACATCCGTTACACATTAGTTGATAAGAAAACCAATAAACCTGTTTCACAAGAACCTGCAAAGAATGGCCCAAAACATCCTGACGGTGTTACCCCAACATTCGATATTCAATCAACATTCTCAACAGGTGTTCCTACAATCTACGGTATTGCTGAAGATACTTTTGAACCCGCTGATTGGATGTTTGAACTCTCCGAAGAATCCTTCTACACCACCATGCGACAAGAATTTAAAACACGTGCTTCAGATCGTCGCAAGACTGTAGAGCGTGGTGGGTATTGGGTAACTCCTGAGACTTTTGTAAGAACTGACGAAGGTTCCCAGAACCGTCTTGCACAGCTTGTGACAACCATTAATAACGATCCTGATCTTGTATCAGTAGACTTCGAAGTAACACCAGGACAATGGACAACCTTTGATACAGCTACTGCATTAACGGTTGCAAAGACAGTATCAAGGCATGTCCAACGTTGCTTTAGCTGGTGTAAAGGTGTCCATGAATCTTTAGATGCTGCAAATACTTTAGATCAAATGCAACCTATTGTCAACGATATTTCAAACTTTGTTGCTGACGATAACCCGCCTGTGCAGGCTACACAAGATGCTTGATTCATTGACTATTAAAGAATGGCAGCTTATCTACTTCTTAATCACAATGACTTTCACACTGTTTAACACACTCGTCTTGTTATCTTGTGTACGTGTTGTAGATAAACTGTTCCATGAGAGTGAGTTATTAAAACTTATTAAGAAACAAACATAAGACTAAGGATTCTCAATTATGCCACCAACAAGTGATATAGAAAGACGCTTAATGTCTTTGGAGGAAGAGGATAGGCGTCTTCGTGATGCTTTAGGAAAACTTGTGACGAATACGGAGGTGATGAATAACACCTTGCAAATCCTTACTGGTGACATTTCTCCAAGGATGGAGAACCTTGAAAAAGAAGTAAGAGGTATGCAGAACAGACAATCAACAAACACATTGATATTGGATGTTGTTAAGTGGTTTGCAGCACTTATTGCAGGTTCTTCAGTAACAATGGCGATGGTTTATTTGTTTCAGAATGGAGGTTCTTGATGAATTGGTTTGATGAAGTGATTAAAAGGAAACCTGATAAACGAATACCTGTAAAAGACCTTACACACTCTCAATCTGCTGTTGATATTATTAAGGAGTTTGAAGGTTATCGTTCAAAGGCGTATTTAGATGCAGTCGGGATTCCAACAATAGGGTATGGGTTCGTTAAAGGTGTTTCTCTTGGTGATACAATTACTAAAGAGGATGCTGTAAAGCGCCTTGAGGATGAAATTAGTGAACATACGGCAGCTATCCATCAACGTGTAAAAGTTCCTCTGTACCAGCATGAATACGATGCACTAGCTTCTTTTATATTCAATGTTGGTAAAGGTGCATTTGCACGTTCAACACTCCTGAAGAAACTTAACCAAGGTGATTATAAAGGCGCTGCTGATGAATTGTTAAGATGGGATAAGGCAGGTGGGAAGTCTTTAAGAGGTCTTACTAGGAGACGTGAAGCAGAACGCAAGATGTTCCTTGGTGGTGATTTATGATTAAGAAGGTATTACTCAGCAGCCTACTAACAATCACATTAACAGCCTGTACAGCAATCCAAACACCTTTTGACGAAGATTATACCTTTGGAGACACGTACAAATCTGTGTACACACTTCAACAAACCTATTGCGCATCTACTGATCCTGCACAGCAAGCACTTTACAGGGGGCTTCTTAAACGCCTTTATGGTGACTACCCCTCCGAAGGTGTTTGCACAGATATTCTTGAGGTGTTGAATAGTTATGAAGAAGATAACCAAGGTTGATGACTTAACACTTTTAGTTACCACACCAGTACCTAGGGATTATCCTGCAAAGCACCTTGCTAAGAAATCTGACAAAGTAATGTTGGTTGAGGATTATGTTGTAAGGGTTACTTTTGAAGATGGCTCTACGATAATCATCAGAGTTCCTAAACTGTATGTGACAGATGGTTCAAGTGTCCCTAGGTTCTTCCACAGGGTCTATCATCCTTTCATTACGGAAGCGCGATGGTCGAGCTGTGTACATGATTATATCTACAGCGACCTTTACAAGTATTACTCAAAGGAATTTGCTGATGAACTTCTAAGGTTTATGATAAAGCGTGATGGTGGTCATTGGTTTATGCAGCAAGCTTTCCATAAGGCTGTCAGGCTTAATATCAAAGGAGGTGGTTGGTAATGCAATATAAACAGCGTATCAAGGATAACAGTGAAAGCATCTCTGTAAGCGCTTCTGTATTGGCTGTGTGGATCTTTACAACGTATACCAATACTAACCCACCAGCAGAAGTCATCGTTGCTTTAGGAACCCTTGTAGGGGCTTTTGCAGCCCGTTTGAAAGGATGATACACATAGAAACAAGAAAGCCCCTATCAGGAACCTTTGTAAAGAGGAACTTGAACAGGGGCTTTTTATTACTCACTACTTAATCAAATAATTCGTCAGGGTCATGGTATTTATACTTCCTCAAAAGATCATCATAACCGCCTACGATTGATGAAGTCCCTTCGAGAGAAGAATCAACAATGAATGGGACAGTCTTACGGTTCATTTCATGTTTAACAAAATGCAGAGCCTTATCATCTTGTGAAATGTCGATGTATTGGTGATTTAGATTCAAATTCTTAATGTATTCTAAGGCTAGTGTGCAGTATGGGCAGTTGGGTTTACCGTAAACGAATAGCATGTTTTAATTATTCTCCCCACACATTTTTAGGTTTCCATACGTCGCAATATGTCGTGAAGCACCCAAGATTACAAATGTCTTCCAAATAGAATTAAAAGTTTGCAGAGCTTGTGAGTGGTTGATGGTGTAGTTTTGGATTTCTTTGTCTAATTGCATGTTAAGTCTCCGTCTGATTGTTGGTTGTTTAAAAGCCCCCCAAAGAGGGCGCTTGTTAGTTATGCTTCGCAAGCCACGCAGTCATCCTTACGGCCCGTAGCAAGTTGTTTAGAGGCGTTCAAGTTGTATTGGTAGTAGAGTGATACAACACCACGTTCCCAAGCATAATACATAAGACTGTTAATCTCTTTCACAGGCATACTTGGATGAACCATGATATTCAAAGACTGGCTCTGGTCATAATATACCTGACGATCAGCGGCGTGGTCAATAATTTCTTTAGGACTGATTTCTTGCATTGTCTTGAACACATTCTTTTCATGTTCACTCAAGAAGTCCAGATGCTGAACACTGCCATCATTTTTAGAAATGCTGTCCCAAACGTCAGGTGTGTCCTTGCCATATTCTTGCAAAAGCTTTTCCAATGCTGAACTTTTAACTTCTACCTTGAGCTTTGCAAAATCAGCAATGTAATAGTTAGAGAATAGTGGCTCAATACCCTGCGACACACCGCCAGCCAAAAGACTTGAAGACTTTGTAGGGGCGCACGCCATGAGCGTTGTGTTACGTCTCCCATACCCTTCAAGCACTTCAGGTTCACCAAACAATCCTGCAAGCTCTTTAGAAGCCTTGTAAGCCTTCTCTTCAATAACCTTATGGACTTCTTTGTTCAATTCTCTTGCTTCTTCAGACTCAAAAGGGATCATCTTGTCTTGAAGCATTGTGTGGTAAGCTAGTACGCCCATTCCGAGCGCTCTGTGACGCTTCATAAAACGATATGCACGCTTCATAAAAAAGAATGTTGTTTCCTTTTCATGGTCTTCAGAATCCCGCATAGCTTCAAGTTTCTCAAGGCTTTCTGTAACTACTGAGTCAAGGAAGTACACAAGTGTTTCTACAGCATCCGTGTCTTTCCAATCATCATACTTCTTCAAGTTCATTGATGAAAGCACGCACACAAAGCTCTCTTCATTGTTTGAAGGCAGTGATATTTCCGAGCATTGGCCTGTCAAAATACCGTTAAACATACCCATTCCACGTTTACTTTCAGTGAAACAGTAGGTGTTGTCATAACGCCCCTCATCAATAACTTCTACCACTTTGTTGAAGTGGCTGCATTCACGGTTCCCACGATAACTGTAGTCAAGATTAAGGCGGCTAAATTTTATACCTAAATCTACAAGCTTGCCTACTTCATGTTGACCGAGCAATAATCTCCAAGCTTCTTGGCAATAGAACGCTTTATTCTCACCAGAACCATCATTAGCAGGCATCATCCTTTCACCAGCATCGGCAGCATGGTTGATACGTGAGTTTACCCCAAGCGTTTGCAGCATCATTTGAACATCTTGCAAAAACCCTTTGTTAATACTCCCCAGTTGCAAGGATTGTGTCTTTCCATTTCTGGCGATTGTCCCATCAGAATCGAATATACCTGCTAACCATTCTAAACGACTTTCTACAGTATAGTCATGGGTAGGCACAAAGAACTTATCTTTCAATACATCGCTGTGACCATACTCCCGGTTCAAGTTGTCTTGAACATACCAATTTTTAAAGATGTCTCCAAGCCGTTCTTTTACAGCATTGAGTCTTTTGTCGTGGTAGAGGTAAATGCGTTTTCCGTCAGCAGTTAAGCAGCCATCGCCAGTATAGAAACCGTTTGCGTAAGCGTTGTCTAGGACTTCGGAACCCTCTACGACAGGCAAAGAGTCAAACTTAATCAGCTTATCACCGGTTTGCAAGTCCTGTGCGCGCTTTTCAATCACTTTACTACAACTGTAGGAAGTCTGCACATAGAACTTGTGGTAAGGTGTACATTCTAGTTCCAATCCATTAGAAGTAATAACCTTTACAAGCTTCTGGTTATCCCCTGTCCTTCGAACTGTAGTTTCAGACCACTCTTTACCATTCCATACTTGTACATCTTCATTTTCTAATTCGGCAATTTCGATATAACCTTCAGAAGTTAAGATTTTAGTCTCGGGGGATACACAAAGATTACTAGAGTGAATATCCATACCCTTGTCTTTGTAGACTTCTGGTTTATTTCGATTTGCGTTATCCAACCACACCAAGTACGGAAAGCCTATCTCTCCACGAACTTTCAAAGTTTTCGCCCAAATCTTACGGTTCCGCTTATCTCTTTCAGTCTCCCCGCGTTTAACAGATTCCATAAATTCATCTGAAACAGTGACGCCTGTAGTAACATCTTGGATCAAATTCCCGTCGCGTGCAATCTCTAAAAACTCTTCTGCGTCCGCGTGCTCAAGACTCAGATAGGGTGCTACCCGACCCCTTCGCTGCGAACCTTGGGAGATTACATCAGTAACCTGTTCGAAGAGTCGTGCAAAATGTACTGCTCCAGAAGTCTTTCCATTATTGGTAATGTCGCTACCCCTTGGTCGAATAGGTGTTAGATTAACTGACGTGCCACCGCCAAGTTTTGACATAATACCAATCTCAGACTGTGTAAAAAGAATGTCTGGAATGCTGTCTTCACAGTGACTGTTAAAACATGAGATAGGCAACCCACGATCTTCACGGCCATAGTTTGCCCATACAGGACTCGACAAGCTATAGAAACCCTTTGCCATGTAGTCATACATCTTGTTAGAGAATCCTTCTAACCCAAGACGTTTCTCAGCAGCATCGCAAATATCTCGGATACGTCCTTCGGCAGTTTCTCCCTCTAATGTGTATCCAGACTGTAGAAATTTACGTGAGTTTTCGTTCAACCATTCAAATGACATTATTAAATATCTCCTATTAAAACAAGTCGTCTTCAGTAAATGACTTATTAACCTTGGTGTAGTTTACGTTCTTACGTGCAAAGAAATCAGGATTGGTGGTACTGTTCACCTGAATTTCAAACCACTGGAACTTCTCTTTCGTCTTATCTTGTACTTCAAAAACCTCTGGGAAACCGATCATTTCCATGCTCTTGTTGAAACGCCAACGTAGATAATCTTTGACTTCTTCTTTTGAAACAAAATCTAAATCGCCACCTTCAAAAATCCAATCCAAAATCTCACTTTCTGCATCCATACTGACTTTGCAAGCATCATGAGTATCTTGAACAAGCGCCTCAGTAAACCAATCAGGATTCTCTTCTTTGATCGTGTTGATGATCTCGGCACCAAACATGGCGTGAACGCTCTCATCACAAGCAGAGCTTTGAACAACATTGCTAATGCCTACCAGCATATTCTTGTAGTTGTCAAAGCATGACATAATCAAGAATTGCCCAAACAATGATACATTCTCAACAAACATTGAGAAGAGCAACACTGAACGCATGAACTCTTTGTTGCTTGAATCATTGGGTGATACAAAACGCTTTAGGTATTCTTGCCGCTTACGAAGACAATCAATGTTATCAAGGTCTTCAAAAAGCTCATTCATCCCAAGGTACTCTAAAAGCTGTGAATAAGCTGTTGCGTGGATAGATTCGTTGTTACTGAAAGCTGCTCCTACATCTGCCACTTCAGGCTTGGGTAAACGGTCGTAAAGTTTTCCCCAGAAGGTTTTCACAAACCTCGCTTCAATCTGTGAAATAGCCAGCATTGTCCGTTGGATTACTTGGCGTTCATTCTCACTTAGTTCTGAATGATACTCTTGGATAGACGCTGTGAAGTTAAACTCATCGACTACCCAGAACGCTTGGTGTACAGCATCCATGTACTGCTTAAAATGCGGATACTCAAACGGTTTGTAGTTCTCCCTTGGTCGAAAAATGTCAGGTTCATGTGCTTTCCGATAAGTAACATACTCTCTCGCAACGTCAAAAGCCTTAGCGTTCATAATACCGTCTTCAACAAGTTTATGAACCGTATCAACACTCACAATATCTTCTTCAATATTCTTCTTCACATACCGTACAACCTTATCTTGCAGCTTATCATCTTCATAGTCAGTCCGTGACATTGCTTTACCAACGGCTGCTTTAATCTTCTCACCATCAAAACTTACAACGTCACCATTACGCTTCAATACTTGCATTATTATCCCCTATTCTTAAAACCCAGTATCTTCGGTGGAATGATAGGGGCAATTCATATTGTAAACCCTTCGATCAGTCCCTACCAATTCTTCATTATCAATCTTAGGGCATGTACAGCCCTTCAGATAAAATTCATACTTCCACATAGAAGGGTTCTCTTCAAAACCCCAACAGTATTGTAAAGTGTATTCAATCTGACGAACCCTCTCAAGCGCTTTATGGTAACTGTCTGTGAACATCTCAGGTCTTGTTAAGGTGCTGTACATCCGTTTGTACAAGACTTCAAGAAGTTTGATACGTTCTTCTGAAAGACCTTTAGACTCTGCTAAGGCATAGTTCATGTGAATCATGTTCAGTCCTCATTCATAGCCTCAATGGCTTTGTTCTGATACCAGATACCCTTTTTCAAATCTTCTTCGTTATCCCATTTATCACGCCAAAGGTATTTGATAGAAGTGCCTTTACAGTATGCTATAAAACCTTCTTTACCAAGTGCTGCACGGATAGCATCAATACATTCGATACCATTATCAGATTGGTAATGTGGAGGGTGGTTTACCATGTCTGTCATTACAAGTTACCTTTGATAATGTCTGTAAGTTTTCCTTCAGGTTGCTCGAATGTGTTGCCTTTTAAAATCTTGCACCCACCTGTCTCAACAACCTTTCCAACAACTCGGTAAGCGTCTTCACCAACCTTTTCATATTTTACATCGGTGTAACGTGGATCGTCAATATAATTCTCAACAGATTTCTTAGCATCTTCTTCAGTTGTTGGGAACTTTGATAAATTTGCTTCATTGACAACTGACAATGCTAATTCTAATTGCTGACGTGTTAATCCTGCTCGGTAAGAAATCCCAACAGCCGTCACAATAATATCTACAACTCCATCCAAAACACCTGTCATATCACCATCACGGTTAGCTTCTACAGTCTCACGAACCTCCTCTTGAGCAAGGTTGATAGCTTGTCGAATATTCTCGTAAGAATCATCAATAGGTGTGTTTCCATATTCATTGAACTTGTAGATTGATTCAAAGTGTGTGTTCATTGGTTATTCTCCCATCAATACAGCTTTTGCAAGTTTATCTTCATTCTGACTTATCAAGTCTCCCTCTTCCCATGCTTCGTACATGTGGTAAATAGTACCATCTGTTCCAAGAGTAATCTCTTCAATCATATCAAAAGGAAGATAATCATGGTCATTACCACGTTCCACCAACAGCAAATTCGGATTAAGTTTTTCAAGTTTCTTTATAGCATCTTTTACTCGCATTTTGTCTTTACTCCGTAGTCACTTGGCATTGCTTCTAAAAGTCCATCCATAATATCGCCTATAACTTCTTTGTGCGCAAGGTAATTAATAAATAATTCTTCATCACCTCCAATATTGTACACAATATTCTTCATAACGGCTACAACATAATCAGTCAGATTGTCAATCGCTTCGTAGCGTTCGTCAGCTTGGATGTCTTCAATTTCCATTTCAAATCTCCTATCAATGATCTTCAAGATATAGAGCAGCTTTACGAAGCAACTCAGGATTGTCTTGGAAGTTAGCAATGCCCCAGTTGCAATACTTGCAAATAAGACCTCTATTGTGCGTCTTATCATGGCAATGGTCAAGATTGAGAGTTCCGACCTCTTCCTCATGTCTCTCACAAATCATACAACGATTTTTGCAACCTTGCAAGAGGGTTTCGTAAAGTTTTAGAGATAATCCGTAGCGTCGTCCAATATCTGATTTAAGTTTCTTACGGCATTTGTAGGCCACTTGTCAAGCTCCTTGTTAATATTCCTGTTTAGTCTTCACAGCAATCCAGTAAGCATCTGCTAAGTCTTCCCTGCCCTGAGCTTTGGTAACTACGGAGAACATCTTCTGAACACGTTCTGGTAAAGCATTGAACATATCTTCTTTAGAAGCCTTGCCTGAACCTGTTGCAATCTTTTTAATGGCGCTTGGTGTGTAAAGTTGCGGGTCATGCCCATCTTCTCTAAGAGCATTGACAATCATATATTGAAGCCCTGCCAAAGTCTGCAAAGTTGAACCCCGCATGCCAAATGCTAAATTTTCTATACCGATTGCAAAAGATTCCGCATCACTATATTCATCAATCGTGCGGATAACATTTGCAATGGATTCCGCAGCATTCTTTGAACGTGTGAAGTAATCGCCGTCATCTTTTAAAGTCTGGACAACTTCAAACTTAACAACGTTGTCTTCATTGTCCAATACGACAATTCCAGAATTTCGATAAGACTGGTCAATACCTACGTAATAAATGTTCATGTTCTATTCCTCCTTTGGAATTTGGTACTCTTCTCCCTTCTTCCTCCACATATATGCTAAGCGAAGATTCTCTAACATGATTTCTTCAGCAGTCTTGGTAACTTCTTTTCCGTCCCATGTTGTGTAGGTGTACTCGTCACCAAAGTAATTACGATAAGCTTCTACAGATTTATCATACATTTGCCGCTCTGTAGTACATCCTTCAAGAATCTTTTTAGCTTTCACCTTCCCAATCCCAGGGACACCTTCATAATTATCCACACTCATATCGCCAGCGAGTGTTTGGATGAAGAGCCACTCTAAACCCTCTTCCGGTGTGATATATCGGAATTGATCTTTAACCCAATCGTAATGGTGAAGAGGTGCCTGATAAACATCTTTATCTAAATTGGCCGCAACCGCCTTCAAACCTTTTCGATAACAACTCCAAAGACCTACCGATAAAACATCATCGCACTCAATATAATCTACAGGTTTTGCACCATGTGTTTGCATCAAGTGTTCGGTAACGGCGTCAATCCAACGAGGTTTTTCCATCTTCTCTCTGCTGCCTTTGTACTTATGGATAGTTGAGATTGATAGCCTGTAAGTGTCATTACCTGTTAAGTGCAACTTATACTCATCAGCAGGACAGTTCTTTTTGATGTGTTCGATAATAAGGTCACATGCGTTCAATGCCTGTCCACGTTCCCCGACTACTTTCTCAGGTTCTTTGTAATACCCTGCTGTGTCAACCATCAAGAACTCTTCTAATTCTTGTAAGTGATCTTTAGCAGCCTTAGCAGAATCAAAACGGTCAATATGGTTTCCTTCAGCGTCGTACAAATGCCAATAAGTTTTCTCTGCTGCAAAGCTACTACGATACTTTATCAAGTCGCAGTCAATGAAACATACATCAAACTTCTCAGGAACATCTTCTTTAGCAATTATTGCCATACCCACTTCTCCCAAAGAAATAAAAAGGGCAACCTGTCAAAGCTGCCCTTCTGTAAATTAACCCTTAATAAAGCTCATCATCCTCTTCGCCAAAGTCAGGCTGTTCATCTGGCTCAAAAGGTGGTTCTTGTTGGACATCTGAATCCTCTGAAGGCTTGCCAGCATTTTCAGGAACCTCTGCTAACTCAATGTCACCTCCAAAGAAATCTTGTTCTTCTTCAGACATCTTATTACCACTACCTGAACCTTCATACTCAACAAGTTCTTCGACAAGCATTTTATCAGGGTATGATGACACACCATAAGAACCCTGGTCTGCATAGCGCAGCAATAAGTTTACGACTGAACCATTTCCAACTAACTTTTCAAAAGTAATGTCAACATTCTTACCATCAATCTTCTGGATTGCGCGTGGTTGAAGTTGTGTCAAAGGCGTACCATCCCGCTTCTGACAACGCTGTGCCTTCTTAATTACAAAGAACTTCTTTTGTGAAGGATCAAGATTAGCTTCTCGGAACTTATCATCGTCAATGTCACCCTCATCATCTACAAGGCGAAACTTCTTAGCAGCTTGTGCTTTAGAAAGCTTCTTAGAAGACTGTTTATCGCTTACTGTCTCGTCGTAGGCGTCTGCTGTGTCTTCATCAACAACAATCTCTACAGTCCATTCGAAGTTCTTCTGCTGAGCCTTGGGTAAATCTTTCTCATCGTAGATTACAGCAGGCTCTTTGAACTTCGTGTAGAAGGCTACACCACCCATAATAGCTGCTTTCTCGATGTTGCCTTTCTTAGCCTGTTTGATGATCTTGAATTCGCTCATTTGTGTAAATCTCCTGTGTAGTTTATTTAAAGCTGGATGTTAAAGTTGATCGGTTGAATGTCCATTGTACCTTCAAGTTCCTGCTGATGCAACTGCTCAAGTACCTCCGCAATATCCTCAACACTCCCTTCAAACGTATGCTCAACAGTTTCAAAGCTTTCACCAACATGCGTGCTTACCGAATGTGTATAAATCATTTATCCAATCTCCATATTCATGTCTAATTTGTTAAACTTACTCTGTCTTTTCAACCGTTCATCACGCTGCTTACGACGTTCTTTCGGATCACTGATTTTCTTTGAATCGCCTCGTCCATATTCTTTGTTAGTTACCTTTTCAAAAAGTGTCTCAGGGTGTTCCTCATAAGACTCTTCAAGTTCTTCAAGATATGCCTTATCAATCTTACCAGCTTGGATATTCATGGTCAATCCTTAATTACTTTAAATGTTTCAGTGCTTGTGTACTTTCATTATTCAACAACAGCGAGTTTCAAAGATACTTCTTTACCAATCTCATGTAAAGCACAGTTAAATGGGTCAATATCATTATTCGAACAGAGTTCTTGGATGCTGTCTAAAGTCCCTATGTAAGCTCCATCAGATTCAGTGAAGATTACGTATTTAGTGTCGTTCATTTTTAGTCACCTCTTAATGTTTGTTAAGCAACTCTTCAGCAGCTTGCCAAATCTTTTCTTTCTTAGCACGTTCCTCAGCAACAGCGTTTTTGTGAAAGAGCTTGGCAATTTGTTTAATATCTGCCTTACTGTATTCTTCAGAGTCTTCAGCAGCGGTTTCACAGATGTCTTTGATAGAGTCTTCGATAGAATCTTGTTGCAAAAGGAGTTTTGAAATTTCAATAGCAGCGTTTTCGATTTTCTGGTCAAGCATTTTGTCTAGTTCCTTTTAATGTTGGTTGGTGTGCGTAGCTGTTTCACAAAGGATTAAGAAGTGATTTCCTAACCCTGTGTAGTTATCTTATCAAAGGTGGTTGCGGAGGTCAAGGGTTATTTTAGAACATCTACAAGTTTTTTCGCTTCAGCAATGTAGTAGTCGTAATCAATATCCCACCGAAAATCCTTCACATTATTGCACGTCTTGATGTTCCATTCCTTGTCAATTCCTATATAACGTTCCTTCTCAGGGTCTTTCGGAAGTGGTGGCATGATCTTCACAAGCTTCTCACCTTCCTTGCTGATGTAATACCTGCAAATGTTCTGCTGCAAAGTCTCTTCACCGTCTTCGTCAATCGTTACCAAGCGTGATGAACGAGGTACTTTGGTACGCAACATGAAATCAAATTTGTCAGTGTGCTTCCGAATAAACTGTTCAACATCGCCACCTTTGATAAGCGCATGTTCAGCAGCTTTGGGGATCACCAATGAGGATTGATTCTGATGCCATCCTAGACCATCATACTCATAAGACCCTTTACGTTTCACTTTACCATCTTCACCAACTGCTAGGTAGTTGTTCACATCACGAATGCACATCTTTGTGTAGATCGCTTCTTCAAGCTCAAGTTTAGTAATTTCTTCCCAATGTTTCGCCTTACCATCAAGTTCATGCTTGCGATTTCTTGGCAAACGAACTGTTAAACCATCCGTGTTTATTTGCAACATTTCAAGACCCTCAATCTTGAACAAGTCTTCAGCAAGCATACAAAGTGAAAGCTGCCCGTTTATTGTGATAGCCATTGTATAACGTGGATCGTAAAAAGGGCTAAACTTACTATTACTGTCCCCATACACACCATTTAAAGCAAGCTTCATCATCGCATTTTCAGGCGTTCCTTTCGCATACGACTTACGCTGCATGTATACATCCTGATAAATATCGCAAAAGTTCTCACTTAAATGTGCTGGGTAAACCCTGTTAGAAATTGCTAAGTTCGGATAGTAGCTCGCAACATCCAAGTCCACAATGACATTCTCATCATCGGAATTTATTACTTGAGATTCTACAGAACCGTGAATGCCCCCTGTACCAAAATCAAACTGGAACCCATCAACAACAGTGTTCAGGTTCTTAGCGACTCTCCACATGCCGTAATAACTGATCTTCTTACTCTTCAAAACCTTCTCTTCGACCCAACCTTTCGGATGTTCCTTGTAAAACTCGTCAAGGTCTTCTTGCGAAGGTTTGTCTTTAAACTTTTTCTTCTTTGTCAGCATTGTCGAATACTTCGCAAGCTCTCCAAGATTCTCTTCAGGCAGATCACTAAAAACTCCCTTGGTTTCTGTGATGCGTTGCGTTTGAAGCCATTCGACGACAGATTGAAACTCCGGTCTTTCAAAATGAACGTAACTAAGGACAATATCTCCCAAATCAACGTATTCACGTTTTGTCTGATTTAACTTCCTAGCACCTCCTGGTAACTGACGATAACAAGACCCCGGCATTTCCTGCTCAAGTTTCATTATGAAGTAATCTTTACCGATCTTTGTGTCATTGTGATTCATAAAGTCGCGGTCGTATTTTTGACTCAGCTTTTCACGAAACTCAATAGCACCCAAAGACTTCTCGTAAAACAAATACGTTTGGTAAACATCGTGCTTATTATATTCAACAAGCGTTTCCATTTCATCGAAAGTAAGATTTCTCCCAGGTTCAAACGGTAAATCTTCAATATTGTCAGAACGCATGTTGAACTCCAGCATCTTCAACGATGTCGCACGCGCCTTGTTATTGAAATGGTGAATTAAATACAAATCTAATTGCTGAATAAACCTCTTATTGGGTGAAATCAAGTGGTTGAACTTCTCGTCATCATCGGCAGTAATAATCTGCATTGCCTTTTCATACAAACATTCCGATGTTACATTTTTATTAGTGAGGAAATAATGCAGAATAGGGTAGTCAAATCCTACATTATTGAATCCTACCATACGATCTTTATTTTGATACAGTTTCTTTAGAAACTGACGTAAGTGTTTTTCGTCATTACGTCGATCACTAATTTCAAAGACCCATGATTCTTGACCATCAACACTTCCTACCGCTGCTGTGAAGCAGTTTGGATAAGTCTCAAGGTCGTAGATGTAGTCCATTGTTACTCCTAATATTCTTCTGAAGGTTTATCAAAACCCCATCCACCAGAAGAAGCCTGTTCAAAATCATCATTCTCGAACTCAGCTAGTTCTGCTTCTTCGTAAGGATCGGAACATGCTTCAATCTTAGCACTTGATGGATTGTATCGCAACCACCCTGCACTAGATGTCAAACCAGTGCGCCGACACTTGACCAGTGTGAGTTTTGTTGAATTGCGAATCTTTTCATTTTTATTCACCTTGTCACGACTCATCAGAATAGTATTAAAAGCAATCTGGTTAATCGCTGAAGACCCTTTCAAGCTGTACTCAGAAACAGCATGAGGCTTATCGTCGTCTGGTTTCTTCATGTGACTCACCACGACAATGCTCGCCATAGTTTCTTTAGCAAGTTTCAACAGTGAATCCATGAAACTATCAATCACATTGTTTTCGTTACTTGGTACAGCAGCTTGCAAAGGATCGACAACGACCAATTCACAACCCATACCCTTCACCAACCAACGAATCTTCTCAAACATTTGCTCAACAGATGTAAAGGAGCCGTTGTGATTCACTGTCACAATCTTATCGTCACGACCAATCATGTCCTGAAACTGTACTTTCAATTTCTCCATATCCATTTCGGAATACTTTTGTAGTGCTAGGTTTTGTTCAGTGTGAATACTCAAAAAACTGCGTACAATTTCTCTTGGACTGCTCTCAAGATACATTAAACCGACGCGCTTCGGCGTATGGGTAGCTACGTGATAGACCATGTTATTAAGCACTGTTGATTTACCAACACTGGTTAAAGCACCAATGACTGTTACTTCACCAGCAGCAGGCCCACCGCCCATCAAGTCAGCTAGTTCAGAAAATTGTGGAGGCAGTGGAATAATGTCATCCTCAACCGAGTGTTCAAATTCTTCCCAAAGCTGTCCTAATGTACAAACGTCAACTGGACTGAATCGTTCAGCTTTAAAGAACGCAGTACGAAGTTCACTTACACGATTCTGAACAAGCATGTCATTAGGGTCTTTTAAAGGCAACTTGGCAATATGCGCTTTACCAGGGTTGAGTAAGCGTGCAGCTTCATTAACGTATTTCTGAGCAGCTTCGTCCATATCGAACATAAGCACGACTTTATCAAACGAATTGATAAACTCAAAATTGTTTTTTAACTGCTTAATGATTGATCCATCACCAGCAGTAACGCTGACAACAGGTGTCCAATACTCATTGCCGTCCCGAATAGTGTTAAGAACTTGAGCAAGCGCTAGACAATCACATTCACCAGTTGTTATCGCAAGATACTTACCTCCGGCTTCCCAAACAGATTGACCAAACAGATCATTGTTGGCTTTAGTATTACCAACAGGCTTTGAGAAGTCTTTAGGTAAAATGCGCTGCTTGAACCCTACAACCTCTCCCTTTTTAGTCATTGGGTAATATTGTGAGTATAAATCACCATTTTCATCAAAGCGACTGCGTACACCGAACTTTTCACAAGTTTTCTTTGTCAGTTTACGCTCTTTCCACCCACGACATTCCAAAGACATAATTTCATCAAGGTCTTCTTGTGAAATCTTTGAAGGCTTGTTGTCAGTTTTGTACGATTCTAATTCTTCCACCACGAAGTTCTCCTCAATTTTTTCAGATGAAATATAGCCACAATTTGAAAAGCAAAATCCTGTATACTTACCATCAGATTGCTTGTATACCGCTAAAGGATCATGTCCCCCACAACTAAAGCAGGGGAAGTGACCAAGGAAACTACCGCTTTCTCCAGTGTTCATATTTAGATGCTATCCTTTTTTCAGTAAAGTTAATAAGAGCGTCATACGCGACATCTGTAATCTGACTTCGGAAATTGTGGGCCAAGTTTTCAAGTTGCCTTTGTTTCATCTCTAAATATTTTTCAAAAGCATCTTCTATTTTTTCATGGCGACCTCCCCACTCTGAATTTTGCCGCGTGCCACATGAGGCAGAATATTTACCAGTCTGTTTACAATAATGTACCCCAGTTGGGAGATTATCATGTTCTCTCATTTTTCTCTGGTTATGAGTCATTGCAATGGCAATATTGACTTCATTCGGTATAAAACAACATGTCGCTTCAGAATAGAGTTGAGAGTTACCTATTAAATCTTTATCCAGGAAAAAACCTTCTACATAATTTTGGTCAAACCATTCTGCAAAATTCTGAAAATTGTGCCAACTGGTATCAACACTAACATGTCTATATCCTGGGTCAGTTTCCCAAACAGACTCACAATAACATCTTTTAAGCATGTTTGCCCATGTATTGTGAACTTTTGTGGACTTTTTACAATCGTGTTGACCCACACCACGATAACCAACTCCATATAGCGTTCTATCGAATGGCGTTGTTGACCACTTATATTTCAGATTGCAATTCATAGTCCAATAGGGTACATCTTCTGCAATTACTTCATTGGTAATCGGTTTTACAAGTATATTTTTATAATCTACATATTTTAAAACCTCTACAAAACCATTTTTTAATTCAAGAAAATCCCCCTCTTTAATTTTTGATGGTCTACCCATAATCAAACCCCCTCAGCACGGTCTTTTTCCATTGCCTTAACAACAGCCTTACAAACCCCACCCCTCTCAATGTCATCACTACTCGCTTCAGTATACCCGACAATATGTTGAAGATTGTGGCGCTTTACAAAGTCTAATAACCAAGTAATCCCATCAAGACCCTTTTGATCTTTCTGCGTAGGGTCACCAAGGATAATCAATTTACCACCATCCGCAAGACGTGTCAATATCGTGTACATCTCTTCAGGTGTTGTCAACTGTGCCTCATCAAGAACTGTGATGTAATTGAAATTACGCCCTCGGATATATTCAAGAGGTTGTAGTTCAATAGTTCCATTGTGAATGCTTGATTCGTAAAACCCTGCTCCATAGCGCTGCTTGATAACGTCAATCATCGGCATCATCAGCGGCTCACATTTTTCAATAGCGCTTCCCTTTAAAAGCCCGATAGAATTACCCATTAAGATGTTTGGGCGAGCGATAACAAGCTTATCATAAATACCCTTTTTCAACCAATCGGTAACTTCTGACATTGTTAAGAAGGTCTTACCAACGCCTGCAACAGCATTAAAAATCACAACATCTTTGGTGTTCAAATGCTTTAGAAATTGCTTCTGGTTCTCATTACGTGCTTGAACAGGTGGCTTGATATATTGCTCTTTAACCTGTTTACCCTTTTCCATTTTATTCTCCCAACGCTGCTGAACGACTTTTTGCTTATTACGTTTTGGCATTGTCATCATCCTTCTTCTGGTTACTATCTCTAAGCCTTCTCGGCCTCTTTAACAGCCTTGATCATTTTGTCCTGAATAACCAACGGAAGATCCATCCTTTCATGGTGTTCAAAGGCACGAACAAGTGCTTCATAAAGCTTCTGATTAACAGCCTTAACTTTCAAGTAATCTTCCTCCTTTACCCAGAAAACATTATCACCATTCTCTCGAAGGTCATCACGAACCCGTATACTATCATAGATCATAACCATTTTAAATCTCCTTCTCAGCCTTCACAATCATATCAACATACTTCTGAACTTCGCCAGCACGTCCTTGATACCCATGTGAAGCCATAATCTCACGCCATTCAATAAGTGTTGATTTGGTCATCCCAAGTGTCTTCAAAATCACTGGCTGAACATCTTCAACACCTAATTCAACAGTTAATTTGTCAATACATTTTGCCATTTTAGATATTCCTCAATGATAACACATGAATGCATAAGTCTTAATCTCAACATCATTATCAACAACGTAATCTTTAAATGCCTTTGGTAATGATCTGAATATCTCTGAGTTTGTTAATTTTCCTTTTAAGTCTTCCAGAGACATTACGGGTATGTCAATTGGTTCATAGCGCCCATCATTGCTTTCATAAAGTACCTCACCATAAACACCTTCTATGGAGGTCATTGGTGAAATAACTGTGAAGTTATCATCATCCATAAGAACATCATGCTCCTCCTCAGAAACACTGTTAAATACTTCTTCAGGGATTTTATATCCTTTTACGATGTAAAAATTAATATTAACACCCATATTCAAACCTCCTCAGTTTTCTTCAAACCCTCAACAGCATTATCCCAAGACATATCAATCACCTTCTCATCAATCCTTTTACAAACCTCCTCAAAACCATCTAACCATTCCTGCATACGGTTCTGACGATAATGATCAACAAGCTGTACAACCTCCCATGCGATACCTTCTTCATCAAACCATGTAAGAAAGTCCTCTTCAACTGATGCGTATACATCGTTCATGTAAAAGTGTTCGATCATTTCCTTTTGAATTTCTTCAGCAGCCTCTAACATCTTATCTTCTTTATCAAGCTGGTCAAGATGCTTTGCAAGGTCAATGTCTACAGGGTCATTCATGTTCATTGCGGAATCTCCATAACCTCAAAAGGATTTCAAAGTCTCATCAGTCTCATTGGTATTCGCCAACCACCACCTTAACACGCTTCGGCATACTTTCGTTAATAATTTCTAACAACTTCTTACGTTCTTGCCGACGCTTGTTCTGTTTATTATCGTGAAGTTCAATCGCGTGTTCAATCTCTGACAATTGTTTTAAATGCTTTTGCAGCATTGCTCCTTGTGTGTATTGTGGATCAGCTTTCTTATAGACTTTTACAGTTTCTTTTAAAGGTTTTTGTGTAGTATCTTCACCAACAATCTCGAAGTATTTGTCTTTCCAAGAATTTAAAAAGTAGTAGGGTTCTATGCCATATCCATCTTCCACACCAGATTCTGTTAAAAGTCCATCAGAGTCTACATGAACTTCAACAATATCTCCGTTTTTATACCGACCATCTACAGCCATCTTGCCTGCGTTCAAAATGCGAATCTTCATCTTATTTCTCCTATACCCAAGTTTGTAAGCCTTCAGACCACTTCCCAACTACTCTACAAACATACACCTCAATACCATCTTCGTCAAGCTCATCCGGAAATTCTAGTGTGCAATAATCATCAGATTTCCAATCGTGTTGGTGAAGTTCATCTTCATAACACCATGTTGTGTCTGCCCAAACGTATACTGTTTGCATTTGTACACCTTTTTCATAAGTAATTGATTTATATAGAAGCTGAAAACGACGCAGTATCTATAGGGATTTATCCATATCTTTCAAACGTTCCGCAATACGTTGACGGTTGATCTTCAAGGCGCCCTCAGTAGGTTCATAATCGCCCATCCAGTGTTTCTTGTCAATACCTTGAAGTAAATCTTCGTCAGAAATTGGATTAGGTTTATAACCTCGACTAGTCATCTCCTGTGTAAGTTCGTGGTAGCGCTTGAGAATATACCCAAGACGTGTGTAGTAGAATTTTACATGCCCCGTACCCATTGTGTATTCAGAGGGTGCTTTCAAATTCCACTTGTTCACACCACGTTGTTGAGCCTTACGAACCAATCCAAAAACCCTAGTGATCTCTTTATTTTCACCGAGTAGGTGCATATTTGTAAGTTCTGACACTGGAACTACATTGATCCTGGTCATTGTCTCTGATACCCTGTATAATCTTGTGAATTACATGGCGTATGCCAATCGCTTCACAACCACTATACACCTCCCTACACGATCTTGTCAACAGAATTACACGATAAAATAATTTCATCCGGTGTATTGACTTGAGGAACCTATTACGTTACCCTTTTAAAAGAACTTAATAAGTATATTAATAAGGTCTTTATAGAGTACTTATAAATATCTTATTGGTGTTATATTAAGTAATATATTTACTTATTAATTTCTTTATAAAGACTTCACAAGGTACTTGACAGCATCCTTCACATGGCGTACCTTTGGAAGTGTCGAAAGCAAATTTACAGGAGATTTGAAAATGAACACCAATGCACAAGAAGCTCTGAAAGAATATCGTGAAAAGATTCGTACAGGCGAGATTGAGAAGCCACCTCAGAAAACTCCGCTGGATAGACACCTTGAAGACAAGACTTCCAAAGCTAAGGCTATTGTAGCATTCTGTTTTCAGTGTATATACGACCCTGCTGAAAAGGGTTCTTGGAAGACGCAAGTCCGTAATTGCCCATGTACAGACTGTCCACTTTGGAATGTACGGCCAAAATAGACCCTGAACATACCCCTTCTTGCCAAATAACCTTACAGGAACGTGTATAAAACAGAGGTAATAGGGTTTAGGAGGGGCAATGTACAGGGTAGGGTGTACAAGGGTCGTTTTATATGCAAATTTTAAAGGTTTTGAAGATATGCGTGAAAGCACATGGTACGAAGCATTTTATCCAAGAAGTCCTCTACAGAACTTCGACATTATCAATCCAGACTCAAATGAGATATTCATGTCCTACAAAGAATTTAAAATTACTGTTGACGTGCCGATTGAACGTGTGTATATTTACACAACACTTACTGAGGAAGGAGAATCGAAATGATCGTATCAGATAAAACTTACACAGACTTGTCAAACCTTACAGAAGAGCAGCGTGAATTTGTTGTTGGTGTTTATCAACAATGGCTTGATGAGAGTGGTCTTAAACAAGGGCTCATTTATAATGATGATTTAGTGGTTGTAGGGTCGATGATCTATTTACACATCTATAAAGAACTCGATGGGGGCTACAGACTATTCGTTGATGATTACGATGGTCTTTCAAACAAACAAGAAGTAACTCACAAAGAAATGGTACAAGATGCTTCCGGTACACACATCGACAGCCGTATTGAATACTGGTACAAGGTCTGTGACCTAATCAATAAGCATACAGAGGATTTAGAATTGCTTGATAAAGTTTCTAAAGCACCTGAAGACTCTTGTATTGGTGATGCTGCTTTAGAAATTCTTGAAGAAGGTTTGAAGCTTCGTCAGAATAAGCGCAAGCAGGAAATTGAAGATGCTGAATATGCAGCAAAGAAGGCTGAAGAAGAACTTGTTAAGGGTATTTTAGAGCGTTGGAAATGGGAGTTTGACGAATTAGGTTTCAGTATTTGGTTCAATGAGACAACAAAGGTTTTTGAGATCACCAGTGATATAGGCGACGTTCCGAAGTACAAAACCACTAATGAAACAGGTATCGAGCGTATCTATATTGCATTAGACAACTTAGACGATTATATGTAAAAAACCATACAAACAAGCCCTTGCTAAAGCGACCCCGTAGGTTGGTATGGGTAAGGGCTTTCTAACCTGATTTATACTGCGTGAGCATAAGAAAACTCACCTTATAATTGATGTCTGATACCTTTGGAGGTAATGTGTTTAAGTGGCTGAGTAAGATTTGCGAAAGTAACATTAATAGAGCTTCTAAAGATAATATGAAAACTATTTTAGATTTTGAGGATAAGGCCAAGAAAGATATTAGTGAGCCTGTTTATAAAATAGCTTCGACATTTTCTGAAGAAGGTCGTTGGAAAGAAGACGAGCACCGCCTAAATATAGAGGATTCTTTAACGGGCTTTCGTTTACCACTAGGCATTGATGATCCCCGACGAATTCTTAAAGAAAGATGGATGACTTGGGATGAACAAGTATTTTTAACACGTTCTTACCGAGCAGCGCTTTTTGATGAGAATAAAAGAAAAGCTTCAAAAGAACGTCAAAGAATTCACGATTTATATTTTGGAGACCAACATGCAGAAGTTTGACGATACACATTCATATCTTGCTGTCTACGCACCTAACGGAGAGATTGTTGAATACATTGTGAACACACAGGAAATCAACAAGGCTTATCAAGAAACCTTCAGAGATATTCAGGAAGCAATCTTGCAAATGCATGACCCTGAAGACCACCCTTTTGAAATGGTACTTAGTGATTCACAAACAGGCAATCTTGCTGTAAGGTTAGCAGGGACAATGATCGGTGATTTAGAATTGGTTGAAATGGACTACGCGGCTATTCTCCATAAACATCCTTCTTTATTCGAACCTGAAGATTTTGAAGATTAATTATTAAGGAGTGTTATAAAATGAAACTTGAAAACCTTTTAGAAGTGATTTTACAGTCTGGCGCAAACGTTCTTAATAAAGAGATTGTAGGTGAGCTTGATACTGACTATAACCTCAATAGAACAATCCACTTCCAAGCAGGTGGGCAAAATTATAAAATCATATGGTTCCATAACATGTCAACGCTTTATGTTGATGAGAATACACAAGTAATGTTTAACAGCGTTGTTTGTCGAAATACTTGGCCTGTAGAAGCTTCTACAAAATCTAAAAACCAATTGCAGTTTATTTGCAATAATGATAAAGTATGCATCCTTATTACTGAGAGGTATTAAATATGGATATTTATGTGGAAATAAAATTCAAAGATGGTTTACATGTACGAGAAGTGTGCCAACAATTTTCTAAGAATGCACACGCTTTGATGCTAAAGGATGGTTTCGAAACCAGTGTATTTGAATTAAAAGATATTGAGAAAGTAAACATTGAAACTTTTAAAGGACTTTAATTTATGACAATCCAAATCCCACAACATGCTTCAGCAAATGATCGTAAACGTACTGACAAATACCTTGAGCCAGAGAACCTTGAACTGATTGTTGACGAATGTATTACCCAAGAGAATTCTCTCAATCGCTTCAAAGTAACCGTTACTGATAAAGAGCTTGCTCAAGAGCGATGGTTGACAAATAACTCATTATCGTTCGGTGATGCTTTAGAACTATTGCTAATGAAGAAAGTGTCAAGGTATAAAGGGATGGTCGCTTGGGATACCACTAAGAAGTCTACGGGTATTGCCTTTATGAATGCTTATTATGAGGTTGACAAAGGTATTTCACATTACTATTATAGGGTTGGTGCTGATGCAGAATTAACTGATGATGAGGAAGGTGTTTTGAATTGTCCTTCGGAGGTGCTTGTATGAAAACTTTGAAAGAAGAATATGAACGTGAAAAGAATTTACGCTTACAAGATGCAGAGTGTATTAGAACAGCGACGGGATATACAAACTCGTACTTAAAATGGGGTAACGTTTGTGATTCATCAGACAGGAATACTAATAGAATTAATTTTGTATTGCAGGCCGAAGAAAAATTCCTAAAAGACCATACTAAAGATATTTTAGAATTAGCTGCTCAGATGTGTCACGATAGTATTGGAGAGTAAAATGACATACATCGTAAACAAACAGCTTTACCAAGCGATTGAACAAGACCTCGAAACATGGTACAAAAGCTATTCATGCCCCTGGTCACGTATCTATAAAGACGGTAAACTAGCAGGCTATGAAGGTGTTATGGAAAACCTCGACCTGATTGTTGAAAAGATTTCTGATAAAATCTTAATGGTGTCATTGCAAGGGAAGATTGATAAGGGTTACAATCCTTTCAAGATGTATTACACATGCGATGCTGAGAAGAATGGGTATTGGTTTGCATTAGAGGAGAAGGTTGATGAGTAGGTATTCAAAAGAGCAGCTTCAACAAATGGCTGCACAGGCTTTAGAGTATAAGATACAGGTTCTTGCACAGGATAAAAAGGGGTTTAACAAATGACTTTAGCAGCAATCTTAACAGCGTCATTTCTCGCACAAGAATTGCAATGTGCTTCGCAGATTTCATTTTATGAAGCGCGTGGTGAAGAAACATACGCTGCAAAAGTTGCACCAGTGATTGTCGCAAGGAACCGTGTATTATCTGAGGACTTTCCAGATAGCTTCTGCGAAGTAATGTTGCAAGATCGTCAGTTTGCTTTTGTAACGAATGGATTGCATTTGCAAGATATAAGTGATAGTGTTATTGCACAAGAAGCCTGGGAAGTTGCTCAACAAGCTGCCCAAGATGTGTTAGAAATGCCTGTACATAACTTCCAAAGACCTATGAGGAATGCTTTGTACTTTCATTCAGGAGAAACACCAGCTTGGGATTTAAATAAGATCGAAAAGGTTGTTAAGATTGGTGGGCATTCTTTCTACAGTGATAAATGATTGATACAGGAGAACCTAAAATGAAAAATCAAGATTTGAAAGTCGGTGACACGGTGATGCTTTCGAGTGGAAGCAAGTGGACTATCAATATCCTTGACAACCCTTTAAATGTAGTTGGTGAAGTTGTTGAGAAGGGGAACTCTTGGGTATTTGTGCAATGGTCTAATGGCGGATACAATTCATATAAGTCTAAAGACTCAGACTTAATCCTGTGTAATAATTCAGATAAGGAACCTGATATGCAAAAGAATAACACTACAAAAGACCTTATTGACAATATCTCACACGCTTACGAAATCCTTTGCAATAGTGAAAATGCGGTGCAAATGCTTCAACAAGAAGTCGTAAACAACCGCAAAGCTTACGAAGATGCTGTTGAAGAGTTGCAAAAGTCTGTACAGGATAAAGGTTTTAAAGTAGAATCCATCCAGGACGCTTCATCGAAACCTAAGAAGAACTTTGATCGGTACTCGTATTGGGATGTTTCTGAATGGACTGAAGAAGAAATTGAAAAGGCCGCTGATATTCTTGCTGAGGAGTTTGGAGCTAATAAATATTCTTTAGATATTTTTGGAAGGTATTATCTACTCCTTATTGATGCTGGTAATGATATTCTGGTACAGAGCTATGAAAATCTCACAGAGATATCGGAAGTGATTGGTAAGGAGTTTAACCAACGCACTAAACAAGACATTCTATAAGTAATGCCTTTCAAAGCCCGCTTGCTTAATTGCTTGCGGGTATTTTTATGCGTGGGTGGGAAAAGATAAATCAGTTTCAACGGTGAGAAGTTTGTAGTAAGGGTTTCGATGGGCAGCTTCGACGATTTAGATTTGAAAGTTGCTGAAAAATTTGGGGAACGGGGTCGAGCTTCAGCGGCGGAGCATGTAAAGCGCTTAGAAGTGTTGGTTACTTCTGATTTGTGATTTGTGTTGGGATTTGTTGAAAAGGTCGTGTTACCCAGGATTCAATCCGGATTCATACCTTGGTATTATCGCCAAGTGCTTTGCAGGTATGCTAAGCGCGTGCGCGGTGCTATTTAGGCGGATGTCTTGAAAATTTATTTTCTCAGACCTATTGACCAGTCCCTTAGAACGTCTATAATCCTAGGTATCGAAAGCAAACGTACCGAGGAGTGCTAAAAATATGAACGGTTATGAGAAGCTTTTAAGCAGCATTAACACTAACCATAAGATCGCAGAAGATGTGTTAGACCGTGCGCACGCATACAGGGCATTTAAAGACGACTCGCTAGGTTATATGGATGCGCATGAATACGAAGGATTGCGGGAAGGATTGAACGCCTACGCAGTATCGAAGGAGTGCTACAACCAACTACTAAAGCGTTTTGGAGGTGCTGTTGATTATATTCTTGACACATACAGCGATTGTCTATAATGTCTTACATAGCAACGGCGCATAGGGCGCTTTGCAGTATTAAACCAATGACTCGATAGGTGCTTTATGAAAGCTAAGGTTACTAATACAATGGTAGGTAGTTTTCTATATAACTTGGGAATCAGTTATCATGAGTATGGCGTACTGAGGTGCTCAAAAACAAAACGCAAGCTATACGATTTTTATAAATGCGACTCGGTAACTTCTGAACAGCGTGCAAAAATAGTTGAAAGCATACCAGATGCAGAATTCAAAACAGCGTCACCACAATATGCACCTGAATTAAAAAGAGTCCTGGTGTGCATCCCAAAGGCAGCATTGAGAGGTAGAAAATAAAATGTATCAATTCATCATAAAATCAGGTATGCTGGCAGTCGCTCTAAAACGCTATAACCGAGAGTCTGCCGACATCTTACGCAAGCAATTAGACAATGCCGGTATTTATTACAGAGAAGAAATTGTTTTAAAATAGGCGTTGACAGTACTTGGTAAGATTGATAAAGTACGCAGTGTAAGAAACACTCACACACTATTCGATAGGCGGTGTTATGAAAAACGCACAATTTGTTATCAACGGCTTATTTGCAAACGTAGAAAAGGATGATTATGAGCACGGATGCGACATCACAAGCGGTACGAATAAGCAAGTGGACATTATCTTTAAAGCTGATTCTATACAGTCGCTTATTGATAAAGTCAACGAATTTGTAGGTAGTTCAGACTATATGGTAAACCCATGCGAAGATGAGCCAAGCCGCATTGACTGGCAAGTTATGGAGAATGTTGACGGCCTTCCTGCTAATTCCAGTGATGTAGAACTTTGGAAAGTTGGTAAACGTGACTTATACCTTGTGGATTATACCGCTATTGTACAGCAAGTGATAGATGTTGACGTGGAAACAGTGCTTGCAAAAACTGGTAATAACCTTTAAAGTAACGTTGTAAGAAACACTCACACTTAACCAAGAGACTAAACAAATGCTAAACTTTACAAATGCCACTATCAGCGAACTAAACACTTTTGGCGCGTCAATTGCTAAAGGTATGGAATTTCTAGACTTCAAAGAAACAGCTTTAAAAGCGCTGTTAGAGACTGGCAATATTTCCGACGCTGTACAGGAAACGCTAGAAACGCTTAACGACGATGCAACCGAAGCATGGGCGCATTATACTAGCTATACCCCTTTTGAGTTTTATGCAAAGGAACTAAACGACCGTGAAGACAGTGACAGCGCTTGGGATGCGATGTTGGATGGTTTTTATGATGCGTATGGGGATACTGTGCAAGCGCTTGAAAGCGATATTAAGGAATACTTAGTAGAAGCTATTGACGATATAGAAGTGTCAAAACTAGGCATTGAACTTCCCGAGTGGATTGAAAGCGATTTGTTAGTGTGTGACGTATACGCTATTAGTGAAGGAGGATGCGCAAGTGGTGCATACATGCCCGCTGTTACGTATTTCATTGCTAATGAAACAATGGCAGTGCATGGTGACGATGTTTTAGAATACATCGAAAGCACTTTAGGTGAAATACCAACGTTACCGGACAATGAAAGCTGGTCAGGCATTGCAGTACACTTTTTGAGCATTGCAGTTGAGTTGTTTGCAATGGAAGTAGTAGCACAAATTGACAGTATGAAAGAATAGGCTTTAAAGGATACTTGCCAAGGATGGCATAAAACGTTATTAATTAACTTATAAAGGCGTTTACACCATGCAATCAATAAACCAGGTTAAACAAGCACTAGCAAACGGTCTGGCAGTTCACTGGTCAAATAGTGCTTATAAGGTATTAGACGATTCTACGGGATTGTTAGTTTCTTATAACAAAGGGCAGAATTATGCTGGCTTACAAAATACTAAACACGATGTCTTATGGTGTTATGTATCAAAGGCGGATTGTTTAAAACTTGCCAAGCGCCATGGCGTGAAGTTTGTTTGCTATGAACCAATAGAAGATGCCTACTACTTCCAAAGTGGTAATTATCAAAACGGCTTTTATGAATATCGGGTTCTAGCGAATAATTTAATATGCGAGAAGTCTTTTGAGATTATGATTGCCAATGGCCTTACCGACAATAATAAAGCAACTTTTGAAAAATAAGGGGCGATTCTATTATGAACCCATTAAATGCCAATGACGTTGGTATGGTCTCTATACAGTACCTATCAAGCACCGGATATAAGCCTAAGCACTTTAAACTTAAAAAACGTGTGAGCCGTGGTATATTCATTGACCTGCAAAGCAAGTTAGAATCTAATCCTAAAGTCTTAATTGTTAAAGGTTATACGTATAACGGGTATATTTGATCATGGAGACCTTCACAGTACCATCAACACCTGAACAACACTATGAACGTAAGCAAGAAGTAGCATACTGGCTATCAAAGCCCCCTTCCCATTGTTATCTATACATCGACAGCCTAACGTTGGAGGTGTTGACAGAGTATGGAGACATGGTAGGGAATGCATTTTATAAAAAACCTTACCAATATAACGTGGTAGGCACTAACAACATTCTCTATACAGCTAGGCTCGATAGGATGTTGTACCCAAAGGATGATGAGCGCTTGCAAGGGTATTTTTTATACGCTGAACAGCATGAGCAAAGCAGGATTAAAAGATTATGGAAGAAAAAATTGGTGCGAAGTGTTGACGCGGTGCGTAGGTATGCTATTATGAATGCATAAACCAACGCATCAAAGGAAACGCAGCCATGACCAACTCACAACTCTTCAAAAAAGCCCATGAGATGACACGTGCAACAGTACGCGATGGCGATAATTACCAAGCGACATTTGGAGCATGTCTTAAGATAATCAAAGCGCAATCTGAGCGTAAAGTAGACTTCCTTGAGGTCGTGGGCAGCGCGTTAAATTCATTTGCCATCATGCTGGTCGTTACTTTTATGCTAGTACTGGTCGGTTCATTGTTCGGTAACATGCTAGGCTACGCTTTAGTAGGTGCGATTGTAGCGGCTGTTGTAGGAGCCATTGCCACTATTGTTTTCGTAATTGATGATGTCAAATTCACTATCATGTTAACCAACTAGTAAAAAAAAGGTAAGGCCAACTATTAAGAGGTGATAAAATGCGAAAGCCTAGCAAACTACCTATTGATGGGCATGTTATTGACCATAATATAAAAAGACTTCCCAAAGCTGTATACGTGCTATTATTGTGGTGAACCTGCGCCTAACTATTCACGCTGTACATTAACCAAGGTTATGGATGATATTCACTGGTGCAATGAATGTTATAATGCGTGGAAAGCTTGCCAGCCATTTGATTAATACAATTTGATAGACTTTATCAATACGCCCCTATAAAGGGGCTTTTTTATGCGTGGTATTTAGGTCTTGTACAGTGTGTGGTGTGTCAATATATCCTATTGAGCTTGTCACCCACAAATATACACGCCTTCCCCAGAAATTTAACAATCGCCCTTCACACTACCTACCAAGCCCCTTATCAAATATCCTATGCAGCCTGGGCATGGCATTACACACCTATTTAACATAATACGTCTTATGCGTACTCACTGCCCATGCTCACCAAGCATACTATAAAGCACCTCTTAATACGCTCTCACAATGCTTCCTGAGCGCTTATAAAGTTACCCTATGGAAAGGTATTGGGTAGGCTGGTAAAAGGCTGTGAAGGGGCTTGTGAGAGCTTAGGAGGTGGTGTGAAGGGTATTTGTAGGGACTGTGTAGGTGGTATTTCAAGCGGGGGTAGGTAGGTCGTATGGGGTTTAGATAAGCACTCTAATACATTTTGAGGCTTTCCCAATGCCTTTCGACCCCCTTTATATTTTTTGGAGTGATTTCAAAAGTCGCTATAATTTTTCTTGGGATACAGCTTTTTCAGGATAGTCAGTAGGATTACTGTACAATACCCTGTTAAGTATGCTTTTGAATACCATACTCATTAGGGATAGTTTTGTTTAAGATATTGGGAAGGATTCTTGGAAGGGACACTGTAAAGTATCTTACACGACACCACAACATAGATTACACGATACTCAGGATAGTGTTAGTGTATTATAAAGGTGTTGTTAAAGATATGTGCGGTAGCACAGGTGGTTAACAGGAATTTATAGGGCTATAAGGACTTTAAAAAGAGAGGACGGGATTACGTTAATCCAACCGTCCTTTTCTTCTAAGGAACCTTTAGACCTATAGAGGGTGTTGGTAAGTGGTGTGCTGGCGCACAGAATGTTTACCAGCACTTCTATAAAAGCCTGTTCAGTATTCTACTAATATGTTTACTAGTGGAAATTGGCTTTTTGAGGGTATCATTTTTGATACCTTTAGAAACCTCTAATATTCCTTATCACGTTCTTTGTATTCCTTCCACCATCTTTTTACAGTAGCTATAGAGACTTTTAGTTCCTCAGCAACTTTCTTCTGTGTCATTTTTTGTTGGTACATTTGATACCCTAAACTTTTATCAGAAAGCTCTTCTATGCCAGTATGTCTTTTCAAACGATTAATCTCTTTACTGTGCGTATCAACCTCATATTCTAAACCCTCTACACGATCTTCTAATCCTTCTAATTTATCACTGACTTTCTTATACCGTGACAATCGTGTGATCTGTTGATTGACTGTGTTAGATGATTTCAAAGCCGATTTATCCATAGTACCATTTCTGAGCATTGTCTTCTGTGCAGGATGATCTTCGTGTGCTTTAACAGTCTCTTTAGAATGGTAATAAGGATTGTGTTTAATACCATCTAACCATTCAAGTGACTTGTCATGTACTGTAACAGAGTATTCTAAGGCTTCTCTGGGTGTTCCTCCATTGTCAAGTATGTATTTGTAAGCTGCTAGACCTATGTTGTATGGAACAGTCTCTCTTGTGGTGCCTTGGTAATTCTTCTTAAAAGTTTTGTCAGTTATTGCTTTCACAGCTTCCCTTTTCTTGAAGTCTTGGTTGTCTGCATTACTGAAGAACTTTGTAAGCATTTCCTCGACATCTTTAAAATCAGGATCACTCTTGCTCATAAAACTCTTGCACCTCTTTTTGGACGATAATGTTATTTGGAGAGACGTAATTCACAAACGATAAATTTCTAAGGTCTTTTACACGGCTTAATGCAACGTATAATTGACCGTGTTCAAAACAGCCTCTTCCAACGTTTATTGTGGCTGCTTCCAATGTCATACCTTGTGATTTATGGATAGACACTGCCCAACCTAATTTCAAAGGGTATTGTTGATAGGTTGCATCGACAGTCTTTTTAACGCCTTCACTGCCTTTGTTGTATTTAACACGTTCCCACTTGTGTTCTTCAACAATAACATCTTGTTGGTCTGAATCTTTGGTCACAACGATACCATAATTATTCATAGACTTGACAGTACCCATCATACCGTTCTGGTAAGCACCTTCTGGGTGATTAGCACAGATAACAACCTTTGCACCAACCTTCAATTCTAAACGTGTTGTAACAGGCTTTTCTGATTCTGACCACTTACCAGAGTAGTTCGCAAAGAATGTCTTTGAAGGTGTCTTTAATTGCTTGAACCAGTAATTATTGATGTTATCAACATCTCTATTGAATACGCATAAGTTAATGCTAGAGTTGGTCTTATCGTGCGGTTTTGCTTCCTTTTGAATAATGTCTAGCGCATGTTTATGGTTCTTATCTTTTCGACGGATAGATTTCAGAATGTTTATCTGCCGTTTATCACTTTGTCGGAATACTTTACGAAGCTCTACCTTTTCAAAGTCCCAAGAGTCACTTGAGAAGCAGAATCTTGAAGAGCGGCCTTCCTCCTGGTAATACTGCTCTTTGTCGTAATTACTGACGATAGGAGGTATTTGGTAGAAATCCCCTACAACCACCATCTGTATTCCACCAAAAGGCAGATTGTTATTACGTGCTTGCTTCAGTTTCCAATCAATGAGGCTTAGGTAATCAGCTCTCAACATACTGACTTCATCAATCACAATGCGCTTTAGATTTTTAGCATTTAATACTTGTCGTGTTGCTGAATCTAAACGGTAATCTTCTTCTGTAACCACTGTGGTAGGCAACCTGAAGATTCTGTGGCAAGTTGACCCGCCGATGTTAAGTGCTGCAATACCGGAAGGCGCACATAAGATTGTATTGGAATCTGTGACTTTACGAATAATCCAGCTTTTACCACAACCTCCACCACCTGTTACGAAAACATTTTCACCGTTAAGGATTTTGTATATTGCTAACTCTTGCCCTTTTAGATCATTAGGATCAGATTCCAGAATGTGCTTAAACTCCTCCGGTGTGTCGTCAATAACACCGAGACTGTCCAAATGGTCTACTACGTCAGAAGGCATTGTTTCGTAAAGCTCACCAAGACGCTTCCTACGTTCAATCTCATTAAGTTCAAAATCAATTTCAGAGTCAAAAGGTAAACCTAGTTCCTTGCTAATCTTCTCTCCCTTCTCTACAGCTTTTTCCTTGTCGATAGAGAGGTTCTGAACATAAAGACTCCCTTTAAAGTCTTTATACCCATTGTTGAATGTACCCCACTTTCGCAGGGTATACATACGTGTTTTCTCACCCGTTGCTATAAACGTTTTCTCAGCTCTAAACATCCTCTCATCCCTCCTTATAATCTTCCCAACCTGCGCATCCACCACCAAGACCTTTATAACTCACCCAAACCTTCTGCTTAAACTGTTGAGCAAACTTCTTAGCACGTTCCTTAATCTCTTCGTGACCAATCAGGATAGGTTCTGAAGCACATTCTAAAACCTCCGTATGCACATCGGGACGTGACCAAGAGGTTCCTTCAGAACGATGTCTACCAAGTGAAATAACATAAGTGTGATAAGAGTGTCCTCTCACGTCAATACCTGTGTCTTTGAACAAATCTTCACCATTACTGTGCCAAGGTGCATGTACATCTTCCACCGAACCATCTTCAAGAGTAAACTTCAACGTGGCCCCTGCCATACCGTTCTTGTTATTGGTTACAACATAGATGTTATCTTCGGAGTTTTCTTGAATAGCAACGTACCAAGTACCTCGCTTTCCAACCACCTTACGAAATACTTTTGATTGTGCTTCACCTTGTCCAGAAATTGTTGGCCCATAAATACTGAACTCTACACTGTCTTTATACATGATCTTCTCCTGTGTTGTACTATTCATAACCCACCCACATAATAATCATACATTTCCAAAAGCTCTTCATCACTTACATTCTCAAGTAATGGCAACTCATCCTCCATACCGTTATCAATACACGCTTGCCATTTTCTACTTGAACGGATCATGCTAATCACAAGATTTCTCACGACATGCCTCCAAGTTTTCGATAAGCACCTTCATATCTCTCAAGAGCTTTCTCACCAGCTTTCTTAAACTCTGTTTCTACAGGTGTCTCTACAACCTTCTTAAAAAACTCCCAATCTTCTTCGGTAAGCTCCCAATGTGTTTTGTCTAGGCGATTTTCAATGTTCATAATCTCACTACTCCTCTAAAAGATATTCTGCACCACACCGTGTACTTAACAGATAGTCAATATATTCATCATTATCTTTCAAATCCCTGCTGTTATCAAGAGCATTATTAAAACCCTCCTGCAAACAATCTTCACAAAAGAATGTCTCAAGCACATCAATAATCTTCTGAGAATCATCTGATTGAAATGTGAAGGATGGTGAAGAACCTTTCACAAGGTTGTATTTATACGTTTGTTTCATATTATAAACCTCCTTTCCTATGGGTAAACATCGTATTCATCAGGATTGCCCAACTTTTCAATACGAACTTGCAAATTGTGTTTCTCAAGCAGTGTCATAAAGAATAGGTACTGTTCTTCGTCATCTAAATCATAGTAATCACTCTGCCAATCACTTCCTATGACGCCTTCAAACACTAGCACATCTGCGAAACAATCTTCGATAGAGTGTGCAGAGCCATTTTGATCGAAGTCTGGATGTTCGTCAAGGTCAATGTTAAAGACTTCCATAAGGTCTTCGTAATCACAGCAATCACATGGCGATACATCGTACCAAGAATCGTTGTTGAAGTAATATGTTTTTCTTTTAGTCATAAAGTATCTCCATTCTCCTCAGCAAGCAACCTTGACAATACCTTAATCACATCTTCAAGCCTTTCAATCTCTTTATCTTGTTGTGCAATAGTGTCCATACAGTTACCAACGTTCTCTGTAAGGACTTCGTTACGTTCTCGTTCGGCAACAAGCTCTTCAAAATATGTTGGCATCACTGATTCTCCAATTCAAGCATATAGATTTTATTCATTGTAATCACCCCTCCAAAGTTGCTAAATAAATCTCATCACCAATATGCCACTTTAAAGCAATCACCACAACCTTATTTCCATCAAACCTCAAAACAAACGGGTCAACGCCTTTTGAAATACCTTGTGCAACATCTTTTGCACATTCGCTAGGTATGGATATTGACCCAAAGTTTAGAGACTTGCCTGTTGAGGTTTTGTAAACGATCTTCATAGACCGTCACCAGTCTCCTGGTAGGGCACCCACCCACCTCCAATTTCTACTTCAGCGTACTCATCTAATTTTTGTACAACAAGCGCTGGATACACGTCACCATCAGCAAATAACACAACCTCTGCATCAGGGTCTTGGTGCATAAGTTGTCCAATCAATTCACGAACTGTTAAAGGTTTTCCTGTAGTTTCATTTATCATATATCACCTCCGCAATAAGTTCTTCATCAATCATTCTAAACACATTCTTCGGAATATGCAACCCATCATTATGAAGACTCTCAAGTTTCTCGTAAAGCTCTTCGAGAGAATCTGCCCAATACGTCTTATCAGCGTGTTTTGGATTGATTGGTACGTACTTTAGATTCTTCATTAGCCAATGACGCTTTTCAAGAGCTAATGAATAGGTTGTTGGGTCGTATGTGTCAATAAGAAAGCGCTTTGCAAGGGTTTCAACATCTTCACCAAGGATTTCGGTATTTGTTGGGTGATTAGCTTTCACATGGATTATGAAATGACGTATTGATGAATCTTCGTCACCATCATCAACACATGCTTCATAAACATACACGTCAGATTGCATATTATCATCAGACCATCGGCAGTAGGACATTTAAATCTCCTTCTAAGTAGTACCCCGCATCCAAATTGTTGCAGCTTGTTTAACCATCTCTGGATAATCTGAATCTTTCTTTGTGAACAGTGTACCAGCTTGTAAATCTTCTTTAGAAACTAAATAGGCATGCTGGTGGTCTTTCCAATCTTCGTAATTATCCAAAAGCTTCTTAGAAAGTGCATCGTACTCATGGTCTTCGACAAGACTTTCAAATTGTATGTAATACATATAGCTGCAACACAAGTAGGCTTGTAAACATTGTTTTGGTGTTAGTTCACTGATGAGCACCTATAAAACCTCCTCCTTTTGTTTATTCATTTCTGGAACCCTTTCGCAATAATTGCAAAGGCCATCAAAGGCATCCAGAAGATACACAGTGTAATAAAGTCAATCACTGTGAAGTCACTTTTAACATTTGCTGCTAAAGATTCTTCTTGATCCCACTTTTGGAATAACGTTGCAATAACACCGCCAATGAATGTGTACACTAGGATAACGATTGTAGGTAGGTCAAAGGTCATTCTTAGAGTCCTCTTGGATAGAGCCTTTCTCAGGTTTCTTTTTAAAGATAGCATCCCAATTATCACGATACTTCTGATTAGATGCTTTTGAAACAAGTCGATCACCTGTTACAGGGTTTTGTGTAGCGTTCTTTACAATGTCTGTCATATCTACTTCACCTTATATGTTTGTGTAAGACCACAATGACTATGTGCCAGTGCTTCCATATAAAATACTGAGTCTTCTGTAGTTCCAATGTACCGCCAGTTCTTACCAGGAATTAAATGAACTTCACCGTTTTTACTATCCATAAATTCTTTTGCGGAATTGTAACAAGCACCTGCGTCATAACCACCACAAGCTGTTAGAATCAGTACCATAGTTAGTGCAACAATAATTTTCATGGTTTATTCCCCTTTCTTACCTTTAAACAAA
>PAJP01000005.1 GCA_002706095.1 Methylophaga sp. | reverse complement strand
ATGAACATGAACATGAACATGAACATGAACATGAACATGAACATGAACATGAACATGAACATGAACATGAACATGAACATGAACATGAACACGAAAATCATCATGCAGATTTGGAAGCGCAATATCAGTTTAGCTGTGACAACACGGAGAATTTAAGTGAGATTGATGTCTTGCTGCTACAAAAATTTCCAGCGATAGAACGAATCAATGTTGAGTGGATAAGCAGTAACAAGGCAGGTGTCGCCAAACTGACTCAGGAGAACTCGTCTATTTCTCTAGATTAGTTATCTTCTGTGTAAGGCTCAATGCTATTGATTTCAATTGTGTATGCCGATGTCGCTACTTCATTTTCAGTCAGGCTGATATGGATTGTCCCTGTCAGCCAATATGCCGCGTAAAGACTCTCTTGAGAGAATCCTTCGTCATATTTGGCATAAATAATCTGATTAGGTGGCGGTGGTGGCGCATGAATACAGGCACCAAAGAAGGGTACTAAGAAAAATTCAGTCACCCGGTACTGACTATCAAATTCAATGGGTACGATGAATCCGGGTAGACGAATTTTTTGTTTATCAAAGGCATCAACGACTTTGGTTGAAACCAGTGCTTGTTGATATTTATCGTCAGCGGCTGTTTCCAATGCAAGTTGTAATTGGCTACTGATCTGATCTTCAAAGCTGCCATCTTCAATCTCATTGAGATATTCAGGTGGGTTGGATAAGGCTTCCAAGTCATCTTTGGGCATTAACTCAATCCAGTCGATGGTACGGTACTCATCAGCAACTAAGGTCTGAGTAAAGAAAACCATAACAAAGAAAAGGCATGTCGATATGTGTTTGAAAAATAGCATTTGATATGAAACCAACGTAAAAAATATGAATGATATGCTATATCAGTTAGAGCGAATTGTGGTGACTATATGACGGTGTCTATCAAGAATTTACAATTTCAGTACAAGGCTAATACAAAGCCGACGCTGAGTATACCCGACTGGCAGATTCAGACAGGGGCGTCTGTTTTCCTATACGGACCCTCAGGTCATGGTAAGTCCACATTACTCAATATTTTGGCCGGTATTTTACCTTGCAAACAAGCAGAAATTGAGATTGGTGGTCAGCGTTTAGACAAGATGTCAGCGCGTCAACGCGATAGATTTAGGGCGCGTCACATTGGCTATGTTTTCCAGCAGTTTAATCTGATTAATTACCTGAATATCATTGATAATATTAAGCTCGCTGCTGACGTTGCCCACAAAAAAGTCAGTCGGCATGACATCAGCATGTTACTGACTGCTCTGCAAATACCAGAATCCGTGTGGCAGCATCCAGCAGCGCAATTGAGTATTGGTCAGCAACAGCGTGTCGCTATCGCTCGGGCACTCATTAAGCAGCCTGAATTTCTGTTAGTTGATGAGCCCACATCGTCCCTGGATAAGAATAATCGTGATTCTTTTATGCAGCTGTTGATGAGACATTGTGAGGATAGAAAGGTGACGCTGTTATTTGTCAGCCATGATGAGTCCCTACAACGTTTTTTCGATCATAGTGTTTCTCTTGAATCACTTAACCAGGTGTAATGTCTATGTTTTTACGCTTAGCCACTCAGAGTCTTTGGCATAGAAAAGGCTCCGTTATTGTCGCTTTTCTTGCTATCACTATCAGCGTATTTATTTTGCTGGCTGTGGAACATATCAGGCATCAGGTCAAACACAACTTCAACAGTACGATTTCAGGTGTGGATCTGATTGTCGGGGCGAGAACCGGCGATATTAACTTATTGTTGTATTCCGTCTTCAGAATTGGGGATGCTACGCAAAATATAGATTGGCAGAGCTATCAGAATATTAGTCAGCAGAAGGGGGTGGCCTGGTCAGTCCCCATCTCACTTGGCGATTCCCATAAGGGGTATCGGGTGGTAGGCACCAGCAAGGACTATTTTACTTATTTCAAATACGGTCAGCGACAGGCTTTGGAATTTGCTCAAGGCCGGCCTTTTGATGGGGCATTTGATGTCGTTATTGGTGCCGATATCGCTAGGCAGTTAGGCTATAAGAACGGTTCTAAGATTATTTTGGCGCATGGTACGGCCCAAAACAGTTTTAGCTTACACGATGACACGCCTTTTACCGTGGTGGGTATTTTAGCCGCTACCGGCACACCTGTTGATCGTTCGCTGCATATCAGTCTGGGCGCGATGGAAGCCATTCATATGAATTGGAAAAATGGCATCAGATTACCAGGTAAAACCGTCAGCCTTGACGAACTCACAGAGCAAGATTTGCAGCCAAAGACCATCACGGCATTTATGTTGGGGCTGAAAAATAAAATCACCACTTTTCACCTGCAAAGAGAAATCAATAATTATCAGCCTGAAGCGTTATCTGCCATCATTCCTGGCGTGACGCTCTCACGGTTATGGCAAATGTTGTCCATTGTAGAAATGGCTTTATCACTGATCTCATTGATGGTGTTGGTTGCCGCTTTATTGGGGCTGGCCGCGATGTTGTTGTCATCTATAAGAGAAAGACTCAGAGAGATTGCCGTATTGAGAGCTTTAGGCATGGGGCCTTGGCGTATTCTATTATTGATTGAACTCGAAGCCGTATTAATTACCAGTGCTGCCGTCGTTTCTGCTTTTGTCATGCTGATGGTGATAATTAACGGGTGGGGAGATGCCTTACTGGCAAATTATGGTATCGCTGTGTCAGGCAATCTGTTTACACTGTCTAACCTCTATCTATGCCTGGGCGTATTTGGTAGTGGCGTTATTATTGCCCTTATTCCTGCGATATCGGCGTATACACGTGCTTTACACTCACGTTTAGCAGAAAGTTAACAGGAGCTTCGGAATGATAAAAACATTAGAAAATTTACCCACAGGAAGTTCTCTAGCGCTACAAGAAGTTATCGATAATTTGCCATGGAACGCTCAAGGCTTGATCAATGCGGTTGCCCAGCAATATGACTCAGGTGAACTATTGATGGTTGCCTGGATGAATAAAGAAGCGCTGCTTGAAACCGTCACTAGCAAAAGAGCGTGTTATTGGTCGCGTTCAAGACAATGCTTATGGCGTAAAGGCGAAACCTCCGGTCATACCCAAGAAGTAAAGTCAATTTTCTTGGATTGTGATGGCGATGCCGTTCTTTTAAAAGTTGATCAGAAAGGAGCGGCTTGCCATACAGGCAGGAAAAGCTGTTTCTACAATCAAATCATTGATGATCGTGTTGTTGTCGTTAACGATAAAGTTAACTAACTCGTAGTGATAGCTGAAAGTAACTGTTTAGAGGGAAAATTGTATCGCTTGAGCGCTATTTTTAGATATTGATATGGCTTCATCGTTGGAATCATTCGCAGCATCAATATAACGCTCATGCTTTTGTGCTAATAATATCCACGATAATGACATCAAAAGAACGAGAAGACTTTTTCATACAGTAATGTCGTTCTATTGTGTTAACGCGTGTTTAACACTGTTTACGCTGAAGCGATTTTGTATGAATAAATTACTTTATATTGCACTACCGAGAGTGTGCTCAGCATCAGTGATCATGTTATTGACAATGCTCTCAGCATCTTGAATATCATTGATAGAATCGATGCATTCTCCTGCCCAAATAATGGCTGAATCCAAGTTGACTGATTGTTGATCAGTAAAAAAAGTGGATTGGTGTTGAGACAGTTGCCGTTTTAATTTAGCCCCATTGCCATGCCATTTAGACGTGAAAGCATTCTTCAAAGCTCTGCCAGAATATTCTTTAGGCCATGATATTTCTCGAATAATATCGAATACATCGGTTCTAACCGTATCATCGCCACTACTTTCAAGTATTTTTTGTTTTAACTTATCATCAGCCAAAGACTCAGTGGATGCGTAAAAACGGCTGCCGATAGAAGCGCCCACTGCACCCAGGCTCAACATAGCTGCGAGGCTTTTGCCGTCGGCAATACCTCCAGCCGCTATGACAGGTGTGTTCGGTAGGTGATCAATGACTCCCTTCGTTAGTGATAAGGTGGAACGTTGACTTTTACCATGACCTCCCGCCTCACTACCTTGTGTGACGATGAAGTCTGCCCCTTTTTTATTGACTTCCAAGGCTTCAGATAACGATTGAACTTGGCAAATCAAGGGGATATTGTATGATTTGATTTTATCTACCCATTGATTTATATCACCAAATGACATCATCACCACACTTGGAGAGTAGCGCATAACAAAGTCAAATACTTCCTTCGTGAGTGACCAGGTAATAAAACCAACGCCCCATGGTTTAGTTGTTGTACGCTTTAGAATTGCAAGTTCAGTTTTGAGCCAATCAAGATCACCGTAACCGACACCAATCATTCCAAGCCCACCAGCGTTCGACACACTAGCTGCCAGCCTGCCTCCGGCCACGTTACCCATGGGGGCCAGAACGATAGGATGTTGGATACCGAGTCGCTTTGTGAGCTGAGTTATGGCCATTTATTTTCTCCTGGATGAGAAAGTATGACGAGTGCCAAGGCGAAGTTTTTCTTCATAGCTATCATCATCAAGAGGGATAAAACTTTCCTCTATATAACGATGTTTATTCTCAGCTGAATAAACGGTTTTGATGATGAAGTAAAATGCGATCATAATTAAAGCATCGACACCAATTAGCATAAAGAACTGAGGCGTGTCCTGATACTTCATAAATAATGCTGATATGAGTAAAACGCTCATATGATTACCCTCCCAACTTGACTGAAATATCGACTTTATTATCCGTCATGGATTGATTACTGGCATGATGAACCCGTATAGCTTGTCTAATAGTCATCACTACATTGAACAGCATGACACAGGCTCCACTGAAAAAGACGAGACCACCCATCATTCGAATAGCATAGTAAGGATGCATCTGAGCCACAGACTCCACAAACGTGTAAGCCAGATTGCCATAGTCATCATAAGCACGCCACATCAGTCCTTGCATGATGCCGGCCACCCACATGGCGGTAATGTAAATGGCTGTACCGACTGTGGCTAACCAGAAATGAACATTAACCAAACGCACAGAAAACATTCGGGTATCCCATAAGCGTTCGACCATGTGATACAGCGCACCTATTGAAATCATCGCCACCCAACCTAATGCACCAGAGTGAACATGACCAATCGTCCAGTCGGTATAGTGTGAAAGCGCATTAACTGTTTTTGACGCCATTACAGGGCCTTCAAACGTTGACATGGCATAAAAAGCCAGCGCCACGATGAGAAAACGGAGAATATAATCGGTTCTGAGTTTGTCCCAAGCACCGCTTAATGTGAACATGCCGTTAATTGCTCCTCCCCATGATGGAATAATCATGGCGAGAGAGATTGCTGCACCAAGAGAGCCTGTCCAATCAGGCAGAGCTGTATATTGCAGGTGATGCGCACCTAACCATACATAGCCAAATATCAATGCCCAGAAGTGAATCACTGATAAGCGATAAGAATAAACAGGCCGATTAGCTTGTTTGGGCACAAAATAATACATGATGCCTAAAAAACCCGCGGTGAGATAAAAGCCAATGGCGTTATGACCCCACCACCATTGAATCATGGCGTCCTGAACGCCAGCAAAAATCGAGTAGGATTTCATCAATTCAACGGGAATCGACAAACTATTCACCACATGGAGATAGGTGAACATAATCATCATGGACAGAAAGAACCAGTTCGCTACATAGATATGGGAAACACGGCGAATGCTCAATGTGAAAATAAAGTTGATTGAGTAGGCGAGCCACACAACGGTTAACAAAATATCAAAAGGCCATTCTAATTCTGCGTACTCCTTACCCTGAGTGTAGCCCAGTGGAAGCGTCACCAGAGCGCCAATCACATAGAGATTCCAGCCCCAGAATGTAAACCAGGCCATCTTGTCACTCCATAATCTGACGTAACAAGTTCGCTGAACCACATAATAGGCTGTCGCCATCAAAACACAGCCGCCAAACCCATAGACAACCACGTTAGTATGCACTGGTCTTAATCGTCCGAAACTAATATATGGATTATCAAAATTAAGAAATGGCCAGGCGAGTTCGGAGGCGATATACACACCGATGCCTGTACCAATGACAAGATAAATACAGGCGGCGACGGAAAACCACTTGGTAATATCTTCATTGTAATTATGTGTTGTGTTCATGATAGAACTCCTGATTTTGAATGGCTATTTTGGTGAGCGTTACCAATGCCATATTTGGTCGGCTTGTTCGAAGATAGGCACGAGCTGTTGTCTATTCACGACTTGTATGCCTTCTCTAAGCGCTTCCATTTCTAACCCTCTATCCCATAAATCTTCATACACAACATAAATAGGAATATGAGATGAAATCAGGTTGCCTATATCGGTATTTATATTCGCTGGTTGAGTTTGCTGCCAATCACCTATTTTTAGTGGAGGCTGCTGTTTTTTTTGTTGCGTGTAATAGACGGCCTGGCCTGTGAGTAATAACTGGAGTTGGTCGATATCGGTATGCTCAATTTTTTTTTGCATACATTGAATTAACCATAGAATCGTTTCATCTTGTTCTTCCACAACTGTTCTGAAAGCTTGATCGAGTATTTGTAAGACTTTCATGATTAGCGAGTTCCAATAGTTAATGTGTTAAATGATTCTGAGGCATAGCGCCATAAATCGGCTGGTCCTCCACGATGACAACCGGGGATGGTGTCATTGACGCCACGCTCATCGACGCATAAGCCACAATTAATCCATTCAAAAGAGAGTGCTTTCTTACGTGCTTTATTCTGTAGCGACGCAATCCATGTTTTGGTCAGTGGATGATCTTCTTGTTCAGTATCATGTCCATGGATGGCATTGCCATGTTGTTGTTGCTTGGCGAATGACAAAGCAGCAGCACCTTCATAAGCAAATACCTTCACATGAGAATTAGCATCTAAGGCGGCATCGAGTAATCTAAAAAAAGTGACGGTGCGCTCGCTCTCAAATGGTGGGTCCATAAAGGCGAAAGTGAGTGTTTTATTATGTGACATTGTCATCTCCTAATTCCAAATGACTTTTTGTCCCGACAGTAATGCTTTGATAACAATATCCAGATCAGTGGTTAATATTTCTGGTATCAATTGTTCAGCATCTATTTCTCTCTGTTGGAGAGAGAATTTGTCAGCAACCAATGTGATGTTTTCATGAAGTAATTTAGTAAAGGGCGTAAAAATGCTGCTTTTGGTGGCAGGCATAACCCCATTCTGGATAAGTACTACCGTCACACGATTGCCTGCATTGGCCAGATGGTGAATTAATTCATATTGCGATTTAGTCAGTGCATCTGTGAAGGGATCTCGGCTTTGTATAAAAAGAAATTCAGACATCTATCTTTCCTGTATTGACTGATTTGAGATGGATGAGGATTTAATGAAATGACATCGGTGAAGAAAGTCCCCAAAATACTCGTTGTTGAGGCGATCTGTTGAATACAAATCGAATAAAGGAGCCAAGGCATCCAGAACCTGAGTTTGACTGAGATTTTTCTCATGTAGCGTGGCTAGTCGGTCTCCTCGGTGGCTACCTCCAAGGTATAAGTTATATAAACCTGGCGCTCGTCCTGTTAAGGCTATCTCAGCTAAGTAGGGGCGAGCACACCCATTGGGACAACCAGTAATTCTTAGTGTGATAGGTTTTGTTTGGAGGTCATACTGACGTTTCAAATCATTAAAAAGGGTAAGAAAGTCTGGCGTTATTCTTTCTGCTTCAGCCATAGCCAGCCCACAAGTTGGAAGTGCAACACAACTCAACGTAACGGCTTCTTGACTGGAGGGAATCAACCTTTCGTATAAACCAAGATCAGATAATCGTCTTGCTACGTCATAAATGTCATATGGTGGAATATTGATAAGCTGAATATTCTGGTTTGCTGTTAACCGGACTTCACCACTATATTGCTGAAAGAAAGCTTGTAACTGATCTTGTAAATGATGATTGATACGTCCACTTTGAATATGCAATGTTGCCAGCCACTGACTATCCTCAGTCTGATGCCAGCCTAACTTATCACCATTATTCGTTAATCTGTATGGCTTCAAAGGGGCTAGCTTTTTGCCGAAACGGTTTACGAGTAAATTTTTAAAGCTGTCTAAACTGATTCTATCTAATGTGTATTTGAAACGTGCACGATGTCTATCTTTTCTATCCCCATAATCGCGTTGAATAGTCATGATGACTTCAGCAATAAATGGTGCATCTGATGCTTCTATAAAGCCAATGGGGGTGGATAGCCTCGGATAACTATCTTCTCTAGAGTCAAGTTGCCCCATACCACCGCCAACACACACATTGAAACCAACCAGACGAGATTTCTCAATAACAGCTATAAAACCGACGTCTTGGGCAAATATATCAATATCATTATCTGGAGGGATGACGAATCCTATTTTAAATTTACGAGGTAAATACGTTTCCCCATAAAGTGGCTCCTCAGACTGGGAGACTGAAGGAGGGATGTCATACCAGGTTTCTCGATAAGCATCTGTTTTAGGTAAGAGGCGCGAACTTGTCTCTCTTGCTAGATCATAGACTTGTTGAGCTACTCTTGACGCGTCAGGGTTGACTCCACAAACAATACCTCGATTATCATCGCCACACGCAGCAAGGGTATCTATTCCGATTTTTTCTAGACTTCTCAGGAGTGGTTGTAAGCATTGTTTTCCCACACCGTGAAATTGAATCGTTTGACGTGTAGTAATACGAATTCCATTCGATGAGTAAATTCGTGATAAACGGTCTATTTCAATCCATTGCTGTTTGGTTAATCTTCCACCTGGAATTCGTAGTCTCACCATAAATTGGTAATGAGGCTCAAGCTTTCGAATGAGACGATGTTGTCGTGTATCACGATCATCTTGCTGATAGATACCATGGAATTTTGTTAACAATCCATCATCGTGACTAATACCTCCCGTATTAGCATCATGGAGTCCTTCTTTGATCGTGCCTCTCAAGAAATGACTTTTTGCTTTAAGCTGCTCATTACTGTGCTGTTCATTAAGAGGTTGGCTAATATCAGAGTGTCGAGCAATAGTGAGTGTAGTCACTTTATTTCTCCGTAAATTAATATACGTTTTTGTGTAGTCGTTTTTGTTGGGTGAGTTGAAGCCAGCTTTGCTTATAAGATGATGTCTTGCTCAACGTTTGTGTAAGTTGATCAAATATCTCTTTGTGACCAGATAGATACAGGTGTGCGCCAGCACTTAACCAACCGTTAAACGTATCTTCATTATCTTGAATGATGTCGTAGATTGATTTATTGGGAACATCGTCAAAAAAAGAGGTATTTAAACGAGTTAATAAGCCATCTTTTAGATACTGGGACCACTCCGTTTGATAGAGGAAGTCATTTAAAAATGTACATTCTCTTAGTATCAACCACACGCTGTGTTCACGGTTAGGATTAGACTGAATCTCTTGTATGAAGGCGCGAAAAGGGGCTATTCCTGTACCGTCAGCAATGAGGATAATGGGACTGTTTTGATTCGTGGGTAAATGAAACCGTTTATTGTGGTGGGGGAAAACAAGAAGATTTTCACCTTCTTCAATACCCGTTAAATATGTTGAACAAATTCCATTTTGTAATTTCCCAGACCAAGAATACCGATACTTTTCTACAGTAAGATGCAATTCATCTTGAATCTGGCGAGTACTGTTGGCAACGTCATATAAACGAGGTTGTAATGGTCTTAAGCTATCGACCAGCTGCTGTGGAGTTAACTGTAAAGAGTGGTTGACTAGAATGTCTGTTAACTGATGCCGTTTGAGATATGAGCGTAATGTTTGTTTATCTTGGCACAGTTTTATCAGGTCACGGTTGTTTGAAGTCTCACTCCATTTAGTTAAACATTGTGCTGTGACTAAAGTGAGATCACAATATTCACGTAAAGCCTCCACCAGTGGTACAGCTCTCTGTTTTACAACGACAGATTCATCCCCAGAAAATGTTGTTAAGGATAAAATTTGGCGAACGAGCTGAGGGGGATTTTGAGGTAAAACCCCGATTCCATCACCCGCGGTGAGACTCAGTTGAATATTGTCTGGTACCTGTAACTCTAAATGATGGATCGGGTTTGATCTTGAGTCATCAGATAAACGCGTATTCTTGATCACTTCTACAGAGAGTGGACTGGTTTTTGAGTAGGTTGATGTACGGATTTTATGACGGCTTTTTGTGAGTACTTCACTGTTTTTCGTCATATTCGGTAACGTTGGAAGACAGTAAGTAATCCATTCTTCAGCTGTTTCTTCAAAATCAACATCACACTCCACACATTCAGTAAATGGTGAAGCATTGAGCTCACGCAATCTATCATCAATTGTGATGCCGGTGAGACAGAAGTGATCGTATGAACTGTCACCCAAAGCGAGTACAGCATAGGATAGATGAGAAAGGTCTTCATTAAGGTGTATTAGCTCATCATAGAACGATGCGATGGGCTCAGGTGGTTCGCCATCGCCATGAGTACTACACACAATGTATAGCTGATTAATCTGTTTTAGTTGCTTGAGTTTGAAATCCGCCAGGTTAATGAGTTCTATTGATTTATTCTGATGAACTGCTTTTTCATAAAACTGCTGAGCAATACCTTTGGAATTGCCTGTTTCTGTTCCATAGGCTACAACTGCTCTCTTTTCAACAGCTATGCTTTTATCTGTAGTAGAAATGTCTAATAAGTTATTCGCTAACCATTCTGTTTGTTCATTAGACAAACGCTTTAGAAGGTTTGCTACAGCCTCCCACTCAGATGTTGTGAATAATGATGTAGCTAAGTTTTGCATGAAGTGTGTTTCTAACGCTGTGAATGTTGAAACACATTATGGAGAGAATGTTTAATAATATATAATGAATATTATCTTAATTTAATATCAAAAATATTCATATGGATGTCAGTTTAGCCAGAACCTTTCTTGAAATTGTCAGATCGGGAAGCTTTATCTCAGCAGCAGAAAAGCTGCATGTCACCCAAACGACCGTAACGGCTCGAATTCATAACCTTGAGGGACAACTTGGGTGTAAATTATTTATTCGCAACCGCTCCGGTGCAAGTTTGACATCAAATGGTGTCAGGTTTGTTGAACATGCTACGAAAATGGTGCAATCGTGGGAGCTGGCGAAACGTGATCTGCCTTTACCCCAAGGAGTACAGAATGTACTCAATATTGGCAGTGAAGTGAGTTTATGGAGTCCGCTTGTCTTGCAATGGCTAAATGCACTCAATATCACTGAAAGTGAAGTGGCCATAAGAACAGAGATTGGTGAACGTCAATCGCTTATGGAGCAACTTGAGAATGGTGTTCTAGATATTATTTTGGTTCATCAACCTGAATATTGGCCTGGCGTTCAGGTCGAGCAACTATTAGAAGAAAAACTCATCCACGTGAGTTCCGTTGATAATCCTCACCCATATGTCTACGTGGACTGGGGAGATGACTTTAGACGTCAACATGATGTGGCTTTACCTGAACATGCACGAGCACAACTCACTATTAGCCTTGGACCATTAGCATTACATTACATTTTAACAAACGGTGGAAGCGGCTATTTTCGAACACGTGTGGTTGAGCACCATATAAAAGCAGGACTTTTAAAGCACAATGAACACTATCCTGAGTTTACTTTTCCAGTGTATGTCTTATACAAACAAGCAGATAAACAACGGTATAGCGTACAAATTGATGCCCTGTTTGAATCATCGAAAATTGAGTCACCCTGGTTGCCATAAGTAAAGCATATGCACCAATCACTACAGCACCCTATTTGTCGGTAATAATCGGCCAATAAGTTTGAAGATATATCTAGTGATGATGTTAATTATGGTGTTGTATATATATTTGTTAGGTCTATGGAAATTGAACGTCATCGACGCGAGAAGCATGGCCTGAACTTCTACAAAAACAGGCTAATCACCGTTGTAGTAATACAATTTAGTCAGAGGAAAGAACGTGTCCGACATCGCTTTGATTATTGATGCAGTGGATGGCATATACACAAAACAAGTTGTCGCGAAGTGTTTTGTAACAGCTGATTTTGATTTCACATCAATGGTCGCTATAGCCAACTGAAGTAAAAATCAGTAAATAGCCTGTTTTGAGATTTATATCTTAAAAATAAAGTGCTAAGTGTAAAACTATTGATGCTTCAGAGGAGAGTATTAAAGAAATTACCAAATTGGCTTATAGCAGCAACCTTCTATCAAACTCGTCAATTTAGCAGGTAAAGAATACGAGTCGACATAAATATTGCTGAAATAAAAAAACCTCAAAGAGAGACTCTTTGAGGTTTTATATATTCTTTGGCTCCCCGAGCTGGACTCGAACCAGCGACCCAATGATTAACAGTCATTTGCTCTACCAACTGAGCTATCGGGGAACAGAAAGATGGCTATTCTAGTGGCTTGACCTGTATAGGTCAAGCCTAAATTTGAATAATTTTTTATGCAATAAATTCAGCAATACGAATCAGTGCGTTACGTAGGTTTTCTTCGCTGGTCGCGATTGAAAGACGAATGTGGTTTTTCAATCCGAACGCAGAACCAGGCACAACAGCTACGCCTTTTTCTACTAATAGGGCTTCGGCAAAATCCATATCGTCGTTCAGTTCAGTTTTGTTTTCCAATACACCGGCGATGCTTGGGAATACATAAAACGTACCGTCTGTTTCTAGTGAGTCCACGCCAGGCATTTTGTTTAATTCAGCCACAACAAAATCGTGACGTTTTTTGAATTCGGTCAGCATAGTTTTGATGCAAGACTGATCACCATTTAGTGCTTCCACAGCAGCTGCCTGAGAGATAGATGCTGGGTTAGAAGTACTTTGGGATTGTACTTTTTTCATTGCCGCAATTAATGGTGCTGGTCCAGCTGCATAGCCAATACGCCAGCCAGTCATTGAATACGCTTTGGAAACGCCATTCATAACCAGCGTTCTATCATATAGATCCGGGCAGGCATTCAAAATATTGCAGAACGGTTCGTCAGCCCAGTAGATATGTTCATACATATCATCAGTGGCGATGAAAATATTCGGATGTTTGCGTAACACTTCACCTAGTGCTTCCAGCTCTTTCAGACTGTAAGCCATGCCAGTTGGGTTAGATGGGCTATTGATAACGAACAGTTTGGTTTTATCTGTGATCGCCGCCTCTAATTGTTCTGGTGTGATTTTGAACTGATTTTCCTGACCGGCTTCGATAATAACGGGTACGCCGTCAGCAAGTAGTGTCATATCCGGGTATGATACCCAGTATGGTGCGGGGATGATGACCTCATCACCTGCTTCAATGAAGGCTTGGGCCAAGTTGAAAAAGCTTTGTTTACCACCGACGGAAACAAGGACTTGATTCGCGGCATACTCGAGCCCATTATCTCTTGAGAACTTTTTGATGATGGCATCTTTCAAATCTGCTGTGCCATCTACGGGCGTGTATTTTGTTTTGCCGCTGTGGATAGCTTCAATGGCAGCTTGTTTGATGTGTTCAGGAGTATCGAAGTCGGGTTCGCCTGCACCCAGACCAATAACATCTTTGCCCTCGGCTCTCAGCGCCGCAGCGCGTGCTGTGATTGCCAAAGTCGGAGACGGTTTGATGTTTTGAACACGTTGGGAGAGCTTGATAGTCAAAATCTTTCCTTCATTTAACACGGTAAATTGATAAATATCTCAATAATATACGCCAAACATAATCGATGCTAAAGACGTATGAGTAAACATTTTCAGCTAGTCAGCGAATTTTCTCCTGCCGGGGATCAACCAACTGCAATCAAGACTTTGATTGAAGGCTTGGAAAACGGTGAAATGTGGCAAACCCTGCTTGGGGTAACTGGTTCTGGTAAAACGTTTACCATTGCCAATGTTGCGCAAGCTCTGGGTCGGCCGATGATGGTACTGGCCCCTAATAAGACCCTGGCCGCGCAATTATACAGTGAGATGAAAGATTTCTTCCCCAATAATGCGGTGGAATATTTTGTCTCTTATTACGATTATTACCAGCCGGAAGCGTACGTACCATCCTCAGATACTTTTATAGATAAGGATGCGTCGGTTAACGAGCAGATCGAACAAATGCGCTTGTCGGCAACCAAAGCTATGTTGGAAAGGCGGGATGCGATTATCGTATCAAGTGTGTCCTGTATCTATGGTTTGGGTGAAAAAGATGCTTATTTGGAGATGGTGTTACATCTGGTTCAGGGTGATGTCATCAGTCAGCGAGATATATTAAGAAGATTGACGGAACTGCAGTACAGCCGAAATGATGTTGAGCTTCACCGTGGTACTTATCGCGTAAGAGGGGAGGTGATTGATATCTTCCCGGCAGAGTCTGAACGTGATGCTGTCAGAGTGGAATTATTCGATGATGAAGTGGAGCAGATCAGCTACTTCGATCCGCTGACAGGTGAAATCCTTCAGAGGATGAACCGCATTACCATTTATCCCAAAACGCACTATGTGACACCACGCGATAACCTATTAAAAGCGGTTGATGCCATCAAAGAAGAGCTAAAAGAACGACTCGAACATCTCAATGCTGACAATAAGCTGGTCGAAGCGCAGCGTTTAGAACAACGTACCCGTTTTGATATTGAAATGTTATTGGAGCTTGGTTATTGCAACGGCATTGAAAACTATTCCCGCCATTTATCTGGACGTGGGCCTGGGGCAGCACCGCCAACCTTATTTGATTACTTGCCTGACGATGCGATTCTGGTGATCGATGAAAGTCACGTGATGGTGCCGCAGATAGGTGCGATGTATAAAGGCGACCGCTCTAGAAAAGAGACCTTGGTCAACTACGGTTTTCGACTTCCTTCTGCATTGGATAATCGGCCTTTGATGTTTGAAGAATGGGAGAAGTTGGCCCCACAAACGATTTTTGTTTCGGCGACACCGGGCAAATACGAAAATGAACACTCCAGCACCATCGTCGAACAAGTGGTTAGGCCAACAGGACTGGTCGATCCACAAGTCGAAATTCGGCCTGTTGGGACACAAGTCGATGATGTCTTATCTGAAATTAATAAGCGCGCAGCTATCGGTGAGCGTGTTTTAATCACCACGTTAACCAAACGCATGGCAGAAGATCTGACCGAGTATCTACGTGAGCACAATGTCAAAGTGCGTTACTTACATTCTGATATCGATACCGTAGAGCGGGTAGAAATTATTCGTGACTTACGGCTGGGGGAATTTGATGTGCTTATCGGTATTAATCTACTACGAGAAGGTTTGGATATACCGGAAGTCTCATTAGTAGCAATACTGGATGCGGATAAAGAAGGCTTCCTACGCAGCGATCGCTCTCTAATTCAAACAATTGGTCGTGCTGCCAGAAATCTGAACGGTAAAGCGATTTTGTATGCAGATGAAATAACAGGCTCAATGCAACGAGCAATTGAAGAGACCGATCGCCGTCGAGAAAAACAAATTGCCTTTAATGAAGAGCATGGCATTACACCACAAGGTATTAAAAAAGCTATACGCATGGGCATGGATGAAGCTATGTCCAAACCGGCAAATGATAAACAGGCTGTAGAAGTCGCTGAAGAGCAGGCGAAGTATGCTTCACTGACACCACAGCAACTGGCTAAACGAATTCAGCAGATTGAAAACGCCATGTACAAACATGCGCAAAACCTTGAATTTGAAGAGGCTGCCAAGCTACGTGATGACTTGGAACATCTAAGGAAGATAGCCTTGGGTCCGGCCGCTGTTTAAAGGGCTTGCAATCTGTCAGTAGCTGCGTATAATTTCGCAGCTTCACGGCAGGCACGTAGCTCAGTTGGTTAGAGCACCACCTTGACATGGTGGGGGTCGGTGGTTCGAATCCACTCGTGCCTACCAGATATTCAAAAGCGCTTAGGCGCTTTTTTGGTTTTTAAGGCCCTTTGTATCGGCCACAACCAGGACTTCATATGATTTCAGTAACACTTCCCGACGGCTCTCAACGCCAATTCGATCATCCCGTTTCTATCCATGATGTTGCCGCTGATATTGGTACTGGCTTAGCCCGTGCTGCATTAGCCGGTAAAGTTGATGGAAAGCTGGTTGATACGTCATTCGTCATTGAACAGGATGCTGAGGTAGCCATCATCACTGAGCGTGATGAAGATGGTCTGGATGTCATCCGTCACTCTACATCACATCTAATGGCTCAGGCTGTAAAACAGCTCTATCCTGAAGCACAAGTCACCATCGGTCCGGTGATTGAAGATGGCTTCTATTATGATTTCTCATATAAAGAAGCGTTTACTCCGGATGATTTAGCTAAGATCCAGAAGCGTATGGAAGAGATCGTGAAGCAAGATCTTCCAGTGGTTCGTGAAGAAATCTCTCGTGATGCGGGTATCGAGTTATTCCGTGACATGGGTGAAATCTATAAAGCTGAAATCCTGGAAGATATTCCGCAAGGCGAGACTTTATCTATCTATCGCCAAGGTGATTTTGTCGATTTATGCCGTGGTCCTCACGTACCAAGTACAGGTAAGTTAAAAGCCTTCAAATTGATGAAATTGGCGGGTGCATACTGGCGTGGTAACTCTGATAACGAAATGTTACAACGGGTATATGGTACTGCCTGGCAAGATAAAAAAGCCCTGAAGGCTTATTTGCATCGTCTGGAAGAAGCTGAAAAGCGCGATCATCGTAAAATCGCTAAAAATCTTGATCTATTCCATTTGCAGGAAGAAGCCACAGGCATGATCTTCTGGCACGATAATGGTTGGCAGATTTATCGTGTTGTCGAAAACTATATTCGTGACGTGTTACGCAATAATGGTTATCAGGAAGTGCGCACACCTCAGGTTGTCGATCGCACTTTGTGGGAAAAATCAGGTCACTGGGATAAATTTGGCGATATGATTTTCAGTACCCATTCAGAAAATCGTGACTATGCCGTCAAACCAATGAACTGTCCTTGTCATATTCAGATTTTTAATCAAGGTCTGAAAAGCTACAGAGACTTGCCTTTACGTATGGCCGAATTTGGTTCATGTCATCGTAACGAACCGTCAGGTACTTTACATGGCCTGATGCGTTTACGCGGATTTACCCAAGATGATGCGCATATTTTCTGTACTGAAGATCAAATTCAGTCAGAGGTCGCCACTTTTATTGATTTATTACACGAGGTTTATGCCGACTTCGGGTTCAATGAAATCATCGTTAAATTATCGACTCGTCCTGAAAGTAGAGTAGGGAGCGATGAGGTATGGGACAAGGCTGAACATGCCCTAGAACAGGCATTAAATGCCGCAGAATTAGACTGGGACCTACAGCCAGGTGAAGGCGCATTCTACGGACCAAAGATTGAATTCTCATTAAAAGATTGTCTTGGCCGTGTGTGGCAGTGCGGTACTATTCAGGTTGACTTCTCAATGCCTGGTCGTCTGGATGCGACATATGTCGCAGATGATGGCAGTAAACAAGTGCCAGTTATGCTGCACAGGGCAATACTTGGTTCTTTAGAAAGATTCATCGGTATCTTAATAGAAGAGTATGCTGGCGCCTTCCCAACATGGCTTGCACCTAAGCAAGTGGTGGTGATGGGAATCAGTGATAAACAATCTGAATATGTCAGAAATATCACCAACAATTTGCAGAAACAAGGATTTAGAGTCGATTCGGACTTGAGAAACGAGAAGATTGGCTTTAAAATACGCGAGCACACTTTACGTCGCGTCCCCTACTTGATTGTGGTGGGTGAGCGTGAAGCAGAAAATAATGCCGTGGCAGTACGCACTCGAAAAGGCGAAGACCTAGGTGCAATGCAACTTGAGGACTTTGTTGGCTTGCTACAGAAAGATGTTGCGAGTCGCGGTCGAATAATTATAGAGGATTAGAACATCGCTACAGATCAAAAAAGGCTGAATGGAGAAATCACAGCCAAAGAAGTACGATTAACAGATTCTAATGGTGAGCAAGTGGGCATCGTTACGCTGAAAGACGCGTTAGAACGAGCCGAACAAGCTGATCTGGATTTGGTGGAAATCGCGCCACAAGCGAGTCCACCAGTATGCCGTATCATGGATTACGGCAAGTTTTTGTTTGAAGAAGGCAAGCAGAAAGCGCTAGCTAAGAAAAAACAAAAACAAATTCAGGTGAAGGAAGTTAAATTCCGACCTGGAACAGAAGAAGGGGATTATCAGGTAAAACTACGCAACCTGATACGTTTCCTAGAAAGCGGGAACAAAACTAAAGTCAGCCTCCGATTTCGTGGACGTGAAATGGCGCATCAGGACTTGGGTCTTAAACTACTTGAACGTGTTGCAGAAGATCTTAAAGAACTGTCTAGCGTTGAACAACGACCTAAGAAAGAAGGGCGTCAAATGATTATGGTTTTGGCTCCAAACAGTAAAAAATAACTATATAAACTTTCAATGCGGAGTTGTTAATTCAATGCCTAAATTAAAAAACCATAGTGGTGCTGCTAAGCGTTTTAAACGCACTGGTAGTGGAAAATTCAAGCGCTCACAAGCTTTCACTAGTCATATCCTGACCAAAAAAAGCACTAAGCGTAAGCGTCAATTACGTTCTACTCTGACAATCTGTAAAGCAGATCACATGTCAGTTCGTAAAATGTTGCCAAACCTGTAATTGAGGGAGTTTTCTAATGCCTAGAGTAAAACGCGGCGTCACAGCACGTGCTCGCCATAAAAAAGTTCTTGACCAAGCAAAAGGGTATTACGGTCGTCGTAAGAACGTATACCGCGTAGCTGTCCAAGCAGTCACCAAAGCAGGTCAATATGCTTATCGTGACCGTCGTCAGAAAAAACGTAATTTCCGTACTTTATGGATTGCACGTATCAATGCTGCTGCACGTGAGTGTGGATTGTCTTACAGCAGAATGATCGATGGTCTGAAAAAAGCTTCTATCGAAATCGATCGTAAAGTGTTGGCCGATATCGCTGTACATGATGAAGCTGCATTTGCTGCACTTGCAGAAAAAGCGAAAGCTGCACTGGCAAACTAATATCGTCGGTTTATTGATTAAACCTACGTGTTTGCATGTAAGTAGAAAAGGGCCGCCAAAACGGCCCTTTTTTGTTTCTGAATATTGTTCCTCAGGTGGGGGTAATAATGGCTGAACTGGACACACAGTTAGAAGCTTTAAACGACATTGTTGAGTCTGCGAAAGCAGCAATTGCAGAAGCGAATGATAATCGGGCTTTGGATAACGTTCGCGTTGAGTTTTTGGGTAAGAAAGGCAAAATCACGGCTTATCTGAAAGGATTAGCCAATGTGGGCGTTGAAGAGCGACCTATTATTGGTAAGTCGGTAAATATAGCTAAACAAGATGTGTCAGCGCTCATCGATGCCAGAAATAAAGCACTAGCTGAAATTGCAATGGAAGCTGCTTTAGCGGCAGAAAGTGTTGATGTGACTTTACCTGGTCGCAACAGCGAGGTGGGTGGTTTACATCCCGTCACTCGTACATTACAGCGTATAGAACGTTACTTTAAGAATATTGGTTTTGATGTGGCGGAAGGCCCCGAAATCGAAGATGGTCATCATAACTTTACTGCGCTTAATATTCCTGAGCATCACCCTGCTCGTGCTATGCATGACACATTTTATTTTGACGCAGATAAATTATTAAGAACACATACCTCACCGGTGCAAATCCGTGTGATGGAAGAAGAACAGCCACCTTTACGTCTGATTGCCCCGGGCAGAGTGTATCGTTGCGACTCAGACTTAACCCACACACCGATGTTTCATCAGATCGAAGGGTTGATGGTGGATGAAAATATCAGTTTTACTGATCTGAAAGGTATCTTGTCAGACTTTCTGCAAGCATTCTTTGAAAAACCACTAAAAGTACGTTTTCGTCCTTCGTATTTTCCGTTCACCGAACCTTCAGCTGAAGCAGATATCGAGTGCGTAATCTGCGGTGGAGAAGGTTGTCGCGTATGTAGTCATACCGGTTGGATTGAAATACTTGGCTGCGGCATGGTTCATCCGAATGTATTCAAACACGTCAACATTGATAGTGAAAAGTATCTTGGTTTTGCGTTTGGTCTCGGTGTCGAGCGTATGGCGATGCTGCGATACGGCGTCAATGACTTACGTATGTTCTTCGAAAACGATTTACGTTTCCTGAAACAATTCAGTTAAGCGACGAGATAAGACAATGAAGTTTAGTGAAAAATGGTTAAGAGAGTGGGTAAACCCTGCACTTGATACAGATGCATTAGTTGAGAAACTCACTGGTGCTGGTCTCGAAGTTGATGCCGTAGAAGCTGTGGCAGGCGAGTTTTCAGGTGTCGTTGTGGGGCAAGTGACCTCTGTCACACCGCATCCGGATGCCGATAAGTTACGTCTCACAAAAGTTAATGTGGGTGGCGAAGCGTTACTGGATATTGTTTGTGGTGCAAGTAATGTTCGCGAAGGATTGAAAATACCTGTTGCGGTCATCGGTGCTGTTTTACCTGGTAACTTTAAAATTAAACAGGCCAAACTGCGTGGTGTTCCATCGTTTGGTATGTTGTGTTCATCAAAAGAATTAGGCCTGACGGAATCTGCTGACGGTTTGATGGAGCTTGCTGATGATGCACCTGTTGGTGAAGATTTTCGTGTTTATCTGGATTTAGATGATAAGGCAATCGATATTGATCTCACACCCAATCGTAGTGATTGTTTAAGTGTCGCGGGTGTAGCACGTGAAGTCGGTGTACTGACTTCAGAAGATATCAACGCTGTGGCATCTGAGCCTGTAAGCGCAACCTCTTCCAAGATTTTGGATGTCAATGTTGAAGCAACTGCTGCCTGCCCACGATATCTGGGACGCATTATCGAAAATATTAATCCAGCAGCAGAAACACCTGTGTGGATGCAAGAGAAGCTCCGCCGCAGTGGGTTAAGAAGTTTGGGACCTGTGGTTGATGTGACCAACTATGTCATGCTCGAATTAGGGCAGCCTATGCATGCCTTTGATTTGGGTAAGATTGAACAATCAATTAATGTGCGTTTATCACAACAAGGTGAAAAGCTGACCCTGTTAGACGGCCAAACAATCGATACGCAAGCAGATACCTTATTGATTTGTGATGCAGAAAAGCCACTAGCCTTAGCTGGTGTTATGGGTGGACAAGACTCTTCAGTAAGTTCGCTCACAACCTCTTTGTTCCTAGAGTCAGCATTTTTTGCACCAGAAGCTATTGCTGGTAAAGCGCGAAGCTATGGTTTGCATACAGATTCATCACATCGCTTTGAACGAGGGGTGGATCCAGAATTAGCTAGCAAGACTATGAATCGTGCAACATCTTTACTGCTTGAAATTGTGGGTGGTGAAGCTGGCCCTGTTATTGAAGAATGTAGCGAGAAAGATTTACCGAAAACAGCAACAATTCATCTTCGTACTGACAGAATCAAACGAGTGCTTGGACTTGAACTGGACGGTAAAACAGTTGCTGAACAATTAACAAGATTAGGTTTGGCTGTTGATGTTGTTGAAGATGGCTGGCAGGTATCAGTCCCTTCTTTTCGTTTTGATCTCTCAATCGAAGTGGATTTAATCGAAGAGTTAGGCCGCTTGTATGGCTACGATAAATTGCCTAATACTCGTCCGCAGGGAACCGTTTTAACAACCAATATTACGGAGACATTGACACCGGTTGAGCGGTTGCAAAACCTCATGGTTGACCGTGGTTATCATGAAGCTGTGACCTATAGTTTCGTTGAGCCTAAAATCCAGCAGTTGCTCGCACAAGACGACTCAGCACCGATAAAATTGGCCAACCCCATTTCGTCTGATCTTTCTGTGATGAGAACATCACTCTGGCCCGGCCTGGTACAGGCAATGGTTTATAATGCTAATCGACAGCATGATCGGATTCGTCTATTTGAGGTAGGACGTGTCTTCAAAGGTACTTTGAATGATATTGCACAACCGCGTCAAATTGGTGGTTTAATATACGGCAGTAATTATGCCGAACAGTGGTCGCAGAAACCACGTGAAGTGGACTTCTTCGACATCAAAGCTGATGTGGAAGCATTGCTTGCTCTGGGTGGTGGTCAAGTAAGATTCGAGAAAGAATCTCATCCAGCATTACATCCAGGCCAATCTGCACGTGTCTATAAGAACGATGAAGCTATTGGTTGGCTAGGCGCCATCCATCCAAAATTAAACAAATCACTGGATATTGATGGAAAGGTCTACGTCTTCGAGTTAAGCCTGAACGAGCTCGTTGATTCTGTCGTTCCTGAGTTTGAGACACTGTCAAAATTCCCAGCATTGCGTCGTGATTTGGCTCTTTTGGTAGATGATGCTGTCAATGCTGGTCAAATTGAAGATTGCTTGAGTAAGATCGATTCTGATATTCTTAAGTCATTTCAATTATTTGACGTGTATAGTGGAGAAGGCGTCGAGCTTGGCAAGAAAAGCTTGGCAGTGGCCTTTATACTCCAGCACAAAGAGCGAACATTAACAGACGATGAAGTCGACTCATTGCTTAAAACTGTGACAGAAACCCTGTCGCAAAAGCTTAATGCAACGATAAGATCTTAACATCGCTTAATAAACAATAAGAATTAATTTGAGGTAGACATGGCACTGACTAAGGCCGATATGACAGAACAGTTGTACGATGAGTTAGGTTTCAACAAACGTGAAGCAAAAGAATTAGTTGAAATGTTTTTTGAAGAAATTCGTACGGCATTAGAAAAAGGTGAACAAGTAAAGTTATCTGGGTTCGGTAATTTTGAATTAAGAGATAAAAGTGAAAGACCAGGTCGTAACCCAAAAACTGGTGAAGAAATCCCAATAACAGCCCGTCGCGTGGTCACGTTCAGACCCGGACAAAAACTGAAGGCAAGGGTGGACAATTATGCTGGAAGCAAGTAACAACAACGAACTCCCTGTAATACCGGCGAAACGCTATTTTACGATTGGTGAAGTCAGTGAGTTGTGTGGTGTAAAACCTCACGTTCTTCGGTACTGGGAACAAGAATTTTCACAACTTAAACCGGTTAAACGTCGAGGTAATCGTCGTTATTACCAGCGTCATGATGTTGTGTTGATTCGTGAGATTCGTGGCTTGTTATATGAGCAAGGCTTCACCATCGGTGGTGCCAGACAGCAACTGGGAACCGATGCAAAAGCGAGTGCTTCTGCTGATAATCAAACTGATCAAAAACAGCTCGTAAAAGAGTTGCTGAAAGAACTTGAAGATTTAAGAACGTTTTTAAACTAATTTCTCGTTCATTCTTTTCAAATAAAAAAGCCCGTACAAAGTTCTTGTGCGGGCTTTTTTTTATTTAACTGAATGATTTTTGGCTAGTCGGTATTGTGGGTATTTAACTTGTTAATAGCATGACAGGAATAATGTATGGTTAATTTCATATCTACCTATGTAATGTAGTCCTTATGGTGTGCAATTATTCTGACTAAAAAACTGTTGTTGCACAGGTTTTCCGAGAGGAAGACCAGCTAAATAGGCCTGTTGAATTTGTTGCCAGTAATAACGATACGAAGCTTTGTCATACAGTTTTCCGTTCAGCTGAATAGGTGCCCAGTTATATTGTTGTGCTGATAGTAAAACCTCACTGGCTAGTTGGAGCTGGTCTGGGTTGGGAGACATCGCATCTATAATGGCTTTAATTTGAACAGGATGCACACTCCACATCCTCAGAAAGCCGAACTGAGTACGCGCTCGATGGGCATCGTCATAGGTTTGTTGATAATCTTTAATGGCTAAGCTGACGTTGTGTGAAGCAACACAACCAGAACTTATCGCAGCTCTGACAATGTCTGTTTTTGCTCGAGCGATTAACGCATGTTCAAATTGAAGTGGGCTCCGCATCGCTTCATCCGTTATCACTCCCTGATGAGCACTGATATAGTCCATAATGCCAAAATCGAGCACTTCAACAGGCTCCATCATGGCAATCTTATTTACTTCACCTAAAGCGCCATGCGTTTCAATTAAGACATGTATTGGCAGCGATGGCTGGAGGCTATATTTCTGTGAGGCTAGCTGGATGTATTCAAGCATCATCTCAACTTGAGTCGCATCCTGCGCCTTGGGAAGGGTTATGTAACGAATGAGATCTCTTGCCCCAGATAATAAAATATCGACTTCCTGTTTCCAGACAGGCTCATTGAACCCATGGATACGCACACCTGCCATTTTATGGATGTTATATTCGCTATTGAGAAGCTCAACAATCATATTGGCGTGGGAAATTTCTGTCCCGGTTGCTGCACCATCTTCGCAATCACAAGTTATGTCGAAAACAGGGCCATACTCAGCTTGAATCGCAAAGGCTTTGAGTAGTGTGTGACGGTTCCCTGCAAAGTGTTCACATACCGGTATCAGTGGAAGTGGTGGCTCTTCATTCACAAGCGCATCATTGGGATGAATCAAGGTACTCATTTATATATCTATCCTAGATAGGCTCTTTCTATCGGGCCAGTTATCATAAAGTGTCTGATTGTCAGAAGTATAATATATCGATTAAGTCTGGTTTTTAGTTTAAAAAGATGCGATTATTCACGGTTTTGGTTGCCGTATTTTCGTTTTGAAAATGATCCCACAGGTCTTTTTGATATGACGAGTAAATACGGTATGGTCTGAATTGAGTAAACAGTGTTTTGTCTTAACGCAAAATTTTTGTTGATCAATTCCTGTATTTCGGCACATGATTAACACATGACAGAAACAGAACTACAATATTCTGAACAAATACGGAAAGTGTTCTTTGTATCAGACCGCACCGGACTTACTGCCGAATCTTATGGAAAGTGCTTGTTGGCTCAATTTCCAGATCTCGAGTTCGAAACCATCACACTGGCCTTTGTAGACACCCCAGAAAAAGCATTACAGGCCAGAGAGAAAATAAACGAAACCAGCTTAGAGTCTAATCTCAAACCCGTTGTTTTTAGCACTTTAGTGCATGATGATGAGCAATACATTATCGAGAGCGCCAACGCTTGTGTTATTAGTTTGTTTCACAGTTATATTGGCTCATTGGAAAGTTTCTTTGGTGTTGAGTCATCTCACAAACAAGGTGTCTCGCGAATTGCATTTAGTGATACCACATACCAGCGCAGATTAGACGCCATTGACTTCGCTCTGACGCATGATGATGGTGTCAGACCCGATCATTATAATGATGCCGATGTGATTCTTGCTGGTGTGTCACGTTGTGGTAAGACCCCTACAAGTCTTTATCTGGCAATGAACTTTTCACTCAAAGTGGCGAACTATCCTTTGACGCCAGAAGACTTGTCTTCAGATGAATTACCTCAGTGTTTATTGGATAATATTGATAAACTGGTTGGGCTAACAATTAAGCCCGTGCCATTAAGTCGTATCAGACGCCAACGCAGGCCCGGGAGTGAATACGCCTCTCTGGAAATTTGTCAGGCAGAATTGACACAAGCACAATCTATGTTCGATAAAGCGGGAATTGCCGTTTTCGAAACAACCGATACTTCAATCGAAGAAATCTCAAGCCGTGTAGTACGCGCACTGGGCTTGGGCCGGGAGCGAGTAAGAGAGTCGGTTTTAATGTTTAATAAATCTATAAAAGCAAGGTAGTTATAACTATGTCGGAATATGTTATCTCTCTGGATAAGCTATGCATGGAGGATGTCGGCAGAGTAGGTGGTAAAAACGCCTCATTAGGTGAAATGCTGCAAAATCTCGCCCCTCTAGGAGTCGATGTCCCAGGTGGCTTTGCCACAACAGCGGATGCTTACCGGGAGTTTCTTCTGCACGATGGACTCCAGAGTAAAATCAATGAACGCTTGCGTGAGCTGGATGTCGATGACGTCACTGCTTTGCAAAAAACAGGTCAGGAAATCCGTGATTGGATTATGACTATTCCTTATCCAGAAGCGATGGAAAAAGCGATAGACGAAGCTTATGCCGCGCTGGAAAAAGAATACGGTCCTGAAGCAAGCTTTGCTGTGCGTTCATCAGCAACGGCAGAAGATTTACCTGATGCTTCTTTCGCGGGGCAACAAGAAACATTTCTTAACGTTTCTGGCTTAGCAAACATCAAAAAAGCGATTCGTGAAGTGTTTGCATCATTATTTAATGATCGTGCTATTGCGTATCGTGACCACCAAGGCTTTGATCATAGTGAAGTCGCTTTATCTGCTGGCATCCAAAAAATGGTGCGTTCTGATATTGCAAGTGCCGGTGTTGCGTTTTCTCTTGATACAGAAAGTGGCTTCCGTGATGTTGTCTTCGTTACTGGTAGTTATGGCCTGGGCGAAATGGTGGTGCAAGGTGCTGTCAACCCTGACGAGTTCTATGTTCATAAAAATACTCTAGAAGCCGGTCGTCCATCAGTTTTACGCCGTACAGTCGGTCATAAAGCTATTAAAATGATTTACTCTGGGGATGCTTCATCTCCGGTGAAAACGGTGGATGTTGATGCAGAAGAACGCTTACATTTCTGCTTAACTGACAAAGAAGTTGAGTCTTTAGCGAAAATGGTTGTCACCATTGAGAAACATTATAAGCGTCCTATGGATGTGGAATGGGCTAAAGATGGTAATGATGGCCGAATTTACATTGTTCAGGCACGTCCTGAAACAGTGCAAAGTCGTACCAAGAAAAACGTTCGTGAAACATTCGTTCTGAAACAAGAAGGTGAATTACTTTCTGTTGGCCGCGCTATTGGCAGCAAAATTGGTCAAGGCAAAGTGCGTTTACTAAACAGTCTCGATCAAATGAATAAATTCCAAGAAGGTGACGTTCTGTTAACAGACATGACAGATCCAGATTGGGAACCTATCATGAAACGTGCTTCTGCGATTATCACTAACCGTGGTGGTCGCACATGCCACGCGGCTATCATCGCTCGCGAATTAGGTATTCCTGCTGTTGTAGGCTGTGGCGATGCGACTGAAACCATTAAAGAAGGCACAGAAGTCACTGTCTCTTGTGCTGAGGGTGATGAAGGTAATATCTATGCTGGCTTGCTCGAATTCGAACATCGCGTAGAAGAACTCGATAATATGCCTGAGTTGCCAGTCAAGATTATGATGAACGTTGGTAACCCTGACCGTGCATTCAGCTTTGCACAATTACCAAACAAAGGTGTCGGTCTGGCTCGTTTGGAATTCATCATCAACAATATGATCGGTATTCATCCAAAAGCATTGATGAATGCAGATGAGATGGAAGGTGAAGTTAAACAAGCGATTAAAGAACGTACAACTGCTTATGGCGACCCAGTAGAATTTTACATCAGCCGTATTGCAGAGGGTGTCTCAACCATTGCTGCTGCATTCTATCCTGAAACTGTCATCGTACGTATGTCAGACTTCAAATCAAATGAATACGCCAATCTAATTGGCGGCACATTATTTGAGCCTGAAGAAGAAAATCCAATGATCGGTTTCCGCGGTGCGTCACGTTATTCATCAGAAGATTTTGCTGAATGCTTTAAACTTGAAATTGAAGCAATGAAGCGCGTTCGTGATGAAATGGGCTTAACTAATGTTGAATTGATGATTCCATTTGTTCGTACATTAGATGAAGCTGAGTCAGTCGTTAACTTACTAAAAGAAAACGGACTGGAGCGTGGCAAAAATGGTCTGCGTCTAATCATGATGTGTGAGTTACCTTCAAATGCTGTGATGGCAGATGAATTCCTTGAGTTCTTCGATGGTTTCTCCATCGGTTCAAATGATATGACTCAGTTAACACTGGGCTTGGATCGTGACTCAGCATTAGTGGCGGGTTCATTTGATGAACGTAATCCTGCTGTATTGAAGATGCTTGATATGGCCATTACCGCGTGTAAGAAAGCGGATAAATATGTCGGTATTTGTGGTCAAGGACCTTCAGATCATGAAGATCTTGCAGAGTGGTTATTAGAGCGTGGCATTAGCAGTATCTCTCTGAATCCGGATACTGTTGTTAGTACTTGGCAGGCTTTAGCTGAAAAGCACGTTTAAAAGTAAAAAAGCGAGTGTCCGGCCTGTTTTTTCAGGCCGGGCTTTGCTAATATAGCGACCTCGTCAATCTGGCTGTCTCAAGCAATCTATAGGTTGACACAAAAATCGTCGGGGCATGGCGCAGCCTGGTAGCGCACTTGCATGGGGTGCAAGGGGTCGAAGGTTCAAATCCTTCTGTCCCGACCAATTTCTCTTGTGAATATCATCAATATATAAACTCATAATTACGAGCCGCTTTGTCTTAAAGCATTGATAATCCGTTCTCGCTCTTCTTCTCCATAAAAGCTTGGATCATCAAATAAGTCTCTTTGTGGTTGATCGAACATCATGCTGAGTACTTGGGAGCTGGTTTGGACCATCGGTTCGAAGTGAGCATTATTTCCACTGACAAGATCAACTACACGGCGACGACGGTAAACTGTATAAGCTGCCAATATCAATAAAACTGCGCCAATATATAGTGGTAGACCTTGTGCTCCAATCAGTGTCATCAATGAGCCTGCTGCGACAGGTGCAAAGGCACATCCTAGGCCATGAAGAACCAACATATCCGATGAGCCTGAAACAATTTCGTCAGGATGCAGTTGGTCGATAAGTTGAGCCACTGACAGTGGATAGATAGAGAAAGACAGACCACCCCAGATAAAAAAGACAACAAGTAACACCGTTTGAGAGGGAATGATTGCCATGGATAAAGCGACGAGACCGGCTAATGTCACTACCCATGTAATCACTTTTGGCCTGTCATGCTTATCTGAATAACGACCAATAGGAATCTGCAAAGCGGCACCACCTAAAATGGTTAAACTCATGATGAGAGCAATACCACTGATGTCATAGCCAAGTTGTGTCGCATAGATTGGCGTCATTGCCCAGAATGCGCCCATCGCTAAACCCGATAAGGTTGAACCGGCAACAGAGAGTGGCGCAATTTTTAATAAATTTTTTAAACTGCTTTTAGGTTTTTCTGAATTGATAGTGGGTTGATTTCGTCGTGTTAATGTTAAAGGGAGTATCGCCCAGCTTATGAGAATAGAAACGATAGCAAATAATAAGAAATTATCTGGTTTCGCGATATGTAACATTTGTTGCGCGATAGTGAGTGCACCTAAGTTAACTACCATATAAAAAGCAAATACACGGCCACGTTCGTGACTGGCAGCCTGACTATTGAGCCAGCTCTCAATGACTGTCATCAGGGTGATGTAGGCAAGCCCATAGAAAAATCGCAAGATAATCCAGACCCATGCATCAATAAAAATAATGTGTATTAAAGTCGAGGACGCACATATTGATGCACAAAATGCAAATGTCCGGATATGTCCCATTCGGCGTATGAGTCTACCGCTCACCCAGGTGCCACAAATAAAGCCAATAAAATAGCTCGACATAATGAAGCCCATTGTCGCGCTAGAAAAACCTTCATCTGTACCTCTCAATGTAAGTAGGGTACTAATCAGCCCATTGCCTAACAATAAAAGGGCAACACTCCATAAAATAGATTGGATTGGTTTTAATAATGCAAAGGATTGCATATGTTCTCCTGTGTATTTCTGCACCTTATTGTGGAATGTCGTGCACCAAAAACATGCTTAATCAATGTGAATATAGTGAAGAAGCATGCAATATAGAGATAAACTGCAGGTTTAAGAGTCATCATTGCTGTTCTTTACCTCGTTGTAAGGCATTTGATGCAAATGCTGCACCGATAATCTGGTCATGATGATTGAGGTGATTGGGTACAGAGTGATTTTCACAGAAATTTCGCAGTCAGGTGATAATATCAATCTCGAACTATCCTTGTTAGCAGTTCACCACCCTTAGCCAGCTTACTCCCGATAAGCTGGCTTATTTTTTTCAAAACTTTACATTCCCACTGCAACCATTATTTTTTTATCGTGTCATAGTTTTACCTGAGACTATCGTCATGGGTGTAATTTCTACTCCTTGTTTTGAGAAGGCGGTGATGTCTACATTACCGCCTTTTTTCTTGCTTAGTAGATAACTAATCGATTTTCATTCGTTAATTCCAATGAATATTTCTTTCGTTTGTATAGTCAATAACCGTACTGACGTTCACTGACCTGTACGTCAGTAATCCTATCTGCGTAAATCTCCTTTTTTTGGAGTAGGGTGGTTCTAGTAACCACCCTTTTTTTATGCTTATCTCTGCATATAACATGACTAATGTATGATGAATTTGTGGTTTGAATTTTTAAAAGGTAATTATTTATATGCACTATCGCTATCTTGGGAATACAGATTTAAAAGTCAGCCGAATTTGTCTGGGTACGATGACTTTTGGCGAGCAAAACACCCAAGCTGAGGGACATCAGCAATTAGACTACGCTCTTGGTGAAGGGGTTAACTTTATTGATACTGCTGAGCTCTATGCCATCCCTCCCTGCGCTGAGACTTACGGTGCAACCGAAACAATAATTGGTCAGTGGCTACAAAAAAGAGCTCGTAGAGACGACATTGTCTTAGCGAGCAAAATCGCAGGACCAGGCGGTGATTGGGTTTCTCATATCAGAGGTGGTCAAACCCGCTTTGATGAGAAAACCATAGAAACAGCATTGAATAACAGTCTTAAACGTTTAAAAACGGACTATATTGATTTATACCAATTACACTGGCCGGAGCGTAATACAAACTACTTCGGTCGATTAGGATACGAACAGCCTGAGAATGAGCAAGGTTTGACACCGATCATTGAGACTTTACAAGCATTGGAGAAACAAGTTCAGGCAGGAAAAATTCGCCATATTGGTTTATCTAATGAAACACCATGGGGAATAATGCAATTTATCACTGTGGCTAAATCGATGAATCTGCCATTAGTTGTGAGTGTGCAAAACCCTTATAGTTTATTGAACAGAACCTATGAAGTCGGGTGTGCAGAGATTAGTCATCGGGAGAATGTTGGTCTGCTTGCCTATTCTCCATTGGGGTTTGGTGTTTTGACAGGAAAATACCTCAATGCACAACCTACTGATGCTCGTTTAACTCGCTGGCCGAATTATAGTCGCTATAGTAACCCTCAGGCGGTTGAGGCAACACGTGCCTATGTGGAGCTTGCTCAGCGTTTTCAGCTTGACCCGGCCCAGATGGCATTGGCTTTTGTTAATTCACGGCCATTCCTAACAGCTAATATCATTGGCGCCACTAACATGACCCAGCTCAAAAATAATATCGCCAGTGAGCAGCTGATATTGTCAGAAGAATTATTGTCGGAAATAACGAATATTCATCAACGTATTCCTAATCCAGCTCCATAGTAATAATTTTTATTTGTAAAAATTAAATATAAATGAAATGGGGACGACAACAATAAGAGTGGTCTTATTTTAGTCGCTGACTAAGCATGACATAAAAAATGGCATCAATGAGCAATAATATAAGAGGAGGAAAGGCAATATGACTTTTTTTGGCTGCAAGCTTGTAATTGTTGATGGGCTTTCCTCTTTCAATCCTTCAGCGACGGTGTTATTGGTTAATCACTCACATGTTGCGTGAGTCATGACGCTATCAAAAACGGGTATTTCACGGTTTGTATGGGTGGGAAGTGTGGTATTTCTCACCGTTTTAACTATAAGTTTTGTGGCCGTATTCAACCTATTAGTGGATAAAGTCACGCAGAACCAGCTTGAGCCGCTCATAAAACAGATATCAATACAGTCTAAAAATATGAGTGTTGGTGATCTTACTGAACAGACGGAAGCACTGTCTTGGTTAGATGCGGTGCCTTATATTAAACAGGCCGTGGTCTTTGGTAAAAATGCGGAGACGCTTTTTTATTATAAAAAACCGAATCAAGAGGTCACGCATAATTATGCCAATCAATGGCGGCAAACGTTCACTAAGAAAAATCATTATTCAGATTCAGAGGTTCTCCATACGCTACAGCCAATTAATGGAACCCATGAAAATGTCGAGAGTATTTATTTAGAGGTTGATAAACGTCTACTGCAAAAGCCTTTTCACTCAATCTGGCTTGGCGGATATGCTGGACTCGTGATTTTTTTTCTAGCTATCCTCGCTACAGTTTGGTTTTTTATGCGTCGATATGTTCTTCCAGTAAGACGGTTTGTCGACGCTGTATTGGAAACAAAACAGGCTCAGCGATTAGGATGTGAACAAAGTTTACAAGATATAGAGCGCACAATTGTCGATTTACAATCTGATAATCAGAACTGGGTTAAGCACAGCAAACAGTTGGATCTAAAGCTAAAGCAGCAAACAGATGAAACGTTAGAAATAACGAATCGTTTGACAGCACAATATGAGAACGAAAAAAACACGAAATTAGCACTTATTAACCTCAGTGGTCGTGGGTTAAAGGCTTTAGTTCATAAAATGATTAATGATGTCGAATTTCTGAAAGTTCACATCACTGAATCACAAGTACATGAAAAGGCCAGTCAGCTGAATGATTCAGTTCATGAGTTATTAGATGTTATTGAACGATTACAAATATATTCAAAACTAAATGACAACCAACTGCCAGTCGAGCTGCAACAGACGGATTTATATCGACTGCTTCATTCAGTACTGGAGAGTAATCAAGCCAAGGCTAGTCAAAATGAACATACACTGACATTAAGCTTCCAGTGTGATGTCAGAGAAGCCATATTGGATCCTTATAAGCTAAGACAAATCCTCAATAACTTAATCGATAATGCCATCCGGTTCTCCTCGCCAGGGAATATTGAGTTAAGCCTTGTTGAGAGCACTAACGAGACAAAACCTTTTCTGACATTTTCAGTCAGCGACCCTGGACCAATTATAGATACGGTCGAACAACAACGTATTTTTGAACCTTTTCAACAAGCTTCGAACAATGAACAAGCCATGACAGTAGGCTTAGGACTGGGCTTAGCGATCTCAAGCCAATTGATCAGCTTGATGTTGGGTGATTACGGCCTAGAGGCGACTAAAAAAGGTAATCGTTTTTGGTTCACCCTGCCTATTGAAGTCATTTCTCGGTCAACGGTGTTACCAGAAGAAAAACCATCTTCGCTAAAAACATCTGCCGAAAAGGCACTCAAAACAATACTTGTCGTAGAAGATAATGAAGTCAATCAATCCGTTGCTTTGAACATGCTAGAAAAACTTGATTGTAAAGTGGATTTAGCGAGCGGTGGCAAAGAAGCATTAGATGCATGTCGTGTGTCTGAATACGACATGATTTTAATGGATTATCACATGCCGATGATGAGCGGTATCGAAGTGACTCAACAAATCAGAGAGGGGTTGAAGCTGACAGTCCCCATTATTGCGTTAACTGCGGATGATGATGAACAAGTTAAATCTGACTTCTATGCTGCTGGGGCAAACGATATTCTGATTAAACCAGTCAATTTCAATAAGCTGGTGGATTTATTGACTAGATTCTTAGGAGATACCAAAGAAAAGTTGCCAGAATCCACTACTTTTGATCATGCCAAGGGCTCAACCCCTATACTTAATATGCGTGTTGTGGATGATATTCGCGCTATGGCAGGGGAAAGTGGCCAACAGATGGTTGAGCAAATCTTTCAGGTCTATATGGAGCATACTCCAAGCCTCATCCATGCAATCAAACAGGCCTATAAAAATCAAAACGCAGAGCAATTATTTAAATCAGCACATGCCTTGAAATCCAGTTCACTCAATATTGGCGCTTCGGCTGTTGCCGAGTTAGCAAAACAAATAGAAATGTTGGCAAGACAAAATAATCTTGACCAGATTGGGGGATATATAGATAAACTAGATACGCATTATGTTGAATTGACTTCTTTCTTAGATGAACAGTGGCGGGGGATTTGATGGCAAATACCATCAAAAAGCAAGTAGTCTTGATCGTGGATGATGATCCCGTCACACGTATGCTCATGACTCAGTCATTGACCTCGAGTGAGTTACAGATCGTCGAAGCTGCATCGGGTGAAGAAGCGATCATTCAATTTACGACGCATAAACCAGATATCACATTACTTGATGTATCGATGCCCGGCATGAATGGTTTTGAGTGCTGTGCACAACTGCGTGCTCTGCCGAAAGGTGCTGAGTGTGCCATTGTGATGGTGACAGCACTGGATGATGTTGAAGATATTGAACTGGCTTTTGAATCTGGCGCCACCGACTTTATCACCAAACCATTGAAGTGGCCGCTCTTTAAACATCGGGTTCGTTATATTCTTAAGGCGAACAAAACGCTTCAAGAGCTGAGCCTGAATAAAAATAAATTGGCTAAGGCCCAGTCAATCGCCAATCTGGTGTATTGGGAGTGGGATTTTGAGTCCGAGTTTCTCGAATGCTCATCAGATATGTTCGACATGTTGGGTTTTTCAAAAGAAACCAATCTGACAGTTCGAACCGCGCTAAAAAAAGTGCATCCAGATGACAGGCCACGTTTGATGATGGCGCTCAAACAAGCCGTTTACGAAAAGCAGTCATATGATATTGAATACCGAATTATTCGTAACGATGGTAGCGTGTTATTTGTGAATGAGCGGACCGATATTAGTTTCGAATATGGTCAATGGCGAATGGTAGGTACCTTGCATGACATTACCTCAAGAAAACAGTCAGAGCAGGAGATTACTTATTATGCTTACTACGACACGCTGACAGATTTACCTAATCGACGTCTTTTCATTGAGCAGTTAGAAACGGCCATTGCCAGTGCAAAACGCCATCAGAATAAATTTGCTCTGATGTTTCTTGATTTAGATCGTTTCAAATATATCAATGACACCTATGGTCATCACATTGGGGATGAGGTGCTCTGTCAGTCTGCCGTCAGAATTCGAGAGTGTGTCAGAGACTCAGATGTCGTCGCTAAAGCAAATTATGATGCTGATAATCGTGTTGCTCGCTTGGCCGGTGATGAATTTACTGTCTTATTGGATGATGTAGGCCGGGTCGAGCAGGTTGCTGAAATTGCTCAGCGTTTAATTCAAGCGTTTTCTGAGCCTTTCCTGATTAGTGATAAGTTTTTACATATCTCAATTAGTATGGGCATTACCTTGTTTCCTGATGATGGTCACAATGTTCAGACCTTATTACAACATGCCGATGTGGCTATGTATCATGCTAAAGAAAAGGGAAGAAATAATTATCAGTTCTTTTCTGAAAGTATGAACAACTATCTTAAATTACGTTTAGAGATGGAGAATGATCTCAGAATAGCGTTGGCTGAACAGCAGTTTGAGGTGTTTTATCAGCCGCAATATGATGCTCAGAGCATCACTATTGTGGGGGTTGAAGCATTACTTCGTTGGCGTCACCCTACAAAGGGTTTATTAACACCGGATGTATTTATTGAAGTGGCCGAGAGTACTGGACTCATTTTATCAATTGGGAACTGGGTCTTGATGCAAGCCTGCCTTCAAGTGAGGGAGTGGCAGAAAACATCAGGCTGTGCCTACCGTATTGCTGTGAACTTATCGGCGTCTCAGTTCACACAATCTTATCTGTTAGATACGATAAAAAATACTTTGGATGTCACTGATCTACCACCAGAAACGCTTGAGCTTGAAATTACGGAAACAGCCATGTTGAAAGATACTGCTGAGACTATTCCACTTTTGTTTTCGTTAAAAAAGTTGGGCGTGCGGCTCGCAATTGATGATTTTGGTACAGGCTATTCTTCTCTGAGTTATTTGAAGAACTTTCCTATTGATACTTTAAAAATCGATCGTTCTTTTGTAGAGGAAATTGTCTCAAATACAAAAGACTGTGCCATAGCACAAACAATTGTACAGTTAGCGGATAATTTGCAACTGTGTACGATCGCTGAAGGTGTTGAAACCAGTGAGCAAGCGGAAGTCTTAAGGAAGTTAGGCTGTGCAGAATTTCAGGGATTCTTTTTCAGTCATCCAATGCCTGCACAGCAATTACGCTTATTATTGGACCACTAAGTCTTATTTTTTTCGTCTAAAAAAGCGGCATGATTATCGAGTAGAGCATCATGTCGATCTAACAGACCAATATCTAGCACAGGTGAGGCATCGATGTGCTGAGCATCCATCATCTGGGCTACCCGTTTCAGAGCAGAAATGATCATGGTTTGTTCCCACTCTTGGAGATCGCCAAACTGTCGTGTAAATTGCTCTTGGAGAGGAATCGGTGCGTTCTTCAGAATTTCCAATGCTTTATCAGTCAGATGAACATGTACTTTGCGCTTATCTGATTCTGAACGCATTCGATAAACCAGTTCACGCTTCTCCAGACGATCAACAATTGTCGTGACCGTTGCCTGACTAAGACTCATCTCACTGGCCAGTTCGCCAATGGTTATCTGACCTTTATCTCTGAGGCTTTGCAGAAGCAGAATTTGTGGTGCAGTTAAGCTGGTGGTTTTTGCCAGATATTTAGAGTGCAAATCAGTTGCACGAATAACTCGCCTTAAAGCGATTAAAACTTCTTCAATTTGGTTCAACAGGTGATCCTTCTGCTTATCAGTCAGATCAAGATTATAAACTGCATCTAAATTTAAACCGATAGTTTTACTCATAATTTTCCAATTGGTTAAAACAACGCTCAAAGTCGGCCAATATAATTAGCTGTTGTTTATGTTTTACGGTTGCATATATAGGGCTCAATGCATTTTTCTGTTCAACATGAACCATATTTTGCAAATCCAGCAAGGTAATCCTTATTACCTCATCAACGCTTATCCCGACTAAGCCATTATCTGACTCAAGAATAATGATGTGGCGCGCATCATATGAATCAGCAATACCAAGCAGTTTTCTGCTGCAGACAATAGTGACAATCTCACCTCTTATATTGAGTACCCCGTCTACATATGACGGCGAGCCCGGTACAGGGACGGGGGTGATATAGTCATGAACTTCCCTCACCTTATCTACCGCATGAGCGTAAGTTTCATCTTCTATGGCGAAGCAGAGCCATTGTTTGTTGTCTTGTAACTGTAATGTCATCTATTGAATATACGTTGATAATCTCGGGCTGGACAATATATTTATTTAGTGTACTATATATATCAAATCATTAACAGCCTGACTTACTTTATTTAAATTGCTGTTTAATAAGAAACATGCAGTTTTATTAGATAAATTTCAGGTTTATTGTGACTTAAAAATAATAGAGATATAAATAATAGAGCTATTTATAAATGACAAATAACAACGATGAGAATGTTTCCATTACCCTCCGAGAACCTACAGCAGAAGACGGTTCTTCTGTCTTCGAATTAATTGCTGCCTGTCCTCCTCTGGACACCAATTCTATGTATTGCAATCTGCTGCAGAGCAGTCATTTTTCCCAAACATCTGTAGCGGCTGAAATGAATGAAACACTGGTCGGTTTTATTTCTGGTTATGTTTTACCTAAGAAACCTGACACTTTGTTTATATGGCAAGTCGCTGTGGGCGAGAAAGCAAGAGGACAAGGGCTTGCAAGCCGAATGCTTCGTCACATACTGAGCCGTGAGCAATGTAAGAATGTGAAATTTATCGAAACCACTATTACACCGGATAATCGTGCATCGTGGGCATTATTTGAAAGTTTGGCCAATAAGCTTGATGCGGAGCTAAACCGCTCAGTGATGTTTGATCGCCAACAACATTTTGCAGGTCAACATGAGACAGAAATGTTGGTCAGAGTCGGTCCATTCGAGCTATAGCAGAATAGATACAGATATCAGGATACGAAAAAAATATTACTAGGAGAAAAATAACCTATGAAAATCTTTGATGAAATTGAATCAGAAGTACGTTCTTATGCCCGCTCTTTCCCTCGCATGTTCAACCGTGCAAAAGACGAGTTTATTTATGATGAAGAAGGCAATGCCTATCTAGACTTCTTAGCCGGTGCAGGTTCACTTAACTACGGTCACAATAACGATCTATTCAAAGAAAAATTGCTTGAGTACATCAACAACGATGGCATCACTCAAGGTCTTGATCTTCACACTCGTGCCAAAGGTGAGTTTCTAGAGAGTTTCAACAACAATATTCTTAAGCCACGTGACCTTGACTATATTGTTATGTTCACAGGTCCAACGGGTACCAATGCTGTAGAAGCTGCGTTAAAAACAGCTCGTAAATATACAGGGCGGGAAAATGTCATTTCTTTTACTAATGGTTGGCATGGTCAAACATTGGGTTCTTTAGCTATCACAGGTAATGGACATCATCGTGGTGGTGCAGGCGTGAGCCTCAGTGGTGCCACTCGTATGCCATATGATGGTTATATGGGGGATGATGTTGATACAACTAACTACTTAGACAAAGTTCTCTCTGATTCAAGTAGTGGTGTAGATAAACCTGCTGCTGTCATAGTAGAAACTGTGCAGGGTGAGGGTGGTATCAATGCGTGTTCAATGACTTGGTTAAAGAGTCTTTCTGAAGTATGTAAGAAGCATGACGTACTTCTAATTATTGATGACATCCAAGCCGGTTGTGGTAGAACAGGCACATTCTTCAGCTTTGAGGAAGCGGGTATCTACCCTGATATCGTGACTGTCTCTAAATCACTCAGTGGCTATGGTTTACCTTTCGCTATTGTGTTGATGAAGCCTGAGTTAGATCAATGGAAACCAGGTGAGCACAACGGTACATTCCGTGGTAATAACCCTGCTTTCATTACAGCTAAAGCGGCACTGGATAACTATTGGAAAGACGATACTTTCGCTAAAGAAGTACAAGCGAAAGGTGATTATATCGCTGAGCGTGTCGATAAGATTGTTGAGTTGTATGGTGAAGGTAACTTCAATTCACATGGTCGTGGCATGTTCCGTGGTATTAATTGTGTGAGCGGTGAAATTGCTGGAAAAATCACCCACAACGCCTTCCAGAAAGGTCTGATCATCGAAACAAGTGGTACTGATGATCATGTGGTCAAATTTTTATGTCCGCTCACGATCACACAAGAAAACTTAGAGAAGGGTATTGATATCCTTGAGCAATCGATCAAAGAAGTATGTGCCAAGGCTGACAATATTCCAGAAGAAAAAGATTATTTCGAAGGTGATTATTCAGTGAGTGAAGAAGTCGAGAAAATGACTCGTCAATCATAAGCTTATGAACATAAAACGGGTGACCAGACACCCGTTTTACTTCCGAATATTAATCAACCAGAGGATATGAAATGCTTGTTAGACAACTTCAAGAAGCAGAAAAAACGGATCGTAAAATCGTTGATCCTAATGGCAACTGGGACAGTACTCGTTTGCTGTTAAAAGATGACAATATGGGATTTTCTTTCCATATCACCACTATCTACGAAGGTGCAGATTTCAGAATGCATTATCAAAATCATTTGGAGTCTGTGTATTGCATCAGTGGTGAAGGTGAGGTTGAAACACTCGATGATGGCAAAAAATACGCTATCACGCCAGGTACTCTATATAACCTCGACAAACACGACAAACACATGCTTCGTGCATTTAAAGAAATGAAGTTGGCATGCGTGTTTAATCCACCGCTTCATGGCACAGAAGTTCATAACAAAGATGGTGCTTACGAATTAGATGCAGAAACCATCAGTGACTGAATTGAGCCAGGCATCGGTTTCTAATAGCCGATGCCTATCTCTGGCGAATAAGCCAACCGACTTACATAACTGCCGCCTTGGCAGTAAACAATATCCAATCCCAGAAGGATGAAATAGAGAGATTACAATGAGTTTTCATACGGTAGAAAAAATCGGCGGCACTTCTATGAGCGACTACGTTGCTGTGCGCGATAACATTATTCTGAAACCGGTTCATAACGACTCGCTCTACAATCGTATATTTGTTGTTTCAGCATACGGCGGTATTACCGATCTGCTACTGGAACATAAAAAGACCGGACAACCAGGTGTGTTCGGCTTGTTTGCAAACGGACTACATGATGATAGCTGGAAACAAGCTCTCGAAGATCTGAAGCAAAAAATCTTTGCTATCAATGAAACGTTTTACAAAAAACCAGACAATCTTGAGCGTGCTAATCAGTTCATTGGTGAACGTTTAGATGATGCTGAACGTTGCTTAGCCGATTTGCAAAGACTCTGTCAGCATGGGCACTTTGAGCTGGATATGCATCTTGAAACAGTGCGTGAAATGCTGGCCAGTATTGGTGAAGCACACAGTGCATGGAATATGACCCAGCTACTACAACGTGATGGCATTGATGCCATTTTTGTTGATTTAACTGGTTGGCAAACAGACAAACATTTACCACTGGACGAACGTATTAAAGTCGCCTTTCAAGATATTGACTTGAAAAAACAACTACCTATAGTCACAGGTTACGCCCACAGTGATGATGGTCTGATGTCAACGTTTGACCGTGGTTATAGTGAAATGAGCTTCAGTCGTATTGCAGTGCTGACTGAAGCAAACGAAGCGATCATTCATAAAGAATTTCATCTCAGCAGTGCAGACCCGAGACTGGTGGGTGAAGACAATGCCGTACCTATCGGCAGAACGAATTATGATGTCGCAGACCAATTAGCTAATTTAGGTATGGAAGCTATTCATCCTAAAGCAGCCAAAGGCTTGCGTAGAAACGAAATTGCTCTTCGAGTTCGTAACACGTTTGAACCTGAGCATGCGGGTACATTAATCACCGGCGATTATGTCAGTGCCACCCCATGTGTCGAAATCATTGCTGGCTGTAAAGGCGTGTATGCGTTTGAGTTATTCGACCAGGATATGGCGGGCAATATTGATGTGTATGATCGTGAGATATTAGCAACTATCCATCGCTTTAATGCACATATCATCTCTAAAGATATCAACGCCAATACGATCACGCATTATTTATCAGCAAATTTGAAGACGATTAAACGTATTCGAAATGCACTGCAAGAGCGGTTTGAGGATGCTGAAATCAATCAGCAACAAGTGGCTATTGTTTCTGCGATCGGCAGTGATATGAAAATTCCTGGTATTCTGGCAAAAACAGTTGGGGCACTGGCCAAAGAAAATATCAGTGTTTTAGCGATGCATCAATCCATGCGTCAGGTTGATATGCAGTTCATTATCAACGAAGATGATTATGACGATGCGATTAAGAGCCTGCACAGTGTGCTGGTAGAGATTCATGACCATGGTAGAGCCATATGCCTCGCTTCATAACGATAAGCTTATTTCTTGTCTTACTTATACCTGCTCAGCTGTTTGCCGCTGAGCAGGCACCTACAGAACAACAGATGCGTGAATCTGTTGATGCTCTTAATGAGCCTTTATATACCCCATTTATTGAGCGTTATGTGCTCGATGAGTTGAAGCAGCTTCGTACCGATATGGCAGCACAACGTGCTGAAATGATACAGATGACAGTGGATAAAGAACTGTCAGCCGCGGATAGAGCTGTCGGATATGCTACTGATACTGTCACTTATTTTTTCTATCTTATTGCTGCAGCTTCATCCGTACTGGTATTAGTGGGGTGGTCATCGATTCGTGAAATTAAAGAGCGGGTGCATACGCTGGCTGATCAGGAAATTAATAGCTTAATCAATGAGTATGAAAAACGACTTCATGCCATCGAGCAGCAACTCAGCAAAGAAACCCAGCAAATTGAAGAGAACCGCGAGAAAATTGAGCACACTCAAGAAGTTCAATCCTTGTGGTTACGCGCAGGGCAGGAAACCAGTCCAAGCAACAAAATCGCCGTTTATGATCAAATCATGGCAATAAGGCCGTACGATGTAGAAGCTTTAACCTATAAAGCAGATGCAGTGCTCGAGCTGGACGAGCCACAATGGGCTGCCAATCTGTGTCATCAAGCTCTGGAGTCTGATCCGGAAAACGGTCATGCCTTTTATCAACTGGCGTGTGCCAACACCGCATTGAATCAGTTTGATGAAGCCATTCGTTATCTTAAGCAAGCGATTCAGTGTAGCGATACTTATCGCGAACAATGTAAAGACGATCCTGCACTTGAGCCGCTGCAGAACCACCCTGAACTGGAAAATTTACTGAAAGTCACAGTTGAAAGCTAAGCCTCCTTGCGCGGTGGTTTTTGCAAAAGGAGAATGCCATGATTTGGAGCTTTTTAGGATTTCTTGCCATTTTTGTTGCTATTGGCGTAAGTTCTGTTTTTTTCAGCCGTGGCACTAAAAAAGATTATTATCTTGCCAGTAGTGATATTCCCCCCAGCCTTGTCGGCTTATCTGCTGTTGCAACCAATAACAGTGGCTATATGTTCATTGGTGTTATTGGTTACACATATGCAACAGGATTGGCGTCTATTTGGATAATGATTGGCTGGATATTGGGTGATTTAATTGCGTCCACGTTTGTCCATTCACGTTTGCGTCGTGCTACAAGTGACAGTGCTGAACCAAGTTATGCTGGTGTGTTAAGTAACTGGTATGGGCAAAATGATATCGTGCTACAAAGGTTAATCGCCTTAATTTCTCTTGTGTTATTGCTGGCTTATGCGGGCGCTCAATTGGTTGCAGGTAGCAAAGCGCTACATGTTTTATTCGGTTGGCCGTCATACACCGGTGCGATTATTGGTGCCATTATGGTGACCTTATATTGCTTTGCTGGCGGTATACGAGCCTCTATTTGGACGGATGCTGCGCAATCCGTCGTCATGATTGTGGCGATGACTCTGATGCTAATCGTCGCCGTATCCTCATTAGGAGGCACATCAGCGGCAATTGAACAAATGGATCAAGTGGACGGCTTTCTCAATTTATTCCCTCAAGATTTAGTGATTCCTGGATTAACTGGTGGTGTCTTATTTGCGCTAAGCTGGATGTTTGCGGGGTTCTCAGTTATCGGACAGCCACATGTCATGATTCGGTTTATGGCATTAAGTCATGATAATAAAATGCTGCGTGCACGCCTTTGGTATTACCTGTGGTTTACAGCATTTTATTGCCTGGCGACTGGCGTAGGGATGCTGTCTCGTGTTTACCTCGGTGATGTGGCATCGTTTGATGCTGAACTGGCGCTACCCACTATGGCAATGGAGTTATTGCCACCAGTTTTGGTGGGGTTGGTGTTAGCGGGTGTATTTGCCGCCACCATGTCAACGGCAGACTCCTTGGTCCTTAACTGTTCAGCGGCGGTCACCCACGATTTGCTGCCTCATAATATCGAAAATACCTTGATCCTTAAGCTGAGTACGATTGGGATAGTGACGGTCGCATTGTTATGGGCGCTGACCAGTTCAGAGAGTGTGTTCAGCTTAGTGATATTTGCCTGGTCTGGTTTGGCTAGCGCTTTTGCCCCATTGCTTGTCGCGTTATGTCTGGGCTTCAGGCCTAGCCAGCGCCTGAGTATCGTTGCCATGTTAATCGGTCTGATGGTGGCATTGTCCTGGCGTTATTTTGAACTGCATAACGCTGTCTATGAGGGACTGCCGGGTATTATGAGTGGTCTATTGGTGTTAACAATCGGCCTCATCTGGAAGAAAAAGACCGTGGGCACGGCACATAGATTAGTGGCTGACTCTGACGTAGGGTAATGCAGCTTCTATCGCTCGAGAAGCGTTTCTTTCATGCCCTTGTTAAAAGGTTTGGGACCAAACCAGATCTGATAGTAAAAGTTTGCCAGTTCAATTGAAGAGCTGTGGGAAATTTGCTGGCCATTTTTTAGCAGATATAAACCGCTCTTTGTTTTCCTGATATCGTATACGTCGCCATCTTCCACATCCTGGTAGTTGGCATTAAAGCGGGTTAACTCATCCTCAATCTTGGAATACTCAGTGCTTGTCAGATTACGCTCGAGAAGTGTTTCTGAAGCTTCAATAAAATCATCAGCTGTAATTGAGCGATGGTAATAAAAAGAAAGTTGTTTTTCACCTGCGATGTCAGGTAAAAAATTGCAATCTGGCAGGTAAAACGCAGCGTCCGCTACATCAACAAATGCCATCACTGTGATGGATGTTTCATTACATTTTTGTAATGTAGATGACGTCGTTTTGACAGTATCCTGGAAGCGAACATCGGCTAACAGCGTGGTGCAGACAGACATCGTTATCATCGCAACTAAAAATTTCAGCATTTCTCTCTCAGTGGTTAATTATTAAACACAACGGCATTACAATCTTCACAGCGTGAATTTAAGGTGAAGCCGCATGACAGCTTGTTTCACATCAAATTCACAGATTGCTCAATACGCTATCCACTATCTTAGAAGGACTGATATGAAATCGTTACGATACTGGTTTGATAGTGATAGTAGCATCCGATATGCCGCAGCTGATGACAGGATTGATTGGTTTAGAATCATACCGTTTATCGTGTTACATCTAGCCTGTCTTGCTGTTTTTTGGGTGGGGATATCAGCTGTAGCCGTATACACAGCGGTGATTCTCTATCTTGTCAGAATGTTTGCTATTACCGCTTTCTATCATCGATATTTTGCTCACAAATCGTTTAAAACAAGCAGACCAGTGCAGTTTGTATTTGCAGTTATCGGTGCTGCCTCGACTCAACGAGGCCCAATCTGGTGGGCGGCACATCATCGCAACCATCACCGTCATGCGGATACCAATCAAGATCCTCATTCACCACGAGAGGGTTTTCTATGGAGCCATGTTGGGTGGTTTTTGACCAAACGCCACTTCCACGCTGATTATGGGCTTGTAAAGGATTTGTCTCGTTATCCAGAACTACGTTGGCTGGACAGATTTGATATAGCAATTCCATTGTTGCTGGCGCTGAGTTTGTTTGGTCTGGGTGAATGGTTAAGTTGGCTAAATCCGGGATTGAATACGAATGGCTGGCAAATGGTGGTTTGGGGATATTTTATTTCGACGGTCATCCTGCTACATGCAACATTACTGATTAACTCTCTCGCTCACAAATGGGGAAAGCGCCGCTACAACACTGGCGATGATAGCCGTAATAATTTTTTATTAGCACTTTTAACGCTGGGCGAAGGCTGGCATAACAACCATCACTATCATGCATCGTCGGCAAGACAAGGGTTTTACTGGTGGGAAGTGGATATCAGTTTTTACCTGCTTTGCTTGATGAATAAATTTGGCTTGATATGGGATATGAGAACGATACCAGTCAAAAAGCGCGACCACCGACTCAACAAGGTGAGCCAATGAATATTGCAATTGTTGGTGGCGGAATATCAGGTGTCACTGCCGCTTGGTATTTATCAAAGCAGCATAATGTCACCTTATTCGAGGCGAATGATTACATTGGTGGACATACCGATACCCATCAGATCCATATCGAAGGCACATCATGGTCAGTTGATACCGGTTTTATCGTCTTTAATGAATACAACTATCCAAACTTCAGCCAGCTACTAAGCGAACTCAAGGTAAGGGCCATCGATACTGAAATGAGTTTCAGTGTTGATCATGCTGATACTGGACTGCAGTACAATGCGACGAGTCTGAATACATTATTCTGCCAACGAAAAAATCTGATTAATCCTGCTTTTTATCGGATGATTGCCGACATTATCAAGTTCTATAAAGCATCACCGGATATTCTCAAGCAACCTAGTAACACACAAACTGTAGGAGAGTATCTTAAGAAGCATGGTTATAGTGATGTGTTCATTCACGATCACCTTATTCCCATGGCATGTGCATTATGGTCTGGTCCATCCGTTAGCTTGTTAGATATGCCAGTTCGTTATCTGGTGTCTTTTATGGCAAATCATAAAATGCTGTCGTTAATGAAAAGACCTCAGTGGCGTGTCGTCGAGGGTGGCTCCAATCAGTACATAAAACAATTTATTCATCACTTTAGTGGAAAGATTCATCAAAATTCTCCCGTCGAAAATATTCAACGCACGGATGATGGCGTTATCTTGTCTGTTAATGGTGAAAAGCAGATGTTTGATGCTGTCGTTTTGGCGTGTCACTCTGACCAGGCTTTATCACTTCTTGCTGACTCCAGCTATGATGAGGCAACGGTCTTAGGAAATATTGATTATCAGCGCAATCATATGCAGTTGCATACAGATGAATCTGTACTGCCAAGCAATAGAGCTGCATGGGCGAGCTGGAATGTTCATGTCAGCCCTGATCTGCAAGAGCAATGCACCGTTTCGTACCATATGAACACCTTGCAGAGATTAGATGCTCCGGTCGAGTTTATTGTTTCCTTGAACTCTGCCGCTCGTATCTCTCCTGATAAAGTGCTGGTAGAGCGACATTATTCACATCCGGTTTACACTGAAAAAACTTTAGCCGCGCAACAACGCTGGGCCGATATTTCCGGCCAACGGCATACGTATTTCTGTGGTGCTTACTGGGGCTGGGGCTTTCACGAGGATGGAGTAAAAAGTGCATTGAAAGTGGTTCAGCAGCTTAATGGCGAGGTGTTGTAAATGTTCTCTACTGCGTTGATGAAAGGTGAGGTGAACCACACGCGTTTTCAGCCTAAACGCCACCAGTTTCAATATCCGATTGCCATGTTAATGCTGGATGTCGATGAAATAGCGTCTGTTTTTGAGCGTCACCGTTGGTGGTCATTAGAACGCTTTAATCTGATTAGTTTTAAGCGTAAGGATTATTTAGGCCGACATAATGGTGATTTAAAAACGACGGTTGAGTCGCTGATTTTTAAACGGACGGGTGAGCAGTTTTCCGGCCAAGTTTATCTGTTAACCCATCCACGTTACTTAGGGTTTGTGTTTAATCCGGTCAGTTTTTATTTTTGTGTGAATCATCAGGGGCAACTTGAGTATGTCCTGGCGGATATCAACAACACACCTTGGGATGAACGCTATTGTTATGTATTAAAAGCGAAGCCGAGTAGTCAAGATCAATCTGTGATATCGACATTCGATAAACAGTTCCACATTTCACCTTTTATGCCCATGGATATTCAATATGAGTGGCGATTTTTCTGGCGTGAAGATGAGCTGAGTATCGATATGCATTTATTTCGCAATAATGAAAAACAATTCACTGCAGATATGATGCTAAAGCGCCAGCCTCTTGACCAACAAAGTATGTCTCGCTTACCACGGGATTACCCGTTACAAACATTCAAGATTATCTGGCGGATCTATTGGCATGCTTTGAAGTTGTGGATTCGAAGAGTGCCTTTCTATAGCCATCCGCAGAATTCATCTGATAACCGTACATACTCAGACAAACCAGCTTTGAAGGATAAATCATGACACCTCCCATTCATGCTACTCGACAAAGTGAATTAAGAATCAGCAAGTTTCATCGTCTTTGTATGACTCTGTTCTGCAAGCAATTGGATGGCTTCAAAGAAGGTTTTTTAGTCATCGAAATGGCTGATAGTCGTCTGGAATTTGGAGATCCAAAAGCCGAATTAAAAAGTCATATCTTTGTTCAACACCCACATTTTTTTGAAGCAGCTGTTCTGGGTGGTTCTGTTGGTGCAGCAGAATCTTATATGGATGGTGAATGGCAAACGGATGACTTAACACGATTAATACGATTGTTAGTCAGAAACCGCCATCTGGTAGATGGTATGGAAAAGGGCCTGGCCAGGCTGACTGGTGTTGTCATGCAAGGCGTGCATTGGTTAAGGAAAAATACGCGTGACGGCAGCCGTAAAAATATTGCTGCACATTATGATCTGGGTAACGACTTGTTTGAGTTGTTTTTGGATCGTGAACATATGATGTATTCATCTGGACTGTATTATGACTTTGCTGAAAGTTTAGAGCAGGCTCAAACTAACAAATTAGCCCGCTTATGTGACAAGTTAGACTTGCAACCAGATGACCACTTACTGGAGATTGGTACCGGGTGGGGTGGTTGTGCGGTGTTTGCAGCACTCCACTATGGCTGTCGGGTAACAACCACCACGATTTCTCAACAGCAATATGATTATGCTGTTCGTCGCGTTCAAGAATACAACCTGCAAGATAAAGTCACCGTGTTGCTGGAAGATTACCGTGATCTGGAAGGCCAATATGACAAGCTTGTCTCCATCGAAATGGTTGAGGCTGTGGGGCATCATTTTATTAATGAGTACTTTCAACGTTGCAGTGACTTGTTAAAAGCGAATGGCGTTGCGGTGATTCAGGCGATTACGCTGGAAGATCACCGTTATCGACAATCATTGAAATCAGTCGATTTTATTAAACGGTTTATTTTTCCAGGTAGTTTTATTCCCTGTGTCAGTGTTTTGGTCAATGCCGCTGCAAAAGCACAGATGAGATTAACTAATCTGGAAGACATTGGGCCGAGTTACGCGCAAACATTGCGGGTATGGCGTGAACGGTTCTTCGATAAGGAAGAGCAAGTTAAAGCGATGGGGTATGACGAGCGTTTTATAAGAATGTGGGAGTTTTACCTTTGTTACTGCGAAGGTGGCTTTATTGAACGCAGTATCAGTGATGTTCATTTACTGTTTAGTAAACAGGATACGCGACAGGCACAGTGGGTTCCACAACGTGGTTAATGTATTCAACTTTATTGCTTTCCAGCTAGTTTGGTTTATCAGTATTTTCTCAGCTGCTGCCAACAGTAGTCATTACGCATTACTAGCGACAGCGCTGTTTATCATTATCCAGCTAGCCCTGAGTCCATGGAAAAAAACAGATATCAAATTGATTCTGCTCGGGCTTTCCGCTGGGATGCTCTTAGACACTGTCTGGCTCAACTTGGATCTCATGAATTACATCGATAAAACGTTTATTCATGTTGCTCCCTGGTGGATAGGGTGTTTGTGGATCAACTTTATGTTGACCTTGAATCACTCATTAAGCTGGCTGCAACGGAAGCCTGTTTTATTGGCATTGTTGTGCATAGTCGCTGCTCCACTATCCTATTATGCTGGTAGCGAAGCCGGTGCAGTCAGTCTGAATACACCTTTTCTGGCACTAGCTGTGGTATCAATCAGCTGGGCTTTGTGGATTCCTTTGTTGATGCAGATTGCAAACCATTGGCGACATAAAGAGGAGACTGAACATGCTTGAACTAGGCCTGCTGATTGCGAGTATTACCATGCTGTTTGGCTGGATATATGAAGGAAGAACCAATAATGCTGGCGTGGTGGATGTTCTCTGGTCTGGATTGATGATGGGCTTGCCCATTCTGTATGCCACGCAGATGCAGGGTGATGTCGTGTTACGAGTAGCCAGTGCTGCATTAATGAGCTTTTGGTATCTACGTTTGTTTATTCACCTCAGTACACGAGTTTTTTCAGAACCGGAAGACGGGCGCTATCGTTATCTGCGTGAGTATTGGGGAGACAAAGCACATCGGAATCATTTTTTCTTTTTTCAATTTCAGGCTGTTTTAGCCTGGGGTTTTACCTTGCCGATTTGGTGGTTAGCTCAGGTAGAGACTTTTCAACTGGTATGGCTTGTTGTTGCATTAGCCCTCGCGTTTGGCGCTTGGGTCGGGGTCTACGTAGCGGATAAACAACTTGCCGAATTTAAAAAGAATCCCGCTAACAAAGGCAAAGTATGTGAGAAAGGGCTTTGGTTTTATTCTCGTCACCCGAATTACTTTTTTGAATGGTGTCACTGGTTTAGTTACCCCATCATGGCCATAGGCATTTCTGGTGGTGAGTGGCTATGGATAATGCCTGTTGTGATGTTTGCCTTTCTGTACTTCATCACAGGGATTCCTTACACCGAGCAACAAGCCATCCGAAGTCGTGGCGATGCGTACCGACAATATCAAAAAACAACCAGTGCATTTATTCCGTGGAGAAAGAAAGATGGGCATGATTGATTTGGCAGAAAAGAAGTGGTTTCCTGACAGCTTGATTCGAATTGGAATAAGGCAGTTACTGAAACAACGCCTAAAAGAGGAATACGCTTCAGAGCCAGATAAATTAACTCAACGTAAACAGCAATGCATTGAGCAACTAAAACAAAGTCCTATCGCCATAGAAACAGATGCTGCGAATGAGCAGCACTATGAAGTGCCTGCTGAGTTTTATAAAGAAGTACTAGGCAAGCACTTTAAATATAGTGGTTGTTACTGGACAAACAGTTGTTTGACCCTCGATGATGCAGAAGAAGCCATGCTGAGCATTTATCTGGAGAGGGCAGAGTTAGTCAATGGCCAACACATTCTTGAGTTGGGGTGTGGTTGGGGCTCTTTGACCTTATACATGGCAGAAAAACTGCCCTTTGCCAAGATAACAGCGGTGTCTAACTCACATTCACAACGCCAATATATCGAACAGCAATTATTAGATCGTGGTTTGAGTAATGTTCAGGTGATTACCTGTGATGTGAATGACTTAGAGCTGGAACAACAATTCGACCGTGTGGTGTCAGTTGAAATGTTTGAGCATATGCGTAATTACCAGCGTTTATTCGACAAGATTGGAGACTGGCTAAAGCTGCAAGGCAAGTTATTTGTGCACATTTTCTGTCACCGGGAAGTGGTGTATCCATTTGAAACTGAAGGTGAAGATAACTGGATGGGGCGCTATTTCTTTACGGGTGGTCTCATGCCTTCTGCCGATACTTTGCTGTACTTTCAATCACAATTATCCATACAGCAACACTGGTTAGTTAATGGTAGTCATTATCAGAAAACAGCAGAAGCCTGGCTGGAAAATACAGATAAAAATGAAGCGAATGTGCTACGTTTATTCCGAGATGTTTATGGCGACCAAGCGGAAACCTGGTTACAGCGCTGGCGTTTGTTTTTTATGGCGTGTGCAGAGTTGTTTGGATATGAAAATGGAAACCAGTGGCTTGTCGGACACTATTTATTCGAGAAAAGATGAGTAGTGAATGCTGAAAAATAAATCCACCCTCCAAGCCAAGTTAGTTAAAGTTTTTCTTATACAGGTTCTATTAATTAGTCTTGTCACTGTCGGTGGTATTTATGCTGCAAAAATCATGGTTGAAGATGTGCTGGTGCGCCAGGCATTAGAAGGTGAAGCTCAGCACTTTTGGGAAATGCGTGACAAAGATCCTGATTTTCCACCACCAGATACAATGAATTTAAAAACCTATCTGGTCACAGATGGGGACTACTCTTCCTTACCTAGAGAATTAGTGCCTCTGTCACCTGGTTATCAGCGAGCTGGATTAAATCAAGAAACCCCCATTCTCTACATAGAAGACAAAGGTAATAGCCGACTTTATCTGATTTTTGATGAAGTAAAAGTCTCCCGTCTGGCACTTTTATTTGGTATTTTGCCGCTCGCTGGCGTGTTAGTGGTGTTATATATCCTGGCCTGGATAGCGTACCGTCAATCGCATAAAGCGGTGTCGCCCATCGTGAAGTTAGCCAAGTCGGTGAGACAAGCCGAAATCAAAGATGGCAGTCTACCGGACTTGGATTTGCAAGAACTACGTGATATCCCCGACGATGAAGTATCAAGCTTAGTAGGCGCGTTGGATCAGTTTACCCAGCGTCTTGAGCTCTTTATTGATCGGGAGCGCCATTTCACACGAGATGCCAGTCACGAACTGAGAACCCCAATAGCTGTATTAAGAAGTGCCATGGAATTACTTGAGCGTCGTTACGATGTGGCTAATGATAAAACGATGCGCCGAGTTTATCGGACCTTATATGACATGGAAGCGTTGATTGAAACACTACTCATACTGGCGAGGGAAGAAAATGCCGTACTGCCGGTTCAGGATGTTGATATTAATGCGATGGCCCTGAAACAGTTGGACACACTGGAAACACTATTCCAAGACAAGTCGATAACCGTTGATATTGATGAACAAGCTAAATTAGTGGTTAAGGCACCCGAAGCGGTAGTGTCTATTTTGATGAGTAATTTGTTGCGTAATGCCTTTAATTACACACCTAAAGGCCATGTGATTATCAAAATTTGGCAGCAGGGCTTTTCTGTTGCTGATAGTGGTGTTGGTATGAGTGAGCAACAAGTAAAAAATGTGTTTGAACCTTTTTATCGCGGAGAACGTGATAATGATGAAAAGGGCTATGGTTTAGGAATGACCATTGTTAAACGTTTATGCAATCGCTACTTCTGGCATTTACGTATCACCAGTGAAATTGGAAAAGGGACAGAGGTGAGTGTCCATTTTCCTAAGTCACAGATTGAAAGCTAACTCTTATAAATCTTTCTCTTCACACAGCTTATATCCTACGCCAGGGATAGTGTGTAGCAGATGTTGCTGAAAAGGTTTATCAATCAGTTTTCTAAGATTGTATAAATGGCTACGTAGCGTATCGCTGTCAGGGGTATCTTCACCCCATATCTCTGTTTCCAGCTTTTCCCGTGTCACTAACTTTGGTGATTCACGCATAAGAATTTTCAAAATCTGTAGCATGATAGGTGAAAGGCGGACATTTTCACCAGCTCGTGTCACACGCATGGTCTTAGGATCAAAAATCATATCGGCAATTTGCAATGATTTTGTATCCATTTCTCCTCTATGGCGACGTATATGTGAGGTCAGTCTTGCCTCTAATTCTTTCATCTCAAAGGGCTTAATGAGGTAGTCATCTGCCCCATATTCAAAGCCGCTCAATTTGTCATTAAGTGTATCTCTGGCTGTGAGCATAACGATAGGCATATCAAGTTGTAGCTCACCGCGAATTCGTTCACAAACTTCAAATCCATCAATCCCCGGCATCATGACGTCTAACACAACAGCATCATAATGGTTCTGACTGCATAACTTTAATGCTGTCAATCCATCGGCAGCGAAGTCGACAGTCATGCCGCCTTCTTCTAAAAAGTCCCCTATATTTGCCGCCAGATCTTGATGATCTTCGACGATGAGAACGGTTGCTGGGTTGATCTTCATCTCTCGGTCCTTACTTTTTGATTGCCTGCAACGTAAGCATAACGTATTGCTGTATGGGCTTTGTGAAAAATTCATTATATTTTAAGGAATAATCTAAAAATATAATTGACTCATTAAATAACAATCATTATCATTAACATCAAACCTCAAGTGAGTACTGCAATGATTGTATGTATCTGTAACAATGTGAACTCAGACGCCATCAACGAAGCCATGGAGTCTGGTGCAAACACACTGCATCACATTCGTGAACAAACTGGCGCGTCTGCATGTTGTGGGAAGTGTCAGTTCAAAGTTAATCGTTTGCTAAATGAATTTGAACAAACGGATGTTATCCCCAGTGCATGTTCCGGAGAGGGCTAATATTCCCGCACGGTAAAAAGTATTTTAGTTAACTATAAGTCATTCTCATTATCACTCTCAGTTCAGTGTGTAACCATCATTTCCCTTCAATAACTGAGTATCTGTTTCTGTTCAATTAGCTAAGTTGATAAACATAAAGGTCTTTTTGTGTTTATCATTTCATTAGACATCTTTCATCGTCCAAGCAACCCTGCCGTATATATCCCAATCTAGATGATAATAATTCTGATTTTATTTTTAAAACAGTCGCTTAGCTTTGACTTTTGACTCAGACAAACGATAATCATGGCAACTTTACATGAAATTAAGGGGTTGTTTATGAAAGGCGATAAAAAAGTTATCGAATACCTAAATAAAGTATTAGGGAATGAGCTAATTGCTATCAATCAATATTTCCTTCACGCCAAAATGTATAAAGACTGGGGTTTGCACAACCTATACGAACATGAATATCATGAATCTATTGATGAAATGAAACATGCAGACAAATTAACAGAGCGAGTTTTATTCTTAGAAGGTTTGCCAAATTTACAAGATCTAGGTGCACTGCGTATTGGTGAAAATACAAAAGAAATGCTCGAAAGTGATTTAGCTCTCGAATTAGATGCCATCCCCGATTTACAAGAAGGCATTAAATATTGTGAATCTGTCGGGGACTATGTCACCCGTGACTTGTTTCAGGATATTTTAAACTCTGAAGAAGAGCATGTTGATTGGTTAGAAACGCAACTTGGCTTGATAGAAAAAATGGGCTTACAAAACTACCACCAAGCACAAATTGTAAAAGAAGCAGAATAAAAATCATGCTTCTGAGAGCCCGAACATGACGCGGTCTGTTCGGGCTTTTTTATGTCTGTACGTAATTACACGGCTTGTAATATATTGTCTAAATAAGTAATTTACAGATTAATCAAATTCTTTAATTTATTCAGGCTCACTCTCTGGAGGTAGGGAAAAGCATGGCTAGATTCGAGCAGTATGATAATCGTGATGACATCTATAATTCATCAACATCCAGTCAGGCTTCTTTGTCTCCGCCTGCAGTTTTACGTGAGCTAGCCAAACAGTGTGATGTTCGTTTTAACGGCAGCAATCCTTGGGATATTCAAGTTCACCATCGTGATGTTTACTCTCAGATTTTAACGAAAGGTTCATTAGGCTTCGGGGAAAGCTACATGGATGGTCTCTGGGACTGTGAGCGAATGGATGAGCTTTTTTATCGCATCATGCGCGCTAATATTGAAGAACACCTTGTGGGCGTGGGTAAGTTTGCTCTGATTCTTCAAAGTCTTAGACATCGCTTTTTTAATCTACAAACTGTAAAACGTGCCTATCAGGTGGGTGAACAACACTACGACATCGGTAATGATGTATTTGAGGCCATGCTCGACTCGACGATGAGTTACTCATGTGGTTTCTGGCAAAAAGCCGATACGCTGGAACAAGCTCAGCTGGATAAATTAGATCTGATCTGCAAAAAACTTCAACTCAAACCTGGCGAAAAGTTATTGGAAATTGGTTGTGGCTGGGGTGGTCTGGCACGGCATGCGGCTGAACATTATGGCGTTGAAGTATTGGGGATAACGATATCTCAAGAGCAACAAAAACTCGCTCAGCAACGCTGTAAAGGATTACCCGTAGAAATTCGTCTTACAGATTATCGTGATCTAGAGGGTGAGTTCGACAAAATAGTCTCGGTCGGCATGTTTGAACATGTGGGCGAAAAAAATTATCCGATCTATTTCGATACCGTGAATCGTTTATTAAAAAAAGAAGGTTTATTCCTTTTGCATACTATCGGTATATATAAAACCATTCATCGGGTTGACCCCTGGATTGATAAATATATTTTTAGAAATGGCAAGCTGCCATCAGCTGAGCAGATTGCTGATGTATTAAATAAACGCATGGTGATAGAAGATTGGCATAATTTTGGACAAGACTACGCGCTGACATTACTGGCATGGTGGGATAGGTTTGAGGCCGCCTGGCCAATACTGTCTGAAAAATATGACCAACGTTTCTACCGTATGTGGAAATATTATTTGATGAGTTGCGCTGGCTTTTTTAAATCACGACAAGGCCAACTTTGGCAAATAGTACTCACCAAACGTGATCGTACTGAAACCTATCGCTCAATCCGTTAGTTATTCATGTAGTAACACATTGAGCTGATCGACAACTTCTGCCCAGTCAGAATCTTCTGAGAGACATTCTTGGATGAACGCCCTCTGTGAGGCTGTCCAGAATTCCGCAGCCTCAATCGTTTTTTCTGGAGGCAGTTTATGCTCAACAATAAATTCATCCATCGCGGCCGGGCTATTATCCAACCCTAATTGGAGAAATAAGTTTTCTAAGGAATGAGAACTTGTATCCATAATGAATCCTCTTCGAGCAAAGTCTAATTTATTTCATATTAGTACAATAGAGGAGCCAATGCTTTCAAATTCATAACTAATTTTACTTATCCTTGTCATCTAAGCGTAAAATCAAAAAAAGAATAAATTAGTGTAAACTATTGTACACAACATAATATGGTGTGACTGATATGGAAAAAAGATTGTTTACTACTACTCAACTCGCTAAGTTACTCGGCGTGACAGCAAGAACAATCCAGCTATGGGCAAATCAAGGATTGATTAATGTTGTAAAAACACTGGGTGGCCACCGACGAATTTCTGAAGATGAAGTGATTCGTCTGGCAGAAAAACTAGGCAAACCGATCCCTCAAGAATTAGCAATACCCAGCAAATCAACACTGAACAGTCATGCTGAATTAACGGTGTTACTTGTTGATAAAGACAGCGAACTATTGAGGTTATACGAATCACAATTACTACAGTGGCAGGAAGGGCTGCCGACCAATATTCATGTGACAGACAATGGATTTGATGCCCTCATTTTGACAGGCCGCTATAAACCCAACCTCATCATTGTCGATTGGGAAATGGATGATATGAATGTGGCACATCTAGTCGATGCCATAAGTAAAAATAAAGAAACCAAGCACGCCAAAATCATTATCGTGACAACACAAGATAAATCAGCATTAGGCAAAGAAGTCACGCTACCTGCTAGCGCGATGATAGAAGAAAAACCGGTGTCTTTTGCTTTGATAAAAAGATTACTCGAAAAACAGACTGCCTAGGATGTAGAACAAAGCTTTTCAGATGGAAATGGGCTGAATTATTTGAAAGGGGAGAGAGGTGGTTACATCACTTAACGTTAAGTGATAAAAGTAGAGAATCGCCGAACTATAAAAAGCATGGGACCACACATCGCTGGGTAATAATTTTCTTCGATTCATAAAATAGTCATAATTCATTGCTATATTTTCTGAATCGCGGGTATCAGTTACACCTCTCTCTTACTCTCCTCGGCTTCAATTGTTGCTTTTGGATACCCGCTTTTTTTTCAATGGCAGATCCCCACTTACAACAAACATTACACCCCTGATGTCATCCAAGTGGGTGTTTGCCACCCATCATCAAGCCATACTGGGATTAATGCATACAAATAGCCTGGGAGTGCATATAGAGTGAAGTCGGGCTTGTGCTAATAGAGCCACTGAAAATAGATCAATTAGAGCCACAGAAAATAAATCAACAATTTACGTTCATTCTATAGGGAATGGTATATAGATATTTATAGGGATAGTTGATTGATGCAGAGAAGAGTTAGGTTGGTACCGAGGGCGAGAATCGAACTCGCACTTCCGAAGAAACCGGATTTTGAATCCGGCGCGTCTACCAGTTCCGCCACCCCGGCAACCTAAGCGCGAAATTATAACGTCTGCCCCTGAGTATTGGAAGGGTGATTTTCATTTGTTCTTAACTGAAAAATCTAACTAATTGATAGTAATAGCTAAAGCGAACGTTATTCTCGCTGGAGCTGGACGTCATAGATGATTTAAATGCTGTTTTGATAGACATTTTGCTATGATCGCGCCCATGAAAACGAGTGACTTCCAATTTGATTTGCCCGAAGAGCTAATCGCCCAATACCCCTCAGAGAACCGAACTGCCAGTCGATTATTGTTTCTGGAAGGGAATAGCGGTCAGCGCCAGGATCTCCAATTTACCGATCTTCTATCATTACTCAAGCCTGATGATTTGTTGGTTTTTAACAATACAAAAGTGATTCCCGCTCGCCTTTTTGGCGTCAAAGATAGTGGTGGTAAAGTTGAAGTGCTGATAGAGCGGGTGCTTGATGAAACTCGGGTACTGGCCCATATAAGAAGTAGCAAATCGCCAGCAGCTGGTCGTCATTTGCAACTTGAAGGTGTGCTTGATGCGGAAGTTCTCGGGCGGCATGATGCTTTATTTGAGTTGAAGTTTCACGATATTCATTCTGTGATAGATGCGCTTGATCAGTATGGACGATTACCATTACCCCCTTATATTGAAAGGGAAGTGGATAAAGCGGATTTAGATCGTTATCAGACGGTTTATGCCAGGAATGTTGGAGCCGTGGCTGCACCTACAGCGGGTCTACATTTTGATGAAGCCTTATTGAATAAAATTCGTGAAGCAGGAATTGAAACAGCTGAGCTTACGTTACATGTTGGCGCTGGTACATTTCAGCCGGTCAGAGTAGATGATGTGCGTTCTCATCAGATGCATAAAGAAGTCATTGACGTCAGTGATAAAGTGGCAGAACAAGTAAAAGCAACCAGAGCACGTGGTGGACGAGTTATCGCTGTCGGCACTACCAGTGTCAGAGCGTTAGAGTCAGCATCCATCAACGGTGAGATTACTGCTTATCAAGGAGAAACGGATATTTTCATCTATCCGGGTTATCAATTTAGAAGCGTAGATGCCATGGTAACGAATTTTCACCTTTCTGAATCCACACTGTTAATGCTGGTCTCAGCCTTTGCAGGTAAAAAACACATTCTGGAGGCATACCAACATGCCATCCAACAGCGTTACCGGTTTTTTAGTTACGGTGATGCCATGTTTATAACAAGGAATACTAATGAAGTCGCTGGATAATGTTCGTTTTGTGCTTGTCGGTACAACGCATCCCGGTAATATCGGTGCGGCAGCCAGGGCAATGAAAACGATGGGGATCACAAATCTACATCTTGTCTCGCCTAAAATTTACCCAAGTGCTGAAGCAACAACACGTGCATCCGGTGCGGATGATGTCTTACACCGTGCGGTGGTACATGATAGTCTCGATGATGCATTGGCAGGCTGTCACTATGCTTTTGCGATGAGTGCCCGTTTACGTCACTTGCATATGCCAGTAATGAACCCGCGTGAAGCAGTGACGCAACTTGAAAAGTTCGATGATGATACACATATAGCTATTGTGTTTGGTCGTGAACATTCTGGCTTATCCAATGATGAAATCGATCGATGTCAGTATTTAGTCAATATTCCTGCTAATCCAGATTATAGTTCTCTAAACCTGGCTGCGGCAGTCCAGGTCGTCGCTTATGAACTCAGAATGAGTTTCCAGCCTAATATTGATTTTGGTCGTATTGGTGAAGAGCGTGAGGCGATAACTTCAGAAGATTTAGCTCATTTATATGATCATTTTGAACGTTCGTTGACGACCATCGGTTTTCTGGATCCTGAAAACCCACGTAACCTGTTACGACGTATACGCCGACTATTTAACAGAGCGGATATGGATCGAAACGAATTACAGATTATGCATGGTATTTTGCGTGCAGCAGAAACCAAAGCGAGGAAAGAATGACAGAAAAAATAAGCCGTTGGGAACGCATCAAAGAAGATATTTCTTGTGTCTTTGATCGCGATCCGGCAGCACGGAATGTATTTGAAATTGTCACCACTTATCCCGGCGTACATGCGCTGCAGTTTCACCGTCTAAGTCATTGGTTGTGGCGTTCAAACTGGAAATGGCTCGCCAAGTTCATTTCTTCCATTTCACGTTGGTTTACCGGTATTGAAATTCACCCCGGCGCTAAGATTGGCCGCCGTTTTTTTATTGATCACGGTATGGGGGTCGTCATTGGTGAGACCGCAGAAATCGGCGATGATGTGACGCTTTATCATGGTGTCACCTTGGGTGGCACATCTTGGAAAGAGGGGAAACGCCATCCTACGCTTGGAAATAATATTGTTGTTGGTGCCGGTGCAAAAGTACTTGGTCCCATTACGCTTCATGATGGTGCCCGTATAGGTTCCAATGCCGTTGTTGTTAAGGATGTCGCCTCAGGTGATACCGTTGTGGGCGTGCCGGGCAGGGTAGTGAAAACCAACTTGAGTGAAGACGAAAAACAACGTCAGAAACTAGCACAGTCGGTTGGTTTTGATGCCTACGGTACCTCAAGTAAAACCATGGATCCGGTGGCTTCGGCCATTCATGGACTGATTCAGCATGTTCACGCTATGGATAAGCGCGTTGATGTGATGTGCAAAACTATCCACCGTCTGGGGGGGGAATTACCTGACGTTGAAATGCCGGATTTAGAAGGGTGTGATATCTACAAGGACAACGAAGAGAATAAAAGTTGACTAAAATAGTCAGGCATGTAAACTTTAGACGATTAAGTTTATTCTGGATTTGTAAGAATGCGTTTAACCACTAAAGGTCGCTATGCTGTGACCGCCATGCTTGACCTCAGTCTGAACTATGGCGTAGGCGCAATAACTCTGGCAGATATTTCAGAAAGACAAGGTATTTCTCTCTCTTATCTGGAGCAGTTATTCGCACGGTTGAGAAAGCAAGGTCTTGTGAGCAGCTCTCGTGGTCCCGGGGGCGGATATCGTTTAAGTCGTGCAGCAGATACCATAACGGTGTTAGATGTCATATCGGCAGTTGACGAGAAGGTCGATAGCACACAATGCGAAGGTCGACAAAATTGTCACGGTCATGAGCAGTGTTTAAGCCATGAGCTTTGGCAAAGCTTAAGTGATCAGATTCGTGTATATCTTGATGGCATCACTCTGGCACAAGTCGTGTCTAACTTTGAAAAGAGTAGAAACGGCGAAAAAGTTATCGCATTTGATATGCTCTAGTTTGCTCTTTGCCCCAAACTTTCGACTTATCACTTTTACAGATCTAAATGAGTGAATCTAATTAAGACGCCTTTGATATTCTTCAATCAGAATCAAACGTTCTCAATTATTTATGGTCTTAATCACTGAATGTTACAGGTGAAAATATGATTACATTGACTGAATCTGCCATTAATCGTGTCAGAGATATGATGACAAAACGTGCATCGGGTGTCGGCTTAAGAATTGGCGTCGTCAAAAGTGGCTGTTCAGGTTATAGCTATGCGCTTGACTATGCAGATGAAGTGGCCGCTGACGATGTGGTGGTTGAGCATGGTGATGTCAAAGTGGTTATTAACGAAGACGCTATGCCAATTCTCGATGGTATGGAACTCGACTTTGTTCGCGAAGGCTTGAATCAGAGTTTTAAATTCCGAAATCCTAATGTGGTTTCTGAATGTGGCTGTGGTGAGAGCTTCAGTGTCACTAAATAAACGAAACACTATTTCTCAAAAGTGCCCGCTCAATGCGGGCATTCTTGTTTTTAGCTCTCTGAATTAAAAACGGTGAGCCAGCTCTAAGACTATGTAAAACAGACATGACAAAACTAAGTAATCTTGAATTTGATGCCGCCCACATCTGGCACCCTTATACCAGCGTGTCAAACCCACCGTTATTACATGAGGTGACATCAGCAAAAGGCGTTAGATTAACTCTGGCTGATGGTCGTGAAGTGGTTGATGGTATGTCATCTTGGTGGTCAGCTATTCATGGTTATAATCACCCAAAGCTTAATGAGGCTGCACATCAGCAGATTGATACGATGTCGCATGTCATGTTTGGCGGTTTAACGCATGAACCAGCAGTCAATCTTGCCAGAAAGCTGGTAGAGATAACCGATGACAGTTTGCAGTATGTATTTTTAGCCGATTCAGGTTCAGTCTCTGTTGAAGTGGCTATTAAGATGGCTATTCAATACTGGTTTGCTCAGAATAAACCTGAAAAACATCGCTTGCTCACATTCAGAAATGGTTATCACGGCGATACGTTTGGCGCAATGTCAGTCTGTGATCCTGTTAATGGCATGCATAAGATGTTTGAAAAAGTGCTGCCGACGCATTTATTTGCTGCTGCACCTGAGTGTCGAGATGATGCTGATTGGCTGGACAGCTATATCGAAGATTTCAAACATTTGGTGGAAAAACATCACCACGAATTAGCTGCTGTCATCGTCGAGCCTTTGGTTCAAGGGGCCGGCGGTATGCGCATCTATTGCACTGAGTACCTTCGTCAAATACGCGCCTTATGTGACGAATATCATATCCTATTGATTTTTGATGAAATTGCCACTGGTTTTGGGCGAACCGGATCACTGTTTGCTTACGAGCAGGCTGGCATCGTGCCAGATATTATTTGCATGGGTAAAGCCCTTACCGGTGGGTATATGACGCTGGCAGCGGTGATGTGTAATCAGCAGGTGGCTGATGGTATTGCTGCAGATGGTTCGGGTGTATTGATGCATGGTCCCACTTTTATGGCGAATCCACTGGCTTGTCGCGTGGCAGCTGCCAGTATTGATTTGTTACTGGAGAGTGACTGGCAAACGCAGGTATCCACCATTGAAAATAGTTTGAATACCGAGCTGACTAAATATCGTGATCATGAATTAGTTAAGGATGTCAGGGTAAAAGGGGCCATTGGTGTCGTTGAGCTAAAGAAACCACTTGATGATGCGATGGACTGGTTACCAGGCTTTATTGTCGAGCAGGGTGTGTGGATCAGGCCGTTCAGAACCATGATTTATATCATGCCACCTTACATTATTGATACTGCTGACCTTCAATTGTTGTGCGATGCGATTGGTCATATATTAAACGCGTTGAATTCTACTGAGCGCTAGTTTCATGTCTCGCTGAATAATCCCGTTTATTTTAATAAGAATAATCCTGAGATGAATCAAGCAAGACCCTGATGTGACATTTTGTCAGTTTAGATAGTCTATACCTACGTTGTTTTCCCTAGAAATAACGTCTTAAATTAAGAGGAATTGATTATGTGGACTAAACCAGAATACTCAGATATGCGTTTCGGCTTCGAAGTAACCATGTATATTTGCAATCGTTAAGATTGATAAATAATAATAAAAAAGCCCTTGGAGTTTGACTTCAAGGGCTTTTTTTATTTTTCCGATTGGTTAATCGTTTTTATCAATCATACTAATAGAATTAAGTCGTTGTACCTATTTATGTGCCTCGACTACAATGCGAACTGTCACTTACGACACTAATGCAAAATTTAAGGAGCAAATAATGTCTACACTGATTAATACAGAAATCAAACCGTTTAAGGCGAATGCTTATCACAATGGCGAATTCATCGAAGTTTCAAGCGATGATCTGAAAGGCAAATGGTCTGTTTTCGTTTTTTACCCAGCTGACTTCACTTTCGTTTGTCCAACAGAACTAGGTGATGTTGCAGACCACTATGCTCAACTGCAAGAAATGGGTGTTGAAGTTTACTCAGTATCAACTGATACACACTTCACTCACAAAGCATGGCACGATGCATCAGAAACCATCCAAAAAATTAAGTTCCCAATGATTGGTGATCCAACTGGTGTTATCAGCCGCAACTTTGAAGTGATGATTGAAGAAGAAGGTCTGGCACTTCGCGGTACATTTATCGTTAACCCAGAAGGTGTGATTAAAGCCGCTGAAATTAACGATCTGGGTATTGGTCGTAACGCTAAAGACTTAGTTCGCCGTGTGCAAGCAGCACAATATGTTGCAACACATGATGGTGAAGTCTGCCCTGCTTCTTGGCAGCCAGGTGAAGAGACTCTGTCTCCATCATTAGACTTGGTTGGCAAAATCTAATCAGGCTATATCGACCTGTCCGGGCAAATGCCCGGGCAGTGTCACTAAAATTATTTTTGATTAAGGTAAATTATTATGTTGGATGCAAATATCGCCGGACAACTGAAAGGTTATCTGCAAAACATCAAACGCCCAATTGAATTGATTGCGGCTCTAGATGACAGTGCTAAAGCGACTGAAATGCGCGATTTATTGCAAGAAATCGCTGATATGTCAGGTGACATCACCTTTACTGATGATGCTGACAGCGATTCACGTAAGCCGTCATTTCAGATCAAACAGCCCGATGGACAAGAAAAAATTCGTTTTGCCGGTATTCCCATGGGGCACGAATTTACATCGCTGGTGTTGGCTCTGCTACATGTCGGTGGGCATCCAACCAAACTCGATCAGGAAGTGATCGACCAGATTAAAGGGCTGGAAGGGGAATACCATTTTGAAACGTATATCTCACTTTCATGCCAAAACTGCCCGGAAGTCGTTCAGGCATTAAACGTAATGGCCGTTCATAATCCGAATATTTCGCATACCATGATCGATGGTGCGTTATATCAGGAAGAGGTGGACCAGCGAAAAATCATGGCGGTACCAACGGTCTACCTGAATGGTGAGAATTTTGGCTCAGGCCGTATGAGCCTGCCTGAAATCATCGCCAAACTGGATACAGGTGCAGTGAAGCGTGAAGCTGAAAAAATCAGCGCAAAAGAAGATTTTGATGTGTTGATTATTGGTGGTGGTCCAGCGGGTGCTTCTGCCTCTATCTATGCCTCACGCAAAGGTATTCGTACCGGTATTGTGGCTGAACGCTTTGGTGGTCAGGTCATGGATACCATGGCGATTGAAAACTTTATTTCTGTCAAAGAAACAGAAGGACCAAAATTGGTTGCTGCATTAGAAGAACACGTCAAACAATATGAGGTAGACGTGATGAATCTTCAACGTGCAAGCAGTCTGAAAAAGAATGGCAAGATGATCGATGTTGAACTGGAGAGTGGTGCAACGCTTTCAAGTAAGACGGTGATTCTCGCTACCGGTGCTCGCTGGCGTGAGCTGGGTGTGCCAGGTGAAAAAGAATACCGTGGTCATGGCGTCGCTTATTGCCCTCACTGTGATGGGCCCTTATTTAAAGGTAAACCTGTTGCGGTCATTGGTGGCGGTAACTCGGGTGTTGAAGCTGCGATTGATTTGGCGGGTATTGTCGGTCATGTGACATTGATTGAATTTAACGGTGAGTTACGTGCCGATGCGGTGTTACAGAAAAAACTGTTCTCTTTGGATAATGTTAAGGTCATCACGGGTGCCCAAACAACTGAAATCACAGGAGATGATGGCAAAGTCAATGGGCTGATTTACATGGACAGAGCCACTGAACAACAGCACACGGTTGAATTGAATGCTGTGTTTGTTCAGATTGGTCTGTTGCCAAACACCGATTGGTTAAAAGGCACTATCGAACTGAGTAAATTTGGTGAGATAGAAATCGATAATCATGGCCAAACATCTTTGCCGGGTGTGTTTGCCGCAGGTGATGTCACTACTATCCCATATAAACAAATTATTATGGCAATGGGAGATGGCGCTCGTGCAGCACTGGGAGCCTTTGACTATCTGATTCGTAATGATTTTGATGGTAAAAGTGAAGCGGCTTAACCCCTCACACCTTTATTATTAACTGAATGAAGACCTACTGATGAAAGTCAGTAGGTCTTTTTTTTGCAAAGTACTTAACGTTTTTGCAAAAACGATTTTTATTTGTCATTTTTTTATAGCACCATGTGGAGCTTGATTTGAACCGAACAGGGAAGTGTGATGAAAAAAGCAGTTTTAGTACTAGTCCTTATCGTTATTGCTGGGCTTGTCGTATGGCAATACAAACAAGAGGAAACAAAAACATCAGCGCTTTTGCAGTATGTGCCTGCTGATACGGCATTTTACATGGGTGGCACGCTTGATAAATCCCTCGCTGTTTTTTTAGCCGATTCCCCTGTTTTTGGTTTTTCCCCCACAGAAACTCGTTTATTGGACGACATTCAATCTGAACTGTCAGTATCTAATACACCCGCGGCAAGATTTTTAACCGCTTTATTCTCAGACTACAGCCAAAAAACGGATGGTAGCTACCAAGCGTTTGTCGATTATTTTGGTCTGGCTTCTGAAGGCGATTATGCAACCTATTTACATGGCCTGGTGCCAGTCATAAATATGCCCATCGTCGATCAGGCAAAGTTAGTCACATTGTTTAAAAACCTGTCAGAAGAAGCTGGGATTAGTTTCCAGGAAAAAACGCTGGGTAAACAATCTGTATTGAGTTGGGTGGTGGACAAAAAAAATCTGCAATTGGTTTTGGCGACAACAGAATCTTCTGCTGTATTCACCCTGATTACAGATAAAGATACAGAAACGGATACTGCTGAGCGTCTTGCACAAACACCCGTTCCCGTCTCTTTCGAGGAAGATCTAGCCAATATTCGTGAGCAACAGCAATACACCAATGATTTAGTTTTCATGCTGGATATTGAAAAATTAATGAATGGGCTTTTCGTTGCTGATAATTCCAGAGCATCAAATGATTTCAAACGCTATTTTTCAGATACGCCTCTGGCTCAAAAAATGATGAATGATCCTGATATGCAAATCTGTCAGGCAGATACTTTAAAATTGATTAGTCAGGTACCTCGTCTGTTGATGGGATATAACGATATCGAAGTCAAAGATAATCAGCTCATAGCTAAAGTCAGTGCGTTATTAGAGGTACGTCATCCATTAGTGCTTAATGTTCTGCAAAGCATGCAAGGACACATCCCAGATCATGTTGTTGATGCAGAAGATAAAATCTCAAGCATGGCTGTAGCGCTGGATATGGATCAACTGACGCCCGGCGTGACAAAATTATGGACTGAATTTGCCAATGCCGAGTTTAGTTGTCCAGATTTACAACAAGCGCAAGTCAAATCAAAACAAATGAGCCCGATGGTACTGGGCGCAGTCACTGGAATGGCTCAAGGTATAAAAGGCTTAGGACTTTCCTTGTTTGATTTGCATATTGATACAGATGCAGCCAAGCCGTTGTCTATCGACTTTTTACTAAGTTTGGAAACAAGCAATCCAACTGGCATTTTGTCTCTGCTTCAGCTTGTGCCAGAACTGGCGAATATCCGTATTCCGGCGGATGGTACCGAGGTGCCGCTGAATCTCCCTTTACCTATCGATATCCCAACTTTTGCAGCCATCAAAGGATCGCATGTCGTTGTGTATAGCGGAGAAAAAAGCCAACAAGCCATAAGCGCTATTGAATCAGAAGAATTGACGCCAAACGCTTTAGGTTTCAGCTCTAGCATCAACTATATAAAGTTGGTAGACCTCATGGAAAATACGGATTTTAGTGCGATACCCGGCACAAATATGGAAAGCTGTATGGAGGTGTATTCTGCATTAGACACATTGCGTCGAATGGAAATGCAATTGAGTTATCGAAGTATGGTGAATGACAAGGGCGTAGGCATTGATAGTTTAATTACGCTGAATAAACCCGAAGCAACTAACGACAATTTTGATATTACCGGCCAGTGGCATACGGCTTATCTAGATGAGACATGCCAATGGGTAGAGGATGGTGCTGAACAGTGGAATGAAGATGGCACAGGTAGCTATAAAGAAACCAGCCAGAAGGCGAGTTGTGATTTATATCAAACCCAGTATCAATGGCAGCGGAAGGGCAGAACCTTAACGCTAACTGATACATCAGCACCAAAGTATCGTGATTCATGTCAGGATGAGTGGCAACAGGATGTTCAGAAAGAAACACTTGTCTGCGACATGATCAATATCAAAGAAGATAGTTTTCAATGCCTGTATTTCATTGATGGCAGTGAGCCCTTTATTTATCAATACACACGCTAGTGCGGAAACGCTAAACGTCGTTCTTGATTACTTGGCCTCGTCAACCAAATCCAAGAGGTTGACGAGGTTCATTTTAATCGCCAACCGAGTTAACTCAATATCGCTATTCACGCCGAGTTTCTTTTTGATAATGTAATGGGAATTAGCCACGGTCTTGGGACTGATATTCAACAGATCGGCAATGTCTTGGCTCGATTTGGCTTCTAACAACAGGCGTAAAATCTCAAACTCTCTAACCGTCAACTCATCAATGGCAGACTGTTCTTGGCCCAGTTTCTCCATCGCCAGCGCCTGTGCAATATCAGCGCTTAAGGTATGTTTGTTCTCACTTATCTGGGCGATCGCTCTAATCAGTACTTCAGGATCACTGCTTTTAGTAATGTAGCCAAGTGCTCCCGCTCGTGTGGCTTGAATCGCAAAACTCGGATTTTGATGCATACTAAACACAAGCACTTTCGCCTGATTATCAAATTGGCGAATACGTTCAATGGCTTTTAGACCACTTTGGCCCGGAAGGGATATATCCATCACCACCACATCTGGCTTATGTGATTTATAGAGAGTGTATGCCTCTGCGCCATCACAGGCTTCGGCAATAACTTCAAAGTTCACTTGTTTTTGCAATAAAGCCCGGTAACCTTCCCTGACAATCGCATGGTCATCCACTAACATGATTCGTATAGAGTTATTCATCGTCAGGCTTCCGCTTTTTGAGTCATTGGTAGAATGATGGTTACCACCAGTCCGCCATTAATTTGTGTGTCCAGACTGAGATCACCGCCGAGTGCTGCAACCCGTTCATGGATGCCGAGTAGCCCCAAGCCATTACTGCTAGAAAAAGCACTCAAATCAGCCACACCATCATCTTTTATGATGAGTGATAGGGCGTTCTCTTTCTGAATATTGATATTGACCTCAGCGTGCTCTGCACTGGCATGTTTCGCGATATTTGTCAGACATTCCTGCACAATTCGGTAAATATGTACCGCCAAGGTTTCGGCGAGTTCATCCATATTACCGACAAGAGATAAGCTGTAATGCGTTTTGCCTGAGCTGCGTTGATTCCAGCTTTTTATCAACTGTTTCAAGCTGGTTTCCAGTCCGAGTTCATCTAGCTCTGCGGGGCGTAATCGCGTCAACAGATCGCGAAGCGCACTCATCATATGCCCGGTAATGTGACGAATAGAATTTAGCTCCTCCACTATTTCCGGACAGGTATTTTTAGCCGACTGTGATGCCGATGTGGTGACGGCATTGATACCGGCCAGGCATTGACCAAACTCATCATGTAACTCTCTGGAAATGTAGCGATGCTCTTCTTCCTGGGTATTCATAATCTTGATCGAGAGTTGTTTGTTTTCCGCCATGATATTTTGTTGGGTACTGACTAAGGCATTGATGGCATGACTGGTACGTTTCCATTCAGCGATATCAAAGTCCGGTAGACGTATTGCTAAGTCTCCGGCTCGCATTTTTTCGAGGCCAGCGACAATATCTTTCGCGGGTTTTAGCATGCGATTAATGGTGATAAAAACCAGGCAACATAGAGCCATGATGGTGACTACAAGTACGCCAAGCGCAGCTTGTAAGTTATGCCAGGCGCGTGCTGTTTCAATATCGACATTCAATGTCACCAGTATTGTCCCGTACTTTATCGCATTGAAATTGACCGACCGTTTTACTTCCACGCCTGGGTTAAAAAATTGTGTATAAAAATGCCCGAACCAAATCGGGTAATCCTTATTTGATGCCTGAGTGGCATTACATAAACTGCGTTGCCGACTTTGTGTTCGGGATAAAAATTGCGTGCATGAACCGGGAACACTATCAATTTTGTTCCATAGACCAATATCCGGAAAAGATTGTGTAAAGTCATAACGTTGAAACATTTGTAGCAATTGTTGTCGGATTTGGTGCTCAATCCTGCTCGCCGTCGCCTCTGCTTCATTGAGTGCTTGTTGATTGGTTTGATACAACACATACCATGCACTGCTGACGATGCAGATCACCGCAATAATCAAAATTCGCACGAAGAGTTGGAGTTGTAGATTCATCCGTTTTTCACTGATACAAACATGAAGCTAGTCTAGGAGTAATCCAGACATCTGCAAAGCGCTGTTTATTGTGTCGGGAAATTTGCCCGATGACACTAGGCATATTTCGGCTGAACGCAGATTAGGATAAAGTTCTAATATGATTCATCAACTGAGCACTATTCATCCGGTAGGTCAGTGTGGATTGCAAACTCATAAAGCGGTCTGAAATGATAGCGTCATAAGATTATTTGTTGATACATATGATTTTATGTCAATGGACTGGCTAGAGTGATGAAATAAAAAAACCAATAAGGGGAGAGAAAATGGCTGAATCTCAGCTTTTACAGACAGCGAGAGAACAAGCGCTGGCGTTAGAAAATGTCGTCAATCAAGTTGTCGTTGGTCAAAAAGAAGCAGTTAGATTGATTTTGATTGCCTTACACGCACGGGGTCATGTGCTGCTGGAAGGTGGTGTAGGTGTAGGTAAAACCACCTTACTACGTACGTTTTCAAAAGCGCTGGGTGGTGCTTTTGGGCGTATTGAGGGTAGCGTCGACTTAATGCCGAATGACCTGCTCTATAGTGCTTGGGTGAATGCAGAAGGTAAACCGGTCATTGATCCTGGCCCATTGATTAATCATGGTGCAGAAACAGCCGTTTTCTTCTTTAACGAAATTAACCGTGCCAGACCTCAGGTGCAGTCATTATTACTTCGTGCCATGGCTGAGCGCAGTGTTGAAGCATTTGGTAAAGAATATCGTTTCCCCCATATGGTGGTGTTTGCCGATCGCAATGCGGTAGAAAAAGAAGAAACATTTGAACTTAGTGCCGCCGCTCGTGACCGTTTCTTATTTGAGATAAATATCAGCCGCCCGACTGATGACGCGATTCGTCGCCAACTTATTTTCGATCCTGCGTTTCATGATGTGGATCAGCTGCTGAACACGATTGGTGAACCCTTACTGGACTATCAGCAATTAAATGCTCTGGATCATGATATTCAACGTAGTATTTTTGTATCACCTGAAATTGAAAATTACGTGGTTCGTTTATGGGATGCCAGCTGGACGCCGCATGAATTAGGTATCGAAATGCCTGATATCTATGTGGAAGACCTGGTGGTGGCCGGTGCCAGTGTACGTGGTATGTCAGCCATGGTAAGAGCCGCAAAAGTGGCTGCCTGGTTGGATGGGCGTGATCATGTATTACCAGATGATATACATACCGTTTTATTACCTTCCATGACACACCGTGTCTTCCTTTCTCCAGTGTATGAAGGTCGACGCGAACAAATTATGCCGCAATTTGTTCGAGCTCTTCGCGATCATATCGCGACGCCTTAATCTGTATGGCTATCAGAAACCTGCCTCAGCAGGAGTTTGTTTATCGTTTTCCCGATAAGGTGTTTAGTCATGTGCCAGGCGCGCATAGCGGTACAGCGTTAGGCAGTGGCGATCGGTTTGCGGGCTTTGCCGATTTGTTTGATTATCCTGACCCTCGTCGTCTGGATATACGTGCCAGTTTGCGTCATCAAGCCGCTGATGTGACTCAGCAAGGCCAACAACGCTGGTTGGTAAAACGTTATCAACAACGTTCATCCATCACGTTGTGGCTAATGTCTGATATCAGTCAATCCATGACGGTTTCCAGTGTGAATCATCAACGACTGGCAAAACTGGCTCATATGATCGCACACAGTGCAATTGGTATTGGCGATAAGTTTGCTATGACGGCGTTTGATAGTGAATGGCGTCAAGACATGACGATTATGCCCACTACGCAACGTAGCATGCCGGCATTTGCGGCTGAGCGTCTGATGGATGCGGCTAAACCAAAAGCACCTGGGGCGGCGGGCTTAACACATGCCACCGATCTGATTAACAGTAAACGTGCCATGGTCTTTTTGGCTTCCGATTTTTGTTTTGATCTGAGCTTGTTGGAGCAAAGTTTACGCAAATTGTCGCAATATACGGTCATCCCGATTGTATGGCGGCATGACGATGTCGATCACTTTCCTTCGCATGCGGGATGGGCAGAAACACGTGATGCTGAGACAGGTCAGCGGCACAGCGTCTGGATGCGGCCAAGTATTAAAAAGCGTTGGCAACAACAAATGGATGACCATTTTTCTCAACTCTCAGCGTGTTTTATGCGTTATCGCATAAGACCACTCTATGTTGAGGGCGATGTGACGCCACAACAGTTGACCGAATATTTTTACGCCATGAAAAACTCATAGGAATACAGACAATGCGATTATTTGCTCTGTTTTTATTTACGCTGGTGACAGCAAACGCCTTTGCGGAAGATGTCACTATTCGTTTTGATCGTAGCTGGGGATTACTGGTCGGTGACCAGATCCAGGCAACCATTCATTTACCCGTAGATAGCAGTCACTTAGAAGCCCACTCACTGCCACAAGTCGAAAAACGTTATGGCCCTTGGCTGCAGTTGTTAAAGCGCCAGTCAGAAGGGACGGTGATGACATTAACGTTTCAGATAATTAATGTGCCAGCACAGACTCGGGAAGTGCAAACACCAGAAATAGAACTTCGCACAGAAGCAGGAGAGTTCTTAAAGGTGCCTGCGACTACACTGGAGCTGGGTTCATTTTTATCGAATGCGGATGGTAGTCAATATCAGCCACGTGCCGATGCTGTGTTACCGCCTCAAAGTCATCAACAGCTTCTGACTGAGTTGTGGATTGCCATAGCTGTTTTATTTGTCGCTATCTTAATCTGGTTGGCTTGGCACTTTGGTTTACGGCCACGTCATCGTTTGCCATTTGCGACAGCCGTATTTGAGTTAAATAAAATGCGTTTTCTGGGGCGCAAAAATGCCGATGAAGCCAGTCGTCAATTGCACCATGCATTTAATCGCAGCGCAGGTCGTGTGCTTGTTAAAAATGATCTGTCAGTACTGTGGCAGAAATGCCCTTGGTTGGAACCGCTGGCCGACGAGATTGAACACTTTTACCAGCAGTCAGCCAGCCACTTCTTTAGCCGTGAGCCAGTGGAACAAGCACCATTCTCCGCCTCTTTTGAACTGGCAAAAAAATGTCGTGCTAAGGAGAAAATGGCATGATGCTAGCCGGTTTGGAATGGGATCATGCCTGGCTTTTGTTTTTATTGCCGCTGGCATTATTACCCTGGTTTAATCACAATCTGGATAAAACCGTCGCCTGGGTGAATCTGGTTCCCGTCGATCCTTTATCACGTGTAATTAATCTTACCCTGAAAAGCTTGGCTTCTCTCGTCATAGCTTGCCTTATCCTGGCATTAGCCTCACCCAGTTTACCTGAGCAGAAAAGAGAGCGAATTGGTGAAGGTGCGGAGATCGTGTTGTTATTAGATCGCAGCCGAAGTATGGATGATCCTTTTGCTGTCAAAGCACAAGCTGCAGCAGTCAGTGTAGGGGGCGATAATTCAAAACGTAATGTGGCTCGGGAGTATTTAACGGAGTTTGTCAAAAATCGTCCTGATGACCGATTTGGCTTCGTCTTTTTCAGTACCAAAGCTATTAATCTTTTACCGTTGACCTATGACAAAGAAGCTGTTTTAGCAACGATTAATGCTAATGCTCTGGGTAAAGGCTTATCAGACACCAATATGGCTGAGGCATTAATCAGCAGTGCCAAAATGTTTGAAGACCAGCCTTATCGTGGTTCCCGAATTGTCTTGTTGGTGTCTGATGGTGGGCAATTATTAACAGATGAAGCTAAAGAAGAGATTGCCAGCACTTATCGTGAGATGAATCTCACGATTTACTGGATATATCTTAAATCCAGACAGGAAATGACACTCGAAGCCAGCGAAAATGACAATTTGTTGTGGGTCGACATTCCTGAACGGAAATTACATACGTTCTTTAAATCGATAGGTGTGCCTTATCGTGCATTTGAAGCTGGCTCATTAGAAAGCTTTGCAGATGCCTTATCTGAAATTGATCGCCAACATTATCAAACACTGATTGTGGAAGAAACACTGCCACACGAACCTAAAGAAGATGTCTTTCTCTGGTTGGCGATGTTAGCCATGTTGTTATTGGCAAGTTCACATTTATATACATGGTGGGGAGTAAAAAAAGCCCATGAATAAGAAATTACAAACACTACGTTTTTCGTTGATTGTATTGATTTTGGCCAGCACCGCTTCGGTTATCTATTTAGCCATGCAATTGTGGCAAGAAATACAGGTTGAGCAATACATTACTTCACCCTCGGCCAGTGATGATGTACCAGACGATGCTCGTGCACATTTTGCTAAAGCGGCTGATTTTGAGAAGCAGGAACAGCATGAATTGGCCTTGGATCAGCTCACTATTGCTTTGGGTAATGCTTCGGGTGAATTGATGCCTTTGGCTTTTTACAATCGCGGTAATATTAATTTACGCGCAGCGCTGGAGATGACGGAAGCTGATGCCCGTCAGTTACCCTTAATCGAATTAGCTAAACAGGATTTTCGACGTGCTTTAGCGATAGATCCCAATCTCTGGGATGCACGCTATAACCTGGAAGTGGCATTGAGAGCGGTACCTGAAGATCCGGCTGTTAACCCTAACTATGAAAAGAATGTGATCAGCAGCCAGCGTTCAATTGAGAGTAAAGCGTTCAAGGTAGATCTTCCATGAGAGTGAGTTACCAAAAACGTATATTGCTAACAGCCATTGTGATGCTGACGGCGTTTATATTTGTTGTGGCTGCTTTATGGTTCCCGCTGGTCAAGCGAGATGTCAAAATCATGGATGCCATCTTTGTCATCGATATCACCGACAGCATGAATGTGAAAGACGCTGAATTAGACGGGGAGAACGTCAGTCGCTTAGCGTGGGCCAAAGAGTTTACGCGCAGAACGTTATTAGAAATGCCATGTGGTGCTCATGCGGGATTGGCTATTTTCAGCGAATCCAGAAGTTTAATTTTGATGAACCCGGTTGAAGTCTGTGGGTCTTATCATGATTTGATACAGATGCTTGAGCAGGTCAATCCTTATATGGCCTGGGCCCGTTCCAGTGAAGTATCAAAAGCGGTCTATACCGCTATTCGTCAGGCTAAAGAGATTGATCCCAGACCGACCATTGTGATGTTGACAGACGGGCATGAATCTCCCCCGATTAATCCCACCTTATTTCCTAAGTTTGCTGGTAAGCCAGGTGAGATTCACGGAATCTTAGTCGGGATTGGTGGTGAGGAGCTTCTTCCTATCCCTAAAACAAATGACAAAGGTGTGATTGAAGGCGTATGGGGAATCAATGAGGTGATGCATGAAGATGTGTTTGCTTCAATGCGAGCTGATAGGGATGTCAATGTGAATAAACCCAGAAGTGAACACCTGTCCTCACAGAAAAAATCTCACTTGGCTACCTTAGCGAATCGGGTAGGATTTGCCTTTGTCTCATCACCAAATGACCCGGTGGATCTAGTCGATACTATCCGAGATGAGTCTAACACCCGTGAGCAAACCATCGATTATGATTTATATGCCTGGTTTGCTGGTGCAGCCTTGTTTTTAATTTTGTTGGTGTTTCTACCCTATAGGTGGTTTGTACGAACAGACGACTAACACATGGAGTGAGTTATGTTTGACAGGGATTGTCATTTTAGTCTGACGATTTTCAGATCTTTTGTATGGCTGCGCCTGGCAGGATGTTATGACTGAGTTCAATTGGGCTCATCCTGTTTTTTTCTACTTTCTGCCCCTGGCCTTGTTACCCTGGCTGTTTCTGAACACGACTAAAACGGTTGTTTGGCAAGGGTTTATTCCTAGAGACTCATTGTCTTTAATACTGTCATGGCTTAGCAAATTGTCAGCATCCGTTGCTATTATTTTTCTATTTCTGGCTCTGGCGAATCCTTACATTCCTGAACAAGTGGTTGAACGTACTCGCCAGGGAGCGGAGTTTGTCATTCTGTTAGACCGTAGCCGCAGTATGGATGATCAATTTGCTAGGCCGCCATGGAATACCCTTCGAAGGGACACTGTGATTAGTAGAAGCAAACGCGAAGTTTCAAGGGATTATCTTGCTGAGTTTGTGAAGCGCCGTCCAGATGACCGTTTTGGTTATGTTTTTTTTAGCACCAAATCAACTGAAATATTGAAGCTTACCTACAACAAAGAAGCCGTTCTGGCGACGATCAATGCTGGTGGACTCGGTAAAGGTTTATCTCAAACGGATATTTTCAAAGCGCTGAGTTTGGCTGTGAATATGTACAAAGATGAGCCTTACCGTGGATCACGAAATATTTTACTCATTTCCGATGGTGGCCAAGTTTTTTCTGCCGAGCAGACAGCATACCTGCACCATGTTTTTAAAAAGATGCGTCTGAATTTATATTGGATTTACCTACGATCAATGAAAGGCATGACGTTGGACGCCAGCGATAATGACAGTCTGCTCTGGATTGATATGCCAGAACGGAAATTGCACAGAGCCTTTAAAAAACTGGGCGTACCTTACGAGGCTTTTGAAGCAGGCTCACTGGATGAGTTTTCTAAAGCCATTGATGAAATCCACAAACAGCAATCACAGCCTCTAATTGTGGAAGAGCGTGTACCGAAGCAATCTCATCATGATCTTTTTTTGTCGATAGCGTTACTCGCTTTTTTACCATTGGTACTAAGCCGATGGTTAACTGTGCTGGGCGTGTATCAAGCGACACATAAACCCTAGCGCGAATATCGCAATTATTATCTGGCTTTGTTATCTTGTAGAGCTTGTTCAGCCTGCACGTATCAGGCTGATAGCACCATCTCTATATTGCAGGAATCACTATGTTAGAAAGTCTGTCGCCTGATCAACTTATTGGTTTACTGGCAATTGTTGTTGTGGTTTCTGCTGCATTAGCTTATTTAGTATTTGCTTTACGTCATAGCCGCAAAACAGCCGAACTACAAAACCACATACACGCCTTAGAGCTCAGTCAGAGTGGACAAGAACAACAACTGCAAGCGGCATTGGCTACTGAGTCACGATTAACGACTGCTTTGGATGAACAGAAGCAACAGATTCTTCAACTCAATCAAACATTGGAACAGACAAAACAGCAGTTACATCAGGCTGAAAAACAATCGGAAACAGCACAGGCTAATTACCAGTCTTTACAACAGCAATTCACGGATAAAAAAGCTGAGCTGCAACAGCAAATAGAGGCGTTTCAGGACTTACAGCAAGCTTATCAGTCACTCTCCAATCAACATACCGAGTTAAAAACGACTTTAGAGAGAAGGGAAGAACATTTCAAAGAGCAAATGGCGCAGCTGGCAGATACCAAACAATCAATGACTAAAGAGTTTGAGAATCTGGCAAACAAGATTTTTGAAGAAAAAGGCAAAACATTCACCGATACCAGTAAGTCGAGCATTGATGTGCTGCTGAAACCTTTTCGTGAGCAGATTGAAGGGTTCCAGAAACGGATTAACGAAGTGCATGATGCGTCAATCAAGGGCAATACTAATCTGAATGCTGAAATTAAAAAAGTATTGGATATTGGCCTGAAAATGAGTGAAGACGCCCATAACCTGACTTCCGCTTTAAAAGGCGACTCTCAGCAACGTGGTGCCTGGGGTGAAGCACAACTAAGACGGACTCTGGAAATGAGCGGCTTAATTGAAGATGCCCATTTTGAAGTACAGACAGCATTTAAAGATGCTGAAGGCAAACAGAAACAAACGGATTATTTGATTAAACTGCCAGATAATAAACACATCATTATTGATAGTAAGGTCTCCCTTAACGCTTATGACCGTGCGGTGTCAGCAGACACACCAGAATCATACAGCTTGGCGATGGCGGATCATGTCAGAGCGGTGCGTAAACATATTGATGATTTGGCTTCAAAGGATTACACCAATGTGGTCGGCATGCGAAGTCCCAGCTTTGTGTTGATGTTTATGCCAATTGAGCCTGCGTATATTGAGGCATTAAAAAATAACAAGGATTTGTTTGAGTATGGCTATAAAAAAAGCATTGTACTGGTGTCTCACACCACGTTAATACCGATTTTGAGAACGGTCTCTAATTTGTGGATGATGGAACGTAGTAATGCTGAAGCTCGGGAAATCAGCGAAAAAGCAGGGGATATTTACAATCAGGTGGCGATTGTCGCTGAACGATTACAAAAATTGGGCAATACTTTGGGCACAGTTAGTAATCAATATAATCAGGTCATCAAAGGTGTGGCAGGAAAGCAGGGCTTATACGGCAAAGTGGATCGCTTTGGTCAGTTATCAACGAAAGTCAGCAAATCATTGCCACAATTGGAAACGATTGAACGTGATTACGAAACTGAACCGCTTACCATGATTGTTGAAGCCATAGAGGAAGAAGATGATCCCCAGTTGTTATCGCATAATGAACAATCAGTCTCTGCCAAAGAATGATGAACTCTGATGTGATTAAAGATAATGAAGCCTGGCTGGATATATCACTGACACAGCAACATTGCTGGCTGCGTCAGGCTGATAAAGTCTTGTTTGAAGCGCCTGTTTCTACAGCGCTAAATGGTCCCGGTGAGCAGAATGGCAGTGGTTGTACACCGCGTGGCTGGCATCTGATCCGTGCAAAAATTGGCGATAATCAGCCCATCAATAGTGTTTTTGTCGGGCGTCGTCCTACGGCTGAAATTTTCAATGCAGCCTTAAAAGCGCAACTTCCCAATCGTGACTGGATCCTGACTCGAATTCTTTGGCTCAGCGGCATGGAAGTCGGTAAAAACCGACTGGGAAATGTTGATACAATGCGCCGTTATATTTATATCCATGGTTGTCCTGATGAGTTACCGATGGGGGAGGCGCTCTCTCATGGGTGTGTGCGTATGCGTAATCAGGACGTAGTGACGTTGTTTGATCAGGTTCACCCTGGTCTTAAAGTCTGGATCCACGAATAAGGTTAAATCACTATGGCATTAGGCCCCTTGATGGTCGATTTGCTCGGCACTGAACTGAGCGAAACAGAAAAAGAAATGCTTAAACATCCCCTGGTCGGCGGGGTAATTTTATTTAGTCGTAATTTTGAATCAGTCGAGCAAATTACCCGTTTATGTGACGACATCCATCAGCTGAGACAACCGCATCTGCTGATTTCTGTCGACCACGAAGGCGGTCGTGTCCAGCGTTTCAGAAAGGGCTTTAGTCGTTTACCACCTGTGGCTGCCATAGGTAAGGAATATCATCAGCATCCAAAATTGACGCTGGAAAGAGCAGAGCAAACCGGCTGGTTAATGGCTGCAGAATTAAGATCGGTTGGTGTTGATTTCAGTTTTGCACCTGTACTGGACTTAGATTATGGCGTTAGTCAGGTGATTGGCGATCGTGCCTTTCATCGTGATCCGTTAGCGGTAACGGACATCGCTCGTGCTTATATTCAGGGTATGAAACGCGCCTGGATGTCGGCGGTAGGAAAACATTTTCCAGGTCATGGCGCAGTAGAAGTCGACTCACATCTTGGCTTGCCTGTTGATAGCCGTCATCTGGAAGATATGCTGCAGGCCGATATGTTGCCATTTACCCGTTTATGTCAAACTGAGCTGGCAGGCATTATGCCTGCACATATTGTTTACGAAAATAATGACAAACTACCGGCCTGTTTTTCACCGTTTTGGTTGCAGGACATGCTACGCGGTAAACTACAGTTTCAGGGTGCCATTTTGAGCGATGATCTGAGCATGGAAGGGGCTGCTATTATGGGAGGCCCTCTGGAAAGAGCCGAAGCAGCGTTATCTGCCGGCTGTGATATGGTGCTGGTATGTAATAATCCCGGTAGTGTTGAGCAGGTAATTGATGGCCTGAAAGTCGCGACTGATCCGTTGAGAAACGCACGTTTGATGCGCCTGCATGGTCGGCATTCGACGCCTCGTCATGAATTACAACAAAGTGCCGAATGGAAACAGGCTGTGCAAACCGTGATGGATTACGCACCTGATCCTGAGATGGAGTTAAATCTCACATGATAACGAGGTCGTTGTTTTTCTTTTTGATGATATGGAGCTTGTCAGTCCATGCCGGCGGCGGAATTAATCCTGCCGCTATTGTCGGCATGCAGAGTTCATCGAGCCAGGAAAAATCTGTTGATATCACGGTTGAGAAGCTTAATCTGACTCAGCCCCGAATCACGGTAAAACACTTCATCAAAGCGATGGATAAAGTGGCTGAAGGGGATAATAGTGCGATCGAACACGCTGTTTCGACCTTTGATTTATCCAATGTCAGTCCGCTTATACGAACGGAGCGTGGTCGCGAAACGGCACGCCTGCTATACAATATTATTCAGATCGCCAAGACGCCAAAAGTCAGTGAGATTCCTGAAAATCCGAAAGGCAAGCAATATACCTATCTAAGAACAGATAATGGCAATATTGTGCTTAAGCTTGATGAGCAAGGTGATTGGTTATTCAGTCCAGAATCTATTGAAGCCATTCCTGATATTTTCAATGAACTCAGTCACAACAAAGAGCTGGTTGAAAAGTCTTCAGCAAAAGTGTCATTACCCGTCAGTGTCAGATTACGATCAGATATACCGGAATTTCTGAGGACTGGTTTCTTATTAGAATATTGGCAATGGATTGGCTTATTTCTGATTATTGTTATCGGATCTATTGCAGACAAATCTCTGGCATTTTTATTAAAACTGCATATCAAACGCCGTAAACAGAAACATGCCTTATACACAGAATTAGATGATGATGTACTGCGTCCCCTAGGTTTAATGGCCATGGCTCTGATGTGGTGGTCAGGTCTGAATTTACTGGGTTTACCTGATACGGCACTGTTGATTTTGCTGGTGGCGGTGAAACTGTTAGTGTCAATCTCAGGCATTTGGAGTGCGTTCAGACTTGTCGATATTTTTAATGCCTATTGGACTGCCCGCGTCAGTAGAACGCAGACCAAGTACGATGACTTATTAGTGCCCATGATCACGAAGAGTATGAAAGTATTTGTGGTCGTGATGGGAATCGTATTTGCCGCCGATAATCTGAATATTGATGTCACTAGTTTATTAGCAGGTCTTGGTCTCGGTGGTTTAGCCTTTGCATTGGCCGCTAAAGATTTATTGGGTAATTTCTTTGGTTCCTTAACTGTGCTGATGGATCGTCCCTTTCATATCGGTGACTGGGTTGTCATCGGTGATATCGAAGGAATGGTGGAGGAAGTTGGTTTTCGTAGTACACGAATCCGTACCTTTTATAACTCATTAGTCACCATGCCTAATTCCATATTAACCACCACCAAAATTGATAATATGGGCGCGCGTCGTTATCGTCGTATGCTGACAAAATTAGCAGTCACCTACGATACGCCACCAGAAAAAATTGAAGGTTTTTGTGAGGGTATTCGACGCATTATTCAGTTGCATCCCTATATGCGTAAAGACCTCTACCAAGTCTACTTTAACGATTATGGTGCCGCTTCATTAGATATTCTCTTGTATGTGTTTTGGGCGACACCGGACTGGAACACCGAGCTTCGAGAACGCCATCGTTTTTTACTGGATGTTCTGAGATTGGCACATCAAATGGAAATCGAGTTTGCGTTTCCAACCCAAACGCTTTATCTAAAACGAGGTCAGAATGGGGTACCAAAAGCGTCACCCTATTCCCCTGCGATGAGTCAGGAAGAAGCCTTTGCCAAAGGCCATGCAGAAGCTGAGTCGATTGTAGGGCAGACACTGGGCGATAGAATTCCAGGCCCTGTTGAGTTCCCTCGCTAAATTAATCACAGAAAATAGGTTTAATACATTAATGCCAAAATCGTTTGTCCATCTTCATTTGCATACTGATTATTCACTGGTTGATGGTTTAGTCAGAGTCAAACCCTTGGTCAAGCAAGTGGCCGATGCAGGCATGCCTGCTATTGCGATCACCGATCATCATAATTTATTCGCGGCGGTGAAATTATTTAATGCGGCGATGCAGGCTGGTGTGAAACCGATATTAGGTGCCGATCTGCGTTTGCGTGATCCGAATGACGCCAAGCAAAGCACGCGGTTTGTGTTGCTGTGTATGAACCTGGATGGGTTTCACAATCTGTCACGCCTGTTATCAAAAGCCTATATGGAAGGCCAGCACCTCGGTGTACCGATGCTGGAAGCTGAGTGGTTGCAAGGCCAAACTGATGGACTGATTTGTTTATCTGGCGGTCGTGAAGGTATTTTGGGTAAAGCCTTACTCAATCATCAGAAAGATGAAATTGAGCAGCAGCTTAACTTCTGGCAGACATTGTTTCCTGACCGTTTATACATGGAGTTGATTCGTACCGGACGAGAAGATGAAGAGCGGTTTATCCGGGCAGCTACAGCTTTAGCAGCAGAAAAAGACTTACCGGTGGTCGCGACCAACGATGTGCGTTTCTTAACCCCTGATCAATTTGAAGCACATGAAGCCAAAGTCTGTATTCATGAAGGTCGTCAGCTGGATGACCCACGTCGTCCAAGGAATTACTCGGAGCATCAATATCTTCGAAGTGCTGAAGAGATGACCGCCTTATTTGATGACATTCCTGAAGCAATAGAAAATACGGTTGAAATTGCCAAACGTTGTAATCTGCAACTGACACTGGGTGAGCATTATCTGCCTGACTTCCCAGTACCAGAGGACATGACCATTGAGCAGTTTTTCAGTGAAGAATCTTTCAAAGGCCTTGCTGAACGCTTAGAAGTATTGTTCCCCGACGAAGCCGACAGAGAAGCGAATAAAGCACGCTATGAAGAGCGTTTGCAGATTGAGCTGGATGTTATCAACCAAATGGGCTTCCCAGGCTACTTCTTGATCGTTGCTGACTTCATCCAGTGGGCGAAGAATAATGATGTGCCGGTTGGGCCAGGACGGGGTTCGGGTGCAGGTTCTCTGGTGGCTTATGCCTTAAAAATCACCGACCTTGATCCCTTGCAATATGACTTGCTGTTTGAACGTTTTCTTAACCCTGAGCGTGTTTCTTTGCCCGACTTTGACGTCGACTTTTGTATGGATGGTCGTGACCGGGTTATTGAATATGTGTCACAACATTATGGTCGGGATCACGTATCACAGATTATTACCTTCGGGACCATGGCAGCCAAAGCGGTATTGCGTGATGTCGGCCGTGTATTAGGTCATCCCTATGGCTTTGTTGATCAGCTCGCAAAATTAGTCCCGTTTGAATTAAAGATGACACTCAGCAAAGCGATGGAACAAGAGCCATTGCTGAAAGAGCGTTATGACAATGAGGAAGAAGTCAAAACCCTGATTGACCTCGCTTTACAGCTGGAGGGCTTAACCAGAAACGTCGGTAAACATGCCGGTGGTGTTGTTATCGCGCCAAAAGTATTGACCGAGTACACGCCAATTTATAGTGAGCACAATGGTGCTGGTCTTGTCTCTCAGTTTGATAAAGATGATGTGGAGAGTGTCGGTCTGGTGAAGTTTGACTTTCTGGGCCTAAAAACGCTGACAGTGATTGACTGGGCAATGAAAAACGTCCGCACGCTGCTACCTAAAGAAGACGCCGATAAAATCGATATTGCCAATCTACCATTGGACGATAAACCAACCTACGCTTTATTGAAGCGTTGTGAAACAACCGCCGTATTCCAGCTTGAATCGCGTGGGATGAAAGAGCTGGTTAAACGCTTACAACCTGATAATTTTGAGGATATCGTGGCCTTGGTGGCGTTATTCCGTCCTGGTCCATTGCAATCGGGCATGGTAGATGACTTTGTTAACCGTAAACATGGTCGAGCAAAAGTTGATTACCCTCATCCCGATCTTGAGCCTGTATTGAAGCCAACCTATGGAGTCATTGTCTATCAGGAACAGGTTATGCAAATCGCCCAGATCCTGGCGAACTATAGCCTGGGTGGCGCCGATATGTTGCGCCGTGCAATGGGTAAGAAAAAACCGGAAGAAATGGCCAAACAACGTTTATTGTTCCTCGAAGGGGCAGCTAAACGGGGCATTGAGGAAAAAGAAGCCGGACCGATTTTCGACTTGATGGAAAAATTCGCTGAGTATGGTTTTAACAAATCTCATTCGGCGGCTTATGCCTTAGTCGCTTATCAAACCGCCTGGTTAAAAGCCCATTATCCTGCCGCGTTTATGGCAGCCGTCTTATCTGCGGATATGGATAATACGGATAAAGTCGTTGGCTTGATTGATGAGTGTCGTGATATGAAACTGAAGGTGCTACCACCTGATGTGAATCACAGCAAAATCAAATTTACCGTGGAAGATGAAAGAACGATTCGTTATGGCTTAGGCGCAATTAAAGGCGTGGGTGAGTCTGCCCTGGCCGGTATTGTATCTGAGCGTGAACAGGGCGAAACCTTCAGTTCTTTGTATGATTTTTGTCGCCGGGTTGATATGCGTAAGATTAACCGTCGGGTGATGGAGTCGCTTGTGAAAGCGGGCGCCATGGACTCTCTCGGTGGACACCGCGCCAGTATTGAGGCCAGCCTGACAAAAGCGATGCAGATCGCCGATCAACACCGGCGTAATAAAGACAGTGGTCAGAATGATCTGTTTGGACTCAGTCCGGAAGTTGATAGCGGTCAGGATGAACCTCTGGAACAGGCCGCGGAGTGGGCAGAAGAACATTTATTACAGGCTGAAAAAGACACCCTGGGTTTATACCTGAGTGGTCATCCGATTGATCGTTATCAACAAGAATTGGCTGAATTCATCCCCAAACGCATAAATGAACTGGATGCGCCTGAATCTAAAGGGTATCAGCGTAATGAAAAGCCAGTGTTAACCGCTGGCTTGGTGGTGGCGATTCGCACCATGAAGTCAAAAAATGGCGGCCGTATGGCTTTTATCACATTGGATGATCAGAGTGGTCGTCTGGAAGTGCGAGTGTTTGCCGATGTTTATGACCAATATCAGAGCTTTATTCAGCCTGACAAGCTGGTAGTGATTCAAGGCAAAATCGGACAGGACAACTTCACTGGGGGCCTAGCCACGACAGCAGAAAAAGTGTTTGATATCACTGGAGCGCGCGAAGCGTTTGGTCATTCTCTCCAGATTAATATTGATAATAAAGACAAGGTCAGTCAGTGGATAGAACAAATGAAAAATACGCTGACGCCTTTCAAGGGTGGTGCTTTATCACTGGAGTTGTTATATCAGAACGAACAGGCAAGCACGGTAATTATGTTAGGTGATGACTGGCAGGTTACCCCCAGCGATACTTTGATGAGTCAGTTAGCTATGTTGCCGGAAAGTCAAAACGTCACCGTTCGATACCGTGCTACGATGACAAATTGAGCACTCGAAAAGCGTGAAACGCATAATAGTATGCACATTCGCATTGTTGTAGGATAAATACACTATCTGAGCATTGTTGCAAGAGGACCCGCAAAGTGGATATGACACCTTATTTCAGACTGATGGCAGACAAGGATGCCTCAGATATGTTTTTCTGCACTGGCACTGAACCCCATATCAAAATTCAGGGCGTCATCAGACCGGTTGGCACCCAGAAATTAGCGCCCGGTGATGTGAAAGAAATGGCTTATTCGATGATGACGGATGAGCAGGCAAAGGAATTTGAAAGCACACTTGAGATGAACTTTGCTGTTCCTCTGAAAGGCGTGGGGCGTTTCCGGGTCAATATTTTCCGTCAGCGTGGCGAGTGTTCTATCGTGATTCGTTATATCAGAACCTCCATTCCAACCTTTGAACAAATTGGTTTGCCTGATGTGCTCGGTGATGTGGTCATGGAAAAACGTGGACTGATTCTGGTGGTGGGGGCAACAGGTTCAGGCAAGTCAACCACGCTGGCATCGATGATAGGTCATCGCAACCGTAATTCCAGTTCACATATTCTCACTATTGAAGATCCGCTGGAGTTTGTGCACAAACATGAACGCTCAATCGTGCAACAGCGTGAAGTGGGTATTGATACTTTATCTTATGAAAACGCCTTAAAAAATGCCTTGCGTGAAGCGCCCGACGTCATTCTTATTGGTGAAATCCGTGATATGGAAACAATGAAACACGCGATTAACTATGCTGAAACGGGTCATCTCTGTCTGGCGACATTGCACGCTAATAACGCCAATCAGGCATTAGACAGAATTATTAACTTTTTCCCTGAAATTTTGCACCGACAGCTATTAATGGATTTATCGCTTAATTTGCGAGCCATTATTTCTCAACGATTATTGCCAACCAAGGATGCAGGGCGTGTACCTGCCGTTGAGGTCATGCTGAATTCTCCATATATCTCAGATTTGATCAATAAAGGAGAAATTGGCAGTATCAAAGATGCCATGCGTGACAGTAACGAAAAAGGTACCATTACATTTGATCAGGCGCTGCTCGGTCTGTATCGCAGTGGTAAGATCACAGAAGAAGACGCATTAATGAATGCCGATTCGCGTAATGATTTGAGTCTGGCTATTCGTCTTGGTGACGACAGTGCCGGGTCAGACACACCAGATGAATTAATTCTCAGCTAAGTGTCTCACTGGCTTAATGTGTATAATTCACCCATTTTTGAATATCTAAGGTAATCCTGATGCAGTTAAATTTCCTTGACTACGAACAACCCATCGCTGAGCTCGAAGCGAAAATTGATGAGTTGCGCTACATGAGTAATGACAGTGATTTAAATATCACTGAAGAGATTCAAAAGTTAAAGGAAAAAAGTGAAAGTCTGACAAAATCGATTTTCGCTTCATTAACGCCCTGGCAAATCACACAAATGGCGCGTCATCCACAGCGCCCATACACCCTTGATTACATTAAATTACTTCTGACAGACTTCGAAGAACTGCACGGTGATCGCACGTACGCTGATGATGCGGCTTTGGTCGCCGGGATCGGTCGTTTAAATGGTCGTCCTGTTGTGGCGATTGGCCATCAAAAAGGGCGTGACACCAAAGAAAAAGTCGCCAGAAACTTTGGTATGCCAAGACCAGAAGGTTATCGTAAAGCATTGCGTGTGATGAAAATGGCAGAACGCTTTGGCATGCCTGTGATTACCTTCATTGACACGCCTGGCGCTTATCCTGGCATCGGTGCTGAAGAACGTGGTCAAAGTGAAGCGATTGCCCGTAATCTGTTTGAAATGGCACAATTAAAAACGCCCATTATCAGTACAGTCATTGGTGAAGGTGGTTCTGGTGGCGCATTAGCTGTAGGTGTTGCTGATCATCTGATGATGCTTGAATACGGTATTTACTCGGTGATTTCCCCTGAAGGTTGTGCATCTATTTTATGGAAGAGTGCCGAAAAAGCCTCAGATGCCGCAGCCACATTAGGTGTGACTTCTTCACGACTGAAAGAATTGAAACTGATCGATGAAGTTGTCGCTGAGCCTTTAGGCGGTGCGCATCGTAACGTGCCTGAAATGGCAAAACGCGTCAAACAAGCCATTGAAAATAAACTGAAAGAGTTAGAAAAACTCCCTGCTGATAAATTAATCAAACGCCGTCAGGAAAAGCTGCTGAATTACGGCGCTTTTGAGGGATAAAAAACGGGGTGTCATTAAATCCCCAAAAAATCATCACTGACATTACTTCACTGGCGGCAGGACGACCTGTTTGTCTTGCCTATAGTGGTGGTGTCGATTCTCATGTCTTATTGCATCTATTAGCAACCACACAACACCCACAGCTTGCTCAAGTTCGTGCTGTACATATTAACCACGATTTACATAATACAGCGGAGCAGTGGGCTAAGCATTGTGCCGATGTTGCCAGCAAACTTGATATTGAATTTAGTCATATTAATGTCACTGTTCAGGATATCGATGAATTAGGTTTGGAAGCCGCAGCCAGGAAAGCCCGCTATCAGGCTCTGAGTGATGAATTACTGCCAGATGAAGTGCTGGTCACTGCCCAACATCAGCATGATCAGGCTGAAACGCTTTTACTGCAGCTATTTCGTGGTGCAGGGCCATTAGGGTTGTCTGCTATGTGGCCTGAAAGTCAGTCACATGGTATGAGTATTATCCGACCACTGTTAGATGTGCCCAAGCAGGATATTCTTGATTATGCTGAACTTCATCAGCTTCATTGGGTTGATGATCCCAGTAATCAAAACATCGATATCAATCGCAATTATCTACGCCAAGAAATTTGGCCGCTTTTGCAACAGCGTTGGCCCACTATTGAAAAAACTATTAGTCGAAGTGCAAAGCATTGCCAAGAGACTAGTCTGTTATTAGCTCAATTGGCGGAACAGGATCGAGAACAGTGTCAGTTGAAACACGATGGACATTTATCTATCGCAGCCGTGAAACAACTACCCTTGGAGCGGCAACGAAACCTGTTGCGGTTTATGATTGAAACAGCAGGGTATGTATTACCGTCTACAGCGATTTTACAGCGTATTATCGAAGACGTGATCAATGCCGCTGATGATAAAGCCCCGCTGGTGAGATGGGCAGATACTGAAGTCAGGCGTTATCGAGATGATTTATATTTTCAGACTTCTACAGATTCAGAGCTCCCTCCAATAGAGATTAATTTCACTGGCCCTGCAGAACTTGAGTTGTCCGACGACTGCACACTCAAATGGCAGTTGACTTCCGGTGATGGTTTGAAAACATCTGTGCTCAATGGTGATCTTATGATGCGTTATCGTCAGGGCGGGGAAAAAATCCGGCTTAGGGGACATCCGCAACATAAATCATTAAAACAGCTTTTCCAGGAGTGGTCAGTACCACCTTGGAAGCGCGCAACTATTCCGCTGATTTTTGTTGGAGCAGAGTTAGTCGCCGTTGTGGGTTATGGTTATGCTCAACATTATGCGGCTGATACTGGTGAAAAAGGCTGGCTGCCTTATCTGGCTGGTGATCTTCAACCAGATTTAGATTGAGCGGGAAGGGCAATTCTGATAATTTATACGCTATTTTGAGCGCAGCCATTCTGGCCGCGTCGTTTTTTATTGAACTCTCCATATTATGACTAAATTTATTTTCGTCACTGGTGGTGTTGTGTCTTCCCTGGGTAAGGGGATTGCCGCGGCGTCACTGGCTGCTATTCTTGAAGCACGTGGACTGAAAGTCACGTTGGTAAAACTTGACCCTTACATCAACGTTGATCCCGGCACGATGAGCCCGCTTCAACACGGTGAGGTTTTTGTCACAGAAGACGGTGCAGAAACTGACCTTGACCTCGGTCACTATGAGCGTTTCATTGATGCGGATATGACCCGCAGCAATAACTACACGACCGGACAGATTTATGAGAACGTGATTCGTAAAGAACGTCGTGGCGAGTATTTAGGCAATACCGTACAGGTTATTCCGCACATTACTGATGAAATCAAGCGCTGTATTTTCGAAGGTGCCGGTGATGCCGATGTGGCGTTGATAGAGATTGGTGGCACAGTTGGGGATATTGAATCTTTACCTTTCCTTGAAACCATTCGTCAGATGGGCTCCGAATTGGGCCGTGAACGTGCATTATTCCTGCATTTAACTTTGGTGCCATATATTGCATCAGCAGGCGAAATCAAAACCAAACCCACACAACACTCAGTTAAAGAACTCAGAACCATTGGTATTCAACCGGATGTGTTGGTATGTCGGATGGATCGTCCTCTGCCAGAATCTGAACGTAAGAAAATTGCGTTATTCACCAATGTGGCAGTGAATAATGTGGTGTCTTGTGTGGATGTGGACAGCATCTATAAAATTCCAATGGAATTACACCGTCAGGGCTTAGATGACATTGTCGTGAAACAATTAGGTTTAGATGCTAAACCGGCTGATTTAAGCCAATGGCAACAGGTCTACAACAACCTGACTAAACCGGAAGGCGAAGTGAATATTGCTATGGTCGGTAAGTACATGGAACTGACCGAAGCTTATAAATCATTGTCTGAATCATTAATTCATGCTGGTATCCATACCAGAACCAAAGTGCATGTGCACTATGTCGATTCGGAACTGGTTGAACAGCAAGGGCCGGATTGCATCAAGGATATGGATGCGATTCTGGTACCGGGCGGCTTCGGTGAGCGCGGTGTTGAAGGCATGATCCAAACCGCGCAGTTTGCCCGCGAAAATAATGTTCCATACCTGGGTATTTGTTTAGGTATGCAGGTTGCCGTCATTGAGTATGCACGTCATAAAGCCGGTATGCCCGAAGCTTACAGTACAGAGTTTGACTTAAACACGGTTGATCCTGTGATTGGTCTGATTACTGAATGGCAAAAAGAAGACGGCAGCGTTGAGCAACGCGATCATGATTCTGACCTTGGCGGTACCATGCGCCTTGGTGGTTATCCATGTGTACTGAAACCTGGCAGTCTGGCTCAAAAAATTTATGGTGAGCAAGAAATTGTTGAACGTCATCGTCACCGTTACGAGTTCAATAGCAACTATAAAGAGAAACTGGAACAAGCGGGTTTAGTGTTCTCTGGTATGTCAAAAGATGAAACCTTGGCTGAAATGATTGAAATTCCAGAACATCAATGGTTTGTAGCTTGTCAGTTCCATCCAGAATTCACATCGACACCGCGTCATGGTCATCCTTTATTTGAAGGATTTATCAGTGCCGCCAAAGCTAACAAAAAGAATAGAGGGTAATACCATGCAATTATGTGGTCATGAAGTGGGTGGTAGACAGCCTTTATTTTTAATTGCCGGTACCTGCGTTATTGAAAGTGAGCAAATGACCATGGATGTAGCCGGTCAGTTGAAAGAAATCACTGACAAGTTGGGTATTCCATTTATCTACAAGTCCTCTTTTGATAAAGCCAATCGTACCTCGACAAAGAGCTATCGTGGACCAGGTTTAGAAGCCGGTTTAGCGATTCTGGAAAAAGTTAAAAAAGAATTTAATTTGCCCGTACTGACGGATGTGCATGAAGATACGCCACTAGCTGAAGTTGCCAGCGTGGTAGATGTGTTGCAGACACCAGCGTTCTTATGTCGCCAAACAAATTTTATTGTCAATGTGGCTAGTCAGGGGCTGCCAGTTAATATCAAAAAAGGTCAGTTTCTCGCACCTTGGGATATGCAACACGTCGCAGACAAAGCCAAATCAACCGGTAACCAACAGATTATGTTGTGTGAACGTGGCACCTCATTTGGTTACAACACCCTGATCTCCGATATGCGTGGTTTACCTACCATGCGAAATATGGACTGTCCTGTAGTTTATGACGCAACACACTCCGTACAGCAGCCCGGTGGACAAGGCGGTGCCTCTGGTGGTCAACGTGAATTTGTGCCTGTACTGGCACGTGCAGCGGTCGCAACCGGCATTGCCGGTGTGTTTATGGAAACACACCCCGAGCCTGAAAAAGCCTTAAGTGATGGACCTAATTCCTGGCCATTACATAAAATGACAGCATTGTTAGAAATGCTGCAAGCAATAGATGCAACAGTAAAACAACAAGACTTTATCGAAGACGAGCTGTTAGCTGGTCGATAAGTCGATATCAAAAAAAACATTACGGGAGCAGAGCATTGAGCAAAATCATTGATGTAAAAGCAAGAGAAATCATCGATTCACGTGGTAATCCGACGGTTGAAGCTGACGTTATTCTGGAAAGTGGTGCATCTGGACGTGCAGCAGTGCCATCTGGTGCCTCAACAGGTGAACGTGAAGCCGTTGAATTACGTGACGACGATAAAGGCCGTTACTTAGGTAAAGGTGTTTTAAAAGCAGTTGAAGCCGTCAACGGTGAGTTACGTGAGGCGGTACTGGGAATGGACGCTAACGACCAACGTGCTTTAGACAATAAATTGATTGCCACAGATGGCACCGAAAACAAAAGCCGTTTAGGTGCTAATGCCTTATTAGCTATCTCGATGGCATCTGCCCGCGCTGCTGCCGCCGATGCGAAGAAAACCTTATACAAATACCTGTCAACCGAAGAAAAAGCCGTGATGCCAGTACCGATGATGAACATCATCAACGGTGGTTCACACGCTGATAACAGCGTCGATTTACAAGAATTTATGATCATGCCTGTCGGCGCATCCAGCCTGACAGAAGCTGTGCGTTATGGTGCTGAAGTCTTCCATGAATTGAAAAAAGTGCTGAACAGCCGTGGCTTGAATACAGCTGTCGGTGATGAAGGTGGTTTTGCACCGGATCTGCCATCTAATGAGTCAGCGATTGAAGTGATACTGGAAGCCATTAAAAACGCCGGTTATGAAGCGGGTAAAGATATTATGTTGGCTTTAGATGCAGCCAGCTCAGAATTTTATAAAGATGGCATGTATGTGCTGGCTTCTGAAAATCGCTCATTAACGTCAGCAGAATTTGCCGATTTATTGGCAGACTGGTCGAATAAATATCCGATCATCAGTATTGAAGACGGTATGGATGAAAATGACTGGGAAGGCTGGAAATTGTTGACCGATAAAATTGGCGATAAAGTACAGTTGGTCGGTGATGACCTGTTTGTCACTAACCCGAAAATTCTGCAAGAAGGTATCGATAAAGGCGTCGCCAACTCGATTCTTATCAAAGTGAATCAAATTGGTACTTTGTCTGAAACATTGGATGCGATTAACTTAGCGAAAGCCAATGGTTACACCGCCGTTGTATCTCACCGTAGTGGTGAAACAGAAGATACGACAATTGCTGATTTGGCTGTGGCGACCAATGCCGGTCAAATCAAAACAGGTTCATTATCACGTTCAGACCGCGTTGCGAAATATAACCAACTGATTCGCATCGAAGCTGAATTAGGTGATGCTGCCAGCTACCCAGGTATGAAGGCGTTTAACGTCCAACAAGCCTAGGTGATATGTCTAAACCCGTCATGATTTTGTTAGCCGTCATATTGGTATTGCTTCAATACCGATTATGGCTCAGTCATGACGGGCTTCCTTCCTTATTACGCCTCCACCAAGCTGTAGAAAAGCAACGCATTGATAACGCTGAGTTAAAAGAGCGAAATCAAGTGCTTGCTGCTGAGGTACAAGACTTAAAAAGTGGTCTTGATGCCCTCGAAGAAAGAGCTCGTAGTGAGCTGGGCATGGTAAAACCAGGCGAAACCTTTTTCCAGATTATTGATAAACCAGATGAGCAGTAAACAGGCTGTTTGGGCCGTTGTGCCCGCTGCAGGTATTGGCAGTCGTATGCAGGCTGATATTCCTAAGCAGTATTTAGAGATTAATAATAAACCAGTATTGCAATTAACACTTGAGCGTCTGGCTTCACATCCGGCTATTGATGGCATTGTGATTGCTTTAGCTGAAAATGATACGTGGTGGTCTGATTTATCACTCACCTTACCTTGTGAGTTGCTGACAGCGACAGGTGGTAAAGATCGTTCTGATTCGGTAACAAATGCGTTAAAGGTTTTACGGCAACGGCTAGCTGACGATCCTTGGGTATTGGTTCACGATGCGGCCAGACCTTGTTTACGACATGAAGATATTGATCGTATGTTAGCCACCTTATCGCAAGATCCGGTTGGTGGCATTCTAGGTATTCCCGTATCAGATACGGTCAAACGAGTCGATGCAGATAACGTCATTAAAGAGACTGTTTGCCGTCAAGGTCTTTGGCGTGCTGCGACGCCACAGATGTTTCGTTTAGCAATGCTTTCACGTGCACTAGAGTCGGCATCCGATCAGTCTTTCGCCGTTACCGATGAAGCTAGCGCGGTGGAACTTGCTGGCCATCAGCCACGTATGGTGGAAGGGCATAGTGATAATCTAAAGATCACACTTCCACAAGACTTGGCACTTGCAGCACTTTATTTACGCCAGCAGGCAGGAGAAAATTAATGCGTATCGGACATGGCTATGACGTTCATCGGTTTACTGAGGACACCCCTTTAATCATTGGCGGTATGACCATCCCACACACGCATGGACTTGAAGCGCATTCAGATGGTGATGTACTGATTCATGCTATCTGTGATGCTTTATTGGGTGCTGCCGGCTTATGGGACATCGGCCATCACTTTCCTGATAACGATGAGGCATTCAAAGGCATTGATAGTCGTATTTTATTGCGGCGTGTTATCGACGATCTTGTAAAACGGGGATGGTCTGTGAGTAATGTTGATGCCACGATTATTGCACAAGCACCCAAAATGGCGCCTTTTATCCCTCAAATGCGCGAATTGTTAGCCGCCGACATGCAAACCGATATCACTGCCATTAATATCAAAGCGACTACCACTGAAAAGTTAGGTTTTGCGGGTCGCAAAGAGGGGATAGCCACTCATGCTGTCGCCTTGATTAAGCCGATGGACGACTAACCTTGTCATCATTTGATTTTGCCGCCTTAGCCAGAGTCAATACAGCAGCGTTAAACCATCGTTGCCTTATTCGTCAGACGCCTGAAGATTTTCGAGTCGAAGAGCAATTGCCTTTTGAACCGGCTGGTCAAGGGCCTCATGTGATGTTACAAATTACCAAAACCGATACGAATACTGATTGGTTAGCCAAACAGTTAGCTCAGTTTGCTGGTGTTGAAGAGGTAGCGATTGGCTATGCGGGTTTAAAAGACCGACACGCTGTCACGACGCAATGGTTTAGTGTTAATACTGAAGGTGTCACTGAACCAGATTGGTCAGCCTTTGAGTCTGACTTCATAACCATCAATCAAATCACACGCCATAATAAGAAATTAAAACGTGGTGTGTTATCTGGTAATCGGTTCACCCTGAACTTGACCGTTGTTGAAGGTGATAAACAAAGTTTGGAGTCGGCGCTTAGTCAGGTGCAAAAAGACGGGGTACCCAATTACTTTGGTGAACAGCGATTTGGTCACCAGATGAATAATTTACAGGCTGTTGAACAATGGTTCCAGCAAGGCAGAAAACCTAAAAGTCGTACCAAAAAAGGTCTATACCTCTCTGCTGCGCGTTCGTGGTTGTTCAACTTAATCGTAAGTGGACGTGTCAAAAACAGTAACTGGAATCAATGGTTAAAAGGTGATGTGATGCAGTTAAATGGCAGTCACAGTTGTTTTCAATCCGATAACGACGACATGCAACTGCATGATCGCCTCGCTCGTTTTGATATTCACCCAACTGGGCCACTTGTCGGGCAAGGCGATCTGTTGAGTCAGGATGACTGCCAGCAATTAGAAACGGCTATTTTGGCAGATTGGCAGGATTGGCTTCAGGCATTATCTCGACAAGGGCTCAAGCAAGAACGTCGAGCTATACGCCTACTGCCTTCAGACTTTAACTGGCAATGGTTTGATACACATCTGCAAGTATCATTTTTTCTATCAGCAGGTTGTTTTGCGACGTCTGTGTTGAGAGAGCTCGCTATTATTGAAGATGGCAGTGAAAGATTTAGCCAGCCACTTAGCCCGTCACAACAGAAATAAAATGGAGGTCTTTATGTTTAAACAAGCCTGCCGACTTCTGACCTTGTTTAGCTTATTTACATCTCCTGTTTTGCTTGCCTCAGACTGGCAAGCTGAAACAAGCAATAAGCACCTGGTTGTGATGGAATTGTTCACAGCCGAAGGCTGCGGTTTATGTCCGGCAGCTGAAAAGTGGGTAAAACAGCTGCCTGATAAAGGTGTGACAAACGAAGATATCGTGGTATTAAATTTCCACGTCGATTATCTGGATGAAAAAAAAGGCTGGGTAGATCGTTTTGCTAGTCCGATTTTTACGGAAAGACAAAAACAGCTTGCCAGATTAAATCTATTTCAAACTGTCTATACACCTGAATTCTTCATCAGTGGAGAGGTGTTACATGATTGGCGAGCACATGGCCTTGAAGCCATTGATTTTGTAAGTGACTTTGAGCCTGAAGCCGATATCGCATTACACGCACAGCTTGCTGGTACTAGCTTATCAGTGGATACAACAGTGACTGTGCAAGATCAGGAAAACAGAGAGCACAGTCAAGTGTATCTGGCGCTGACTGAAAATAATGTCCTCAGTGAGATCCGTGGTGGCGACAATGCTGGTGCAACGTTTAATCATCAATATCTTGTCAGAGCCTGGCTCGGGCCATACCCGGTAAAAACAGATGGCACAACCGAGCTAAAAACACAGATTCCTATCGACAAAAACTGGAAATTAGTTGATATGTCATTGGTGGCTATTGTTCAAAATATGGAAAATGGTTATGTCTTACAAGGGCTGGCCTTACCTTTAAAAGATTAATTCATGGATTATTTACCGATATTTTTAGATTTAAAACAACAAACTTGCCTGGTTGTGGGTGGAGGCAGTGTTGCCACTCGAAAAACGAAGCTACTTTTAAAAGCTCAGGCCAAAGTGACCATTGTCTCACCTGAGCTGACGGATGCGTTGAATACGCTTGTGCAGCAAGGCGAGGTTAGTTGGACTCAATCAGTATTCACTCCAGCTCATATCAGTGACCAACGCTTGGTAATTGCAGCAACCAATGACGAAAAGGTTAATCAGTCTGTATATGACGTTGCTCAAAAGAAAAATATCTTAACCAACCTCACTGATAACCCTAATGATAGCGACTTTATTTTTGCTTCGGTATTAGATCGCTCTCCTATCATTGTGGCGGTATCCAGTGGTGGTGAATCGCCGGTTTTAGCTAGGAATTTGCGTGCCCGTTTAGAAACCTTAATTCCACCAGGCTACAGTAAGCTAGGCGAATTGATGGGGAAATATCGTCATGCGGTGAAACAGAAGTTTGGTGAACTTCGTCAACGCAGACAGTTTTGGGATAACGTTTTATCTGGTCCTGTCGCTGACCATGTTTTAGCGGGTCGAGAAGCTGTGGCTGAGCATATTCTTCAGCAACAGTTGGCTGATGAGGCGAAAACGATTGACACTGGCGAAGTATTCTTGGTGGGGGCTGGTCCTGGTGATCCCGAATTACTGACGTTTAAAGCACTAAGACTCATGCAACAGGCCGACATTGTTTTTTATGACCGCTTGGTTAGTAAAGAAATTTTGGCTTTGGTTCGTAAGGAGGCTGAACTCGTCTATGTCGGTAAGCAACGAGCATGGCATGCCGTTAGACAGGAAGAAATCAATAATTTATTACTCAAACATGCCCAACAAGGCAAACGTGTTTTACGTTTAAAAGGCGGCGACCCATTCATATTTGGTCGCGGTGGAGAAGAAATCGATACCTTGGCTGAACATAATATTCCTTTTCAGGTGGTACCTGGAATCACAGCTGCATCAGGCTGTGCTTCCTATGCTGGTATACCATTGACTCATCGCGATTATGCCCAAAGTTGTATTTTTGTGACTGGCCAATTGAAAGAAGGGGAATTAAATTTAAATTGGCCTGTCTTAGTAAAACCAAGACAAACAGTGGTGGTCTATATGGGACTGGCTGGCTTACCTCAATTGAGTCAACAACTACAGCAACATGGCATGCCTGCCGATATGCCTGCAGCACTGGTTCAACAAGGTACAACTGAAAACCAAAAAGTCTGGTTAAGCACCATTGCTGAGCTACCTATGCTTGCTGAACGTGAAAAACCCATTGCACCTACCTTACTTATCATCGGTGAAGTGACGAAACTACACGACAAACTGTCTTGGTTTAAACCTGGTTGATATCAGCCACCCTGGTTGGTTTATTGTAGCCGCTTATGCGTGGTTTCACTGCTATTAAGATTTGTAAGTGTTTGTTAAAAAACCATTTACAAACTTGGCACTATATATGCTCCTGTTATTGAGTTTTTACAACCATAAAAATAACTCAGGAGAGTATAGGTAATGCAATTTCCGCAAAAGAGAAAGCTGATTTGCGTCATGCTAACCTCTGCACTGTTTTCCAGTGCGAGCTTTGCCGCTGACGATGATGTGAAATTAAGCGACATAGAAGTCGTAGGGACAACCCCTCTACATGGCGTAGGCTTACCAAAGGATCAAATGGCTGCTAATGTTCAGACAGCTACAGAAGAAGATATTGAACGTGTTCAGTCATTAGATATTTCTGATTTCATGAATAAAACGCTCGGCAGTGTTAGTTTAAATCAAGCTCAAAATAATCCTTTCCAACCCGATTTACAGTTTCGTGGTTTTACGGCTTCACCATTGGTGGGTAACTCTCAAGGTTTATCTGTTTATGTAGATGGTGTTCGTGTCAACGAACCATTTGGTGATGCGGTCAATTTTGAGTTAATTCCTCAGTCAGCCATTGCGAGCACCAACTTAATTCCAGGTTCAAACCCACTGTTTGGATTGAATACACTGGGTGGTGCACTATCACTCAAAACAAAAACCGGTTTCACCAACCCCGGTCATAGCTTAGAAGCTTACACTGGTTCGTTTGGCCGTGATTCAGGCACTATCGAAAGTGGTGGTAGTGACGGTAATTTTGCTTACTTTGTGACTGGGTCAATTACCAAAGAAGACGGATGGCGCGACTTTTCACCTTCACGTGTAGAGCAGTTTTTTACTAACCTGAGCTATGCAAATGAAGACACCACATTAGACTTCGGTATTACTGCCGTAGATAGTGATTTGAATGGTAACGGTGCGTCACCGATCGAATTAGTTGCTGCTGACCGCGAAGCGGTTTTTACCCATCCAGATAATACGCAAAACAAATTGCGAATGTTCACTTTGAATGGTTCTCACTGGATTAACGATGAAACATTATTAGCAGCTAATACATACTACCGTAGAAGTGACCGCAACTCATTTAATGGTGATGGTGGTGAGTTTGAAGTTGATGGTGGTGGTGATTTTGTTGATGATGATGGTGACGCTATTCGCACAAGCGCTGGCACCATTAACGTCGCAGACTTCGCTGACCCGCGCTATGATGTGGATGTAGATGGTGATGAAGTCGAAGGTCTCGGTTTAAATAACCGTAGTAAAACTGAGCAAGATAGCTGGGGTTTTGGTGTGCAAACAACATCATTCAAGCAGCTTTTTGGTCGTGACAACCAACTGACGGTTGGTGCAGCTTTTGATCGTTCAATAGTGGATTACAGTGCCAGTTCTGAAATCGCTTATTTGACTGATACTAGAGGTACAGATGGTACTGGTATAAATCTACTAGATGCACAAGTAGATGGGAACATCGATACTAATACATATAGCCTCTTTTTCACTAATACACATTCAGTAAGCGAACGTTTAGCACTGACAGTAGGTGCTCGTTACAACTGGATTGAAGTCGATATCTCAGGCTCAAGTAAAGCAGGGGCTCAAGATTTGAATGAGTCTGGCAATTCACACACCTTTAAACGCCTGAATCCCTCACTTGGTTTAACTTATAAACTGACAGAGGACATGACAACATACGTCAGTTATAACGAATCTAATCGTGCGCCTACTGCTACCGAATTGACTTGTGCTGAGCCAGAGTCACCATGCGCTTATCCTAATGCGTTCTTGGCAGATCCTCCATTGGATGATGTTGTTGCTAGAACGATTGAAACAGGTCTGCGTGGTCAACAAGAATTGTTTGATTGGTATGCCAATGTCTACTACACAGAGTTGAAAGATGACTTGTTGTTCTTCCCAGAAGATGAAAATCTATCTGAAGATGATAGTGGTCGTTTGGGCTTAGGTAACTTTAGAAATATTGATAAGACTGCTCGTGCAGGTATTGAACTTGGCCTAGCAGGTCAATATGAGAAGTTAAGCTGGTCAGCAAACTATGGTTATGTTCGTGCGACGTTTGAAGATAACTTCACCTACTCGAGAGATGGGGATTTGTATAACGTCTCTAAAGGTGATCGTCTACCAAGTATACCTGCTCATAACTTGAAAGTAGGGCTTGACTATGCGTTCACACAACAGTTTTCTGCAGGTCTGACTGCGTCATACCATTCTAGCCAACACTATCGTGGTGATGAAGCAAACGTAGACAAGGAAATCGCTGGTTATCGTGTAGTGAATCTGCATAGCCGTTATAAAGTAAACGAGCATCTGCAATTCTTCGCGAAAGTTGATAACTTATTCGACAGTGAGTACAACACCTTTGGTTTATATGGTGAGCCAGAAGAAGCGGGTCTTGAAGACTATGAAGATCCTCACTTTGTAGGAACCAGCGCACCACGTGCAGGTTGGGTTGGCTTTAAGTTAACTATGTAGCAGAACGAAAAAAGGGGCTGAAATCAGCCCCTTTTTTTTATACAGGATTATTGAATGAAATTTTTAGTACTCTTCATTTTGTCTTCATTTTCTGGAACCTTGCTCGCTGAAGATTCAACTCAATTTTTTGAGCGGTGTTTATCAGTAGTGACGGATCTTAAACCTGGCCATGTTATTAAAGTGGAAAGGAAAGTCGAAAATGAAAGAGATGTTTACGAGTTTGATATTCGTGGCATTGATGGGGCTGACTGGGATGTGGAATGCTCAGTAAGAACAGGTAAGGTGTTAGAGGTAGAGCAAGAAGTTGATCATCCTAACCACCCTAAGTTTAAAGCCCACGCCAAAATCAGTGAGGCGGAAGCTCGAGACATTGCTTTGGAAATGTATCCGGGTGAAATCGTGGAAGTGGAATACGAGATAGAAGAAGACGGAAAAGCCACCTATGAATTTGATATTGCCACTCGTGATGGTAAAGAAATGAAAATTGAGATTGACGCTGCTTCAGGGAAAGTTATTGAACAAAATCTGGAACTTTGGCAAGTCGGCTTAGAATAAGGTTTACTCTCAACCGCAGTCATCATTAGTTTGAATGGTACTGCGGTTTTTTTTATTCAAGAAAAACGCATAGAAAGATCCACGGCTTTGATATCTTTTGTCAACGCACCAACGGATATCCTATCTACGCCTGTTTCAGCGATGCTTCTGATATTACTCAATGTGATGCCACCAGAAGCCTCGAGTTCTGATTGGCCTTTATTCAGTGCAACAGCCTGTTTTAATTCATCGATTGTGAAGTTATCTAATAGAATGATATCGGCACCAGCCATTAGCGCTTGCTCTAGTTCTGCTAAGTTTTCTACTTCGACTTCAATAGGCACATTAGCAGATAAAGCTTTTGCCTGATCAACGGCACGCTCTATTGAGCCTGCGGCCATAATATGATTTTCTTTGATGAGAATACCATCATAGAGGCCCACTCTATGATTAAAGCAGCCGCCACATTTGACGGCATATTTTTGAGCGACACGCCACCCCGGAATGGTTTTACGCGTATCCAATATTTTTACGGGCAAAGCAGAAACAGCGTCTGCATAGACAGACGATAGCGTTGCTGTAGCTGATAGAGTCTGTAGAAAATTCATCGCAGTGCGTTCACCAGTCAGTAGGCTTCTGGCTGGTCCATGAAGTTCACACAAGACCGAGTGTGCTTTCACTCTGTCGCCATCCTGTGCTTTCCAATTTATTGAAATTGACGCATCCAGCTGTTCAAACACACTGTTGAACCATTGCATCCCGCAAAGTGTGGCATCTTCCCGAGTGATTAATGTCGCAGTAGCAACTGCGTCAGCAGGAATAAGATTTGCCGTTAAATCCTCTTGTCCGATATCTTCAAGTAAAGATAGTTTAACTTGAGAGGCGATAAATGCAGCGGGCAATGGATTTTCTATTGTCATATCGATATGGTAAAGGCTAAATAGAATAGGGTAACGTGTGTTGCCAGATTAATCCAATATCGTATCCATACCACGAGTGACATCAGTGAAAATAAATAGAGAATCAGGGCTGCTTGAGAACGCAATAATGACACTATCGCCAAATTATGACGAGCGACCGGATAAGAACGATATTTCAGGTATCGTCATACACAACATTAGCCTCCCGCCTGGTGAGTTTGGCGACACGTTTATTGATGATCTTTTTCTTAACAAGCTTGATTGTTCGGCTCACCCATATTTTCAGCAGCTAGAAGGTTTAAAAGTCTCATCCCATCTCCTGATTAGAAGGACAGGGGATATTGTCCAGTTTGTGCCTTTTCATGCGCGAGCTTGGCATGCGGGAGTCTCCCAATGGCAAGGTAGAGAGAGGTGCAATGACTTTACAATAGGGATTGAACTGGAAGGGTGTGATGAGATGCCATTTGAACACCTGCAATATGAGGCGCTCGCTGAAGTCATAATGACATTATGCAAGACCTACCCCATGCTGACTCATGAAAAGATAACAGGACACGAGCATATTGCCCCAGGGCGGAAAACCGATCCTGGTCCTTATTTTGACTGGCAAAAGCTGACAAAAATGTTGGATAGACAGACATAAAAAAAGCCGCCTTTAGGCGGCTCTTTTTATAATTAACCATCAATTATTTTGTGATAGCAATCAACTCAATTTCAAAAATCAAGGTTTCATTAGGACCGATTAAGTTTCCTGCACCACGTGGACCGTAGGCCAGGTTAGCTGGAACAACGATGCGCCATTTAGACCCTTCTTTCATCATTTTCAATGCTTCTTGCCAGCCTTGAATAACACCATTGACTGGGAATGTAGCAGGTTCGCCACGATCATATGAGCTATCGAAAACGGTACCATCGATCAATGTACCTTTATAGTTAGCAATGACTTTGTCATTTTCTGTTGGCGTCGCGCCATCACCTTCTTTCAGGACTTCGTATTGTAGACCGCTATCTGTTGTGACAACGTCATCTTTCTTAGCGTTCTCTTCCATAAATGCTTTAGCTTGAGCTTGTTTCTCATTCATGACTTTAGCTAGCTCTTGCGCTTTTTGGGCTTGGTAAGCTTGAACAACTTGTTCTGCAGTGGCTTGATCAAGTTGAGGTTGCTGGCCAGCCATCATATCGGCAACACCTGCTTTGAAAGCTTCGATATCCAGTTCCACACCTTCTTGCATCATATTTTGACCAACTTGAATACCAAAGATGTAACTAATTTTTTGTTTATCTGTGTCTAATGTTGTGGCGTTGTCAGCAGCCATTACGTTTGCTCCAAATAGTAAAGGTAAAATAGCGAGTGTTTTTAATTTCATATAATGCTCTCAATGTATTTATAAGGTGCGTGCCGATTTTAGTACAATGTTTGTGAACGAAAGTTCATAACCATACGCTAAATCTACAATATTTTCACGACCCCAATGAGGTAATAACTGAGAAAAACACTTGGTTATTAATCTAATTGATACTATAATAGTACCAATTAGGAGGTGCACCAATGTTGCGAATGGGAAAATTAACAGATTATGGCATCGTGCTGATGAGTCACTTTGCGTCTAATCTGCAAGTTCAACATAGTGCACATGCTATTGCTGAAGCAGTGAAAGTACCACTGCCAACGGTTAGAAAAGTTTTAAAGTTATTGTCTCACTCAGGCTTATTAAAGTCAGAAAGAGGCGTTATGGGGGGCTACAGTCTAAGTCGTCACCCCGATGACATCACCGTTGCAGAAATCATCACAGCGATAGAAGGGCCAATTGCGTTGACGGAATGCGTAAGCACAGACAGTCACTGTGATCAGGAAACACACTGTGCCGTGCAAACCAATTGGACCAAAATTAACGACGCTGTTTTCCATGCGTTAGACGAAGTAAAACTATCGGACATGCTGGCCCCGCAGTCTTCTCTCGCGGGCAGCCCGATTAGATTCTATTCATCTTATAACGGGATGAATAAAACAACTTTACAGGATGGTGAGTTCCATGACTGAACAAAGTCAACAACTTGAAGCGATTACGCAGAAAGAATACAAAGCAGGATTTGTTACTGACATCGAAGTAGATAGTCTGCCCCCAGGCTTGAATGAAGATGTCATCAGACAAATCTCTTTTATCAAGAATGAGCCTGAATGGATGCTGGAGTGGCGATTGAAAGCCTATCGTCATTGGTTAACCATGGATACGCCGGAATGGGCACACGTTCATTATCCTGAGATTGACTATCAAGACATCAGTTATTACTCAGCGCCCAAGAAAAAAACAGACGGTCCAAAAAGTCTGGATGAAGTCGATCCCGAGTTATTAAAAACTTATGAAAAACTGGGTGTGCCTCTGGATGAGCGAGCACGTCTGGCAGGTGTCGCTGTCGACGCAGTATTTGATAGTGTCTCTGTTTCAAACACGTTTAAAGACAAATTAGCTGAGCAAGGCATTCTATTTATGCCAATTTCAGAAGCTATCCAAGAGCATCCTGAATTGGTAAAAAAATATATTGGCAGTGTGGTTCCACACAAAGACAATTTTTATGCGGCACTGAACTCAGCCGTTTTTACCGATGGCTCGTTTGTTTATATTCCTAAAGGCGTACGTTGCCCAATGGAGCTATCTACTTATTTCCGTATCAATGCCGCCAATACGGGTCAGTTTGAACGTACATTAATCATTGCCGATGATGACGCTTATGTCAGTTATCTGGAAGGCTGTACCGCGCCAATGCGTGATGAAAATCAGCTTCATGCCGCGGTGGTTGAATTGGTGGCGATGGACCGGGCTGAGATCAAATATTCTACGGTTCAAAACTGGTATCCGGGCGATGAAAATGGCAAAGGCGGCATTTACAACTTTGTCACTAAGCGTGCTGCCTGTCGTGGTGAATCGTCGAAAGTTTCCTGGACACAAGTAGAAACGGGTTCCGCTATTACCTGGAAATATCCAAGTGTAGTTTTACAAGGGGATAATTCGGTCGGTGAATTTTATTCTGTAGCTGTGACGAACAACATGCAGCAAGCCGATACCGGTACCAAAATGATCCACCTGGGTAAGAACACCAGCTCAACGATTATTTCAAAAGGTATTTCTGCCGGTCGTTCGCAGAACGCCTATCGTGGATTGGTAAGAGTCGGGCCTAATGCGGAAAATGCGCGTAATTACACCGAGTGTGACTCTTTATTGATGAGTGACACCTGTGGTGCCCACACTTTCCCTTACATCGAAGTGAAAAATCCGACAGCAAAAGTAGAGCATGAAGCGTCTACCTCAAAAATCAGTGAAGACCAGTTGTTTTATTGTAAACAGCGTGGTCTGGACGCTGAGGACGCGGTGTCAATGATTGTGAATGGCTTTTGCAAACAAGTGATTCGTGAATTACCGATGGAATTCGCTGTAGAAGCACAAAACTTACTTGGTTTGTCATTAGAAGGTTCCGTGGGCTAAGACCCATAAGAGAACTGCGAAACAATATTCAGAAATTTTAGAGAGTGAAGATGTTAACAATTAAAAATTTACACGCCAGCGTTGATGGCAAAGAAATTCTTCGCGGTATAGACATGACAGTGAACCCAGGTGAGGTCCATGCCATCATGGGGCCTAATGGTGCTGGTAAAAGTACGCTGTCCAATGTTTTGGCCGGACGTGATGGCTATGAAATTACTCAAGGTGAAGTCATTTACAAAGGCGAAAACCTATTAGAACTTGAACCTGAAGAGCGTGCTCAACGAGGCGTATTTTTGGCGTTCCAATATCCGGTTGAAATTCCTGGCGTCAGCAATGTGTATTTACTTAAATCTGCATTGAACGCAGTACGTAAGTATCAAGGTCTGGAAGAAGTCGATGCGATGGATTTTCTGACACTGGTGCGCGAGAAAATGAAACTGGTCAAAATGAATGAAGAATTTCTTCATCGTAATGTCAACGAAGGTTTTTCTGGCGGTGAGAAAAAGCGTAATGAAATTCTCCAGATGGCCATACTTGAACCTGCTTTAGCGATTCTTGATGAAACGGACTCAGGACTGGATATCGATGCCTTACGCATTGTGTCAGAAGGCGTGAATGCACTCCGTGCTGAAGATCGCTCTATCGTGATGATTACTCACTATCAGCGTTTATTGGATCATATCGTTCCAGATTTTGTACATGTCTTATCTGAAGGCCGTATCGTCAAATCAGGCGATAAAGAATTGGCAAAAGAACTGGAGAAATCAGGTTATAGCTGGATTCACGACGCACCGGAAGGTGAGACTGCATGAAACAGTTAACTGATATCACCACGCCATTTAGCGATATCGCAGTCGATAACACAATACCGGGTCAACAGCTCGATTGGTTAAAGACGCTGCGTGAACAGGCGCGTGCTCAGTTTCAACGCCATGGTTTACCTTCTAAAAAGGTTGAAGACTGGAAGTACACTTCTTTATGGGCCCTGTCACAAGAGACGTTTACTCACGAAGCTCAAGCCTCTCAGTTAAACGAAACGCGATGCTCAGAAGTTGCCTTGCTGGAATCAGCATATAGATTGGTCATTGTTGATGGTCAATTCAATGCCGAGTTATCTCGTATTGATGACCTTGAGGCAGGCTTAACGCTACTTCCTCTGTCACAAGCCCTATCAATGTCAGAAGCCGTACTGAACCAGCAGATTGATATTGAAAAGCCAGGTTTGAATGCACTGAATACGATGCTGATGAATGAAGGCGCTTATATTCAAGTTAAAGCTGGCAGTAACATCACTAAACCCATTGAACTGTTACTGATTAACACAGGTGAAACTGAAAAGTTGGCCACACACCTTCGTCATGTTATTGATTTGGCTAAAGATGCAGACTTAACGATCGTTGAGCATTATGCCAGTCTGAATGATGAGTCTGTCGGACTGACAGATGTCATCTCAGAAGTGAATCTGGCAGAGAATGCGCGTTTGAATCATTTCAAATTGCAGCATGAATCTTTATCTCATTATCACATTGCCACCTTGGCGGGTAAGCAAGCGAGCACGAGTAGCTGGCATACCAACAACATTTCACTCGGTGCCAAACTGGCCAGAAATGACATTCATAGTCAGCTCTTAGGAGAACAGGCACATGTGACTATGGATGGTATGTATCTGGTTACCGGTAAACAACATGTCGATAACCACACGCGTATCGATCACGCGGTACCGAACACCACCAGTGAAGAAATTTATAAAGGTGTGCTGGATGGCGACAGCCATGCGGTATTTAACGGTAAGGTTATTGTGCATAAAGATGCACAAAAAACAGATGCCAATCAAAGCAACCGTAACTTATTACTGTCACGTACCTGTGAAATCGATACCAAGCCAGAAATGGAAATATACGCTGATGATGTGAAGTGTGGCCATGGTAGTACGGTGGGACAGTTAGATGAACAGCAAATCTTTTTCCTACGTTCACGTGGGCTTGATGAAACGAGTGCGAGAAGTCTACTCACTTATGCGTTTGCCGTAGAAGTGCTCCAGCGAATTGCTGATTTGCCCATTCGCCAAGCTTTATCCAATGTCATTGAAACCCGATTACCGCGAGGTGTGTAGTTCATGACACAATCAACATACAATCTGGCTGAGTCGATGCTGACTGATTTCGATATTGCAGCTATTCGCCGTGATTTTCCTATTCTAAATCAACAGGTCAATGGTCATTCTCTTGTTTATTTAGATAATGCGGCCAGTAGTCAAAAACCCGTACAGGTTATTGAAGCCGTTGATCAGTATTACCGTCTTGATAATGCCAATGTCCATCGTGGCGTTCATCGATTGAGCCAACGTGCGACAGATGCCTATGAAGGCGCTAGAAGTAAAGTTAGGGGCTTTTTGAACGCGTCATCAGATAAAGAAATTATCTTTGTCAGAGGTGCTACAGAAGCGATCAATTTAGTGGCTCAAAGTTTTGTCAGACCACAATTGCAAGCAGGTGATGAAATTCTCATCAGCTATTTGGAGCATCACGCTAATATCGTGCCCTGGCAAATGGTGTGTGAACAAACTGGTGCTAAGCTAAAAGTCATCCCCATGACAGAGTCTGGTGAGTTGGATTTATCAGAGTTTGATGCCTTGTTGACGAATAAAACAAAAATCATGGCGGTAGGTCAGGTGTCTAATGCGCTGGGTACGGTGAATCCCGTTAAGCAAATGACACAAAAAGCGAAAGCCAAAGGTATTCCTGTATTAATTGACGGCGCCCAAGCCGTGCCACATATGCAGGTGGACGTGCAGGAACTGGATTGTGATTTTTATGTGTTCTCAGGCCATAAAATGTATGCACCGACAGGTATTGGTGCACTCTATGGAAAACAGGCTCTATTAGAAGCTATGCCACCATGGCAGGGTGGTGGCGATATGATTCTGTCGGTCAGTTTTGAGCACACAGAATATAATTCATTGCCTTATAAATTCGAAGCGGGTACACCTCACATTGCTGGTGCTGTGGGGTTAGGTGCAGCAATTGATTATATGCAGTCAATAGGGGTGGATAAACTCGCCGCTTATGAACATGCTCTGCTTGAATTAGCGACCGATAAATTATCAGCCATCGAAGGTATCCGCATAATCGGTACCGCAGAACACAAAGCCAGTGTTTTGTCCTTTATGATTGAAGATGTTCATCCTCATGATGTCGGTACTATTTTTGATCAGGAAGGGGTGGCAATCCGTGCAGGTCATCACTGTGCTCAGCCTGTTATGCAGTATTACGGTATTGCAGCAACTGCTCGTGCTTCATTTGCTTTTTACAATACAGAGCAAGAAGTTGATGCACTGGTTAAAGCTATCCATACCACACAGGAGTTATTTGCCTGATGAGTGATTTACGCGATCTTTATCAACAAGTGATCATGGATCACAAAAAAAAGCCTCGTAATTTCAGAGAAATTGCAGACGCGAATCACATGGCACATGGTAATAACCCATTATGTGGTGATGCCTTGGTTGTTTACGTGAAAATGAATGGCGACGTGATTGATGATGTCAGCTTCCAGGGCAGTGGTTGTGCTATCTCTGTTGCCTCTGCTTCACTGATGACGGAGAGCCTGAAAGGTAAAACGTTAGCTGAAGCAGAAGTATTGTATGACAACGTGCACAAAGCATTAACAGGAGAAGATGATACTGCTGAACTCAGCGGCAAACTCCAAGTACTGGCTGGCGTTAAAGAGTTTCCTGCACGCGTTAAATGTGCAACATTGTCATGGCATACCGTTCACGCTGCCGTAGACAATGATCATGATATTTCAGTTTCAACAGAATAAAAGGGCAGGTTTATGAACGATCAATATCAAATCAGCTCGGAACAGTTAAAAGAAGACGTCATAGAGGTATTAAAAACTATCTATGATCCGGAAATCCCCATCAATATTTACGAACTGGGCCTAATTTACGATATTCAGATAAGTACTTCAGGTAATGTGAGTATCGATATGACGTTAACAGCACCAGGTTGTCCAGTTGCTCAAACATTTCCAGGGGATGTTGAATCTCGCGTCATGTCTGTTCCGGGTGTCAAAAAAGCGCATGTCGAACTAGTCTGGGAACCACAATGGACGAAAGATATGATGACGGAAGCGGCACAGTTACAGTTAGGCATGTTCTAACGCGCTACACTCATCTTTGATGGTATTAAATCCCTTATCTCTAGGATAAATGGCTTGTGCTCTCTCATTAAGAGCACAAGCTTTTTTTTCATCTTTCAAATCAAGACGCGATCGAATGGCTAACCTAAACAGGTTAATGTGTGGGTTTCGATTTAGTTCATTTTCTACCCAGTCAGCGAAAATCTCAATATTGTCGCGAATACCGATCTGTCGGCTTTGTTCATAAAGTAACGACATCGTCACTTGTGTCGCTAAGTCTCGGAAATACGGATTATCCATAGCCATATCGAACACCTGTTCAGGATCAGAACGCTTTAATAAATAATCACGAAATTCCAAGTTAGCCAGCATACTGTGAGTAAAGAATGCGACTGCTACAACCCCACCAATCCCTGACAAGCCTTTGAGGCTGGTATTCGCGGCTATTGATAACTGTTTTTCATATTTCACACGTGATGGATAAAACACCACAAACAATAAGACAAGCATGATGAACCAATGCAGGGAGGAAATATAAAAAGGTAATTCAACCTGTGTGTGAAGTATGATAGGCAATAACAAAGCGGCATATGCGTAACGTCGACTCATGGGTAAATACCACAGCATTTTTAATAATGCCACACCAAAAAGTATCAACCCGATACCAGCTAACAGTCCGCCTTCTACCAGCCAGTAGATGATTTCATTATGTGGATGTGAAACACGTTGTGAGGGTAGTGTGGCATCAGGATGATGCTCATAAAAATCAGGTTTTGCTGATTGCCATACACGAGCAAAACTGCCGATTCCATGACCATAAATTGGGCTCTCTTTGACCAGGTCAAAACTGATTGTATAAATACCTAACCTCGCATCACCCGAATAACCAGCGTTTATGGCAGCGGTTTTTTCGCCTATTGAGCTTAGCCCTTTATCTGTGTCAATTTGATGCGTAGCAATGATAGCCAGACTCATAACTAAAATCACTGATCCCCAACGTTTTTTATTGGTCTGGATATATTTCCAACGACTTAGCACAAAAAGAGGGAATGCCAGTAAAAAACCTAAAATAGCGACTCTCGATCCACTGAAGCTAACAACAAAGGTAGAACTGAAAATGGCGATGAATAATAAGGTCATCATTGACCAGTGTGTAGATTTGGTAATTGGACGGGTCAGTAGCCAAAATACCAGCATCAGACTGGTGACCTGAAAGCTCGCGTGGTTATTTATCTGCTGAAAAGTACCGGTGGGTTCACCCTGTTGATTCACCGGAAGCCAGCCCGGTAAGTCATTCACATACAGTATCTGAGCAATGCCAATAATGGCATGCAATACACTAGCAATAATGATCCACAAAAGTATCTGATCGATTTTTTTAGGTGTGAAATTAAACTGGAATAGTGAAAAGAAAAATAACACGCCACCCCAGATATAAAATAACCTCAGAAACCACTCTGTCGAGTTAACTACGCCTGCGGCCACACCAGAGAATAGCGCCATTACAGGGAATGCCAATAACAGCCATGTAAAGCGGGGCAAAATAATGTGCTCAGATCGACTAAATCGATATAAACCATAAAAGCCAATCAGACTACCGAATAACCACACCAGAATATTGTTTGGGATTCGCATACCACTGCCACCAATATTCGCATGAAAGTAGAGTGAGCTCATAAGCAATAGAACGAATAATATGAAAAATGAACTTGTTTTATGGTTTGCTCTTATAGAAGTCATAGTTATTAATTCAGAAGAGGGGGCAGCATTTCATTGAATGGTTTTTCGGATAGCAAATACAAATATGTGGACGAACCTTTCTGAGATGCAGGACTTAGTGCATCAGTGTCGATCCAAGATTTTAACCACTGCCCATTTACCGTCTGCCCATTTAATTCCACGACTTTATTGGATCGGTTAAAAAGACTTATAACAGTTATGTAATAGTTGCCGCGTTTCCAGCTAGCTTTTGGAACAGTTTTAATGGCAGGGTCATTAAAAAGTCCTGCCGCTATGCTAATAATACTGATTGGCTCGTATAGATTATTTTCAACACGCTCAATCATAGGCAAAGCTATGGTTTTAGATGCGTAAGCTTGCATTTCTTGAAACAATTGGGTTTGTGATGGTTCAGGACTAATGTGACGGGTATCTATAAGCAGACCATCACCGATGAATTGATTTGGTAGTGGAGGGGGCTCAGGGAATTCACGGTTGTAACCTTTATAGAACGCATTTTCGGTCTGACGAATATTTTCACTTTGTTCTGGTGTATTGATTATGCGAGGCGTGATGAGTAGAACGGTTTCACTTTCTTCCTCACTTTCAGTTGTGCTTCGGAACAGTCGACCGAGAACTGGAATTTCACCCAGCACAGGCACTTGCCGTTGTTGGTTATTTTTTGAAGTGCGAATAAGCCCGCCGATGGCTACGGTTAAGTTGTCTTTGGCCATGACCGTGCCTGTCAGGCGTGATGTATCAATGGTATCGATGGGGAGTTCAAGGGCATTACCGCTATCATCAACAATAGGAATCGACCCACCTCCATTCACAATAGATGAACTTTCTTGCTCAATCTCCAACTCAACGGTTTTATCCGAATTGATGCGAGGAGTAATTCTTAAGGTAATGCCGATTTCTTCCAACTCCGTCTCTGTTTCGACATAAGCTGGAGAAACCACAATGCCATTAGCAATGGTAGCTGACTGAAAGGTGAACCCTCTTGTTAATACGGCTTCCTGGCCAATAAAGAGCTCTGCCTCACGATGATTGGAGGCGACCACCATCGGATTGGACAGTACCTTTAAGCGGTTATTACGTTCCAAAAATTCAATATTGGCTCGCAGACGACTGTTCAAAAACTCGTATACAAAGGTGCCCGTGTTTGGCAGTGCATTATTACCAAATAACACAGGTTGTTGAGATTGATTACTGCCAGAAGGTTGTAATTCAAAATTGAAAATAGAGTTAAAGTCTTCACCCAACAGGACGTTGAGAATTTTCATCTCTAACATGACCTGTGGCACAGGGATATCCATACGTTTCACCAGACTGGTGATGGACTGAATTACTCGCTTGTCATCAGTTCGGACGATGATCATATTGTGCTCATTATTGACCGTCACATAGATAGGCTGAGCTTGAACAGTCACCTGTTGAAGTGTTTCGTTATCCAAAACATTTGACATGACGCCTTGTGCATTCGGCTGAGTCAATCGGGCGAGTTGATCGACGGTTAAGTCTGTCTGACCAATCTGACTACCAGCAGCAATCAGGTTATTATTCCGACCGCCGCTACCACTCAGGCTTCGACTGTTTCTAACACTATTTCCACCGCTGCTGCGACTGCTACGGCTGCTACCTCCACTGATCGTGCGTTCACCTGGTTCACGTCCCAAGGAGAGTAAAACCCGTTGGCCATACAAATCTTCAATGGCCTCTGCGACGATTTGAACGTTGGCATTAAGTAAGGTAAAAACTTCAATATGGTCACTTTCTCTGACGATGAGATCCTGGCTATATTCTTCTCGCGTCATAATCCGATACGTATTGGTATCGTCATCATAGCGATACCACAGATCACTGATACGGCATATTGACTTGACCGCATCAAGAACCGTTGTATTTTTGAGATGGATTGTGACCCGTTTTTCAGTAGCCTCAGGTGTCGCAATTATATTGCTATCACTGAGTTCTGAAAGGGTCCGAATAACATCAATCAATCGTGTATCGCTGTATTCGATCTCACTGATTTTGGCTGCCGCATGTCCGCTACAGATGTTCAGAAAATAAAATAAAATGGCCGTTGTTAGTCGTGCCCAAAATCTAAGCCTAATCATTATCTAAGTACTCTTACTGTGCCTAATATGCCTGTCTCAACAGTGATGCTGAGTCGGCTAATATTTGTGATACGAATAGCATTGCGTGGCTGAGAGGGATCGATATTGATTTCATCGCCCTCTTTGACCATATGCACTTTATCTTTACCAATCTGAATCAAGGCCATTGGCTTATCACCATCATCACTCTCGATGTAGCCTTTGAAGATTAATTCGGGGACGGTGAATTCACCTCGGCCACGTTGAAAACCAGAACCAAACGCGCCATTGTTTTGCTGAAAGGCTGAGCCATGTTCGCTATAACTTGTCTGTGGATCGCTAAACGGATCTCTTAATAACGGGCGTGAGATGCTAGCCTGTGTGTCGACCGCGGTTAAACTTTGCCAGTCAGATATCGCAACTCTGGCATTTGGGTTTGCCAAAGCAATCTGAGTGACTAATAACAAGCTAAAAAAACAGCAACTTTTCATTTGTTTATCCAGACATGGAGAACATAGATTTGAAAAAGGCGTAATAGACATAGCCAACAATCCCGCCAATTAGGAGAATAGCTGCAGGTTCAGTTGCCGCCGCAATCGCTTTAGTGATGTTGCGAATCTTTTCTTCGTAAAACTGACCAGCATCTCGCATGATGGGAATCATGCTGCCACTTCGTTCACCCACCAGCACCATTTGTTGAATAAGTTCTTCGATATAGGGCTTATGAAAACTTTTCCCCATATCATCACCACGCAAAATGCTTTCTGATGCAGCGATGATATTTCCCGATATGGCTGTGTTACGGATAAGGTCACCGATGATTTCCAATGACTTCACTACCGAAACACCACTTTGTAATAGGGTGGATAAGCCCCAGGTGATCTGAGACATGGCACTGGCCGATATCATCGAGCCGACAAGCGGAATTTTTAACAGAAAGATATCAATGTAAAGACGGCCTTCACGAGTGGAGTAGGTATAAATAATGCCACCAATAACCACAATAAAAACAACGAGTAACACATACCATTGTGTGGTGAGGAAGTTGGCAATGCCCATCAACTGAAGCATTTCTGGAGGCGGGGTTCTGCCGCTGCGTTCAAAAAAACCAGCAAACTTTGGAATAACCGTCATCATCATGAAAATGAACACACCGATAGTCATCAACAAGACTACAATCGGGTAGGTCATGGTAGATATTAACTGTGTTTTAATTTCATGTTTGCGTTCCATAAAATCTGCAATACGCAGTAAGGCTGGTTCTAGTTCACCGCTGTTTTCAGCACTTCGAATCATATGCAAAGCCATCGGCCCAAAAATAGATTCAAATCGTTCCAGTGCCTGAGAAAATGACTTACCAGAGCTGATATCGTCATTAAGGGCATTCACTATCTGACGTAACTTGCCTCGTTGGATATGGCTGAGAATAGTTAACGCTTCAGTGACAGACAGGCCTGACCGAAACATCAATGCCATTTGTCTAAAGAAAAAGACTTTTTGAGACGTTTTCACCGGAAGGTAGGTGAGCACCTGATCCCAAGCTTGATTCAGACCTTGAATAGAGAGAGCTTGGCTGCCATCTTCAGCCACCCGAATTTGTGTGGCGAAGATGCCTTTTTTCTGCAACTTAGTGACGACAGCGTTTTGATCAGCGGCTTGAATGAAGCCCCGTTTGGTATCACCCGCACTGGTTAGACCATGATATTCATAGCGCATGAGCCGTTACTCCCATTCTCATGCCGCATCCTCTTCAGAAAAGAGGGCGAGTAAACCTAGACGACGCATTTCATCAAAGGTGGTTAAGCCAGCTAATACTTTTTCTTTGCCATCTTCGGCAAGGCTAGTGAAGTGCTTCGCACGTTTACGTAAAGTGAGTTCGTCTACATTTTCTGTAATTAATGCTTCGACCTCATCATCAACCCAGAATGTCTCAAACAGGGCAATACGACCTTGATATCCACTGCCACCACATATCGGGCAGCCCACTGGAGACCATAATTCGACCTCACTGTCTTCAGGCAGACTGAGCGCTTTTAATTGATCCTCATCAGCCATGCCCGGTTTTTTACAATGCTGACACAAGCGACGCGCCAGACGTTGAGCGATGACGCCGAGTAAGCTTGAACCAATCAGAAAGGGTTCCAGACCAATATCTTTCAGGCGAGTCACACTCGATATCGCGGAGTTGGTGTGCAAGGTGGATAACACTAGATGGCCCGTTGTTGCCGCTTTAAGAGCCACTTCACCGGTTTCGGTATCGCGAATCTCACCGACCATAATCACATCAGGATCATGACGAAGAAAACTACGCAGGGCAGAGGCGAAGTTCACCTTGGCATTCATCTGTACTTGTGAAATACCATCAATCACCATCTCTACCGGATCTTCTGCGGTGAGAATGTTGATTTCCTCACGTTGAAGTTGGGAAAGGGCGGCATACAATGTGGTGGACTTACCGCTACCGGTTGGACCAGTAATTAAAATAATGCCGTGCGGTTGTTGGATAATCTCGCTGAACTGTTCTAAGGCATGGTCTGACATGCCAAGCTGTTGCAAGGTAAATAATTGATTATCGGTGCCGAGTAATCGAATCGTGACACGTTCGCCAAACTTAGTTGGGGCGGTCGCAATACGAAGATCAAAATCATTGCCCATAGGCGTTCGGTGATTAGCGCCGCCATCCTGTGGCATTCTATTTTCAGCGATATCGAGATTAGACATGACCTTGATACGGCTAATCAGTGACACACCTTCTTCAGGTAAATAGCGGCGGCCATATTCTTGTAAACTGCCATCAATACGAAGTCTAACCAAATAATAGTTTTCAAGCGCTTCGATATGAATATCTGAAGCACGATTGAGATAGGCTTCATTCAGTAGTTCTGATACTTCTGACACAGCATCAAAACTCAACAAGTTCTGGGAATGCGACAACTGCTGCAGCTGATAATCCATGGTGGCTTTATCAGTGACACACAGCTGATAGTCTGCTTTGACTATCCGGCCTAACTGATTTTTTAAAACCGGATTATCTGGACTATCGGTGACAACAGAGAGTACTGATTTGTCATCGTTAGTGGTGTGGATAGGCAAAATACGCAGTTGTCTGCACAATGTCGGTGACAGGCGTTGTAAACGTTTTTCGTCTAGCAGGCATTGCGCGGGACGGATAAATGGGTAGCCATTTAATGCTGCAAACGCATGGATAAATCGGTTCAGAGGAATACGCAGTTGATAACACAAGGTCGATAGTTCTTCACGCTGCAAGCGACGTGCTTCCTTGCGTGCCGTTTCATATTGCTCACTGGTGATCAGGCCTTGTTCTAAGGCGGCGCTGATCAATGCTTTATCTCTAATCGCCATCTTAACGTGCCTTTAATGTTCTCAAGGCCGCTTCAAACTGATCTTTGCGTGATGTCAGTCTGCTAGCAAAATCATGTGAGATAGCACGTTCATGGACCCGTTTTGCTAGGGCATATTCAAAGGTCTGATTTCCGAGAGAACGACCTGTTTCCATTATGGAGCGGATCTGTGAAGGATTATGCTCACGGATGAGATGCGATACCGCGCCATTGACCATCAAAATTTCATTGATAGGAATACGGCCTTCTTGGTCGGAGCGTCTTGCTAATGTCTGTGTCACCACGGCACGTAAACACATCGATAGTTGTTGTCGAATGGTGTTTTGCTCATCACCCGGGAACATACCAATTAATCGGTCGATGACACCAACCGCATCGTTCGTATGTAAGGTGGCAAAGACCAAGTGGCCTGTTTCCGCAGCGGTAATCGCCGCATGCATGGTATCGAGATCACGCATTTCCCCCAGTAAGATGACATCCGGGTCTTCACGCATGGCATTACGAATTGCTTCGGCAAATGACGGCACATCCACGCCGACTTCACGTTGGTGAATAACGGCTTTTTGGTTGTGATGAATAAACTCAATAGGATCTTCGATGGTAAGAATATGGCAGGGGCGATCCTTATTGATTTCATTAATCAAACTGGCAAGCGTGGTGGACTTACCGCTACCTGTCGCACCAGTGACCAACACTAAGCCATCTTTCAATTTCACCAGTTCTGCAATTTGTGGTGGCAGATGAAGCTTTTCCAAGGAGTGAAACTGACCATCTAGCCAACGTACAGCAAAGGCTAAGTTACCTCGCTCAAAGTAAGCATTGATACGGAAACGCTCGTGTTGCTCACTGCTGTAACCAAAATCACAACTACGTTTATTATGCAGCGTATGCAATTGCTCTGATGACATGATGGCTTCAGAGATGGCTTGTAAATCAAACTGTTCAAGTCGCTCAAACTTGGTTTGCTCTTCAGTCAAACCATGTATACGCATCACAGGTGAGGTATTCATCGATAAATGCATATCTGAAGCATGATGTTGAATCATGTAGGCCAGATAGCTTTCGATTTGGGCAAGATGAGAAAGATGTTTCATTACAAGGCCAATGTCATTTCAATATCGAGCATACGATTGCCTGATAGGGCAGTGCGATCAGTCGTGTTGATACGAAGACGAGTTAACACGACGGAATAATTAAGTTGTCCGATTTCCTGTAAAAAACTCTGTAAGGCATAAAAATTACCCGACACATACAGGTCATACAAAGGACGTTTTAATTCACCACTAGGAGCTTTACTCAAGGTGTTCTGCTTGGTCATTTTGCCTGTCACCATCTGAATCAAATCACCTTGATGTGGTCGTTTCGATATCACTAACAGCCCGTTGCGTTCCGCCGTGCGGGTAATATCAGATTGTAATTGGGGCAGAGCACTGGCATTAGTCAGATCAACAAAGACATGACCCGAACCTTCCAAGCTGGTTTGTTCAGCTTCAATGGTCTTTTCGAGTTTTTTAATATCAGAAGTTTCAATTTTTTTGCCGTTGTATTCGGGTAGTTTGATGGGCTTTTGGGCACGTTTAATTTGCCGGTCTAACTTTTTATCAATGGAGCTAAGCTGGTCTTCAATAATCAGCACTTGTCTATCCAGAGACGCGCCACGGAAGAAAAAATAGGCAAATACAATGAGTACAGCACTGAGCACAGCAATTAATACTTTTTCACGCTGACTGGTATTTTTTAATGATTCACTCATAACGGGGCTCGCTGTTGAATGGTGAACTCAAAAATATAAACACCACTGTAGTTATAGCTATCCTGTCCATCGAGTCGACTTGGGCTATTCAGAATGTATAAATTGAGAGGTTGAAGATTGATGGATAAAACACGATTGAACTCATCAACACTGTTTTGATCAACAGCACGACCGGTCAAGGTAAATTGATACCAATTTGTTTCATTCAAAGTATCGATGATCACGCCATCATTGACGCTGTGAGCGAGAGTTGGCAGCAGTTTTTCTATCACATTTTGGCGCTTTATCATCACTGACTGCACCAGCTCTTTTTTATAGTTCAGGCTGTTGAGCGCTTGTTCCAGTGACTTGTACTGTGCAATATTTTTTTCCGCTTTTTTTACATCAGAATCCCGGATGCCACGATCATCACCATAGGAGTCCAGTTGTTTTTCTTTGTTGGCGAGAGTGGATTGCAATTGTTGTATCTGCCACTGACGCACACCTTCGTAACCCAGAATAATGACGGGCACCATGGCGGCAGCCAGTGATATGCGAAATGCTTTACGTTTATAAATTGGTTCGGGTGGCGGCATGCCTGGAAGAGGGGATACCATCAATGGCGCTAAGCCAAGCATATGTGCTGCACAACCTAGCTCAGCAAGGTGACTGTATTTGCTGTTTTGCTGAGCAGATATTTTAATCGTGCTGGCTTTAGGCAAGAACTGTGGGCGTAGGTTGATGCCTGATTCCACCACCTCAATAAACTCCACATCCACCCCATCAATATTGGCTACCACCCAATTATCGACTTGAGTAAATTGATGCTCATTGAGTGAATCAATGATGACTTCAGCATCAAGTGGTTGGCTAGAGGCCTTGAACATCATCGTGTCTTGCAAAACTCCGTGCTCAAGCACGGCACAAAATGCATAAGCAGGGTGAAACTCTGTGACTAAAACCCGTTCATCGACCGCATCAATTAAGGGGAGTGTGCTACCAGCCATACTGTAGACATGTTTGAGTTCAAGTTTGGGGTAACTTTTTTGGTGACTCAGTTTCTTGAATGCATTGACCCACTGTAAATGCTGTGTGATGGGCATAGCAGAACACAGGTACGCTGACTGCGCGGCTTGTTCACCAAACATTTCATTATCTAAACCGCCATCGGGTAAGGGACGCCATTGTGTTAACAGACGTTGATCTGGTAATTGCAGTTTTTCCTGAGTTGCTAGGCATTCAGCGATCTGATCTTGTGTCGCAAAGTGCTCTCTAATCGCAATTTCGCCCACGCGCATAGCACTGCGACCGCCGTGTTTGACGGAGAGTCTTTTTTCGCTGATAACCAAGGACAATAGCTGCTCGTACTGAGCGAGATTAATGTACTGGCGCTGATATAAAATCCAGCCTAGATCCCATAAAGGGGATTGATCGGCGACAACACTATCCATCTCCCAACGCATCATTTCAGCTAGGTTCATATCACCCGACACATCTGCACTTTGTGTCATTTCTACACGGCTGGGAATGGCATTGATGTGTAATAACACCGTATCGCGCGGTAAATTTTTGCCCGAGGCATTTTTTAACTGAGTGATGACATCCATCATGGCTGCTAAGGGCTCAATTTCGCGTGATGTAGCAGTATGTGTCACGCTTAATTCTTGTTTGTTGCCCGTCACAATACTGGCGTGCAGACCTAAACAATCCGTTTTAAGAACGAGTAATCCTTTACCACTGGGTTTTTTGAGTAATGATTCAAACATCAGGGGCTTACCGTTAGTGTGAGGGTGGGTTGAGTGCCATTAGGAATCACAAGTAACTTACTGATTTGATAGATATCTTCTTCTTGTGGGTCATTGTCATCATCATTCAATAGTAATACTGGGTGTTCACCAACAGGGATGTAATCGCTAGCGTCGGCAGAAGAGTCATTGCGATGCCAGCCACTGATGATGCTGGGTGAAGTTTGCACTGCTGGTATACCTGTTGATGGAGCCTTAGATACATCAACAGCAAAGTGATAGGTTGTCCATAGCTTTGTTGGCGTTCCACCATCAGTGGAGTTACGAAATACAAGAATGGCTAGATGCTGGTCATCCGTTATCGGAATTGCGTTAGAGCTATCGTAATTGAATAGTTGAATATTGATTCCAGTCAAAGGTATTTGCCAATTACTGGCATCAACCGTTATCTCTGGTTTACGACCGCTGTATGCCTCTACTGCTTCAGAAGTAGATAGTAAAAATCCAACATCAGCCCCTTTTTCAATATTATCTGCGTCTGACCCAGATGCTTGACTGCTATCAACAATAAAAGGTTGTCCCCAGCCATCAAGTAAGTCATTATTGCTGTCGACACCGCTGAGTATGTATTGACCAGTGTGACCCTTACGCTGTGTTATTAATGTAACTGCAACGGCATCACTACTATCACTACCAAAGTTGAAATAAGGTGTGGCTTGCTCAAGTTGAAACCATTGTGGAGGTTTCTCGAGTAATTCTGTAATGGCATTTTCACTGGGTAAAACACCATTGTCTACAATAAAGCCCGATAGAATCGGCTGGCCGCGATAGCTTTCACGTTTAATAATGGCATCTTTGATCAAAGCTATCTTTTGAATAGTGTCTTCATACCGTAACTGTTGATCTTGTTCATCAATAAATAGCAATGGCGTGCTGGCAACCAAGGCAATAATAAACAAAACGAGCACTAGCTCAAGTAACGTAAAGCCGCTTTGGTTCGAGGTCTGGGGCAAACTCTTTAATGGAAACATAAAACCAGATCATCCCGTTGAGGGTTAAAGAGAGTAGCCCCAGAACTACAAAGCATCTCTCTAGTACAGTAATTTTGATGACTAGCATTCGACTCTGAATAATCGCAAGCATGCTCATAGGTGCCATTTTCACCTAGACTAACAATGCGATATAGACTGAGATCGTTAATATCTTCGCTTAGGATAAGAAAAGGTCGCCCTATTTTTGAGTCGATATCAATATTGCCATCCGCATCTTTGTACCAAAGATAATAAGGCGAGACAGGTTGATGAGAAAACGCATCTGGCAATGCTAGGGTGGGTACGGTGGTCACACTGCCCGATGTGGGGGAGCTGCTACCATCAGCTTCTAAATCTGTTCCCACATCTACGTAAAACAGTTTGTAGCCTTTAATATACGGACCACGCCAGCCAACACGATAATCTGGGTTCCAGTCACTTCCGAACGGTTTAGTAATAAGAAAATCAATATCGGCTGGTGACTCTATTTCATCACCAAGTTCAGGAAGGGTATTACCATCTGATAGATAGCGATCGACCGCACTTGCTAGCTGGCGAAGGGTGTAATTGGTGGTTTGGTATTCAGCATCTGATTGAGTATTACCAAAACTCATGATGGCACTACCGGCCACAATGGCCATAATCGCGACCACAATCACCAGTTCCAGCATAGTGAAACCAGATTGCTTGGATAGAGTGGTAGATAGAGACAAGCTTGAGTCAGGCATCACAACAGACTTTACTGTTTTACAAAAACGTTTTTAAACAGCAAAAAACAGTTTTGTAAAAAAGACTTTTCGATAAGGAAAACGGTTAACGACATTTGAGTATTCAATCCACATGAACTACAACTTAAAAAGGCTGTGGGTGGGCAACCTCCCACCCACAGCAACTCAGGAGACCTGCTAATCAGGTCATTGGAGTAAGGATTATTTACTCTTCTTCGTTTCCACGTGCTTCGGCAACTTCGTCATCGTAGGCATCACCACCTGCGTCTAGGATAGCTACAACTTGAGCTGGTTCATCATTTTCATCCCAGTTTGCAGGATCACTGCAGTCGTCAGTTTCAAAATCACATGAAGCTATTTTAACGGCCATTGAATAGTGACCGTATTTATCTGGTCCAGCGTTGCCATCTGCAGGTGCTCTAGCAACAATTTCACCAATTAAATCAGAATCTGAGCCGATACCAAATACAGCAACCACGTCATCTTCGTTACCAGTAATTTCACCTGATTCAGCAAGGATCGCAATTTTCATAGCTTCATCATTATCAGCTAAATCTATGGCAGCGCCTGCACCATATTCCCACTCACCATCTTCAATTAGAGGTGTACGGAAGATGAGGTTTGGTTTGGTGACTTCAACTAACTCTTCATTACCAAATGTGACGCCATCAACAGTAACAGTTGTAAGTTCATCATCATCAGCTACGTTTGCATAAGCGTATCTTAATGACGTGAGACCTGCGTCTTTCAGTTTTTCATAACCCACAGCACCTGATGCAACAGTTGCAACAAGCAAGTTGTCAGCAAGGTCAGCCGTTAAACCACCACCAACGCGGGCAACATTTGAGTTGTTTGGATCACCAAGCACAACCGAGGTTCCACCTGCAACACCAGCTGCAGTTAATGAACCATCATTAGTATCAGGCGTCTCATCGGTAGTCAGCAAAGAGTCAAGGTTGCCTGGAATGAGACGTTTTTGGTTGACGTTGTACACTTTCAGACCACTTTCCAATGCCGCCATAGTGTGAACAGTTGTTTTCTGTGCCGCTAACTCTTCCTGACCATCCAGAGAAGAAATAACAGCACCGGCGATGATAGCCAGAATGGCAACAACGACTAATAATTCCAGCAGGGTGAAACCGCCTTGTTTGTTTTGCAGTTTCTGTGCTTTTGCACGCATATCAGCATCTTTGATGACAGAGACATCAGCAGAACGGAATTTGCTGATCATGCTTTTCATTTGTTTGATGTTCATATATTGCTCTCTTCAGGGTTAGTCTCCGCAGCTGCCCCAAGCAGTCTGTTGGTATGACTTTTTTATTTAATTTTTTAGAGGCGAACCCACTTCGCTCTCGATTCAATTACGCTGACAGGTTTGGATTGTCGATAACGAATCGATACTGCTTCCCGCAGTGAAGGATGACTTCCTTCTGCTGGCGTTTTAGAATTTTCATCTCGACCTTGATATCACCAAAACCATCATGCCCAAGCATGTCGTCAAATAATTCCAGTAGCTTGGTTTTTACTGTGTCAATGTTGGTGTCTGTTTTTTCAGTCATGCGATATTCAATTTCTGTTGGTCGGGACGGGAACGAATAATAAACAGGCAATTTATCCTTGCGTGATAGGAAAAATTCCTTTTGTTAAAAATGGCGTTTGCCATGGTCTATATTTGTCGCAGGAAAATACGTTTTGTGATGTGGTTCAAGTTATAGCCGCTGTCAATTTCAGGGATGATGAAAGGAATAACTGTGTGATTCAGTATGAAAAATTATTTAGAGCGGAGTTTTGGCCAATGAGTTTGAGGGGATTAATTAATCTGCGCATTGTGATGTCCGTCTTTGTCATCATTTTGCTAGGTGCCAGTATGACTATATGGCAAGCACGCGAGTCAGTAAGGGAAGAAGTCAGTTCCTCATACAATTTAGCATTGCAAATGGTGGAGTTTGGCCTTAACCAATTTACCCGCAACATGCATACAGAGGGGGAGTGGATAGAACATATCAGTCGCTTGCGTGAGACACGCCACTTGCAAATCAGTGTTTATGACGAAAATGGTCGTGAAACAACCCTTTCTCGCCGTGGTGATGGTGTGCAGAGAGTGCGTCCACCAGAATGGTTCGTTTCGGCGGTGATGACAGATACCATTAGCTCAACCTATGAGATTAAACTGCCTAATGATGCGATACAGCGCATTGTCATTACCGCGGATCCACTGGATGAAATCAACGAAGCCTGGGGAGAATCACTGGTCTATTTCTGGTCGATTGTCCTAATGCTTGGCATTATTTTCCTGGCGATAAATGTGGTGTTTCATTCCATGCTGAAGGCCGTTCAGACTATTTTGTCTGGCTTAAAAAATGTAGAAAGTGGTAATTACGAAGAGCACCTGCCGAGCTTCAGAATCAGTGAGTTTGATGCGATAGCAACTGAGGTGAATAACTTAACAGATGCGCTCAGTGTTGCACGTCGGAATAATCAGGCATTGGCTCGCCACACCATGCAAATTCAGGAAACGGAACGTCGTCATTTATCACGTGAATTACATGATGAAATGGGGCAATCATTGACCGCGGTTAAAGCGATGGCTGTGGCAACAAAACAGCCTGATGCTGAGGTGAATAAAGTCGCTGATTCCATTATCGAAATATGTAATCACTTATCCGGTGTGGTCAGATCCATGATGCGCACATTGCACCCGTTAAGTTTAAGTGACTTGGGTCTATACGCGACATTGACTGATTTAGTGAATGAATGGAAACGTCGACAGCCAATCTTAAAAATCGATCTTAACTGTGAACCTTCCGTAGATGAATTGGACGAAGAAGTATCCATTCATGTGTACCGAATCGTACAAGAATGTCTGACCAATGTGGTTCGCCATGCCAAAGCAGACAGGGTGAATGTGATTGTTAGGCCGACCAGTATTAAAGATGAGCATCGCATCACTATTCTCGTTGAAGATAATGGCGTGGGAGGTGGCTCAACAGGTGATGGTTTTGGATTATTAGCCATGCGTGAAAGAGTGCAGAGCATGGGTGGCGAATTTATTTTTGAATCGACCAGAGGACGTGGCGTCAGAATTCGTGTGTGGATGCCCTTTATAGAGAAAAAACATGACAAATGAACATAAAATCAGCGTTCTACTCGTTGATGACCATGCGGTAGTCCGGGCAGGGTTTCGCATGTTACTGGCTTCTCAGCCCTTTATCGGCGATATCACTGATTTGAATCAAGGCGAGCTTGTCTCTCAGGAATATGAGCGGCTTCAACCTGATGTGGTGGTGATGGATCTATCTATGCCGGGGATAGGGGGGCTGGAAGCGATTCGTCGTCTGCATAAGCAAGATCCCAAGGCAGTCGTGCTGGTTTATAGCATTCATGATGAAGCGATCTATGTAGAGCGCGCGCTCGAAGCAGGAGCCATGGGGTATGTGAGTAAAAATAGTGCGGCAGAAGTGCTTGCTGAAGCGGTCAAAACCGTGGCGGATGGCAAGCGATATATCGAAGAACAACTCATGCCTGAAATTGATGATGTGCGTCACAACGATATTGAGCATTACAGACAAGTGCTGGACTTACTTTCACCACGAGAGTTTGATGTGTTTTGTCGCTTAGCTAAAGGTATGACAGCCCATGAAGTCGCCGCTGATATGCATCTGGGTTATAAAACCATAGCGAACTACAACACGCAGATTAAAAGTAAATTGAGGGTAAACACGGCAGCCGATCTGGCTAATATTGCGGTTGTATTGGGCATTATCAAACCTTGATGACAGAAGGCCAGATACAAACATATCGAATTTGAAGCAGTTGAGATAAAGCAATGACTTGAACCGGTTGTTGCTTTACTGTTTAACTGGCTTTAGAAAAACATAAATGAGGTATGTTGATGACTGTGACCAAGCCGAAGGATCCGATCTATATTCCCCATGCAGGACCAGCTTTACTTGCCACCCCATTGTTGAATAAAGGCACGGCATTTAGTGAGCAGGAGCGTCATGACTTTAACCTGACTGGACTTATTCCAAATCGGTTTGAAACGATCGAAGAGCAGGCAGAGAGAGCTTATCTTCAATACAAAACATTCAAGACGCCTATCAACCAACATATCTACTTGCGTTATCTTCAAGATAACAATGAAACCTTGTTTTACTATTTATTAAAAGCGCATCTGGTAGAGATGATGCCGATTATTTATACCCCAACAGTCGGTGAAGCATGTGAACGCTTTTCTGAGATATATCGACGAGCACGTGGTGTGTTTATTTCTTATCCAGATAAAGATCGTATTGATGAAATTTTGCATAACGTGACCAAGGATAAAATTAAGGTCATTGTGGTCACGGATGGCAGTCGAATTCTGGGGTTAGGCGATCAGGGCGTAGGAGGAATGGGTATTCCTATAGGTAAGTTATCGCTCTATACGGCCTGCGCTGGCATTAGTCCGGCATATACGCTACCCATCATGTTGGATATCGGCACAAATAATCAGACCTTGCTGGATAATCCGCTTTATATCGGTTGGAAACACAAGCGTATTAATGACACAGAGTATGATGAGTTCATTGAATTATTTATCAAAGCTATGAAGAAACGCTGGCCTGATGTGTTGCTGCAATTTGAAGATTTTGAACAAAGTAAAGCCTTACCTATTCTTGAGCGTTACCAGAATGAACTATGTTGTTTTAATGATGATATTCAGGGTACGGCTGCTGTAACGGTTGGCACATTATTAGCGGCGTGTCAGGTAAAAAATCAAACATTGTCACAACAAAAAATCGTATTTGCTGGCGCTGGATCTGCCGGTTGCGGCATTGCTGAACAAATCATTTGCCAAATGATGGCAGAAGGATTGGATGAAACACAGGCACGTGAGCGCGTATTTATGATTGATAAAGCTGGTTTGCTTGTTGACGATATGGCTGGGCTATTTGATTTTCAACGCAAGCTAAGCCAGAAATCTCGTATTCGAGAGCAGTGGGGTGTTGATAACAGCATATTAGCATTGGAGGATGTCATTCAATTTGCGCAGCCCACTGTGCTGATTGGTGTTTCTGGACAGGCTGGATTGTTTAATGAGCGTTTGATAAAAAATCTGTTATCACACTGTGAAAGGCCGATTATCTTTCCTTTGAGCAATCCCTCTAAACAAATTGAAGCCATACCTGAATCGTTGATTCGCTGGACCGATGGTCAAGCGATTATAGCGACAGGCAGTCCATTTGAGCCGGTTCACTACCAGGATAAAACTTACCCTGTAGCACAATGTAATAACAGTTATATTTTCCCAGGCATTGGTTTAGCTGTTATTGCTGGGCAGATAAAACACATTACGCCCGAAATGATGATGGTGGCCAGTGAGGTGCTTGCTTCAGCGTCACCGTTTGTGAATGGCAAAGGCAGTGATTTATTGCCAGCATTAGAAAATATTGCTGAGTTGAGTAAGAAAATGGCATCACAAATTGTGAAACTCGCTCAACAACAAGAATTAGCTCCCTTTATTTCTGATCAAGAACTAGAGCAAAAAATTGAGAAAATCTTTTGGTGTCCTGATTACCGCGAATATAAGCGAGTGAGTATTTAGGAAAAACTTCCTGATTACCATTTGGTAAAATTTTAAGAAATAGGAATTTTTCCTGTTCTGTTCAATGGATGTTATAATTCACCCACAAGTTTGATCATTGCTCTTGTGGGTAGAGACTGATCTTTTTGATCTAATCTAATAAGGAGCTCAACACTATGACTTCAATGTTCTTGAAGACCATTCCCGCTGCCATCGCTTTAACTCTCAGTTCAACCGCTTTCGCTGATACGGATAACTATGATTTAGATGATATCCGCAGTTGGGATATCGTGAAAATTGAAACATGTTTAGATGCGGCATTAGACACTATTCCTGGTCATGCTCGTAAAGTCGAAATGAAAATGGAAGGTGATGATCCTATCTACGAATTCGACATTGAAGCGAAAGCTGATGGCAACATTTACAATGTGGAATGTAACGCTGAAGAAGGTTTCATTGCAGAGATTGAGCGTGAAGTGGATGCTAACGATCCTGTTTTCAAAAAATTAGCTAAAATCTCACAAGCGGAAGCCAGAGAGTTCGCTTTATCTATTCACCCAGGTGAAGTCGTTGCTTCTGAATACGAAGTGGGTTTTGACGGTGATGCGACCTACGAATTTGATATTCAAAGCATTCATGGCTATGAAGTCAAAGTCGATGTGGATGCAACCACTGGTGAAATTGAAGAAGCCAATATCGAATTGTATGAAATTGGTATGGAAAAAGAATAAGTTAGTTTATTCTGAAATAAAAAAAGCCGCTGTTCATCAGCGGCTTTTTTTTGCTCACAATCAGAGAGTGGGTTAGCTCAGAGCCTTAAGTTGTTGTTCAAGTAAGGCATAGGATTGTTTGAGCTCTGCTAATTTCTCTTTTTCTTTTGCCACGACCTCAGCAGGTGCTTTGGCGACGTAATTTTCATTCGACAGCTTGCCTGAAGATTGTTTGATGACTTTATCCAGCTTCGCCATTTCTTTATTCAGGCGGTTGATTTCAGCCTCTTTATCAATCAAACCTTCCAGCGGAATCAGAATTTCCATTTTACCCACTAATGCTGTTGCAGCTGCAGGTGCAGCGCCTTCCAGAATTTCAATTGATTCAAGGTTCGCCAGACGGCTCAGGAACTGCTGATTACTGCTCAGAATGGCTCTATCTGATTCAGAAGCATCTTTGAGCAAGACCGGCAATGTTTTCTTCGGTGCAATATTCATTTGCGAGCGAATAGAACGTATGCCTGTAATAAACTGCATGACCCATTCCATCTCGGTGACCGCCGTATGATCAACCTTATTCTCATCGGCTAAAGGATAAGGCTGACGCATAATAGTCTCACCGTATACTCCAGCGAGCGGGGCAATGGTCTGCCAGATTTCTTCTGTAATAAACGGCATGAAAGGATGTGCCATTCTTAATGTGGCTTCCAGCACGCGTACCAGTGTACGACGTGTACCACGTTTGGCTGCATCAGAAGCGGATTCGCTATTTAATACCGGCTTGGATAGCTCTAAGTACCAGTCACAGTAGTTATTCCAGATAAATTCATAAATACCTTGAGCAGCGTGATCAAATCGATAAGCTCCAATCGCTGCACCGACTTCTTTTTCAGCGATTTGCAATTGCGAAATAATCCAGCGATCCGCCAGACTGAGTTCCACTTCATCATTGTCAACACCGGTATCTTGTCCTTCGGTGTTCATCAAAACATAACGCGCCGCATTCCATAATTTATTACAGAAATTACGGTAGCCAGCGATACGATTCATATCAAAGTTGATATCACGGCCGGTAGAAGCGAGCGAAGCAAAGGTAAAGCGCAGTGCGTCTGTACCATGGGGCTCGATGCCATCCGGGAATTCTTTGCGTGTCGCTTTTTCAATTTTTTCAGCCAGTTGTGGCTGCATCATGCCCGAGGTACGTTTTTGTACCAATGTTTCTAAATCAATACCGTCGATGATATCGATAGGATCTAGCACATTACCTTTGGATTTTGACATTTTATGGCCGTGCGAATCACGAACCAGACCGTGAATGTATACTTCTTTGAACGGCACATCATCCATGAAATGAATGCCCATCATCATCATTCTGGCTACCCAGAAGAATATGATGTCAAAACCGGTAACCAACACATTACCCGGATACCAGGTTTTTACTGCCTCATCCTCTTTAGGCCAACCCAGAGTTGAGAAGGGCCAAAGTGCTGAGGAGAACCAGGTATCAAGTACGTCTTCATCCTGAGTTAGTTGAATGTCTGCAGCGAGGTTATTCTCAGCTCGAACAGCCTCTTCATCATGACCTACATAAACATTGCCTTGCTGATCGTACCAGGCAGGAATGCGGTGACCCCACCAGAGTTGGCGCGAGATACACCAGTCCTGGATATCACGCATCCAGCTGAAATACATGTTTTCATAAGACTTAGGTACAAACTTCACTTTGCCTGTTTCGACTGCTTCAATAGCTGGTTTGGCCAGTGTTTTTGCATCGACATACCATTGATCTGTCAGCATCGGTTCAATGACGACGCCACCACGATCTCCATAAGGTACCGTCAGATCATGATCTTTGATTTCTTCCAGCAGACCTGCTGTATCAAAGTCGGCGACAATCGCTTTACGTGCGGCAAAGCGCTCTAATCCACGATAGGCTTCCGGAATACTGGCTTCAATGTCAGTATTGGCACTGCCATCGGTGTGGAATATTTGTGGAACATCACGTACATCAGCGTTGAGTGTGAAGATATTGATCATGGGCAGACCACAACGCTTGCCAACTTCATAGTCATTGAAATCATGGGCTGGTGTTACTTTTACCGCGCCCGTGCCTTTTTCCATATCGGCATGTTCATCACCCACAATCGGAATGCGTCGATTAACTAACGGCAATAGAATCTCTTTGCCAATCAGATCCTTGTAACGTGGATCTTCAGGATTCACAGCGACACCTGTATCACCCAGCATGGTTTCTGGACGGGTAGTGGCGACAACGATGTAGTCCTTGCCTTCACTGGTGGTCAATCCATCAGCAAGCGGGTAGCGCAGATGCCACATATGACCTTTTTGTTCGCGGTTTTCTACTTCCAGATCAGAGATGGCGGTGTGGAGTTTGGGATCCCAGTTAACCAATCGTTTTCCACGATAGATCAGGCCTTCTTTGTATAATTTCACGAAGACGTGTTTCACCGCTTCAGACAAATCGTCATCCATGGTGAAACGATTACGGGACCAATCCAGTGAGGAACCAAGACGACGTAATTGACGCGTGATGTTACCGCCGGATTCTTCTTTCCATTCCCAGATACGTTTGGTGAAGTCATCACGACCAAGATCGTGACGTGTTTTTCCTTCAGCGTTAAGTTGGCGCTCTACCACCATCTGCGTGGCAATACCGGCATGATCGGTTCCGGGTTGCCATAAGGTATTGTCACCTTTCATTCGATGATAACGAGTCAAGGTATCCATGATGGTGTTATTAAAACCATGGCCCATATGCAGGCTACCGGTCACATTGGGTGGGGGTAGCATAATGGCGTAGGGTGAACCTTCACCTGTCGGCTTAAACTCGCCAGCCTGTTCCCATTTCTGGTACCAGCGTTGCTCAATTGCGTCAGGGGTGTATGTTTTTTCCATGTGATGTCTTGTCTGTCTGGTCGGTGTACGGAGTATACAAACGTCGTTTGTATACGATACAAAATAAACGACGCATTATACCTGCTGTGAGAACATCTGTTCAGGGGGAATGTTGGTTTTGAGTTTTTCTAGCGGTAGTGGCGTGGTTTATACGTGGAAAGTTTCGATTTCATAGCCACGTTGTTTGTAAAACTGAAACCGTTGACGACCAGCCTGTTTGCTGGATTCATTATCGTCAATAATTTCTGCCACACGCTCAAACTGACTAAAAAATAGAGGTTGTTCATCTGTCAGGTTAATCATCACATCCATTAGTCTTGGAGGCTTTTTGTCCTGATAGCCGATGAGAACCGGGCTTTGATTATCGGATTGATCGGTCACTTCATGAGGGACAAAACTATCTGGTCGAATTCCCCAGAGGGCCGTGTCCATTGACTGACCTTCCTGTTCAGATGCGGTGTGGATATAGATTTGATGACCTTGATGATAGGCCTTTTCAGCAAGACGGCAGGCAAATGCCTGCCGCTTGTCTAGCTCGCTTGATTTAAGAATATAGAAGCTGATTCGAGTCATGGTTACTGATTGGACTCGATACGATTTAGCAGATATTGAACTAACATCGGCACGGGACGACCAGTAGCGCCTTTGTTTTTTCCGCTATTCCACGCCGTACCCGCAATATCAAGATGCGCCCAGGTAAATTTCTCTGTAAACCGAGAAAGGAAACAGGCCGCTGTCACACTACCAGCTTCTTTACCACCGACATTGGCGATGTCGGCAAAATTGCTGTCCAGCAAGGGTTGATAGTCATCCCACAAAGGCAATTGCCATGCACGATCAAAACTATCATTACCGGCTTTTAACAAGTCATCAGCCAGTTGTTGATTATTAGCCATTAAACCTGTCGTTGTACTGCCCAAAGCCACAATGATAGCGCCAGTCAGTGTGGCAATATCAATGACGATTTCAGGATCGAAGCGCTCGCTGTAGGTGAGTGCGTCACACAAGATTAAGCGGCCTTCAGCATCAGTATTAAGAATCTCGATGGTTTTACCGGCCATGCTAGTGACGATATCACCTGGTTTGTTGGCATCACCATCAGGCATGTTTTCAGAACTTGGCACCACACCCACCACGTTGATCGGCAGATTTAATTCTGCCACTGCTTGCAGCGTGCCAAGCACGCTCGCTGAGCCACACATATCATATTTCATCTCATCCATGCCTTGAGATGGTTTGAGTGAAATACCACCGGCATCAAAGGTGAGTCCTTTACCCACTAATACGACTGGCTTGCTGTCGCCCGTGCCTTTGTATTCCATGGTGATTAATTTGGCAGGCTGGCGGCTGCCGCGCGATACGGAGAGTAGAGAGCCCATGCCTAGCGCTTCCATATCTGCTTCTTCTAATACGGTGGTATTGATCGAAGCATATTTTTCTCCCAAAGCAACAGCTTGTTCTGCCAGGTAAGTTGGGGTACATACGTTGCCTGGAAGATTCCCAAGTTCACGAGCCAGATTCATCCCTGCGCCGATGGCTGCACCTTGTTCAGCTGCTTTTTGAATGTCAGCAGCATCTTGTTCAACAGAAATAGTGCAGGCTAGCAGCGGTTTTTCGACCGCTTTCGTTTCAGATTTCGTTTGTGAATATTTATACAATGCTGTTTCTGCATTGCAGGCAATTTGACGAGCTTTCCATGCAGTACTGCGATCGTTCACTTCGATATCAGTAAAACTACAGACGGCTTTCTCAGCACCACTTTCATTCAGCGCTACAATCGCTGCAGATGTGGCGGTGTTAAAATCATTTTCTGTTGTTTTTGTTTTTTTGCCGAAGCCGACTAGTAATACTCGAGGGCTGTTTATCTCAGCTAGATTGTGAAGGAATAAGATTTGTCCTGGTTTTCCGCTGAAGTCACCATTATCAACGATACGCTTGATTTGGCCTTGTGAAGCTTTATCAAGTTGTTGGGCGGAAGGGCTGAGTTCACCCTCGTTGTATATACCAACGGCAATACAATCGGTTTGCTGAGATGCAAGGGCATCACTAGTGACAAAATACTGCATGGATTTCTCCTGTAAGGACAATTTGGTTTAGACTTCGTTATTTTAGTGTGTCAGATAATACCAATCTATTCTAACCAAGACTCTTAATTCATGCGCAACGTTCCACAACAGATTTTTTCCTGGCTATGGGTCATAGACCGCTACATGCTCAAGGAATTTGTGATTAACCTGATGGCAATTACAGGAGTTCTTTGGTTAATTTATATCTCTACACGATTTGCGCGCTACCTGGCTGAGGCAGCCGTCGGCAATATGCCTGCCGATGTTATTTTTAGTCTGCTCGGTTTCAGTTCGCTTGGCGCTCTGTCTATCTTGCTACCCATAGCAGCATTTCTGGGAGTGATGCTCACACTCGGGAGAATGAGTTCCGATAATGAGCTGACAGTGATGGCCGCCTGTGGCATTTCGCGTAAACGAATCATTAGAAATGTGTTGATATTTTCCGGTGTTGTGGCAGGCATAGTCGCGTATCTGTCGCTAACTATTGTGCCTAGTGTCTTGGCTGAACGCTACGAACTTGAGCAAAAAGCTAAAATGTCTGCGAATACGACTGGGTTGGTTGCGGGTAGTTTTAAAGAAAGTCGAAATGGCGACTGGACATTTTATTCTGAAAAACTTAGTAGCGATAAACAGTTAATGGAAAACGTATTTATCGAAATTCACCGCAAGAACAAGCCGCTGATTTTTCGTTCTGATACAGGCCATTTTGAAGTGGATGTCGATACCGGCGATAAATTTCTGGTACTGAATGACGGTTATCGCTACGAAGGAAAAGCAGGCCAACAAGATTTCACAATTGCAGAATTTGAGTCACACAGTTTGTTGGTAGAAAAAGGCGATGATGGACAAGTCAGAGAACGCCATAAAGCGCTCCCGACCAGTGTGTTATGGCAACGCGGCGGTTTGGAAGATATTGCTGAAATTCAATGGCGAATTTCTGCTGCCATCATGACGCTTGTGTTGTGTATATCAGCTATTCCATTATCTAATGCCGGCCCCAGACAGGGTCGTTATGCGGGCTTTGTTCCCGCCGTTTTGCTTTACATTATCTATAGCAATTTGCTTGGCGTGAATCAGGCATGGATTGAAAAAGGCAGTATTAGTGTCGGTGTCGGAATGGTTTGGGTTCACCTACTAATGGCGATGATCATGCTGTTTTTGATGTATAGACAAAAAATCCAACGACTGCTCACACAACAAAAACGAAGACGTCAGCAATAATGAAAATTCTTTCCAGATATATCGCATCTCATATTCTGTCCAGCACTTTTGTTGTGTTATTGGTGCTTCTTGGGCTTTATACCTTTATGGATTTTGTGACTGAGCTAGACGATCTTGGCAAAGGACAATATCAACTTCTCGATATTCTCAGCTATCTAGCCTTAACCATGCCAAAACGTATCTATGAATTACTACCTGTGGTTGCGTTATTGGGTAGTGTGATTGGCTTAGGGAATTTGGCAAGTCAGAGTGAACTGGTGGCTATGCGAGCTGCGGGTATATCAATCAAAGATATCAATAAGTCTGTGATGATCGTAGCGGCTATTCTCGTATTAATAGCGATTGTCGTTGGTGAGGTCATCAGACCAGTAACAGAAGAACATGCCAGAGAATTACAGTCTGTGGCACAGACTGGCACCGTCGGTACGCGTTCTGAGCATGGCTTCTGGACAAGAGATGGTAATCATTTTAATCATATAGAACGTATTAATAGTGATGGAACATTTACCAATATTGCCATTTATGAGTTTGACGGGGCCAATAGATTACGGGCACTGACTAAAGCCAGTAGTGCCAAGTACGAAGATGATGGGTGGATATTAAACGATGTCGTGCAAAGTACTATTGATGAGAATGGTGTAAAAGTCAGTTCAACTACACATGCTCGTTGGAAGTCACAATTGAATCCAGGCATGTTAAATGTGGTGGTGGTGCCGCCTGAGTTTTTGGCGGTATGGAATTTATTGGATTATATCTCTTTCCTTGAGACAAACCATCAGTCAGTCGCTCAGTACGAATTGGCTTTCTGGAGTAAAGTAATGATGCCGCTCAGTACGGCAGTTATGGTCTTGTTGGCTGTGCCATTTATCTTTGGACCATTACGCTCATCACCCATTGGCGGCAGAATCCTGGCTGGCGTTTTGATTGGCTTAGGTTTTTACCTGTTTAATCAAAGTTTTCAGCATATCGGTTTGGTTTTTGGGTTATTGCCTTGGTTGGCCGCATCGTTTCCAACATTATTATTTGCCGGTTTAGCATGGTGGATGAACAAGCGAGTGAAATAGGCTGTTGATGAGATAGTGGAAAATAGCTTGTTGATAAAAATGAATGAAATAATGCCAGAAGAATCTGTCATGAATTGACAGATTAAAGATGGCGTCCCCTAGGGGGTTCGAACCCCTGTTACCGCCGTGAAAGGGCGGTGTCCTAGGCCTCTAGACGAAGGGGACCCAGTAACTTTAAAACTTTTTTCTACTTCTTAAAAATAAAAACGGGTTTATTGCAAACCCGTTTTGATATTGGCGTCCCCTAGGGGGTTCGAACCCCTGTTACCGCCGTGAAAGGGCGGTGTCCTAGGCCTCTAGACGAAGGGGACCTAAAACTTTTTCTTTCGGTTTTTGGTGGAGCTAGGCGGGATCGAACCGCCGACCTCTTGCATGCCATGCAAGCGCTCTCCCAGCTGAGCTATAGCCCCGAAAGGAAGCGCATATCATAGGGACTGAGTTGGATGCTGTCAACATTTCATGACAAATTAATTTCAATCTCACTGCGATATAAACGGAATCTATCATGAACCGGGTTTAAGGCAATAAGCTCAGTATTAGACTAAGTACTTGAGCTTGTTTAGATAAAGTCACTTTTGCTTAATCCATATCACGCTACAATTTGCCGATTCATCATTAATATGCGATAAATTGTGGGTTATTTATCACTAGGTCAGGATGTCGATCATGGCTAAAGCTGCAGCTTGAGGATGAACATGCGCAAAAAGAAGCTATTATCAACCTTGTTACTATCCTTATCAGCTGGCGTCGCATCTGCGCAACAAGAGCAAGGGTTAACTTGTCACTTTGGTTATGAAGATCAATTTTTACCCATTCCTACAGAAACAGCTTCCGAGAATGAATCGCCCGTCGACGTAAAAGCTAACAGAGTACAACTGTTACAGAATGGCACCTCTGTATTTTCTGGTAACGTTGATATTCTTCGTGATAACCAATTAATGAGTGCTGAAAGAGCGACCTACAACCGCAACAGTGGCGATGTAAGAGCGAGTGGCAATGTCAGTGTTCGTGATAGTGAAATGGTGATTGAGTCCGAGCAGGCCGAGTGGTCTGTGGCAAATGATCAAGGGCAGATGCTGAGTGCGCAATACCATATCCGTCAAATGCATGCTCGAGGTGAAGCAGCACATATCTTAAGAAAAGGTCAGAAAACCACAGATCTTGATGATGCCACTTATACAACATGTCCTGAAGGCAGTGATGCTTGGCAATTGAAAGCGGATACAGTCCATTTAGATCATGAAACGGCTGTGGGTGAAGCAAAAAATGTTGTGGTCAGGATGGGCGGATGGCCTGTTTTTTATACCCCTTACATCAACTTTCCTTTAAATGATCAACGAAAATCAGGCTTTTTGATTCCTTCTGTTGGTAGTAGTGATAAAACCGGCTTTGATGTTCTTACACCATATTACTGGAATATAGCACCGAATATGGATGCCACGCTGACACCACGTTATATGTCGGATCGAGGCTTGATGCTGGGTGGACAGTTCCGATACTTATTTGAGTCAGGAGAGGGTGAAGTTGAAGCAACCTATCTGAATTCAGATGATTTGCAAACCAACGGTGAAGATATCAACCCGCACTACCAGGAAGATAGAAAACTATTTTCATGGCAGCACAGAAGTTATTTCGATAACCGTTGGCGAGCAATCGTTGATTACAACTATGTCTCTGATGACGAATATTTTGAAGACTTTGGATCAGGGCTGAGCCTCTCCAGTCGCACTTATTTAAATAGAAATGTGGAAACAGGCTATAGCGGTGATACATGGAGCTTTACCGCCAGAGCGCAGGGTTACCAGACCTTAGGAGATGATGTGGAAGAGCAGTACAAACGCTTACCACAGCTGGTTTTGAAAGGTTATTTACCCGATCAGGCATTAGGTCTGACATATGAATTAGACAGTGAATACGTTGAATTTGATCACAACGAAAAAGTGGATGGTCAACGCATTAACATCGAACCAGCAATCAGCATGCCTATGGGTACGGCCGCATTCTTTGCTACGCCAAGGTTAGCCTTAAACCATACCCAATACAGTTTGAAAAACGACAATACCAATACCTACGATGATAGTGCGACAAGGACTTTACCTATAGCCAGCTTTGATACAGGCTTGTTTTTTGACCGTGAAATGACAGCGTGGGGTGATAATTACATCCAAACACTGGAACCTCGGGCATTTTATTTGTATGTACCTGAGCGGGATCAAACTGATATTCCCGACTTTGATACTAGTTTGACCACGTTCAACTCACTACGCCTATTTTCCCACAACCGTTTTATTGGTCGAGATAGAATTGGTGATGCCAATCAGTTAACTCTGGCTGTCACCAGTCGAATTATTGATGAAGAGTCAGGTAAAGAGAACTTGAGATTAACGGTTGGTCAGATTCGATATTTCACTGACCAGCGTGTCATGTTAGATGGCACAATAGCTGAACGAGATTCTACCTCAGATATGGTGGCAGAGGCTGTGGCCTACATTGGCGATGAGTGGTCATTTAATAGTGAGTTTCAATGGGACCCAAGCGGCTTGAAGTCGAATATGTCATCAGTAGGATTACGTTATAAAAACGATAGTGGTGGTATTTTCAATATTTCTCATCGTTACCGTCGTGATGACCCAACACCGAATAATGGTATCGAAGAGTCATTGGAACAAATTGATATTTCCACGCAGATTCCATTATCAGAACGTTGGAAATTCTTTGGTCGTTGGTATCATGCTATCGATCAAGGTGAAACGTTGGAAAAAATTGCTGGCTTACAATATGACAGTTGCTGCTGGGCAACACGCCTAGTTATGCGTGATTATGTGAACGATGTTTCCGATCAAGAGCGCAATACAGCGATTTACCTACAAATAGAATTAAAAGGCTTAGGTAGTTTCGGTCAAAAATCTGATAGCTTACTAGAACGCAGTATTCGTGGCTTCGAAGCAGAATGAACTCCTTGAGCCATTCGCAAGTCGATTCATTTCTGACTTATACGAAACCAATTAAAAAATAAATTTTGGAGTAATAGAGTTTAATGATTAAGTATCTGATTGTCGGTTTATTGCTGGCAACCAATGTTTGGGCTCAATCTCTGGATAGGATTGTTGCAGTTGTCAATGATGAAGTCATTCTTGAAAGTGACTTGCAGGATATGGAGCAAACTGTTCGTCAACAGATCCGTCAGCGTGATGCTGCAATGCCACCCAGTGATGTTCTACGTAAGCAAGTGCTTGAAAGATTAATCATGCAACGCCTGCAAATACAAGAAGCAGATAAAGTAGGGATTAGAGTGGGGGATGATGCTCTTAATGCTGCCCTCAAGCAGATCGCGGATAACAATCAACTGACATTGAGACAGTTCAGAGATGTGTTAGAAGAAGATGGTTATGACTTTAGCGTATTCAGAGAAACGATCCGCGATGAAATGATCATTTCAAGATTACGTAAGGCTCAGGTCGAAGACCGTGTTGTGGTTTCCGATCGTGAAGTCGATAATTTCCTTGCTACACAAAAAGTGCAAGAGGGTGGCCAAGTTCAGTATGAGCTGCAACATATTCTCATCAGTATGCCCGAAGCCGCTTCACCTGAAGAAGTTCAGTCAGCCCAGGAGAAGTTAGAGAAAGTTCAAGCATTATTGAACGAAGGCGGAGATTTTGCTCAAGTCGCTGCGGGATATTCTGATGGTCAAAATGCTTTGGAAGGCGGTGAGTTAGGCTGGCGTAAACAGGGTGAGCTTCCATCACTGTTTGCTGATGTGGTACCCACATTAAGTATCGGTGAAGTCAGCCAACCTTTGCGTAGTGGTAGTGGTTATCACTTGGTTAGAGTGAAAGACAAAAAAAGTGAAGATGTACATCTTGTCAAACAAACATTAGCCAGTCATATCCTGATTAAAACCAACGAACTCACAACAGATGAAGAAGCCCAAAAACGGCTGGAAACACTGAGAGAACGTATTGTTAATGGTGAAGACTTTGCCGAGCTAGCCAGAGCGAATTCTGACGATACGGGCTCTGCTATTGATGGCGGAAGCTTAGGTTGGGTAAGTCCTGGCGTGATGGTTCCTGAATTTGAAGAAAAAATGAATGCCTTAGCCGTCGGGGAAATGAGCGATATTTTTCAAAGTCGATTTGGTTGGCATTTAATCAAAGTGTTCGATCGTCGAGAAGAAAATATGGCGGAAGAATATCAACGTGGAAAAGCGCGAGAACAAATTCGTCAGCGTAAAATTGATGAAGAAATGGAAACATGGTTACGTTCAATGCGTGATGAAGCTTACGTCGAGTATCGTAATCCTTGAGTGTCATCAAACGTATAGCACTAACTCCAGGAGAGCCTTCAGGTATTGGACCTGATCTTATTCTGTCATTAGCGCAGCAAAAACATGAAGCTCAGCTTATCGCTTTAGCGGATCCTGAACTGCTTAAACAAAGAGCAGAACTGCTTGGCTTGTCGATAAGTTTAATTGAAATCGATCTATCCGAGCCTCGACAATTAGCCGAGGCTGGCGAGCTTTTTGTTTTACCGCATCGACTCAAAGCCCCTGTGAAAGCTGGAGAATTGAATCACCTGAATAGCCGTTATGTATTGGATACTTTGCAAACGGCATTGGATGGCTGCTTATCTAAACAATTTGATGCCATCGTTACGGCCCCTGTGCACAAAGGTATCATTAACGACTCTGGAGAGGTGTTTACTGGGCATACAGAGTTTTTTGCAGATGGGGCTGGCGTAAAAAAAGTCGTTATGATGTTAGCGACGGATTCACTGAAAGTGGCTTTGGCTACTACGCACTTACCACTTCGAGACGTGGCGGATGCCATTACATCTGACGAACTAAGTGAGGTGATTGTCATAATTCATCAATCCATGCAGCAACACTTTGGTCTCGCTTTACCAAGGATAGCGGTATGTGGATTAAACCCTCATGCCGGCGAAGATGGTCATCTTGGTCGCGAAGAAGTTGACATTATCCAGCCTGTTATTGATCGTTTTATTCAAGATGGCTATGCCGTATCAGGTGCCTGGCCAGCCGATACTATTTTTAATCAAGATAAATTACAAAACTATGATGTGGTCTTAGCGATGTATCACGATCAGGGCTTGCCTGTGTTAAAACATCACGGATTTGGTAAGGCCGTTAATGTCACATTGGGTTTACCATTCATCAGAACATCGGTAGATCACGGAACAGCACTTGATTTAGCGGGCACAGGACGTGCGAATCCGAGTAGTTTGTATGCCGCTCTAAAAATGGCAATAGCCATGGCGAATACACAATGAGTAACTTATGAGCCAATCATCTTTTCCACGAGCAAGAAAACGCTTTGGACAAAACTTTCTACACGATGAAAGTATTATTAATTCAATAGTAGAAGCAATCAGCCCTGAAGAAGGGCAACATCTGGTTGAAATCGGACCTGGACGTGGTGCTTTGACAGAGCCACTATTACAGCGCTGTTCAAAGCTGGATGTGATTGAGCTTGATCGCGACTTGGTGCCGCTATTGAGACGTCAGTTCAGTGACTATAAGCAATTACAGATTCACGAGGCGGATGCGTTGAGATATGAATACTCTCAATTAATCACTGAGCAAAAACCACTTAGAATCATTGGCAATTTACCTTACAACATCACCACACCTTTATTGTTTCATTTACTCAGCTTTGCAGACGCTATTAGTGATATGTGTTTTATGCTGCAGAAAGAGGTTGTTGAGCGCATCTGTGCGCAGCCTGGGACAAAGCAGTATGGTCGATTGAGCATCATGATTCAGTATCAATGTCATACAGACATGTTATTTGTGGTGCCACCAGAGGCGTTTGATCCAGTACCCAAAGTGGAATCTGCCATTATTTATCTGCAACCACGCAAACAACCTCTTGGTGGGGATGTCGATATACGTGTGTTAAGTCAGATTGTGACTCAAGCCTTCAGTCAACGCCGAAAAACCATAGCTAACACGTTGAAAAAGTTGATTTCTCCAGAAATTTTTCTTGCTGCTGACATCGATCCAACACAACGCCCTGAAACCATTTCTGTCGATGCTTTTGTCAGATTGACACGCTGTTATCTGGCCGCATCAGCTGAATCTCAATAATCATGCCAGATTAGCCAAATCTAATTCAGCTGGATAAAGTATGAGTGTGATAGAGATAACATCTTGCTAACAACTGAAATTAACTGTCTTGACACGCTGATTTTGCTGTAGTTAGATACTCAGAACCAATGGGACTCAGAAGCATAACTTAACGTCGCTATTGGGACTTGGACGACATAAATAAATAATGATATGAGGAATTAAGCTGTGAATAAATCTGAACTCATCGATGCAGTTGCTGCAGCTGCTGACATTTCAAAAGCAAAAGCGGCCCAAGCTGTTGATGGCATGACATCTGCCGTAACTAAAGCACTAAGCAGTGGCGATCAAGTCACATTAGTTGGCTTTGGTACATTCTCTGTTCGTGAGCGTGCAGCACGTACTGGCCGTAACCCACGCACAGGTGAAGAAATCAAAATTGCCGCTGCAAAAATTCCTGCATTTAAAGCTGGCAAAGCATTAAAAGATGCTGTAAACTAGTTTTTTTTCTTGGGGTGCTTAGCTCAGCTGGGAGAGCATCGCCCTTACAAGGCGAGGGTCGGGGGTTCGATCCCCTCAGCACCCACCAAGAATATACGGAGCGGTAGTTCAGTTGGTTAGAATACCGGCCTGTCACGCCGGGGGTCGCGGGTTCGAGTCCCGTCCGCTCCGCCAAAAAAGAGGAAAGGCGCATCATATGCGCCTTTTTTTTTGCCTATTGTATTAGAATAGCCGTTTTTAACAACATTTCGGGAAGGTTCTCTTCATATGTTGCATTTCATACGTAATCATGCCCAGGGATGGATTGCCTGGTTCATCGTTGGTTTAATCAGTATTCCATTCGCTCTGTGGGGCATCAATTCATATTTATCTGGTGCTTCGGCAGTGGTTGTGGCCGAAGTTAATGGTTCTCCCATCACTCAAACAGAATTACAGTCGTCACTTCAGCAATACCGTGACCGCATGAGAAGTATGATGGGCGATCAGTTCGACCCGGCTATGTTCGACAGTGCTACTGTAAAAAAAGATGTTTTAGATGGTCTTATTGAACAACGATTATTGCGTGACGCGAATATCACCTTAAAACAGCATATTAGTGATGCTGCTGTCTCTCAGTTCATTCGCTCTACCCCTGCTTTTCAACGTGATGGACAATTTGACTCAGACTATTATGGGATGGTTCTGGCAAGAGTCGGTTACACACCCACTCAATACGAAGCCCAATTGAGAGCTGATCTACTATCACAAGAATTGACAACAAATATTCAAAGCTCATCAATTGCCAGTGTGAAATTACTGAATGAAGCATTGAGATTAGAAAGACAGCAACGTGAGATTGCTTACGGTATTGTGCCCATCCAACAATTTGTTGAAGAAGTGAATGTGGATGATGCAGAAATTCGACAATATTATGACGATAATCTAGCCGCATACACAGCGCCTGAACAAGTCAAACTCAACTATATTGAATTATCTGTTGATGAGTTAGCAAAAGATATTCAAATCAATGAAGATGATTTGAAAAAATTCTATGCAGATAATCAAAATCAGTTTGTTGGCCCTGAGCAACGCCGTGCAAGTCATATCTTAGTTGAAGGTGATGACGAGAGCGCATTAGAAAAAATTAAAGCTATCCAAACCCGTATCAATGAGGGGGAAGACTTTGCTGAATTAGCTAAAGAGGCCTCGCAAGATACCGGATCGGCCAGTAATGGTGGCGATCTTGGATTCTTTGGCAGAGATGTTATGGATCCGGCGTTTGAAGAAGCGGCATTTGCATTAGAAAACGTTGGCGATGTCAGTGAGCCCATTAAGACTGAGTTTGGTTATCATTTAATTAAACTTACTGGGATTCAAAAACCAGAAGGTAAAAGCTTTGCTCAGGCGCGGGACGAGGTTGAAAATTTATATCGCCGTCAGCAAGCTGAATCTGTTTTTTATGATGAAGCAGAACAGTTAGCCAACCTAAGTTTCGAAAATCCGGATAGCCTTGATGTGACAGCAGAAGCTCTGGGTCTTGAAATTAAAACTACGCCAAGTTTTACCCGTACAGGCACTGAAGAGGGTATTACCAGTAATAAGAAGGTAATTGATGCGGCATTCAGTGAAGATGTATTGAAAAATGATCTCAATAGTGCAGTGATTGAATTGTCAGATAATGATTTGCTGGTCATTCATAAGAACAAGCATATTCCGGAGACGGTTTTACCTTTTGAGTCTGTGTCTCCTGCTATCAAACAGCAGTTGATTTTTGATAAAGCCAGAAAACTAGCCCAGGATGAGGGTGAGTCAATCTTGGAAAAAGTGAAATCTGGTGAAGCTCCAGACTCTTTGCTGACAAATTGGCAAGCGCCTGAATTTTATGGACGCGATGCTGAAAAAGTGAGTGGTCAGATTCTTCAGAGAGCATTTACCATGGCTAAACCATCATCATCAGCAAACTATGAAGGATTTTCTGCTGATAATGGTAATTATGTCGTTATTAAATTAACTTCAGTCAGAAACGGTAATATTGATGATGTGAATGAAGAGCAGAGAAAAGCACTTCAACAACAGCTTACAGGTATTTATGCGGCCGCTGAAGTTGAAGCTTTCATCGCTCAATTACGTCATGATGCTGAAATAGATATTCATCAAGATGCATTAAAATAAACAATCTTCATGAGCAGAAAAAAGGCGCGCCATGCTCCTTTTTTTATGTCAGTCGATCAACAATTGCACTGCCTACGCTATCGCTCCATACATTGATTGATGTCCTGAATCTGTCGAGAAACCAATCTACGGAAAGCAGCAATGCAATACCATCCAGTGGTAAGCCCACAGCGCTTAAAACAATCACCATCGTCACAAGGCCAGCCTCAGGAATGCCAGCGGCACCAATAGCAGCCAAGGTAGCCGTAATAAAAACAATTGCTTGTTGGGTTAAGCTAAGGTCAATGCCATAAGCCTGGGCAATAAACATAACAGCCGCCGCTTCATAAAGTGCAGTACCGTCCATATTGATTGTTGCCCCTAGTGGCAGAACAAATTTACTGGTTTTATGGCTAATACCATTCTCTCTGACGCATTCCATCGTCAATGGTAGGGTGGCAGAAGAACTCGCTGTACCAAATGCCGTTACCAAGGCTCGGCCCATTCCAAGCAGATAGCTTATGCCACGGCGTGTCGTTAATAGCAGAATGATAAATAACAATATGCCGTGTGCAAGAAGTCCCGTCAGTACAGTCACTACATGCCAGCCAACCGCTTTCATTTCACTTAAAAAATGTTCACCACCTCCAGCATTACCCAGCCTAGCAGCAATTAAAGCAAATATGCCTAGTGGAGCGAGGTGCATTACCCAGATAACGAGTTTCATCATGGCTTCATTGATGCCATCAAACAGCTGAAAGACCGGTCTGCCTGTTTCACCTAACGTACTTAAGGCCATAGAAAACAAAATGGCAAAGACAATCAAAGGAAGGAGTTGTGTTTCTGCTGCTGAAGCGATCAGATTAGGTGAGACCAAGGATAAGATGATATCACTGGCACCGGTGTCCTGTTTCTCCAGAATATATTCAGGCACCTCTGACTGACTCCATTGCATACCTGCACCTGGTTGAATCCAATTCACAACGACCAGACCGATAAAAACGGCGACAGCGGTTGATAAGCTGTAATAAAGTAAGGTCAGTCCACCCAGCTTGCCGAGCTTTTTCAGATTCCCTAATGATCCGATACCACTGACAATGGATGCAATAACCAATGGAATGATGGTCATTTTCAATGCATTAAGAAACAGTGTTCCAAGCCAACTTATCTGCGTGGCTGTGTCAGGTTTATACCACCCTAAGAAAACACCACTCACTGCGCCAAGGACAATGAAGGCCAATAAAATCATGGCATGTTTATGAGACATATGGCCTCCAAATAGAGATCAAAAAAAAGGGCATTAATCAATGCCCTTATGAGTTCTTGTAATATAGTGAAATTACTTATCACCAATACCGACAATATTGTAGCCAGCGTCAACATAGGTAATTTCACCCGTCACACCTGAAGCTAAATCAGAGCAGAGAAAAGCAGCTACATTACCGACTTCTTCAATCGTTACATTTCTTCTAAGTGGTGAGTTTCTCTCACCGTAGGCGAGCATTTTGCCAAAATCGCCAATACCAGCAGCAGCCAGTGTTTTGATTGGGCCAGCCGACACTGCATTGACACGGATACCTTGTTCACCCATTGAGTATGCCATGTAACGAACAGTGGCTTCTAAAGCTGCTTTAGCTACGCCCATGACATTGTAGTTATCAATGGCTTTTTCTGCACCTAGATAGCTTAATGTTAATAATGAGCCATTGCGACCTGCCATCATGTCTTTGCCTGCTTTAGCTAATGCAGCAAAACTATAGGCACTAATATCGTTGGCCATAGCGAAACCATCACGTGTGACACTGTCAACGAACCCACCCTGAAGCTGCTCACGTGGTGCAAAGGCAACAGAATGAACAATCGTATCTAGGCCATCCCAATGCTCAGATAACGACTTGAATACACCATTAATTTCATCATCACTGCTCACATCACAAGGAAAGACCAGTGCAGGGTCGGCGCCACATTCTTCAGCGATTTTTTCAACGCGTGATTTTAATTTCTCATTTTGATAAGTGAAAGCCAATTCAGCACCTTCTCGTGCCATAGCATGAGCAATACCAGATGCAATAGAGCGGGGGCTGGCTACGCCCACGATTAACGCACGTTTGCCTTGCAGAAAACCCATGTGTCTCTCCTAAACTACATATAAAGCGAGATAACTTACCTGATTTTGGGGATGACGGAAAGGGCAAGCATGCAGTAATCTTCTACTGGTATGATGCAGACACTATCTAATGTTCCGCAATGAGGTTGTATGAGATTGATATATTGCTTGCTCGCTATCGTGCTGTTTTTCACAACAGCCTGTGATAAGGGGGCGATAAATTCACCTTATCCTGAAGCGTCCAGCGATGAAGAGATCCTATACGCTGCTTTTTCTCTACGACCCAAACACTTGGATCCTGCCAGATCCTACAGCGCAAACGAGGTCATCATTACTGGCCAGGTTTACGAACCGCCATATCAATACCACTACCTGAAAAGACCTTATCAACTAGAGCCCCTGGCAGCTGAATCAATGCCCGATGTAGTCTACCTGGACAAGGATAATCATCCTGTTAAGGAGACTGATGATGATATTGCATATTCAATTTATACGATTCCCATCAAACATAATATTTATTACCAGCCACACCCTGCATTTGCCAGAGATGAAAACGGTGTCTGGCTGTACCATAACTTAACCGATGAAGAACTCTCTGATATAGAAGATTTAGCAGATTTTGAGCAAACAGATACCCGTAAACTGGTGGCAGATGATTTTGTATATCAGATAAAGAGATTGGCTCATCCCGAAATTCACTCACCGATACTTGGTGTGATGTCAGAGCATATTGTTGGACTAAAAGACTATGCTCAGAAGTTAAGAGATCTTCGTAAAAAAGGCGACGTAGTCGATCTTCGTCAGCATGACATCAGTGGCGTCAACATCGTTGATAACTACCATTATCAAATCAAGGTCTATGGCAAATATCCACAACTCGATTATTGGTTAGCCATGCCTTTTTTTGCCCCAATCCCTTGGGAAGCAGAACAGTTTTACTCACAACCAGGCTTGATAAATAAGAACATAACCCTTGATTGGTACCCAGTCGGAACGGGTCCTTTTTATATGACTGAAAATGATCCAAACCGACGCATGGTACTGACTAAAAACCCTCATTTTCATGGCGAGCGTTATCCAACAGAAGGGGAGGAAACGGATCGGCAAAATGGTCTGCTGAACGATGCAGGAAAATCGCTGCCTTTAACAGACAAAATTGTGTTTACCCTTGAAAAAGAAAGTACCTCTTATTGGGGGAAATTTATGCAAGGCTATTACGATGTAAGTGGCATTAGTTCAGACAGTTTCGAGCAAGCCGTGAATGTGTCAGCATCAGGCGAGTTTGGTTTAAGTGATGTCATGAAAGAGAAAGGAATAAAGCTTGAAACAGCCATTGCGGCGACGAGTTTCTATACTGGATTTAATATGCTGGACCCCGTTGTCGGTGGCTACACAGAGCGAGCAAGGAAACTTCGGCAAGCCATTTCAATCGCTATTGATCAAGAGGAATATATTTCTATCTTTGCGAATGGGCGAGGCATCCCCGCCCAAGGACCCATTCCTCCCGGTATTTTTGGTTACAGTGAGGGAAAATCAGGTATTAACACACACATATACAAATGGGAGAAGGGACAAGCTGTTCGTAAATCGCTTGACGCTGCTAAGCAACTTTTAGCAGAAGCGGGTTACCCCAATGGCAGGAACGAGAAAACTGGCGAGCCGCTCGTTATTTACCTGGATACCACGGCGAGTGGGCCTGATAGTAAAGCCGATTTAGATTGGATACGTAAGCAATTCAAAAAACTCAAAATACAACTCGTCATCAGAAGCAGTGACTACAATCGTTTTCAAGATAAAATTCGTCGTGGACGAACCCAGTTATTCCAATGGGGCTGGAACGCAGATTATCCTGATCCGGAGAATTTCTTATTTTTACTTTATGGACCCAATGGCCGAGCAGAATTTGGTGGTGAAAATACCGCCAATTATCACAACAAAGAGTTTGATATGCTTTTTGAGCAGATGCGAACGATGTCGAACAGTCCCGAGCGCCGATCTATCATAAACCGTATGGTTGATATTGCTAGAAAAGACGCGCCATGGATCTGGGGCTTTCATCCAAAACAGTTTTCGCTTTATCATCAATGGAATCATAATGTTAAGCCTAACTTAATGGCGAATAACACATTGAAATATCGCCGTATTGATGCGTCATTACGTGAAAAACTTCAGTCTGAGTGGAATCAGCCGATACTCTGGCCATTAGGCGTCGTACTTATTGTCATTATGCTGATGGTTCTGCCTGCGTTTTTAATTTACAGAGCGAAGAAGCATAAAAAGCAACGTTTTCCTTCGTCATAGAGGAGATTTTTACTATGCGATTAGGTAGAATGCACTGCCAGTGCTACGGCATTTCATTGATGAGTTTCTAGTCTTAGGGAGTAATTGAGTGGATTTAGCTACACTGCTAGGTTTTATTGCGGCTTGGAGTCTGATTATTGCAACGATTGCTCTTGGTGCAGCAGCCGGTGTATTCATCAACATGCCTTCATTAGCGATTGTCATAGGCGGCACCTTTGCGGTGGTATTGATGCGCTTCACTCTAGGACAATTTCTTGGCTCGTTTAAGACAGCAATGAAAGCGTTCTTATACAAATCAGAGTCACCTCAAGAAATCATTCAATCTGTTGTTGAACTAGCCACCATTGCAAGAAAAGAGGGCTTACTTGCTCTGGAAAGACAGGAGGTGGCTAATCCCGTTTTGGCAAAAGGTATACGCATGCTGGTTGATGGACATGAACCAGCGGTAGTCAAAAAAGCACTGGTTACGGAAATGAATGAAACCGTTAACCGTCACTCTATAGGCCAGCAAATCTTCAAAACGATGGGGGATGCTGGTCCAGCTATGGGAATGATTGGTACATTAGTCGGTTTGGTACAAATGTTGTCAAATATGTCCGATCCGAAATCCATTGGCCCTGCCATGGCTGTGGCATTATTAACCACACTCTATGGTGCAATGTTAGCCAATATGTTCGCTCTGCCTGTGTCTGATAAGCTCGCTTTACGTAGCAGTGAAGAGTTGATGAATAAGAGTATTATCATTGAGAGTGTAATGGGGATTCAGGAAGGTCAAAACCCGAAAGTATTAGGTGAGCTGTTACAAAACTTCTTACCAGCGTCTAAGCGTGATACTGACGAACCAGCTGCCTAGTTGGTCTCGGTTACATAGAAATGAGTGAAGATAGCCCAAGACCTAAAAAGCAAGACGAAGGCTTACCCGCCTACATGGGCACATTCGCAGACTTAATGTCATTGCTGATGTGCTTTTTTGTTTTGTTATTATCCTTTGCTGAAATGGATGCCTTGAAATACAAGATGGTGGTGAAATCTCTTGATAATGCTTTTGGCGTTCAGCGAGAAGTCATCGCTGATGCTGTGCCCGTTGGTACCAGTATTATTGCTCAAGAGTATAGTCCAGGTGAGCCTAAACCGACGCCGCTTAAGGTAGTGAGACAAGAAACCATCGATGATACCCGTGAAAAAATCAAGGTAACAATGGATGAAGAAGAGGTCGCGCGACAACAGGCGCAGGAAATAGCCGAAGAAACCCAGAAATTTCGTGAAGCATTAGATGAAGAAATTAAAGAAGGTTTAATTGAAGTAGAAAGTCAGTTCAGTCGGATTGTGATCCGAATTCGAGAAAATGGTTCATTTCCATCTGGTGACGCGAGATTGAACCCTGGCTTTAAACCTATTCTTAGAAAGATACACGACGTTTTAGTGGGTACGGGAGGTCAAATTGCTGTCGCTGGCCACACGGATGATGTACCGATTAATACGCCAAGATATCGATCAAATTGGGAACTATCTACCTCAAGAGCCACCTCTGTAGTACATGAATTGTTAGAACCTGGGGATATGAAACCAGAACGTTTTGTTTTAGAAGGGTATGCGGATACAAAACCATTGGTGCCTAATAATTCACCTGAGAACCGTGCAATTAACAGACGTGTTGAGATTATTGTGCTGAAATCGCCGGTTGAAGAAAGTTTAACCCGATCAATTGACGAGCTGATCAATGAGCATGATGCTGTTGATGGTTCAGTGTCTACTATTATCGAACGATGAGGGAAGAAGAATGAGAAAAATGCATATTTGGGTGTCGACACTCAGTATACTCCTGGCAAGCTCGGTAGCTTCTGCAACACAATGGCAGATAAACAACAACGAGTCTCAAGTGAATTTTATTTCAACAAAAAAGGTGAACATTGCTGAGGTTCATCAGTTTGACAAAATTGCTGGTAACTTAGCTGAAACAGGTGAGTTTTCTCTTGCCATTGATTTGGCATCGGTAAATACAGGCATAGAAATTCGCGACAGTCGCATGAAAGAGTTTCTTTTCAATGTCGCTGACTTCCCTAAAGCGACGATTACGGCTCAGCTGTCACCAGAACAAATAACACAGATTACCGTTGGGCAGACAAAACCATTATCTATTGATGGTTTTTTTGAACTGCATGGGCAAAAACAAGAAATGACATTTGATGTGCTTGTGACCAAAGTAACCGAAAATGAGTTGCTAGTGGTCTCTTCTCATCCTGTTATTTTGAGTGTTGATGATTATAAGTTGACACAGGGTGTAGAAAAATTACGTGAGCTGGCTGGATTACCAAACATAAGCCATGCTGTGCCGGTAAGTTTTTATTTAACGTTAAACGCGACGAACTAAGAGGTATTCCTCGCAATGCAAAAATTTTCAGTTGAGACTGGCATCGTTATTCCATTGGATCGCCCCAATGTCGATACCGATGCCATTATCCCCAAACAGTTTTTGAAGTCTATCAAGCGCACTGGCTTTGGTCCGAACTTGTTTGATGAGTGGCGTTATCTTGACCATGGTGAACCAGGACAAGATAACAGTGGACGGCCTTTAAACCCTGATTTTGAGCTTAACCAACCACGCTATAAAAACGGGACTATCCTGCTAGCGCGTGAGAACTTTGGTTGTGGTTCAAGTCGTGAACATGCTGTCTGGGCACTGGATGATTTTGGCATTCGCGTTATTATTGCCCCCAGTTTTGCAGATATCTTTTTCAGCAACACTAGTAAAAATGGTATTTTGGCTATCACTCTGGAAGAGTCGCTAATTGACAAACTGTTTGAGCAAGTAGAGGCGATGCCTGGCTACCAACTGAAAGTCGATTTACCAGAGCAAAAAATCACGTTACCTGATGGTGAGTCGATTGACTTTGAGGTTGATGCATTCAAAAAGCACTGTCTAATCGAAGGGCTTGATGATATTGGTCTCACCTTACAGCATCAAGATGATATCAAGGCTTATGAAGAAAAGCGCAAGCAAGAAGCGCCCTGGTTATTCTCGTAAGATAAATCTCTAATTCAGTAAATTATTTAAAGATATAAAAAATGACAAAAAAGATTGTAGTTTTGCCTGGTGATGGTATTGGTCCTGAAATCGTAGCTGAAGCAGTCAAAATTTTAGAAGCATTTCGTCAAGAGGGGCTAGATGTCTCTTTGGAATATGGCCTCATTGGTGGAGCAGCATATGATGAAACTGGTACACCGTTACCTGACGAAACACTGCAGATGTCAAAGCAGGCCGATGCAATTTTATTAGGTGCTGTCGGGGGCTACAAATGGGAGTCACTTGATATCAGTGTAAGACCAGAAAAAGGCTTATTAGGTATCCGCTCCGAATTGAATTTATTTGCCAATTTACGTCCGGCAATTTTATATCCGCAGTTAGCAGAAGCTTCTACACTAAAAGCTGATGTGGTGGCTGGTCTGGATTTGATGATTGTGCGTGAATTGACGGGTGGCATTTATTTCGGTCAACCACGTGGTATCAGAACGTTGGATAATGGCGAAAAGCAGGGTTTCAATACACTTGTCTATCGTGAAAGTGAGATTAACCGAATCGGCAAGGTCGCTTTTGATATTGCGAGCAAAAGACAAGGTCGAGTTTGTTCTGTAGATAAAGCAAATGTGCTGGAAAGCACAGAATTGTGGCGTGAAACTATGACAACATTGTCTGAATCTTATCCGGACATTGAATTGAGTCATATGTATGTAGACAACGCAGCCATGCAATTAGTACGAGCACCCAAACAGTTTGATGTGATGGTGACGACTAATATGTTTGGTGACATTTTGTCTGATTGTGCATCAATGTTAACTGGCTCGATTGGCATGCTGCCTTCCGCCTCGCTTGATGAAAACAGCAAGGGTATGTATGAACCGATTCATGGTTCTGCCCCCGATATTGCTGGACAGAATATTGCCAACCCACTGGCGACAATTTTGTCAGCTGCTATGATGTTACGTTACACACTCGATGAAGCTGCAATGGCTGATCGAATTGAAAAAGCTGTGAGTAAAGTACTGGATGATGGACTTCGTACTGCGGATATCTATTCTGAAGGTATGACAAAAGTGTCCACCTCTGAAATGGGTGATGCGGTATTAGCAGCGTTATAAATTAAAACAAAAGGTGTATTGTGAATAAAAAAGTAGATGTTGCAGTAGTAGGTGCTACAGGGGCTGTCGGTGAAGCCATGTTAGAAATTTTGCACCAACGTCAATTTCCAGTAGGTAAGGTATATGCACTGGCAAGCGGACGTAGTGCAGGCTCTACAGTAAGTTTTGGTAACAAATCCATTATTGTCGAAGATCTGGCTGAGTTTGATTTTTCTAAAGTACAAGTTGGCTTGTTTTCTCCAGGTGCTAGTGTCTCTGCTGAGTATGCCCCTAAAGCCGCTGCGGCTGGCTGTGTGGTCATCGATAACACATCACAGTTCCGTTACGATGATGATATTCCGCTTGTCGTGCCAGAAGTAAACCCGGAAGCCGTTGCTGATTACAAAAATCGTGGCATCATTGCCAATCCGAACTGTTCAACCATCCAAATGATGGTCGCATTAAAGCCTATCTATGATGCCGTCGGTATTACACGTATCAATGTGTGTACATATCAAGCTGTTTCTGGCTCTGGCAAACCAGCGATGGATGAATTGGCGAAACAGACTGCAGATTTATTGAATGGTCGCCCTGTTAAGGCAGAAGTTTATCCTAAACAGATCGCTTTTAATGTTCTGCCTCAGATTGATGTATTCATGGATAACGGCTACACCAAAGAAGAAATGAAAATGGTCTGGGAAACACGCAAAATTATGGGCGATGAGTCTATCCAGGTTAACCCAACCGCTGTTCGTGTTCCTGTTTTCTTCGGCCACTCAGAAGCCATTCATATTGAAACGCGTGACAAGATCACTGCTGAACAATGTAAAGCACTTTATGAAAAAGCAAACGGTATTGTCCTGCTTGATGAACGTAAAGATGGTGGTTATCCAACAGCAGTGACGGATTCTTCAGGTCAGGATCCTGTATTTGTCGGACGTATTCGTGAAGACATTTCCCATGATAAAGGACTGGATTTATGGGTTGTTGCTGATAACGTACGTAAAGGTGCGGCACTTAACAGTGTTCAAATTGCAGAAGTGTTAGTAGAAAAGTACCTTTAAAATAAGCTAGATAAGGAAGTTAAGGGGATGAAAATGAAGAAACAGCTTTTTGCCAGTATCGCTGTCGCATCAACGATAGGTTTTTTCACCCCCTTAACGAGTTATGCGTTTGGTTTGGGCGAAATTAAAGTCATGTCAGCACTTAATGAGCCGTTCAAAGCAACGATTGATATCAACTCACTCTCTACAGAAGAAAAAGAGAGTTTTGAAATCAGAATCGCCTCAAATGACGAGTTTGAAAAAGCAGGATTAGATCGAAGTTATATCCTGAGCCAGTTAAAGTTTGATGTTGTTGAGCAATCAGGAAAGCCTCGCGTTTTAATCACTTCGCAACTACCTGTAAAAGAACCTTTCTTGGACTTTTTGCTAACAGCCACTGCTGGAGGTGGAAAACTCATCAGAGAGTACACGGTACTTCTTGATCCACCTGAAGTGTTAATGTCATCTCAACGCACTACTCAACAAGCTGCTTCTACATCTTCTGCGAACAATGCCGACAGCTCATCAGAAGTGAATAATGTTAATACTGTTTGGGCTAATGGAAGTACCTATGGGCCTGTTGCCAAAGCCGATACCTTATGGAATATTGCCTTAAATACTCGTCCTGATGAGTCTGTCTCCGTTCAACAGATGATGTTGGCGCTGGTGAATGCTAATCCAGAAGCGTTTGTTGATAACAATATCAATGGACTTAAAGCAGGTTATACGCTGTCTATTCCTGACAAATCTGCGATATTAGCCAAATCACAGGCACAGGCATATCAAGCCTTCAAAGCACAGAATGAAGCATGGCGCCAGCGAAATACTGTTACGAACAAACCCGCGCCAACACCAGCGGTGATTCAACCATCCACTGATGAATCTGAGCCAGCGGCTGAGGATACAACAGACGCCAACACTATCGATAACACGAATGCAGATAATAGTGAAAGTAGTGAACAAATCGAAGACGATGCTGCTGAACAAGCGCGTCTGAAGCTCGTTGCACCTGAACAAAGTAAAACGACGGAAGATGATGCGTCACCGAACCTGGCTGGCAACGAAAAAATTAATGCATTGACTGAACAGTTGACGCTTGCTCAGGAAACGATAGAGGCACAAGCGCAGGAAAACATAGACTTCAAAGCGCGAATGGATGCTATGGAAGAGCAGTTGGAAACCATGCGCAGACTCATTTCTCTTAAAGATGCTGATCTCGCTAGATTACAGGATATGCTGGAAGAGAAAGAACAGAACAACGCTGCCGGGGACAACACCGCAGCTGAGCCTGATTTAGAGCCGTTAGCTGCTTCTGATGACACTGCTGCTGACGCTGACACTTATACAGAGAACAATGAAACAGCCGACGCTCAGCTTAGTACAGAACAAGCTCAGGCTGAATTGAGTGAAGAGCCCAGTGAGGAGCTGGTACCGGCTAATTTAGTCGACAATATCAAACAGTTTTTAGCTGAATATAAACTGCAGGTAGGTGGCGCATTACTTGTTTTCCTTCTCTTGTTGCTGTTACTGGCTAGAAGAAAAAATAAGGAAGATGAATCATTTACAGAAGAGACCATACCTGTTGGGGGAATGTCCGTTACTGATGATACACAAACATCGCTTTCTGATTACGCTAACGAGGCGTCAGTTGAAGAGCCAGTGACGGAGTATGAGTCTAAAGATGAACCTCTAAATCAGGAATCCTTACCACAGAAAAGTGTGATGGAGCTCGTTGAACAAGCTGATATGTTTGTTGGTTATGCGGATTATGCTCAAGCAAAAATTGCGCTCGATCAAGCAAAAGCCAGAGAGCCTGATAATACTTTAGTGGCATACAAATTATTGTTTGTGTTGTACAAACAAAAACAAGTTGACGACTTTATTGCTCTTGCTGAAAGCACAGACTTTGATGAAGAAAGTATTGAATGGGATGAAATAAAACAATGGGGAGCACAACTGGCCCCAGAACATCCTTTATTTCAGGCTGAAGACACAGCGGATACGGAATTTGTCTCAGACGAGTCAACAGAACCAGAAAAGACTATTGATGATGTTGCAACAGATGAGCAACTAGATTTTAAACGTCAAGACGAAGTGGATAATGTGTCTATCGATGTAGATCTATCAGAAGAAGACAGCGATGACACACCATTAGAGTTTTCAACGGTCAATATAGCTTCTGATATAGAGCAGCAAAACCACAGCAATGCTGAAGACACTCAGCTTGAAGACACGTTGACTGAAGAAATTGATAATGAGTCAGAAGATCATATTGAGGATGATTTGCTCTCGTTTGATACCGGTACAACATTTGGTACACATCAAGAAGAAGATGATAATGAAGAAGAGAACATAGTCGAGCATGATTCGCTTCTTCCGTTTGAGCCTGGTGCATCATCTTCATTGGATCCAGAGCGTGTTGATATCGCACCATTTGACAGTGATCTTAATGATGAGGCTGATATCGAATTTGATATTGGTGATATTGATGAAATTGATGAGGCAGAAACCAAATTGGATCTGGCTTCAGCTTACATCGATATGGACGATCCTGAAGGCGCGACCAGTATTCTCAAGGAAGTCATTGCCGAAGGAAACGACGAACAGAAAGTGCGTGCCCAGACTATTCTCGACTCATTATCAGACTAAAAGAGAGAGGAATTAGTGAGAATAGCACTCGGCATAGAGTATGCCGGCACGTATTTTTGTGGTTGGCAAATTCAGTCTCATTCCAGAACCGTACAAGGTGAACTGCAAAAGGCGGTTTCTGTTGTAGCTAACCATCCGGTTGAAGTGTATGCCGCTGGACGCACCGACACAGGTGTCCATGGCCTAAATCAAGTGGTGCACTTTGACACAGACTCAATCAGAGAAAAGCGAGGCTGGCTTTTAGGTATTAATGCAAACTTACCTAAAGATGTGAATGTCACTTGGGTAGAGTTTGTAGATGATGATTTCCATGCCAGATTTTCCGCTATCAAACGAAGCTACCGGTATCTGATCTTAAACCGTCTGAGCCGGTCATCAATTCATCAGCATAGAATGTGGTGGCACTATCCGCCATTAGATATTGAAAGGATGCAGGCCGCTGCGGATCAATTAGTTGGACAACATGATTTCTCAGCATTTAGAGCGAGTGAGTGCCAGGCAAAAAGCCCAATCAAAACCTTAGATAAAATTAGCATCAGTCAGCAACAAGACTGTATTGCGATTGATGTCGAAGCACTATCATTTCTACATCACATGGTAAGAAACCTTGTTGGTGTCATGACAGCTATTGGCGATGGTAGTAAACCTGTTGAATGGGCTGGTGAGGTCTTGCGCAGTACCGATAGAAGTCAAGGTGGCATAACTGCGCCAGCAGAGGGGTTATATCTGGTGGATGTTCGTTATCCAGAGCAATATTCAATCCCGGCAGTGTCAGCTTTTCCGGTGCTCTGGTAAAGTAACAGCTCTATTTAAGAGTAACCATAGAAACAGATGAGAACCCGAGTAAAAATATGCGGCATAACTCGTCAGCAAGATGCTGATTTTGCAGCAGAATCTGGAGCTGATGCGATTGGCTTAGTATTTTATCCTCCAAGCCCAAGAGCCATATCTTTTGCGCAGGCAAACACGATTACAGCGAATTTGGCGCCATTTGTTTCAAAAGTTGCACTCTTTGTTGACCCTGATAAAGACCTGGTTTCACGCTGTCTTGACGAGTTATCGGTTGATATACTTCAATTCCATGGTGATGAAAGCCCTGATTTTTGTCATCAATTTGAGATGCCATATCTCAAAGCGGTAAGAATGCGAGATGGTGTAAATCTTCAAGAAGTAGCTGACGACTATTCAACAGCTTCAGCGTTACTTCTTGATACCTATCAACCAGGCTTACCTGGTGGAACAGGCAAAACATTTGACTGGTCTCAGATCAGTCGTATTGATAAACCCATTATTTTAGCGGGTGGTCTACATGCATCTAATGTGTTGCAGGCTATCCATCAAGTGCAGCCCTATGCAGTCGACGTCAGTGGTGGCGTTGAAAGTGATAAGGGGATAAAAAGTCATGAAAAGATCAGCACTTTTATGAGAGAGGTGGCAAATGCTTAAAGAGCATATTCACGATTATTACAAAACATTCCCTGATGAGCGTGGACATTTCGGACCTTATGGAGGTCGGTTTGTTGGTGAGACGCTTATGGGTGCGATATACGAGCTTCAACAAGCTTATGAGCAATATCGTAACGATCCCAATTTTCTGGCAGAAATGGACAAAGACCTGAGCACCTTTGTGGGGCGTCCATCACCTCTCTATCTCGCCGAGAATTGGACACAGAAGTTAGGCGGCGCTCAAATTTATTTGAAACGTGAAGATCTCAATCATACTGGCGCGCACAAAGTTAACAATACTATCGGTCAGGCCTTATTAGCCAAACGTATGGGTAAGAACCGCATCATCGCTGAAACAGGCGCTGGTCAACACGGTGTGGCGACAGCAACGGTTGCTGCCAGAATGGGCTTGGAATGTATTGTTTACATGGGCGCAGAAGATGTTGAACGTCAGGCTCAGAATGTATACAGAATGAAACTGCTCGGTGCACAAGTGGTGCCGGTGGAATCAGGCTCACGCACATTAAAAGATGCGCTTAATGAAGCGCTACGTGATTGGGTAACCAATGTTGATGATACGTTTTACATCATAGGTACTGTTGCCGGTCCCCATCCTTATCCTGCTATGGTAAGAGATTTTCAATCTATTATTGGACGTGAAGCCAAGCAGCAAATGCTGGATATCAATGGCAAACTACCAGATGCATTGGTTGCTTGTATTGGTGGCGGTTCTAATGCTATCGGCCTGTTTCATCCATTCATCGAAGATGAGTCTGTTGAAATGCATGGTGTGGAAGGCGCTGGACATGGGATTGAAACAGGTCAGCATTCAGCACCACTTTCTGCGGGAAGACCAGGTGTTTTACATGGAAACCGTACTTATCTGATGCAAGATGACAATGGTGAAATCGTAGAAACGCATTCAATTTCAGCTGGACTGGACTATCCAGGTGTGGGCCCTGAGCATGCTTGGTTGAAAGATATTGGTCGAGCAAATTATGTGTCGGTAACTGATGAAGAGGCGTTAACTGCTTTCCATGAGCTTACACGCACCGAAGGTATTATTCCTGCACTTGAGTCAAGCCATGCGTTGGCCTATGTGAAAAAATTGGCACCGACCATGTCTCCAGAGCAAACAATAGTAGTTAACCTGTCAGGGCGTGGTGACAAAGATATGCATACCGTTGCCGCCATGGCTGGATTAAAATTCTAAGGAAGTCATAATGAGTCGTATAAGTCAGTGCTTTGAGAAACTGAAGACAGATGGTCAAACAGCACTTATTCCCTATATTACTGCCGGCGATCCTGAACCTTGGGTAACCGTGCCATTGCTCCATGCGCTGGTCGATGCAGGTGCCGATATTATTGAACTTGGTATCCCTTTTTCTGACCCGATGAGTGATGGTCCTGTCATCCAAAAAGCATGTGAAAGAGCGCTTAAGAACGATGTCAGCATCAAATCTGTGCTGACAATGGTGAAAAAGTTTCGTGAGAAAAACACAGAAACACCCATCGTCTTAATGGGCTATGCGAATCCCATCGAAGCTGTGGGATATGCAGAGTTTGCTAAACTTGCTCAAGAAGCGGGTGTTGATGGAGTATTGACTGTTGACGTACCTCCCGAAGAATCAGTTGAGTTTCGTGAGCTCATGGATCAGCATGATATTGATACCATCTACTTGGTGGCACCAACGACATCGGCAGAACGTATGTCAATGATTGCTTCTTTTGCGCGTGGATTCATTTATTATGTTTCCATTAAAGGGGTGACCGGCTCGGCTTCGCTAGACGTGACAGAAGTCAATGATAAACTCAGTATGCTGCGTGAAAGAACGGATTTACCGCTAGGTGTTGGTTTTGGTATCCGTGATGGTAAGTCTGCAGCAGCAGTTGCCGAGATTGCCGATGCGGTGGTAGTAGGTAGTACTCTGGTTAAGTGCATCGAAGAACATGCACAACGACTTGAAGAGCTGCCAGCTGCAGTTGCAGGTCTGTTAGCTGAAATGCGCCATGCCATCAATGCGCGTGATTTAGCAAAAGCATAAAAATAACGAAGGTGACAAAATGAGTTGGTTTGAAAGATTACTCCCATCCAAAATTCGTACAACTGTGCGAAGCCGTTCAGTGCCAGAAGGTGTCTGGTGTAAATGTCCAAGCTGTGACAATGTACTTTACCGTGCAGAACTTGAACGTAATTTGATGGTATGTCCTAAGTGTGATCATCACCAGCGCATTAATGCCAGAACAAGGCTGGAAAGCTTTCTGGATGAAGAAGACCGTAAAGAAATCGCCGCCGAAGTTAAACCTGTCGACACACTGAAATTCAAAGACAGTAAACGCTATAAAGATCGTCTTACCCAAGCACAACGAACAACAGGCGAAAACGATGCTTTGTTGGCCATGCAAGGTAGAGTCAATGGTTTACCATTAGTTGCAGTCAGTTTTGATTTTAACTTTATGGCTGGATCGATGGGATCTGTCGTAGGTGAAAAATTTGTTCGAGCAGCCAAAGTCGCGCTGAAAAATAATATTCCGTTGGTCTGTTTTTCTGCGAGTGGTGGTGCGCGCATGCAAGAAGGCTTATTGTCTTTAATGCAAATGGCTAAAACCAGTGCGATCCTGACTCAGTTAAGTAATGCAGGCATTCCATTTGTATCAGTGATGACTGATCCGACAATGGGTGGTGTATCTGCGAGTTTAGCGATGCTCGGTGATATCAATGTGGCTGAACCTAATGCTCTGATTGGTTTTGCTGGTCCACGTGTTATTGAGCAAACCGTCCGTGAAACACTCCCGGAAGGCTTTCAAAGAGCAGAGTTTCTGCTGGAACATGATGCGATTGATATGATTATTGATCGTCGTCAAATGCGAGATAGATTATCCAATATCCTCAGCATGCTTCAGCATCGTGCAGCATAGAACTGTATGCGGTTCAGCACATTGCCACAATGGTTGGCGTGGCAGGAAAAACTACACTTCACTGAAATTGATCCAGGCTTAGATCGTATCGCTCTTGTATGGCAAAACATGCAAGGGCTGACAAAGTTACCATTCAAATTGGTGACGATTGCTGGTACTAACGGTAAAGGTTCCTCAGTTGCTATGACCAGTAGCATTCTGATGGCGGCCGGTTATAAAACTGGGACGTATACTTCGCCACATCTGCTAGCGTATAACGAACGTATAGCGATCAACGGTCAACCCTGCTCAGACCAACAGATTTGTGATGCCTTTGCTCGTATCGATGAAGCACGTGGTGACATTTCACTCACTTATTTTGAGTTTGCCACACTGGCCGCGGCGGAAATCTTCAGGCTTGAAAAAGTGGATATTGCCGTCCTTGAAGTCGGTATGGGAGGGCGTTTGGATGCTGTCAATTTGTTTGATACAGATATCGCGCTTATTACCCCAATTGGACTCGATCATACCGCCTGGTTGGGCGATACGCGTGAGAAAATCGCTTATGAAAAGGCGGGCATTATTCGCCCTATGACGCCCGTTGTCTGTTCAGAGACAGCACCTCCCAGTAGTCTGCTCGAACATGCTCGGAAACAAAATGCGCCTTTATACAAAGCGGGTGAGGCGTATCAGTATTCACAATTGAATGAGGATAGCTGGAGCTGGCAAGCTACTGGAAATGAAGCCAGAGTATTACCTTGTCCTGCCTTAGTGGGTGATTACCAGATACAAAATGCCGCAGCCGTCGTGCAGGTTTGTGAGTTGTTGAAAGAGCAGGGATTAACCATCACCGATACGGCTATTTTAAATGGACTGAAGCATGTCAATCTGGCTGGCAGATTTCAAGAGATCAAACGTGACAATGTGACGCTTATCCTTGATGTAACACATAATCAGCAAGGGGCTGAAAACCTTCACAAATTACTTTCACAGCGAAACTGTAAAGGTAAAACATATGCAGTGTTAGCTATGCTGAAAGATAAGGATTGTCAGTCGGTTATCCAGATCCTGCAAAAGGATATTACACATTGGTTTTTTGCAGGATTGGATGGTGACCGAGGTATGGATGCTGAGTCTCTGGCAGCAAAAGCAATATCTTCATCCGAGCTTGATAATTATAACTGTTACACCACCGTGAATGATGCCTACCAACATGCCTTACAGAAGGCAGAAACAGATGATCGGATTTTGATATTCGGATCATTTCATACTGTAGAAGCTATCATGCGAATTCTTCCTGAGTTTAACCTCAAAAATAAATAAGCTTAGTTCTGATAAAACCCATCAATAAGTTGTTGATTGGCCTCAACAAGTTTTGCACGTTTTATTTTCATGGTTGGCGTTAGCATGCCATTTTCTATTGTCCAAGGTGAGAGAGTGAGATGCACCCGGCGAATCTTGGCATAGGCAGGAAAGTCATGTAACAAGCCTCTGAACCTCTGAATGATATGTTGTTGCAGGCTTTTATCAGTAAGGCTATTTTTATTCATTGCATCTAGCTTCAACCTTTGTGCAAGTTGAAGCCACTGTTCTGCATTCAAGACAACAAGTGCAGAGAGAAAAGGCTTGCCTTCACCCACTACCAGGGCCTGTTCAAATAACTCATCACGCGTGATAGCCATTTCCATATCCACTGGCGAGACCTTCTCACCATTACTCAATACCAGAATGTCTTTAATTCGGCCGGTAATGAAGATATGTCCACTCTCAGCTATACGCGCTTGATCCCCTGTATGTAACCAGCCTTCAGCATCAATGGTATTCGCTGTAGCTTTATGGTTATTCCAGTAACCCAACATATTGCCAGGGCTTTTGACCAAAAGCTCGGCATTGTCACCTGTTCTTACTTCCACAGAAGGGATAGGTTGACCCACACTAAACGGTTCATTTTCTGAAGTTCTATTCACGCTAATGACGGGACTTGTTTCCGTTAAACCATAGCCTTGTAAAAGATTGATCCCCATGCCGATGAAAAATTCAGCAACATGATGTGGAATGGCGGCTCCGCCTGTAACAGCGATTCTTAATTGTCCACCGAAAAGGGCTTGTATATTTTTGGCTACTATTTTCTCTAATACAGGCATGAATAGGAAACTAGGAGACCAGCGATGACGACGTTGAGCGTGGAGAAAAGATGTCCAGCCTATATGAGATGTCATTTTGAGTAATAAGCGTTTGTACCAGGGCTGTGATGACAGAGAAGACTGTATACGTTGATAGATGCGTTCAAAAATACGTGGTACAGCGATCAATACAGAGGGTTTCAGCTCTTGAATATCATTGGCTAATTGTGGAATGCCTCTGGAAAAAGCCACTCTAGCGCCCGTCATCATGGGTAAATAGTAACCGGCCGTTCTCTCCAGTGTATGCGATAGGGGAAGAAAGGATAGAAAAAGATCATCTGAGCGAACTTGAAAGCACTCAAGTGAAGCGCTGGCAACAGACAAAATATTATAATGACTGAGCATAACGCCCTTGGGTTTACCTGTGGTGCCTGAAGTGTAGATGATCGTGGCTAATTGATGAGGATCTGCCTGCCAATCAATCAAGACCGGGGTAGTATCCGTTCTCAACCATTCATTCATGTATACCGCTGGTGCATCAAGTATATTTTGACCAGTAGTTTTGATAATCACACGTTTGAGTTGATGTTCGTCTGATAACGAAGGTTTCAGACGTTGCCATTGATGCTGGTTTTGTAAAAATAAACATCTGACATCAGCATCTTGCAAGATAAAAGCAAGGCTATCAGGCCGATCATCTGGGTAGAGTGGGACTGTAATGAGACCAAGACTTAAGGCTGCCTGATCGAAAAACACCCATTCCTGACAATTTTTCAAATTTAACGCGACCCGGTCGCCTGATCTCAGACCTTCTGATTTCAGCGCATGTTGCCAGATAGCTATTTGTTGTGCAGCCTCTGACCAGGTGGTGGTTTGCCACTGTTGAGTATCTGCACAAAAATGTGAATAGGCTGTGCTGTTGGGGGTTTTTCTATGCCGCTCTCTGAATAGGCCGTATAAAGTCTGAGCAGAAGCTATAGAAATATAATCTGTTGTATCCAATGACATTTACATTAACCAACGAAGTTGAACTCCTAACAAATCAACACTGACATCATAATCACCATTAAGACTATGACTTCCGTCGGACTCTCTTATCGAAGGATTGCTTGCAAATAAATGGGCATAGCCTGCATCGATAACCAGATTGTCAGAATAGTTATAGGTCGCGCCGATCGCTAACCATTTTCTGTCATTGTCAGGTATTCTTGCAGTGCGTCGTTCGGCGTTGGGAACTGGGGTTTCATCGTAGGCAATCCCTGTGCGAAACTGCCATTTATCACTGTATTGATAATTCAAGCCAATCCCATATCGCATGCTGTTATCCCAGTCTTCAGCTTTGGTACTGGTGAAGGCGCCACCATCTGATTCAATAGCAAGCTCTTCAAAACGGCTCCAACGGGTCATCGTGGCATCAGCCATAACGTACCATTTATCATTGAGCTGATGATGGATAGCAAGTGAGAGCGTTTCTGGTAAATCCACATCGCCCTGAATATCTTGTTCGATCTTGCCTATCGGTGTCGTGACTTTACCGTCCCCTTCAAGCGTATGCGAAATTTTAGAGCGATAAGCTAGAGCCAGACGTGTTTCCGGCGTCATCTGATACATAATGCCTAAGTTATAACCATAGCCCCAGTCATCCGCTTCCAATTTTACTTTTCGATCAGGAGCGCCAAATCGATCTGTCATCTGTGACAGTGTGAGATCAATGTATTCTGCACTCACACCAAATCCAATAGAGAGTTTATCTGTCGCTTTGAAAGCAATGCTTGGATTGAAATTGATGGTTTTGAGATCCGATTTCACAGCAAAATAACGGCCCACCCAATTTTCGTTATACTCAGTGACTAAGCCAAAAGGAGCAGTCACACCAAAGCCGATTGCGACTTTGTCATTAAGTGGTTTCGCAAAGTAAAAGTTAGGTACAACCGCATTGTTACCTGCATCACCATAGTCACCCCCATTTGCAGGAGAGCTCGTACCGTCGTTATTGAATTCGGTATTGGGTGCTATGTAGTTAAGTGCGAAGTCCATCTCGGCTTGTTTTAGATATACCAGGCCGGCCGGATTAAAAAAGACGGTACTGCCATCTTCAGCTGCTGCAGCACTGCCGGCGAAAGCTCTTCCTAAGCCTGTCACACTTTGCTCGATAATGGCGAAGCCTGCACCAAAACTAGCACTGCTCATGGTACTGAGTAAAAGGAAACTGGGTGCTTTTAGGATATTTAATTTCATAGTCAATTACTTGCAGCTGATTTTTGAACAAGTTGATAAAGTATCTCAAGCACCTGACAGGTGCAAGCTTTTATCAATCTCAGCTTATATCCGCTTAAAAACCAAATCCCAGACACCATGTCCCAAGCGATGACCACGTTGCTCAAATTTGGTCAGGGGACGGTAATCAGGACGTTCGATGTAAGTATTGTCGTGGCTTGTATTTTGAAAACGAGTATTGGAAGAGACATCTGCAAGCATTTGTTCCGCATAATCTTGCCAGTCTGTTGCCAGATGTAAATGGCCACCATGTTCTAATTTGTCTGCCAGGACATTGACAAACTCAGGCTGGATAATTCGCCGTTTGTTGTGGCGCTTCTTATGCCACGGATCAGGAAAGTAAATTTGAACACGGGCGAGAGCCTGATTTTTGATGCGCTGTTTAAGAAGTTGAACAGCATCGGTGCAAGCAACCCGGACATTGCTCAGCTGCTCATCGTCGATACCTTTGAGTAACTGACCGACACCAGGACGATGAACCTCTATACCTATATAGTCATGATCTGGATGATTCTTAGCCATCTCAATCAATGAGGCACCATTACCGAAACCTATTTCGATAACTTTAGGTGCGGTGCGACCAAAAAGGGCATTGAGATCAGATAAATCTGTGTCGTCTTCAATACCGAAAATGGGCCAGTGATTATCCAGAGCGCGCTGTTGTCCGGGTGTCAGACGGCCTTCACGGCGAACAAAACTACGTATTTGTCGCATCGCTTTTGTTTCAGTTGTCATAGTATTTTCGGTAAAAAATTAAAGCCGAATATGATACCTGAAGCGCTATTAGATAACACGAGAAGCAAAACTTTTTTGTCTTTTTCTCATCAGCTGAAAGGCAGAATGTGAACCTCATCACAGCCAGCATTTCTGCCATATTGCGTCGTGTTTGAAATAATAATAATGAGAATTTGATACTTTTTCATAGCGCATTTGCGGGGTAAGTTTTTGATAACAGCGTGCTAAAAATGAGTATTACCGTTATAATATCTGGTCTTTACGTAGATTCTTAAGGGTACTCCGAACCCGCAATTATCTTTGCATATATTCAGGCAAAGCATTTAAGAGAGAAGGAAAGTATGGTTCATCCAGTTTTAGAAGCCGTCACCAATGACGTCATCGAGAGAAGCAAAAAAACACGGGACATTTATCTGGCCCGTATTGATGAGGCAATGCAAAAAGGCCCTCATCGTGCTGTATTGGGCTGCGGTAATTTAGCTCATGGATTTGCTGCCTGCTCGATGTCAGAGAAAGCAGACTTAGCTGCTGATAAAAAAGCCAATATTGCGATTATCTCTTCCTACAACGACATGCTATCAGCGCATGAGCCGTTCAAAGATTTCCCAGCAATCATTAAGAAAGCAGCCACTGAAGCTGGCGGCGTAGCCCAGTTTGCTGGTGGTGTACCAGCCATGTGTGATGGTATTACACAGGGTCAACCCGGCATGGAACTCTCACTTTTCAGTCGTGACGTTATCGCTATGGCGACGGCTGTTGGCCTAAGTCACAACATGTTTGATGCGGCAATGTACCTCGGTGTTTGTGACAAGATTGTTCCAGGCTTGTTGATTGGTGCATTGAGTTTCGGGCATTTACCAGCCGTTTTCGTTCCAGCAGGCCCTATGCCGAGCGGCTTACCCAATAAAGAAAAAGTACGTATTCGTCAGCTTTACGCTGAAGGCAAAGTAGGTCGTGACGAATTACTGAAAGCTGAGTCAGAGTCATACCACAGCCCGGGTACATGTACATTCTACGGCACAGCGAATAGTAACCAGATGATGGTTGAAATGATGGGGCTTCACCTTCCTGGTAGCTCATTCATTAATCCTAACACTCCGCTGCGTGATGCATTAACCAAACGCGCAACTGAACAAGCACTCAAATTTACAGCATTAGGTGATGACTATCGTCCAATTGGTCATATGATCGACGAGAAAGCGATATTAAACGCATTGGTTGGTCTGTTAGCCACTGGTGGTTCAACGAATCACACTATTCACTTAATCGCGATTGCACGTGCAGCTGGCATCATCATTAACTGGGACGATTTTGACCGTCTGTCAAAAATCATTCCATTAGTGACACGTATCTACCCGAACGGTACTGCCGATGTGAATCACTTCCAGGCTGCTGGTGGTATGGGGGTATTGATTCGTGAACTATCTAAACACGGTTTAATGCATACTGACATCATCACCATCGGTGATGAGAAAGGTATGGAGCAGTACACTAAAGAACCGACACTGAAAGACGGTACTTTGACATGGGAAGAAGGCCCTGAAGCCTCACTTGATACTGATGTTATCGGTAGTGTTCCTGCACCGTTTGCTACAAGTGGCGGTTTACACCTTATCAAAGGTAATCTTGGTCGTGGTATGTCTAAGATATCTGCCGTTGACCCTAAACATCAAGTCGTTGAAGCGCCCGCGATGGTCTTTGATAATCAAGACCATGTCGTTGAAGCATTCAAACGTGGTGAAATGAATAAAGACGTGATTGTTGTCCTGCGTTTCCAAGGACCAAAATCAAACGGTATGCCTGAGCTGCATAAATTGACACCACCATTGGGCGTATTACAGGATAAAGGCTTTAAAGTCGCACTTGTGACTGATGGCCGCATGTCTGGTGCATCAGGTAAAGTGCCTTCTGCTATTCACTTATGTCCTGAATGTGCTGATGGTAGCATCCTCACCAAAGTACGTGATGGCGATATGATTCGTCTTGATACACAGCGTGGTGAGTTGAATGTGTTGGTCGACGAAGAAGAACTGAACTCACGTATGGCTTGTGTACTGGCTAATACTGAACATCACTATGGCATGGGCCGTGAACTGTTTGATAGTTTCCGCCAAGGCGTTTCATCAGCTGAAACAGGTGCCATCAACATGTTTAATGTCGAATAATTATTTGGAATAAGTTAATCAATGTCTAAAACAATTCAAGAGATCATGAAAGTATCGCCGATTGTACCGGTGATGGTTATCAATAATGTTGAACATGCTGTGCCCTTAGCTAAAGCTTTGGTTAAAGGTGGTTTGAAGGTTCTGGAAATTACTCTAAGAACAGATGCAGCACTTGAATCTATCCGTCGTATCAAAGCAGAAGTGCCTGATGCTATCGTTGGTGCCGGTACTATCATCAACATCGAAACACTCAATGCAGCAATTGATGCCGGCGCTGAATTTATCGTCAGTCCTGGTACCACAGAAAAATTAATTGACGCGGCATTAAAAACTGGCGTGCCTTTATTACCTGGTGTGGCCGATCCAAGCCAGGCAATGGCGCTGCTTGAAAAAGGTATCACAGCAATGAAATTCTTCCCTGCGGAAGCCGCGGGTGGTGTGCCAATGTTGAAATCAATCGGTGCGCCGATTCCACAAATCACCTTCTGCCCAACGGGTGGTGTCAACCAGAAAAATGTGAAGGACTATTACAGTCTTTCTAATGTAGGTTGTGTTGGTGGCTCATGGATGTGTGCTGCAAGCTTAGTTGATGCGGAAAACTGGGATGAAATTACTCGTCTTTCTGCTGAAGCGATTGAATTAGCGACTGCCTAAGCGCGAATCCAATAAGAATAAAAAGGCTGGGATTATCCCGGCCTTTTTTATGCCTGTCTTACCAGCAAAATGCCTTTTGATAACCAGTCTGTTATTAACTCTTTGGCGCCATTTTTTATCAGCTGATAATCAAGCTGTGGCATGGCCTCGCCAATAGCATCAATAACCGACTCAACGTCTTCTCCCTGGCTGATTTGCTCGAAGAGATGTGCGCTTAGACCATTGAGTTCGATGAACTTTACGTCATCCGTTTTATTGCGATATACCAGAAGATAATGAGGCTGTTCAGATGGCGTGGTTGGCTGAAAATCATCACAAATCTGATGTACAGGAAATTGGAAACTTAATAGCCAGGCGAGGGGGGAGCCTTGATAAGACATGGGCAACATATTGGTTTTCTCATCAATCTCACTACATTGCCATTCTTCCTCGGCAATACTTAATGCCAATTCAACCCACTCATAATGAGCCAGCTCTTGTAAAAAAGGCATGGTCTCATTTACGTCATGCTGTTGATTCAAATATTCAATGAACTCTTTTGAGACATCAACAAAGCGCGGTGATTGGCAAAAATGATTTTTCATAAAGGATCTGACCAGTGCCAGCCAGTCATTTTCGTTCATCAGTTGCCGTATAACGGGAAAAGCACTGGATAAGGTGCTGTCTATATTATTAAAAAATAAATCGCGGTAAATCGCCATTCGACGGCTTTCCAGCTGGTTTGGAATAGGCTGATGTTCAGGATCTCGGATATAGGCGGCAAACTGATATTGTGTTTCTTGAAACTGATTAGCCATGTCGAGCCTGCATATCATATGGCTGTTGTTGATATTGTCTGATGATCGTCATCTCATCAAACAAATGTGACAGAGAAGGAATATTAAAGTCACGCTCGAGCAGGGTAGGGATAATGCCATGCCGGTCGTAAGTATGACTGAGGAGCTGCCAGACAGGGTCGACAATATCAGCACCATGAGTATCGACAATCAAATCCTCTGCTTCATTGTAATGTCCGGCAATATGGAGATACGCAATTCGATCCGTCGGCATCGCATCGATAAAGTGCTTGGCGTCATAACCATGATTGATACTGTTCACATAAACATTATTTACATCTAATAACAGACCACAATTTGCTTCTTCTAGTACCTCTCGCGTGAAATCAACTTCAGTCATTTCTTGGCCTGGGGCGGCGTAATACGACACATTTTCTATAATAAGTTGTCTTTCGAGAATATCCTGAACCTGCTTAATACGCTCTGAAACATAATGAACAGACTCAGCAGTAAACGGAATCGGCATTAAGTCATAAAGGTGGCCATCATCACTGCAAAAGCTTAAATGCTCGCTATAACTAACGATATGATGCTTGTCGAAAAACTGTTTCAACTGTTTGAGAAAAGCGACATCTAGTGGTGCTGGGCTACCTATAGACAGTGATAAACCGTGACACATCATCGCAAAGCGTTCACAAGCAGCCGTGAATTGCTTAGCATATTTGCCACCGAGTCCCATCCAGTTCTCTGGCGCGACTTCCATAAAGTCGATATCAGGATTGCCCAATTCTAAGAGTTCTTCAATAAATTGTCGGCGTAGTCCAAGGCCTGTTCCTGAGACCGGACATGATGGGTGCGCCATTTTCTTCTCCTGCAGAATGCTGTCTTGATAAGACGAGTTCATGCTGCGATTGTTACAACTATCAGTCTAAATTAATTTCAAACATGGTCCGGTCAACACCGACATTGCCTGTTTTTGTGTCTACAACATAAAGAATAGCTTTGTAGTGACCATTCTTATTCAATTGGGTTTTTGCTGAGAAGATGCCGATGGGCCCTGTAAAGCTTAATGGAATTTCATCTATCTTTTTCTCATCCTGCATCACAATGGCTTTAGCTTCATAATCATCTGGATTCCACAGACCATTTTTCTTAATAGGACAGCCACACATTAATGAAGCATTCAGATAGAACTCAACAACACCGTCCTGTAAGACCTGTGTCCAACCGTCAGCAATAAAGCCAGGCATTTTGATGGTGATGCCGTCACCTAATAAATCTTTGCCGGGGATCAACCAGGTAGTGACACTGGCCTCTTGTAGAGACTGACGGTATGCATAGGGGCCGAACAAGGTAATTTTAACCAGACGCGGTGTATCGATATCTACCGTTGCCAGATAGCCAGCAGTATTATTATCTGCAAGCCTATCGCCACGTTGAACTGGATTTTTGATTAAACGATCAGTATCACCGGTGCCACCATGAATCCAACCTTCGTCGAGTAATTCATCTGTCTCGGCATCTTTGATAGTTACCCGAACGCCACCCACACTCGTGCCGATAAATTTAGCATCAACAGCCATTGCTCTAATCATTACTTGCGTGGATTCTGCCTGGGCAACCAAGGGTAAAAACGAGAGTGTCAGCAACAAAAATGAGATGTAAGAAAATCTACGCATGATATACCCCTTAGTTATTCGTCTGTAGCCAAGCATCAAATCCACCCGCGATAGAGTAAACATGTTGATAGCCCATCGTTTGTAATGTTTGGGCAGCCAATGCGGATCGTCCACCTGATTTGCAGTAAACAATAATAGCTTGCTCAAGGTTAGTCAGTGATGGGTGAGAATTCAGTGAAAACTCCAGCATACCTCTGGGAATAGGCAGCGCATTGGCTATGTGGCCTGCCTCATATTCTGCTGGTTCTCTGACATCAATGACCGTGGCACTATCCAACATGGACATCGCATCTTCACAGCTGATTTCATTAATTTCACTTTTGGCTCGTTTGACCAAATCCATTGCAGTTAGGCTCATAACAACCTCATTATTGTTTACAGATGATGAAACACACGATAACAAATTCTGTGTATTAGTAAATGCTAATTTTCTAAATAATAGACAAGCATTAAAGTAGGGATAGTAGTATCAGAATCAATAAAACGCATAACAGTGAATCTGCAAATATGTAATAGTCCTTTCTCATTACGTTTCATAGCGTCATAATGTGAAACAGATACATATTGATGCTCAAGATGCATCAGCCAAAACTGATGAAATAACCTGGTTAATCTATGTTTGCTTATATTGTCCGAAGGATTCTCTATGCGTTTCCGATTTTAATCGGGGTCAACGCGCTCACCTTTGCTTTGTTTTTTATGGTTAATACGCCGGATGATATGGCGCGAATGCATCTGGGTGAAAAGCACGTCACTCAAGAAGCGGTAAATGTCTGGAAAGAAGAGAGAGGATATAACAAGGCGTTGCTCTGGAATCATGAGCAGCAGGGCATGGATAAACTCACCGATACGATATTCTTTGATAAATCGCTGAGTCTGTTCGCCTTTGAGTTTGGTCAGGCAGATGATGGCCGCGATATTGGCGAAGATATTCAAACACGTATGTGGCCCAGCCTGGCGATAGCGGTTCCCGTTTTCATTATAGGTATGCTGGCCAATATCACCTTTGCCATGCTGATGGTGTTTTTCAGAGCCAGTTATCTCGATCTCAGTGGGGTTATTCTCTGTGTTGTGCTGATGTCTATTTCTGGGCTGTTTTACATTATCGGTGGCCAGTTTTTGGTGGGAAAGATCATGCAGCTTGTCCCGTTATCAGGCTACGCACAAGGGTTAGATGCTTTTAAATTCGTTATTTTACCTGTCTTTATTGGTATCGTTTCTGGTATTGGCTCAGGTTCACGCTGGTATCGCACTCTATTTCTGGAAGAAGTTTCAAAGGATTATGTTCGCACTGCCAGAGCGAAAGGCTTATCTGAAATCAGAGTGTTATTCGTACATGTTCTGAAAAACGCCATGATACCCATCTTAACTGGGGCGGTAGTGGTTTTGCCTACCTTGTTTATGGGAAGTTTAATCCTTGAATCCTTCTTTGGTATTCCCGGCTTAGGCAGTTACACCATTGATGCTATCCAGGCCCAGGACTTTGCTATCGTGCGTTCAATGGTCTTTCTGGGATCGGTTTTGTACATTGTGGGGCTGGTACTGACAGATATTTCCTATACCTTAGTTGACCCAAGAGTAAGATTAGATGGTTGATAAGATTGATGTGCGTCAACAAGCTTTAAGCTGCTTGTTGATGAATGACCCATGGCAGAAAGCACAGCACACAAGAACGCTCTACGAGCAAGTAAGTAAAGAAGGTTTTTATTTAAACCGACAATCACTTGATGTACCGACGATACCAGGCAGACCAGACAAGCCAGACTTAGTCCCACCCAAAGCGTTACCGCGTCGACGTAATAATCAACAAACGGGTCATGCCACACTGATTCACGCCATATGTCATATTGAGTTTAACGCGATTAATCTGGCACTGGACGCGACAGCCCGGTTTGCTGATATGCCCGAGGCTTTTTATCTGGACTGGATGCAAGTTGCTTATGAAGAAGCACATCATTTCTTATTATTAGATGAACATTTGCAAAGCATGGGGTTTCATTATGGTGATTTTCCCGCCCATGATGGTATGTGGGAAATGGCGCAGAAGACACATCATGATCCTCTGACAAGGATGGCATTAGTGCCTCGTGTGTTAGAGGCGAGGGGATTAGACGTCACACCATCGATGATGAAGAAGTTAAAAAACTCAGGTGATCATAAAGCGTTTGATATTTTGACACTGATTTTGGAAGAAGAGATTGGTCACGTGACCATCGGTACTCGCTGGTTTAATTTTCTGTGCGAGCAACGGAGTGTAGACCCTTTCGAGACGTTTAAAACCTTACTTCATAACTACTTCAATGGTGAGATTCGTGGCCCGTTTCATACAGAGGCCAGATTGGATGCAGGATTTACACAGCAGGAAATGGATTTGCTCGAATCACAGGCCGTGTACAAAAAGCAGGGCTGATTATTCAGCCGCTGCTTTTTTCTTTTTCTCCATTTCTGCTTTCTGCCGACGGGATTCTTTCGGATCAGCAATCAATGGACGATAGATCTCGATACGGTCTTTATCATTCAACTCGGCATTCAATTTACACATTTTGCCAAAGATACCGACTTTATCTGTTTTTAAATCGATTTGTGGGAAACGCTCTAAGATGCCAGAGCGTTTGATTGCTTCTTCTACGACGCAATCTTTAGGGACTTCGATAGGAATAATGACTTGTTCATTCGGTAGCGCGTAAGCTACCTCAATTAGCATTAAATCAGCGTTTTCCATAGATTTCCTGTGCACGTTTACAAAAAGCTTCTACCAATGAGCCTGAGATTTGAGTGAAAACAGGGCCTAATGCTAAGTCTAATAAGCGGGTAGAAAACTCGAAGTCCATATCAAGCTGGACGCGACACCCCTGGTTATCGCCAATAGGTTTAAATTGCCAATGGCCTTCTAAGTGACGAAAGGGGCCGTCAATTAACTCGATCCGAATGGCATTGCCATGATCGAGCACGTTTCTGGTGGAAAATTCATGATGAATGCCGCCTTTGGCTATATCCAGAGAGGCGCAAATAACATCTTCATTTTTACTGATAATTCTGCTGTCGCGACACCAAGGCAAAAACCGTGGATAGGCTTCAACATCATTAACCAAATCAAACATTTGATCAGGTGTGTACATGACCAGAGAGCTTCGTGTGATGGTAGTCATTGAAATCCGGTTACGTCATTAATTAATTCAGAAGACCGATAAGATTGGCAAAGACAATCATAATTGCAATCGGTGTAATAAAACGTACAAGTACTCGCCAAGTCGAATACAGCACTCCATTGCCCAATCCCAGCTCATCCATCGAGCTTTGTCGCTTCATTACCCAGCCTGCAAAGAAGGCTATCAGTAATCCGCCCAAAGGCAACATAATATTCGCTGTAAGGTAGTCAAGCAACTCAAACATCGTTAATCCGAATAATGTCCATTCCCGGCCGATGTTAAATGAGAAGATTGTTAGCAGACCTAATAACCAAATTATGGCACCTGAGTAAACACTGGCTCGGAGTCTTGTCATATTCTTATTTTCTACTAACCATACAACAATTGGCTCAACCAGTGAAATGCCAGAACTCCAGGCAGCAAATAATAATAAGACAAAAAAGATACCGCCAAAGAACTCACCGCCCGGCATATGACCAAAGGCAATTGGTAGCGTATCAAAAATTAAACTCGGTCCTTGGCCTGGTTCTAAACCATTGGCAAATACGAGAGGGAAGATCGCCAAGCCAGCAAGTAATGCCACGCCTGTATCCATCACAGAAATAGTCAGAGAGACTTTGAATATAGAGGCTTTTTGAGGCAGATATGACCCATAGACCATAATCGCCCCCATCCCCAGACTCAATGTAAAAAAGGCGTGTCCCATTGCGGTCAGCACGCCTGTATGTGTCAGCTTAGAAAAATCAGTCGCGAATAAAAAGTCCACACTTTGATGAAAATATTCGCCAGTGTTATAGCCATATCCCACTAACATCAAAATGATAATAAATAGGGCGGGCATGATAATGCGAACAGATTTTTCTAAGCCATGCTGAACACCACGAATAACGATAGCTACCGTCATCAGCATAAAGATGGTGTGCCAGGCCAATAAGCGTTCTGGATCATTGACTAAGGCTTTATGAATACTAATGGCGCCGTCAGCAGTGACCCCTTCAAACACCCCCGCAAATGCGCGGGGAATATAGGCCATCGCCTGTCCAGCAATCACACTATAATAGGAAAGAATCAAAAAGCCGGTTAATACTCCCATGCCACCAAGCCACTGCCAGTGTTTGCTCTTGCCTTCTTCTTCGGCAATGGATTTCAAGGTATTCATGGGGTTTTGTCGACCACGTCGACCAATTAGAATTTCAGCCATCATCAGTGGCACACCGATAATAGCAATACATAAGAGATAAACTAAAACAAAGGCACCGCCACCGTTTTCACCAGCGATGTAAGGAAATTTCCAGATGTTTCCCAGGCCAACAGCCGATCCTGTTGCTGCAAGAATAAATGCCCAGCGAGATGTCCACTCGCCATGAATCGACTTGGTTGGTCTAGCCATTCGGTCGCCTCAAAATAGTAAATTCATTCGATTGTACCCAAAATATTTGGCTTTCAACAAACTGCACTCATTTTGTTGTTATGAATGATAAATAATGAAGCCGCCGTTTAAACACTCTATAATATGCACATGGCAGCGAAAAAGAATAAAAAGAAAGTAGGCGAAAATACCATCGCAGTGAACCGCAAGGCACGGCATGAATTTTTCATCGAAGATAGATTTGAAGCAGGACTCGTTCTCGAAGGATGGGAAGTGAAAAGCCTGCGTGATGGAAAAGCTCAGCTCAACGAGAGCTATGTGCACGTTCGCAATGGTGAAGCCTGGTTAGCTAACGCACTCATTACCGCGTTAAAAACAGCATCAACGCATATCAAACCAGAGCCGCAACGTGACCGTAAATTACTGCTGCATCGTGCTGAATTACACAAACTGATTGGTGCGGTAGAGCGCAAAGGTTACACACTTATTCCTTTAAATATGTACTGGAAAAAGGGCATGGCCAAGATTGAAATTGCGCTGGCTAAAGGTAAACAACTACACGATAAACGCGCAACCGAAAAAGATCGCGACTGGAATCGTGATAAAGCCAGAATTCTGAAAGCAAGATAAGTTTTCACTGGTTGAAAAACGTCACATCCGTTACAATATAAGAGTTCAACACTTTGGGGGCGACCTGGCTTCGACGGGGATTACAAAACCTAAGGTGCATGCCGAGTACTTCAGTTCTCTCGTTAAAAAGACTGGAATTAAATTAGTTGCTAACGATAACAACTACGCACTAGCTGCTTAATAACCAGTGAATGCCGTCCGACCAGATCCGTGCTTGTGCGTCTGGTATCGGGCGTCGACTCTCACAAGATCGTCTCAAGGTATGCTTGGTACTGAGAGATTAAAACTTTACAAGATCGCTACTTGTTTTCCCTGTTCATCGGGTAGCAGGTAGTTAAATTAATAGATGAAATAAGCATGTAGATCCGAAGGCGGAGGATCTGCGGACGCGGGTTCGATTAGTAAAATGGTCGCCATAGGGAGTGATCCCTATTGGAAAAAGAGAGCTCATACGGTGAACGCTACGGGACAAGGGTCCTATGCCAACGCCGTCCGGTGAATGGGAAACCAGTAAGCCGGCTAGAGACTCATAGGTTCCTAACGAGACTTGTCTCCATGGAATACTAGGGTGGGTTGAAGGTAAAACAGATACTCACAAACGCTCTCCATCTGGTAGATAGTTATCAGATGAAGGAATAGTCCAGGCCTGAATGAAAATTCAGGAATCACTGTCCCGCCGCCTCCACCAAATACAAAACAACCACCTTCGGGTGGTTTTTTTGTGCCTGACGATCTGATAAGTAGGTTGGGTTGAGCCATAGCGAAACCCAACATGTTAAGACTTTCGGAGGTGTTCATGTTGAGTTTAATTCTTTAACACAACCGACGAGTTGTTCTAAGAAAAGCAAGTTTGCTGACCCCTTGATTCTTTTAAACTCATCCGCACAATCGGCCTAACCGATTAAATAAAAAAAGCCTGCCAATCAATTATTTGGCAGGCTTTTTCACTTTTCTTAATTAGCCCCAACACCCCTCAAAGCTAATAAACTCAATGGGTCACGAAAAATAATTTATAAATTGTGAAATAAGTCAAGGAAGTTTGGTGTAAATAAATGTAAACGACTTTGTTGCTTTTGATTTTCAAGGGGTTATATTCGAAGTGTTGCGGTAGGGATAGTTCTACTTTAAGTGTCTAAATGCAACCCGCGCTAAACCTTACTTTTACAAACTTCGAAAGGACTTGAAAATGAAAATAACCTGTAAGCTCTTATTATCAATACTTGTAATGTTTGTTTGTGCAGTAACTATTGCTGAAGATAGAAAATCTCTTTCTACCTCCAATTTTATGGAAGTTCCTTATCTTTCAAAAAACCATGAAATTATTAAAACTTGCTCCGGTAAAAAGGCTCGTTATGGTCAGAATTATGTATCAATAGGTGTAAACAAGTTAACAGTAAATAAAAATGATCCCTTTTTAGTAACAATATTCAATAAAGATCGTTATGCTTTCGGGGTTGCTAATTTAAAAGCAGATTATCAGTCTCTACCTATTTCAGTTTCAAGAGTTGGAAAGCCTGTCCGTATTATGGGGGAGGATAGTAGCATTGATATGGGTGTTGAGTGGGTTATGCTCGACAGAATACCTTGGGTATTAAAAAATGCTAGTTTTCAAATTAAATTAGGTTATTCCGCAGACTCTAGTACTGACTCAATGATAGAGGCTTTTTCTGGAATAACCTCCGCCATTCCCGATTATACGATTTCTACGTCTTTAGCTACTGGTTTCGCCGTAGCAAGTACCATAGATAAATTACTTTTTGGCTCTGATCGAGCTACTGATCTATTAAATGCTCAAAAAGATATACCACTTCTTGGTGACAGTTTATGCGAAGGATACTATGCCCTATTTTCTGCTGAAAACAAAAATACATATAAAAAGTATTCTGAGGATGGTTTAGTTTGGACTGGAAAAGATCTTGAATACAATGACAAGCCAATTAATGATGTTTCATATGCTGTCATAAGTGTAAGAGTCTCCGATCGATACTACGATAGCGTTCGTAGTTCCGTAAATGACCATACTAGGTCTTGGGCATCAAAATATAAAAGTGTTCAAACCTCATTTTTTGACTTTATATGGGTAACGAAAAAAGAAAAGTTAGACGACCTAACTGAAAAAGTTAGAACTGATCTACTTGAAGCCCGGACTCTTCTCAATTCTGACCCGAACTTGATACAGCAAGAAATAGAAGAAATACATCAATATGTTATTGATCGCTACATTGAGCATTTAGAAATAGCAAAGTTGCGGATTAATAAAAGCGGGAATGTTACTCTGACTAGCACGGAACAAGCCCTGAACAAAGCAATAAATAGCTCGACCGTTTCACTTTCTAAGGAAAATTCAGTTTTGGCTGAAAGGTTACTTCTCAATGAGAATAAAAAGCTTCTTGAGGTAGAACCGGGATTTGATAAAGCATTTAGAGGTGCCATTATGGGGACACAGCAAATCCTTTCTATTGAGTAATAATTAATCTTATACTGAATTGAAACTACAGTTCGTAATGTGTTTCATAACATAAACAAAGTCTTTTTAATCGTATTTGCATTAGGATTGAAATAAATCTTCCTGAAGCAAAGCTTTTCTTTCGCTCAGGGTCAGGTTTTTTAATAAACTGATCGCCATTTGACGAGTGTTATTAATCGGTGGGTTTAAGTCGTGTGAGTAGCCTAGTTTCATCACAAATGAAGCACCACACCCCCCCTCAAGGTTCATGCATTGGCAATACAAACCTTTCACCGTATGAGACAGCGCATTAGTTGAACTAATAATGGCTTTTTGATGGCACTGAGGGCATTCAACTCGCATAGATAAAATTGTCCGCTGTGGTTTGGTAAAAAATAGCAAATACAGTGAGTTGGTGCAGTGACTTCATCACTTTTATGTGAGAGGATTTTTTAATTTGAATACTTGGTCAGGATATAAAAAAAGATAGATTTCATTAAAGCTTGTCTCTATACAAAACTCAGAATCTTCGTATGAAACCATGCCTGAGCTAAATGTTGGATCAGCAGTTAATAACAACCTTACATCATTAAGGTGCTTTGTATATTTATCAAGCTTTGACTCTTTTTGAAGTATAAAAGGCGTTAAATAATATCTATTGATTTCACGAACCCAACCAACCCTGTCATCCGTATATTGCCAATTTTTATATTGTTTTAGGCTTTCAGGCAATCGGGTAACATGAATAATTGTTCTATCTTTCAACTTTAAACGGCTATGGACCATTTCATCAGTTGATATCGCATGTTTACATAGCTCTGGAAGAATATTTTTATTATCAATATTTCCTATAATTTGTACATTCAATGGAATAGATGATATCTCATAATATGCATCTGCTAATTGACCGAGTTTTTGTATGTTTCTACTTTCAACTGCTCTGCGTTGAGAGCCTTTGCGTAATTCATCATCATTCGTAAACTCTCTTATTTCTAAACCAAAGGTTTCTCCCCCCGCGTTTACAATTAAATCTGGCCACTCTTCTTCATTTGGAGGGAAAGATATAGTCCAGGACTTGCCAAGAGAATGGAGCAGTTGTTCACCAATTATCTTTTCTTTTATTTTTTGTATGTTTGTCGTCATTCAGTTTGCCTGTACCATTCAATTTTATATTGAATGTTCTAAACACTTCCTATGATTACAATGCCAACCTTGAAATAGTGAAGATGGATTTAAAATCGGGACGAAGTTCACGAATAATTTTCTGCCAAGTCAGATAATTTTTGTTCATATCATCAACATAGTTTGGAGGTCTTCTCATAGTGTGATCGATGATGTTACTTAGTTGATTTATTTTGTCTCCAGCATTTGAGTGTCTAAGATAATAAAGCTCGCTAGAAATAGCTGAGAAGATTGTTGTGTCAGTTGTGGATATAACATTAGGGTTTGAATCGTTTATAGATACATAGTCGATACCCCAAACGACTCGTTTAGCTTCATTTTTTAGCTCTTCAAATTTTGCAACTCTGGCAACTATTAGACCTGCATAAACTCCTGAAAAAAGCCCAATCAAAATATTAATGACGTAATTTATAATTTCCATGCGTAACCTTTTAGAAGTAACAGGTAAGTCGTTGAGTATAGATCAATAATTTATAAGCTCTTAAAACTAGGTTGATATATCGGACTTAACTAGGTGGTACTATCATTCTCAAACCTCCAATCCGGCTCTCTAAAATTCACCACTTGCTTACCCAACAATTCATTCAATTCTAAAAACGGCTGCTGCATAGCACCCACTTCTAGCTCGTGATACACCCGCATAATTTTTTCCATATCCCCAAAGCCACTATTACTCTCTGGAATCACGCCTGATAAACCCGGATACTTACAGTGCATGGAAAGGATTTCACCACGGGTAATGTTCTTGATGCGTTCAAACTCATCCTTAGTACCAATATCACCCACGGGGATGATTTTCACAGGTTCTTTGGCGTTGGTTTTTTCTATATTCAGATGCATAGACCGGAAGTTACCGGGGCCTTTAGATTGAGATACCTGCTCAGAGAGTATCTGTAGATCATCTTCTTCCAGGCCTGTATCTGATGTTAAGAAGATATAGCCCATATGAGCCCCGTTTTTATAATATTTACGGCGAAATAGGCCAGCGTCTTCACTGAGTAAAACGGACTGTATGCCGCCCATATATTCCGGTATGCCATAGATGCTTTGCATCACGTCATATTCATTAATCTGAATGACTTCATCGGAGTGGATTCTATTTCACAGATATTCAGGGTCATTGTAATAATCTTCAAGTTTGTTGAAACATAAAACCCAAAAACGAATCACCACTCAAAGCCTCTAATGTTGGGTTTCGCTATGGCTCTACCCAACCTACCAACAAAATTCCTTCCAACTTTCTCTGTGATATTCCTTCCAAGTGTTTATAGTTTTTGTATCTCCATACCTGTCTGAGGTGATCCCCATGAAAAAAATCACGATAGTTTGCTTTATGTTATTTAGCGTGATGGTTCATGCTGATAATGTCACAAAGGAAGGAACGTGTGATGGCTGGGCAAATAAAGCCAAGCAGTTTATGGGGCTTCGGCAAAACAATACACCTATTCATAAAGCGATGAAGATGACGGTGGGTAATTTTTCTCGTGGCTTGATGTTGCGAGCATATAACGAAACTGTGGCAGAAGAGGGTGAATAGCAGAGGGTTATCGAGCATTTTGACGAGATGATTGAAAATGAGTGTTTAAACAAGCCTGAATAATCATACTCCGTCTGCATTTGCTGCGCATTTGATTGTTTTTCTAGAAGGACTTCGGATTGATTAGCGTAGATGCACATTACTCTTTTCGTTTGATTTTATTGGGTGGCATGGAATGTCGCTTATTCATGCAAGCGATTGTTCTATCAATAATTACTTTTTTATTTTCATTGACTTATAAACAGTATTTACTATAGAAAACATATTATTTGTAAGTGTAAATACTTGCACAAAAGATATGGTCTTTGTTCTTTGGTATTTTATCTGGATCTCAATCACAGTTATGAATAAGCAAAACTAAACATCTTTTATAAGGTTGTGTAGACTGACTTTATAAAAATTAACACCCCAGAGTGAACACAAAAGGGGATTCAAAAAGATAATGCTCGATGCAGATTAGAGAAAAACTCAGTTTAATCGTGATTGTCAGTATTCTGCTGACATCCATACCCGCTGCTATATGGGTCAGCGCCTATTCCAAAGAAAAGCTTCTTAATCGTGAAATAAACAATCTATTAGCCGTTACTCAAAATCAGGTGGATATTACCACTCAGAAATTGAGTTATGCAGAGCCTAAATTGAAGGGGTTAGCTCGTTTATTACAGCAAGAACTGAGCAAACCTGTCACGGATGAGGAAATCGATACCTTTTCTGAAGCGATGCAGCTCAACGATGATGGTATTTGGCGAAATAAAGAAGACCAATATTACGGTCATGTTCACGCCGGTATTTTCTTACCCAACTCAGCAACCTTAACAGATGAGCAAAAAGTACAGCATCTTCGTATCAAGCAAGTCATGGAAGTATTTGGCTCATCGGCTAATCGTTCATACGAAAATGTGTGGTACTTATCTCCTGATTTACGCAGCGAGGTTATTTTTGATTTCCACTATCCTCAATTCGTGTTTGATCAAGATGCTGCCAATGACTACACACAAACCCCTTGGGTGGGGTTGACGTCACCGTCACAAAATCCAGAGAAACAGTACACTTTTACACCGCCGTTATTTGACCCCGTTAATCAAATATGGATGGTCAGTGCTTTATATCCGCTTTATGTCAATGGTCAATGGATTGGGTCACTGGGTGAGGATATGCAGCTGAGTAATGTGCTTGGTTTTACTTTCAACGCACAGCAATTTTATCCCGACACACAGCATTTTCTGCTTGATGAGCAAGGAAATTTTATCCTCGCCGGCCAGTGGCAAAAACAGCTTGAATCAGCTGATGAAACCCAGGTAACCGCTTTTCTTGATACTGAAAGTGAGCTTAAAAAGCTACTCACACAGCCTACTGACTATACGCCGACACTTGCTGCCAGAGATATTATTGTTGATGGTAAAAACTATATTGCTATCTCTATGTTAGTAAAGCCCGTTGACTGGCATTACTTTAAGCTCATCCCTGTCGATGATTTGATAGAACCTGTTAATCAGTTGTTAGCGATTTTGATGGCCGTGTTGTTTGCCGTGACGATTATCTCCGGCTGGTTAATCACCATGGCTGTGAATAAGAATGTGATTTCACGTATTACACGTCTGACTCGTGAAATGACGCGCTTCGAGTCGGGTCAGAAGGTTGCCTTGGCTACTGAATTGAAAGGTAACGATGAAATCACCCTTGCTGCAAACGCGTTTGATTCGATGGCTGAGCGTATCGATTCTTATCTAAGCCGACTTGCTGAGAGTAAAAAGTCATTAGCTGAAAGTGAAAGTCGCTGGAAACTGGCATTGGAATCGACCGGTGATGGTGTATGGGACATCGATCTCGAAGACGGCACGGCAACGTATTCTGAGCGTTGGAAGAAGATGTTGGGCTATATGGATGATAGTTTCCCAGACACGCTAGCCGAGGCTTCGGAATACATTCACCCAGAGGATAGAGAGCAAGCTAGACTACGTTTCAGAGGCTATATTTCAGGCGAATATGTCAATTATCAAGATGAGTTTCGTATGCTCTGTGGTGATGGTTCGTGGAAATGGATCATGGCGCGGGGCATGATCATCAAGCGTGATAAAAATTTAAAACCACAACGCATGATAGGCACCAGTACCGATATTTCTTACTTCAAGAAAATTCAAGATGAGCTGCGTAGCAATACAACCAAACTCAGAGAATTACTTGAATATAGTCCAATTGCCGTTCGTATTGTCACCAATAACCGCAAGAAAATTGTTTTTGCCAATAGACGTTATGCAGAGCTGGTTAACCAAAGTAAAGACAAGTTACATCAACTCAATCCATTTGCATTTTATGTTGATCCCTCTGTAGTAAAAAGCTACTTAAACCAAATTATTGAAGGTAAGACAATCTATAACCAGCTGACTGAGCTGAAAGTAGCAGGCCAAGGAATAAAATGGACTTTGGCTTCATATCTACCCATTCAATACGGCGGTGAAGACTGCAATATTGGTTGGTTTTACGATATTACTGATCGACTGAATAATGAAGAAGCGCTTCGATTACATGCCAGCGTGTTCAATGATGCCTGGGAAGGGATTCTCATTACGGATAAAGAAAACCGGATTATTAGTGTCAATAAAGCCTTTACAGAAATTACGGGCTATACAGAGGACGAGTTAATCGGAAAAGATCCAAGAATTCTCGCTTCGGGCAGACAGAGTTCGGAGTTCTACAAGGAAATGTGGGATTGCATCGAAACAGAAGGACGTTGGCGTGGAGAAATATGGAATCGTAAAAAGAATGGGGAGTTTTTTGCTGAAATCCTCACCATCAGTGCCATAAGAAATCCTCAAGGTGACATTACCAGCTATCTTGGATTATTTGTCGATATTACCGAAATCAAGAAAACAGAACGTCTGTTAGTCAACATGGCGCATTATGATGCACTGACGCAACTGGCTAATCGAACACTGCTCTCAGATCGTCTTGAACAAGCGATCTCTGTGGCTAAACGTAATGAGAAAATCTTGGCAGTATGTTTCCTCGATTTAGATGGCTTTAAACCGGTTAATGATGAGTTTGGCCATGAAACAGGTGATAAACTGTTAGTGGCTGTGGCGGAAAGACTGAGTCAAGTCACGCGTTCGGGGGACACAGCAGCCAGAATGGGCGGTGATGAATTTGTCGTACTCATCAGCAATATCAATAGTATTGATGAGCTTGACCCCATCTTAACCAGATTGAGCCAGAAAATAGCAGAACCCATCAAACTTAATCGCCGAAAACACCATGTGACGGCCAGTATTGGTGTCGCGATTTATCCAATTGATAATGTGGATGGCGATACGCTGATCCGCCATGCCGATTTGGCTATGTATGAAGCTAAACAAGCGGGTCGAGATGGCTATCATATATTTGATGCCAAGCTCGATCAGCAAATGCACGAATACCATACACAATTGGAGCGCTTGCACCTGGCTTTAATTGGCGAAGAATTCCGCCTCTATTATCAACCCAAAGTCGATCTTCGACATGGTCGAGTGATCGGGGTAGAAGCACTGATACGTTGGCAACACCCTGAAAAAGGTTTATTAGGTGCCATGGAGTTTTTGCCTATCGTCGAAGGGCATGAGTTCAGCGTTGAAATGGGGGATTGGGTATTAAAAACGGCGTTAAAACAGCTGCATGCGTGGCAAGAGCAAGGGCTCAATATTCAGGTCAGTATTAATGTGTCTGCCAAGCAAATTCAACACACTGATTTTCTGAAGAAGCTGGAAGCATCACTGAATCAGTATGAAAGCATATCCCCCGAGTCGATTGAGCTGGAGATATTGGAAACATCGGCATTGGAAACCGTCCAGACATCTCAGGTCGTGGCCGCTGCGAGTAATTATCTCGGTGTACCGTTTGCATTAGATGACTTTGGAACTGGCTACTCTTCATTGACTTATCTGAGAAAGTTACCGGTGAAGACATTAAAAATTGATCAGAGCTTTGTAAGAGATATGCTGAGAAATGATGAAGATATGGCTATCGTTAAAGGCATTATTGAACTGGCACAGGTTTTTAAACGTGACATCATTGCTGAAGGTGTGGAATCAACGGAGCACTTCCAGTACCTGCTGGATATGGGGTGTGACATGGCCCAAGGCTACGCTATCGCTAAACCTATGCCTGCAGAAGAAGTGTGCGACTGGATAAAAAATTATGAAAAAGCTCAACAGGGTAAAAGTGAATAATGGCAAATATTCTTCTCGATAAAACACATAAACAATTGATTCAATCAGCCATTGGTTTGGGTAATTGGTTATTAAATTTTGATGTGTTATCTGCAGATGATAAACAAGCAGTGATAGCTATACAGGATGTTCTGAAAAAATTACCGAAAATCAATGATGGCACACTAGCGATGTTGGGTGTGAGTATTGAAACAGGTGATGAAGAACAAGGATTGGTTCGAGGATGGGATGTCAGCGTGGAGTACTTTGCTGATGATCCTGAACAACAGGGTGGACTAGAACTATTCAGCTCTTATCTGCCGATACCTGAGACAACAGATAAAGACATTTTGGCCTTAAAGAAACAACATGAGGTGTATTTTCATTGGCCAATAGGGGATGTGTGTAACCTGGTGAAACAGGAACAGGCAGGGCAGTGGATGAAAGAGGTAAGCCAACCCGAAGCCTTGCTTATGACGGGAAGTCGATTAAGAGCAGAACTGGTTTACAAAGATTTTTATTCTGAGATTGAGTTGCCAGTCTGAGATAACAGGCAAAAAAAAAGCCTGAGAAAATCAGGCTTTTACATTTAGGTTATTACCTTGAGTGGCAGTAGGTGCGGGTAGTGCCGAATCGATAAGTTTGAGTGCATTGGCACCATCGAGTTTGGCTTTGTTGTTACTCATTTGAGCACTCTTCACCATAAGATAGTCATCAATACTGATCTTTGGGCTGCCTTGTGTTGCTGAAATACTCATTTCTTACCTCCTACTTTTTGTGCCATCTTACATGACCTTCGTCATTTCCAACGATAAATAGTTCACATAATTTTTATATCGGCCTATTGCTGTAACACTTTAGAATCAAATGCTTTTTGATTCTTTGTCATCGTTTTGACATGACTGTGTGATTGACTTTCAAGATTATCATTCATCCATGTATAACTCATGACAGCTGCAAGTGTGACACATTCATCCAAAGTGATTCCCTTTCTACTCGATCATCATTTGGTTGATAGTTTTTCTTTTACTACGGCCGAGTCGTTTCATAAGCAGCAGTTATCTCAGAACCCTTCTTTGCTGGTAAGTTTGGGCCTGATTTCCGAACAGCAGATGGCTTCAGCTTATACAAAAGTTCATGATATTGAAAAATGTGACAGCAAAACCTTGCCCGCTGAAGCTCCCGAACATCAAATAGCTAGTCGATTTTTACAAGAGGCGGAATGTTTGCCTGTGTTTATCGACGAAAATGAATTAACGCTGGCGATGGTGAATCCGGAAGATAGCTTTGCTTGCCAATCCATTGCTCAGTTAACAAAAAAACGGGTTAAAAGACTCGTTATTACCCAAAGTGAATTTAAACAGTTATATGAAAAATGGCATGCTGCTCAGCAGGACAAGAATAGCGAGTATGCCGATGGTACTTTTACAGACACGGATGATGATTCATTGCTGGTGAATCGTCTGAAAGATATGGCATCGCAAGAACCGGTGGTGAAGCTGGTTAACTCATTGCTCAATAAGGCGGTTGAGCTGAATGCGTCTGATATTCACATTGAACCCTTTGAGCATCATTTGGCGGTTCGCTACCGTATGGATGGTGTATTAAAACAGTTGGATTCTCCACCTGTTAAATCCAGTGCTGCCGTGATATCCCGTATCAAAATAATGGCAGAGCTGAATATCGCTGAACGCCGACTGCCACAGGATGGTCGTCTGCAAATTCATGCTGATGGTCGTTTGATAGATTGCCGTGTCTCTACCACGCCGACGCTGCATGGTGAGAGTATTGTCATTCGTTTGCTTGATAAACAAAAAGTGACGCTGGATATTCAGCAACTGGGTTTGTCACCACAATCATTAAACGGGCTGATGAAACAAATCAAACAGCCTCATGGCATTATTTTGGTGACGGGTCCCACTGGCAGTGGTAAAACCACGACCTTATATTCTGCTTTGCAGCAATTAAATACCGAAGAGAAAAAAATATTAACCGTCGAAGATCCGATTGAATATCAACTGACAGGCATTAACCAGATCCAGGTCAAACCGCGTATTGGTCTCGGTTTCGCTGAAGCACTTCGTGCTTTGGTCAGGCAAGATCCTGATGTGCTGATGATTGGTGAGATGCGCGATAAAGAAACGGCTTCAATAGCTATTCAATCAGCATTAACCGGCCATTTGGTGTTTTCAACATTGCATACTAACGATGCCAGCAGTGCGGTGACACGCTGTTTGGATATGGGGCTGGAGCATTATTTACTAGCGGCATCGCTTAATGCGGTGATGGCGCAGCGTTTGGTTCGCCGTTTGTGTGTGTCATGTCGTCAACCAATGGCCATGACGGCAGAGAGTTGGAAGTCATTGATGCCTGATACGATTTCATTTGATGATCAGGCGACGATTTACCGCGCTGTTGGCTGTGATCATTGCCAGCAAAGTGGCTATCAGGGACGCACCATGATCAGTGAATTATTGATGGTGAGCGATGCTATCCGTCAGCTGATATTACAAAAAGCCGATGCCAAGACCATTGAGCAAAAAGCCATGGAGCAGGGCATGCAGACACTCAAACAAGATGGTCTGCGTTTGGTGTTGGCCGGTATGACCAGCATTGATGAGGTGCTTCGTTTAACACAATCACAGCATGCCCATGACTAAGTTTGTTTATAAGGCATTAACTGCTAAAGGCGAGATGATCTCCGGTAGTAAAGAAGAAGCAGATCAAACGGCTGTGGTTCAGTTTCTTCGTCATTCTGGTTATGTGCCAGTGTCGGTCACTAAACAATCATGGCTGAAAGGGATATTTAATCTACGCCATGAAAAGCAGCAAGCGCCGTTATCGCCCACCCATTTACTGACTTTTTTTAGTGAGTTAGCGACATTACTGGATGCCGGGCTAACAGTCGACCAATCATTAAAACGGATGGAGCGACTCACCAGTTCAACGGTATTAAAAGACACGCTGGCTGCACTGCATCAAGGTGTGGCTGGTGGTGAGAGTCTGGCAAAAGCGATGGCAGGACAAGGTCAGCAGTTTACCGATTTGCATATCAATATGGTGCTGTCGGGTGAGACTGGCGGGCATTTACCTCAGGTGATGAATGAATTAGCACATTATCAGGAAACGATGGCTTTATTACGCCGACAATTAATATCTGCTTTAACCTATCCGCTGATCTTGCTGGTCATGTCGATATTATCGATTGTGATGATGATGACCTACGTTATCCCTAAGTTCGTGCCATTATTTGATGGTGCTGAGCAAACCATTCCCTGGCTGACACAACAGGTGTTTGCCGTTGCCGATTTTTTTGAGCAGAGCTGGTGGTTGCCTTTGGTCATATTTATTGTGCTGGCACTGGCGATTGATACGCTTCAAAAACAAAAAACAGGCAAAGTCTGGCTGGATGGCAAAGTACTCAAGTTGCCTGTCATTGGTTCACTGGTGACCGCCGTTAATATTGGCCGTTTTTCTCAAAGTATGGCATCAATGCTCACTCATGGTGTGGGTTTAATTGAATCAGTCAATATGGCGTCTGGTTCAATCAATAATGGCAAAATCAAACAGGCGCTAACTGAGGTAGCAAAACAGGTGTCAAACGGCAATTCACTTGCCAAAGCATTAACGTCTTTTTCCTGTTTTCCGAGCCTGTTAACCGAGCTGATCGAAATTGGTGAACAAACGGGGCAATTGGAGCCAATGTTCAGCAAAGTGGCAAAAGCTTATCAACAGCAAGTAGAAGACAAAACCAAACAATTATTAAGTTTGGTTGAACCGATATTAATTATTGGCTTGGGCGGCATTATTGGCGTCATTATTATTTCTATCATGTTAGCGATGTTGGGCTTAAACGATTTGGTCCGTTAGTCACTGTCATTAAAGTTTCATTTTTAGTGGTTATATTCCGCTGATGATGAAAAGAAATAATCGTGGTTTTAGTCTTATCGAATTGCTGGTGGTACTGGCAATTTTGGCATTATTGGTTGGTCTGGTCGGTCCCAGAGTGATGAAACAGTTAGGTGGGGCGAAAGCCGATACCGCTGTTTTACAGATTGCTGATCTGCAAGCCTCACTTGATATTTATTATTTGGATATAGGTGTGTATCCGACTTCTACTCAGGGGCTGACGGCGCTGATTGAAAAACCGGCTGATGTCTCCGGCTGGAATGGCCCTTATCTGAAAAAGAAAAAAGTACCCTTAGACCCCTGGGGACATGCTTATCATTATGTTTCACCCAGTAAACATGGTGATTATGACTTATATTCATTAGGTGCCGATAATCAGCAGGGTGGTAGTGGTGATGATCAAGACATCACCAGTTGGGAGTAACGGTATTGTCATCTTCGGCAATAGCAAAAGGTTTCACGCTGATTGAACTATTAGTGGTGATCAGCCTGTTAGTGATGGTCATGAGTTTATTACCACCGTTATTTCGCCCCGTGATGGAACACCATAGTCTTTATTCTGAATCTCAGCGTTTAGTGCTGTTAATGCGACAAGCTCGCAATGAAGCTATGTTGAGTCAAAAATCGCAGCGTATTGAACTGGATGCCTCAAAACAACGAATAGCCTACAACAATCGACATGTTGAGCTTTCTGCCAGCACAAAGCTTGATGCGAAGGTTAGCCGTCAATCTGACAATAGCCAGCAGGGAAGTATCGTATTTTATGCCGATGGCAGTAGTAGCGGTGGTCGATTGTTATTGGCAGATAATCATTATGCCTTTGCCATTGATGTGAACTGGGTGACCGGGCAAATTCAGTTAAGTAAACAGTTGCCAATGTGATGAAACAGCAAGGTTTTAGTTTACTTGAGTTACTGGTGGCTTTCAGTTTGATGAGTGTGTCTTTAGTCATTCTGTTTCAGTTGTATGCAAAAGGCCAGCAAGTCATTCGTCTGGGCCAGGATTTTAACGTGGCGACCAGCATTGCAGAATCCTTGATTGCTCAAGCGAGATATCAAGCCAGTGGCACTCAACAATCCGGCACCACTGAGAAGCAGTTTCAGTGGCAGCTAACGATTCAGCCGACAAATGGCAGTGCATCGTCAAAGCTACCTCTACAAGAAGTCAGCGCCGATGTGTCATGGCAGCGTTCGGGTAAACCGTATCAGATACATCTTTCTACATTAGTACCTGTTAGTAGGACCACACCATGAATAAGCAATCAGGTTTTACCTTATTGGAGATGCTGATTGCCATTAGTTTAATGACGATTATGCTGGGTTTGTTGTTCAGTGCCTCACGTACTCTCAGTGGACAGACTCAGTCCGGCATTGAGCAGGTGCAGATGAATGATGATATCCGACTGGTAACTCAATTTGTCAGACGACTTATCAGCCAGACCTCACCGATTGTGATGAATCAGGGCAGCGCACATCCGGTGTTATTTTCAGGAGCAAAACATCAGCTCGGGTTTGTTTCAACGTTACCTGCTCATGCTGGCGGCAACAGCTTGTATTGGATTGAGTTGATGCTTAAAGAAAACCAACTGGTGATGAAATATCAGCCATTAGTAAGTGTGCTGAAAAATCGTAATGATAGTCAGCAACTGACGTTGTTAAACAGCGTGGATTCGCTCGATTTTTCCTATGCTGACATTGACAAAAATAACGCACCAAGATGGCAGCCAGACTGGCAGAAAAACAATCAATTACCGCCGCTTATTTCAGTGACTGTGGCGCAGCAGCGTGGTGGTGATAAATATCCGATAGTCGTGTCTTTACCAGCCCAGGTGACCCGGATGCGGGATCATCTCAGTGTTCAGCGAACGGGGTTATGACTTCTGTAAAACAGCAGGGGGCTGCCTTAATGATCGTGCTGTGGGTGATCGCGCTGTTGATGATTTTAGCGGTGAGTTTTAGCCAAACCATGCGTATCGAAACACAACAAATAAAGCATCAACAAGGGGCTTTAACTAGTAAGTATCTGGCGAGCGAAGGTATTTGGCGAGTGATCCAGGCCTTAGTGGATGAACAGCATAGTTGGTTAACCAATGGCACTGTTTATCAGCTGAACACGGATAAAGGCACATTATTTATTCAGATTCAGGATCAAAATGGTCTGCTTGATGTGAATTACGCCTCAGCCGGATTAATCACCACATTATTAAAAACTAAAGGCTGGTCGACACACACGGCTGAACAATATGCAGACCAGATTGTTGATTGGCGTGATAGTGATAATGAACAGCTTGCTGCCGGTGCTGAACGCTTACATTACAAAGCGGCGGGCCGCGAGGGTTTACCTAAAAATGCAGCATTTAATAGTCTGGAAGAGCTACGTTTATTGTTGTCGATGCACGAGCAGGATTATCAAAAAATCGCACCGTTAATGACCGTGTATTCCCAACAATCGGGTCTTAACTTATCTGTACTGCCAGTGAGTTTCTACACTGAAAATGAGCGTAAGCGCCTTAGTGATCTCACTAATGAACAATTACCCCGTCTGCCTGCTGGACGCTGTTTTGTGATTACCAGCCGTGCTGAAGTCAGGAAAAAAATGGCCAGTCTGAAAGTTGCTGTATTACTCAACCCTGACCAAAGCAAGGATTATGCGATTTTGTCATGGCAGGAAATAACGGGAGTGGCGTCCTGATGTCCTGGCAGCTGATTGAACATGGTTTATCACGTGCGTGGTATTGGTGGTTGTCTCAGCTTAATGCCGGTCTTCCTAAGCGTTGGCGGTATCAGACAGATATTCGTCATCAACGGCTATGTATTACTGAGAAAAGCCATGACTATCAATTAACGGTCTGGTCTAAGTCAGGTGAAGATATTGAGTGGCAAAGCCATGTCGATGGCGACGATAAGATCGCTTTTCCTAAAAAGTCGAATCCAAACAAAAGCCTGTTATTACTTGATGAGCAGCAGATATTGTCACGCCAACTGTCAGTGCCACGTTCTGCAAAACACAATATTGCCGAGTTGTTGTGGTTTGAAATGGATAAGTACACACCGTTTCAGACAGAGCAGGTGATTTTTGATTGGGTTGAGCTGGAACAACAAGATGATCCTGAGCTGATTTATCTCCGTTTATTTGTGATGCTGCGTGAAGATTTCGAACAGCATCAGCAACGTTTAAACATATTGGGTATTACTATCGACAGGGTGTCCGTTGAAGACAGTCTTTATCGGGATAAGCTCAATTTGTTACGTTCACAGTCTGAAAAAAATGCCTGGTCAGCGTATCTATTGCCAGCCTGTGCTGTAGCCAGCATTTTGTGTGCGCTTTATTTGCCATTGTCATTTTATGAAACAGAGTTAAAGCAGCAGCAACAAAGCCTGAAAGCCATGCGTGCTGATGCGATGAAAGATATGCGAAGGCAACAACATGGTGAGTTCACGCTGACACAATTTCGTGATTTAGAACAAAAACAACGACAACAGCAATGGTTAGTTGTGCTGAATACCTTAAGTGATGTGTTACCAAAAGAGGCATGGGTAAGACGCTTTCAGGTCAGAGATAACATCATCGAAATCCAGGGCGTATCGCCATCAGCAGCGACGCTTCTTTCATTATTGGCACAGACAAAACAATTTACCGATGTGGCATTCAAGGCACCTGTGACTTTTGACCCACAATTAGGTAAAGAGCGTTTTTCCATCACCATGAAGCGTGTTAGTGATGCGAACTGAATTCTCACGTTTTTATCCATTACTGGCCTGGGCTGGTTTAATTTTGTTGATTACCATGCTATGGCTGCTGATTATTTATCCGGCTTTATCTTTACGTCAGCATTATGCCAGTGAGCGAGAACAGCTGACCTTCATGCAACAAAAATTATCACGTCAGTTACAACAGCCCGCTGTGTCGTTGAGTGAAGAGGAGTCTGAACAATTAGGTGATCGTTTTTTATTTCATGGTGATTCGACGGCATTGATGGCGGCACAAATGCAATCATTGGTAGCTAAACATCTCGATGAATTAGACCTGACCAAAATAAGTGCTGAGACCACAGTGGTTGAGCAGGAAAAAGGATTTTCTCACATTCAGCTACGCCTGCAGTTTCAGACGGACATGAAGGGCTTAGTCGCATTTTTATCCCGTATTGAATTACAGCAACCGTTATTACTTATAGATGAACTATCGATTGTTGTTAATGATGACAAGGCTAAGTCCTCATCCACTCAGCTTGAGGTACACACGCTGATGACCGGCTTTTATCAAGTGATGAATGCGGAGCATTCATCATGAGTTGGGCGGCTATCAGTTCATGGGCTGTAATCGTTTTATCGTTAGTGAGCATGATAAGCGAATACAGGTTTGCCCATACTGTTCCTGTAGCCAGTGATGAGCTGTCTAATGGTCTTCAGACACCATCAGAACAGCAGGGAGCAGGCATTGCCTTACCTCAACCTTCTACAACAGCGGCATTGTTAAAACAGTCCATTTTCACTGCTGATCGTTCTGCTGAACTATCTCCTCAAACGGTCGCAGAGCCAACTGAGCACACCCTGTTTTTAAACCATTACCGTCTTTCAGCGGTGGCGATAACGGATAACACATCCATGGTGTTAATGACCGATGATAAAACTAAAAAGGTGAAACGGTTACAGCTCAATGATGAGCTGGATGACTGGACACTGGAAGAAATTACCTCAACTGCGGCCGTGTTTAATAAGGCAGGTCAGCGGCGCCGGGTGATGTTATTCAATGCAAAAACACCGTCCTTAGCGACAACCGTGTCGGCTACAGAGATGTCATCAGAACAGGACAATCCAACGCTTTTACTGCCAGGCGGTCATTTGGATGATGACCCGTATCAATAATGTCACATTCATTTCTTATGATTAACGGTTATGAATTCAATAAATGAGTGCTACAAACACATGATTAGGCTAGCAACAATAGTCGTATCGTTAATTGTGCTGGCTGGGTGTCAGCCACTTACAGCAACCAAACCACAACCCCCAGCCAAACTTGCCGGACAAAGCGGCAATAATCCAGTGGCTTCGGCGCCCATTAGTCAGCATATTACTGCGTCGGAGGATACAAAACCATTTGAAAAAGTAGTGGTTTACGGTAATAACCCAACACAATCATTGACTAGTCAACAGTTTACCTCCAATGCCGAACATAACGACATTACGCTTAATTTTGAAGCGGTATCACTGGCTGATTTTGTCCGCGTTGTATTAGGCGAAATTTTGGCAGTGAATTATTCGATGGATAAAAACTTAAGTGGGCAAGTGACTATTCAGACACCAAACCCCATCGCAAAAGAAGCAGTATTACCTATGCTGGAAAACGTATTGGCAATGAATAATGCACGTTTGATAATAAACCATGACTTTTATCAGGTGGTGGCATCTGATCAGGCATTATCCCGAACATCGGGTAGTTCTCAGTCTGGCTACGGGGTGCATGTGATTCCACTGCGTTATATCAGCGCGCCTGAGATGGCGAAGATTTTAATGCCTTATGCTGGGAAGGATACGGACATCCAAATTGACCAAAAACGTAATCTGATTTTACTACGCGGCAGTCAGCAGGATGTGCAGACATTAACACAAACGATTTCTGTGTTTGATGTGGATTGGCTGGCGGGGATGTCTGTCGGTATTTATCCAATAAAAAATGCTTCAGTGAACGATATTCAGCGTGAGCTGGAAAATATTCTGCTGACATCAGCAGCTGACAATAGTGAAAAGTCGAAAAATGGCCCGGTGCGCTTAATGGCGATTAGTCGTCTGAATAGTATTTTAGCGATCAGTGCAAACCGGTCGTCGCTGTTAAATGTGGAACGTTGGGTTGAGCGCCTGGATATGGCTTCGAATCTGGGTAAGCAACAGCTCTATGTGTATAAAGTCCAGAATGCCAAAGCCCAGCAACTGGCGGATGTGTTGGCTCAGGTGTTTGGTGCCAGTCTTCAACAGGTAACAGATTCTGCGACAGAAAAACAAACACTGGCTCCAGGTGAAACCCAAATCCATCTGGGCTCGACTCAGACAAGCTTAAACAACAATGATGAGATCGTGTCTGCATCTCAAACGAATAAAGCCCGTTTTTTAAATGACGAGGTCGACATTATTGCTGATGATGTTCGGAATGCGTTGGTAATTATGGCCACAGCCAAAGATTACGACATGATTGAACGCACGATCAAACAGCTTGATACGGTGCCAATGCAGGTATTAATTGAAGCCAGCATTATTGAAGTGACCTTATCTGATGAACTGAATTTTGGTGTCGAATGGTTTTTTAAAAATGGCATAGGGAGTAAACAGGGTAACAGTCAATTGGATTTAGGAGATACGGGTATAAATGCCCAGACACCGGGGTTTTCGTTCACGGTAGTTGATAGCTTAAGCAATGTCCGCTTTGCATTGAATACACTCGCAGCGCAATCAAAACTCAATGTTTTATCGTCGCCGTCTTTGATGGTGTTGGATAACCAACCGGCTAAAATCAATGTCGGTGATGAAATTCCTATTCCCACCCGACAATCAGTGAGTAATACTGATGCCACCGCACCAACAGTCAATGAAATTGATTTTCGTAAAACGGGTGTGTCGTTAACCGTATTACCACGCGTCAATAATAGTGGTCTTGTCACCATGGAAATACGGCAGGAAGTCAGTAATGCCGTACAAACAACCACCTCGACGATTGATGCCCCCACCATCCAACAACGTGAAATTGAAAGTGTTGTTGCTATCAATTCTGGTGAAACCATCGTGCTAGGTGGCTTAATTCAGGACAGCAAAACCAATAATGACAGCGGTATACCAGGACTACATAAATTACCGGTTTTAGGGCATTTATTCGGGCAAACCTCAGATGCGGTGAGAAGAACGGAACTATTGGTATTAATCACACCAAGAGTAATTCGAGATCGCACATCGGCGCAGGCGGTAACCGAAGAGTTAAGAAACAAAATGCTGACGATAGAAGAAATCCCGGCGTCCGTGTCAGGGAAAATATAAAACCCACCTTAATCGTGCTCCAGGCCAATATGTGACTCAGTTCACATAATTGTCATCAATGCTTAACTTGGATGTCATCAATAACAATTACGCTGTATCCGTTAGCCAACCAAACACTTTAATTGTCTTATGGGAGAGACACATGTCAAACAAGCTACCTTTATTATTGGGTGCAGCAACTTTAGCATTAAGCGTAACAGCTTATGCTAAACAACCTGTTTTAACTGATTATCAAGTTAACAGTGACTGGTATACAGACGCTGTTGAAAAAATGGATAACAAACCAGCTTATAAAAATGCACACAAAGCAAAAAATGTGATTTTATTTGTCGGTGACGGTATGGGCATTTCTACTATTACAGCTGCCCGTATTTTAGAAGGCCAGTTAAATGGCAAACCAGGTGAAGAAAACCGCCTGACCTTTGAAACCTTTCCATTCACAGGACTGGCAAAAACATACAATGTTGATGCTCAAACACCTGACTCTGCTGGTACGATGACGGCCATGATGAGTGGTGTTAAAACAGATGCCGGCATCATCGGTATTGGTGAAGATGTACAACGTGGCGTGTGCTCGACAATGAGCGGACATGAACTGGTAACTGCTCTTGAGCTGGCTGAAATTGCTGGTAAATCAACGGGTATCGTCACAACAGCACGAATCACTCACGCTACACCTGCTGCGACTTATGCAAAATCAGTGGATCGTGACTGGGAAGACGTTTCAGATATGCCTGCCTCTGTCACACGCCGTGGTTTACCTTGTAAAGATATTGCTAAACAATTGGTGGAATTTGAAAGTAATCTGAAAAATCGTTATCCAACAGCAAAACGTATTAACGGTATCGAAGTTGCGATGGGGGGCGGTCGTCGTCATTTCTTACCAAAAGATCCTGCATTTAACAGCCCGGATGCCGTCAGTTCTACTGAAGGTGACAGAACGGATGGTCGTAATTTAGTAGCAGAATGGCAGACTACTTATCCAACAGGTAAATATGTATACGATAAAGCAGGCTTTGATGCTATCGAGCCAGCTAATACCGATAAAATCTTCGCTTTATTTAATGAATCACATATGCAATATGAAGCTGACCGTGGCAATGATATTGCTGGTGAACCTTCATTATCTGAAATGACAGAAAAAGCCATAAAAGTCCTGAACAAGAACGATCGTGGTTTCTTCTTAATGGTTGAGTCTGGTCGTATTGACCATGCTCATCATGCGGGTAATGCACATGGTGCTTTAAATGAAACTATTGAGTTTGCTCATGCGGTTAAAGCAGCATTAGAAAACACTAACCCTGAAGAAACATTGATTATCGTGACTGCGGATCACAGCCATGTATTTACTATGGCTGGTTATCCAAAACGTGGTAATCCTATCCTGGGTAAAGTTGTCAGCATTGGTTCAGATGAGCCTACATTAGCTGCTGATGGTAAGCCATACACAACTTTGGGGTATACCAACGGTTTAGGATTCCGTGACTTAGGCAATGAAACCGATGCAGATGCGAGCTATAGCGCAGGCCCTGATACTGGTCGTAAAGACTTAACAGCAGTCAATACAGAGCTGTCAGGTTATCACCAGGAAGCATTAGTTCCATTGGGTTCTGAAACACATGCCGGTGAAGATGTGGCGATTTTTGCTACTGGTCCAGGTGCCAATGCGGTGACAGGTGTGAATGAACAAAACTTGATTTATCACATTATGAACCAGGCAGCTCGTTTGGAAGTTAAAGCAGAAAAATCGATTAAGTAACATCAACGCAGAAAAAGAGAGGGGTGGACATGAGTCCGCCCCTTTTTTTCGTTGGCACACATCAACAATTTAAGGTTATAGAGATGAAATATCGTTTATTAGTGAGTCTATTATTAGCATCTCCATTGCTAGTCCAGGCTAATGATAGCTGTTCAATTGATCCTGAGGTGTTAGGTGCTAGTTATCAAATGACCGACAGTGATTCTGATAAAAAAGCGACCATGAAGTTATGGCGTCAACATCAGCGTGTCAGTAATCAATTTACTCAGTCAGGCATTACTGACATGTGGGAACATATGCATAATGGCCAGCTAAGAATGGTCAGGTTTTTTGATACTGAGCAACGTGCTATTGAATATCAGCCAGGCGAAGTGAAATATGCTAATGCGGATAGTCAGTGGCAGCAAGTTCATGAATTAATTACAGATAATCTGAAAAGCAATATGACCTTGGTTTCAAGCTCAGGTGAAGGTTGTGACAAAGTGGAAACCTATCAGTTAACTGAGGGTGATAGCCAACTGCAACTTGAATGGTTACCTGCACTATCCCTAGTAAAAAGCTGGAAAAATGATACTGACGGCCATGTAAAGACATGGCAGTTAACTCAGCTGATTAAAGATGAAAGCGCTGTTAATGCCAGCTTTAAAATGCGTGATGATTATCAGACAACAGATTATGCCGATATTGGTGATAGTGAATCAGATCCGTTTATTGCGAAGATGATTAATCAAGGGTATATCGACCATGGTCCTTCCGGTTTTTATAACAGTGAAGGTGAGGATATCGGTCATCCACATCATCATTGAGTAAAAGTGTAACCCAGTTAAAACCCTGTTTCAGTCTCTGAAACAGGGTTTTTTAATTTAGCGACAGTGCTACCTGACTGATGACAATATAGCGAATCAACTTACCTGCTGTGACTAGCACGATAAACCAGCCTAGATGTATTTTTATGAGTCCTGCCATAACAGTTAATGGATCACCAATGATCGGCAACCAAGCAAAACATAGAGAAATAAGACCATATTTCTTAAATTGATTTTCCGCTTTTCTAATATCGCTTTCTGATATCCGTAACCAATTTTTTATGACTGCAGAGCTGGCCCAATAACCTAAAGCATAATTCACCATTGATCCAAGCACGTTTGCCACGGTGGCTGTGGTGATGAGTAACGCCGGTGAGAGTCCCTTTACTAAGAGTGTGCTCAGAACGAATTCAGAGCTAAGTGGCAGTAGTGTTGCAGATAAAAAGGCTGAGATAAAAAGACCGGCATAACCCAAGCTAACAAAATAATCCATTCAGGTGGTTACTCGATGGCGTGATGGTGGAGAGGTCAAAGTGATATTCTCCTTGGAAATATTGAATCATACATAAAAAAAGGGAGCCGAAGCTCCCTAATATTGAACGACGATTGTCTAGAGATAGGTTATGCTGCAATCGCTTTTTTACGAAAGCCTAAGAAACCTAATAAAACAGGTGCGAATAAGAAAAGTGCTGCTGGAACAGGTACTGCTGAAACTGATAGGCTGTAATTTAAAGCTTTACCCGTTGCGTCATAGATATCCAACACATATGTCAGACCTGCAGTTAATATCGCTGTGAAACTGAAATCACCAGTAATGTTGAAATTTTGAATAGCACCACCTAAAACACCAAATGCAATAGTTGCATTATCAAGATTAGACTCTGGATTAAATGACCATTCAATAACTACTGGTGTTTCGTCATTAGTAAATAAACTGAACGAAGATTCCCATGCGCCATTACCTGTAGTCCCACTTGCTAATACAGTACTGCCACTAGCAAGATCAATTTCCTGACTAGCATTGTTGGTGAAAGCTGAGTCACCTTTTGTTAAGTTAAGTGTTGCTGCATTAGCCGCAACAGAGAAAAATAGTGCTATGACGAATAGCATCGCTTTTTTCATAAAAATTCCCTTATGTTTAGAGTGAAAAAACAAGCAATGCAACCCAGCCATCTTCACTTGGAAGACCTGTAGCTTTCCGACCCCGCCTCACGACGAGTTTGGCTTTGATTAAATGGATGAAAGTGATAAACCACTCAATTGCTCAAGTGGTTAATTATTCATCTGCGGCTAAGTGTATAGAGGCTCTATTACAAGAAAATGTCAGAGTGAGTAATTGATTTAAATAAAATTTCTATCAATTATCTTGAGTAAATTAACGGGCATATTTCCCGTTTTAAACTGGTGTATAGTCTGAAAATAATAATAAAAAAATATATATCAGAGAGGAGAGAGCAATATGGCAAGCGTATTAAAAACAACGCATCATGGGGGCTGTCCACATGATTGTCCTGATACCTGTTCCATGGTGTATGAGGTTGAAAATGGTCAACTGACCTCAGTTAAAGGCAATAAAGAACATCCAATGACGCGAGGTGGTTTGTGCGTCAAACTCAAAGATTACGAAAAGCGTCACTATCATCCGGATCGTTTGCTTCATCCCATGCGACGTACCGGACCCAAGGGAAGTGGGCAGTTTGAACGCATTAGTTGGGATGAAGCACTTGATGAGATCACCAGCCGCTGGAAAGCGATTATCGACGAGTATGGTCCTCATGCCATTTTGCCTTATAGCTATCTGGGTAATCAGGGGCTGGTGCATGGCTTAAATGGCGGCGATGCTTTTTTTAACAAAATGGGCGCAACCGTTTGTGAGCGGACTTTTTGCGGCGAAGGTTCTTGTACAGCCTGGTTGCTGACAGTGGGGCCAACAGCTGGGGTCGACCCTGAGAGTTTTATCCATTCTAAATACATCATCCTCTGGGGATGTAATTCGGTGAGTACCAATGTCCACCATTGGCATATTGTAAAAGATGCCCAGAAGCAGGGCGCCAAAGTCGTCGTTATCGATCCCTATAAATCCAAAACAGCGAAAGAAGCGGATTGGCACATTGCGCCTAAACCCGGCACTGATGGTGCTTTAGCCATGGCCATGATGAATGTGATTATTGAAGAAGGACTTCAGGATCAAGACTATATCGACAACTACACAGTGGGGTTTGAGGCCTTATCTGAAAGAGCCAAAACCAGAACACCAGAATGGGCTGCCTCGATAACGGGTGTGGCTGCGGAAGATATTCGTCAGTTGGCGCGCGAGTTTGCCTCTACCCAACCAGCAGCTATTCGCTTGGGTGTGGCTGTAGAACGTAACTATGGTGGTGGTCAAGCAATTCGTGCCATTACCTGTTTACCTGCATTAACCGGCGCGTGGCGCCATGTTGGTGGCGGTGCATTACAATTTCCTGTCTGGGAGCATCCTTATAAGTTTGATGTGATTTCGCGTCCGGATCTGATTCCGGAAGGCACGCCGGTCGTGAATGCAATACAACTTGGTCGCGCACTAACAGGAGAGTTGGGGCTTGATACACCGATTAAATCGATGATGTGCTGGAATGCCAATCCTGTTACGCAAGCCGCCGAGACTGACAAGATTGTTGAAGGTTTGATGCGAGAAGATCTATTTCTGGTGTCGGCTGAACATTTTCTTTCTGATACCGCATCTTATGCTGATATCGTGCTACCTGCCTCTATGGGCGCAGAGATGGAAGATATGGTGCTGTCATGGGGCCACTTATATCTAACCTATAATGAAAAGTGTGTGGACTCGCCGGGTGAAGCGATACCAAATAATGAGATTTTCAGACGCTTAGCAGCCAGAATGGGCTATAAAGAAGCCAACTTTAGCTGGTCGGATAGTGAGTGTCTTGAGAACTATGTTGATTGGGACTCACCGGCATGTGAAGGCATTGATTTGGCTTATTTACGCCAACATGGCTTTGCTAAATTAAAAGTCGGTACCAAAGATGATCGTGCCCCACATCGCCATGGGAATTTCCCTACACCGAGTGGAAAATGTGAACTGGAAGTGAAAGGGGCTACCAACTTTGTGGCTGGTCCGTTCCGGCAGATGTATGAAGGCTTCCAGCCTGGTGAGTCATTAGATAGCTTGCCAGATTATCTGCCATCAAGAGAGACGCACGAGAGCAATCCGGCATTAGCTGAAAAGTACCCATTGAATATCATTTCGCCCAAAAGCCACGGCTTTCTGAATTCTTGTTACGCCAATATGGACAACAAAATAAAAGGCCAAGGTGAACAGTTTGTCATGATAAGTCCAGTGGATGCCGACCTTCGAAATATTCAAAGTGGTGATGTGGTATCCGTATTTAATGACCGGGGTAAATTTGAAGCACTTGCTCAAATTACAGATGATGTCAGTCCCGGTATCGTCGTGGCGACACTTGGATATTGGCGACAGTTGAACAAAGGCACGGTGAACTGTGTCAGTTCAGCTGAGTTTGTGGATATGGGCCATGCCCCAACATTTACTGACAATTTGGTTGAAGTCAGATTGAGTTAATCTCGACAGCGTGCAAAAAAAGCCCGCTTTCGCGGGCTTTTTTTATGTTGATGTTTAAGCGGTTTCTTTGTTACCGAAAGGTCTGATGCCCATCAGAATAAGCAAAGACAACATCACGATTACCAGCTGGGCTGACAATCCCTCCCATGTTGAATAAATACCAAGCCAGGACAAGGCAAAATCAACGGGTAATGAAGAAATGCTGATCAAATCAGCTTCCTGTAGGGCGGCCACCGCCTTACCTATTAATACAAATGATAAAGCCAGCATCAGATAGGTACTGAAAGTGAAGAATGTTCTGATAGGTAAGCGTAATGAGTATTTAACAAACACCCAGAATAACAGGCCTAAAATCACTACAGCCGTAACAAAACCTGTGGCGATAGACATGGATTGTGATGCCGCCGATTGGGTAAGTAGTGCTTGATAAAAGAGGACTGTTTCGAACACTTCACGATACACCGCAATGAACGACAGGCCTGCTAATCCCCACAGCGTGCCTTTACTCAAGTGTCGATGAACGTGTTGATTAATATAAGCCTGCCAAGCCGCCGCGTTTGTTTTACTATGCATCCAGAAACCGACATAGAATAGAATCACAGCGGCCATCAAGGCGCCCACACCTTCCATGATTTCACGGCTTGCACCACTGATGCTAATCAGATTTTGGGCTGCCCACCACGTGGCGACACCCGCAATCAGGGCAAAAACCCAGCCAGCATGCACATATTTCACCGCGTCACGACGCTCCGTTTTGACTAGAACAGTGACCAGTGCCAACACAACCAGCATAGCTTCCAGGCCTTCACGCAATAAAATCACTAAACTGGCCGTAAACAGTGTCGAGTCCGATAAGGTATCGGCAGACAACAAATCTTGTGCCTGACTAAGCTGATGATTGGTTTGTTCAAGCAGTGCGGTAATGTCGTCTTGTTTTTCAGACTGAGCCGTTAATTGTCTGAATGCCATCATTGATTTTTCGATGTCTTTACGCAGTTGTGGGTCGTAGGCATCCAAGGCATTTTCTGCCAGTTCAAAACCATCAAGGTAGGCACTGACAGCTAGCGCTTGTGCCGCTTTATAGTCCCCTGATAGATAACTTGTATGTGCCGCTTTCAGTTGTTGTTTGGCCATGGCAAGTGGATCATTTGATGCAAATAACGGCTCAGGATGTGAGCGAAGCTGAGCTACTGTGTCATCGTCAAGCGTGGGGTATTTATTGAGTAATGTCTGGGGACTATTACTGACAAAATCCTGAATAGTCATGGCAGTGGGGACTGTTGCCATACCAGTGTGATCCTGAAAGGCCAAGCTACCTGCATAAAAGGCCAGTGACCAACGCTGTTTCTCATCAAGGTGAGACAGCGCCACCATAGCCGTGCCCTCAATACCATTGGTGATGGCATCGTATAAACCGATAAGTGAACGATTCATGGCACGATCTCTGTCAGTGAAGTTTGTCGGTGTGGGGTCCAAAGAGGCCGCTAATGTGCCATCTCCCTGACCCATTGCACCATGACAGGCACTGCAGTTTTGCTGATAAAGCTGTTTTACTTGTTGAATGGGCAGTAATTCGCTGGGCAAAGAGACGTCCGGTGAGAGCTTAATCAAGATATTCCGAAGATCCACTGTGATGGCATGAATGACATCAGGGTTTTGTTTATTAGTAACGGCTTGTTGTAATTTAAGCGCCGCTTCAAGCGCGTGTTGGCCGTTATCGAGTTGTCGGGTTTTTTCCACTGCAAGCGCAGAAAACTCCGTCATCTCGCTGTACTCAGCTTCGTTGATCACCTCACCATTGGCCACAGCAGCACTGTAATCTGCTCCGACATACTCAGCTATCTGCATGAGTTGTCGCGTATCACTCTGTGCATCGTTTGCATGTGCGGCATGAATAAATGACAACATCATCATCAAACTGATAATGAGGCCTGTGGTTATACGACGGTCAAATCTAAACACGTTTTTATTGGCTCCAGCGAGGGTGGTTGTATCAATCATTTATCTTGAGTGCAGTTCTAAATGAGAATCGTACGCAGTATAAACCTTAGTGCTGATTAGCGAGTAAATGATTTTTTTAGATACAGGTCTCAGTGAGAAGTTCTCGACCCAGCTAACTTTTAGATGATTAACCGCTGAAGGCTGTATTTTTAGGAGTTTATGTTATTGGGTGAGAGTGATAATCTTGCAGTTTGTGACGATTTGATGACAAAACAATGACGAATGTAATTCAACTGGAATCTCTTGATAAAGCCCCCGTACAAACGGTTCCATTTCCCTATTTCAAGGTAGAACAATCTATTTATCCTGAACAGGTGCAAGCCATCATCAAGAGCTTTCCTGATATCTCAGATGGCGGTAGCTACAATATCGATGATGTTGATTTACAAGAACCTTTTAAATCGTTAATTACCTCTATTGATACCCCGGAATTTCGGCGAATCATTTGTGACAAGTTTGATGTGCAGGTTATGGATTTGCCGATGATGATTACCCTCAGAGGGTATTCCAGACAAAAAGATGGACGCATCCATACCGATTCTAAAACCAAAGTGGCCACCATCCTTATCTACCTTAACGAAGCTTGGCAAGCTGATACAGGTAAACTGAGAATCTTACGAAATGGTCACGATATGAATGACTATGTGGATGAAGTCACGCCTGGTCCAGGTAGTCTTGTGGCTTTTAAAGTGACCGATAACTGCTGGCATGGCTATCCGGCATTTGAGGGCAAGCGTCAGTCCATACAGATTAACTTCCTGACTAGTACAGCCGCTGGCAATAAACATCGCTTTTTTCATCGTTTAAGTGCCAAGCTTAAACGACTCATTTCAGGTCGAAAATCCATTTAAATTTGATTGGTTATGTCTCAGTCGAATACACAGAGAATCTGCAATTAACCCAAGCTAATCTTTATTGACACAGTGTGATGCTATAGTATCAATGGTAAGACGATATCTGCGTTTACATACACAACAAAGGGAGAAGCAGGTTTTATGGCTGACGGGGTTGAGCAGATTTATATCGCACTAATTAGTGTGCATGGGCTCATACGGGCTGATAATCTCGAACTGGGCAGAGATGCCGATACAGGAGGACAAACGCTCTATGTTCTGGAACTCGCTCAAGCACTGTCTGAACTTCCCAATGTCTGTCAGGTAGATCTGGTTACACGCCGTGTGTTAGATAGCCATGTTGATGCTGAATACGCGGAACCCATTGAGAAGGTAAATGATAAATTCAGGATCGTGCGTATAGAAGCCGGTCCTGATGAATATATCTATAAAGAACATTTATGGGAGCATTTGGACGGGTTTGCAGACAACCTGGCGGATTTTTTCAGAAAACAAGACCATGTCCCTGATCTGATTCATAGTCATTATGCTGACGCGGGCCTGGTGGGATCTCATGTGGCTAATCTGCTAGGCATTCCACTTGTCCATACAGGCCATTCTTTAGGGAGGGTCAAACGAAGAAGGTTATTGGCCAGTGGTTTAACGACTGAACAAATTGAGTCACTTTACAATATGACTCGGCGTATAGAGGCAGAGGAGATTACTTTAGCAACCGCCGAACGTGTCATTACCAGTACTCACCAGGAAATCGAAGAACAATACGAAATTTATGATCATTATCAACCTGATCAGATGCGTGTCATTCCTCCTGGTACAAATATTAAGCAGTTCAAACCGCCAGAAGGTAATGAACTTGAAAGTGAGTTGTTTCAGAAGCTGACGCACCAACTTACAGACCCACATAAACCCATTATCCTGGCACTGTCACGACCGGATAAGCGAAAAAATATCACCGTGCTTATTGAAGCGTATGGTGAGTCAGAAAGGCTACAACAACTGGCAAACTTAGTGATTATTGCTGGTAACCGTGATGATATTGATGATCTGGAAGCAGGGGCTCAGGAAGTGTTTCATGAGCTTTTTGTGGCCATTGATCGATACGATTTATATGGCAAAGTGGTCATGCCTAAGCACCACAAGCGTGAGCAAGTCCCTCTGATGTATCGTATTGCTGCGGCATCAGGTGGGGTGTTTGTAAACCCGGCGCTGACAGAGCCTTTTGGTCTGACTCTGATCGAGGCCGCAGCCTCGGGCGTACCAATTGTGGCGACGGAAGATGGTGGGCCAAGAGATATTATTGGTAACTGTCATAATGGGATTTTAATTGATCCACTCGAATCATCGACTATCACAGACGCACTATTGAAATTATTAACAGACAATGATGTGTGGGATGATTATTCAAGCAAAGGTCTGGAAGGGGTAGCGAAGTGTTATTCATGGCAAGCACACGCTAAACGGTATATCGATTTGGTGACACCACTTGCTCAACGTGCTGAGTTACTTCAACGTAAGCCGCTTGAGCGAACCAGTCATGTCTATGCTGAACAGGCTATTTTCACCGATTTGGATTTGAACCTTATCGGCGACGATGTGTCGTTACATAAATTGATTAACCTGATTCGGGAAAACCGCAAGACCACAAAATTTGCCATTGCGACTGGCCGGCGTTTGGACGTTGCCCTTAGAATGATGAAAAAACATCAGATTCCTGAACCTGATATTTTAATCACCAGTTCTGGCACTGAGATCTACTATGCACCTAAGCTAACGCCAGATACGTCCTGGGCTCAACATATTGATTATCACTGGACGCCCCATAAAGTACGACTGTTGCTCGATGGGTATCCTGGATTAGAAAAGCAGCCAAAGTCAGAACAGAGTCGATTTAAACTGAGTTATTACATCGATCCTGAACAGGTAGATGTTGAAGATATAAAACGACTGTTACATCAGGAGGAACAATCGGTTCATGTTCAGCTGGCTTTTGGACAATATTTAGACATATTACCGATTAGAGCATCAAAGGGGATGGCTCTGCGCTATGTTGCCGACCATTGGCAAATACCACTTGAACATATTTTTGTCGCCGGCGGTTCCGGTGCCGATGAAGATATGATGCGGGGCAACACGCTCGCTGCGGTAGTGGCAAACAGACATAATGAGGAGTTATCACAATTGATTGATACTGACCGTATTTATTTCGCAGACAAACCATTTGCTGCAGGCATTTTGGAATCACTCGAACATTACCAGTTCTTTGATCATGTCAAAACGAAGAAAGCATCATCATGAGCCAAGCTAAAGTTTTACTCTGCACGGATATGGATAGAACCATCATTCCTAATGGCTTTCAGCCAGAGCCAGCTGATGCACGTAAACAGTTTTCCGACTTTTGTGAACGTGATGAGGTCAAGCTAGCATATGTCACAGGTCGTCATGTATCACTGGTGAAACGGGCGATTAAAAACTATGCCTTACCCGTTCCTGATTTTGCGATTACCGATGTTGGTACCAAGATATACCAGATAGGTAAAGGCAGTTGGCAACAAATGGCGGACTGGGAAGCTGAGATTGATAAAGACTGGAATGGCAAAACCCATGCTCAGCTGAAACACATTTTACGACCCATTAAAGAATTGCGTTTACAGGAAAGCAGCAAGCAAAACACCCATAAACTGAGTTACTACCTGCCACTGTATTTAGATAAAGATACAATTATTGCCCGTGTTGAAGCCTTTTTGAAAGATGCTAATGTCGCTGCCAGTATTCTCTGGAGCGTCGATGAACCTAAAAATATCGGCCTGTTGGATGTCTTACCTGAGCATGCAACTAAGCTCCATGCCATTGAGTTTTTACAACGCAAACTAGACTATCAATTGGATGAAGTGATTTTTGCTGGTGATAGTGGTAATGACCTGCCTGTTCTAACCAGTCAAATTCCCTCGGTTCTGGTCGATAATGCCAGCGCGGAAATAAAGCAGGCTGCAGTAGAGTTATCCAAACATAATGGTCATGCCGAAGCCTTATTCCTGGCGAAAAGTCATCGAGATAATGAAGGTAATTATGCTGCAGGGGTATTACAGGGCGTGGCGCACTTTGCACCGCATTTTGTTATGCAAACCAATAAAGAGGCATCATCATGACATCATCATCAAATCTAACGCTTTTTGGTGAAGCCTTATTTGATTGTTTTCCTACCGGAGAAAATGTTCTTGGTGGTGCTCCCTTTAATGTGGCCTGGCATCTGCACGCCTTAGGTGATTCTCCTGTTTTTATCAGCCGGGNAGGTAATGATGACTTAGGCAAAACCATCTTATCGGAGATGGATAGCTGGGGCATGAATACACAAGCTATACAAATTGACGACCAGCACCAGACAGGGCGCGTTGATATCACCATAAAAGATGATGAGCCAAGCTACACATTTGCTGAAGATAGTGCCTGGGACTTTATTGAGTTAGGTGAGTCAGCCAGTCAGGCTTTATCCGGATTTTTTTACCATGGCACATTAGTCGCTCGACATGAGACCTCGTATAAAACATTGGAAAAACTGACGGAAAACCCATCACTGGACATTTTTGTTGATGTGAATTTACGGTCTCCCTGGTGGCAGAAAGAGGTGGTCTACCATTGGCTGGAGCAGGCTCGCTGGGTAAAACTCAATGAGAGTGAGCTATATGAGCTCGGTTTTCAATCTGCTGATTTGTATCAGGACATGACACGAATGCATACGCACTTTCACCTTGATCAGTTGATTGTGACACGTGGAGAAAAAGGCGCTATCGTGAGAGATACAGATGGTGAGTTTCATGAAGTCGCACCTACTCAACATGAACAGGTTATCGATACCGTCGGTGCTGGCGATGCATTTACTGCCATGTATATTCACGGTCTTTTAGCGGACTGGTCAATTGAAACGACATTAGAAAAAGCACAAGCTTTCGCTTGTCGGGTGGTGACGCAACGCGGTGCCATCAGTAAAAATCCAGATTTTTACAAATAACGCTTATTCAGAATAATTCAAACAAGGTTAAGCATGTACGAACAGCAAGCCCATACATTGTTAAACGATATCCTCAATGAAATTGAAGCGGGCATTTCAAAGCAGGATTTACGCTATTTCTACACACGGTTGGGCGCAAATTTTTATGCTATACACTCCTTATTTGAGCGCTTATACGGTCATCGAGATGACTTCAAGGAGCAGTCTCAGAAACTGGTTGAAACAATGGCGTGGCAGTATATTCGCCGTCCAGAAGATCTTCGTCAGAAAGATATTGAGCGTGAAGCAGACCATAACTGGTTTCTAAGTCAGAACTGGGTAGGTATGGCGTTATACAGTCAGGGCTTTGCTGGCAACCTGCAAGGCATGAAAGACCATCTGAATTACTTTCAGGATCTTGGCGTCAATTTAGTACACATCATGCCAATCATGCAGTGCCCAAAAGGCAGCAGTGATGGTGGCTATGCCGTGAGCGACTTTCGAAAAATAGATGAGCGTGCCGGTAGTCTGCAAGACTTGAATCAACTCGCACGCAGCATGCATGACAGAGATATTTTACTGACCATGGATGTGGTGCTGAATCATACTTCCGATGAGCATGAGTGGGCGCAAAAAGCACGTGAGGGTGATCCTAAGTTTCAGGATTATTACTACACGTTTGAAAATCGTAATGTCCCAGATATGTTCGAGCAGAGCATGCCTGAAGTGTTTCCAGAAACGTCACCCGGTAATTTTACCTGGGATGAGGATATGCAGCGTTGGGTCATGACGGTGTTTAATAGTTATCAGTGGGATCTTAACTATTCTAATCCTGCTGTCTTTATCGAAATGCTTGATGTGATCCTGTTTTGGGCCAATCAGGGCGCCGATATTCTGCGTTTGGATGCGGTTGCTTTTTTATGGAAGAAAATTGGCAGTACTTGTCAAAACGAACGTGAAGCTCACTTGATTTTGCAATTGCTGAAAGATTGCTGCCAAGTGGTAGCGCCTGGCGTTTTATATATTGCTGAAGCGATTGTCGCACCGGTTGAAGTCACCAAGTACTTTGGTGAAGATGCGGTAATTGCTAAAGAGTGTGAAATCGCCTACAACGCCACTTATATGGCTTTGATGTGGGATGCCGTAGCCACAAAAAATACCAAGCTACTCAATCAAGGCATCAAGAGCTTGCCTGTGAAATTAGAGCGAGCAACCTGGCTGAATTATATCCGATGTCATGATGATATCGGTTTGGGCTTTGATGATCGTGATATTGAACTGGTTGGTTACCAACCAGCACAACATCGGAAGTTTCTGATTGATTATTACATGGGGCGTTTTGACCATTCTCACGCCAGAGGTTTGCCGTTCGGTGAAAATGAAAAAACAGGTGATGCTCGTATTTCTGGTTCTTTAGCCTCTCTGGTCGGCTTGGAATACGCCTTGGAAATTGGCGATCCTGAGGCAATCGAAGATTCAATCAAGATCATTTTACTCTTGCATAGTTTGATTATGTCCTTTGGTGGGATTCCTCTTCTATACTATGGTGATGAAGTGGGTACCACTAACGATGTTTCTTACCTTGAGGATCCATACAAGAAAGGGGATTCACGCTGGGTACATCGGCCTGTTATTGACTGGAATAAAGCAGATTTACGTAATCAGCCTGGCCATCCTCAATATGAAATATTTACCGCCTTAAAACGGATGATCTCAGTACGTAAAGAAATTGATGTGTTCGCCGATTTCAATAATCGTGAACTCATTGATGTAGGTAATGAGCATCTGTTTGTCTTCGAGCGTTATTGCATTCAGCAGCAACATCAACGTGTTCTGGTGGTTGCCAATTTCAATGATAAACCTCAGCATTTAAATTTAAGCGAATTAGGTAGCTGGGGAAATCCGCAAAATGGCCAACTTTATGACTTATTCAGTGGTCAGCGTCCAGATTTATTCAAAAATGCCTTAGTCATACCGGCCTTTAGTTTTTATTGGTTGCAAGAAAGCTGATTGTCCATTTTTGTTCTACTAACTTCACATAATATCGACATCCAACCCTCTAGTTTCAGAATGGAAACTGTTTCTAGGAGAAGACATGTATAAAACAGGTTTGTATTGGTTTAATCATGATCTTCGTGTTCATGACAACACGGCACTTCTTGAAGCCAGTTTGAACTGTGAACAACTGATCTGTTTATTTTGTTTTGACTCAGCCTGGTTCAAACAAACGGGGCTTAATGCCAAGCCCATGGGCTTAATACGCCGACAATTTATCGAACAATGTTTGCATGACTTAGCTAAAGAGCTCAAAAACAGGGGGCAACGACTGATTGTGATGACAACCGATCCAGTCTCAGCTATCTCTGTTTTGATAAAAAATCATGAGATTGATGTCGTCTATCGTAGTCATCATGTTGGGGTATTTGAAACAAGACAGTGGCATCACCTTCGAGCTGATTTCCCACGCATCGCGTTTCATTCTATCTGGACTCATACCTTATTTCGTCCTGAACAGTTGCCTTTTGGCTTAAACCATTTGCCGACGACATTTACAGAATTCAAACAAGCTTGTGAAACCATTGCTATTGATAAACCGGTAGCGATGCCCCAACAATTAGCACCCCCTGTTGATACTGTGACAGGGTTGAAACGAACAGCAGAGAATGTGCTGGATTCACATAAAGGTTTCAATGGTGGAGAAAAAGCAGCGCTTCAGCATTTAGACGACTACTTTTCCTCTGAGTTACCTCAACACTATAAAACGGTTCGAAATGAATTAGATGGTTGGGATAATTCCACGAAAATGTCTGCCTGGCTGGCCAGTGGTGCATTATCACCTCGCAAACTGATAGACAGATTACAGCGTTATGAAAAAGACAATGTCGCCAATGAATCTACCTATTGGATTTATTATGAGCTGTTATGGCGTGAATATTTCCAGTGGTATGCACAGCGTTATCAGCACAAACTCTTCAGACCGGAAGGCATAAATAAACAACGCGTATCGTGTTGTTTTTATCCTGAGCGTTATCAGAAATGGTGTCATGGTAATACCCCTTATCCCATCGTTAATGCCTGTATGAAACAACTTAATCAAACAGGATATATGTCTAATCGTGGTCGTCAGATTGTCGCCAGCTGTTTGGTCAATGAACTACAACTGGACTGGCGGTTTGGTGCGGCCTATTTTGAGCAACAGTTAGTTGATTATGATGTCGCCTCTAACTGGGGCAATTGGCAATATATTGCTGGAGTAGGCGCTGATCCGCGTGGGGGACGTCATTTTAATCTGGAAAAACAAACGGCGACCTATGATCCTGAGCATCACTTCATTCGACAATGGCATGGCGAGGCCAATCAGTACCCACTTGATTCGGTTGATGCAGCGGATTGGCCCATCATGCCAAATAAAGATGAATAAGTGATCGTGTCTGAGTATTGAGATCCGCTAAAAAGCATTGCATACTCAAATCATTGCTCTCATACAGTGGAGGCCATTGTTATGACTAAAGCAATTTTGTTTGATATTAGTGGGGTATTACATACTGACAATCAGCCTATCAGTGGCGCGGTTGATCTCATTAAGCGACTGAGGGGTCTGGGCATTCCGATGCGTTTTGTGACCAATACCTCACGTGCTACCTGCCAGTCAGTCTTGAACGAACTCAAACAGATGGGATTTGATATCAAGTCTGATGAAGTCTTTACAGCGCCCCTAGCTATTAAGCGCCTGTGTCAGACGAAGGGGTATCGACCATTTTGTCTTATTCATCCCGACTTAACACCAGAGTTCAGTGACTTAGAACAGTCTCAACCTAATGCGGTGATTGTCACTGATGCAGCGTATTTATTTAGTTATGACAATCTAAACAAAGCCTTTTCATTAATTATGAATGGCGCACCGTTACTGGGGATTGGACGCAACCGATTTTTTAAAAGTGAAGGTCAATTGCAACTGGATGCAGGGCCATTCATTCAAGCTCTGGAATACGCCAGCCATGTGGAAGCTCAGATTATTGGCAAACCGGCATCCAGTTTTTTTCATGAGGCTCTTACATCGTTAGGTATGGCTGCCAGTGATGTTCTGATGATAGGTGATGATGTGGCCTCAGATGTCATTGGTGCGATTGATGCCGGTCTTCATGCATGTCTGGTGCGCACAGGTAAGTTTCTACCGGAAGACGAAGCTGAGGCTAGCGCCGCCAACGCCATGATTGCTGACTCGGTAGTGGAGGCAGTCAATCAGGCATTTGATTTGGATTTTTAGATGAGTTTCGCCCAAAGATCATATTCATCGGCTTCTTCAAATTCGACGTCGACGATATCTCCAACCTTAAGATGCGTGGCGCCATCAATGAATACCTGACCATCAATTTCAGGCGCATCTGCTTCACTACGGCCCACCGCGCCTTCTTCAACGACTTCATCAATGATGACGCGGCCTTTGCGGCCCACTTTCAATTGTAATCTCGCTGCACTGATTTCTGCTTGGTGCGCCATAAAGCGGTCAAGACGTTCTTGCTTAACCGCTTCAGGAATTTGAGCTGGTAAGTCATTGGCTGTGGCACCCTCTACCGGGGAGTAGGCAAAAGCGCCCACACGATCAAGTTGTGCCTCAGTAAGAAAATCGAGTAACTCTTGGAATTCTTCTTCGGTTTCGCCAGGAAAACCAACGATAAATGTGCTGCGTAAGGTGATATCGGGACAAACTGCTCGCCAGGCACGAATACGTTCCAAGTTATTTTGTGAAGAAGCTGGTCGTTTCATCAGCTTGAGAATACGTGGGCTGGCATGCTGAAATGGGATATCCAGATAAGGCAGAATTTTTCCTTCCGCCATTAATGGCACAACGTCATCGACATGTGGGTAGGGATAGACATAATGCATTCTTACCCAAATTCCCAGCTCACCCAGGGCTTCGGCAAGGTCGTAAAAACGTGTTGCATGTTCACGACCGTTCCAATCGTGTGCTTCATATTTCATGTCCACACCATAGGCACTGGTATCTTGAGAAATGACGAGAAGCTCTTTAACGCCCGCATCAGCGAGTCGTTTTGCTTCAGTCATCACATGATGAATTGGACGACTGACTAGATCCCCACGCATAGAAGGGATAATGCAGAAGGTACAACGGTGATTACAGCCTTCAGATATTTTTAGATAAGCATAATGGCGGGGTGTGAGTTTGATGCCTTCTGGTGGAACCAGGCTAAGGAAAGGATCATGTTGTGGAGGCAAGTGTTTGTGGACGGCACTGACGACTTCTTCGAGCGCGTGAGCCCCAGTAATCTCCAGAACTTGTGGATGCTGTTCACGGATAGTATTGTCACGGCTCCCCAAACAACCGGTGACAATGACTTTGCCATTTTTAGCGATGGCTTCACCAATACTACCGAGAGATTCTTCAACAGCCGAATCTATAAAACCACATGTATTTACCACCACTAAGTCAGCATCATCATAACTTGGGGTAATGTTATAACCCTCTGAACGTAACTTGGTAATGATACGTTCACTATCAACGAGGGCTTTTGGACAACCAAGACTGACAAAACCAACTTGAGGTGCTTTCATATGACTTACCAATTATCATAAAGCCTATATTTTAAATAAAACTTGTTGATATGGCTTGTGTCCTATTAAATATTTTTACGGTCTAAAAACAACAATACCTTGCGAACTAAAAAGCTTATGCATTAATTTGTTGTTAACATTTAAGTTAGAACCGTGAGCTGCCGATACCAGTAAATGCAATACTTATTTACCATTCACTTTCATCAGGGTGAAGCACAATGAAAAAAAATCTGCCGGTAACGGATAAAGAAATTACCTTCGACAACCCATTGATTTCCACAACCGATCTCAAAGGCATCATAACGAGCTTTAACAAAGAGTTTGAGTACGTTAGTGGTTTTTCTGCTGATGAATTGATGCATGTAAATCATAACGTTATTCGTCATCCCGATATGCCACCAGCCGCATTTGCTGATCTCTGGTCTACCGTAAAATCAGGTAAACACTGGATGGGTATGGTTAAAAACCGCACAAAGACGGGCGATTTTTACTGGGTGGATGCTTACGTCACCCCCATCTTTGATGGCGATAAAGTGATAGGTTATGAGTCCGTTCGTAGTAAACCCAAAAAACAAGAAGTGAAGCGGGCAGAACAGCTTTATAAACAAATCAACGAAGGGAAAAAACCTAAACTCGGTAATGTCTTCACCCGGCTTTCTTTAAAAAGTAAAACGACCTTATCAGTAGTGCTGAGTGCCGTTGTGGCCAGCGTATTGAATCAAGTCAGCGTCATTCAGCAATTGCCCTATTACCTGCCAGTGCTTATCGCTGTGTTGGGTGGACTGGCGACGTATCTTCTGCTCAAGAACTGGATTTTTGCATCACTCGATAGAGCGATTAAAGAAGCCAATGATGAGGTCAACAACCCACTGATGGGCATGGTCTACACTGGTGCGGATGATGAGGTGGCTCAACTTGTTCTGGTCAATAAACTACTTCATGCCAGATTGAATACAATATTAGTCAGAATGAAAGATTCGGCTGGGAATATTGATAAGTCGGCTGGCGATACCTATCAGTCTCAACAGTCCATTATGGAATCAATTAATTCTCAGGCCTCACAAACTGAGCAGGTGGCGACCGCCATGACAGAAATGTCTTCCACGATTCAAGAGGTGGCACGCAATGCTAGCTTGGCTTCCCAGTCTGCGAATCATGTTGATGAGTTAACGCAACAAAGTATGGCTAAATCTGAAACAGCAGTAAAAGGCTTAACCAGCCTAGATAAAGCCTTTGATACTATCAGTGACTATATTAAAACACTGGAATCTGACTCCAGTGCAATTAATCCTATTGTAGATGTGATTAGTAACATTGCTGAACAAACGAATCTGCTGGCGTTAAACGCCGCGATTGAGGCCGCCAGAGCCGGTGACCATGGTAGAGGCTTTGCTGTTGTTGCTGATGAGGTACGTTCATTGGCGACCCGAACCCAGGAATCGACCCAAGAAATTTCGAACCTGATTTCTAAACTGGATGGTTCTGTCGTCAAAGTGGTCAAGGGTATGGAAACGACTAAAGATACTGCCTCCTCAAGCCGTCAGGATATTCAGGGTTCTATTGACTCTGTGAGCTCTATTAAAGAAAGTGTGGAGAAACTTAATGAACTCAACACCTTGATTGCGACTGCGGTTGAAGAGCAGAGCGCGGTGAGTGAAGACATTAATCAGAATGTGGTCAGAATCAGTTCAGATGCTGAAATGGTGGTGAATAATGCCAACAAGGTGAATGTGCATGCTGAAAATCTGGCTCAGGAGTCACAAAATCTACTGAATATGATTACCCGGTTTTCATCTCGCTAAAAAGTTCATGTGAGTCTTGATTGCACCATTACGGTGAGCATGAAATCATGGGTGTGCCATTATGGTGCAGCTTGATAGTTCGAGATAGACTTAGCATAAATAGCTAAGTTAATGATCACACATTAATTATTCTGATAGTCATAAAACTGGCATGGTATCTGCGTTATCAGCGCTAAGTGCTGAGGTGGTTTACCAACTACTGTCGACGAAATAAGGTTTCTAGGGTTCCGATCAACGATGATGTCTGGACCGAGAGTAACCGACCTTCACAGTGAAGGTTACACGGAGGGATAAAAGCCCGGGAGATTGTTTTTTGTAAAACATCTCTTGCACCGTGTTTCTAACTTAACTGTGAGGTAACTTCATGAAGTTCTCCAATCTTCGTATTATCAGCTTCTTGCTGCTTTCTTTTTCTCTCCTGGTCATTCCCTTTTCAGCGAATGCTGAACAAAAAGATAAATTCAGTATTGCCTGGACAATTTATGCCGGATGGATGCCGTGGGACTATGCGGCAAATGCCGGTATCGTCAAAAAATGGGCCGATAAATACGGCATTGAAATTGATGTAGTGCAAATCAATGACTACGTAGAATCCATCAACCAATATACGGCTGGTCAGTTTGATGGCTGCACTATGACGAATATGGATGCCCTGACTATTCCAGCTGCGGGCGGTGTCGATTCGACAGCGTTAATCCTGGGTGACTTTTCTAACGGTAATGATGGCATTGTTCTTAAAGGCAATGATAAAAGCTTAAAAGACATTGAAGGTCAAAATGTTAATCTCGTTGAACTCTCTGTTTCACATTATTTATTAGCACGAGCACTGGATACCATTGGTCTGAGCGAGCGTGACGTCAGAGTTGTGAATACATCAGATGCTGACTTAGTCGGTGTGTTTAACGCGGATGATGTGACGTCAACCGTTACCTGGAACCCGCTGTTATCGGAAGTGGCATCTATGCCAAACACCAGTAAAGTGTTTGATTCCTCGCAAATTCCGGGTGAAATCATTGATGTGTTATTGGTTAACACTCAAACGCTGAATGATAACCCTGCTTTTGGTAAAGCATTAACCGGCGCTTGGTATGAAATCATGGCGCGTATGGCGGCTGAAGATACTGATGCTTTGAGTTTTATGGCAAAAGCATCGGGTACCGATCTGGAAGGATATAAAGCACAACTGGCGGCGACCAATATGTTTTATGAAGCAAAAGAGGCAGTCGCTTTTGCTGAAAGCAAGCAATTACCTGAAACCATGAAATATGTCAGTGAGTTTTCATTTGAACATGGGCTGTTAGGTGAAGGTGCAATGGATGCTGGTTTTATTGGTATCGCTTACCCAGATGGCACCGTGGTTGGTAATTCGGCTAATGTAAAACTGCGTTTTGATTCGTCTTTCATGTCTATGGCAGCTGACGGTTCTCTGTAACCGTCATCAGTCCGAGAATCATTATGAAACGACTTATCAATCAGCAGCCCAGTAAAGCCGGTAAATGGTTATTAGGTGCTTTACCTTTTATCCTGATTTTACTGGTCTATCTGGTCGCATCGAATGAACGCCTGGCGGTGAACCCAAACGACAAGCTGATGCCTTCATTTGAAGCATTCGGTCATGCGATTCACACTATGGCGTTTGAGCCGAGCAAGCGTACCGGTGATTATCTTCTGTGGGCTGATACGCTGGCCAGTTTGCAACGGCTTGGGATTGGTGTGGGTATCAGTGCACTTATCAGTCTGATTGTCGGTATTCTTATTGGCATCATTCCTTTACTTCGTGCGGGTTTTGCACCAGTGGTGACCGTTATATCACTGGTACCGCCATTAGCCATTCTACCTATCCTGTTTATTATCTTTGGTTTAGGTGAAGTCGCTAAAATTACTTTAATCGTACTGGGTATCACGCCTTTTCTGATTCGTGATGTGCAGCTACGTGTTATGGCCTTACCTGAAGAACTCATCATCAAGGCACAAACCCTAGGCGCCTCAACCTGGCAATTGATTGTGCGGGTAGTGCTGCCTCAGGTCTTACCAAAGTTGATTGATGCTGTGCGTTTGAGCCTGGGTGCGGCTTGGCTGTTTCTCATTGCCGCAGAAGCCATCTCGGCAACAGAAGGGCTTGGTTATCGTATTTTCTTAGTCAGACGTTATCTGGCGATGGATGTGATTTTGCCCTATGTATTGTGGATTACCTTATTGGCCTTTCTGACTGATTATCTATTACGTCGTTTGTCCTTATATGCCTTCCCATGGCAGCAATCAGAGGGAGGGGCTAAATGAACAATATTGAACTGAAAAAGTTATGGAAAGAGTACGGCGATAATGTGGTGCTCGAAAATATCAACCTGACAGTGAAAGCAGGGGAGTTTATAACGCTGGTGGGCGCTTCAGGCTGTGGTAAAACCACCTTTCTGAAAATGCTGCTGGGCACAGAGAAACCCTCTCGAGGAGAATTATTACTGGATGGTGATCCCATTCGTGATGAGCCCGATGCTAACCGTGGCATCGTCTTCCAGCGTTACTCTGTTTTTCCACACTTGAACGTAATTGAAAATGTCATGTTGGGTGTGGAATTTGGTCAATCAAAATTATTGGGTAGATGTTTTGGCAGCAAGCGTCGACAGGTCCGTGCCCAAGCTCAGGAAATGTTAGAACTTGTCGGGCTTGGTCATGTCGCCAATCAATATCCCACTTCTTTATCTGGCGGTATGCAGCAACGCTTAGCGATTGCCCAGGCCTTAATCAAACAACCGAAAGTGTTATTGCTGGATGAACCATTTGGGGCGCTTGACCCTGGTATTCGTTCAGACATGCATGCCTTGATTTTAGATATCTGGCAAAAAACCGGTATCACCATTTTCATGATTACCCATGATTTAACCGAAGGGTTTTATTTGGGCACTCGCTTATTGGTGTTCGATAAACACCGTCAAGACCCAGATAACCCAAATCGATATGGGGCATCCATTACTTTTGATATTCCCGTCGGTGACACAAGGAAATCCACTTTGGATGACATCTCAAACACAATGAAACAAAAGCAGGAAACAGTATGAGCGAGAAACAAAACGATCTGATTTATGAGGATACATTGCCTGGTGGCACGCATTGGTCAATGTTAGTCAGAAAGGGCACAACACTGCGTCTGATTGATAAAGAGGGCGGTGCGAATGTCGGTATGCTCTTCTACAACCCGATGAGTAAGCTGGAGCGTTACAACGCGCCAGACACCTTGAAATGTCAACATACATTCAAGCTGACGAAAGGCCATTGTTTGTACTCAGATATGGGACATGTATTTTGCTCTATCATCGATGACAGCGTTGGTTGGCACGATACTGTAGGCGGAAACCTTTCCACTGAGAAAATGAAAAACCGTTGGGCTGATAGAAGTTATCAGGAAGCGGGCAATGACTGGACCTTAAGTGGCGAACATGCATTTTTGGTGGAGTTAGCCAAATACGGCATGAATCGTCGTGATATGGCGGCCAATCTGAATTTGTTCAGTCAGGTCAAAACCGATGCTGATGGCAATATGCAGTTTGTTGAAAACAATAGTAAAGCCGGTGACTTCATCGATTTACGTTTTGAGATGGATACGCTGGTTATCTTCCATACTTGCCCACACCCGATGAATACCGCTGAAGCCTACCCCAAACATCCCGTTATCTATCAGTTAAGAGAATCTGCACCAGTGACTGAAGATGACGAATGCGTGAATCACTGTGCAGAGAATCAGCGTGGTTTTGAGAATAACCGTATCTACCATCAATGCGGTCATCATCATTAATTAGGGAAGGATATTGTTGTGATTAAAGAAAGTAATTTAAACCCTGAACAAGCCAGCTATCGTGATGAAGTGTTAGCAGGCGATTATTGGATGCATGAGCTCAAAGCCGGCGAAACGCTGCGAATTGTTGATTCACATGGTAATCAGGCCGCTGATACTTTGTTTTACAGTTTAGCGGACCCCAGTGAGCGCTACAGTGCGATTGATACCCTTCGTGAGCAAGGTAATGTCTACCTCACTGCAGGCACAACATTGTTGTCAAATCTTGGCCGTCCCATGTTAGAGATCACTGCCGACACCTGCGGACGCCACGATACGCTGGGCGGTGCTTGTGCAACAGAGTCCAACACTGTGCGTTATTCGCTGGAGAAAAAAACCATGCACGCCTGCCGAGATAGCTGGATGCTGGCGGTAGCCGAAAACGAGCACTTTGGTGTCAGCAAACGCGATATCACTCATAACATTAACTTTTTTATGAATGTGCCTGTGACTGAAGACGGCCATTTGACCTTTGCAGATGGTATTTCTGAAGCAGGTAAGTATGTGGAAATGACAGCAAAAATGGATGTGATTGTGTTGATCTCCAACTGTCCCCAATTAAATAACCCATGTAATGCTTATAACCCGACACCGGTTGAAGTGGTGATCTGGGGATAATACGGATTATGTTTCGGGACGACCTGAAACAGCGCTTTATTAGCTGGGACGACCCAGATAGGAATACCCATCATGTTTAAGAAAGTTTTAATTGCTAACCGGGGCGCCATCGCCACACGGATTACTCGCACTTTGCATGCGATGAATGTTCAGGCAGTCGCTATATATGCCGAAGCTGATCGAGACTCATTGCATGTCAGTGCTGCAGATGAAAGCTACTCACTTGGCGAAGGCCGTGCCAGTGAGACTTATCTTAATCAACAACGCATTATTGAGATTGCCAAACAGTCTGGTGCTGAAGCGATTCACCCCGGTTATGGTTTTCTGAGTGAAAACCCCGGATTCGCTCGTTTATGTGAACAAAACAATATTGTTTTTCTCGGCCCCACTGCAGAACAGATGGAGTCGTTTGGCCTGAAGCACAGTGCCCGGGCATTGGCAGAAGAGAACGATGTGCCTTTATTACCAGGCACAGGCTTATTAACCTCTTTAGAAGATGCCGTAACCCAAGCCAATGATGTCGGCTATCCCGTCATGCTCAAATCTACTGCTGGTGGCGGTGGTATCGGTATGAACCGTTGTGATGATGAAGCTTCATTACGTCAGGCGTTTAACTCAGTTAAAAACCTCAGTGCTAATAACTTTTCCAATGATGGGGTATTTCTTGAGAAATTTATTACTCGTGCCCGTCATATCGAAGTGCAGGTGATTGGTGACGGGGAAGGGCATGTGCTGGCTCTCGGGGATCGAGACTGTTCCAGTCAACGCCGTAACCAGAAAGTGATTGAAGAAGCGCCAGCACCTAATATTCCTGATGATGTGCGTGCTGAGATGCAGGAAGTCGCCGTCAGACTGATGTCTGCCATTCATTATCGCAGTGCCGGTACCGTGGAATTTGTCTACGACGCCGATAATCAACAGTTTTACTTCCTGGAAGTAAACACCCGGTTGCAAGTTGAGCATGGGGTCACGGAAGAAGTCTACGGCGTCGATCTGGTTCGCTGGATGGTCGAGGTCGGTGCGAAAGAGTCTCAATTACCTGCTACAGCACCTCAACCTAAAGGCCATGCGATTCAGGTGAGATTGTATGCTGAAGATCCGCATAAACAGTTTCAGCCGTCTTCAGGTTTACTGACAGAAGTCATCTGGCCAAAGAGTGAGGCCATTCGTGTTGATTATTGGGTGAAAGCCGGTATCGAAGTCTCTCCTTTTTATGACCCGATGTTAGCCAAAATTATCAGCCATGCTGATAACCGTGAGTCAGCTCATACAAAACTACTGGCAGCCCTGGATGAGTTACAGGTTTACGGTATTGAGACCAATGCCGATTATGTCGGTCAGATTTTACAAGATGATGCATTCTTAAACGCGGCGGTCACCACGCGTTATTTAGATAGTTTTGTCTATCAGCCTTCGACGATCAATGTCCTGTCACCAGGCACTATGACAACGATTCAGGATTATCCTGCACGTGTTGGTTATTGGGATATCGGTGTACCGCCGTCTGGGCCATTTGACAGTCTGTCATTCCGTTTAGGTAATCGTTTATTAGGTAATGATGAGTCCTGTGCGGGTCTGGAAATCACTTTGTCTGGGCCTGAACTAAGCTTTAACGTAGCGACCAGTATTGTGGTGACTGGCGCTGAACTGAGTATTGAGTTAAATGGTGAAAAACAATCACCATGGCAAGTTATTTCAGTACAAGCCGGTGATAAGCTGAAATTAGGTCAGGTAAAAGGCACGGGTGCTAGAGCGTATCTATTAGTGGCTGGTGGTATTCAATGTCCGGAATATTTAGGTTCACGTTCTACGTTCACTTTAGGTCAGTTTGGTGGACATGTCGGTCGTACCTTAAAAACAGGGGATGTATTACATATTCTGCCTGAACAGCAAGTCGCTGATAATGCTGTGATGGCAGCTGCTTTACAGCCTGAAATTGAGCATCATTGGGATATTCATGTGGTGTACGGGCCACATGGTGCACCCGACTTTTTCACTGATAATGATATCGAGATGTTTTTTTCCACAGACTGGAAAATTCATTACAACTCCAGTCGTACCGGCGTGCGTTTGATTGGGCCAAGACCAGAATGGGCAAGAACCGATGGCGGCGAAGCTGGTCTGCATCCTTCTAATATTCACGATAATGCCTACGCTGTTGGGTCTATCGACTTTACTGGGGATATGCCGATTATTCTTGGGCCAGATGGACCCTCTTTGGGTGGTTTTGTTTGTCCGGCAACCGTAATTACCGCTGATTTATGGAAAGTGGGCCAGTTAAAAGCAGGAGATACCGTTCGCTTTATACCTGTATCGATTGAAACAGCCAATGCCTTAGAGCGTGCACAAAATCAGGCGATTGATGGTTTAAGTCAACAATCAATATCCGTAGAGCCTGCCGTTATTGATACGCCTGTGCATGCCATTAGCAAAGATGCTTCATCAGGGATGGATATCACCTACAGACTGGCAGGGGATCACTATCTCTTAGTCGAATTTGGTGAGCAAACCTTAGATATCAATCTGCGGTTTAAAGTACATGCCTTAATGTTGTGGTTACAGGAACAGGCGGTGACGGGCATTTTAGAGCTGACGCCAGGTATCCGTTCGCTGCAGGTGCACTATGACAGTATGGTGTTATCTCTTGATGACTTAATGACTGTATTAAAACAGGCAGAGAAAGATATCCAGCATGTGGATGACTTAGATTTACCCACGCGTATTGTGCATATTCCTATTTCCTGGGATGACGAAGCTTGCCGTTTAGCCAGCGAAAAATATATGCAATCGGTCAGAGAAAATGCCCCATGGTGTCCTGACAACATTGAGTTTATTCGCCGTATCAATGGTCTTGATTCAGTAGATGATGTGAAGAAGATCGTGTTTGATGCCAGCTATCTGGTGATGGGACTGGGCGATGTGTATCTCGGTGCCCCAGTAGCGACGCCAATGGATCCACGACACCGTCTGGTAACGACAAAATACAATCCAGCCAGAACCTGGACCGCAGAAAACTCAGTGGGAATTGGTGGCTCGTATCTTTGTGTGTATGGCATGGAAGGGCCGGGTGGTTATCAGTTTATCGGACGTACTCTGCAAATGTGGAATCGTTACGAAACAACCAAAGAATTTACCAAGCCCTGGTTATTACGTTTCTTTGATCAAATTCAGTTTTATGAAGTCAGCCATGATGAGTTAATGCAGATTCGTCGTGACTTTATTCATGGTAACTATGAACTCAAGATTGAAGAAACACGCTTCAATTTAAAAGACTACAACGCCTTTATTGAACAACATCAAGATGAAATTGATACGTTCACCAGCATGCGTCAGAAAGCCTTTAATGAAGAATTAGAACGTTGGAAACGTGATGGTTTATTGCATTTTGATAGTGGTGATCAACAAGCCGACGTGGATGAAGCTTTATTGCCTCTGGCAGACAATGCGATATCAGTGGATAGCCCATTGAATTGCAGTATCTGGAAAATCGAAGTGGAAGAGGGGCAAGACGTGAAAGAAGGCGACACCTTGATGATTTTAGAAGCGATGAAAATGGAAATTCTGGTGACAGCACCGCAGGCAGGTAAAGTGACTTCACTTTCCAGAAAAGCAGGATCACAAGTAGGTATGGGTGACCGCTTATTAGTACTGGAGGTTGAATAATGTCACAACAAAATATGACCATTACAGCATTACAACAGGCGTATCAGACTGGTGATTTATCGCCAAAACAAGTGATTGAGAATGCCTTAGAGCGTTGTCAGCAATACCTTGATCACAATATCTGGATCGAGTTATTCAGTCTGGAACAACTTCAGCCTTATCTGGATGCTTTGGAAAACAGCAGCATTGAAGACAAACCGCTATTTGGGATTCCCTTTGCTATCAAAGATAATATCGAATTAGCTGGGTTCCCTGTTACGGCTGGCTGTGAAGCCTACGCTTATACGCCCGATAAATCGGCCTTTGTTGTGCAGCAATTGATTGATGCTGGAGCGATTCCCCTAGGTAAAACCAATCTGGATCAGTTTGCTACAGGGCTGGTAGGCGTACGTTCACCTGAAAAATGGGGGCCATGCCATAACAGTTTTGACAAAGACTATATTTCTGGTGGCTCCAGTTCAGGTTCTGCTGTTGCTGTGGCATTAGGTTTAGTCAGCTTTTCATTAGGTACAGATACCGCTGGGTCAGGACGTGTGCCAGCCGCCTTTAATAATCTGATTGGTTTAAAACCAACCCGAGGTTTATTGAGTACCGATGGTGTCGTACCAGCCTGTCGTAGCTTGGATTGTGTATCTATTTTCAGCTTGACTACGGATGATGCCAATACCGTATTTAATGTCGCCGCTGAGTTTGATGCCAATGATGCCTTTGCCAGACCCAATCTGGATATCAATAAAGGTAATTACGGTCAGTTAGCCGAGAGTACGTTTAGTTTCGCTGTGCCAAAATCTGATCAGCTGAATTTTTTTGGTGATGCAGAATATGCTGAGCAATTTGAACAAGCGGTAAAACATCTGGAAAGTCTGGGTGGTGAAAAGTATATTATCGATTTTGAATCATTCTTTACTGCGGCCAGACTGCTTTATGAAGGCCCTTGGGTGGCAGAACGTCGTGTGGCAACAGAAGGCGTTGACAGACAAGCTATGCTGCAAGTCATTCAGGATATTTTAGCGACACAGGAAGATGCCCGAGCAGATGACTTATTTAAAGCGGAATATAAGTTACAGGCCTGCCGACAGCAGGTAAGAGACGTGTTGCAAAGCTATGATTTTATTCTGACGCCAACAGCTGGCACCACCTATACCATTGAACAGGTACTGGCTGACCCGATAAAACTTAATAGTAATCTGGGGCATTATACTAACTTTATGAACCTGCTTGATTGCAGTGCGATAGCGGTACCGACAGGATTTATTTCATCAGGTTTACCGTTTGGGGTGACTTTGTTTTCACGTGCTTTTAGTGATGCCCGATTATTAAGTTATGCCAATTTGATGCAGCAATCATTACGGTTGCCTTTAGGTGCGATAGATGTTGCTTGTCCAGATTCAACAGCAGCTATCTCAGGCTGTGGTGATCGTATCACTGTCGCTGTGTGTGGAGCGCATTTACAAGGACAACCACTCAATTATCAATTGACAGAGCGGGGTGGCGTATTTTTAGAGAAAACGGTAACAGCTAACACCTATAAGCTTTATGCCTTAGCGGGTGGTCCGCCCAAAAGACCTGGACTGGTTCGTGATGAAAATGGGGCAGAAATTGAGATTGAACTCTGGTCTTTACCCACAGCAACGTTAGGCTCTTTTCTGGCAGGCATTGCAGCCCCATTAGGTTTGGGCAAGCTTGAAGTAAAAGATGGACGCTGGGTTACAGGGTTTATCTGTGAGTCTTATGGCCTTGAGCAGGCGACCGACATTACATCTTTCAGATCTTGGCGTAAGTATTTGCTGAATAAATAAGCGATATAAAAAAGCCGTCATTGATGACGGCTTTTTCAGATAACTAACAGTTGCCTTTTTTTGCTTGGCCAGGCGGGCAGAAATGCCCCTGATGGTTTTCATGATGACGTTTGTCATGATGTTCGCTGTGACCTTCTTCATCAGTGTTAACGGCGACACCAGTGGCTGCACCTACAGCACCACCAATCATTGCGCCTTCGCGACCACCCACCTCATTACCCACAGCAGCGCCTATAGCACCACCGATGCCACCACCTACTGCTGCATCGACTGTGGAGCTATCAGCATGAGCAGCAAATGCTGTCATCAACAATGGAATGATCAGGAATTTTATTTTCATATTGTTATTCATCCTCTTTACAAATAACTAGTGCACAACATAACTAAATATAAAAAGGATGGCAATTATTCGCTAGGCTGATCAATTTACAGCAACGCGGTTATCTGGTGTTTTTATACCGGCTTTACCTCGTAATAAAGTCGATGTGGCAGATACAATATAGGCATCTAAACGATGCTCCAGTTTCTCTGTGTCAACAGCGTCATGAAGCGTGTTTGCAGAAGCTTTTGGTAATAACTCATAGTTATATAACGTTGCATTGTTGTCTGTTGATTTAACCAGCACTTTATTATCATCAATGATAGCTGTGGTTGGATCTGAGCCTGATGGTTTAATGACAGCAAATCCGGCGTCATTAATATTTAATAAATCACGGCCCCAGCAGTTATAAGTGGTATCTCCACCCATTAAACCCGCGACTGTCGGTGCAATATCGACTTGAGCGCCGACCGTTGAGTTAGTGTGACCATATTTTCTGACAACATCTGGACCAATCACTAACAGCGGCACATGAAATTTAAGCATATCAATATCGGTGACTTGATTGGGCGTGCTAAAACCATGATCACCCACTAAAACAAAGAGTGTGTTATCGAAATAATTTGATTTGGCTACTTTTTTGAAAAACTGACCTAATGCCCAGTCGGCATATCGCATTGCCGTTAAATGTTCATTCAACTCACCGTGACCAGTCACTTTTGCAATAGGCAGCTGGGTAGGTAAGGCATATGGGGTATGATTGGATAAAGTCTGTAAAAAGGCAAAAAATGGCTTGTCTTTAGGCATTTTTTGTAACTCTTCGGTAGCCCGGTCGAACATATCCTGATCAGATACGCCCCAGGTAGGATCTGAGAAAACAGGATTCACAAAATCATGTCTGCCAATAAAATGCTGCATACCCTGGGCACCAAAAAAGCCTTTTTGATTATCCCAGGCAAAGTCACCGTTATAGATGTACATACTTTGATAACCTCTGTCGGCTGTCATTTGTATCAAACCGGAAAAATGGTTACTGCCTTCAGGCTGTTGCATTAAATACTCATAGTGAGGCAAGTTAGGAAAGCACGCTAATGAAGTAAACATACCTTGGTGAGTGTGTGTGCCGTTTGAGAAAAAGCGATTGAATAACAGGCCTTGTTTGGCGAGTTTGTCGAATTCTGGTGTGATGCCTTCATCATGACCTAAAGCACCGACATATTCACCGCTGAAGCTTTCCATCAGAATGAACACAACATTTAATGGTTTTTGGGTTAAACCCACACGTGCATGATAACTACGTAATACTGGTGAGTACTCGGGGTCTATAAGTTGATCAGATGGCGTTAGAATCATTTCCTCGACAGTACTGTCGGCATCAGCTAATGGCATTTTCTTGAGCCATTTATTATCACCTTTTTTGGTACCGATAACGGCTTTAGCTAATGTATAAACCCCGTTTAAGCCCAAATGATTGGCAAAAAGATAATTACTCTGGAAGGCATCACCCCAACGCAGTGGTGGTCCCTGACGTAATGTGCCTCGTGCGGCCACGACTGATATTAACAATACGACGAGAAATGCCGTCATTCTGAGGCTGTATCGAGTTTTATCAGTGGACTTGGCTTGGTTAATCCGGCTGTTTACAGTAAAGATACAAAATAATGCCGTGATCATTAGACCGATAATGATGAGGTAAGTGACGACAGGAAACCCATACCAAATCATGCTTAATACTGTTGCCGGATCTTCCTTCATATATTCAAAAACCAGGCTGTTCAGCCGTGTATGAAACTCATGATAAAAGTCGAGCTCAACGATAGCGAGAAAGATCATCACGCTGGAAACGAAGGTAAGCCAGACTGTATAGGCTTTACGGTTGCTTAAACCTTTTCTAAACAGTAAGCCAATTATTAATGGCAGCAGCGCATAAACAGTGACAATCAAATCAAAGCGAAGCCCGGTAAGAAAAGCATGAATAAGATCATGACTGGGAATGCTGGCTGTCAGATCATTGTTTCGCCATAAGAGAACGCCTCTTAGTAGCGTCTGTAACAGCATTAAAATGAATGCCGAACTAAAAATAAAATAAAGATCAAAGAATAAGTTGTTTTTATATTTTGACATGGAACATCCGAGCGTTATTGATTGCTCCAGCCTCACTTGAGAGTGGATTAGTCATATAAAGTAGGACGTCAGTCTGAATTGTTTTTATTAACAGATGCTTAAGACAGATACATGATGAGTGATATTGCTCATTAGGCAGAAACTAAGACACGATGAGCTAAAAGTGCTTCATTATTTGGAAATCAGGCCGATATAATTCCTGGTAATGCTATGAAATTTTCATATCAGGCTAAATTCAGACGATTTGTAGATACATGAGGTTGAAATGCAGTTTATTAAGAATCTTCCTATTGGGAAAAAGATTTTCAGTGTGGTGGTTATTCTTGGGCTAACGCAGCTGCTGATTTCAGCCTTTGCTATTTTTAAAATGAATGACATTTCAAGCGAATTTTCTGTCATCTATCAAATGTCGTTACCGCTTGAGAAGAATGTGGCTGAAGCCCGCCAGCTCCAGCTAAAGAAGGCCTCTGAACTACAAACACTAATGATTGATGCCAAATCTGGTGCCAGAAGAAAAGTTATCAAAGAGCATTTTGCCAAGATCGAAGCTATCACGCTGCAAACTAATCAGGCTATGCAGGATATTGTGGCCATTCTTAATGCATCCAAAGACAAAGCGTTAGATGCTGATCTTCAGGCTGATGTGGCGAGTTTGGAAGAAAATACGGCTAAAGTTGTTGAACAGCAAGCCAATTACCAGAAGTATGTCGATAGTGCGATTCAAATCATCAAGCGCGGTGGCAGTATGTCAGGTGGTGGTTATCTCTCAAAAGACGAACAAGCTCAGTTAGTGGCTATTGAAGCGAAGCTGTTTGAAAGCTTACAAGCCATGCAAGCCAGTATTGATAACATTACCAATCGTTCGGTCACTAATGTCAAGGATCTGCAAAGTTCGAGTTTACTCAGCCTGATTGCGATGGCGGTGGTATCTTTGGTTGTTGGTATCTTCATTTCCAAAATTATTATCAGCAATATCGTTACCCCCATTAAAGGTGTCATGAGCGTGCTGACGACGATGGCTCAGGATAATGATTTAACAAAACGCATGAATTTTGCCAGTAAAGATGAAGTCGGTGCGATGGGCAATGCCTTCAATAGCTTTGTCGAAAAATTACAAAAACTGGTCATGGGCATCACTGACGCTTCTGAACAATTATCGACAGCAGCCGAAGAAACGTCGGTAGTCAGTCGTTCAACTAATCAGAATATTGCACAACAGAAAAATGAAACAACGCATGTCGCATCAGCGATTACACAAATGACAGCGACCGTTCAGGAAGTGGCGAATAGTGCTGAAAAAGCCTCAGCGGCCGCAATCAAAGGCGATAAAGACTCAGAGTCTGGAAGACAAGTTGTCGAAGAAATCGTCGCTTCGATTAACAATCTTGCGGACGAAATTAACTCATCTACATCGGTCATCAGAACATTAAAGTCTGATAGTGAAAACATTGGGACTGTACTGGATGTAATCAAAAATATTGCTGAACAAACCAATTTACTGGCGTTAAATGCGGCCATCGAAGCAGCCCGGGCCGGTGATCAGGGACGGGGGTTTGCTGTTGTGGCTGATGAAGTGCGCTCATTAGCCCAAAAAACCCAGGACTCAACAAAAGAAATTGAAGATCTGATTCTCACTCTCCAACAAGGTTCGGATAATGCTGTGAGCTCAATGGAGTTGAATAAGACCAGTATTGAGGGCTTAGTCGCTAAGGCTGTGAATGCAACTAACTCACTGAAGGAAATAACAAATTCTGTCAGTTCGATAACTGAGATGAATACACTGATCGCCACGGCCGCCGAGCAACAAAGTCATGTTGTGAATGAAATTAATAACAATGTTCTCAACATTCAACAGGTATCAGAAAATACGGCCGAAGGTTCAGAGCAGGTATCACAAGCTAGTCAGGAAATTGCTCAGCTAAGTGAAAGACTCACTAATATGGTGAGACAATTTAAAGTGTCTTAAGCTGATGATCAGATAGATGAGTCTGGCTTATCTCTGATTGGAGTGACTGTTTCGCTAACGTGTTTCTATCTTCTATTCGTTTAAGTACTCATAGTCGGTAGCGATGTTTTATCTTGTTATAAAACGAATTCTTACTGGCTCATTCTGTGTTGAGGCTTTTATCTATTGCTGAGCGATGACAACATATTCTAAGATCTGATTTTCAACTGGGATATCTCAATGTCATTTGTTTTCATTTCACTGTTTGTTGTTATATTAGTTGCCGTTTTGCTTCTTTCGCTGATGAAGAAGGATAATAAACAGATTGAAAAAATGAAGGTTTATCCCTATCTGAAGCGCCCATCTTTGTATACGCCCACAGAGAGAGCGTTTAAACACAAACTTCAGCTTGCTGTAAATGAGCAATATGACATTGCTTCTAAAGTCCGTCTCTCTGATTTATTGACGTTGAAACACACCAAATCTAAGTCAGCCAGCCAAAAAGCAAGCCAATATATTCAGTTGATGTATGTGGATTTTGTTCTCAGTGATGCAGAGACGTCAGAGATTTTATGTGCAATTAAACTGAATAATAGCTCTGATGCTCAGCCTGATAAGCAGTACAATGCCTTTATCGATAATGCCTTGAGGGCAGCCAAAATACCTTTATTACACTTTTCTTCTGCAGAAAATGTTGAGCCACAACTGATTGCAGACAAAGTCAAAAAAGCGATTCATCCCGAGTTTGCAATCCATGAGTCATATGCCATCAAAGCTGATGATATAAAAATTCTTATCAACCCTGATAACTAATTTCATCCCGATTTTCGTTAAGTGGCTAAACAGGATTTTCTTTAGCCAAAGAGCAAACGGCTAATCCTCAATGATTCACGCAAAACAAGCCCTCATGGCTTGTTAATCTTAACCTTTAGCCGACGTAAACTTATCTCTTGGCATATATTCAAAAACGTCGGAATAACAATTCGTTTCTTTCAATCCTTTCGGTTCAAGTCTATCGATTGTGCCATAGACCATTTGCGGCGAACCACAGAGATAAGCTTGAACATCATTCAGCTTGTCAAAGTCTTCCTGAATCACTTGATAAAGATAACCAAAGCGAACCGGCCAGTCTGGATCAGCCACCTCTAATACTGGTGTGAAGCTTAGGTTTCTATACTGATTGGACCAATGCTCAAACGTATCCAGCAGGTAAAATTCATTCGCTTGTCTATTGGACCAATAGATATGCACGTTTGCATCAGGCTGTTGTTTAATGATTTCTTCGGTAATTGATTTAACTTTAGCAATGCCTGAGCCTGCTGCAATTAATAGATGAGGTAATGCTAGATCTGTTTTCAGGTATGCGTTTCCCATTGCTAAAGTGACCTTCACTCTCTCATTATTCTCATACAAGGATGACAGTGTTTTTAAGATCTTATTGGCGAACTCACTGCCGTTCTGAATAAAAAGTTGTAAGCGGCGTGGACGAGAGGAATCAATATTGTTTGCAATCGTGTAAGACAGTGATTGTGGTGTACCGTCACCATTCACGTCTAATTCCAATGCTAAGTGCTGACCTGCTGCGTACTCTAACTCAGCCCCTTCAGGCGCTTCTAATTCTATCTCAAAGGTTGTTGCCGTTAATGCATTTAGCTTTTTAACTTGGCAAAAGTACTCAACGACCGGATAGGTCCGAGTATTGGCAGCATCATTCATTCAATAAATCCATCAGTACATGTTTAATCATATTCATAGTCTAAATGACTTAAACAATGAATAAAAATGGTATATTTTCACATACCAATTAATTTTACTCATGAAGCTTATGATCGAACGTACCCATCTAAAAATTGTGCATGCTGTTGAAGAACATGGCTCGCTTACATCAGCCGCTAAAGCTTTATGTGTCACACAATCAGCGCTCAGTCATACCATGCGAAAACTGGAAGATAACCTGGGTACTGAAATCTGGTTGCGAGAAGGACGAAGCTTGCGTTTAACACAAGCAGGTCGTTATTTACTCCATATTGCTAACAGAGTGCTGCCTCTACTTAATTACGCAGAAGATAAGCTTAAGCAGATTGCTCATGGCGAGCGTGGGACCTTAAGAATAGGGATGGAATGCCATCCATGTTATCAATGGTTATTGAAAGTGGTTTCTCCATTTTTAGATTCCTGGCCAGATGTTGATGTGGATGTGAAGCAGAAATTTCAATTTGGTGGGGTGGGGGCGCTGCTTGATTATGAAATCGATCTATTAGTCACGCCCGATCCCTTATATAAAAAAGGGCTGAGTTTCACTCCTGTTTTTGATTATGAGCAAGTGCTTGTTGTACCTCGGCAGCATCCATTAGCAGAGCGCGATTATGCTCGGGCAGAAGATTTATCTGATGAGGTATTACTGACCTATCCGGTAGCCACGAATAGACTCGATATTTATACACATTTTCTTAACCCGGCAGAGGTCGTTCCTAAACAGCATAAAACCAGTGAGACAACTGAAATTATGCTGCAAATGGTGGCATCTGGACGCGGTGTGGCTGCCTTGCCTCGCTGGTTAGCAGAAGAATACTGTCTCAAACTACCGCTTGCTGTGGTGCGTTTGAGTAAAGCTGGTATAGCGAAACAAATCTATTTGGGCACGCGTGAGAGTGATGAGGATATTGCCTACCTCAAAGCGTTTATAGAGCTAGCGCGTAGTTATAATCATCCTATGGGCTTGATAAACCACTGAGGTTGACACAGCGTCCAGTCAAAACCGGTTGATAATCAGCTTTTATTGTATTGCTGATATAGATGCTATGAAGTTGATGGTGACAGAGAGACTATCAGGGTTGACTGTCATTGAGACACAAATTGTCACGCTCAACAACACGGGTAAATAAACATCATAGCCTCATCGAAAAGTCTGGCTTCTCTATTGGCTGTAATAGTGATTTTTCTTCCTCGTGACAGCCGCAGGCTTATTATCTCAGCACGCTATTTAGTGTCTCCACCATCTGACTGTCCACAACATTGTCCTTTCATACGTGCGCTTTAGATTCGTTTTCCACTAAGATGGATGGAATTGAGAGAATAAATGTCATGTCTCTTCGGCAACATTTGCGGTCTGTGTTTTATCCATAAACCCTCGATAATCAGTTCTGTTCATCTAAATCATGAATTTAATTAATCGATATATGAAATAATATCAATTTTATTCATGTGTAAGTCCATGTATAACTTCTCTTACCGCTGAAAGCACAAGTGATTTTGTAAGACCTAATTGAAGCTGGAAACAACTATTAGGCATAAGCAGCGATCAGCGTATGAAATGAATCAAGATGATATTGCATTTAACAGGACACGAATCACGATGAATACAGACTTTGAGTATACGATTAAGCGCATTCGTTTCGACGAGAATTATCAGCCTTCTGATAACACACGGATCACGACCAACTTCGCTAATTTAGCGAGAGGAGAGAGACGTCGGGAGAATTTGCGTAATGCTTTAAGAATGGTAGACAGTCGTTTCAATGCCTTAGCGAATTGGGATAATCCTAGAGGGGAACGTTATGCTGTCGAGCTTGAAATCATTTCGGTCGACATTGATATTGAAGGCAATGGACAACACTTTCCATCTATTGAAATGTTGAAGACCTATATTCTTGATAAAAAAACAAACAAGCGTATCGAAGGCATCGTCGGCAATAATTTTTCATCCTATGTACGAGATTATGATTTTAGTGTGTTACTGCAGGAACATAATAAAGGACGGTCTCAATTCACCATTCCGGATAGATTTGGTGAGCTTCATGGCAAGTTGTTTAAATATTTTGTGTGCTCAGATACTTACAAAGCGAATTTTAATAAACCGCCAGTGATTTGCCTGAGCGTGTCTGATAATAAAACCTACGAGCGCACTGAAAATCAACACCCCATCCTAGGAGTCGAGTACAACGCTAATGAATCGTCTCTCACAGAAAAATATTTCGAAAAAATGGGCTTTAAAGTTCGCTACTTTATGCCTCCAAATAGTGTGGCGCCATTGGCATTCTACTTTTTCGGCGATTTACTCACGGATTACACCAACCTTGAGCTTATCGCCACGATCAGCACCATGGAAACATTTCAGAAAATCTACCGACCAGAGATTTATAACGCCAATGCCGTGGCGGGTAATCTCTACAAGCCTAATCTGAGACATGCTGATCACTCAATTACACAAATTGTGTATGACCGAGAAGAACGCAGTCAGTTAGCTGTTAAACAAGGCAAATTTGCAGAAGAGCATTTCATCAAACCATATCAGGCCGTGCTGCAGAAATGGTTTGAGAATTACGCTTCCTAGTCTACTTACAATATAGAAATTATGATTATGAAAAAACTATTACCCACATCAACAGCTGGTAGTTTGCCGAAACCATCTTGGCTGGCAGAACCTGAAAAGCTCTGGTCTCCTTGGAAATTAGAAGGTGATGCATTAGCCCATGGTAAACACGATGCTTTAAAACTGTCACTACACGAACAACAACGTGCTGGTATTGATATCGTCAGTGATGGTGAACAATCACGCCAACACTTTGTGACCACATTTATTGAACATCTTGATGGGGTCGACTTCGATAAGCGTGAAACAGTCAAGATCCGTGACCGTTATGATGCCAGTGTTCCAACGGTTGTGGGAGCGGTAAGCCGACAAAAACCTGTTTTTGTCGAAGATGCCAGATTTCTGCGTGAACAAACAGATCAGCCAATTAAATGGGCGCTGCCTGGTCCTATGACCATGATTGATACTTTATACGATGGTCATTACAAAAGCCGGGAAAAGCTGGCCTGGGAATTTGCCAAAATTTTGAATCAAGAAGCAAAAGAACTCGAGGCAGCCGGAGTCGATATTATCCAGTTTGATGAGCCGGCTTTTAACGTGTTTTTTGATGAGGTGAATGATTGGGGAATGGCAACCCTAGAAAGAGCTGTAGAAGGACTCACTTGTGAAACAGCTGTTCATATTTGTTATGGCTATGGCATCAAAGCCAACACTGATTGGAAAAAAACATTAGGTTCAGAATGGCGACAATATGAAGCGATCTTTCCCAAGCTACAACAGTCCAGTCTTGATATGATTTCTCTGGAATGTCACAACTCACATGTGCCGATGGAGCTCATCGAACTGATTCGAGGTAAGAAGATTATGGTGGGTGCCATCGATGTGGCGAGCAGCAGCATAGAGACGGCAGATGAGGTGGCGAATACCCTGCGACAAGCACTTCAATTTGTGGATGCCGAAAACCTTTACCCTTGTACGAACTGTGGTATGGCCCCTTTGCCACGTGACTTGGCGCTTGGCAAGCTGAAGGCATTGAGTGCTGGAGCAGACATCATCAGAAATGAACTGTCGTCTTAAACGTAAATGTAAAACCCATGAGGCCATATCAGTCTCATGGTGTGATTACGAGTGTTTTATCGCATAGAGAAGTAAACGAGAGTGCTTGAATTCATAACAACAAATATCACCACATTTTTGGCGCTGATGGCGACGGGCATATTCGCTGGCGTGCTGGCAGGATTACTGGGAGTAGGGGGCGGCATTGTCATTGTGCCCGTGCTGTTTTTCCTGTTTCAAAGCTTTGGTGTCTCGCCAGATTCTGCCATGGTCATTGCAACAGCCACTTCCCTGGCCACAATAGTGCCAACATCACTCAGCTCGATTTATTCACACAGTAAGAAAGGTAATGTCGATTTCGCTCTTTTAAAGCGCTGGGCTGTGTTTATTCTTGTTGGTGTTTTAATAGGAAGTTGGTTGGTGACACGTGTTGATGGAGTGTGGCTGACAGCATTATTCGGCATTATTGCGACCTTATCAGCATTGAATATGTTGATAAGGACAAATAAATCTGCTTTATTTCAGCAATTACCCGACAAGCTGGGTCAATCAGTGATGGGCTCGGCTATTGGCTTTTTTAGCTCTATGGTCGGTATCGGCGGTGGCACACTCTCTGTGCCATTACTGACTTTATATAACTATCCCGCACACAAGGCTGTGGGTACTGCAGCAGCCATAGGTTTAATTATCTCCTTACCTGGCGCTCTTACCATGTTGTTTATCGGGAGCACACCATTAGATGCCCCTGCAGGCACATTTGGCTTAGTGAATATCATCGGCTTTGTATGTATTGTGCCGTTAACGGTGTTATTTGCTCCGGTTGGCGCTACCCTGGCAGCCAAATTAAATGCTCGAAATCTCAAGAAAGTGTTTGCAGTTGTATTGCTGATAACCGGGCTACGTATGTTAGTTCAAGTATTTATGTAAACAGCTGACAGTAGCTTTTAAGATGAGTACATACTAGGAAGCATCCTTTCGGTCCCGAATATCTGCAACGATTTACTGAACGCGTCATATCAGTATAAATAGACTCTTATTTATATAAGAATGAGAGCAGCCAACAATTTTTTCCATATCTTCTTAATTGGATGACAAAACGGATGCTGTAATAAAGCATCAATTGAGAAATATCGCAGACGTTGATTGTTTAACTGGAAAATATAAGCAACTTTGTGAGTCTAGTTTTTAACTACCTTATAAGTAGCTTATATTAGGAGAGGCAGGGAGAAGGGGTAGAGGTTTAACGACAAAGACAGATGGCGCGCCCGGCACGATTCGAACGTGCGACCGCCTGGTTCGTAGCCAGGTACTCTATCCAGCTGAGCTACGGGCGCTATCTATCTGTGATCGCTTATTGAAATAAAAAAGCAGTCCCGATTTCTCGGTGACTGCTTGATTATGTACTTAAATGGCGCGCCCGGCACGATTCGAACGTGCGACCGCCTGGTTCGTAGCCAGGTACTCTATCCAGCTGAGCTACGGGCGCTAAAGCCGCTTATTATACAAGCATACAAAGATGCCTTCAATAAATTTATGGCGGAGAGCGAGGGATTCGAACCCTCGATAGGGGTAAACCTATACGCCCTTAGCAGGGGCGCGCCTTCAGCCACTCGGCCAGCTCTCCATCAAAGCCGCCTAGTATATCAGATGATAACGATTTGGCTAGTGATAATTGTAAATTTAACTCACATTTGGCTGATCTTTTTCAGCCTGAATGCGATCGTAGATTTCTTCACGGTGCACGGTGACGTCTTTAGGAGCGTCTACACCAATTCTTACCTGATTACCTTTAACACCAAGTACGTTTACAACAACATCGTCACCGATGATGAGTGATTCGCCAACACGACGTGTGAGTATTAACATGTTTTTTTCCCCTTACTCTCAAAAATTAGGCCGAGGTATCAGGAGAATTATGATGACTCCTTTCGATTGATCAGGCCTCGTGCCTTTGTCCTATTCATTTATGTAGAGGTCTTCTCGCCTCTTTATTCATGGACTATAAAAAAAACTTTTTTATCCATTGTTCAGATAATATTTTATCAGGAACAGAACATCTAAGCGATAAAATCATCTCAAAAACATGACGAGACTCAAGCATTTAGCTTTTAAGCAGGTGCTTGTTCTAGATTAAATGCCTTATGTAATGTTCTAACCCCCAGCTCCAGGTATTTCTCATCAATAACCACAGAGATTTTGATTTCTGAAGTGGATATCATACTGATATTGATGTTTTCTTTTGCTAGTGAACCGAACATTGTGCTGGCAATACCTGCGTGCGAGCGCATGCCTACACCGACAACAGAGATTTTGGCAATTTTTTCGTTACCATTAACTTCTCTGGCACCCAGCTCCTCAGCCGTTCTTTGTAAGATAGTTAATGCAGCTTGATAGTCATTGCGATGAACAGTAAATGTAAAGTCTGTTGTCGAGTCATGACCGGTATTTTGAATGATCATATCGACTTCAATGTTCTCAGCTGCGATAGGGCCGAGAATTTGTGAAGCAATGCCAGGGTGATCAGGTACACCAAGAATAGTCAGTTTGGCTTCATCACGATTAAATGCAATACCTGAAATTAAAGCTTGTTCCATTGATGGGTCCTCAGCCGCGATTAATGTGCCACCACCTTCAGTAAATGAGGAAAGGACACGTAATGGGACGTTATATTTACTCGCAAATTCGACAGAGCGTATTTGCAAAACTTTTGCACCTAAGCTGGCCATTTCCAGCATTTCTTCGAAAGTAATAGAGTCTAGGCGACGTGCTTCAGAAACAACTCTGGGATCAGTGGTATAGACGCCATCGACATCAGTGTATATCTGGCATTCATCCGCTTTTAATGCAGCTGCTAATGCAACAGCTGTTGTGTCACTACCACCGCGACCAAGAGTGGTGATGTTGCCATTCTCATCACACCCCTGAAATCCTGCAACGACGACCACTTTTCCCTGATTGAGATCCTGACGAATATTCTTGTCGTCAATCTCTATAATCCGTGCTTTGTTATGTGCGTTATCAGTCAGGATGCGGACTTGACTGCCTGTGTAAGAAACAGCGGGCATACCCATTTGAGCAAGTGTCAAGCTCAGCAGTGCAATGGTAACTTGCTCACCTGTTGATAAAAGCACATCTAACTCACGGCCACGCGGGTTATCGCTTAGCTGTTTGGCTAAATCGATTAAACGATTTGTTTCGCCACTCATCGCTGAAACGACAACGACTAAATCATGACCTTGATTACGATAATCAATGATCTTTTTGGCTACTTCACGGATACGTTCAGCGGAGCCAACAGATGTGCCACCATATTTTTGAACAATTAAAGACATGCTTAGTTTTCCAACTTCGAAGTCACCCAGTCTGGTACAGAAGCTAGAGCTGCTGCCAGGTTCTGAGGTTCATTACCGCCGCCTTGAGCCATATCAGGACGACCGCCACCTTTACCACCAACCTGACTAGCTATATGACCAACCAGATCTCCGGCGCGGATTTTATCGGTAATATCCTTAGTAACGCCAGCAATAATTGTAATTTTTTCATCCTGGACAGCGGTGAGTACAATAGCAGCCGTGCCAAGCTTATTTTTGAGCTGATCGACGGTGTCTCGAAGTGATTTACCATCAGCGCCTTCCAACGTGGAAGCTAATACTTTGATACCGTTAATGTCCGTAGCAGAATCTGCTAAATCATTGCCTGCACTGCTGGCTAATTTAGCTTTTAAAACGTCCAGTTCTTTTTCTAACTCACGTTGCCTTTGCACCAGCTGTGAGGCTTTGTCTTGTACATTGGCAGGTTTAGCTTTTAGTAACTCGGATACATCAGTGAGGGTTGATTCCATTTGCTCTATGTAATCAATCGCTTTTTCACCGGTGACGGCTTCAATACGACGCACGCCCGATGCAATACCCGCTTCAGAAATAATCTTGAGCATACCGATGTCACCGGTTTGTTTAACATGGGTACCACCACAGAGTTCGATTGAGAAATCGCTCATGCTCAATACACGGACTTCGTCATCGTATTTCTCGCCAAACAAAGCCATTGCGCCGCTTTTCTTCGCTTCTTCTATGGCCATTAAACGAGTTTCAACAGGGTGGTTGAGGCGAATTTGTTGGTTTACTAAACGTTCGATTTCACGTAGCTGAGCTGGTGTCACAGGCTCAAAGTGTGAAAAGTCAAAGCGCAAACGTTGTGGATTGACTAATGAACCTTTCTGCATCACATGCTCGCCAAGAACTTTACGTAAAGCCGCATGTAATAAATGCGTCGCTGAGTGATTTAATGCTGTCGCCAGACGGTTATTTTCATCAATCTGTGCGGTGACATGTTGACCAACTTGGAAACGGCCATGTTCACATCGACCGATATGTGTGAATGCTTGAGATTGTTTACGCGTATCGGTAACCGTGAAGCTCGCGTTATCTGCGTTGATGTCACCATGATCGCCTACCTGACCACCAGACTCAGCATAGAAAGGGGTCTTGTCTAATACGATTAACCCTTCCTGACCTTCAGAAATGCTATCAACATGTTCGCCATTGACGATGATTGCCAGGATGGTGCTGTCATGTTGAGTGAGGTCGTAACCACAAAATTCTGTACTACTATCAATAGTAATTTGGTCTGATAAACCACCTGAGAACTGACTCGCACTACGGGCACGACTACGTTGTGCTTCCATGGCGCGTTCAAAACCAGCGATATCAATTGTCAGGCCGCGTTCGCGAGCAATATCTGCAGTCAGATCGATAGGGAAGCCGTATGTATCATAGAGTAAGAAAACAGTTTCACCTGGAATCTCTTTATCACCCATGTCTTCAATGGCTTGATCCAGAATTTTTAAACCATTATCCAGCGTGTCAGCAAAGCGTGCTTCTTCTTGTTGAAGTGCTTTTTCGACAAGTTCCTGCGATTGGGCAAGTTCAGGAAATGCTTCGCCCATTTCATCAACAAGAGGTTGCACCAGCTTGTAGAAAAAGTTGTCTTTGAGTCCGAGCTTATGACCATGACGAATCGCGCGACGGATAATACGACGCAAGACATAACCACGACCTTCATTCGATGGATAAACACCATCGGTGATCATGAATGAACATGAGCGAATATGATCGGCGATAACGCGTAGTGAGAAGTTAGTGTGATCTTCTGTACCAGACAGTTTTTGAATCGCTTGGATCAGATGTTGGAATAGATCAATTTCGTAGTTGTTATGAACGTGTTGTAGCACGGCTGCCAGACGTTCAAGCCCCATGCCCGTATCCACAGAAGGTTTTGGCAACGGTGTCAAGGTACCATCAGCTGAACGGTTGAACTGCATGAAGACCAGATTCCAGATTTCGATATAACGATCGCCATCTTCTTCTGGTGTGCCAGGCGGACCACCGGCAACATCTTCACCGTGGTCATAGAATATTTCCGAGCATGGGCCACATGGACCTGTATCACCCATTGACCAGAAATTATCTTTTGCGCCAATACGGGAAAAACGTTCTGCTGAAACACCAATTTCTTTTAACCAGATATCAGCCGCTTCATCATCTTCCTCGAAAACGGTGATCCACAATTTTTCAGCAGGCAGCCCAAGTGTTTCTGTTAGAAACTCCCATGCATATTGAATCGCTTCACGCTTGAAGTAATCACCAAAGCTGAAGTTACCCAGCATTTCAAAGAACGTATGGTGGCGAGCGGTGTAACCGACATTTTCCAAGTCATTGTGTTTACCGCCGGCACGCACACATCGCTGTGTCGTGACAGCACGCGTGTACTTACGCGTCTCTTGACCTAAGAAGGTTTCCTTAAATTGCACCATACCTGCATTGGTGAATAGAAGAGTGGGGTCATTAGCAGGGACAAGAGGACTACTTGCTACGACTTCATGACCTTTACTTGCGAAAAAGTCGAGAAACAACTTGCGAATATCTGCGCTACTTTTCATCGTCGGTTAAATTAAAACTTTCCGTTATCTGTTCATGAGTAAATCCCCGATACTGTAAAAACCTTTGCTGTTTTGCTCGGCTTTTATAATCATCAGGCATTTCCTCGCCAAAACGCTTACAACGTACTTCTGAGGCAAGCGTAAACCAATCTATTTCTGCCGCGGTCATGCATTCGGTGATGATGTCGGCAGCCACACCCCGATCTTTTAATTCCATGTTGATGCGAACCGCACCATAACCTCGATTTGCTCTCGAACGGATAAAGCTTTCAGCAAATCGAACATCACTTTGCAGATTTGTTTCTTTTAGTTGTTGAATAACTTTCTCAACTTCTTCTGCATCAAAACCTGCTTTGTTGAGCTTTTGTGCCAATTCATGAGCACTATGTTCGCGGTTGGCTAAATAGCTTACGGCTCGTGCACTGGCTGATTGCTTCACGCCTCGACGTCGTCCTCAACAGCGCTATCATCTTTTTTGGCTGTCTTTTTAGGCAACATGGTTTCACGTATTTTGCTTTCAATTTCAGCCGACATTTCTGGGTTTTCTTTAAGATAGCCACGCACATTATCTTTACCCTGACCGATACGTGTTCCGTTGTAGCTATACCAAGCGCCTGATTTTTCGACAATATTCTGTTGAACGCCTAAATCAATCAATTCACCTTCACGTGAAATACCTTCACCATACATGATGTCGAATTCAACCTGTTTGAAGGGCGGAGCGACTTTATTTTTGACGACTTTGACACGGGTTTCGTTACCCAGAATCTCATCACCTTTTTTGATTGCACCAATACGTCTGATATCCAAACGTACAGAGGCATAGAATTTAAGCGCGTTACCACCTGTTGTGGTTTCAGGGTTACCAAACATGACACCAATTTTCATACGAATCTGGTTGATGAAGATAACCAGCGTATTGGAGCGTTTAATGTTAGCGGTCAGCTTACGTAATGCTTGTGACATTAAACGAGCCTGAAGCCCCATGTGACTGTCACCCATATCACCTTCGATTTCCGCTTTTGGCGTCAATGCGGCAACGGAGTCTACCACTACGATATCCACAGCACCGGAACGAACCAGCATATCGGTGATTTCTAAGGCTTGTTCACCTGTGTCAGGCTGAGAAACCAGCAGGTCATCAATATTGACACCTAATTTTTCAGCGTAAACAGGATCAAGAGCATGTTCAGCATCCACAAACGCGGCTGTACCACCTGTTTTTTGCATCTCAGCGATAGCATGCAACGTCAATGTAGTTTTACCTGAAGATTCTGGTCCGTAAATTTCAATAACACGACCACGAGGAAGACCACCTATACCAAGTGCAACGTCTAGCCCAATTGAGCCAGAAGATACGGCTGACACGTCACGAGCTGCGACATTATCACCCAGACGCATAACAGAGCCTTTACCAAATTGCTTCTCAATTTGACCAAGCGCGGCGCCTAGCGCTTTTTTCTTATCGTCATCCATTGCACTACCTCTGAAGCTGTTTTTAATAAATCCTTCGATTATCCCATAGATAGCAGTCAGTCTCTAGCGTTTTTAATGATTCCGGATAAGGCCGCTAACACGGCTTGTCGTCTGACACTTTCTCTATCCCCATCGAATTGAAAAAGCTGACTGCTGACTTTATCTGTTTGAGATGCCCACGCTATCCATACTGTACCAACAGGTTTGTTTTCTGTACCGCCACCGGGGCCGGCAATACCGGTTAATGACACGCTAATATCGGCTTTCGAATGGCGAAGTGTACCTATCGCCATTTCCTCGGCTACTAACTGACTGACAGCGCCATACTTATCGAGTGAAGCTAACTTGACGCCGAGTTGCTCGTGTTTAGCCTGGTTACTGTAGGTGACGAAACCTCGTTCAAACCAGCTCGAACTACCGGCAAGATCCGTGCAACATTTCGCCACCCAGCCACCAGTACATGATTCTGCTGTCGCCAACATTAAATGCTTTTTATTTAAAGTTTCAGCGACTTGAATGATTTTTTCTTGCAGTGATGCGTCAGAAATATTTTGCATGATATAAACTATAAAAATGACTCAAATTCAAAATCATACTCCAATGATGCAGCAGTATCTGCGCATCAAAGCCGAACATCCGGAATTTTTGCTGTTTTATCGTATGGGCGATTTTTATGAGCTCTTTTTTGACGATGCTCATAAAGCCGCCGAACTGCTTGATATCACATTAACGGCCCGTGGCAGCAGTAACGGTGCACCGATTCCTATGGCGGGGGTGCCTTACCATGCGGCAGATAATTATTTATCAAGGCTTATTAAGCTGGGTGAGTCTGTTGCTATTTGTGAGCAAATAGGTGATCCGGCAACGAGTAAAGGTCCTGTTGAGCGACAAGTTGTAAGAGTGCTGACGCCAGGTACATTGACGGAAGAAGCACTGCTGGACAGCCGCAATGAAAATCTCCTGCTCGCTATTTGTGAAGAAAAAGGGCGATATGGATTAGCTTATGCTGAGATTAGCAGCGGTCGGTTTATTATCAGTGAACTAGATAATGCTGAATTGTTAAAAGCCGAATTAGCCAGGTTACAACCCGCAGAAATTTTATTAAGTGAAACATTACTGGCGGGGTTTGAGGCGTTTGAAAAACAACTGCGCAAGCTACCGGAGTGGCATTTTGAATTAAAGGCAGCCAAAACTCGATTATGTGAACAATTTAATACAACTGATCTAAAAGGGTTTGGTTGTGAGGGACTGGATATTGCGATTCGCGCTGCCGGCTGTTTAGTGAACTACGCACAAGAAACACATAGAACAGCTTTGCCTCATTTGCGCCAACTTAGTGTTGAGTATTCGAAAGACAGCATTCGACTGGATCCACAATCACGAAAAAATCTTGAACTTGAACGTAACCTGTCAGGAGGCATTGAAAATAGCCTTATCTCGGTACTGGACAGGACCGCGACACCGATGGGCGCACGTATGTTGAGACGCTGGTTAATGCGTCCAATACGTGATCACAAAACATTAGTTGATAGACAACATGTGATTCAGGAGTTTTTGGAGCACAATAGTTTCAACGACTGTCATGCTTTGATGAAGTCGTTGGGAGATATTGAGCGTATTTTGTCACGGATGGCGCTTCGTACAGCCAGACCTCGTGACTTTATGCATATTCGACGTCTTTTAGAAACGTTGCCTGAATTACATCAGTTATTGAAATCGAAGCAAAGTACCCATCTGCGGCAACTGGATCGACAGTTAGGCACGTTCAGTGAATTACTTCTGCTATTACAACAAGCGATTATCGATGAACCACCTGTTCTCATCAGAGATGGTGGGGTCATAAAAGCAGGTTATAACGAGGAGTTGGATCGTTTACGCGATCTGCATAAAAATGCCAGTGGCTTTTTAGATCAACTTGAACAACAAGAACGCCATAGAACAGGCGTTAATACCCTCAAAGTAGGCTATAACAAAGTGCATGGCTATTTTATCGAACTGAGTCGTGCTCACGATATTACATTGCCTGATGAATATGTTCGGCGTCAGACATTAAAAAACGCTGAACGGTACATCACACCTGAACTGAAACGCTTCGAAGAACAGGTTCTCAGTGCGAACGAAAAAGCATTAGCTTTAGAAAAGGCGCTTTACGATGAATTGTTCGATAAAGTGGCCCCAGAATTAATGGCCTTATCACAATGTTCTATGTCATTAGCTGAGCTGGATGTGCTTGCCAATCTTGCTGAGCGGGCCGAGACATTGGATTATGTCGCCCCGGAGTTTGTGAATGATGCCGGAATCCATATTGAAGCAGGTCGACACCCGGTTGTGGAAGTGTGTCAAAACCAAGCTTTTTGCGCTAATGATCTGAAATTAACCGCTGAGCAGTCCACATTAATTATTACCGGTCCCAATATGGGGGGTAAGTCGACCTATATGCGTCAGACAGCATTGATCGTCTTAATGGCACATATGGGCAGTTATGTGCCGGCGAGCAAAGCGATTATCGGGCCCGTGGATCAAGTCTTTACCCGTATCGGGGCATCAGATGACCTAGCATCGGGTCGTTCGACCTTCATGGTGGAAATGAATGAAGCGGCGACTATCCTCAACAATGCTACACACCACAGCTTGGTTTTAATGGATGAAATTGGCCGTGGAACCAGTACCTTTGATGGTCTAGCTTTAGCTTGGTCATGTGCTGAAAAACTGATTCGTGATATTGGCGCTTATACCTTATTTGCGACACATTACTTCGAGATGACACAACTACCCGAGTTATTTGAGCAAGCCAGGAATGTGCATCTGGATGCTATCGAACATGGTGACAAGATTGTCTTTCTTCATCAGTTGAAAGAAGGGGCTGCCAGTCAAAGCTATGGTCTTCAGGTAGCTCAGCTTGCTGGTGTGCCTGCTGATGTAATTAAAGCCGCCAAAACCAAATTAAAGCAACTGGAACAGACCCACTACTCAGTCGACACGACAAACGCGCAGCCACAACAAGACTTATTTACCCAAGAAGCAGAATCTTCGCCGCTTGAGAAACGACTAGAGCAAATAAACCCCGATGAACTAAGCCCAAAACAAGCATTAGATATCTTGTATGAGCTTAGCCAATTACTCAGGCACTAGTGAAGATGCTGTTTTTTCTGATTCATAAAGTCGCCGAGTTTTTCTAAACGGGGAGGCATTTGAACATGATATCCCTGCGTTTCCAGATTCTTCATCACGGTGATGACATCTTCACGGGCGAGTGGTTTTTCGGGTGACAACTCAAGCTCCATAACGAACTGAGGTTCTTTTCCCATTGAGTCATAGAGCGCCTGAGGGACTTCTGAAAAATCATCTTTCTTGCTGATGTAAAGATATAACTCTTCTTTTTTTAGACTTTTATAAATATACGTTTTCATTATTTATGAGATAGGTGGATGATAAATAATTTGGACTACAGTACCACTAGGGTCGTAACAGTAAAAACTTCTGGCACCATCTCTGTGAGTACGCGGTGGGTTTCGAATGCTCACATCATGTGCTGTTAAGAACTCGAACCAGTCGTCAACTTCTTCTATGGCTGGAATAATAAAACCAATATGATCCAATTTTTGTTGATGCGCTGGTGCAGCAGGTTCAGCTGCCTGATGTAGGGCAAGGTTGTCATTACCTGAAGTCAGATAGACATTCTGTTCATCCGGCCGCCACTCGACTTCCATCCCAAGTAATTCGGTATAGAAATGTTCACATGCAGCCAAATCATCAACAAAGAGGGCGACATGTCGCATGCCACCGGTTTTGCCTGGCCGTACTCGTTTTTTTTCAGACATCAGTTACTCTTTTTCTTTATTACTCGACTTCAATGATTTCGTAATCATGCGTCACTGTGGCTGTCTTCGCCAACATAATGGTGGCTGAGCAATATTTCTCTGTCGACATTTTGATCGCACGTTCAACAAAATTCGCCTTTACGTTTTTACCGGTGATTTTGTAGTGAATATGAATATTAGTGTAAACCTTTGGCGCTTCTTCGCTTCTTTCGCCATTCGCCTCAATAACACAGTCGCGAATATCTTGTTGAGACTTCTTCAATATTTCGATGACATCAAAGGCTGTACACCCAGCCATACCCATCAGTAATAACTCCATCGGACGCATGCCGGTGCCATGTCCGCCTGCTTCTTCCGGGCCATCCATCACTACGGTATGACCTGTTCCTGACTCGCCGAGGAATAAAACATCTTCGACCCATTTCACTCGTGCTTTCATTTAAATGTTTCCTAAAGTTGATAAGTCACTTTAAATTTGACATATTTATCAAATCGCTAAGGGATTATACCCGTTTATGCTGTATTATTGCCCGCTCACCCATTTTGGATAAATAGATGGACTATCATAGACACAAGGCCATTGAGCAAGGATTAGCAGAGTTTTTTCGCTGCTGTCACACAAAAACCTATCCGGCGAAAAATATCATTGTTCGTCCTGGTGATCCTCCTCACACGCTTTATTACATCCGTGAAGGCTCTGTCAGTGTTTGTATGGAGAACGAAGAAGGCGAGGAGCTCATCGTCGCTTATCTGAACCAGGGTGATTTTATTGGTGAAATTGGTATGTTTTCCGATGTCGGTGAGCGTATGGTCACTGTCCGTGCCAGAACGGATGTCCGAACCGAAGAGATTTCGTATCAACAAATCATGAATCTCTCAAAAACTCAGTTAAAAGAGTGTTACCCAACACTGTTATTTACCATTGCAGAACAATTAGCGAAACGTTTGTTATCAACGACTCGTAAAGCCACCGATATGGCATTTCTTGATGTGGCAGGTAGAGTCGAGGCGGCTTTACATGAATTAGCGGCACAACCAGATGCAATGCGCCATCCTGATGGCATGCAAATCAAGGTCACACGCCAGGAAATTAGCCGTATGGTTGGGTGTTCTCGAGAAATGGTTGGCCGTGTGCTAAAAGAGTTACAAGACAATGGCCTGTTATGGGCAAAAGGAAAGACGATGATCATCTATGATGAAGAACATCGTCATAAAAAACCTTTAGTAAAAAAGCTTGGCTAATTCCGTCCCGGGATCATCTGCCCGCATAAAGGCTTCACCTACCAAGAAACCATTGACCTTATTGTCACGCATTAATTTGACGTCATCACGAGTATGAATGCCGCTTTCGGTAATCACGATATGACCTTGAGGAATGCGTTGCAATAATGACAGGGTGGTGTCGAGTGACGTGTCAAAGCTTCGAAGATCGCGGTTGTTGATACCAATTAAAGGTAAGTTTAATACCAAAGCACGTTCCAGCTCTTCTAGATCATGGACCTCCACCAATACATCCATACCCAGCTGAATCGCCAGCTGACTCAAGTTTTCTAACTGGTTATCATCCAAAGCCGCGACAATTAACAGAATACAGTCAGCGCTTATCGCTCTTGCTTCAAATACCTGATAAGGATCAATGATAAAGTCTTTACGAATAACTGGCAGAGAGCAAGCATTACGAGCTTCTTGTAAAAAAACTTCATGACCCTGAAAAAAATCACGATCGGTTAAAACAGATAAACAAGCCGCACCGCCTTTTTCATAACTAACAGCAATGTCTTTGGGAATAAAGTTTTCTCTGATTAAACCTTTACTGGGAGAGGCTTTTTTGATTTCTGCAATCACAGCGGGTTCGTTATTAAGCATTTTTTTGCTGATAGACTCAACAAAACCGCGAACGGGATTAGCTTGTTCAGCCAACTGCTGCATAATAGCTAACGGAATTTTAGCTGAGCGCTCAGCGACTTCCTGCTGTTTGCGTTGTAGGATATTGAGCAAAATATCAGGTGTATTTTCAGACATAGTATTAAGTTCGGCTTGTAACAATAAGGGCATTTAATTTTTGAGTAGCGGCACCTGAGTCGATAAGCTCTGCTGCCATAGCAATTCCTTCTGCGAGTGAAACAGTGATATCAGCTGCATAAATTGCTGCACCAGCATTTAACACAACAATATCACGCGCAGGACCAGGTTTGCCGTCGAAGACTTCTTTGATCAGCGATAGGCTATCCTGTGCATTGCTGACCGTTAAGGTTTCAATCGTATTCTGCTGAAGACCAAAATCTTCCGGTTTAATCGTGTAGGTCGTCACTTTACCCTCTTTGAGCTCAGCGACATGGGTTTCAGCACCGATACTGATTTCATCGAGACCATCTTCAGCATGAACCACTAAAACATGTCGGCTGCCGAGTTTTTGTAACACTTCAGCCATCGGTTTTACCCATTTTTTATCAAACACACCTAAGACCTGATGAGCGGCTTGAGCAGGGTTGGTGAGCGGGCCAAGTAGGTTAAAGATAGTTCTGACACCCATCTCACGACGCGGTCCAATCGCATGTTTCATGGCGCCATGATGTTTTTGAGCAAACATAAAACCGACACCTACTGTTTCGATACAGTGTTTTACCTGTTCCGGACTAAGCTCTAAGTTAACGCCAGCGGCTTCAAGCACATCGGCACTACCCGAACTACTACTGATGGAACGGTTTCCATGTTTGGCCACCTGACAACCCGCTGCTGCAGCAACAAAGGCACTGGCTGTAGAAACATTAAAGGTACTGGCACCATCACCACCGGTACCGCAGGTATCAACAACATGTTTGCCCTTGATATGAACGGGTGTCGCCAGACTTCGCATCACTTCGGCCGCTGCTGCAATTTCTGTGACCGTTTCACCTTTCATTTGCAGACCAATTAAAAAACCACCAATTTGTGCTGGTGTGGCATTACCGGTCATGATTTGATTCATGACGTCAGTCATTTGGTCGTGGCTAAAATCTTGGCGCAGGATGAGCTGCTTGATCGCTGCCTGTATATCCATGAAAGGCCCTTATCTTTGCAGAAAGTTATTCAGTAATTCGTGACCTTGTTCGGTCAGAATAGATTCTGGATGAAATTGCACACCTTCTATTGGCAGCGTTTTATGTTCAATTCCCATGATTTCATCCAGCTCACCATCTTCCGTTTGGGTCCAGGCGGTAATATTGAAACAATCCGGCAAGTTATATTTGCTCACAACCAAGGAGTGATAACGTGTGGCTTCTAAAGGGTTATTCAGGCCTCTAAATACACTCGTGTTATTGTGATACACCTTAGACGTTTTCCCATGCATTATTTGGCTGGCATGAATCACTTCACCACCAAACACCTGTCCAATGGCTTGATGACCCAGACAGACACCTAGCATCGGTTTTTTTCCGGCGAAATGCTTGATAACTTCCATGGATATACCAGCTTCATTTGGTGTACATGGACCGGGTGATAGAACAATTTTGTCAGGGTTCATTGCTTCAATGTCTGCAATGGTAATTTTATCGTTACGATGAACGGCGACGTCTTCCCCTAGCTCAGCAAAATATTGCACCAGGTTATAGGTAAAAGAGTCATAATTATCAATCATTAACAGCATGTATCTAGTCCTAGGTTAGCTTTCTGCATGAGGATTGGCTTCCAATCCTGCTTCCGCCATGGCAACAGCACGAAAGATCGCGCGGGCCTTATTCATCGTTTCTTTCCATTCCATTTCCGGCACGGAGTCATAAACAATACCGGCACCCGCCTGGATATGCAGCAGATCATTTTTTATAACTGCTGTGCGTATGGCTATGGCCGTATCCATATTGCCAGACCAAGATAAATAGCCAACTGCACCAGCATAAACGCCGCGTTTGACCGGTTCTAATTCGTCGATAATTTCCATTGCACGTACTTTAGGAGCACCACTCACTGTGCCAGCGGGGAAGGTCGCTCTTAAAGCGTCAATGGCTGACATATTGTCTACCACTTGACCGGTGACATTAGACACAATGTGCATGACATGAGAATAGCGCTCAATGACCATTTTATCGGTGAGTTCAACGGTACCGGTTTTACTGACTCTGCCAACATCATTACGACCGAGGTCAATCAACATCAAGTGCTCAGCAAGCTCTTTAGGATCTGATAATAAATCCTGCTCTAAGGCAATGTCTTCTTCTTCGTTTTTACCACGAGGACGGGTGCCGGCAATCGGACGAACAGTGACTTCCTGATCTTCCATGCGAACCAAAATCTCAGGTGATGAACCCACCACAAAAAACTCACCAAGATTCAAGTAGTACATATAAGGTGAAGGGTTAAGGGTTCTTAAGGCTCGGTATAAATCAATCGGAGGCGCACTGTAAGGAATGGTCAGGCGCTGAGACAACACCACTTGCATGATATCGCCGTCATTAATGTATTGTTTTGCCTTTTCGACAGCATCAGTAAAGCCTTTCTCAGTAAAGCCAGACTGAAAGTCTTCTTCATTGACTTGTTTATGGGCTTTATTCTGATGGAAGTCCATCGCTGTCTGACGCAACGTTTGTGTTAACTCGTCCAGACGTTGTTGTGCCTGACGGTAGGCATTTTCTGTATTCGGGTCTGCGTGAACAATCAAATGCAATCGACCACTTAGATTGTCAAACACGACTAACTCGTCTGACACCATTAAGAGAATATCAGGACATTCGAGCGGATCGGAGTCCGGTGCATTACCCAGTCGTGATTCAACATAACGTACAGTGTCATAGCCAAAATAACCGACAAGACCACCATTAAATTTGGGTAATGAATCGATTTCTGCAACACGATAGCGTGTCTGGAATTGTTCTATCCATGCCAGAGGATCGTCGGCTTGTGCTGTTTCAACAACTTGCCCATCCAGTTCCACCACAATGTCTTTAGCATGAACGCGAACAATTGTGTGGCAAGGTAAGCCAATCATCGAGTAACGACCCCATTTTTCACCACCCTGAACAGATTCAAACAGGTAGGAATAGGGCGCATCAGCCAATTTGAGATAAGCACTTAATGGTGTATCTAAGTCTGCTAAAACTTCCCTTGATAAGGGGATGCGGTTGTAGCCTTCTGTGGCAAGTTGATCAAATTCTGACTGTTTCATTGCTTCTTTCTAAAATAAGCTTTCCAGCTCTGCAAAAGTATCTATTACGGTATTGGGTGCAGCTGCAGAAATTGGCTGACCGTGATTGTAACCGTAGCTCACGCATATAATGGCAAGTCCAGCAGCTCTAGCTGCTTTTACGTCATTGACGGAATCGCCGATCATTAATGCCTTTTCGGAGGTAATCCGAAAGTAATCAACACCATACAGTAATGGTGCCGGATGTGGTTTTTTATGTGGCGTTGTATCACCACTCACCACAAGGTCAAAATAATCTTTCAGACCAAGCTTTTCAAGCAAAGGCAGAGTAAACGTTTCATCCTTGTTAGTGACACAAGCTAGTTTAATCTGCTTCTTTTTAAGCCAGGACAGTCCTGTGAATACATCTGGGTAAACCTGACTGCTTTCACAGGGGAACTGCTGATAATAATCTAAGAATAGAGGCAATGCTTTTTGCAGTAATGCTGTTTCTGCTTTTTGTTGCATTTCGCCTGTTAGTGCTCGTTCAATAAGTCGGGGAATGCCATTACCTACCCAACTTCTGACGTCAGCTTCGCTTGCTTTTGCCAATCCTAGACTGCTGAGCATGTGATTGGTTGCACAAGTTAGATCTGGCACGCTGTCAACCAGCGTGCCATCAAGGTCAATAAAAACAACCTCAGGTAAATCTAACTTCATTGAGCGATTAAACGTTTGCTTTAGCTAATTCCTCACGCAGCGCAGCAATCACTGTTTCATAGCGGTTAGGATCACTATCTTTCGCTGCACCAAATACAGCAGAACCAGCCACAAAGGTACGCGCACCTGCTTCAGCGATTTCACGGATGTTATTGACGTTAACGCCACCATCGATTTCTAAATCAATGTCGTAACCACTTTCATCAATCATTTTGCGTGCTTGACGTAGTTTTTCCAGCGTATGAGGAATGAATTTCTGACCGCCAAAGCCAGGGTTAACTGACATCAGCAGAATACGATCTACTTTATCTAAAACGTGTTCAGCTAGAGAAAGTGGTGTGGCTGGATTAAATACTAAACCGGTTTTACAACCTTCGGCTTTCACTAATTGCAGACTACGGTCAATATGTTCTGAGGCTTCTGGATGGAAAGTAATAAATGTTGCGCCAGCTTGAGCAAAGTCAGGGATGATGCGATCAACGGGTTTGACCATTAAATGCACGTCAATTTCATGGGTGACACCATGTTTGCGCAGTGCATCACATACCAATGGACCAATTGTCAGGTTCGGTACATAGTGGTTATCCATTACGTCAAAGTGCACAATATCCGCACCTGAAGCAAGAACGTTATCTACTTCTTCACCCAAACGAGCAAAGTCTGCAGACAGGATTGAAGGGGCAATTTTGAATTCAGCCATGATTGTCTCTCTTAAAATCGAATAATAAAAACGTGATGTAAACCTGATACTTTACCGTATCGGCTTTCTTTTTTCAGCTTTTGAAATCAATAGGCTGAGATTATACTGGACCTGAAAATAATGAGATGGAGTTAGACTTGCGAAAACGGTTGAAATTTATCGCTTTGTTGGTAATGACAGTTTATCTGGCTCAGGCCCAAGCTGCTGATGAAACAGAAACCCCTGCCGGGGCTGATGATAATGAGACGGTCGCCGAAGAAAATTCACCGATTATGTTACGTGAGCAGGGTAATGTGGAAGGCTATGTTGCACTGACCGTCAGTGAGCAATCGATAGATGCTACATACATGCCAGATAGTCTGGGTAAATCAGCAGGGAAAGTATTGATTCTGCACGGACGTGGTCAGGATATCGATAGCGATGGCATTGTTCGCACCCTCAGGATGGGCTTAAGCAAAGCTGGCTGGTCAACCATGACAGTCGCTTTACACTATGAACTCACTCCTAATCTGTACCTCGCACCATCGAATTCAGAAAAAACAACTGACACTGATGCTGCAAATACGAGTTCTGACGATAGCGATGATGCAGATCAGCCAGCAGCGGCAGAAACTGAAACAGCAACAGAACAGAGTGAGGAGCCGACAGAGGCAGCAGCAGACGACGCAGAGAACCAAACTGCTGAAGGTGATGGTGAACAATCAGACACTGAGAACACACCTTATATAGTCAGTAATGAAGCACGCATTGCTGCAGCGATGAGTTATCTGGCAGAAAAACAGGATGGACCGACGGCCATTATTGGGTTTGGTGAAGCAGCCAATCTGGCAAATGAGAGTTTTTCAATGGCAAGCGGTGAGGTAGGCATCGTGTGGATTAATACGGATATTGAGTTGACTGAACCACCTAAAGTAAAAGTAATACTCGATCTGATAGCTGAGAGACCATTACAAACAGATATAAAAGCGGTTCAACGCAAAGCGAATATGAGAAAAGCCAATGTGAACAATTATGAACAACGAAAAATCGTCACGATCAGTCCCAGCTTCTATGGCGCTGAAGCCAATGTTCTTGGCATCGTTCGTGGTTGGCTACACAAACACTTTATCGCCGAGGATGATGCTTAATGCGCATTTATGGTGATGGCAGTCTCATCCATCAAGCCGTATCTGATGATGGTTTAATTGAGGTGGTAGACAGTGGCAATATCCGCTCCTTGCATTTTGGGACTTTTCCCAGACAGAGTTCAATGCGGCTTAATCAGCCGCACTATCTGGAGCTGAGTTACACACAAGCAATGATGGGGTGTTTGTTACTGAATCCCAATCCTAAACGAGTCTTAGTTATCGGGCTGGGTGGCGGTTCATTGGTCAAGTTTCTATTGCACCATTTCCCTGATTGTTATGTCGATGTCGTGGAATATCGTCGCGACGTTGTGGATGTGGCACAGTCTTTTTTCCAGGTTCCGATTGATAACCCGAATTTAAACATCAATTTGGGTGATGGTTATCTCTATGTGAATCAGTGCTTTTACCAAACAGACTTTAGTTATGATCTGATTTTGGTTGATGCTTATGACCAAAATGGGATGGCGGCCAGTGTGGGGGTTCAGGCTTTTTTTGATGCCTGTTCTGGGATTCTGACTGACAATGGTGTGTTGAGCATCAACTTATGGGGTAGTGAGCGTGCTTTGTTTAACTCCACCATGGAAAGAATTAATGACAGCTTTCAACAGCGTGCTATGATTCTGCCGGTCGAGAATAAAGGTAACGTTATCGCTTTAGCCACCAAGTTTAATGTGGAAAATGCGTATCTGAAGAAATTACGTCAACAGGTTAATAATTTAGAAATGATGTATCAAGTTAACTTGCCACGTTCATTACAAAATCTCATCAGACAAAACCGAAATTTCATTCATCGTTTATTTGCGATTTAAGATTGGCTTTGTGTGGGTGTACTTATTGGTCAGTCTTTAGCTTGTAGAGGTTTCATGAAGAAGTGGGTTTTGCTGTTATTGTTGAGTTTGTTTTTACATCAACAGGTAAGCTGGGCTGAAAACGCATATAAGATTGTTATTAAACGATCTGAAAATAAATTATTGGTGCAGAAAAACGATAAGGTCATACGCTCTTATCATGCTGCCATTGGCAGTGGCGGCAGAAAAGCAAAACAAAAGGAAGGGGATAGACTAACGCCATTGGGTAGCTATCACATTGTTAAAATAAAGGACAGTGAACGCTTTCACTTGTTTTTACAACTCGATTATCCGAGTGTCAGAGATGCGATTAATGGTTTAAAAGCCGGGCATATCAAAAAGTCACAATATCGAAGAATTCTTGATGCGCACATTTTTGGCGGCATTCCACCTCAAAATACAGCGCTAGGTGGTGTCATTGGTATTCACGGAATTGGTGTTGAAACTAAAGATAAACTTGAAATTCATCGTATAGCTAATTGGACGCAAGGTTGCATAGCACTGAGAAATAAAGAAATCGATGAGTTATTGACATTTGTCAGGGTGGGGACTGAAGTCAAAATCATGGAATAAAGCCTGATTAAAATTGTCGGATATGCAGCTGAATTTGCTAGAATATCCACGTTTATCGCTTTTACTCTGCTGGGGTCCTCATGCAATCCGCGCCTGATCTGTTTTCCTACCGTAAATTCTGGGCACATCGTTTTGGTATCGCACCTGAATTACCCATGACCCGTGAGGAAATGGATGCGCTGGGCTGGGATTCTTGTGACATCATCATTGTCACTGGTGATGCTTATGTCGATCACCCTAGTTTCGGTATGGCGCTGATTGGACGTTTATTAGAGTCGCATGGTTTTCGCGTCGGCATTATTTCTCAGCCCGACTGGACCAGCACAGATGACTTCACCAAACTGGGTAAACCTAATCTGTTCTTTGGCGTCACTGGCGGCAATATGGATTCGATGGTCAACCGCTATACATCCGATCGTAAAATCCGTAGCAATGATGCCTATACGGCAGGTGGTTCAGGTGGTAAACGCCCTGACAGAAGTGTGGTGGTTTATAGTCAGCGTTGTCAGGAAGCTTACAAAGGCGTGCCAGTCATTATTGGCGGTATTGAAGCCAGCCTTCGCCGTATTGCCCATTATGATTATTGGTCTGAAAAAGTCCGTCGTAGTGTCATTATGGACTCAAAAGCCGATCTTCTAGTCTATGGTAATGGTGAAAGACAGGTGGTGGAAATTGCACATCGTCTTGCTGCTGGTGAACCTGTCAGTGATTTAACTGATATTCGTGGCACGGCCTACACCAAAAAGCATGAACAGCGTGCTGGCTGGTGGGAAAAAGACTCGACTCTGGTGGATACGCCCGGAAAACTTAACCCGCCCATTGATCCGTATCAGATGCAGACTGAAGAAAGTTGTGCAGAAGAGAAGGCCAAAACAGAACAAAGTAAACCCGCAGAAAATACGAACGTTATCAAAATTCATCGGGTTTCTCCCAGAAATGCTGACCGTACCGTCATACGGCTGCCTGCCTATAATGCCGTAAAAGATGACCCCGTCACCTATGCACATACGTCACGTATTTTGCATTTAGAAACAAATCCGGGTAATGCTTTGGCATTAGTTCAGCAGCATGGCAATCAGGATGTCTGGTTGAATCCGCCCCCTATACCGTTGACTACAGCGGAAATGGACGCTGTGTTTGACTTACCCTACAGCCGCTTACCGCATACGGGTTATGGAAAGATGACGATTCCGGCCTACGATATGATTCGTTTTTCGGTCAATATCATGCGTGGTTGTTTTGGTGGCTGTACGTTCTGTTCTATTACAGAACATGAAGGCCGTATTATTCAGAGTCGTTCTGAAGATTCGATCATCAAAGAAGTTGAAGCGATACGAGACACTACGCCGGGCTTTACTGGCGTCATTTCTGATTTGGGTGGCCCCACTGCTAATATGTATCGTCTGGCCTGTAATGATCCTAAAATCGAAGCCAGTTGTCGTCGTTTATCTTGTGTGTTTCCTGGCGTTTGTAAAAATTTAAACACGGATCACACCCCCCTTATCAATCTTTATAAACGCGCTCGTTCATTACCAGGCATTAAAAAAATTCTGATTGCTTCAGGTCTGCGATATGACTTAGCTGTGTTATCGCCGGAGTATGTCAAAGAACTCGTCACCCATCATGTTGGTGGTTACTTAAAAATTGCGCCGGAACATACAGAAGAAGGCCCGCTGCAACAAATGATGAAGCCGGGTATTGGCACTTATGACAAGTTCAAACAAATGTTTGATAAATACTCAAAAGAGGCGGGTAAAGAGCAGTATTTGATTCCTTATTTTATTGCCGCACACCCTGGTACGACGGACAAGGACATGATGAATCTGGCGCTCTGGTTAAAACGTAATGGTTTCAGAGCCGATCAGGTTCAAGCTTATCTCCCTTCACCAATGTCAGCCGCAGCGGCCATGTACCACTCTGGCAAAAACACCTTACATAAAGTCAGACGAAATAGTGGCGATATCGAAGTGCCAAAAGGCTTGAAGGTACGTCGCCTGCATAAGGCATTCTTACGTTATCACGATCCCGAAAATTGGCCGATGTTACGCGAAGCTCTCAAAAGTATGGGCCGGGCGGATCTAATAGGAAATGGCAAAAAACATTTAATTCCAAACTGGCAACCTGCGGGCACCGGCGAAAATGGTGAGGGTCGTCGTATTACTCGCAAGGCAAAAAATGTCAAAAGTTTCCGTACACAGCACACGAGACCCGGTAAAACCAAAGTGAAAGCAAAAAGACGCCAGCGTTAATAAAAAAAATTATTATTTGAGAAACATTTTTAATTGACCATGGTCAATCTGCCTATATCACACATTTTCTGAATAGGGACATTGATGAAATCGAAATCTACCGATCGCTCAAGTTATGATGCTTTTTCGGTTTTACTACATTGGTTGATTGCTGTTTTTATTATCGCTCTCTTTGCTTCAGGCCTATGGATGGTTGATTTGGGCTACTACGACGATTGGTATTATCAAGCACCGTGGTGGCACAAAGGGATTGGCATTGTCACAGCCTTATTAATTATTGTTCGGTGGGGCTGGAGTCTTTTCCGGCAAACGCCGCCTGGCATTAACTCTATTCCTCATTGGCAGCACCTGGCTGCAAAAGTCACACATCAGTCCATGAATGTAGTGGCTATCATCATTGCGATAAGTGGCTATATTATGGTCACAGCCAAAGGTGATGGTCTATCCGTCTTCGACTGGTTCACCATTCCCGCCATCATTTCAAATAAACCTGACTGGGTCGATCCGGCAGGCGCTATTCACTTATGGGCGGCATATTTTCTTATCGCTATGGCATCAGTACATGCTCTAGCCGCCATAAAACATCACTTCATTGATAAAGACGCAACGCTCAAGCAAATGCTTGGTAGAAAATAAACAAGGAGAAAAAAATGAGACAAACTATTCTTGCCACATCGTTATTAGGTTTATCGGCTTTCATGCCGGCTTATGCCGATGATTATGTAATCGATACTGAAAAAGCCCACGCTTTTATTGATTTTCGCATTCAGCATCTGGGCTATAGTTGGATGAGTGGACGTTTTAACGACTTCTCTGGCACATTTTCTTATGATGCTGAGCAACCAGAAGCGTCACAAGTGAATGTAGATATTGATGTAGCCAGTGTTGATACCAACTTTGCTGAACGTGATAAACACTTACGTGAAAAATTCTTGGAAACAGATAAGTTTCCAGATGCCAGCTTTAAGTCGACCTCGTTCAAACAACAGGACGACGGTAGCTTAGTTGTTACAGGAGACTTCACACTACACGGGGTAACCCATGAACTAAGCTTCCCGGTTGAAAAAGTCGGGGAAGGCGAAGACCCATGGGGCGGTTACCGTGCAGGTTTTGTTGGTGAAACAGAATTTACTATTTCCGACTACGGTATTAACGTTGATATGTTAGGCCCTTCATCACAAGTTGTGTATCTGACCTTATCCATTGAAGGGATTAAGCAATAATTCAGATTTGTTTGGCGAGGTCGTAGAGCCTGTCAAATTCTTCAGATAAGCTGTTTGCTGGTATTGAACGTCCCGCACGTTGATACCAGTAAGCAGCATTGCCTTTGTCGCCTTCTACATAATGAAGATAGCCATGAATCATGCAGGCAAAACTGTCTTCATAACTTTGAATCAGTTTGTGAGCCCCGTCCCAGTCGCCTTGTGCGGCTAATTCAAGCGCTTGTAGATGCTGTATAGCCATTGCAAACCTCCAAAAAAGTTTGACATGACTATGCTATAACAGATTGAATTGAATGAAAATTCTAATTGCTTCCCAGCATCGTTAACAGCCCAGCTGCAAAGGCAAACGGTGATGTTACGATCACAAATAACAACTTACCCAGTTCACGTAGTACATAAAGTACATCTATTAATAAAGCCATGATTTCCTCCGTTGAATCTGACTGTTTGCATTATAATGCGCGTTTGTGACATCCAAATGACCAACATATAAGCACTCTATGAATATTCTTGCTCTCGATACCTGTACAGAAATGTGCTCAGTGGCCATCCTTAAAAATGGCGAACTGTTTGAACAATCACTGCTGACTCAACGAGGGCACTCAGAAAAAATTCTGGGAATGTTGGATGCGCTTTTCGTTGAGGCAGGATGTCGGCTATCTGATATGGATTGTATTGCGTTTGGTCGCGGTCCAGGTTCTTTCACTGGCGTTAGGGTAGGGGTAAGTGTCACTCAAGGCATTGCCTATGCTGCCAGTCTTCCAGTCGTGCCCGTATCGACATTAGCAGCGGTGGCACAGCGTGCTATTGATGAGCACCATGCTGAATGTATTGCAGTGGCAATGGATGCCCGTATGCAGGAAGTTTATAGTGCACTTTATCAGTCCGTGGATGGCTTAGCTGTATTAGTCGGCGAAGAACGAGTGTGTCTACCTGAACAAATCGAGTTGAGTTCAGAGCAATCATTTTTTGCTGCTGGTACGGGTTGGAAAGAGTATGAGACAGCCATGATGGCGAAGTTCTCCAAACAAGTAAGTACGCTGGATAATGAGCTCTTACCTACGGCTGCTGCCATTGCAAAATTGGCTGAAAAACAAGCCGAAAAGGGACACACCTTGCCAGCTGAACAAGCGATGCCTGTTTACCTTCGTGATAATGTTGCTAAGAAAAAAGGTGAGCAATAATGGTGAAGAAACAGGACACTATCTACGCTGCGCCATTAGAACAAATGGTGGATTTCAGCTTTGATGAAAGAGTCGTCGATGTCTTCCCGGATATGATTCAGCGTTCAGTGCCAGGCTACGCCACATTGATATCTAATATCGGTATCCTCGCGGCTAAGTATGCTTTGGATAATAGCCGTTGTTATGATTTAGGTTGTTCGCTTGGTGCTGTGACCTTATCGATACGTCAGCGCTTAAAAAAGCAGAATTGCCAGATTATTGCCGTGGATAACTCGCCTACGATGATTGAAAAAGCCCAACACATATTACTGGCTGATAAGGCCTCTGATATTGAGGTTCAACTCGTCTGCGAGGATATCGCTGACACGGTAATTGAAAATGCCTCTGTGGTTGTGATGAACTTCACCCTGCAGTTTATTCCGTTGGCGCACCGTCAGGCTTTAATTAATCAAATTTATAATGGTTTAAAGCCGGGGGGAATATTAATTCTGTCAGAGAAACTGGCATTTCCTGACGACAGTATCAACCAATTTCATATTGATGTTCACCACGACTTCAAGCGAGCAAATGGCTACAGTGATATGGAAATCAGTCAGAAAAGAACGGCGCTCGAAAACGTCTTGATCCCTGAATCTTTAGAGCAGCATCAACAACGCTTACGTGCTGCTGGCTTTGGTTTTACCGAAAAATGGTATCAATGTTTTAACTTTGTTTCGATGGTTGCCATAAAGTGATGTACCAAGCTTTATATCAATATCTTGAGTCTGCTGGATTTCAGCATTGGCGGCAGACATTAGAACAACAAATTAACCAGAAACTCGCCGAAGAAACGCATGGCAAGATGCCATTATGGCAAGAAGCACTTTCTGCTTTACCTGACATTACTCCGAGTCAAATCGAGTTACAAAGTGAGGTCAGTATAGGTCAGCAACAAGACTTGAATGGTGTTGAGATCGATGCACTAAAAACTTGTCTGAAAACATTTCATCCTTGGCGCAAAGGGCCTTATCGTTTTTTTGATATTGAGATCAATACCGAGTGGCGATCGGATTGGAAATGGGACAGGGTCTTACCCCATATCAGTCCGCTTCTTGGTCGGCGAGTATTAGATGTGGGCGGAGGCAATGGCTACCATGGTTGGAGAATGCTGGGTGAGGGTGCTGAATTTGTTATGGGCATAGATCCTACCCTTGTTTTCACCATGCAATATCATGTGATGCAACGTTATATTGCCAGCGCTAGACATTTTGTGGTGCCAATAGGTATTGAGCACATGCCTGAGAAACTGGCCTGGTTTGATACAGTGTTTTCCATGGGGGTCTTATATCATCGTCGCTCACCGTTAACTCACCTTATGGAATTAAGAAATTGCCTGAAGTCGGGCGGTGAGTTAGTGCTGGAAACATTGATTATTGATGGACCAGAAGGTATGAGTCTGATACCTGAAGGGCGTTATGCGAAGATGCGCAATGTGTGGTTTATACCAAGCACTGAGACTATGCTGGTTTGGCTCAAGAAGTGTGGATTCAAAGAAGTGCGTTGTGTAGATGAATCTATTACGTCACTCGATGAGCAAAGAAGTACAGAGTGGATGACATTTGAGTCTTTAAAAGATTTCCTTGATCCGAATGACGTCACAAAAACGATTGAAGGATACCCTGCACCGAAACGCGGTGTGTTTATCGCTAAAGCGCCCTAGAGTGCTGTCGCTCCAGAAGTAATTGAAATCCATTGATCGTTACTGTTTTTGCAGGCATCGAGAGATTTTGTCTGGGTATTATTCTCTTTTGTAATAATAAGGTCATAGGCGAGACAAGGATAGTGACCATAAGAATAATGGTGGTCAATCACAATTTCGTAAGCGGTGCCAGTGACCTCATTCTTCCAGAAATGACTTTTGCCAATGGTTTCTGTTGAAAGGATTTTTTGGGTTTGTTGTAAGTCATGCGTGGTCATGGCGGTATCAGTATCAATTCCAGCCTCAACGCCTGCTAATAAATCGAGAGAAGCTTCAGTGCTGGTTACCGTAGTTATCAGGCTGACACTGATTAAACTTAATATATAGAGCCTTTTGCTTGAAAACATAGACTTCCGTAACTGGAGTAGAAACGTTACTTAAGGATGTGCTCTAATTTCATTTCGCACCACCAGAGACATGGTTAAGTAACATCATTCATTTCGTAAAAGGTCGAGTATATCCCTATCGATTTGATTATAACAACTATCAAATAGACCTCAGCGCCGACATACACCACTTAATAAACGGATTGCCATGTCAACATCGTAAGTCATGACATGATTATCACGCAAAAAACGTTGTTGAACTTGAAAGGCCTCTCGTTCCAGAATCATGCGCTGTATGCAGTCAGGCTTTTCAATCATCGCTCCATGTTGATCCTGAAGAAAATGCACTAACTCATGAACAATATACCCCTGAGAGATGATGCTATCTTTGGTCAGTTTCTTGTCATAAAAGATGATATCTTTTTTATCGTCATAATATGCCAAGGCATTACATTCTTTACCATCACATAGAATATCGATCAGTTGCTGATGATTGACCGGTTCGATAACAGGTTTTTTTTCTGGCATATCGTACTGACTGAAGTTGACCGCCATCAATAAAAGTGTGCCAAGAATCTCTTGCATAACATCTCCTTGTCAGCATGATAATGATTCGACTGGATTTTTCAGAAACAGTTTCTGTTACGTATTAAACGGCGGCTTAAACGTGATGTTTAGTATGAAATTTTTCTAAATCGGGTGGCGATTGCCGGTAATAAGCCTTTAATAGCTCATATAAATGCGTGTTATGTCGTTTTAATGCTACCGGTGTGGTGAAGAAATACTCAGTTATTACAGCAAAAAACTCAGCCGGATTGGTGGCGGCATAAGGATCCATGTAGGTATGTTTATGTGTGGCCAAGTCATGTAATAAACCTTGCCAGGCTGCCGTCAAAGTTTCAGTCCATTCCTGTAACGACATATCCGGATGTAATGGCGGCATGCCATTGGCACGGCCTGATAACATATCTAATTTATGAGCAAACTCATGAATGACAACATGATGACCTCGGTAAGGCTGCTGGCTGTCATGTTTAATATCCTGCCAGGAAAAGATAACGGGTCCCCGTGACCATGACTCGCCACTCAAGCCTTGTGTTTGCTTATGAACTACGCCATTTTCATCAGTGATATCACGTTTAATCTGAAAGGCACCCGGATAGAGAATAATTTCTCGCCAGCCATCATATGTGTTGAGTCCCAAATGCAAGATAGCAACACATGCCTGAGCCGCAACAGTAACAGCCATTTCTGGTGTCACCGTTACGCCAGCCGCGCCACTGAATGTTTTTTTATGAATAAACAGTGTTGCCAATAGTCGAATACGTGCTCGTTCAGAAATAGATCTGGCCTCAATAAGAGGTAAGTGACGGGTCACCTCATGCCATAAGCCAAAGGGTATCGGATACTGTTTAAGTACTCTGAGTGTGTGCCATTTACGGATGATATTCATGCAGAGAGCGTTTTTTTGGTCCTGGGTTGATTGAAAATAAAATGTTGAATGCCCATTTTTATCGCATTATCGATAACAAACCAAACCAATGCATATAGCCACATCAACCCGGCATATTCCCAACTCACTGCTGTAATAAATAGTCCGTTCACAGCCATCAATGTACCAATAATTTCTGTACCCAATGTCGCAGCTAATAACAGTGGAGATGGCCAGGGCTTTTGCCAGAACCAGCCATTGTTTCGTGTCACAAAAATAGTACTGTGGCCGGCAATCAGAAGTTTCAGGAATATGAGGGTTTGTATCGTATCAGTATCTAAATTCTGCTCGCGTAAGAACAAATATAATAAAAATGATGCGCATACCCCAGCAAGCCCCAACGCTGACGACAAAATAAACAATTCATGCATATTCCACCTGACTGGGGTTGGAGACTGGTAAGTGTTGTCATAAGCGATAGTCAGAATCGGTAAGTCATTGAGCAGCGCCAGTAGAATAATCATTAGCGCCGTTATGGGATAAAACTCGAATATCAGGATGCTTAATGTCATGAACAAAATAATGCGAATGGTTTCAGCAATACGAAATGTCGCATAGCTTTTCATGCGTTCAAACGTAAAACGCGCTTGCTCTATGGCATGATTGATGACAGATAAACCTGGTGCGGTGAGAATAATATCTGCTGCCGCTCTTGCCGCATCGGTCGCATTGGAAACCGCAAAACCACAATCGGCTTTGCGAAGAGCGGGCGCGTCATTCACACCATCGCCTGTCATGCCCACAATGTGATCGGACTTTTGTAAGGCGTCGACAATCATGTATTTATCTTCTGGTAATACTTCGGCAAATATTTCTATAGACTCCAGCATGTCTAGCAAAGCAGACTCATGTGTATGAATAAATTCCGTTTCTAATAAGCTGGTGTCGTAAATATTTTCCAGATCGGTCATTACCTCATCGGCAAACTGTTTTGCCTGTTTGAAAGACACATCCGGATTTAATCGTTTATAGATAGCCTGAGCCAGACTGGATGCTAGCTCTTTAATTTCCTGCCCGGATTTACCGGTAATCTGTTTAGATTGAACAGCTCGTTTGTTTAGTCCGAGCATATGCCCAATTTCACGGGCAATAGCAATATTATCTCCGGTGATCATTTTCACTTCGACACCACGCTGACGCATCTCATCAATCACTTGTTTAGAGTCATCCCGAGGCGGATCGATAAGTGGAATCAGTCCCAGGAATTCATGTTCCTGATTTTCATATTGCTGTGCTACTGCCAGGGTTCTGTAGCCTTTACTTGCCAGAAGACTAATCTGCTGATTTAGTGTGTTGATGTCGTTATCGCTTAGATTTGTCACCATCGCCATAATGACTTGTGGTGCTCCTTTAAATACCGCCAGCTTTTCGTCAGCTTTTTGTAATTGAGCCACTGTGTATTTTTTGCTGGGGTCAAAAGCCGTGAAGTGAGTTTGTTGCCATGTTGACCAGTCGCTTTCAGGATAATTATCTTTAATATGACGAAACAGTGGGATTTCAATTGGATCTGTATTTTCTGAGCGCGAGGCTAAAACAGCAGCCCGCATAAGCGCTGCCTCACTGGTTCCATTAAACGGCAGTATCTCCATGACTTGCATTTCATTTTTGGTCAGCGTGCCCGTTTTATCTGAACAAAAAATATCGACGCCAGCCAGTTCCTCTATTGCTGTTAACTTAGTGACGATGGCTTTGTGTTTAGCGAGTTTATAAGCGCCTACAGCCATAGTGACTGATAGCACTGCTGGTAAGGCAACAGGTATTGCTGCTACTAATAACACCAATGCAAAGCGGGCCAATTCCAGCAGATCTTCATGGCGAGATAAGCCTGTGATAACAATCAATGCCACCATCGCCAGCGATAAGAGAATCAGGAAGTGCCCAATCTGTAATACCATCTTTTGAAAGTGGCTATGCTCATTAACCGAAGCTGATGCAACCAGGCTGACCACATTATTAAACCGTGTCTGCTGACCGGTATTGACCACAATCGCATCCATCTCACCTTGACGAATAATGGTGTTGGCATAGGCAACGTCAGTACTTCTTTTGCTGACTGGCAAAGACTCACCAGTCAGTGAAGACTCGTCAATGGACAAATAATCACCACTCACCAATTGCACATCAGCGGGGACCAAATCCCCCATTCGCAACCGGATGATATCGCCAGGCACGAGTTCTTGTGAGCGGACTGATTGAATCTTGCCCTCACGTAATACGCGTACCTGTGTATCTAACTGGCTTTTTAAGGCATTTAAAGCATTAAGTGCTCGGTGCTCCTGGAAAAAATCGAGACCGGCATTGATCAGTAGCAAAATACTGATAATGATGAAATCTTCCCACTTACCCACCGCGGCAGATAAGAGGGCGGCAATTTCAATCATCCAGGGAATCGGTCCCCAGAAACGTTTTAAAATACGGTGAAGTGCAGATTCTTCCTGATTGATGATCTGATTCAGACCGTAATCAAGCTGGCGTTGATGTACTTCTGCATCCGACAAGCCGAGGCTTGCGTCGACATTCAGTGAGTTAAAAGTCTTAGCAATCGGTTGATGGGCAAAATCGTCAGTGGCTTTCTGAAATAATGATGTCAAATCTTACCCCTTTTAAACTAAATCTATTGTTGTAAAACGCCCTGTAAAGCCTTAGCGAGAATATTGGCCAAACTCACGCTATTTGTTTGATGAGGAATGCTATCGCAGCTATATATCTGTTTGACACCTGCCGCATTGAGTTGCGCTATGGCATCTTCAATAAACAAAGCATGACTGACTAACACACTGACGGATGCTGGTTGATATGGCATTAGTTTTTTGGCTGCTTCCAGTAGGGTTTTACCCGTACTGGCAACATCATCCACAATAATAATATTGCGTCTGGCGTAGTCATTCTCTGGCAATGTGACGACAACATTATGATCACCTAAACGTTGTTTGTGTGCCACGGCATAGTCAAAGCCAAAATGTGTGGCAATCTCTTTTACCCATTGCTCTGATTCACCGTCCGGTCCTAAAAGGAGTGGGGTGGTGAAATGCGCTTCTATAAATTCTGCCATCGGTTGTGTGGCGGTGAGATTAATAGCCTGTTCCAGCGGAATGGCTTCATTCAACTCGGAGATGCGGTGCAGATGGCTATCGACTGTAATGACAGCATCAAACAAATCAGCCAGGAAATGACCCACAATGGTCTGACTAACGACTTCCCCTGGGTGAAAAGCTTTATCTTGTCGCATATAACAAAGATAGGGTGCCACCAGAATAATTCGTTTTACGCCATGCTGACGTAATGATTGTGCCGTGAGCATCAATTCGACTAATTTGTGGTTAGGGTCATCGAGACTGCGGCATACAATAACTGTTTCCGCTAAATTGACTGGCAAGGTCAGTTGACTTTCGCCATCTGGAAAGCGGTGCAACTGGACAGTGTCATAAGGAATGCCACAGACAACAGCAAGCGCTTTGGCTTGTTGCTCGTAGTCAGAGAAGCTTAATAATAGGGTGGGGTTCATGCTCATAAGTGCTCGATCTGATAACTGTTATCATTCATAGCGGCATTTTTTGCAAAGGTAAAATCGGCATTAAACTCAGCATAAATAGTAAACAAAGGCTCGCCTTGTTCCACTTTATCACCGACCTTTTTATGTAAATACACGCCCGCACCTTTATCCATAGGAGCACCTGCCAGCCGCGCAATGGAGGCGATTTTGAGATTATCTATTGCACTGACGGTACCCGTTGATTGAGCACAAATATCATAATGCAGCTTCCCAACTCGCATCGGAGTGTTGTTACGACCCTGAGCATCAATAATGGCATTCATTTTAGTGAGGGCTCGGCCAGATTCAAGAATGTCTCTGGCGATGGTATAACCTTGACCACCTCTGACATCGGGATCAAATTCGATAATCCTGCCAGCGAGTTGCAATGCTTTTTCTTTCAAATCGATGGGCGCATCAGGTTCATTTGTCAGAATCTTCATAACATCCTGGGTTTCCAGAACTGGACCGATGCCTCTACCAATAGGTTGGCTGCCATCAGTGATGACCACTTCTAAGTGTAATCCCATATTGTCACCAACATACTCAAAAAGCTTACGCAGCTTCAGTGCTTCCATATGCGTGTGCACTTTTGCTGAAGGCCCTATGGGAATATCAATAATTAAATGCGTCGCTCCAGCGGCCATTTTTTTTGAAAGTATTGAGGCGATCATCTGACCGGTCGAATCCATGGAGAGAGGGCGTTCTACAGAAATCAGCACATCATCAGCCGGAGCCAGCTTTGCAGTGCCCCCCCAAGCCAGAAAAGCACGTTGTTCACTGACAATTTCATGAAGGCGACGCAGTGACAAATCGACGTTAGCTAAGACTTCCATGGTATCTGCGGTACCAGCAGGTGACGTAATTGCCCGGCTCGATGTTTTAGGCATCAGCATGCCATGAGCAGCAATGAGAGGCACAAGTAGCATGGTGGTGCGATTGCCGGGGATGCCACCGATGCAATGTTTATCGCAGACCAAACTTTCCCCCCAATCAATCCGCTCTCCTGTATCAACCATCGCATGCGTCAGATGTAATATTTCATCACGCTCCATGCCTGTTTCAGCACAACCCACAATAAATGCGGCAGTTTCTATTTTTGAATAACGGTTATTAACGATGTCCTGAATGATGTGCAGATATTGTTCGTAATTAAGCTTTTCGCCTGCGATCTTCTTATGTACAGATTTGAGGGAATCTGGTGGGCTGGCATGATTGATAAACACCTCAGAACCTTCAGGAATGCCAAGTTGTTCATAAACCTGTTCACTCAACCCCAGCTCATCGACATCTGTAATGGAGGTGTCATCGACAACATTTAAAACGGCAATCACAGCTTGCTCATTATCAGCTGTATGAATCTCTATTTTACTCAGTGCTTGAAATCCCTCACTTCGATAAAGGGCACAACTACGGTGCAAGTAGGCCACATTTTCTTTATAAGTATCGATGGCGACACACTTTAACTTCAGGGAGGGGATGGCAGCAGGTAATTCCGACGTATCAATCATCTTCTTCTCTGTGAGAATAACTCATCAAAGCTTAATGGCTGCTTACTCAATTGGTCAATCTGATTTATCAGCAAAAATGATCTGTATCAGTAATAGGAAGTATAGGATTATTTTTGATAATGGGCAGGCTTGAATGATTGAAAAGTGAACACACTTTTTATCTTTAAATATAGTGCTTAAAGGTAGGTAGGGAAGAGATTTTCAGAGGAAGAATATATCTAAAAGACGGCGGGGAGAAGCCTAGTTATGCCAGATACAAAAAAGCCCCTTCGAGAAGGGGCTTTTTATATATGGCGGAGAGTCAGGGATTCGAACCCTGGGTGGTCGTTAAACCACGCCGGTTTTCAAGACCGGTACATTCAACCGCTCTGTCAACTCTCCAGAGAGGCGAAATAATACAGATAATGGCCCGGTAACACAACCGTAAAAATAAATTTATTTGTAGATAGATAATATCTATTGCCATTTAGAACTTATCGGGTAGGATAGGTGTCATTACTATAAGCTTTTCATCAACTGGAAAAAACACGGAGAATCACTGATGAATTATAACGCTGAATCAACTGTTGTTCGTTCACAGCAGTCTGCGGTTCAAACCAATAAACTATTGCGTAACACCTATAGTTTATTAGCCATGACACTATTATTTAGTGCTATGACTGCTGGATTATCTATGGCACTCAACCTGCCTCACCCTGGCATTATTATCACCTTGGTTGGGTATTTTGGCTTACTTTTCTTAACATCTAAACTTCGTAACAGTGCCTGGGGCATTGTGTCTGTTTTTGCATTAACAGGTTTTATGGGCTTGACCTTAGGTCCGATTGTAAACGCCTACTTAGGTTTGCCTAATGGCCCACAAATCGTCATGCAGGCCCTGGGTGGCACAGGTATCATCTTTGTGGCTTTATCAGCATATGCTGTAAAAAGTGAAAAAGACTTCAGCTTCATGGGTGGCTTCCTGTTTGTTGGTATCTTGGTTGCCTTCTTAGCTGGCCTAGCTGCATTTTTCTTTGAAATGCCAGGTCTGTCATTAGCTGTCTCAGCCATGTTTGTTCTATTAATGGCTGGTCTGATTCTTTTTGAAACAAGCCAAATCGTCAACGGTGGTGAAACTAACTACATCATGGCAACCATCACACTGTATGTCAGTATCTACAACTTGTTTGTTAGCCTGCTGCAATTAATTGGTGCCTTCTCTGGCGATGACTAATTGAACTATCTGGTTCATTTGCTTTCTAATAAACCCCGCACTGCGGGGTTTATTTTTATGGTGGAACGGTGAAAAAAAATCTGGCTACTTGGGATCGTTGGTGTCGTATTATTATCGGCATCGTTATAATAGCCTATGCCATCTATGATAGTAATTGGTGGTGGCTACTAGGTGTCGCTTTGTTATTCAATGCTTTTACTGGTCGATGTCTTGCTTATCGAGTGTTGGGGTTGTCTACATGCCAAACATCTTGCCGGGTCGATACAGAAAGCAAAAAGAGTTAAATAAACACAATGGCTGAATTACCCACACAACTGATTGATCGTTTTGGTCGTAAAGTGACCTACGTTCGTATGTCTATTACGGACAGATGTGATTTTCGTTGTGTGTATTGCATGGATGAAGAAATGACCTTCATGCCTCGCCAGCAATTACTCACGTTAGAAGAAATTGTTTTTCTATTACGCGCATTTTGCGAACTCGGTGTAGAAAAAGTGCGTATCACAGGCGGTGAGCCACTTGTGAGACGAGATGTAGATTGGCTTTTTAATGAACTAGGCCAGCTTAAGTCCTCTACTTCACTGAAAGAGCTGACATTAACTACCAATGGCTCCAAGCTGGAAAAATATGCACAGACCCTAGCTGATTCAGGCTTAGATCGTATTAATATCAGTCTGGACTCTCTCAACGAGGAAAAATTTAAAGCACTGACAAGAACTGGTGATTTAGACACAGTTCTTGCCGGCATTGCAGCAGCAAAAAAAGCTAACTTTAAGCGTATTAAATTAAACGCTGTCATCATGAAAGGGCGCAATGAAGATGAAATCATTGATTTAGCCCAGTTTGCTATAGATAACGATCTGGATATTTCCTACATTGAAGAAATGCCATTAGGTCATGTCTCGCATGCACGTGAAGAGAGTTATTGCTCCAGCGATGAAGTCTTAACCACTTTAAACTCGGCATTTGACCTGCAGCCCAGTATCGAAACAACAGGCGGACCATCACGTTACTATCAAGTCGCTGGTACCACAAGCAAGGTTGGGTTTATCTCACCACACAGTCATAATTTTTGTGATAGCTGTAATCGCGTCAGAGTGACGACAGAAGGGCGGCTGTTACTGTGTTTAGGGCAGGAACACTCTATGGATTTACGTGAGGTTATTCGGCAGCAGCCTGGTGATATGCAAGCCTTAAAACAAGCGATTGTTGATTCAATGGACATTAAACCTAAAGGCCACGACTTTGATATCAAGGCGCAGCCGATTATTTTCCGTCATATGAGCGTGACTGGCGGCTAATCCTTATCTTCAGCTTTTTCAAGTTGCTTGGCTGAATTCCAGAAAGCATCCAGCTCTTCTAGTGAAAAATCGGCAAACTGCTTTTCCTGAGCTGTCACTGCTGTTTCAACATAATTAAAGCGACGATAGAACTTATCATTGCTACTGTTCAATGCTTCTTCAGGATCAATCTCCAAATGCCTTGCCAGATTGCAACAGGCGAATAAGATATCACCGAGTTCGGCCTGCAAGTGAGATTTGTCAGATTGTTGTTTTATTTCCTGGCCGAGCTCTTCCAGTTCTTCATGAATTTTATCCAACACACCAACAGAATCAGGCCAGTCAAAACCGACTTGAGAAGCACGTCTCTGCATAGCAATGGCTAGTTTAAAGGCGCCGGTCTCAGTCTGCTTAATCGGCGTGAGAAGGAAATCTTTGTCTGACATAACTCAGGTGTCACGGGTAAATTTGATGATATTTCGTCGATCCCGCTTACTAGGACGACCTTTCTGTTGCCTAAAGCCCAGTGGCTCATTCTTTATCTGCTCACGCAAGAGTTCGCGTTTTTCACGGCTTTGCTCAGTTTCCTGGTAAAGCTGTTCAGCTTCAGAAGCAGGGCGGCGTTGAAGATTTAAACCCTGAATAATGACTTCAAACTCATAGGGTGGCTTTGAAATGGTTAGCATGTCATCAATACGGACTGTGCGGCTGGGTTTAACACGTTGTCCATTAACATGTACTTTACCGCCTGAAATGGCTTCAACAGCGAGACCACGCGTTTTATAAAAACGCGCGGCCCATAACCATTTATCTAATCGTTGAGATTCAGAACGAGCGTCCTGTTGTGCCATTAAGCCTTACCTTGCAGTTGCAACAAGATAGACTCATTTTCCAACGTGGATGTGTCTTGGGTAATTTCTTCACCTTTGGCAATGGTTCTTAGTAAACGACGCATGATTTTACCGGAGCGAGTCTTAGGTAAATTATCTGAGTAACGGATATCATCAGGTTTAGCGATAGGTCCAATTTGTTCACCCACCCAGTTACGCAGTTCTTTCGTTAGCTCTTCATCTTCGCCGCCTTCAGGGCGATCGCCTTTTAGTACAACATAGGCAAATACCGCTTCACCTTTCACATCATGTGGCCGACCAACGACAGCGGCTTCTGCTACGAGTGGATGAGCCACCAAAGCGGACTCAATTTCCATGGTACCCAGGCGATGACCAGACACATTCAACACGTCATCAATACGGCCCATAATCCAGAAAAAGCCATTATCATCACGTCTGGCGCTATCACCGGCTAAATAATATTTACCACCAAAATAAGGCCAATAAGTGTCTTTATATCGTTGATCATCACCCCAGATAGTTTGAATCATCGAAGGCCAAGGCTTACGAATGACCAGATAACCACCTTGATTGGCTGTGGTAATTTCTTCGCCCTCATCATTGACGATAGCAGCATCAATCCCTGGAAGTGGACGAGTACAAGAGCCAGGTTTAGCATGAGTAACGCCTGGTACGGGGGCAATCATATGAGCGCCCGTCTCAGTTTGCCACCAGGTATCAACAATTGGGCAACGTCCTTGACCAATGACATTGTGATACCACATCCAGGCTTCAGGATTAATCGGCTCGCCGACGGTGCCTAATAGTCGTAACTTAGATAAGTCATAACTGTTTGGGATTTCATCACCGACTTTCATTAATGCACGAATAGCCGTGGGAGCTGTATAGAAAATGGTGACGCCATGACGCTGACAGATATCCCAGAAACGGCCGGCATCAGGAACGGTTGGCACGCCTTCATAGATAACTTGTGTGGCACCTGTAGCAAGCGGGCCATAAGCCACATAAGTATGACCGGTAATCCAGCCGACATCAGCTGTACACCAGAAAACATCGGAGTCCTGAATATCAAAAACCCAACGCATGGTGGTGATGGCATTTAACAGATAACCACCACAACTATGCTGAATGCCTTTAGGCTTGCCAGTAGAACCTGAAGTATAAAGAAGGAATAACGGGTCTGCTGCGTCCATCCATTCCGGTTCACATTCTTCAGGCTGATCTGCTGTCACATCAGACCACCAGATATCTCTTCCAGCTTGCATAGGTACGTCATGTTTGGTTCTTTGATAAACAATGACTTTTTCGACGCTTTCGCAGCCAGCATCTAATGCTTGATCGGTCGTTTTTTTCAGTTCAACGGTTTTGCCGCCACGAAAGCCGCCATCGGCGGTGATGATCAATTTGGCCTGAGTGTCTTCGATACGGTCTTTTAAGGATGACGCTGAAAACCCGCCGAATACCACCGAATGAATCGCGCCAATCCGTGCACAAGCCTGCATAGCAACGACAGCTTCAGTAATCATGGGCATGTAAATAATGACGCGATCACCTTTACCAATACCTTGTGCTTTCAAAGCATTGGCAAAGATGCTGACACGACGATGAAGCTCTCGATAACTGATATGTTCTACATCACCTTTTTCACCTTCAAAAATGACGGCTGTTTTATCCGCATTTTTTTCAAGCTGACGATCCAGACAGTTATAAGAGACGTTGAGTTTGCCATCCGGAAACCAGCGGTAATGCGGGGCATTAGTATCGTCTAGAGTTTGGGTGAAAGGCTGTTTCCAATCGATTTCCTGGCGCGCTATCTCAGCCCAAAATGCTTCGTGATCTTGTTCCGCTTTTTTGTATAAGACATCAAGTTGGTCTGAGAGTAATGATGCCGTTTTCAGAAAGGCTTCACTAGGTGGAAATTGACGATCTTCGTGTAAGGTTGATTCGATATTATCTTGAGCCATATGCGACACCTTTATAATTATTCTTTAGCTAAATTAACACAATACAATGATTATCAATGTGTGTTAAGCAGACATAAAAAACTCTCCCTCAATTTGTATTGAGGGAGAGTTTTGGGAGTGAACAGGCTTCTAGAAGAAACCGAGTGGGCTAGTGCTATAGCTAACCAACAAGTTTTTAGTTTGTTGATAATGTTCCAGCACCATTTTGTGGGTTTCACGTCCAACACCGGATTTTTTATAACCACCGAATGCGGCATGAGCAGGATACATATGGTAGCAGTTTGTCCACACACGACCGGCCTGAATGCCGCGGCCCATACGATAAGCCAGGTTCATATCACGCGTCCACAAGCCGGCACCCAGACCAAACTCGGTGTCATTGGCAATTTCTAGAGCTTCTGCTTCATCTTTGAATGTAGTTACAGAGACAACGGGTCCAAAGATTTCTTCCTGGAAGATACGCATTTTGTTATGGCCTTTCATCAATGTTGGCTGGATGTAGTAGCCATTGTCGAATTCAGCACCGAGTTGCTCAACCTGACCGCCCATAAGCACTTCTGCACCTTCCTGACGACCGATATCAACATAGCTGAGGATCTTTTCAAATTGCATTTGTGACGCTTGCGCACCCACCTGTACTTCAGTATCCAGAGGGTTACCACGTTTGATGTTCTTAGCGCGTTCGATAACTATTTTAATGAAGTCATCATAGATGCTTTCTTGAATAACCGCTCGAGATGGGCATGTACAGACTTCACCCTGGTTGAAGAAGGCCAGCACTAAACCTTCAGCACACTTATTAATATAGTCTTCTTCTTGTTGCATGATATCTTCGAAGAAAACGTTAGGCGATTTACCACCTAATTCAGTAGTCGATGGAATAATATTTTCCGCTGCACGTTTCATGATGTGCGAGCCAACAGGTGTTGAACCAGTGAAGGCGATTTTGGCAATACGCGTACTTGAGGCTAATGCTTCACCAGCAACGCGACCCATGCCATTAACAATGTTTAAAACACCAGCAGGTAACAAGTCACCAATGACTTCCATCAGTTTGAGAATGGAAACAGGTGTTGATTCTGCCGGTTTCATCACAATGCAGTTACCAGCAGCCAATGCTGGTGCCAGTTTCCATGCTGCCATCAGAAGCGGGAAGTTCCATGGAATAATTTGACCTACGACACCGAGAGGCTCATGGAAGTGGTATGCGACAGTCGTTTCATCGATTTCACCCATGGTGCCTTCCTGGGCACGGATGCAGCCAGCAAAATAACGGAAGTGGTCTGCAGCGAGTGGGATATCGGCATTTAATGTTTCACGAACGGCTTTACCGTTATCCCAGGTTTCAGCCACGGCAAGCATTTCAAGATTTTCTTCAATGCGGTCGGCAATTTTTAACAGAATGTTAGAACGTTGTTGAACAGACGTTTTACCCCAGGCATCTCTCGCCGCATGGGCAGCATCTAATGCCAAGTCAATATCTTCTGCAGTTGATTCTGGAATTTCACAAATCACTTCCCCTGTTACAGGCGTAGTATTCGTGAAATATTGACCTTTCACTGGCGCAACCCATTTGCCACCAATGAAGTTTTCATAACGCGATTCAAAACTGACGACAGCGCCTTCAGTACCGGGTTTTGCATAGATCATAGTCTTTCTCTCTTTGCTTATGGTTATAGTCTGAACATAAAGATGCAGGATAATTCCATCACTGGCAAGTTCGCTTGACTGAAAATCTCAATCACTTGACTGAGAGTCCAGAAGCATTCCAAAATTATTTTCGAATTTGGTATAAGATATCTGGATGAAAATTGAGAAACTCTCGCTGGTAAAACGGCGTGAAAAACGACAATTCTTGACTGAAAATAAAGTTCAGTTTGCTGGCCCTGAGTCAGAACTGAGCATTTACGATACCTATCGAGCCGTAAGCCGAGTTGGGCTGGAAGCGCAGCAATTGCTCTACTGTGGCATGGTAAGTGGTCGAAAAGTCATGCATAGCCCGCATAAGAATGACGGTGAACTGTTTTTGCCGCATGAGTCTTACGTTGTTCCTCCAGGTGAACTTGTGGAAATTGATTTTCCGGATGCCAATGAAACCGATCCGACAACGTGTCTGACCATAGAAATATCTAAAGATAGAATTGAAAAACTGTCAGAGCGTATGCGAGATCTCATTGTGCTTGATGCTCCTAATCACGAGTGGGAATATCAGCCCAAAATCATTCATAAACATCACACGGGTGATACTCAGCATTTGCTGGAAAAAATGGTGGCTTTGTACACTCGCAATGATCCAGATAAAGAGATTATGTTGGATCTCAGTGTTACTGAGCTGGTGATTAGACTACTCAGGGAACAAGGGCGTGATGTCCTATTAAGTTATTGCCAGCAATCTCCCGATGCGACAGGTGTGACAGCAGCGATTCATTATTTGGAGCAGAATATTGCTCATCCTCTGGATGTGGATCAGTTATGTCGTAAGGCCTGTATGAGTCGAAGCCGACTGTATGTAGAGTTTAAAAAGCAATTGGGTTGTACGCCGGGTGAGTTTCAGCAGCAAATTCGTTTAAAAGCAGCAGCAGAAGCCATGCAGGCTGGTAAAAGTGTGACGGATGCTTGTTACAGTTTTGGTTTTAGTGATTTAAGTCACTTCAGTCGTCGCTTTACCGGTTTTTTTGGCTGTGCGCCAAGCGTTTATCGTCAGAAGTTCATCAATAAAAAGTAAAACGCCTATCTCAATTTATCATCGGCAAGTCATTATTCTGCTGTCATAATAGCTGTCTATCTTACTTTCAACCCGAGATTATTTTGCCTGCAATAGCCTCTCTTTACAGACTATTATTCATATTTATACTGATATTTTTTAGTTCAGTATCGCTCTCTGATCCTATTAAATTAACTGTAAAAATCAACGGTGTAGATGAAGCCTTGAGTAAGACCTTACTCAATGGCCTTTCAATTGAAAAACAAAAAGACAGTGATCGTTTAAATCAACGTTATCTGGAAAAACTGCATACCTCAGCAATTGAAGAGTTGCGCACAATGCTTACGGTATTTGGTTATTACCAGCCAGACATCAACGCTGAATTACATCATGACAAAGACAACTGGCAAGCCATTTATACCATTGCTCTTGGTGAGCCAGTTAAGCTATCTCTGGTTGATCTATCTTTTATAGGAGAGGCTGCTGAGGATCCAGAATTTATAAAACTCAAAAAGTCGTTTGCCTTAGAGCCAGGCCAGCAGCTTAATCACCAAAAATACGAAGCTGCAAAAAAATCGATATTAACGCTGGGTATCAGTCGAGGTTATTTTGATGGCAAATTGACTCAATCAGAGGTTGAGGTCGATGTGCCAAAAAACATCGCCAATGTGTATCTTCATTATGATTCAGGTGTTCGATACCGGTTTGGTCAAACATTGTTTCCAGACACGGTAGTTGGTGAGCCATTACTGGAAAAGTTAGTCCCATATACTGAAGGTGAACCCTATCTGAATACAAAAGCATTAACGCTAAGAAAGAATCTTAGTGACAGTGGTTATTTTGATTCTGTTTCAGTAAAAACCAATCGTGCTGAGCGTGATGATGGTTCAGTGCCTATGGATATCAGCCTGGAAGAAAAACCTCGACAACTTTATACCGCGGGGTTGGGATACGGTACTGACACCGGTGCAAGATTAAGTCTTGGCTGGGAAAACCGTTACGTGAACAAGCGAGGCCACCGGCTCGAAGCGAATGCCCGATTATCACAAGTCACCAACACAGTCAGTGCTGATTATGTCATGCCTTTCTGGAGTGAAACCATTAATACGGTGGGTGTGAATACTGAATTTAAACAGCAAGATACAGATACTAGTGAAAGTGAATCCTTCGCTGTTGGTGGTTATTACAAACGTGATAGGTGGGGTTGGGACGAGACAGGCTCTCTCAAAGTATTACAGGAAAATTTTGATATTTCTGATGAGAGTGAATCGACACTACTACTTATTCCAGGCATGTCTTGGAGTAGAACTTGGGCAGACAATACTATCTACACAAAACACGGGGCTCGTTTATCTTTGAGTCTGTCTGGCGCATCTGAAGCCGTATTATCAGATATTACATTCGGTCAGATCGTCGTTAGAGGTAAGTTCATTCAGTCGTTTGGTGAGAATAGCCGTTTTATTACACGAGGATCGGTTGGTGCGACTCAGGTGAGCGACTTTGACAGGCTGCCGAGTTCGTTGCGCTTTTTTACTGGTGGCGATAACAGTATTCGCGGTTTTGACTACCAATCTCTTGGGCCTGAAAACTCTGATGGTGACGTTGTGGGGGGACGCTATCTTGCGGTAGGTAGTGTGGAACTCGAACATATGTTTCTTAAAGACTGGGGCGGGGCTATCTTTTCTGATTTTGGTAACGCTTTTAATAGTTTTAGTGATCCAATTGAATACAGCGTTGGTGTCGGTGTTCGCTGGCGTTCACCTGTCGGTTTAATTCGTGTTGATTTAGCAAAGGGACTCTCAGATAAGGATGAGCCCATTGCATTACACATCGTTATTGGCCCGGATTTATAAACATGCGTAAGCCTATTCTTATTGGTGTTATTGTTATTTTTGTGGCCATCATTCTTAGTATGGGGTGGCTTTTGACGACTCAGTCAGGTCTGAAAGCATCACTCAATATCGTTCAAACATTTGTGCCGGCGCTGAATGTTAAAGAAGCTAATGGCCAATTATTCGGCAAGTTGTCTTTATCTGATGTTCGTTATCAACCAGAGCAGGGAACCGCCGTTCGGATTAAGAGTGTGGTATTGCAATGGCAGCCATCAGCTTTATTAAAACGCCAGTTATTCATTCAACAAGTGGCTGTGGATGGTGTGATCTTGAGCACATCAGAACAAAGCCAGGAGACGGAACAGTCTAGTTCTGACTTCAAACTGCCGGATATCCATTTACCTTTGAGCATTAAGCTGGAAACGCTTAGTGTTAAAAATGTCACTGTTGCTCAAACTGAAGCAAGCAATACGTTGTTGGAAGATGTCCAGCTTGAGCTTGAAACCATAGCAGATGATGTCATTATCAAAAAACTATACATCGAACGCGAAGATGGACAGCTAGAGTTGAAAGGGCGTATAGGCTTAACAGCAGAACATGCGGTCGATTTGGCGTATCAGGCACAAATCTCGGATGTCTTAGCTGAAACTGTCATCATCGATGGCAATATAAACGGCAATCAACAACAACTCGTACTCACTCAGCACGTTCAGCAGCCCGTTAAATCCGAGCAGAAACTGGTTGTTAATGACCTGACCTCTTCGTTGGACTGGATATTAACAGTCTCTGCCGATGTGGTTGATATCAGTCAACTTGTGCCTGAACAGGCATTAGAACTAAATAAGGTCAATCTTCATGCGAAAGGCACGTTGTCAACCATGACGAGCTCGCTGCGATTGACGGCGAAACAGCCGGAATTGCCAGCTATTGATCTAGCTATTCAAGCTAACACTGACGATATGGCTGACTGGAATATCGAGCTTACAGCGAGCCCTGATAACGAAAAAATCATTACCGTCGCAGGCAAGGTCAATACTAATACACCTGATATAGCCTTTGATCTTAAGGCGGTATGGCAACAACTTCAGTGGCCATTACAAGGCGACGATGTGTTGATAAAAAGTGAGCAAGGCGAAGTCATGCTAACCGGTTCATTAAAGCATTACGAAGCTACGCTGGATACGGTAACAAGTTACCAGAATGAGCCCGTGGCGATCACGGCAAAGCTGGAAGGCAATGATTCATCGCTTGAAATCGAACAACTCGAGATGCAAGGTCTGGGGGGAAATATCGATACGGCAGGTCATATTGACTGGTCATCAACCCCAATCACTTATGATCTTGAGGCCCATTGGCGTGATATCACCATACCTGACTCGCTTAGTGAATTAGCTATTGATATAAGGGAAGGTCGATTAAGTTTAGCAGGCAATACCAGCAGCATGACATTACGCTCAGAAACTGATTTATCGGTAAATGAGGTCGCCATGAAGGTAAAAGCCTCAGGTGATGGACAAACCGATATAGGGTTTGAGCAAAGTCAATTATATGTTGAGTTGGGGCAGGGTAAAGTTGAATATCAAGGCCGGTTAGCCTGGGCGGGGGAATCCTTAGTGAATGGTGAGCTGACATTAACACAGCTCAACCCTGGGATTATTGTGCCAGAATGGCCAGGTAACTTATCCGGTCAGGTACCGTTAAAAGTCAGCCAGAAAAATAAGCAACTAGCCGTCGAATTAGAGTCGCTGAGATTATCAGGCACACTGAGACAGAAACCGCTGGCGATTGAAGCCAAACTACGCACCCAAGCTGAAGATGTCTGGATTGATACCCTCAAAGCAAACTCATGTGATTCACAGATGAGTTTAAATGGACAGCTTCAAAATGACATCCTGGATATTGACTGGACATTAAGCTCACCTGACCTACAAGATCTGTATCCTGGCTTGCAAGGACAACTGAGCGGTGAAGGCGAGTTAACAGGTAGTGTCGAACAACCACGTATTTTGGCGGAGATTAATGGCCAAGCCCTTGCCTTTGAAACAACAAAAGTAGAGACACTCTCAGGCAATATTGATGTCAGTCTGCAAACTAATGCCAATATCAATAGCCACATTCTTGTTACTGGACTGATGCTATCCGATCAACTCATTAACCGTATTGAGCTTGCTGTGCAAGGAAAACAACAGTCTCACCAAATACAGCTTAATGTTGACTCAAACATGATCAATCTCGATTTAGCAGCAGACGGACAGCTGAACAAGGAAATATGGACAGGACAGTTCAGTCAATTCAGTTTTGGTAATGAACAGGCGGGTGTTTGGCAACTGAGAGAAAAAGGTGAGCTTCAACTTAGTGCGCAACAGCAAGATATTCCCCGTCACTGCTGGCAGTCTGAAAAAGGAAATCTCTGTTTGGCTGCAATGCATTCTCAAGAACAGTGGCAAGTATCAGGCGAGTTTGCGGATTTACCTTTGACGTTGTTTGAGCCACTAGCCGTGGAACTTGAGCAGCTGCAAGGACAGTTAAAAGGCCGCTTTAACCTGGCAGCAGATAAGCACAATAAGATGACGGGGTCAGGCAAAATTTCTCTAGAAAATGGTTCTGTTCAGCTTAATCAGTCAGACCTTCAACAAAAGCAAGCCGTTACGCTGAAAAATACCTTTATTGAGTATCAGTTAGATGAGACTCAGACCACAGCACAGCTGCACATTGAACCTCAAATAGAGGGTGTATCAGCCATGAATGCAGACATAGCAACAGCCAGTGCAGAGGCTTTAATGGCCGACCCAAACCAGGCAGCACTAAAAGGTAAGATCACTACCCATATCGCGGATATGTCAGCATTACAATTTTCACATCCGGCCATTGAAGGCTTGCAAGGCGAGCTGGATGTCAATATCGGTATTAGCGGAACCATAGAGCAACCAGAGATTGATGGTAAAGCGAAGTTGGCTAATGGACAGGTTAGCGTGGTGGATGCCGGAATTATTGTGAAAAATATCCAAGCGGATATTAACGGTAACCTTGACAAGGTTCAGATGACCTTAACGGCTGAATCAGGTGAAGGGCAGCTCAATGTCACAGGTGAATATGTGCTACAGAACTCGGGCTGGGCGCTGACTGCAAATGTATCAGGGTCACAGCTTGAAGTGATGAACACACCTGAAGCACTAGTTATTGCTGAGCCCGATATGACGATTACAGTGACTCCGGAAGCCACCAAAGTCACAGGGAAAGTATCGATTCCACGCGCCCAGATTGAACCGACTCGGTTTAACTCATCAGTGAGCCCCAGTACTGATGTGAAGGTCATTTCAGATACCCAAACGGAACAGGCGAGTTCCTCACAAACTCAGTTGGATATCACGGTCAGTCTTGGTGACAAAGTTCAGATCAAAGCTATGGGATTTCAGGGACGCTTGACGGGTAATTTGCAGGTGTCAGGTAACCCTAATGATGTCTTGCTAGGTAATGGCCAGATAACGATTAAAGACGGAAGCTATATTGCCTATGGACAGTTATTGAAAGTCGACAATGGCAAAATTCGTTTTTCTGGTCCTATTGATAATCCTGAGCTGGATATTAAAGCAGTACGAGAAACAAAAGAGGTGACTGCAGGCCTGTATATTGAAGGTAATGTGAATGCACCTCAGGCAACGTTATTTTCTGATCCTGATATGAGTCAGGATGATATTTTATCTTATTTGATTTTAGGCAAACCGATTGAGCAAGCCAGCGCCACCGATGCGGCGCTATTGGCCTCAGCGGCGACAGGTATTGGCCTACAAAATGGGGCGATGATTGGTGACGATATTGCTAACACGTTTGGTCTGGATGAGTTTGCTATTACCGGTGATAGTAAAGAAAATGCAGCGTTGACGATTGGTAAATATTTATCACCAAAACTCTATCTAAGCTACGGGATTGGCGTGTTTGATTCAGTCAGTAGTGTGGAGCTTCGATATCAGCTAAGTAAAATCTGGGCGTTAAAAGCAGAATCGGGCACTGAAAGTGGTGTAGATTTACTTTATACCTATGAGCCCTCTAATGATTAGAGGTTGAAAGAGACGATACAAAAAAGCCCCGATATCGGGGCTTTTTTATGCGTATGAGGTCTTAAAGCATCAATCCTGATGCTTTGAAACAACGCCTTATAACAGACGAATCAGATGCGGTTCTTTTCTCTGATTTCGTCCAGAGTTTTACAATCGATGCATAGCGTTGCTGTTGGTCGAGCTTCTAAACGACGAATACCGATTTCAGTACCACATGACTCACAGAAACCGTAGTCACCTTTTTCTAAGTCCACCAGTGACTCATCAATCTTCTTGATTAATTTACGTTCACGGTCACGTGTGCGTAACTCAAGTGTGAATTCTTCTTCCTGTGTGGCGCGATCATTTGGATCGGGGAAGTTGGCCGCTTCATCTTGCATGTGATGAACGGTGCGGTCGACCTCAGCACGAAGCTGTGCTCTCCAGTTTTCTAAAATCTGACGAAAGTGCTCAACTTGAGCATCGTTCATATACTCTTCGCCTGCTTGCTCCTGGTAAGGAGTAATCTTAGTGTCGACTTGAGTGTTTTCCATCTTGAAACCTCATACTTTCTAAAACCAAGGGCGAATCTATACCAGAAGCGCCCAGCTTGTGCAAAATTAAAATTAACGTCGATGAACGGGTGTGGTGATAATTGATTATTTAACAATAAAAAACCATCACTTTTTCTCTTCGTCTCGACATCAGTCTGATTAAAAACCAGAGAGCATGGCACCGAAACGCGCACCTGTCTATCTTTTTCAACAGTAGATTAGTACGCCTATGTATGGGCATTGGCAAGCCTTTTCAATAGCTGCTGTTAAACCAGCTGAATTTGCTAAACTAGCCGCCAATTATTTCACCTTAAAACTCAAACGGATACGGCATGACCAAAAAAGTCGCCAGTCGCGCAAACGCAATTTCTCCCTTCCACGTTATGGATATTTTGTCTCAGGCTAAACAGCTGGAAGCGGCAGGACAGAACATCATTCATATGGAAGTGGGTGAGCCCGACTTTGACACACCTCAACCGATTATCGAAGCCGGCATACATGCATTAAAGCAAGGTAAGACGCATTACACCCCAGCGTGTGGTTTGCCTGAATTAAGAGAAGCAATTGCTGGCTGGTATGAAGAGCAGTATCAGGTAAAGGTCAATGCTGAGCGAATTATTGTCACACCAGGCGCATCAGGTGCATTACTTTTGGTAATGGGAGCGTTACTCGAGAAACAGAAGCAGGTGTTGTTGGCGGATCCCGGTTATCCCTGCAATAAACACTTTGCCAGATTTGTTGAAGGACGCGTCAATAGTATTCCGGTTAATGCGAATAACCAATACCAACTCACCGCTCAGCATATTGAGCAATATTGGGATGATAATACCGCGATGGCTTTAGTCGCTTCACCATCTAATCCAACAGGCACGGTGTTAACCCAACCAGACCTCAAGGAGTTAGCTGCTGCTGTCGCGAGAAAATCAGGCCATCTCGTCGTTGATGAGATTTATCATGGCCTTACCTATGATGGCTTTCACGCGCCCACGGCCTTATCGGTGAGTGATCAGGTGTTTGTCGTCAACAGCTTTTCTAAATTCTTTGGTATGACGGGATGGCGTTTGGGCTGGTTAATGGTGCCGGAAGGCTATACCGAAGTGATGGACAAATTAGCCCAGAATCTGTTTCTTGCACCAACGACCATGTCGCAATATGCCGCACTGGCGGCGTTTCAGTCCAATACCTTAGCGATATTAGAACAACGTCGCCAAGCCTTTGAGCGCCGCCGAAATACCTTGCTGCCATTATTGAAAGATATCGGCTTTTCCATACCCGTCACGCCACAAGGTGCTTTTTATCTTTATGCAGATTGTTCAACACTGCTGAATGAGCAGATACCCGATAGTATGGCTTTATCCCGGTTCCTGCTAAGTCAAGCCGGTGTCGCTATCACACCAGGTTTGGATTTTGGCCATCACCAAGCTGAGTCACATTGTCGTTTTGCCTATACAAGAGATGAGTTATTGCTGGTAGAAGCTGCTGAGCGTATCAAACGTGTCATGACTGGATAAATCAAATAAGGCTTGTTTAGCAAACGCTAATATGGAATAGTCAAATGAGAGTCTGACATCGTCGGCTCTATATTCATTACCAATCGGATGGGCAGGCATGACAACGGTGATTCACCAACAATTACGCTTTGTTATTGATGAAATAGATAAAGCGATAGACAGTCATCAACAATGGTATCAACGGCTTTTGCGAGTGTTAGTGTCCCGCGTGGCACCTGATGAAAAAGATCTCAAAAATGATGCACATAAGTCATGTGAATTTGGTGAGTGGTTGTACACCTCACATATCGAGCTGATTCAGGAGCATCCCACCTTTGTGTCTCTGGAAATAGCCCATGAAAAGATGCACAGAAAAGCGAAGCAACTGATTGAGCTTGTCGTGTCTGATCAAGGGATTCCAGTGAGCTTGTTTGATGAGTTTAACGATGAGCTTGAAAAGATGCGGACACAGTTCCAGGCATTACGTCACGAGTTCGCCGATTTGGTCCAGAACCTGGATCCCTTAACTGGGGCTCAGACGCGAGCCGGTATGCAGGCTGAACTGAATAAAGAGCATGCTCTGGCAAAACGAAGCCAACAACCCAGCGCATTGGCTATGCTCGATCTTGACCACTTTAAACAGGTGAATGATAACTACGGGCACTCAGTCGGCGATGAGGTATTGATTAAAACGGTCGCATGTTTACAGCACGTATTGAGACCTTATGATCAGCTTTATCGCTACGGTGGCGAAGAATTCCTGATTTGCATGCCCAATACCACATTAGAACAAGTCGAACATGTGGCAGAGCGTATTCGCAGCATGGTTGCAGAACAGCAGATTATTTACGATAAAGAAGGTAACACATTACAAGTAACGGCCTCGATTGGTGTCACATCCCTTGATCCCGCCTATAGTGTTGACGATGCCATAAACAAGGTGGATGAAGCTATGTACGAGGCGAAAGCGGCTGGTCGCAACTTAGTGAAGGTTCGTTAGCGACTGCTGACCGTTTTAATTAAACGTCCAGGCGAGGATACGTGTGATTTTGTTACCTTGATACATATCAATTTGTTTTACCTCAGTAGCGCCCAGTTTTTGAATTAACTTGATTGCGGGTTTTACGTTCTCAATTTTTGACACCAGACTCGTAAACCAACGACATTGCTCGGCAAACGCCTGACTCTCACGAATCATCTTTTTGAGAAACAATTTCTCACCACCATTGCACCATAATTCGGCTGCTGAACCGCCAAAATTCAATGTAGGCTTATTGGTTTTTAGCTTTAAATTATGTTGTTTTTGTTGATGCGTTTTTAATGCTGCTTCAGCAGAAGCATGAAAAGGCGGATTACACACGCTCACATCAAATCGCTCACCTTGCTTAATGATGCCTTCAAATATGTGATGTGGATTTGGCTGATGACGCAGTGTCACCTGTGTTTCTAATGTTTTGTTGTTATCGAGTATGGTGGCGACATTGTTGAGTGACGTTTCATTGATATCACTGCCCACACATTGCCAGCCATAACACCGACTGGCTAACAGAGAATAAATGCCATTGGCGCCAATACCTATATCGAGCATTCGGATATCGCTAGTGCGATCTGTAACACCTAATAAATCAGCTATGTAGTGGATATAGTCGACGCGTCCAGGAATCGGCGGGCACAAGGCACCATCGGGGATAGCCCAGTCCTTGATTTGATAATGATGTGCCAGCAGAGCGGCATTTAGTTGTTTGACGGCCTCAGCATCACTGTAGTCGATAGATAAATGATCAAAATCATTGGTGAATACAAAAGCGTCTAAGGGGGGATGGCTGGCTATCAATTCAAGAAAGTCATAACCGTGATTATGAAGGTTTCTAGGATGTAAACCTTTGTTAGGTGAGCGTTTAGTCATTTTTTTGATGGGCGTTGGTTATGGCACGAAGAGCGCTCTCAACTTAATGAGATGCCATTATAAGTGTGGCGAGTGGCAATAAAAAAATAATATGCTCAACCTGACCGTGAGATCAGGTTGAGATAAATAAAGCTGTTTTTATGCTTTTTCCAGTGCCTGAGCGATATCAGCAATAATGTCGTCAATATGCTCAATCCCGACCGAAATACGCACTAAGTCTTCTGATACGCCTGCGGTGGCCAGCTCTTCCGGGTTTAACTGACGATGAGTGGTGGTAGCAGGGTGGCAGGCCAGTGATTTTGCATCACCAATATTGACCAGACGTAAAATCATCTGCAAAGCATCAATAAAGCGGGCACCTGCTTCTTTGCCTCCGGTGATGCCAAAGCTGAGAATACCGGAAGCCTGACCTTTGGTAATTTTCTGGCAGACCGCATGATAGGGGCTGTTTTCTAAAGCCGCGTAATTGACCCATTCCACTTTAGGGTGTTGTTGCAAATAATTAGCGACTTTCAGTGCATTCTCACAGTGACGTTCCATTCTTAAACCCAAGGTTTCAAGACCCTGCATTAATAAAAAGGCACTGTGAGGAGACAAGGCTGAACCCGTATTACGCAGCGGAATGACACGACAACGACCAATATAGGCGGCAGGCCCTAATGCTTCTGTATAGACCACGCCATGGTAAGAAGGATCAGGTTCGTTAAGCATCGGGAAACGATCTTTATTCGCCACCCAGTCAAAACGACCTGAGTCGACAATCATGCCGCCAACTGTTGTGCCATGACCGCCGATGTATTTGGTTAATGAATGCACGACGATATCTGCACCATGATCAAAAACACGGCAAAGATAAGGTGTGGCTACTGTATTATCGACAATTAACGGTACACCATGACGATGAGCAATCTCAGCCCAACGCTGTATATCAACGATATTACCGGCAGGGTTACCAATTGATTCACAGAATAAGGCTTTGGTTTTCTCGTCAATCAGGCTTTCGATTTTGTCGTAATCGTCAAAAGAGGCCATACGCACCGTAATCCCTTGTCGCGGGAAGGTATGTGCAAACAGGTTGTAGCTACCGCCATAGAGTTGAGTGCTGCTGACAATATTGTCACCTGCTTCCGCAATCGCCTGGATAGCATAGGTAATCGCTGACATGCCGGATGCCACGGCCAGACCAGCAATACCGCCTTCCATCTCGGCAAGACGTTTTTCCAGCACGTCATTGGTTGGGTTCATAATTCGTGTGTAAATATTGCCCGGAACTTTCAGGTCAAATAAATCAGCGCCGTGCTGAGTATCGTCAAACGTATATGAGGTCGTTTGGTAGATAGGAACGGCAGCTGATTTAGTCGTCGGTTCAGATTCATAACCGTGATGTAAGGCGAGTGATTCTAATCGCATAATTCTCTCCATAAGCGCTGAGTTATACCATTTTATTGTGGTTAAGCTTGTCTACATGGCAGAGATTAACATGAGTACGCATGATGAGAGGTAATTGGTCACATGAGATATAAAAAGCAGAGCCACAAGACCATGACTCTGCTTTAGAGAAGAACAAGTTTAAGCTTCTGAAAAGCTTATAACTTTAACCGGCGTAAGCGTAAAGCATTGCCAATAACGGATACTGAGCTGAGACTCATCGCGGCGGCTGCGACCATAGGCGAAAGCAATAATCCAAAAAATGGATATAAAATCCCGGCGGCCACAGGCACCCCCAGTGAGTTATAGACAAAAGCAAAGAATAGGTTTTGGCGGATATTTTTCATGGTGGCCCGACTCAGTTTGAGCGCCTGATAAATACCCCTTAAATCACCTTTCACTAGAGTCATGCCAGCGCTTTCAACAGCAACATCGGTGCCTGTGCCCATTGCAATACCAATGTTTGCCTGAGCAAGAGCAGGGGCGTCGTTAATGCCATCACCAGCCATCGCGACAATACGTCCCTGACTTTGCAAATCTTTAATGTGCTGATTTTTCTGTTCCGGTTGCACATCGGCATGCACTTCATCAATGTTCAGCTGTTTTGCCACAGCATTGGCTGTGACATGATTGTCACCGGTCAGCATCACAATACGGATACCTTCTTTATGCAAGGCATCAATAGCGGCTTTGGTGGTGTCTTTAATCGGATCTGCGACGGCAACTAGTCCAGCTGCTTGACCGTCTACAGCCAGTAACATCACGCTGTCACCTTGCTGACGTAGTGCTTCTGCTCGTGATTCAAGCCCACTGACATCAACCTTATTGGCTTGCATCAAGGCTTTATTGCCAAACAAAATAGATTTCCCATCAACGCTGCCACTGATTCCCTGACCGGTATGTGACTGAAACTGTTTGGCTTCAGCAAGTGAGAGATTTTGTTTTTTTGCTGCCGCAATTAATGCGGTTGCCAGCGGATGTTCGCTATGTTGCTCCAGGCTGGCAGCCCACTGCAATAAAGCATTTTTTTCAAAGCCATCAACGGCTTCAATGGCAGACAGTTGAGGTTTACCCTGAGTTAAGGTGCCAGTTTTATCAACAACCAGCGTGTCGATTTTTTCCATACTCTCTAAGGCTTCAGCATTTTTAATCAACACACCATGAGCTGCACCACGGCCGGTGCCCACCATAATTGACATCGGCGTCGCCAAACCTAGAGCACAAGGGCAGGCAATGATTAACACTGCCACGGCATTGATTAAAGCATGTGCCAGTTTTGGATCGGGACCGACTACAAACCAGACAATAAACGTAATAACGGCCACCGCAATCACGGTCGGTACAAAATAAGCGGCGACTTTATCGACCAGTTTTTGTATTGGTGCCCGGGAACGTTGTGCTTCAGCTACCATTTTCACGATTTGTGAGAGTAGGGTGTCACTGCCAATTTTTTCAGCCTGCATTAATAGACTGCCAGTGCCGTTGACTGTGCCACCAACCAGTTTGTCATCGACTTTTTTATTCACCGGCATGGCTTCGCCTGTGACCATGGATTCATCAATGTGACTTTCGCCTTCGATGACCAAGCCATCAACAGGAATTTTCTCACCAGGACGAATCCGTAATTTGTCACCCACTTTGACTTGATCCAGTGGGATATCTTTTTCATGGCCACAGTCGGTGACTTTTCGTGCTGTTTTTGGCGCCAAATCCATTAATAGTTTGATGGCAGTATTGGTTTGGCTGCGAGCCCGCAATTCTAATACTTGACCCAATAATACCAACACCGTGATGACGGCGGCAGCCTCAAAGTAAACGGCTACCACACCGTCGTGTTGTATGCTTGCTGGAAATACGCCAGGAAAGAGCAATGCAATGATGCTGTATGTCCAGGCGACACTCACGCCAAGTCCGATCAGGGTGAACATATTTAAGTGGCCAGTTTTTACTGATTGCACAGCACGCACCAGAAATGGCCAGCCAGCCCAGAACACAACAGGTGTAGCGAGTATAAACTCAGCCCAGTGCCATTGTTGGATACTGGTATTTACTGGAAAAAATGATGGGGCCATTTCCAGTAACATGGCAATTAAAAACACAGGTAATGCTAATAGCCCACCAATAATGAAGCGTTTTAACATGTCTTTGTATTCGCTGTTATCCGGCTCGACTTCAACGGTGGTAGCTTCCAACGCCATACCGCAAATCGGACAGTCACCAGGTTCATCCTGTATGATTTCCGGGTGCATTGGGCAGGTGTACTCGGTTTTCTGGTTAGTTGAAACGGGGTTTTCAGGTTCTAATGCCATACCACATTTCGGGCAACTGCCAGGCCCATCGTTTCGAACACCCTCACACATGGGGCAAATATAGTCGCCTTTGGCATCGGCATGAGTATGCTGGTGTTTATCTGAACTAGGCTGATGATCATGTTTGCCGCTGCAACAGCTTTTTGCATACTCTGTTTCAGGCTTATTAAGATAAAACTCGGGATCCGCCTTAAAATTATTTAAGCAGTGTTGAGAGCAAAAGGCATAATTTTTATGCTTATAGCTGGTTTGGTATTTTGCAGAGGTTTCATCAACCTGCATACCACATACGGGATCAGTCGCCATTGTCTTCTCCTGAAATAATTGTTTTATCAATAGGGTATTGCTGTTTTCTACCCAATTGACAGTAATGGTGATGATTAAACTTATGAGCTTGGTTAGACTATAAAGTACGTACCATAGTACAGAGTCAATATCCTTATGAAAAAAGACAGTTGGACCATCGGCCAGTTCGCCAAACAAGTCAATGTGACGGTGGAAACCGTCCGTTATTATCAACGCAAAGGGTTACTTGATACGCCTGATAGCGCTGGTGGTATTCGTCGATATGGGCAGCATGATTTGCGCCGTCTCAAATTCATACGTAAAGCACAGGAAGCAGGCTTTACTTTACGTGAAATTAAAGAGCTCATAGGGCTTGATTCGACACAAGATCATCACCGCGCATATCAACTAGCCATGCGACGTTTACAAGAGCTGGACGCCAAAATAGCCGACATGCAGCAAGCTCGTGATAGCCTCAAACGTTTAGCTGGTAACTGCGCTGTAGGCGGAGAAAGCAAACCCTGTGCAATACTGGCGGCATTTAATGTCTGATTTATGTTTGCATTACACATCTATTTTCGACGCTCAATAAACTGTAAAACCAGACCATAAATTAACGGTAAAACAAACAGCGCTAATACGGTAACGGAAATCATTCCGCCTACCATAGGCGCAGCAATGCGCTGCATCACATCACTGCCGGTACCATGACTCCATAAAATGGGCAGCAGGCCAGCGGTAATGGCGATAGCGGTCATGGCAACTGGACGGACTCTTTCTGCACTGCCTGAAAACACAGCTTGCCAGATAGCCTCTTTGGTGAGTTTTTGTTGTGGGTTCTGTTTCCTGACTTCATCTATCTTCTGATCGATAAAGGTTAGAACTAACACACCAATCTCAGCGGCAACGCCAGCTAGTGCAATAAAACCGACAGCAACGGCAACAGAGAAGTTAAATCCAAGCCAATACAGCAACCATAAACCGCCAATGCTGGCAAACGGGATCGACAGCATCACAATAAGCGGTGACCGAATATTACGGAAGTTGAGGTATAACAATAAAAAGATAAGTAACAGTGTCAGAGGAATCACCAGCTTAAGTCGCTCTGCGGCACGTTGCATATACTCAAACTGCCCTGACCAACTGAGGGTATAACCCGGTGGCAGCGATACCTTTTCATCAATCAATTGACGTGCTTTCTCTACATAGCCGCCGATATCATCGGATTTTATATCAATATAGACCCAGGCATTGGGCCGTGAGTTTTCTGTCTTGATGACTGGGGCACCCCGTTTCAGACTTAAATCGGCCAGTTGTGATAATGGAATCTGGGCGCCGGTTGGTGCTGATATCAGGGTGCGCTTAAGCTCATTTAAGTTATCACGCATATCCCGTGGATAACGCAAATTGACGGGATATCGCTCCAGGCCTTCAACCGTATAGGTGACATTCATACCACCAATGGCTGTCTGAATGACATCTTGAACATCACCAATATGTAAACCATAACGCGCAATTTCATCTCTGTTGATATTGATATCAACAAAATACCCACCTGTCGCTTTGTCACCAAATGCAGACAAGGTTTCAGGGAGTGTGTTGAGCAGTTGTTCAACTTGCGCCGTTAACGTATTGAGTTCGGTTAAGCTGGGACCACTGATTTTTACACCGACCGGTGTTTTGATGCCTGTCGATAACATATCCAGCCTTGTTTTAATGGGCATTGTCCAGCTATTGGTCAGACCTGGAAACTGAATGGCTTCATCCATTTCATTCATCAGTTGCCGTGTGGTTTTACTAGGGTCTGGCCATTGCTCTCGCGGTTTTAAACGAATAGTCGTTTCGAACATGGATAACGGAGCCGGATCTGTGGCTGTTTCAGCGCGACCAGCTTTACCAAACACCGAAGCCACTTCGGGAAAGGTATGGAGAATCTTATCTGTTTGCTGCACTAACTCCCGAGCTTTAGAGATGGACAGGCCGGGGTAGGTAGTCGGCATATACAAAATATCACCCTCATCGAGCGGTGGCATAAACTCACTGCCTGTTCGCTGTATGGGAATGATACTGACAGCTAACAGCAATATGGTGATGAGCAATACGGGAAAACGATAATGAATACAAAATTTCAGAATAGGCCGATGAATGCCGTGCAATAAACGATTCAACGGGTTTTTGGCTTCAGCAAGAATATTGCCGCGAATCAGTAATCCCATTAAAACAGGTACTAAACTTATTGCCAGAATAGCTGCCGCAGCCATGGCATACGTTTTGGTGAATGCTAAGGGACTGAATAAGCGGCCTTCCTGAGCCTGGAGTGTGAATACCGGCAGAAAAGACACGGTGATAATCATAAGCGAGAAAAATAAAGCCGGTCCCACTTCTTTAGAGGCAGTTGCTATCGCTTGCCAGTGTTCAGATGAAGAGAGCTTTCTGCCTAATTCAGTTGCGGCTTTTTCCAAGTGTTTATGTGCATTTTCAATCATCACAATGGCACCATCAATCATCGCACCTATCGCAATAGCTATGCCGCCAAGCGACATAATATTGGCATTAATCCCTTGCCAGTGCATTACGATAAATGCCATCAATATACCAATGGGTAAAGTAACAATTGCTACCAGTGCAGAACGGGCATGGAATAAGAAAATAATACAAATGAAGCTGACAATAAGCGATTCTTCCAGCAGCTTGTATTTAAGATTATTCACACCACGATGAATCAGATCACTGCGGTCATAGACGGGCTGTATTTCCACACCAGCTGGCAGGCTTTTTTCCAGTTCTTTAAGTTTTACTTTTACGTTATTAATGGTACTCAGTGCATTTTCACCATAACGCATAACGACGATACCGCCTGCAACTTCACCTTCGCCGTTCAGCTCAGCGAGTCCGCGGCGTAAATCAGGGCCGTAGTGAATATTAGCGATATCTGCCAGACGAATTGGCGTGCCATCTTCAGTCACACTGACGGAAATTGAGCGAATATCATCAAGTGACTGGATGTAACCCAATCCACGCACCATGTATTCGGTTTCTGCCATTTCAATTAGCTTACCGCCAACATCACTATTCGAACGCTGAATGGCTGTTTTCACTTTGGATAATGGAATGTGGTAATTGAGCAGGGCATTGGGATCCACTTCGATTTGATATTGTTTGACATAACCACCAATCGAAGCCACTTCAGCCACACCATCTACGGTTTGCAGCGGATAACGTAAATACCAGTCCTGTATGGAGCGTAATTGTGCTAAATCATGACGACCGCTTTTATCAACTAAGGCATATTCATATACCCAGCCAACACCGGTAGCGTCAGGTCCGAGGCTTGGCGATACGTTTTCTGGGAGACGGTTACTGACATAATTCAGGTATTCCAGTACCCGTGACCGGGCCCAATACATATCAGTATTGTCTTCAAAAATAATGTAAACAAATGAGAGACCAAAAAAGGAATAGCCCCGTACAGACTTGGCTTTAGGCACAGCTAACATGGCGGTCGTTAAAGGATAGGTCACTTGATCTTCAACGACTTGTGGTGCTTGTCCCGGATATTGTGTAAAGACAATCACCTGAACATCAGATAGGTCTGGAATGGCGTCCAAAGAGACATTTTTCAGACTCCAGACACCGGAGGCGACCAAAAAACCTGCTGCCAGTAAAACCAGTAGCTTTTCACGTAATGCCAGATCGATGATGGATTTAATCATGGTGATGATGCTCCATCTCTGGCATGTTCATTGACGATGATGTGGGTGCTGGCATGTCCTGTTCGATCATGTTTTGTTGATGATCTTGCATTTCATCATAAGCGGGGGCGTCGATTGCACGCATTTTCTCAGTCGTTTCATTAAGTTTAGACTCAGAATCAATCAAAAACTGACTAGACGTCACCACTTCTTCTCCCACCTTCACGCCATTTAGGATTTGTGTCCTGCCATCGGCACTTAATCCGGTAGTGACCATACGCGGTTCAAACTGGCCCGCTGCTCTCATAATAAATACCTGTTCTTTATCACCTGAGCGAATGATGGCTTCAGTCGGTACCGTAATGGCCTCAGGCTGATTTTTGGTATGAATGGTGACATTGGCAAACATGTCCGGTTTTAATAGCAAATCCGGATTATCAAATGCCATACGCACTTTAATGGTTCTGGTTGCCGCTTCAGCATAGGGATATATATAAGAGAGGGTGCCTTTAAAGGTTTTTCCTGGAATGGCCGTTAATTGCATTTCAACCGTATCGTTCTCACCGACCCAGGGCAGATCTGACTCATAGACCTGTGCGATCACCCAGACTTTACTGAGATCAGCCAGCATATATAACTCTGTTTGTGGTGTGACATATTGACCTTCACGTGCGCCGATATTAATCACTGTCCCTGTGAATGGGGAGTGGATATGAAGCGCCTTGGGTATATTGCCCGTTTTCACCATATCGTGAATCTGATGCTTTGGCACATCCAGCAATGCCAGACGTTCCCGTGCTGAAACGACCATTTGCTCAGCACTGCGACGGATATCATCGAAAGGACTGTTTTCCAGCGTTTTTGCACTGCTAATCGCCAGTAAGTATTCCTGTGAGCTGGTGACCAGTTGTGGCGAATATACACTCAATAACATCGTGTTTTTATTGACTTGAGTACCGGTCTTATCAACAAAAAGCTTTTCAACCCACCCCTCAGTTTTGGGATGAAGTTTAGATATGCGCTCCTCATCATAGGTCACTTTACCGACAGTACGGATAAGGTGCGATAAGCTGGAAAGTTTGGCCGTTGCGGTACGAACACCAATATTCTGTTCGGTGACCGGATCAATTTTAACCGTACCTGCTTTTACTGGTGCAGAGGCCTCGTCTTCATAAACCGGTATATAGTCCATTCCCATGTGGTCTTTAGCTGGAACAGGCGAGGTGACTTCCGGGTTCATTGGATTACGGTAATACAATGGTTTGGCGGGTTTCTGTGTAGCTTCTGCTTTCACAGCTGGTGGGCTGAACAAGTGTTGATATGCCATTAAACCACCGGTACCGATTAATAAACCACTGATTAAACTAATAAATACAGACGTTGTTTTATTCATAAAAAGTGTCCTTACCTACACTGGCCTCGAGATTGGCTAATGCCGTTTTTGCGGTTTTTACACTAAGCCATAATTGTGTTTCGTAGTCATAAAGTGTGATTTGTGCTCGAACCAGATTGAGAAAGTCGACTTTGTTAACCTGATACCCCGATAACATTGACGCTATGGTTTGTCTGGCCTGAGGCAGGATGCCTGTATTTAATAAGCTATATTGCTGACGTGCCTGCTCATATTGCGTCATGTAATTCGCAATCTCTGCCTGAACTTGATTCCAGCTATCCTGATAGGCGAACTGTTGTTGTTTTAATTCACTGTTTTTTTGTGAAATGGCCATTTTTTGTTTTCGATCGGCAAATAACGGCACGCTAATACCGACTTGCAGTGACAGCATGTCACTGCGATCAGAGCCATCCAGATTATTGCCTTGTCTGTGACCATAAGCTGCCGAAACTTTAAAATCAGGTAACACGTTTTTTTCAGCTAAGGCTTTATCTTCTGCTGCTGCAGCAATCAGGTGTTTTTGCTGTTGTAGAAACGGCCTGTTTTGTTTCGCGAGATGGAGAATGTCCGCGATAGGTTTAATATCGGGGAGTGTGGTGTCGATGTTCTGAAAGGCTGGAAGCTGAATGGGCGTATGCGTAGGTCGGCTAAGTAAGGTATTGAGTGTGATAACCAACTGTTCACGTTGACTGTTTAACTCAATCTCACGGTTGAGGAGTTTGGATAATTCCAGTTGAGACAGCAGTACATCCTGCTGCAGACCATGTCCGACACGATATTTTGTTTCAGCAATATCGATAAATTGTTTAAGCAACGTTTTATTGCTGGAAATTACCGACAACGTCTTTTCCAGATAAAACAATTGCCACCAGTAGCTTGTTATAGATTTAATTAGCTGCTGTTTATACTCTGTCGTCATAAACGCGCTGGCACTGGCTCGTTCAGTGGCCGCTTGTTGTTTCAGCGCTAACTTGCCGGGAAATGGAATCTCCTGACTAATACCTAATTGCCATTGTGTCATAGCTTCTTGCGAGGTATTGAGACTATCTGTCGGTAAGTTAACCAGTCCCATGCTGATCATTGGATCCGGCAGGCTGCCAAGTTGTGAGGGAAGGGCAGACATCGCCTCAGCCTGAGCCTGACGCTGGGCAAGTCCCGGGTTGGACTGCTCTGCCAAAGTGATGGCGATATCTAAGGGCAATACAGCCTGTGTCTGTTCGATACTATATGGCGTATCTTCATCCGAATAAGCTGCTGGTATAAGGGAAATTAGTGGCAGTAAAACCAGCCACACAGTAATGGAACTATTCCATCGATTCATAAGCTTCACCAATCATTAATAATGATATAAGCACAGATGTGCTAAGGCCTCATGGTAATGAGGGGGTGGGAGTTATGAACTTATAGGGGGCCTGAACAGGGAGTTGTGTTGCTCTGTCGGCTTTGCTTCAATCTGACTCACGGTGAGTAGAGTTAACAGAGGCTGATTAGTGGATAAAGTGCTCTTTGATGGCAGAGTTACCGTGTTGAAACAGCTATGATGATTGGATTGGCAGTGACCCATATTCATACAATGCTTGCAATCTTTGGATATCGTTTCTGCGCAGTGTTGGTCAGAATCAGAAGATTGAATTGAGTGCGATGAAGAGTGAGCCATATCTGAACGCATTTCTGCTTTTTCTGCGTGCGCTGACCATGATGACAAAGTCATCATCAGCGTCATGCACAGCAGTAGGAAATGTGTCGTTACTTTTTTCACTAGTTTATTCAGTCGCGTTTTGTTTTTCTTTGAATTCTGCTTTTATGGTTTCAAGTACTGGAGGCACTGCATCACATGCTTCGATATTACCACTACACTGACTGCATTCATAGGCTTTCCAGCCAGCGGCGATATATTCATCTTTGTGTGGACTGGTCAAACGGTTTGCAATACCAATGGTGGATTTTGCACGTGTAGAAATAAAACCGTACTCACCCTTACAAAAGCGAAGCTGATCTGGGTTTTTTTTCACATCGTATTTTTGATGAATTTCGATACCTACTTCACGTAAATAATGAAGCTCAGCATATAATTTTTGTAAACTATCTCCGCTAAACTGATAGTTCAAATTACCAGCGAATACAGCAGGGCACATGCATAAAAAAAGCAATGAGCTAGAAATTTTCAATGGTTCACTCCTCAGTATTCAATCATGTCTCTGGCAATGATGAATACGATTTAGTTCAGAGCTTTATATGTTATATGAAAAATACATTCAATAGGGAGGACAAGTTCATGGTGTTTTATGAATTAGGTATTTCCAGCCTCGGCTGTCTTCTGGTGGCTGGCAATGACAATGGTATCTGTTTTGTGGCACTGGCTGACGATCCAGACAGGTTAGTTGAGCACCTGCTGGAAAAATATCCACATGCAAAACAGCAGGAAAACGATACCTTATTAACGGATTATTTAATCCAGATTTTAAACTATATTGAAGCGCCAACAGGCGAGCTGGATTTGCCCATTCAGATGGAAGGTACATCGTTTCAAAAGTCAGTATGGAATACCTTATTGCAAATACCTGCTGGACAAACCAGAACGTATACTGAGCTCGCAATGATGCTTGGTCGGCCTTCGTCAGTGCGAGCCGTTGCCAATGCTTGTGCCGCGAATTCACTGGCATTACTGGTTCCTTGTCATCGTATTGTGAATAAAAACGGCAACCTTTCAGGCTATCGCTGGGGTGTTGAGCGTAAACAGATTTTATTAGGGCGTGAGAGGGCATTATTAAGTGTTTGAACATCTTCAATAATGCGTTTCTTTCCATAGCCATTTTAATAGGTGCTGGTTAAATTTTAACCATTCCTTAAAGCTTGTCATAAAAGAAACACTTACAGATTTACCAGAAAGTTATCCACATGCTTATCCACTGGAATTGTGAGTAAGGTGAATAAGTGATTCCTTTATCGAGTTTACTTCTTTTTGATCTTCCATCTTCAACGATGACTTTGCTATGCGAAAATGGGATTGGTTAAAAAATAACCAAGTCATAAAGCTTGTCATAAAAGAGTCACTTACAGATTTACCAGAAAGTTATGCACATGCTTATCCACTGAAATTGTGAGTAAAAAGAATACGATTATTTCTGGAATACTGATCATGTCTGTTTCATAAACCTAGATATATCAACATTTTTCGGCTGATTTTCTCGTTGGTTAAAATTTAACCACATCATAAAGGTTGCCATAAAAGAAACACTTACAGATTTACTAGAAAGTTATCCACATTATTTTCCACAGAAATTGTGAGTAACTAGCGTAATGACCAGCTATACCTTGAAATTGAGTTTTGCATAACAAATTTGAGGAAAATATCTATATAATTCTTATGGGAATTCGTTAATTAAGTCGTGAAAGTGAGAGTATTAAGTTGTTCGAGCTCAGATACCGTTTATATCTATTGTTGTTGTGGATAATCACATATCCATTTCAAGCAACTGCATTTGATACCGGTATCGATAATTTTCACATCAACGGTTATGGTTCACTTGGTCTTGTCTATAACGATAGTGATGATATTTATTATCGACATTCGATTGAACAAGAAGGCTTCGATAAAGGGTTTGATTGGACGACTGCTTCTAATTTGGGAATGCAGCTGGACTATGCGTTTAACCACAAACTGACATTCACGACGCAGTTCTTATTAGAAAAACGACCAGAAAACTCCCTGAACCGAAGTATTGAGTCAGCTTTTTTTTCCTACCATATAAATGATGCTTTTGAGCTGAATATAGGCCGCATGCCGAATGGCGTTTTTATGTCATCTGAATATAAGAACGTGGGGTTTGCTAACTTATGGGCTCATCATCCAGTTGAGTTCTATGGCCAGATCGCCAGTGATAAATATGATGGTGTTGAGTTAAAACATCACTCCAGGCTAGCTGATGGAATGCTGACCACCTCTATCTGGGGAGGACGTAGTCATTTCCCTTATGCCAGCAGCGATGGTTCAGAAGAGGTTATCTTTGAGCCCAATTATGGTGTAAGCCTGCGTTGGGAAAATCAGACATGGCAATTTCGTGTTTTGTATTCTCAAGCGAAGATTAATGATAAGGCAGATCCTGTAGCGGCACTTGATGAGGCTTTAATACAAGCATCAGAATTTGGCTGGCCTGAAGCGGCTTCACTGGCTGGATTTTCTATCAATGATACCTGGCTTAAATATTTAGCCGCTGGCGTTAGCTATGACAAAGATAACTGGTTGATTCAAAGTGAACTCAGCTTAGTGAAAGCGGAAACCAGCGTTCAAGATAAATATGCTTCCGGATACCTCAGCGTGGGTCATCGTTTCGGTTCAATCACACCGTATATTATCGTCAGTAAATTTAAAACGCTTGGCAGTAGAGAGAAGATAACATCAGCGCCGGCCTTTATTCCCGCTTATCAGCAACTACAAGCTATTACGCAGGCTGCGAGCAATGCTATGTATACCGATCAGGGAAGTATTGGTATTGGTGCGCGTTGGGATGTGTCACAGAGAGTGTCATTAAAAGCGCAGTGGGACAGAACCTGGGTTGAAAAATATGGCGATTTTATTTTCGAGCAGAAAAACCCTATAGATAAGCAACACAGTTTTAATACGTTTAGTCTGACCATGGATTTTATATTCTGATGAAGACGTTATTCGTATCATTCATACTGCTGTTATCATTGATGCCTAGCATGGCTTCTGCCGATGATCTTGTTGTTGTGGCCAATAAAAATAATCCTTTAAATGAATTATCGAAACAACAAATCATTGATATTTTCATGGGAAGAACCACATTCTATGCATCGGGACAGCGCATTATTTTACTTGACCAGAAACTTAACTCGTCTACGAGAAAACTGTTTTATCTCAATCTTGTTAATAAAACACTTAACGAAATCAATTCATACCGAGCCCGATTACTTTTTTCTGGACGAGCGACCTTGCCCAGAGAAGTCAGTGATAAGGAGTTGATTAACTACTTAGAGACAGATACGGATGCTATTGGCTATGTTGAAGCAGATAAAGTGAACGATAAATTAAAAATTCTTGGTTATGTTGACTAAGCTTCGTACCAGTATCGCAACACGTTTAGCCCTAATACTGTTGCTTGCTGGCCTGGTGTCGGCCTTATGTACTGGCTATGTATTTTATAGTTATACCTATTCAAAAGAGTTTGCCCAGAGTCAAAAACAACTGAGGCAACTGGTTCATGCGGTGTCCCAAACTGCTGCTATTGCTGCCTATCTGGATGATCTCACATTGGCTAAAGAGGTAGTTGACGGCATTGCCGCCAGTGATTTAGTGAAAGCCGTGGTACTAAAATCCACCCAGGAAACATTATCAACGCGTGGCATTATGCCTGATGAACCCGTTGAGACTCTGCGGTTTAATTTAGATTCACCCTTTGTTACGGGTGAAACGGTCGGAAAGTTATTGGTTGCCCCAAATATTGACTTAATTCAATTCGATGCTAAAAAAACGGCTATGAATCATGTGACTCTCATCGCTGTGCAGACATTTATTTTAATTACCTTAATCATTTTTTTACTTAACAGACAGCTCATTACAGAAATTAAACGCCTAGCCAGGCGTTTGCATAGTATTCGTATTGGTAGTGACCAACGCCTGGTTCCTACGCCATCACACAAATATGATGAAATTGGTTTATTAACTCATGATATCAACCACTTATTGAGCTCGGTTGAAGACAATATCAACCTTGAAAGAGCGCTACGACAGGAAGTAGAAGAGCTCGAAAACCGTTTCAGAGATATCTTTGAGCAATCCAGTCATGGCATCGCAATTGTGGATATTGATGGCAAAATGAAACTGCATAACCCATCATTCAGAAATATTATTGGTAAGCCAAGTTTTGAAAAAATTTCTCAGCAAGACCCCGTTTCATTCTTCACCGTCTTTGATGAGGAAAAAAGTCGTTTAGAGTCGGCTGCTGCTGAGGTTTTATTAACAGGTGAGTCACGTGCCGTTGATATAAAAATTGAGGACAGTGGTGAGACTCGATGGCTATATTGTCTTATTTCACTTATGACTGATGATGATAAAGCGTCGTCATTTGAGATTGTTTTACAAGATATCTCTGAACGTCGGAATCGTGAAGAAAAACTCAAAGGGCAGGCTGAAGTTGATGCTTTAACCAATCTATATAATCGTGGTGCTGGAGAAAATAAGATAGAACAGCTCATCACATTAGCTGAGACTAAGCGTTTTGCTTATGGCCTGTTTATGATCGATTTGGATGGCTTTAAACCCGTTAATGACCAGTTTGGCCATGAAGCAGGTGACAAAGTGTTGATTGAAGTCGCAAATCGATTATTGAGTTCTGTGCGTGCTGACGATGTGGCGATACGTTGGGGGGGCGATGAATTTGTTATTTTTGCCAGATTAACCACAGACCTATTGGAAGCGAGTCGTATCGCAGAAAAACTGCTGAGTATTTTACGTGAACCAATTGAATGTGAGCTCTATAACACGGTCAATATTAGTGCGAGTATCGGTATCGCGCTTTATCCATTCAATGCCGACAACTTGGAATCACTGCTTAAATATGCTGACCTGGCTATGTATGAAGTGAAGTCACAGCACAAAAATGGTTATAACTATTTTAAACAACCCAGTTTGAAGACCGCTGATACTGATAATGTGATCACTGGATTTTAAAATGCCCGGTGTGAACACCGGGCATAGATAGAATGATTTACTGAATTGGCAAAGAGATTAATTTGCCGGCTTTCATGTCAGGTACCAGTATTGACTGACCATCTGCAGATAGTGCAATGTCAGCTGCAGAGACAAAGTCTTCACTGATGAGCTGAGGTGTCGCTTTAGGCTCAACTAATTGCCAGACTTTACCATTCTGCCAATCACTCACGTAAAGATAACCTTTACTGTCTCTGACCAGACCATCTGCGCCACCAAAGCCCTTGTTTAAGGCCTCGGTTTTGCCTGAACTGATAGATGTGCGGTACAGATCCCCAGTACCAAAGTCGGCGACTAATAGTGTGTCATTACCATCCATCAATAGGCCATTTGGGCGTTTAATCGCCGAGTTGGTATTTAAAATTTCACTTATTTTTCCTGCTTGTGTGATTTGATAGATACCAGCGTTTTCACCTTCATCCGTGCCACTGTCTGAAACATAAATGGTGCCATTACCATCAATTTCCACATCATTCAGGAATACGGGTTTTCCTGGAAGTGCTTTCTTATCAGCGATAACGTTGACCTTGCCATCCATGTCGACTTTCACGACATGATCGACGTCAGCAATATACAGTTCGTTATTCCATAAATCGATGCCTTTTGGATCATTTAAGCCTGTGGCTAAAGTTGACTTTTGACCGTCTTTATCAATAACGGTAACCTTACCATCACCCGCTTTGCCAAACTCACCAATTTCAGTAATAAACACACGTCCATCTGGTGCAGCAATTGCTGATTCAGGCATCACCAAGCCGCTGATCGTTTGACTATTTGAGCGAGACGTAGCGACTTTTGCTGCTTTGTCATCGCCATAGCTGACACGATAAATCACATCATTGTAGTCATCTGAAATCAACAATGAACCATCAGAAAGTTGTAATACATCGGTTGGTCGTCCCCAGGCTTCTCCATTTTGTAACCAACCATCAATAAAGACTTCTTGACCCGTTACCTGATGATTATCATCAAAAGTGACGCGCATTAACTGGTAACCAACAGGGCTGGTTCTATTCCAGGAACCATGCTGAGCAATAATAGCATCGCCTTTATAATCGGCTGGAAACATGTCTCCTGTATAGAATTTAAGGCCCAGACTCGCTGTATGTGCCTGAAACTCTTGCACTGGGAAGGTGACTTTTTGTGGGACTTTTTTGTCTTTCCAATCTGGATGTTGTGCCTTGCCACCAGCATAAAATGGGAAACCGAAATGCATACCCGCTTCAGGAGCCGCATTGAGCTCACCTGGTGGGGTGTCATCACCCATCATATCGACATTATTATCAGTGAAATACAAGTCACCAGTGTCGGGCTGGAAATCCATACCGACTGAATTCCTGATCCCTTTGGCATAAATCTCAGCCTCACTGCCATCAGCATTCATGCGAATAATGCTGGCCTCGATACCTTCAGGGTTACAGATATTACAAGGGGCACCGACCGTCACATACAGTTTGTTATCGGGGCCAAAAGCAATATAACGCCAGCCATGATGGGCTTTATCCGGGAGTTTGTCATAAATGACTTCACGCATTTGTTTGAATGGGAGCGTCAGGTCAAAACCTGGTGCAGCGTAGCGTGCAATACGGTTTTGCTCAGCGACGTAGAGATTACCCTGGTGCATGGCGACGCCATTACCTACTTTTAAATCATCAAGAATATTGACGACTTTTTCCGCTTTGCGATCTTTGTTTTTATCAACAACAGCAAAAACATTATTACCGCGTGTGCCGACAAAGACTGTTCCTGTTGATTGACCCAATGCCATTTGACGAGCACCCTCGACTTCAGCATATACATCAATATGGAATCCTTCTGGCAAGTTGAGTTTGTGCAGATTTGCTTCTGCATCTGCCCGATCTGCCAATACAGCCTGACTCATTAGTCCTACTGTGCTGGCTAATACTAGCTTAGAGATAGTCTTTAATGTCATACATCCTCCTTTAGTCTGTATTTCTTAATGATCAGAACAGCGACACCTGTATTGTTATCATCACTGCACTGTTTTTATGCGGGTATCAGGGTGCTTTTTTCTGATACCTGGAGTACTTATTGTCTAAAAATGGATTACTTTTTACCGACAGTTATTGTTCAGTAAGAAAAGGGTAGTCGATGTAACCATGGGCATCACCACCATAGAATGAGTCACTGTCCGGAGTATTGAGCGGCGATTGCGTGGCAAATCTTTCCACTAAATCCGGGTTCGCTATAAATAGTTTGCCAAATGAAATACAGTCAGCGTCACCACTCTTGATAGCAACATTGGCGGTATCAAACGTATATTCACTGTTGGTCATGTAATGACCTTGGTACCATTCACGACATAAACTCAGATCAAATGCCGGACCTGCCATGCCCGGATTTTCTGATCCCATTTCTGTGATATGTAAATACGCTAAATTGAAAGCGTTTAACGCTTTAATAACGTACTCAAAAGTCTGCTGAGGCTGACTATCTTTCATATCATTGAAGGGCTGAAGAGGTGACAGACGAACCCCAACTCGGTCCGAACCCCAGATTTTGCAAACTTCATCAACGACTTCCAATGTCAGTCTGGCACGGTTCTCAATGCTGCCGCCATAGCCATCTGTACGCTGATTGCTGCCATCACGCAAAAATTGGTCAAGCAGATAACCATTGGCAGAATGTACTTCTACACCATCAAAACCTGCTGTGAGGGCGTTGTAAGCGGCTGTTCGGAAGTCATCAATTGTCTGTTTGATATCATCTGCAGTCATTGCCTCGGGTGTTTCATAGGGCTTCATTCCCTCATAGGTATATACCTCACCGGCAGGTTTGATGGCTGAAGGGGCGAGTGGTTTCATACCGTCGGGTAACATGGAAGAGTGTGAGACCCGGCCACAGTGCCATATTTGCAATACAATTTTTCCACCTTCAGCGTGGACAGCTTCAGTCACTTTTTTCCAGCCTTCTATCTGAGCCTCGCTGTAGATTCCGGGCGTGTTCGGATAGCCAATCCCTTTTGCTGAAATCAATGTTGCTTCGCTAATAATGAGGCCGGCTGATGCACGTTGACGGTAATACTCCACATTCATTTCCGTCGGAGCCAAGCCTTCACCAGCCCGATTACGAGTTAAAGGCGCCATGATGACGCGATTTTTCAAACTGATAGAGCCCAGTTCGATAGGCGATAAAAGTGATTCTGTTTGCTGATTCATTGATGTCATAGTGAATCCTTAGAGTTAGAGTGTAATAACAATTTTGCCTAATTGATTATTGGCTTCCAGATAGCTGTGTGCTGCCACGATATCGTCAAAATCAAATGTCTTTGCTATGACTGGGCTCAGCTGGGAATGTTTTAACCAGTCAAAGATTTTTTCTTTGGCTTTAGCTAAACGCTCTGGTGCACTGGTAAACTCAAATAAGGTGTAGCCACGAATCGTGAGGCCTTTCTGTAATGCCGTGAATAATGGATAAGGCGTGGGGTCTGCGCTCAGTGCACCATATTGAAAAATCATGGCTAGTGGGGCGCAAGCTTCAGCTAACGTACTTAGCATAGGGCCAGCTACCGGATCGAATACGATATTCACACCACGACCTTCAGTGATGGCCATGACGGCATCAACCACATCATCCTGTTCACTGATAATCACGTGCTCGGCACCAAGCTGGTGAAGTTGTTCGACTTTATCAGCCGTTCGAGTCATGGCGATTGGCGTAGCACCCATCAAGTTACATAACTGTATCGCTGCGAGTCCGACACTGCTGGATGCAGCAGGGATTAAGACAAAATCATCGGCTTTCATTTTGGCAATATCAATCAGGGCACCATATGCTGTTAGATACTGCATCCATACTGATGTCGCTTGTTCCCAACTTAAATTTTCAGGATGTGGGGTGACAGCCGTGATCGGCATATTTGTCAGCTCTGCATAGCTTCCATATTGATTCATAGAGAAATTGGGAATAGTACTGACCGCATCGCCCACTTTGATGTGTTTAATATTTTCGCCAACCGCTTTGACTGTGCCAGCACATTCATAGCCTATGCGTGCAGGGAATGTCGGTGCTTCGAGATATTGGCCACGGCGGAACATAGCTTCAGCACGGTTAAGACCAATAGCATGGACTTTAATCTGCACTTCGTCTGCCGCGGGAGCAGGCACAGATTCATCAATAATAGATAAAACAGATGGCTCACCGGCCTCAGAAAATTGAATAGTTTTTGTCATAAGGCGCTCCTTATATTTATAGGCTTGCTTGTAGAATGTGTTGGCTTTTTTCCAGATCGATATCGTTGTGTTCACCAAGCTGTGTAAGACCATGCTGCTCGAGCTGTTGGACCATCGCTGGAATTGCATCGGCACTGATCTGATAATCAGTCAGATGCGTTTTTACCCCCATTCGTTCAAAAAAATCGCGGGTTTTTGTGATGGCAAGATTAATTCGGTCATCATCGCTACCATCTTCCAAGCCCCATACCCGCTGTGCATATTGCAGTAATTTGTCGGATTTTTTTGCACGCTGTTCGTGAAGCACACTAGGTAATAAAATCGCCAATGTCTGAGCATGGTCCAAGCCATGCAGAGCGGTAATTTCATGACCGATCATATGCGTTGCCCAATCCTGCGGCACACCAGCTCCAATCAAGCCGTTTAAAGCTAAGGTAGCCGTCCACATAAAATTAGCTTGAAGGTCATAGTCATCGGGTGTTTCAAGCAAACTAGGTCCAATCTCAATCAGTGTTTGCAATAAACCTTCAGCGAAACGATCCTGTACGGCCGCATTTACCGGATACGTCAGATATTGCTCCATGATGTGCGTAAAGGCATCGACGACACCATTGGCGAGTTGTCTAGGGGGGAGGGTATAGGCCTTAGTAGGATCCAATATTGAAAATGTCGGATACACCAGCGGGCTGCTAAAGGCCAGTTTCTCGTGAGTTTCATAACGTGTAATCACAGAGTTGGCATTCATTTCTGAACCCGTAGCAGGTAAGGTCAGTACGGAGCCAAATGGTAAGGCTTTATCAATATTTGTGGCATGATTCACCAGAATTTCCTGCCATGCATCGCCCTCACACTGAACAGCAGCAGCGACAAACTTGGTTCCATCTATGACTGAGCCACCACCCACAGCTAATAAATAGTTCAATTCATGCTGACGAATTTGCTCAACTGCACGCATGAGTGTGCTGTAACTGGGATTGGCTTCAATGCCGCCAAACTCCTCCACATGGCGTCCATTCAGTGCCATTAGAACCTCATCTAATGTGCCATTTTTACGTGCACTTTGCCCGCCAAATAAAACTAAAACTCTTGCATCTTCGGGGACTAGATTGGCCAGTTCAGCGATCTGGCCCTGTCCGAAAACAATGCGTGTTGGATTATAAAAGTTGAAATTATTCATCTGTCATACCTCTGAGTGTCTTTAATAGACCAGTCGTCTATGATTTGGGTAAATATAATTATGATGATCAGTTATGATTTCTGAGCCCGAGCTTACTTAGTGTGGCACTCATTGCTAACTCAAGCGCAGACGGGGTGTGATTAACTTTTGTCATCAGGGTGGCACCTATCCATAAATAATAGAGCTCTTCTGTGACTGTTTGAGCATCTGCAGTTAATTTAATTTCATCATTATCTTTGGCTGCTTGCACACACATGGCAAGGTGCTCAATGACTTGTTGAGTACCTTTTTTTAATGTGAGTCGCATACTCTCAGATAAGTCAGTTACCTCTCCACTTAATTTCACTACCAGACATCTGTCCATGCTGGTGTCATTACACTGATTGGATTTCCACTGCTCGAAGTAGGCAATGAGACGTTCAACAGCAGGGCGTTTATCAGCCTTTAATTGGCTATCCAGTCCAGCGATGTATTGTTCAAAATAATGCTCAAGTAAGGCCGTTCCAAAGTGTTCCTTTGACTCAAAGTAGTGATAAAAAGACCCCTTGGGCACATTGGCCGCTTTTAATATTTCATTCAAGCCTACAGCAGTAAAGCCTTTACCAAGAATGATTTGCTGAGCAGTACTGAGGATCTGATGTCTGGTATCCGTTGAGCGTGATTTGTTTGTCTGTGTCATATGGTTATGATTTCATAGATTAGACCAGTCGTCTAGTTTTTGTTTTGTCTGCTATATAGTTTGGAAAACAAATAATGGAACAAGCCTTGCTTTAGCTTTGTCAGAGTTGAAAGTGGTCATGTTTAACACGTAAATTACCTAATCAGGTGCTTAACCACTCTCGTTTCATCAAAACATGCACTGTTTTGAGTCAACAAAACGCAAAGGAGCAAGATGGTGTCCATCTGGCAACAAGCGATCAATCATGCGCAGCAATTGCGCCGACAAATACACAGCCAACCTGAGCTAGGTTGGCATGAGGTAGAAACAGCACGCTTAATTAGGGAGCAGCTGGATTTGCTTCGTATACCCTGGGAACCTTGTGCAGAATTTGGCACCTTGGCCAGACTGAACCCACATAGCAAAAATAAACCACATATCGCTCTTCGCGCGGACATGGATGCACTTCCCATTGTTGAGAGAACGCAACATGCCTGGGTTTCCCAACATGAAGGTTGTATGCATGCATGTGGGCATGATGGTCATACTGCGACGCTATTGGCGAGTGCGGCTTGGTTAAAGTCAGTTGAAGATCAACTTCCAGCTCCAGTCACCCTTTTGTTTCAACCTGCGGAAGAGGGTGGTCATGGTGCCAAGAAGATGATTGAAGATGGCGCCTTGAATGACATAGATGAAATATATGGCTGGCATAATTGGCCAGCAATGCCTTTTGGTAAGCTCATTTGTCCAGACGGTATCGTGATGTGTGGTAATGGCACGTTTGACATTACTCTGACTGGTCAGGGAGGACATGCGAGTCAGCCAGAATTATGTTGTGATCCGGTGCTGGCTGCCAGTGCCGTTACCATGGCGTTACAACAAATTGTTAGCCGTCATTTATCTCCACAACAAGCTGCTGTGGTGAACGTTTCCTCTATAGAAGCACCCAGTGCAGCAACGGTGATACCCGACAAAGCTGTATTAGGTGGAAGTATCCGTGTACCTGATCAAAAAACTCGCGATGTCATCAATCGTTTAATTGTCGAGATAAGTCAACAAACTGCTGCCAGTTATGGTGTGAGTTGTGAGGTGAATATTTATCCCCGTTATGAAGCGACTATCAATCATGGCTTGCAAGCTCAGAATGTGCGAGAGCACTGGTTGGCTGAATACGGCCAGGCCGGAATGGAAACGGAGACACTTGTGCCCATCATGGCGTCTGAAGACTTCAGTTATTACTTAAACGAAATCCCCGGTGCCTTTGCTCTTGTGGGGGCGGATGATGGTCCAGCACATCAATCAGTCTGTCATAGCCCTTTTTATGATTTCAATGACCAGCTCATTCCTTTGGTCACTCGTCTCTATGCGCGTTTGGTCGGTGCGCCCTTGCCAGAATAACTGACTACATCGTTCGCTGATTATCAGTGGATATCACAAACCAGGAGGTAGTAAATGAGTATATTTGAACAACGTGAGTCCAATATCCGTGCATATTGTCGTGTCTATCCTGTTGTTTTTGATAAAGCCAGTAATGCAAGGCAAATCGATGAAGAGGGTAAGGAATACATTGATTTTTTTGCTGGTGCCGGTGTACTGAATTTTGGCCATAACAATGAGCGTATGACCTCTGCCGTGGTGGACTATATTCAGTCTGGTGGTGTGACTCACGCACTAGATATGCAGACCACCGCGAAGCGAGAGTTCATGGAAAAGTTTGAAGACACGATTCTCAAACCGAGAGGCATGACGCACAAAATGCAGTTTGTGGGTCCCACGGGAACAAATGCGGTTGAAGCGGCTATGAAGCTCGCTAGACGCGTGACCTCAAGACAGGAAATAGTGGCCTTCACCCGTGGATTTCATGGTATGACTCTCGGTTCTTTAGCGGCTACCGCGAACCGTTATTTTCGCGGCGCTGCGGGTGTGCCCTTAAATCACGTTTCCCACTATCCATTTGGCTGTGAAAAAACATGTCAGGGTTGTGAGTCAGGTTGCGGTATGTCGGTCTTGGATCATTTACGTTCGCTGTATCTCGATACTTCGAGTGGTGTGACGCCACCGGCAGCATTTTTACTTGAAACGATTCAGGCTGAAGGTGGTGTTAATGTGGCCTCGGAAGAGTGGCTACTGGCATTAGCTAAACTGGCGCGAGAAGTCGGATCGTTACTCATTATTGATGACATACAGGTAGGTATGGGCCGAACTGGCTCCTTTTTCAGTTTTGATGGTATCGATATTGACCCCGATATTATCTGTATGGCGAAAGGGCTCGGTGGGATGGGAACACCGATGGCAATGAACCTGATTAAGCCAGAAGTCGATGAGTACTGGGCGCCGGGTGAACATACTGGGACATTCCGTGGACAGAGTTTGTCTTTTGTAGCCGGTAAAGAAGCTCTGACCTATTTTGATAACGATGATCTGATGCAGCAAGTCAGGCAAAAAGCCGAAACAATGTATCAGACACTGGCACCGTTAGAAGAGAGGTTTGAACAGATACAGGTTCGCGGTAAAGGCATGATTATCGGTTTAGATGTGACAACTGGTGAGCGTGCAAAAGCGATTGTAGATGAATGCTTTAAAGCTGGTTTGCTGATTGCCAGTTGTGGTACAGGTGGACGTGTGGTTAAGCTGATTCCACCCTTGACGATTCCTGAAGATGATCTTCAAGCCGGATTAGAAGTGCTGGTGAATACCACACAAAAAGTCATGGAGGAGGCAGCATGAGACAACGCGATGATATGACCTTTCCCTTTGAGGAATATGAACGCCGTCTGAGTGAGTTACGGGTCAGAATTGCTCAACGTCATTTAGATGCAGTGGTGATTACCGATCCGGAAAATATCATGTATATGACGGATTATCAGACCACAGGGTACTCTTTCTTTCAAGCTCTGGTCGTACCTTTAGAGCAGGAGCCCTTCATGATCACCCGGGCGATGGAGGAGTCAAATATTATTGCCAGAACCTGGGTGGAACGAACACGACCTTACCCTGATACGGGTGATGCCATTCAGATGCTGGTGGATGCCTTACGCGAATTTGGGTTATCAGATAAACGCATTGGATATGAGCGTAATAGTTACTTTTTCCCCGCTTATCAACAAGACTTTATTCACACCACGCTGACCGAAGGCAAACTACTGGATTGTTTTGGCATTGTGGAGCAAGGTCGCATTCGAAAATCAGCCGCTGAAATTGAATTGATGCATCGTGCCGCCAAAGCGACAGAAGCAGGTATGAAAGCTGGCCTTGAAGCTGCCCGGGCTGGTGTCACTGAAAATGACATTGGCGCTGCCATTAGTTCTGCCATGTTCAAAGCAGGTGGAGAACCGCCTGCAGTCATGCCCTATGTCACATCGGGGCCTAGGACCATGATAGGCCATGCAACCTGGGAGGGGAGAACAGTCAAACCTGGAGAGCATGTGTTTCTGGAAGTCGGCGGCTGTTACCGTCGTTATCATACGGCCATGATGCGCACCGCGGTATTGGGCGAGTTATCTGACTCTATGTACAAAGCTCAGGAAACCATGAAAAAAGCCTTGAGTGCAGTACATGAAACGGTTCAGCCGGGGATGACCGTGTCGGATGTCGACAATATGGTCCGTAATATTATTTCTGATAATGATATTGGTGCTCGTCTAGTGACACGTTCAGGTTATTCGATTGGTATTGCTTTTCCTCCTAGCTGGGATGAAGGCTATATCTGTAGTCTGAAACAAGGTGAGTCAGCCATTTTGGAAGAAGGAATGACTTTCCATATCATCCCCTGGATGTGGGGTGTCGATGGCGATAAAACCTGCGGTATTTCAGACACCATTTATGTGACTGAAGATGGCTGTAAATCCTTTTTTACCATGGATCGTGATTTCACGGTAAAGCCTGATCAAGCAGATAAAAAGTTAGTGGATATCAATGAGGCCCGTCAGACTGAGTCTGATGACAAGTCAAAACCGAAAGCTAAACAATCGAAATGAGGTGGAGATGTTAACAGCAACGAATCCATACACTGGACAAGACATTCATAACTACGATTCGCTGAATGAAGAAGGCGTCAATATCACCATTGCTAAAGCCGTCAATGCATTTGATTCGTGGCGAACCATGCCTATCAAACAACGAGCAGAAGTATTGAGATCGGTCGCCGCATCACTGAGACAAAATAAGCCATTACTCAGTAAACTCATGGCGGAAGAAATGGGTAAGCCTGTCAAAGAAGGTGGGCCTGAAGTAGAAAAAGCCGCATGGTGTGCAGAATTTTATGCAGAGCATGCAGAAGCCTACCTGAGTGATGAAGTGTTACCCTCTGATGCGACTGAGAGTTATGTCTGTTACCAGCCGCTAGGTACCTTGCTGGGTATCCTGCCGTGGAACGCACCACTTTGGTTGGCCTTTCGTTATCTCGCCCCGGCTTTAATGGCGGGTAATACCTGTGTCATGAAACATGACCCGAATGTACCTGGCTGTGCTCAGGCGATCGAGCAGGTATTTAAAGAAGCCGGTGCGCCTGTAGGGATTATGGTCAACTTACCGGTGGAGACAGCATTGGTCGAAAAAGCGATTCGTCACCCAGATATTGCGGCGGTTTCGTTTACCGGATCAGCTGGAGCTGGTGCCAAGGTCGCCTCCATGGCAGCATCAGAAATTAAACCTTCAGTGCTCGAGTTGGGGGGGAGCGATCCTCTGATCGTGCTGGCGGATGCGAACCTGGATGAGGCTGCCGACGTGGCAACGCTTTCTCGTATTATTAACGCTGGGCAGTCATGTATTGCAGCAAAGCGCATTATTATTGAAGCCCCTGTTTACGACGACTTTATTGATAAATTAAAAACACGTCTGGAAAAATTAAGCATGGGCGACCCATTGGAAGAAACTACCGATATTGGGCCGATAGCACGTGCTGATTTAAGGGATAACCTGCATCGCCAGGTCACTGAGACTATTCAGGCGGGGGCGCGATGTCTATTAGGTGGTGAGCTGCCCGAAGGCAAAGGTTTCGCATATCCGGTGACTTTTTTAGCTGATGTCACGGCAGATATGACCGCATTTAAGGAGGAGACATTTGGCCCCGTGATGTGTGCCATTAAGGCTGAATCAGCTGAACAAGTGCTTGTATTAGCAAATGATACTGAGTTTGGATTGGGGGCGGGTGTCTGGACCAATAATGCTGAAATGGCGAAGGACTTTGCGATGAAAATTAATGCCGGTCAAGTGGCCATCAATGGGATTGTGAAGACAGATCCTCGCTTACCTAGTGGTGGTATTAAAAAGTCAGGTTATGGCCGCGAGTTAGGACCGCATGGCATAAAAGAGTTTGTGAATGCCAAACAAGTGTGGATTAAGTAGTTCGTTTTTGGTGCTGGCGCTTGAATTTGCGTCGGTACCATAACCACCCTCCTGCAATACTCAAAATAGCCGTAAATAAACCACTAGCAAACACCAAAATTCGTCCAGTGAGCCCGAAGGCCTCACCACTGTGTAAAGGGAATAACCAAAAAGCGCTTTTCTGTCTGACCGTCATGTCATTATAGTTTTGTTCTGCTAACACTTCATTGGTTTGTGGATTCAGCCATAACACAAAACTACCAGATGTTTGGCGAGGGTCATTCTCTGCGTTTAAGCGGATTTCAACGCTTGGATTCTGCTCCGTTGGCGGAATAATCCGTTGCCATTGTTTATCAGGCCAGTGTTGTTTTGCACTGATCAGCCACTTTTCAGCTTGGACAGGTTCATCTGCGAGCCAGGCTACATTTGGTGATGCTTTGTCAGGACGGTTTAAAAGCCACTTTGTTTGATCAGGAAATATCAGGCTGATACCGCTCACGATGAGGGTAATAAAAATCGGTAGAGACATTAGCCCTAGCGCAATATGAGTTCGTCGAAAGCGGCCAACAGTTGAGGTGGCCTTTTGGGTGCGTGCCAGCAACCAGTTCCAGGCTTTTTTACTACGAGGCCAGCCATAATAAACACCAACAATGACGTTGATTAACATCAATATGGCTAAAAAGCCCAGCACCAGCTCCATCGATTCACCCAATAAAAAGGTGAAGTGGAAAAGGTAAATCATTGATGTGAAATAACTGCCCCATTCACGCACTGATACCACATCTGCTGTGTAGGGATGAATCATCACTTCGATAGTTTTGCCATGCAGTGGTGACTGCGATTTCATTTCCACAAAGGCGGTATACATGGCCTTATCGTTACGTGGTGCTCGCAGTGAGTTGATATGCGCGATATCGGGCACGGCATGGAGGGCTGCATACAAAATGTCTGAGAGTGGTGCAGGAGGAGCATTGAGCTGGCCGGAAAGGACGAGTTGCGGATTTAACCATTCATCAATAGCATGATCGAAAACAATGATAGACCCACTAATACTCTGTAGTAAAAGTGGAATAATAAGAATTAAACCACTGATTCGGTGAAACTCGATCCAGAATTTTCGCATGGAGAGGTTGAGGTCTTTGGTTTGTTATCGGCTAGGTATAAAAAGAATGGATGCGTGATTGCCATCAAGAGCGAATCAGCATGTTAGTGTAATTGATATTGAATATCAAATAGGATTTATTATTGTCTATTGTGGGCTAAAGTCACATCTTAGTCATTTTCATGTGATGTCTGGACATGAATGCCTTCATGATCAACTTCCACGCTAAAAGTGATAGGGCGACAACATACCTCACAGTCTTCGATATATTCCTGTGAGTCGACAGAGCCATCGATGATGACTGAAATCATTTCACCACAGTAAGGGCATGACACAGTGTGTTCTTGTAACGCGTAAACCATATTTATCTCCATCATCATTTAAATGAATGACTGAGATTTCGACTGGGAGTTCCTAATCAGGAAATGCGTTAATTGGGGTAGGCAAACAAGTGACGTTTATCACCTAAACCTATTCCTGTTGCGATAATACGAAACCCCAGATCCTTATAAAACTTAAGTAAAGCTGGGTAATGATCGACGGCATCTAATTGCACCGATGTATCACCGGCTTTATCGAGACAAAATTGCATGAGTTGTTTGCCATATCCAGAGCCTTGAACCAAAGGAGAAACAGCTAATTGTGTGATATAAATATCTGCCAAAGGCGCTTCAGGCCAACACTCATGATAGTAACTGGCTTTTTCTGTGCCCATCGCGATACAACCAAGAATCTGTTCATCTTTTTCCAATACATAGACCTGCTTGGTCATCATATTCTCTTTGACTGAATCTGCATCGTAGACACCAAGCCAGTGTGCCATACCCTGTTGATGCATATGTTCAGCACAGCGATTTAATAAATCGGTGATGCTAATGATGTCTGCTTGTTGTGCTTGCCTGATACATGCGGAATTCATAAAAAACTCGTGAGAATGCTGCCAGCGAGACACCATACAACAATAACAACAGGCGATAAACGATAAATATGTAACAAGATAAAGCCAGTTGTCGCAATCATGATGTCTGCAAACGATAGAACAAGATGTTGCCAGATTGGCTGATAGAGCGCAGCCGCTAATAACCCGACCATCGCCGCGTTTATCCCAGACAGTGCTTTTTGTATCACGCTATTATTTTGCAATGACTGCCATAAGGGGAGAAGTGCTAACAGTAATAAAAAGCCTGGCAGAAATAAGGCACATAAAGAGAGTAGCGCGCCAAGTACACCACCATTTCCACCTGGTAACAGTGCCCCTAAGTAAGCGGAAAGTGTGAATAATGGGCCCGGTATAGCCTGAGCAGCACCATATCCAGATAAAAATTGTTCAGAAGTTATTAAGTTTGTATCGACAATTCTGTTTTCCAGTAGCGGAAGCACAACATGCCCTCCACCAAAAACAGTGGCACCCGTCTGGTAAAAAATCGTCATGACATGAAACAAGGGATTATCGATAGCAAGAACGGGCGCTAAAAAGAGTAGAGCAAAAACGACTAACAGTACGACAGACGTTTTTTTGCCATAAGACAAATTGAATGAAAATGTCTGCTTATTTTCAGTCGAAGAAAGGAGAAAAATACCAGCTATACCACCAATTAGCATCACAAAAAACTGACTGTAGCTAGAGGGTAGGGTCAATAAAAATATCAGACTGAGTAGGGCGATGAGTTTGGTGTTAAGGTCAGGGCAGAGCTGGCGAGTCATTTTCCATACCGCATCAGCCACAACCGGCAATGCAACGAGCTGCAAGCCATGTAGTGCCGCTTCTCTATACGGAAATGATGCTGATGATATCGACAAAGCAAACAGCACCAGAAGCAGGGCTGATGGCAAAGTGAAAGCAATAAATGCAATCACCGCGCCCAACATACCACCACGATATAAACCAATAGCAAATCCCAGCTGGCTACTTGCCGGGCCAGGCAAAGCCTGGCTTATGGCGAGCAACTGTGAGAACTCTGGGTCAGATAACTACTGTCTTTTCTCGACAAACTGTGTTCTGAAATAGGCAATATGAGCAACAGGACCGCCAAATGCAGTCAAACCCAATATAAAAAAAGCCTTAAAAATAGTTAACTGGTTGGCTAGCTGCACTAGTGTTATCTCATACTTCCATTGGGCCAGACTTTACCAAATTTTTTGTACTAAAATCCGCTGATGATTTGTTATCAGAGTGTGAGCGTGTCATTTTAGTCCATACTTTCTCATGGGCGTAGAAGGCAAACGTATTGATAGCCGGTTCAATTAAGGCCATCGTGCCTCCGACCAAGACACTACCTGTCATGACGTAGCCAACAGTAAATGCCACAGTGAAATGTACAACAGCAAAACTCATTGTTTTTTTCATCACTATTCCCCTTTGTTGAGAATAATTATTATTTACGTTTTGGCGAATGTACAATGATTTAAATCAATCAAGTGAATAGATAAAATCGATGATTAACTAATCGGTATTTCCGATTATTTATATGGAAATAAACTGTTTCACATTTCCTGTACAGTCATTATGATGTAGTAATATGTAATTCATATGAACGAATCAGCGTTCGTAGTGACTATATATGTCCATTTAATAATAAGGAGGCTCATTAATGAGTAAAATTGATATCGGTATCAATAAGCAGGATAGACAAGATATTGCGGATGGCTTAAAAAGCTTATTGGCAGACTCTTACACTCTTTATTTACAAACCCACAACTTTCATTGGAATGTCACCGGTCCTCAATTCCGGGAATTACATTTGATGTTTGAAGAACACTACATCGAACTGGCGGCCGCGGTGGATGACATTGCTGAACGCATTCGCACATTAGATGTGGCAGCGCCTGGTACATACAAATCATTTGCTGAGCTAAGCTCGATCAAAGAAGTTGAAGGTGTACCAGAAGCAAAAGAAATGGTTAATTTACTGACCCATGGTCATGAACAAGTGGTTAAAACTTGTCGTAAAGCACTTAAACTTGCACAAGAAGCGGATGACGAGTCCTCTGCAGCATTAGTCTCTGATCGCATGCGAGTCCATGAAAAAACGGCTTGGATGTTACGTGCGTTAGGTCAATAAATAGCCTCAAGATGAAGAAAAGGGAGCCTAGGCTCCCTTTTTTATTGCTTACTTTTGATGAGTTGTTTCAACTCATCTAACTGTCTGGATAAATCCTGAATAGTGGGTTCACCAGCATGCTCTTGTTGCCATTGTTCAGCATTTTCTTTCTCCATCACATTCACAACAATGCCAATTAACATGTTCAAAAAAGCAAAAGCATTTAAAAAGATAAAGCTGATGTAGAAGGCCCAGCTAAATGGATAGAACTCCATTGTTTCATACATGACATCTGTCCAGTCTTCAAAGGTCATCACTCGAAATAATGTCAGCATCGAAACTGCGATATCACCCCATAAAGTTTCATTCACACTAGCAAAGAAAGTAGTGCCAACTGCAGCGTAGATATATACGATAATAAACATCAGCAGCGCCACATAACCAAGTTGTGGCAAGGCCCTTAGCAATGAGTTTAAGAGTGTTCGCAACTCTGGAATGACCGATACCATCCTCAAAACACGAAAGATCCTTACCAAACGGCCTACCAGAGCCAGTTCACTATCCTCTATGGGAATCAAGCTGATCACAACAATAATGGTGTCGAATATATTCCAACCACTTTTGAAAAAATTCAGCTTGTTGGTTTCAGCAAAAAAGCGAATGCTGATTTCGATAAGAAAGAAGATGGTAATGCCATAATCCAGCCAGACAATGACGGTGAGCAGTTGACTGGGGATATTGTAAGTTTTTGCCCCTATCATTAATGCTGAAAAAAGAATGACAGCAACAACAATCGTTTCAAAGATCTTGTTCTGTTTTATGTTAAGAAAAATAGCCGCAAAACGATGGGTTCTTTGGGTAAGGGCTGAGGCCATTTTTACTCCTGTTTAAATATAAATCTTGGCTAGCTGCGGAATAATAGCGATTGGAAAAATTTATGCAAGTTAGCATGTTATGTGTGCGGTAGATATGCTATGTTCAGTTGACGCTATCCATGGAGAATGCATATGAAGACTTTACGAGATATCATTGGGATAAGCCATGAACCTTCAGCATTAAGTGAGTCTGCGCTCATACTGATTGATTGTCAGAATACCTACAGGGAAGGGGTATTGAAGTTGGATAATGTTGAACCAGCGCTTCAGCAAGTAAAAAAATTACTCGAGCTTGCACGTGAACATGGTGTTCCTGTTTTTCATATCCAGCATGATGGTGGAAAAGGTTCACCGTATGATTTGAATAGCCGCTTGGGTGCTATTGCCGATGAAGTGGCGCCGATTGATGGCGAATATGTCATTGAAAAAAGTTTTCCCAATGCATTTATTCAGACATCATTGGATGAAGCACTCAGAAAACGAAGCATAGAAAATATTATCCTTGCTGGCTTCATGACACATATGTGTGTGAACTCGACTGCTCATGGCGGTTTTAATCGTGGTTACAATGTGACGATTGTGGCAGATGCCACAGCCACGCGACCTCTGTGTTTGAATAACGGGAAGCAGCTCTCTGCTGAGCAGGTCCAAGAAGTCACCATTGCAGCTACTCGTGACTTGTACGCAGCAATTGTCGATACGGTTGACGATTTGGCCATTGAAGCTCGGCCCGACTAGGGTTTACTTGTCAGCCTGTTTCTCTGGCCACTGCTGTGGAACGCGTTGGATTTGACTAATATCGTAACCGGCGTTCTCGATCAGTTTTAGCATGTGCTGATAATCCGCCTCTGGGATGGTCGGCGTTCTGGCCATAATCCAGACATAATCCCGCTTATTGCGTGCGACGATAGTCTGAGAGTAATCTTCAGTCAGGTACATGATTCGGTAATCTGCTTTTATTGGCCAGATAAACTGCATTCCCCAGATAGCGTTAGTTTGTTCATCCGTGACGAACCCTTTGGGGTGATAGGTTTTTAATTCACCATCAAAACTGTCCTCGTAAAACGTGAATGTGGTCTGAATTGTGCCGTCATCATTCAACTCATAAGATTCGATGGCATTATGTGCCCCTTTTTCAATAAAGGTGGGGATATTGGCGATTACGTACCAATCACCCATAAACCGGTCTATGTCGACATAAGAGACGGGTTCGATAGGTGGATGACTTTTTTGGCAACCGCTCAATAACATCATCATGACAATAATTCCTGTAATACTTAGACGCATATCTTCACCTTTTTTAGCGAACATCATTGATTGTGTATCGTGAATTTGCCGTGAAGCACGTATTTGATTCAAATGCACTTTTTAAGTGCGCATTTGTGAACCAAAAGTTTGGTGAATGGCAAACAGATGCTGGCACAAACACTGACTAGTTAGCCTGCTAAGCTCGGTATAATGGAGTAACATGAGAAGATAACTTGCAATGTTTTATGATTAACACACCGATGGCTGAAAAATTGCTTATGTCTGTGATTTACTGATGACTTCTACAGAAGGAAGAACGGAATGACACATAAAATAACTCAAGGTACAGTGCTGTGCAGCTAACTTCTCATTCAGATTATGCGCTGAGACTTCTGATGTATTTAGCGATTCACAGTCAGGAAAAACCGGCTACGGTCAAAGATGCATCTGAACGGTATGGTATTTCAACAAATCATCTGGCAAAAGTGGCGCAACGATTGGTGCAAGAAAAACTTATTATCAGCCAGCGTGGCAGGGGCGGTGGTCTGAAATTAGCTTTGCCAGCAGAAGAAATAAATATTGGATTGCTTCTGCGAAAGATTGAAAATCCGGAATTATTGGAATGCTTTGGTACCAACTGTCAGTGTCCAATTGAGTCGGTTTGTGTACTTTTTAGTGCGCTAAGAAAAGCGCAAAAAGCATTTTTTGCAGTCTTGGATGAGTATACACTGGCCGATGTGGTAAAAAATAAACATAAACTCCAACAAAGCCTATCATTGCCAACGGCAGTGTAAATGCACTACTAATGCGTATATAGTGAGAGAGTCATAGGGAGTGGTGTACTCTGTTCCTTTGTCGTTTCAATAGTCAGCAGGTAGTGTATGTCGCATGTAAATACTATTGGTATGGTGCTTTATCTTTGCTTGGCAATTTTTGGCGGTTTTTTATCCGGGCTTTTCAGCCGTTATGTATACCTTGCTGCACGTAGGGATTTACCTATGTGGGCTGCTGTTCTCTCCAGCGTTGTTTTTTATATTCCTGTTTTCTGGGCCATCATCAGTTTATTCAAACAAGATGACCTAGACGTCTTTTATATTCTTTTGCTAATCAGTTTTGCTCTGGGCGTGAGACATCATAGAAAAATGAGGACTGTGAATGACAAGGATGAACATGATTATCCTTTCGACCTAGACTAAAAAATTGGAAATAATGTGAAAGCTTGAATACTATTGACCATTTATTTTTGGTGTCTTCTCTTTGAAAAATCGTAAGCGTCTTTACACACTCATTATTAGCATCATCGTTTTAATGGGCTTTTTAGCAACAAGTTTAATTGGTTACTTTGTTGCCAGAAGTTCGATCTCACAACGCCTGCAACAAGAGATGCTTCCGCTGACCAGTGATAATATCTATTCAGAAATTCAGCGAGATCTGCTTCATCCACTGGTGATTTCTTCTTTGATGGCCAATGATGTTTTTGTATTCGATTGGGTCAATGAAGGTGAGCTTGAACCAGAAAAAATGCAAAGTTACCTTAGCCAGATTCAAGAGAAATACAACACTATTACGGCATTTTTTGTTTCCAGTAAAACGCAGAATTATTACCATCCAACTGGCATCTTGAAGAAAGTATCTGAAGACGTTGAGGCTGATGCCTGGTATTACAAAGCAAAAAACGCCAATCAACCTTATCTCATCAATATTGACCGAGATACGGCTGAGCCAAATCGTCTGAGTATCTTTGTCAATTATCGCGTTCTTGATAAGAAAGGAAAGTTTATTGGGGTGATAGGTGTTGGATTATCTTTACTGGTTGTGGAAGAGCTTATTGAAAATTATCAACAGCGTTACGGTCGAGAAATCTATTTTATAGACCGACAAGGTCAAGTTATGCTGCAAAGCAGCAAGTACAGTAAGGAACTTCATATTCAGAATAAAGAAGGTCTGGATAAGGTATTTACACGTATTCTCACGACGCCCAGTTCATCATTTTCTTTTAACACGGTGAATGGCAGTACCATTTATCTCAATAGCCGTTTAGTGCCCGAATTTGACTGGTATCTGATTGTCGAGCAGGTTAACGACCCGAGTACAGAAAAAGTCGAAAACGCGTTGATTCTAAACCTTATGGTGTCATTTGCCATAAGTCTTATTGTGCTTTTTATTTTGCATTTAGCGTCAAGAGGATATCAGGGTCGTCTTGAAACCATGGCCACCAAGGATAAGCTTACAGGTGCAATCAATAGGCAAGTATTTGATTCATTCTTTACACAGGCTGTTGCCAGGGGTAAAAGACACCAGGAAGCTTTATCACTCGTACTGATTGACATTGACCACTTCAAACAAGTTAATGACAATCATGGTCACCAGTATGGTGACTATGTACTTACCGCAGTGGCTGGCATTATGCGCCAACAGGTTCGTGAAGAAGATGTGGTATGTCGTTGGGGTGGCGAAGAATTCGTTTTAATGTTGCAAGATTGTAATCAAAATCAAGCCATTAAACTCGCAAACAACATTCGCGAAGCGATTGCCCAGCATGTATTTGAATACAATGGTAAAAAACGTCAAATTACAGTGAGTGCTGGGGTAGCAGAGTATCAACAGCAGGAAACAATGAGTCAGTTAATTGCCCGGGCAGATGTTTCACTTTACCAAGCGAAAAATAATGGTCGAAATTGTGTTCGCTGAGAGATGAGTTGAATATGTTAAACAAACATCGATTGTCATTATCACTGCTTTGTGTTTGTTTAATTTTGGCTTGCTTTCCTGTTGCAACGTCGACTGATCATCAGCTTAAAAAAATGATGACGGTCACCTTGTCAGTCTATGCTTTGGCAAGAGGCTTAAATGGTGTCATCTCTGTTGCTCAGGGAACTGAAGTTTCTATAGAACCCATGGGCGTCGGGCTGACATTAGCACCGGGACAAATACTCGATCCTTTAAATGACCTAATAGAACAATTCTCAAGTGTGTTATTAGCTGCCTCAGCTTCACTCGGCATTCAGCAAATTATCTTATTTTTATCTGATCAAGCATTTTTGAGAATAGCGATTGCAGTATTAGCACTGATAGCGGCGGCGAGTTATTTTTTAGCTAAAACATCACAGCAACTCACACCTGTTTTTCTTAAAACAGTATTGTTTTTATCTATTCTCAGGTTATTGATACCTATATCAGTGATGGCTAGTGCAACGGTGCATGAGCTATTGGCATCTCAGAGGGAAGAAGCTGTTATTGTCTTGGAACAGACCCAGAATGAAGTGGAAACATTGAGTGAGCAACAACAAGAAAAATCAAAAGGCTGGTTTAACAGTCTGAAAGGGCAGTTAGATATAGAAGCAAAACTTCAGCAAGTCAGAGAGCAGGCAGATCGTGCAGTTAAAGCAGCTGTCTATCTGCTTGCTGAGTTTGTTTTATTAATGTTATTTATTCCTTTATTAACGCTGTGGCTTTTATTCAAATTTACTGTCCATGTGTATCAAATAAAGCTTTAGGTCATTTTCTCAGTAGTTTCTTCACGTTGATTGAGATCATTGGTGAGTTGATTCAGGGTGCTTAATAAGTCAAAAAACTCTGTTGATGACAAATTAGTTTTACATGCCACTTTATTTTGAACTTCAGCGATATGAGGTTCCAATTGTCTCGCTTTGTTCGTTAGGAAAAGGCGAACAACCCTTTCATCTTCATCTGTGCGAACTTTCTCAACCAGCTCAGCAGCCTGAAGCCGTTTAATGATGGGAGATAATGTACCTGAGTCTAACTTCAGTTGTTTCATCACATCTTTAATGGCGACACCATCTTTTTCCCACAAAACAACTAAAACCAGATATTGGGGGTAGGTGAGATCATATTCATTTAACAGACTGCGATAAAATCGTGTGATGCTGTTCGTAGCACTATATAAAGCAAAGCACAGTTGATTATCGAGTCTCAAGTTATCAAAGTTTGACATGCGTTGATTCCTTAAAAAATTTGCTTATTAACATTGCCACGATGCAATAAGGCTTAGTCGCCGTTGATTGATTCGCTTAAGTCTATAACAACTCAAGATTGCTCATTATAGAGAGTAATCAAAGCAACGCAAATCGGATTTATTCTCAGTTGTTTATATGAAATGACAATTTTCTGGATAAAAAAAGATATACCATATCTCAGACTCATTATATCAGTCTGAGTTTCGGTAAATTGAGACGAATTTGTGATTTTATTGCATCGACATTTGGACGAAAAACCAGTGGAAAGACTTCTTGCTGTGAATCAGCTGCGATAAAGGGCTTTATTTCATACCCCTCAAAGAAGAGTTCAGCCCTAGCCTGACAGATATTTCTCACACCCTCATTAAAAGCGAGATTGTCTCTTGCTAGCATTTCTGCATTTGCCAGTGTCCAGTCGAGAGTTAACCATTGTTGATAGCAACTTTCTGCCAGTCTTTGAGCAGGGGACGATGTTTTTGTATTACTTTTACAGGATGGCTGGGTTTCACAAGCGAAAGTCTGATTTAGAGCGATAACGGCGGTGACAAGAATGGGAGCAATGAACGGTGTATATTTCATAAAAAACTCCCAATAATAAAGTGAGACTGGTATTAACCAAGTGACTAAATAATAACATTAAATGCTTGTGCGCAAGCATTTAATGTTAAGGATATCCTGGCAGTTATTGATTAATAATTTTAACTTCTCGTTGTGGGAAGGGAATGTCGATATCGTTTTGTTTCAAAGTATCCCAAATCATCAACAACAGATCCGCGCCCACCCTGTTGGGGCCATCATCAATTCCTTGCATCCAGAATTCGACCAGAATATCTATACCAGAGTCAGCAAAGCCTTTTATTTCAGCATCAGGTCTCTCTTCAAGAGGTATATCATCGCCACTAATCACTTGTGGATGACTTGCTACAGTCTCTCTTACTAGTTCAAATAGCTGGTGTAAATCAGTTTTATAGGCAACCTGAAACTCTAATGAGTAGCGCTGTTTAGTATTTTTGTGCGTCCAATTGGTAAAGCTGGTCGTAATAAACTGTTCGTTAGGCACCATGATGTCTTTACCATCATAAGTTTCTAATGTCGTTGAACGCATATTGAGTTCGCGAATGGTGCCACAACGACCATCTTCCATCTCAACAAAGTCACCCACACTAAGAGAACGGTCTAATAGAAGAATAATGCCGGAGATAAAATTGGATGCAATGGCCTGAAGACCAAAGCCCAGACCAACACCAAGCGCACCACCAAACACAGCCAACGCCGTCAAATTAATGCCCATGATTTGCAGCAAAAGTAGAAAGACGACAAAGAAGAGCCCTACTTGAAATAACTTCGCAAACACTTCTCTTGTGCCGATATCCAGATCATGCTGATTACGAATGATTTGCTGACCGGCACTATTGGAAAGTCGACCTAACCAAAATAAAACTGAACCGAAAATGAGGACTCTGGCAACGCCATAAGCAGAGATTTTAAAGTTGCCGATCTGCAGAGAGATTGTTTCTAGGTAAGCGACTACTTCATCTAGCCAGCCAAACACGTGCAAAACAGCAATAGGCAAAATGAACCATAAAGCGAGTTTTCTAAAAAGTTGTTTTTCAACGAAACGGGTGATAATCGTGTAGAGCATGAATATAACCGCAAGGCTTAAGCTGAGTTTAACAAGCCAGGCTTGACCAATCACAGCTTGGCTGATGTCGACTGCTACAGACATAGATAACACCAGCATCAGCGGCAGAATGAGTTCTCTCAGCCTGAATATACCTTGACGGATTTGAAGAATAGGACCTTCCGTTGGCTTCTCTCTGAGAAGAGGGGAGAGATTGCGAAGAAATCGATTCACTGACAAGCCAATGAGCAGTGCCAGTATGATTAATCCAATTTGTGAATAAAATTTTGGACTACTCAACCAATGCATTAATTGACTCAGAAATTGTTCGATCAGACTCTGATAGTGTTCGATATCCATGGGGTGCCTTTCAGTTTATCTCGGACACAATGTATTTGACTGATTTTCATATGGCAACTATTTAGACCCTGAACTTTATTAGATTCCGTCAGTCAGCAAGTGGAAACCATCAACAGGGATAAAATATGAATGCAGGATTTGGTTTAAAACATCGGGTTGTGTTTATCACTGGCGCTAATAGGGGGATAGGTAGAGTTATCGCAGAGACACTACTCGATTATGGAGTTGAAAAAGTTTACCTTGCGGTAAGAGATTTGAGTTCGGTAGATGATTTTGAAATGCGTTATGCTGATCGCGTCACACCTATATTTCTCGATCTTAATCAACCTAATTCCATTTATGCTGCAGCGGCAAACGCACAGGATGTGGATGTTGTTATCAACAATGCAGGTATTCTAAATAAAGCCGCTATTTTAGACCCGGCCGCCATTGAGTCCTTACAGAATGAATTTGATATCAATGTATTTGGCTTGTTGAGAATGGCACAAGCATTTGCTCCGTTATTAAAGAACAACGGTGGTGGTGCATTTGTTCAACTCAACTCAATTGCATCACTAAGAAGTGTGCCAGCTTTTGCGACATACGCGGCATCTAAAGCCGCCGCATACTCTCTAACTCAAGCCATTAGGCACGAGCTGGGTCAGCAAGGAACGGTTGTTTTGAGTGTTCATCCGGGACCTGTCGATACGGATATGGCGAAATCGATAGGGGTGAGTGACGCAGCCCCCCCCAGTGTTGTCGCACAGGCGATTATTAAGGCATTAGAGCTGGGCGAGCCCCATGTATTTCCTGATAGCCGAGCCCAACAGATTGGTCGTGAATATAAACATTTTGCCAAACAGGTTGTGGAATAGAACAGCAGGCAAAAAAAAAGCCCCGAATAACGGGGCTTTTTTTCTTTTCTGTAAAAATAATGTCTTACAGAGCAGTAATGTTTTCTGCTTGAGGGCCTTTAGCACCTTGAGTTACTGTGAACTCAACACGTTGACCTTCATTCAGGGTTCTGAAACCGTCACCTTTGATTTGGCTGAAGTGAGCAAAAACGTCTGGGCCAGACTCTTGTTCAATAAAACCAAAACCTTTAGCTTCGTTAAACCATTTAACAGTACCAGTAGTTGTAGACATAAATAATCCTAATTTCTTAATAAATAATTGAAGTCCCAAATTGAGACTTTTTGGTATAGCTGGAAGTGTGCAGAGTACTTATTAACAAACAGGACGAGCTACTGATGGTAATGCTTCGAAATGAAAAATAAATATTCAGATCAACTTTCAAGCTATGTTCAATGTATAGACAATACAGAGCCGTGTCAAAAATATTTTTGCCTGTCAAGATAAGAAGCCTCAACAACTGATCTCGACCTATCTCAGAAAACACGAATCCCTGCTGGTCACTGATAGTTTATGCCGTTTTATTGTGACAAAATGATGAAATGATCGATGTCATTTTTGCAGAAGGATTTTTCTGTAAAAAAAGTGCTCTTAGTTTGGGTAGCTAGCTTCATCATCAACTCATCGTCATACTGAGTAACACGGCTATTTGTAGATATGACTTATCTCTTTATTGGGTGGTAACTTAAAAGTAATGGAAACGTTTTTTTCCAGGCACATCAAAAAGCATCCACCATCAGCATGGCTGGCACTATCACTATGGCTGTTGATCAGTACATGGCTGTGTTATCTGTTATTCACTACTGTTCATAACAAGGTGAATCAGCGGTTTAATTATGAAGCTAGTTACGTTGCTCAGGCCATATCGGAGCGGATGCGTGATTATGAGTTGGCACTTCGTAGTGGCAAAGGATTATTTGATGCCAGTACTCAAGTGACCCGCACAGATTGGCGTCATTTTGTCGATACGATTCAATTGCAGAGAGACTTTCCTGGCATACAGGCGATTGGTTACGCCGAGATGATTCCTTCTCAATCCCTTACTCAACATATCCAATCCATCCGGGAAGAAGGGTTTCCTGATTACACTCTCGAGCCCACAGGTAAACGCGAACAGTATAGTTCGATTGTGTTCATAGAACCTTTTGATTGGCGTAACCAACGTGCTTTTGGGTTTGATATGTTTTCAGAGCCTGTTCGAAGGCAGGCGATGATTTTAGCCAGAGATACTAAACAAGCAGTAGCGACTGGCCCGGTTATCCTTGAACAGGAGACAAATGAAGAAAAGCAGCATGGGTTCTTAATGTATGTGCCTGTGTATCAACATAATAAGGCCACCGGTTCTGTTGTTGAACGTAGAGATGCAATCCAGGGCTTTGTTTATGCCGCGTTCAGGATGAAGGATTTCATGCAGGGTATTTTAGGCCGAGGACAACAAACGTTAAATTTTGAGATTTATGATTTCAGTGATGACGCATACACGTTGTTATACAAAAATGCTGACACTGAACACGCTTTTTATCATGAAAAAGAAAATGAAAAAGCGTTCTCACACATGTTTGAGCTGAATGTTGGAGAGAGAAACTGGCGCTTGTTCGTTTATAGTCATGATGAGCTCATGACCTTATCAGAACGCTATCAACCTATATTGATAGCGATTATCTGTACGCTTGTTGGTGTAGCTATATTTAGTTTCATTTCATTTTTGGCAAGGCAAGGGGCTGGGGCGACAAAACAAGCCTCAGAAGCTCATGCCAGCCGTAATTTGTCTGAACAGCGACTGCTTATGGTGACTCATATCGCCAAGATAGGCGTCATGGAGTGGGACCTTTATTCAGACAAAGTTTATATGGACGAGCAGCTACTCTCTATTTATGAAATCGAAAACAACACATTTGAGGGCTCATACAAGCAATGGATGCAAATGGTTCATGAATTGGATCGCGACCGCATATCTATGGAATTAGAACAAGCATCCCAATTTGAGGAGCATTTTGAGCTGACATTTCGCATTCCTACCCAATATGACATACGTTATCTGCATGGCAATTTTTTTGTGGAGCGTGACGCGATTGATAATCCTTCAAAAATCATTGGTTTTATAGTCGATAAGACCGTTGGACAAGAGGCACATACACAGTTACGTCAAGAAGCCAAACGATTGGAAACAGTGCTATCGAGTGCGAAATTGGGGAGCTGGCAGTGGAATATCGAAACGGGAGAGGCCGTCTATAACCAGAATTGGGCAGAAATGATAGGCTATGATTTAACTGAGCTATTGCCGATGACAATGGACACCTGGAAGGAGCATTGTCACCCTGATGATGTACTCAACGTCGAAAAACAATTAGAAAGGCATTTGAAAGGTGAGACAGACTTTTTTGAATGTACGATAAGGATGTTGCATCGAAACGGAAAAGTAGTACATGTGCTGACTAAAGGTCGGATCATCACCCACACCCAAGCAGGGCAGCCATTGCTGATGTTTGGCATACATCAGCAAATTTCCTGACCTGTCCGATAACATGATTTTAGTTCATTACAAGCTATATCTAACCTGCTTAAGCCCAACTTTGTCATAGTGAACCTATTGAATAAAAAGGTCATTTCTCTTCTTAGCCTGGTTTTGTTGATGACGGCATGTGATAAGTTCAACGAGCCAGATTCTATGATGGATGAATACTTAGTCCGTCTGGCCAGAGTGTTAGATCAACCTGTCTCAACTTCTAAGTTACCTGCCTTAACAAAACTGCCTGATAAAAAGCAACGAATGCTCGACGTGCCCCAGATAGACGTGAATATGCTGGAGTTTTTATCTTTATATGGTTGTGAATTACAGGTTGTGGTTGCTGAGCGAAATTCTATTTTGGGGCGTGTCATGCTGCCCATAAATCGACTTCGCTATGAAATGAAGTTTATTCATTCGGCCAAGCTTTGTTTAAATACACTTGATGATGAGCAAACTCGAGATATTCTCAAACAGGCCATAGCACAGAAAAGTGTAACGCTTCCTCTGGTTTTTTGGAACGCAGTTTGGTCGACAGAAGAAATAACGGAATTGATGACATATTCAAAAGGATATTTACCGACTGACACTAGCTCAAACCACTCAACGACAACAGGGTTACAAAAACTTCTGAAGATAAAACAACAGATAGATAATCAGCATCTCGATACAGATTTACAACAATTAGGCAAAATACAGCAACAATGGCTATACAGCCATCATGCTGGCAAATTGTTAAAAAGTGCTCAGTTGTTAACAGCGAGATTAAATGATGCAACTCAGATCATAGAAGCAAGACTTGCCGGGAAAGCGCTGTGCTATCAACAGCGCGTGACACCTCAAGCTGAAATCGTACGTCACTTTTTCTTCAATATTTATATTGGGAAAGTGCAACCTTATTTGGCGGCAGTCACTCAGCAGAGCGATGAGATTTTTCCGCTATTGAACAGACTTGCACAGGTAAAAGGGCACAACACAGTGTCGGATGATTTTAATGCCTACCGGCAGGAAAATTTAGATCCTGACACAACTACCGGCATCTGGCAGCAGTTACATCAAGCCCTAGAGCGTCACACTCAGTCTTGGCAACGTTTGTTAGAGCAATGTGGAATGCGACCTGGGGTTGAGTCAAAGTGACGTTGCCATCACAGTATTTTTTCCTGAATGTTTAGCGGCGTAGAGTAGTTTATCCGCTTGATTCAATGCCACCAGAATATTTGTTTCTTTATCATCAACTTGATGAACACCAATACTGACAGTGATCTTTATGGACTGGCCTTGGGTGAAATAAAAAATCTCTGACACTTTTTTGCGAATGCGTTCTGCTAGATGAGTCGCCTGTTTTAAGCCCGTTTCAGGAAGCAATATGGCAAATTCTTCTCCACCAATACGACCAAAAATGTCATAGGGGCGTTTCGTTGCCTGAATGCAATGGCTGAATAGTTTGAGTACCTCATCGCCCACTTCATGACCGAAAGCATCATTGATGTCTTTAAAATCATCAATGTCCATCATAAGCAGACAAACAATGTGACCGCTTCTGTGACTGCGTTTCAGTTCTTTATTACTCTCATTGATGAAGGCTCTTCTATTCCATATACCTGTCAAATCATCAGTATTAGCAAGATATTGCAAATTATTTGATAGAACTTCTAGCTGCTGATTTTTTTCAAGTAATTCTAAATTTGACTCTACAATATTTTTGATTTGCAACATGAGCTGTTGCTGTTTCTCTGAATAAGAAACGGCTTTTGTGTTCAGAATACAAATAGTGCCAAACGCATCCCCATTAGGCCAGCGAACAGGGAAGCCAAGATAATTAATCAAACCCATTTCAATCTCAGGTGCGTTTGCCCATTTTTCATCTAACAATGCGTTTGGGATCAGTATGGGATTATCATCTTTTATAACCGACTCACAATAGCTACCGGCACCGTTTTCAACCATTTCACCGATATGGAATGGATTACCTTGAGCGTCATTTTTGACATATACGCTAAAGTGAGTCGTTTCGTAGCGCATAATCAAAGCGATGGGGACGTCCATGATGACGGATAAGATATCCATGATAGTTTGCCACTGTTCCAATAAATCAGGACAGATATATGGATGCTCAGATTGTTTATTTTTCACATTCGATCCTTGTGTAATAACTAAAGATTACATCAAGTTAGCATTCAACGCATAGTTAAATATTGTTAATAAATAAAAATCAGTCTCATTTACACTTCGTTTACTTTAATTTACAATTAATTCAAGCTAAATAGGATAAAAAATGAGAATAAAATCAACTTGTATGATGTTGGCATTGGCCATGGGGGGGATTCAGAATGCATTAGCAGATGAAGTGCAAACGTCAGCTAACACTGCTCTAGAATTGGACACCTTATCTGTAACTGCGAGTGCTGATGCTTCAGCTGAGGGACTCTCACCTGCGTTTGCTGGAGGCCAGGTGGCTGAAGGAGGCCGAGCCGGCATTTTGGGTACAAAAGATAACTTAGATACCCCATTCAGTATTACCAGTTACACCAATGAGTTTATACAGGACAGGCAAGCGCAGAGTGTTGGGGATGTATTACGAAATGATCCGACGGTCAGAGTTGCAAGAGGGTTCGGAAACTTTCAGGAATCTTATTTCATACGCGGATTCATTTTAAACTCCGATGATGTGGCATATAACGGTTTATATTCATTATTACCACGTCAGTATATTGCTACAGAGCTATTTGAGCGCGTAGAAGTTCTTCGTGGCGCAACAGCTTTCCTAACTGGCGCTAATCCAAACGGAGGTGGCATAGGGGGAGCGATTAACCTTTTGCCTAAACGAGCTCCAAACTATGACTTAAATCGAATCACGCTGGGCGCATCAGTAAATGATGAGCGTAATGGAGCAGCTGATATTGCTCGTCGTTTTGGTGAATATGATGAGTTTGGGATCAGGGTCAATGCAGCACATCATAATGGCGGTACATCTATTGATGACGAACAAGCTGAACTGAACTTATTTAATATCGGTTTGGATTACCAAGGTGAGCGATTAAGACTCTCTGCTGATATGGGGTATCAAAATCATCAGTTGGCACAAACAAGAACAAATTTACGTTTGATGAACGCAGTTAGTAACGTTCCATCGACGCCCAATGCAAGTGAGAATTGGGCTCAACCATGGTCTTACTCAAATGAAAAAGATTACTTTGGTACATTCAGAGGTGAATATGATTTTACTGAAAATATAACTGCTTGGGCTGCTTATGGGATGAGACATGGGGAAGAAGAAAATTCTCTCAGTAATCTAAATATTACAAACGGTATTACCGGAAATGGCACATTGAGCAGATTTGATAATGGCCGCATAGATCGTATTCAAACGGGCGAAGTCGGTATTAAAGGCAAGTTCAATACTGGGGTTATCAAACATGAATTGGTTGCAGCATACTCATACTTTGAGTCAGAGAAAAAGAATGCATTCCGGTTTGTGTCTATTCCTGGTGGCAGCAATTTATACAATCCAACTTATTATACTAAGCCTGCGTTAGCTGATTTATACAGTCCGAGATTAGGTAGTCGAGTGAGGCTGAACAGCTTTGCACTTGGGGACACATTATCTTTTATGGATGATAGGTTACTGCTCACTTTAGGTGCTCGTCATCAAACATTAAAAACAGAAGATTATGATTATAACGGCCAGACTGGACTGATTGGAAAGTATGATGATAGTGAAATTACACCTGCAATAGGCGCCGTATATAAGCTAACTGAAGAATTCGCTATATATGCCAATTATATTGAAAGCTTGACTAAAGGGGATACGGCTGACAGTACAACGCAAACTAATTCTGGTTCGAATGTTACTGTAGTGAATGCAGGAGAATCTTTTGCCCCTTACGTTTCAGAGCAAAAAGAAATTGGCCTGAAATATGAAACAAATAGCTTTGGAGCTGGGCTAGCATATTTCACAACATCAAAACCTCGTTCTTTTATGGATAAAAGTAATCCTGATAGGCCCGTTTTTAGACAATCAGGTGAAGATGAGCATCAGGGTGTTGAGCTAACCTTATATGGTAAAGCGACTGATGACTTGAAGTTACTTGGTGGGGTGACATGGCTGGATGCGAAGCAAAAAGATACAGGTGATAGTAGCATTGATGACAACCGAGTAATTGGAGTTGCCAAGTGGCAGGCGACTGTTGGGGCTGAGTGGGAGGTTCCGTCAGTGAATGGGCTGGCATTAGATGGACGAGTTAACTACACAGGTTCTCGTTATGCAGATGATGCTAATACACTCAAAGTTGATGGCTGGACAACAATCGATATTGGGGCGAAATATCTAATTCAACTGGATAATCAAGATCTGACTCTGAGAGCACGTGTTGATAATCTATTTGATAGAGACTATTGGGCTTCAGTTGGCGGCTATCCAGGTAATGGATATCTTGTACTCGGCGCACCAAGAACCGTTTCAATCAGTGCCACAGTTGATTTTTATTAATTGAATCTAACCTGAGCGCCTGCAGAATAACAGGCGCTCATCTTAATCACGCTTTCCTGATCTTCATCAATTTATTCGTTATTCCTCTTTATGGTAGTCAGCAATAAGAGTAGGCTGATTGAAACTATCATTTTTATCAAATGTCAGCTTGAGTAAGTCAAACCATTGTCATCTTACTTAGCTAGTCTGCACTGATACATAAAGCAAGGAGTACTCTATGAACAGCACTTTGTCTGCTACACCTCTTGATGCCAACGATCTGACAAACATTGATGCTTACTGGCGAGCCTGTAACTACCTTGCCGCAGGCATGATTTATCTGCAAGACAACCCTCTACTGCGTGAACCACTTAAAGCTGAACATATTAAGAATCGACTATTGGGACACTGGGGTGCCAGTCCGGCTTTGAGCTTTTCTTATATCCATTTGAACAGATTGATTAATAAATACGATCTGGATGCGATTTTTCTAGCAGGCCCTGGTCATGGGGCACCTGGTGTATTAGCGCCCGTGTATTTGGAAGGCACTTACTCAGAGATTTATCCGAATAAAAGTGAAGACATTGACGGTCTGAAACACTTTTTTAAATCATTCTCTTTTCCTGGTGGAATAGGTAGCCACTGCACACCGGAAACACCGGGCTCGATCCACGAAGGCGGAGAGCTGGGGTATAGCGTTTCTCATGCGTTTGGTGCGGCTTATGATAATCCGGATTTAGTTGTGGCAGTCATGGTCGGGGACGGTGAGTCTGAAACAGGCCCGCTTGCGACGTCATGGCACTCAAATAAATTTCTTAATCCTAAGACGGATGGCGCTGTTTTACCTATCCTGAATTTAAACGGCTACAAAATAAATAATCCGACCATTTTGTCTCGTATTTCACATGAAGAAATTGAGCAGTTATTTCGTGGCTATGGCTGGACGCCACATTTTGTCGAAGGTGATGATCCTGAACTTATGCATCAAACCATGGCAAAAGTGATGGAAGAGTGCATTGTCGACATTCGTGAAACACAGCAACGTATCAGAGAGTCTGGCAGCGATGAAAGACCGCGTTGGCCGATGATCATTCTACGTACCCCCAAAGGCTGGACAGGGCCAAAAGAAGTGGATGGTCATAGGGTCGAAGGTTTCTGGCGCGCGCATCAAGTGCCATTAGGTGGTGTCAAAGACAATCCGGAACACCTTGCTCAATTAGAAAACTGGCTCAAAAGTTACCGACCAGAGCAACTATTTAATGAAGATGGTCAGCTTCTGCCAGAGCTAAAAGCACTGGCGCCAAAAGGTAACAAAAGAATGAGTGCCAGCCTACATGCCAATGGTGGATTGCTTAGAAAATCACTGAAAATGCCTGATTTTCGTGATTATGCGGTATCTATCGATAAGCCGGGGCAGAGTCTGGTAGAAAACACCCGACCATTAGGTCAGTTTCTGCGTGACATCATGAAGAAAAATAACAGCAACTTCAGAGTCTTTGGTCCCGATGAAAACAGCTCTAATAAGCTCGATAATATTTATGAAGTCAGTAAAAAAACATGGATGGGTGAGTTATTACCCGAAGATCAGGATGGTGGCGAACTGGCACGAGATGGTCGCGTTATGGAAATGTTATCCGAACATACGCTGGAAGGTTGGCTTGAAGGGTATTTATTAACGGGTCGACACGGTTTTTTTGCCAGTTATGAAGCCTTCATTCATGTGATTGATTCCATGTTTAATCAACATGCTAAATGGTTGGATATCTGTAATAACATCGCGTGGCGTGCACCGATATCTTCGCTTAACTTACTGATTACATCCACTGTCTGGCGTCAAGATCATAATGGTTTTACCCACCAAGATCCGGGCTTTTTAGATTTAGTCCTCAATAAGAGTCCAAAAGTCTGCCGTATTTACCTGCCACCAGATGTGAATACTTTGTTATCTGTTGCCGACCATTGTTTGAAGGCCAAAAATTATGTGAATGTGATCGTGGCCGACAAACAAAAACATTTCCAATATCTTGATGCGGATGAAGCTGTTAAACATTGCACAAAAGGCGTGGGAATATGGGAGTGGGCAAGTTCAGATGAAGGTGTTGAACCAGATGCTGTGGTGGTGGGGTGTGGTGATATTCCCACCCAGGAAGCACTGGCCGCCATCGATCTTATTCATCAGTATTTTGATGATTTGAAGATTCGTTTTATTAATGTTGTCGACTTATTCAAACTCATCTCGGACAGTGAACATCCTCATGGTTTGAGTGATAAAGACTTTGACAGCCTGTTTACAAAAGATAAACCGGTGATCTTTAATTTCCATGGTTATCCATGGTTAATTCATCGCTTGATTTACCGTCGGACCAATCATACCAATTTTCATGTTCATGGTTATAACGAAAAGGGCAATATCAATACGCCACTGGAGTTAGCGATCCGTAATCAGATTGATCGATTTACTATCGCTATGGACATTATTGATCGCGTAGATCGTTTACAAGGTATTGGTGCTCATGCAAAACAACAATTACGTGATCATCAAATAAGCTGTAGTTTATATGCCTATGAATACGGTATCGATAAGCCTGAGTTTGGTGATTGGAAGTGGGGCGATATCTCAACCATAAAAGAGTAATCTCATGACAACGCAATCTGTCATATTAGTACTTAACAGTGGTAGTTCGTCTGTTAAATATAAATTACTTCAGCTCAAGGATGAGGCTGTTTTATTAGAAGGCAGTATCCAGGGGATTGGTGAGTCATCCGCAAAACATCATGTTTGTGTGGATAAACGTTTTTCAGACATCGTCAAACAGTCAGAGTCTACTGTTGCAATAAAAAATCATCAGGCTGCTTTTCACGTGATTGCAGATGATATGCAGTGTTTCTTTAACGGGGCATCGGGGATACAGTTAGATGTGATAGGCCATAGGGTTGTTCATGGTGGTGCTCGATTCTTTGCTCCCGTTGAGTTGAACAAAGATGTCCTCACGACTATTGAGTCATACCAGCATCTGGCACCACAGCATTTACCAGGTAATATTGCAGGCATAAAAACCTGCCAGGAATTATTTTCTCAGGTCAGACAATTTGCCGTTTTTGATACCGATTTTCACCAGACCATTCCGGAGCATGTCTATCGGTATGCAGTGCCTGATGACTGGTATCAAAACCATGATGTCCGCCGCTATGGGTTTCATGGCTTATCTCATCAATATGTAGCCCAGCAGGCCGCTGTTTATCTGGAAAAACCTCTGAATGAACTCAATTTAATTACCTTGCACCTGGGTAATGGTGCAAGCGCTTGTGCGATTAAAAACGGCCAGAGTTTTGATACTTCGATGGGCTTTACGCCATTACAGGGCCTTATGATGGGAAATCGCAGTGGCGACTTGGATGCGGCTGTACCTCTATACATTCAGGAGCAGACAGGTATTTCAGCAGAACAGCTGGAGCATCAGCTTAATTTTGAATCCGGTTTGGTGGCGATTACCGGCACACATAATATGGCTGAGATTCAGCATCGAGCTGAGCAGGGTGATAAAGAAGCGAGCTTAGCGATTCAAATGTATGTGCACCAGCTTCGACGTTATATTGGCGCCTACATGATTAGTCTGGGACGAGTCGACGCCATCATATTTACTGGCGGCATTGGTGAAAATGCAGCCATGATTCGTGCTTTGGCCTGTGATGAATTAGGCCGATATGGCGTTGTTATCAATGCTGAAAACAATCAGAAGTTAAAAGAGACAGTATCAGCCGTTCATCATCTGAGGAGTGATGTACCTATCTTGGTGATAAAAACGGATGAAGAAAAACAGATCGCACGGAATATTGCCATACAGCTAAATCTAAACAAATAAAAAGGCACCCGGTGGATGCCTTTTTCAGAAAAACTAGTCGTAACTATAGTGTTTACGTAATGTTTTTGTGACTTTCCAGAAGCTTTTTAATCCCGCTGGAAATTCAACATAATCACCAGCAACAACGGTAACAGGTGCTTCACCATCTGGTGTCACAACGATTTCGCCTTCTAAGATATAGGCTTTTTCAGTTTCGTCGAAGTCCAATCTGAATTCAGTCACAGGACAGTCCCAGATTTCCCAACCCGCAACACCTAACTCTTGCAAACGTGCTTCACTTGGGTTTTTTTCAATTATAATTTCAGGCATAGTGATCTCTAAAATATCAATGTAGATAGCTCAATCTCACAATTGAGTAAGCCGTTATTGCCATGATGGCAGGCGAATAATAACAGAAAGCAACTAACAAGAAGGATTCTTGTCGCACTCATTAATAGATTGATACAACTGTTCTTAATGAAAAGAGCGGTGTTCAGGAGGCGTGAAATGGATGCAAAAGTGATATCACTCCTAGCGAATAAGCCAGATACGCTGAATGGGCGATTAGAAGTGTTGCATGAGTGTTTGCGACAGAGTTTGCCTCAAATAACGCAGTCATCCTGCATGCTTTATGATGAGAAAACAGATTCACTGAAGAAATTTCTGAGTAGTCATCATTTCGCTAGCCACGGCAAGGATGAAAGTCTCTACCTCAAATCTAACCAAGCCTTGTTTACCTTATGCCAACAAGAAGAAGGTAAGCTTGTCTCATTCGCCACGGATGATCCCATCTGGCAACATTTTCAACAAGATTCACAAAGTTTAGCCGCGTTTATTATTCCCATTAAACAAGCACAACGCTTTATTGGGTTTGTTTGTTTTGAGATTGAACATCTACCCCAACCTTTGAGCGACGCAGAAAAAATTACGTTAAGTTTGTATGCTCAATTCATATCCATGATGATTAATGAAGAATTATCACTGGTTAATACCTTGTTAGCGACAGTCAGAGCAGCTAGAGATTTCACTGATTTCAGAGATTTTGAAACCGGATTACATCTTGATCGTATGGCATGTTACGCCAGAATTATTGCTACTGATTTGGCAAAAAAACATCGCTTGAGTGATGAGTTTATAGAACATGTGTACATATTTGCTCGACTGCATGATATTGGCAAGATCGGTATTTCTGACACCATACTCAATAAACCAGGTCGATTGGATGATGCAGAGCGCAGCATTATGAAAACCCATGTGGAAAAGGGGATTGTGATGCTCGAGCAAGTGCTGAATGACTATAACCTGGTAGATATGCGGGATACAGATATGATGCGAAATATCGTAGCCTGTCATCATGAATACATTGACGGCTCAGGTTACCCCAAAGGTTTAAAAGGGGAGCAGATTCCACTTGAGGCCAGAATTGCAACTGTAGCTGATATTTTTGATGCGTTGACCTGCCAACGCCCCTACAAAAAGCCGTGGCCTTTAGATGATGCCATTGCTGAACTGGAAAAAATGCAACAGGCGAATAAACTGGATGCTGAGTGTGTGGCTGCTGTCAGGCGCAACAAAGCAGAATTTGAAAAAGTAATGAAAGCACTATCTGATGATAAAAAGCCGTTATAACTTGAGAAAACACGCTCAGGTTATAACGACTAACTGGATTTAAAATGTCAGCGTAGCGGCCATTTCGTTATTAATTTTAACCAGGCAAATCAAATCTTTTTTCATCTTCCATTTACAGTCTGAAGTGACGGTCATACCGTCATACTCACCACTGAAATGACCCTCATCGTAGTTATACGATAACTGTCCATTTACCACCACACTGCCATTGATTAACACTTGGTGTTCAAAGCTGATTTGATCAAAGCGACCATACACTTCAACTTGCTGCTCTGCGCCAGCTGGACGGTAGTATTGTTTAGGCGATGCTGACGTGCAGCCAAGCAATGTGGCAACAAGTGTAGCGATGATAATTTTTTTCATAAGTGGTCCCAGTAAAAAGTGAATAAGCTCATTAATAGTACAAAAAACCGGTTTGAACGCCTACCTTTCACATCAAGTTTAATAAGATCGTCAATGTGACTAATGAAATAAGCGTAGAGAGCATAATAGTCTGAGCCGTAATAAATGCATCACGCTGGTAATATTCGGCCAGCATAAAAGGCCCGGTACCTGTCGGTAACGCAGCCAATAATATTGCCATCATGGCTAAGGTATTATTCATATCAAACACCCATAAAGCCAACACAGCGACAAGCAGTGGTTGAGCGATAAGCTTGGTAAACGTTAATACCCAAGCAATCTGTTTTGCTCGCATATCCACACTATCAGCTTGGTTTACATTACTGGCTAAAAATAACCCTAAACTCACTAATGCACATGGGCTGGCGGAGTCTGAGAGCAGATGAAGAAATGTTTCAATGCTGTTGGGCAGCGTCAACCCAGAAGCCGCGACCAACACGCCGGCAATCGGAGAGACAACTAATGGATTACGGAAGACCGCAGAAAAAACATGTTTCATTCTATGGTGGAGCGCTTTTTCAGCTTGCAACCCCGTTTCTATTAACATGATGGCAATGGAAAATAAGATACACACCACAATAATGGATGCGATAGTCGTGGGCACTTGACTGGATGAACCAAATACTAAAAATAACAATGGAAAACCGACGTAACCTGTATTGGAGTAAGCCGCTGCCACACCATCAACACTGGCGTCAGCTAAATGACTACCCTGATTTAACCGCCACAATAGAATAAAAACAAAAATAACCCCAGTACCAAGCAGATAAACATAAATAAAAGCAGGCTTAAATAAAGCTTGCCAATGGCTATGTGCCATAATGTCGAACAATAAGGCAGGCAGGGCTAGCCAGACGACGTAACGGTTTAATTCGCTAGCCGCTGTGGGTCCGAGCACGCCGGTTTTTCTAGCGATAAAACCGGCCGCAATCAACCCGAAAATCGGTAACAAAATTGAAAGTGTAGTAAGCATCAGATAGATGAGTTTTTGTTGCAATACTAAATGATATCAAGATGATCGTTAGGCGCCTAATCACTATGGGTCAGAAACAATAAAAAGGCAGATATGCTGAATAAAATCAAACGCATTTTTATCAAATGGCTTCTTTATGCCATGCTGGGATGGTTACTGTTGAGCCTGCTTATTGTCCTGCCGTTTCGCTGGTTGAACCCACCCGTCAGTATGGTGATGCTGGAACGTTGGCTGACGCATGATGATTACAGTATTCAACAAACCTGGTTAAGCTGGGATGAGATGCCCAAAAAAGCTGCTTTAGCAGTTATTACCTCTGAGGATCAGCGTTTCCCGATACATCAAGGCTTTGACGTCGATGCCATTATGAAAGCTTTGAATGAAGCTGAAGAGGGTGGCCGCTTACGTGGAGCCAGTACCATTAGCCAGCAAGTCGCTAAAAATATGTTCTTATGGACGGGCAGAAGTTGGCTGAGGAAAGGCCTTGAGGTCTGGTTTACTTCATTGATCGAAGTAACCTGGGGCAAACAACGCATTCTTGAAGTGTATATGAATATTGCAGAGTGGGGACCCGGCGTCTTTGGTATTGAGGCCGCCAGTCAGCATCACTTTGGCAAACGCGCCTCGCAACTGACGGATATGCAGGCGGCTTTATTAGCCTCTACCTTACCAAGTCCGTTGAAATATGATCCGGCAAGACCTGCACAACATCTCATTGATAGAGCCCGTTGGAACTTAGCCCAACAACGTAAATTAGGTGGTACAAACTGGTTAGCCCCGATATCAGAATAAAAAAAACCGCCAGTACTAGAAGGGGTACTGGCGGTACCGAGGACGAGAGAGTTATTTAAGCCAGACTTTCCAGCCTTTCTCTGCCATACACTCAATAAAGCCAACGGTAACTTGGCTAAAATTACCGTTGATTGGGTGCTCTTTACTCAAGCCATCTTGACAGGCTTGACCATCATTAAGTAATTGATCGGGGCCTGCACCCGCTTTCCACCAGGAGCTAACACCAACAGGCTGTAGTGGATCGGCTGGAAGTGGTGCGGGTTCAATGTCAGTTTCAGTCGTTTTCTCAGCGATAAATTGATCGGGCGAACTCTTTGTATAACTTCCATGAATCACCGCTTTATTAGCGGGACTGCCGGTTTTGGCTGCTGCTTCATTGGCCTTGTTGTCGAGATCCAGCACTATCCAGCCATGTTCTTTTAAGCACTTTTTAGTCTGCGCCTCTGTATTGGTGCTGGCAGCACACACATCTTTTTCCTGTTGGAAATCACGAGCGGATGCGCCGCGTTTATAACTGAATTCACCACAGGCAGTGAGAGTCAGACTCATTATGCCGAGTGATGTGACGGCTAGCGCCTTATTAAATTTTCGTTTTTGAAACATCCGTCTTCCCTTGATGACTCTTGAACATGGCTACAGGTTACCTGAACAAGTGGGATCTGTTTCTACGCAATTTCACGTATTCAAGCTTCTGACCCAGCTCACTAGTATTGCTCCTGACGCGAACATCACGTTTGCGACTTTTTCTTTTCTCGGATGGCTAACAGGGGCAATTAGAATGAAAATGAAACTCAACTCTCTCACCTACGCAGTGGCGCTTGCCAGTTCTGCATTGATGGCACCAAGCGTGTCACAGGCAGCTGGCACCATCACGTTTGGTGAAGATCAATATGTCAGCGTCGGTTTTGGTATGCGTGGTAGCTATACCAATGCTGAAGACGGTGCAAATGACGGTGGTCGCTCAAATGACTTCAACTTAGACAGTGCCAGACTCTATTTCTCAGGTGCGTTAAATAAATACATCAAGGGTATGTTTAACACTGAAATGAACAGCGATGAGTCAATGAAAGTCATTGATGCTGCCGGTATTTTCCAATTGACTCCTGATTTCGCCATCTGGACAGGTCGGTTCTTATCACCAAGTAGCCGTGCCAATATGGCGGGTCCTTACTACACCTCAGGTGATGGTTACTGGCAAAACATTGCAGCACGTTATGGCTGGAATGGCGGCACGATTGGTCGTGATGAAGGTGTAGCAGTAGTGGGTACAACGTTAGACCAACGTCTTGCTTATTCATTTGGTGCTTTCGAAGCGGATAAGATTTTTTTCTACAGTGGTTTAGCTAACGAATCTACCTCAAACCCTAATCAAAGCGATGAATTGATGTATGCCGGACGTTTGCAATATAGCTTCTGGGACAAAGAGCCGGGCTATTACGGAACAGGCAACTACTTGGGCGCTAAAGATATTTTCACCATTGGTGTATTTGGCCGCTCAAAAGAAGATGGTGCTGCTTCAACAACGGATGTCGGCGACTATAGCCAATATGGTGCTGACTTATTAATTGAGAAAAAACTCGGTGCGGGTGCCATCTCATTCGAAGCAGCTTATTACGACTATGACACTGACGATGTTTTTGAGTCTGAGCAGGGCGAAGCATACGCGCTTGGTGCTGGATTTATCTTCAACGAAAAAGTCGGTTGGGGGCAGTTTATGCCAATCGTTCATTATCAAAATTTTGATGCTGACAACGGCATTGAAACAGAACGTACAGACTTTGGCGTGAACTACATCATAGACGGTTACAACGCTCAAATCACAGCCATTTACAGAAATCTTGAAGTCACGAATCAATCTGATGATGACGCTTTTGTCATCAGTACCCAACTTCAGTTCTAGTAGAAGGAGGAACTAAATGAAAACGATAGTAAAACTCGATTTAGATAAAAAACCATGGGAGCAGGACGGTCAAATCCATAACCGTTGGCATCCAGATATACCGATGATCGCCATGGTCAAGCCCGGTGATGAATTCCGTGTTGAATGTATGGATTGGACTGGCGGTCAGATTGGCAATAATGACAGTGCGGATGACATCCGTGATGTCGATTTAACACAGGTTCACTATTTAAGTGGCCCGATTGGTGTTGAAGGTGCCGAACCTGGCGATTTGATGGTGGTAGACATTTTGGATGTCGGCACCTTTGAAGATCAGCAATGGGGTTTTAATGGTTTATTCGCTAAAGAAAACGGTGGTGGTTTTTTAACTGACCACTTCCCTGATGCCAGTAAGTCTATCTGGGACTTCCACGGTATTTACACGACATCACGTCACATTCCAAACGTGCAGTTTGCCGGCATTATGCATCCTGGTTTAATTGGTTGCTTACCATCAAAAGAAATGCTGGAAGAATGGAATCAGCGTGAAGCTGACTTAATTGCGACTGATCCTGACCGTGTACCTATGCTTGCATGTCCTCCTGAAGAAAAATCAGCGGTAATGGGGCGATTAAAAGGTGATGAAGCGGCGGCTGCGGCTAAAACAGGTGCACGTACGGTGCCACCACGTGAGCACGGTGGTAACTGTGATATCAAAAACCTGACTAAAGGTTCACGTATTTATTTCCCTGTGTATGTGAAAGACGGTGGTCTTTCAATGGGTGACCTTCACTTCTCTCAAGGTGATGGTGAAATCACTTTCTGTGGTGCGATTGAGATGGCGGGTTACTTAGATATCCGTGTCAACTTAATCAAAGGCGGCGTTAAGAAATACGGCATCAAAAACCCACTGTTCAAACCAAGTGTGGTTGAGCCTAAGTACCGTGATTACCTGATTTTCGAAGGTATCTCAGTTGATGAACAAGGTAAACAACATTACCTGGACGTTAATGTGGCCTACAAACAAGCTTGTTTGAACGCCATTGAGTACATGAAGAAGTTTGGTTACAGCGGTCAGCAGGCCGTCTCCATTCTTGGTACAGCACCGGTTGAAGGTCATATCAGCGGTATTGTTGATGTACCAAATGCTTGTGCGACCTTGTGGTTACCCACCGAGATATTTGACTTCGACATCATGCCTAATCCAGACGGCCCGTTAGAGCTGGTGACCCCAGGCATTGATACTGCAAAAACATCTTAATTGACTAGAGGAAGAGTGCGATGCCTGTTTATGACTACCGATGTGCGCAATGTGGCGAATTTTCAGCACTACGCAAAATGAGCGAATCCAGCTTGCCCTGCACTTGTGAAAACTGTGGTGAGTTAGCGCCACGTATCATCACGGCCCCAAATCTGGCCCTGATGGATGGTGGCAGAAAGAAAGCGTTTGAGCGTAACGAAAAATCGGCACACGACCCCAGACAGGCTCGACGTTCCAGCTGTGGTTGTTCTGGCACGCACACTTGCTCGACATCAAACAAAGACACGTCATCTTCTAACGAAAATAAACAAGGAAACGGCCTATTGATGCAAACGAAGAAAACTGCAAGACCTTGGATGCTCGGTCACTGAGTAACCAAACATTGTTTTAAAACTGGAGATTAATCAATGAAACATTTTAGTCGAAGAAAATTCTTAGGTAAAACAGGCGCTTTGCTTGGCGCAATGATAGCCGCTGGCTTCATTAGTACATCAGCAATGGCAGAAGACTACCCAACAGCTGAAGTGAATACTACAGGTTTGGCTGTAACGGATGACACCGTGAAAGTGGGTATCCTGCATTCATTGACTGGCACCATGGCCATCAGTGAGACCGGTGCTCAGGAAGCAGAAAAACTGGCTATCAAACAAATCAATGAGTCTGGCGGTATCTTAGGTCGTCAAATCGAAATAATTCAGGAAGATGGCGCGAGTGACTGGCCAACCTTTGCTGAAAAGTCACGTAAATTATTGGTGAACGATAATGTAGCTGCTGTTTTCGGTTGCTGGACTTCTGCATCACGTAAAGCGGCGCTGCCTGTATTCGAACAGCAAAATGGTTTGCTTTACTACCCAACGTTCTATGAAGGTTTGGAACAATCACATAATGTGATTTACACCGGTCAAGAAGCGACTCAACAAATCCTGGCTGGTCTGGATTGGGTTGCGAAAGAAAAAGGTGCAAAAACGTATTATTTGATTGGCTCTGACTATATCTGGCCACGTACATCAATGAAAATTGCCCGTAAACATATCGAAAATGTTTTAGGAGGCAAAGTCGTAGGTGAAGAATACAAACCATTAGGTGACACTCAGTTTGGTTCAGTCATCAACAAAATCCGTCTGAAAAAACCTGACGTTATTTTCGCCGCTGTTGTAGGTGGTTCTAACGTTGCCTGGTTCAAGCAGTTAAATGCGGCTGGTATTACTGGTGCGAAACAAACATTGGTCACTATCTCGGTTACTGAAGACGAAGTCTTGGGTATTGGTGGTGAAAACCTGGTCGGTTTCTACTCAGTGATGAAGTATTTCCAAAGTCTGGATAATGACAATAACAAAGAATTCGTCAAAGCATTTAAAGAAATGCATGGTGATGACAGTGTTATTGGTGACGTAACTCAAGCCGCTTACCTTGGCCCTTGGTTATGGAAAGCCGCCGTCGAAAAAGCAGGCAGCTTTGATGTTGATAAAGTGGTTGCCGCTTCAGAAGAAGGTGACATTGAGTTAACAACTGCACCTGAAGGTTATGTGAAGCTTCATCCTAACCACCATCTGTGGAGCTACACTCGCGTAGCTGAATGGCAAAAAGACGGTCAAGCGAAAGTGATTTATCAATCACCTGAATTGATCGAACCAAATCCATTCCCAGAAGGTTATCAATAGACCGCAGTATCAAGATGGGCAGGCTGCATAAGCAGCTTGCCCTCTTTCAACCACGTTTCAATCACTCTTTTTAGATCACCTTCGGAGTAGCGTTATGGGCGATTATTCAATACAAGAATTGACATCAATTCTGGCCATGCAAGGGTTTGCAGGTTTGAGTTTATTCAGTGTGCTGCTGTTAATGGCACTGGGCCTTGCAATTATTTTCGGACAGATGGGCGTCATTAACATGGCCCATGGCGAGTTTATGGCAATCGGTGCGTATACCACCTATATGTTGTCAGTCATGACAGAAACTTATTTTCCTGAGTTTCTGAGTTATTACTTTTTCTTTGCCATCATTGCCTCATTCATCGTTGCAGGTGTGGTGGGCTATTTTATTGAATGGCTGCTGATCAGGCATCTCTATAAACGTCCTCTGGATACACTGTTAGCGACGTGGGGATTGAGTTTGATCATGCAACAGATTTTCCGTTCTCTGTTTGGCGCACGTGAAGTTAGTCCGACATTACCAGATTGGTTAATGGGCTCTTATATGCCGACAGATACGATTTTTATACCCATTAACGGTATGTTCGTTTTGGGATTAACCACCCTGGTTACCATTGGTGTGTTTATCCTGATGTATCGTTCTTCTTGGGGATTAAATGTGCGTGCAACCACACAAAACCGCGTGATGAGTGGTGCCGTCGGTATTAATACAACACGCGTTGATCGCATGACCTTTGCTTTAGGTTGCGGTATTGCCGGTGTGGCAGGCGCGGCTTTTACAACCATCGCCTCAACAGGCCCAACCTCAGGTTCTTTGTACATCGTAGATACCTTCATGGTCGTTGTCTTTGGTGGTGCTGCCAGCTTATTCGGCACGATCGCTTCCGCCTTCAGTATCGCTCAGGCTCAATCTATTCTTGAGTTCTTTATCAGCGGTTCCATGGCAAAAGTACTGACCTTGCTGACACTGGTCATCATTCTGATGATGCGTCCAGAAGGTTTGTTCTCTAGTAAAGTTCGTAAATAAGGCGAGGGGGTCATAATGAATTTCTTTGTAGAACGTTTTCTGGGTGGTAAGAATGGGGCTATTGGCTTAGCCATCCTTGCTACCTTAATTCTGATTATCCTGCCTTTATCATTGGATTTATTCCGCTTGAATCTGGTAGGTAAATATCTGACGTATGCGTTTGCCGCTGTTAGTCTGGTATTGCTGTGGGGATATGGTGGTATTTTAAGTCTAGGTCAGGGGGTGTTTTTTGGACTGGGCGGTTATGCCATGGCCATGTTCCTTAAACTTGAGGCTTCAGACCCTGAAAGTACGGCTATCCAATCAACACCAGGTATTCCGGACTTTATGGACTGGAATCAGTTAACGGAACTGCCATGGTTCTGGGTGCCATTTGAGCATTTCTGGGTCGCTTTACTGGCTATTATCATCGTGCCATCGGTATTTGCTTTCATCATTGGTTACTCCATGTTTAAGCGCCGTGTGGGTGGTGTTTACTTCGCTATCATCACACAGGTTATTGCGGTTATATTGACGGTACTGATTGTAGGACAACAAGGTTATACCGGCGGTATCAATGGTATTACTGACCTGAAAACATTGAATGGCTGGGATATCCGTTTAGATTCATCTAAGTATATTCTTTACTTCATTAATGCCTTTTTATTACTGGCGGTCATTTGCATAAGCCGCTTTATTTTGACCAGTAAATTTGGTCGCCTGTTATTGGCCATGAAAGATAAAGAAGACCGTGTACGTTTTTCAGGTTACGACGTATCAAACTTCAAAATCTTTATTTTCTGTGTATCTGCTGTGATTGCCGCTATCGGTGGCGCAATGTTCACCCTGCAAGTTGGCTTTATGTCACCATCCTTTGTGGGTATCGTGCCTTCAATCGAGATGGTCATCTTCGCCGCAGTGGGTGGTCGTATGTCATTGATTGGTGTGGTTTACGGCACCTTGTTAGTGAATGTGGGTAAAACCACATTTTCAGAAACCTTCCCTGAGCTTTGGTTATTCCTGATGGGCGGATTGTTTATCGCTGTGGTGATGTTCTTCCCGAATGGTTTAGCTGGCATCTATGAAAAATATGCGAGCAAAATTGGTTTCCTCAAACGCTTGCAAAGTAATGGTGACAAAGCGGCAGGAAAAACGGCGCTTGAACAAAAAGCTGAATTGGAAGGAGCTAAATAATGAGTACCTCTACTGATTTTCTGTTAGCGATTGAAGATTTGACCGTCTCATTTGATGGCTTCAAAGCAGTCGATACATTAAATATGTATATCGATAAGAATGAACTGCGTGTGATTATCGGCCCGAATGGGGCCGGTAAAACCACCTTGCTTGATTTGATTTGTGGTAAGACAAAAGCGAGTTCAGGATCGATTAAATTCAAAAATCATGAACTGACCAAACAGGCAGAGCATGAAATCGTCAGAACGGGAGTTGGGCGTAAATTCCAAACGCCTTCCATTTACGAAAACCTGACTGTCTATCAAAACCTGGAAGTATCTTATCCAGAAGGCAGAGGCGTCTTTGGGAGTTTGTTCTTTCAATCAACCGATAAAGTACGCGATACCGTTTTACAAATAGCAGAAGAAATTCAATTGTTAGGTGAATTGGATACGGAAGCCGCTGTGTTGAGTCATGGACAAAAGCAGTGGTTAGAAATCGGTATGTTACTTATGCAGGATCCAGAGCTACTTATGCTGGATGAGCCTGTGGCGGGTATGAGTGCGAAGGAGCGTGACGAAACAGCTGAGTTGCTTAACCGAATTTGTCAAAATCGGTCAGTCATCGTGATTGAGCATGATATGGAATTTGTGAAAAAAATCGCACGAAAAGTTACGGTATTACATCAAGGGAAAATTCTGGCTGAAGGCGCGATGGACAATGTACAAAATGATGAAAAAGTCATTGAAGTCTATCTGGGCCACTAATCAGGTATTGAGGAGATAAAAACATGTTCGAAGTTGAAAACCTGCAAGTCAGTTATGGCCAGAGTGAAGTCATTCATGAAATCAGTTTCAAGGCTGAAAAGAATGAAACCTTGGCGATTATGGGCCGAAATGGCATGGGTAAAACGACCTTATTCAAATCCTTGATGGGGATTTTGCCTAGTCAGTCGACAAAAGTGAATCTGGAAGGGCAAGATCTCAGTGGTATGGAAAGTTACAAACGTGTGGCGAATGGTCTTGCCTATGTGCCCCAAGGTCGAATGATTTTCCCTAATCTGACCGTTCAGGAAAATATTGAAACAGGTCTACAGGTATCAAAGCAGAAGTCGATACCGGAAGATATTTTTTCATTGTTTCCTGTGCTGCATGAAATGCGTCATCGTAAAGGCGGTAATCTATCGGGTGGTCAGCAGCAGCAATTAGCGATAGCGCGTGCGTTGGTGACTAATCCTAAAGTATTGTTATTGGATGAACCGACGGAAGGTATTCAGCCGTCTATCATTAAGGATATCGCCCGCGTTTTAAATGAAATTCGTCAAATGCGTGAGATCACTATTGTGGTATCTGAGCAGGTTTTAAGCTTTACTATGGATATCGCTGATCGCATCATGGTGATCGAAAAAGGTAATTTAATTCATGAAGATCTGCGTGAAAATGTGGATGCAGCTAAGATTAAACAATACCTGACAGTGTAACCGGCAGCCCCCATTCCCAAATGTTTTTTGCATAGGGAGTGGGGGTGTCATGTTATCTTTTATCGCATGAAACCAGGACAGAATGCGTGACGCAATTGATAGACAGAACCCAAGTAAATACTGCAATGACAGGCTGGGATGCTCGTCTTCAATTAAGTTTTATCGAACGAAATGGTAAGACGATTCTGGCAAAAAAGGCCCACTCTGGTCCTTTAACTATTCAAAAATGTCTCTATCCCGAAGGTCCTAATCCGGCACATGCATTAGTTATTCATCCTCCAGGTGGTGTTGCGGGTGGTGACCGTCTACAGCTTCTGTTTGAGCTGGCAACTTCTGCAAAGAGTTTGATCACGACGCCTGGTGCGACCAAGTGGTATAAGTCGGCTGGCCGACAAGCCAGTCAAACCGTGACTATTGAGCAGCACGATGACAGTCTTCTCGAGTGGTTTCCTCAGGAAAATATTGTGTTTGATGGTGCTGATGTCACGCTGAAAACACAGGTCGAATTGAGCCAAAATGCGCATTTTGCGGGATGGGATATCAGTTGTCTTGGACGGCAGGCTAGTGGCGAACAGTGGCAACAAGGGCGTTATCAACAAGTGTTGCAGATAAAGCGTGACGATCGCTTGATATGGCAAGAGAACGCGGTATTTAAGCCGGACAATCTTATGCTGACATCGCTAGCTGGATTACGCGGTTTTCCCGTGTTTGGTAGTTTTGTGGTTACCGCCGGTCATGTCCCGGATAGTGTGATGGAGCAATGCCGACACGTCACACTCAACTCTGTAGCGCAGTATGGGGTTTCCGCACTCCCTGAAGTCTTTACAGCACGCTATATCGGCAATTGTGCACAAGAAGCACGACAGTATTTTGAACAATTATGGTCTTATCTGCGGCCATGGTATGCAAACTCACACGCTGTACGCCCACGTATTTGGGCAACCTGATTAATTATAGGATGTGACAATGGATTTAACGCCAAGAGAAAAAGATAAGTTACTGATTTTTACAGCTGCATTATTAGCAGAACGTCGTAAAGACCGTGGTGTGAAATTAAATTATCCGGAAGCGGTGGCTTATATCACCGCAGCGATTATGGAAGGGGCCAGGGACGGACGAAGTGTCAGTGACCTGATGAGTTATGGTACGACTTTACTGACACGTGAAGATGTAATGGATGGCATTGCGGAAATGGTCACCGAAATACAAGTGGAAGCCACGTTCCCTGATGGCACTAAGTTAATTACTGTACACGACCCCATAGTGTGAGGTGACAAAGATGATTCCAGGTGAAATGCGTTTTGCAAATGGTGATATTGAGCTGAATGTTCAGCGTGAGACCAAACTCATTGATGTTTCCAATTCAGGTGATCGTCCAGTCCAGGTCGGTTCGCACTATCATTTTTATGAAGTCAATGATGCCTTGTTGTTTGACCGCGATCAGGCCTATGGCTTTCGTCTGAATATAACAGCTGGCACGGCTGTTCGGTTTGAACCAGGCCAAATGCGTAGTGTTGAGCTGGTTAAACTGGCAGGTGCCCAAACAGTATACGGGTTTGCGGGTAAAGTCATGGGAGCCTTGTCATGAGCGTTAAAATTTCTCGTCAGGCCTATGCTGAAATGTTCGGTCCAACGGTGGGTGACAAAATTCGTCTTGCCGATACCGAGCTGTGGATCGAGGTTGAAAAAGATCTCACTACCTACGGCGAAGAAGTGAAATTCGGTGGTGGTAAAGTGATTCGTGATGGCATGGGGCAATCACAACTGTCTGCAGCCGAAGTGGCTGACACGGTCATTACTAATGCACTGATTATCGATGCTGTAACTGGCATTATCAAAGCAGATGTAGGGTTAAAAGATGGCCATATCTGGCAAATTGGTAAAGCGGGTAATCCAGATATTCAACCGAACGTGACTATTCCTATTGGTGCCGGTACTGAGGTTATTGCCGGTGAAGGTATGATTCTCACGGCAGGTGGCATTGACAGTCATATTCATTGGATCTGTCCACAACAAATTGAAGAAGCACTCACCTCAGGTGTCACCACGATGTTAGGTGGCGGCACCGGACCAGCCACAGGCACGTTTGCCACAACCTGCACGCCAGGACCTTGGCATATTCATCGAATGCTGGAAGCGGCCGAAGCGTTTCCAATGAATATGGGCTTTTTCGGTAAAGGTAATGTCTCTTTACCTGAACCAGCGCGTGAACAAGTCGAAGCTGGCGTGATTGGTCTGAAGTTGCATGAGGACTGGGGTACGACGCCAGCCGCCATTGATAACTGTTTAAGTGTGGCAGAAGAAATGGATGTCCAGGTAGCGATTCATAGTGACACCTTGAACGAGTCAGGTTTTGTTGAAACGACGTTAGCGGCATTTAAAGATCGCACTATCCATACGTTTCATACTGAGGGTGCCGGTGGTGGTCATGCACCGGATATCATTAAAGCCATCAGTTCACAAAATGTCTTACCGTCATCCACAAATCCCACCCGACCTTTCACGGTGAATACGTTGGATGAGCATTTGGATATGTTGATGGTATGTCATCATCTTGACCCTGCGATTGCTGAAGATGTGGCGTTTGCTGAGTCGAGAATTCGCCGTGAAACTATTGCTGCTGAAGATATTCTCCATGACACCGGCGCCTTTGCGATGATGTCATCTGATTCACAGGCGATGGGGCGGGTTGGTGAAGTGATCATGCGTACCTGGCAAACAGCCCATAAAATGAAAGTCCAGCGTGGCAGCTTGCCTGAAGATACCAAAGATGGCGCTGAGAATACTGATAACTTTCGCGTCAAACGTTATATCGCTAAGTACACCATCAATCCGGCCATTACTCACGGTATTTCCCATATTGTTGGCTCAATAGAACCGGGCAAGTTTGCTGATCTCGTTTTATGGCGACCTGCTTTTTTTGGGGTAAAACCGACTTTGATCTTAAAAGGTGGCAGTATTGCCTCAGCCGTTATGGGCGATCCCAATGCCTCTATTCCGACACCGCAACCTGTTCATTATCGCCCCATGTTTGCCAGTTTTGGTAAAGGCCTGAAAAGCTCATTGACCTTTGTCTCTCAGGCCGCGATGGATAATCCTGAGGTGAAAAAACTGAATTTATCCAAACCACTTGTTGCCGTGAAGAACTGCCGTCAAGTGACCAAAAAAGATATGGTGCTAAACGATGCCACACCGGAAATCAGTGTCGATCCTGAAACGTATCAAGTGCTGGCTGATGGTGAATTACTGATTTGTGATCCGGCTACGGAACTCCCTATGGCACAACGCTATTTCCTTTTTTAGAGTAAGACTATGCTTGAAATACACACAAAATTAAGCAATAACGGCATCAGCGAGTTTGATGACATGGTATCGATGAGTTTTGATTTACGTCAAAAAAGTCGTATCCGGGTCAATCTGGCTTCAGGTCGTGAGGCGGCGATATTTATGCCACGTGGAGAAATCTTACGCGGCGGTGATATTTTGCAGGCGGATGATGGCTCTATTATTCAGGTACAAGCGGCTGATCAAAAAGTCATGATTGTCACCACCCATTCTGCACATGATTTGATGCGGGCAGCCTATCATTTAGGTAATCGCCATGTGCCATTAGAAATTGGTGATGGCTGGCTGAAGCTGGAAAGTGATTATGTGTTAAAAGACATGTTGTTAGGTTTACATGTGACTGTGGAAGAGACTGACGCGCCGTTTGAACCCGAGGCCGGCGCTTATGGCGGTGGACATCACCATCATCATGACGATGATCACGACCATGATCATCATTCACATCATCACCATCATTAACCATGAAAACCACAGCCGCATTTTCACGCTTATTACAACTGGCCAGCCCAGCTTTACCTATTGGTGCCTACAGTTATTCTCAAGGCTTTGAATGGGCCATTGAATCGGGCGATGTGACGGATAAACCAACCGCACAGCGTTGGATATCTGATGTATTGCTGACCTATTATGCGCAATTTGAATTGCCAGTGATGAAACGTTTGTTTGAGGCATGGCAAAACATGGATGAATCAGCCATTCAACATTGGGATAGCTTCTATAAGGCGGGTCGAGACAGTGCTGAAACCTGGCTTGAATCCAGACAAATGGGCTATTCCTTATTACGTCTGCAACAGGATTTAGATGCCTGGCCGCAAGCAAAATTAGAGGTGATCACTGTCATTGATGAGCCCAGTTTTCCTACTGTGTATGCGGGCACGGCGGTGAACTGGCAAATATCATTGGCGGAAACGTTGCATGTTTATGCCTGGTCATGGATTGAAAATCAGGTCAGTGCGGCAATGAAAACGATTCCATTAGGACAAGTGGCAGGTCAACAAATTTTGGTTGCCGTTAGTGAAAATATTACGGCCGTCATTGAACAGGCTATGCAATGTGCTGATGATGAAATGAGTAATTTCTGTCCTGCATTGAGCATAGCCAGCTGTCGGCATGAAACACAATATTCGAGATTATTCCGTTCTTAAAGTGAGGTATAAATGAAAGAACCATTACGGGTGGGGATCGGCGGGCCAGTCGGCTCAGGTAAAACGGCATTAACATTAGCTTTATGTAAACGTCTGCGTGATACCTATAATATTGCCGTTGTCACTAATGATATTTATACCAAAGAAGATGCACAGTTCCTAACCCGAAATGAAGCCCTGTCAGCAGACCGGATTATTGGTGTGGAAACCGGTGGTTGTCCGCATACAGCGATCCGTGAAGATGCGTCGATGAATCTGGAAGCCGTGGCACAGTTGAGTAAACGTTTCGAGCCATTAGATATCGTCTTTATTGAAAGCGGTGGTGATAATTTAGCCGCCACATTTAGTCCAGAGCTTTCCGACTTGACCTTATATGTCATTGACGTATCAGCCGGTGAAAAAATACCGCGTAAAGGTGGCCCAGGTATTACCAAATCTGATTTGCTGATTATTAATAAAACAGACTTGGCGCCACTGGTAGGTGCTTCCTTAGACGTGATGGATGAAGATGCCAAACGTATGCGTGGGGAACGTCCGTTCTTTTTTACCAACCTGAAAGATGAGCAAGGTCTGGATGACATTATCCTGTTTATTGAAAAACAAGGCTTAATGCTGCACTAATTTTTAGATGAGGAATTGATAATGAAAAAAAGCCTTTTAATTTTAATGGCATTAGTCGGATTTCCGTTGACGGCGATGGCACACCCAGGCCATGACGCAGTCGGGTTTATGAGTGGGTTTTTGCATCCGTTAACCGGTTTGGATCATTTATTAGTGATGTTGGCAATCGGGTTCTGGGCAGCACGTGCACCCACTGAAAATCGCTTTCAAATACCGACCTTATTTATCATCTTTTTATTGATCGGCCTGACTATGGGGGCCTTCATGACTGCGTCTAGTATGGTTGAGCTAGGTATAGCTGTGAGTGTGCTGGCAATGGGGCTCATTCTCTTCTTGAGTGCCAGAATCAGTGCGTTATGGCAACTGATGCTGACAAGCATGTTTGGTCTGATGCATGGTTTTGTACATGGTCAAGAATTAATTCTGGCCGAACATGGCTTTATGGCGATTCTGGGATTAACACTGACAACAGCCGGTTTGCTGGCTGTGGGGTTCTTGTTGGGCCGTCAGAAAGATCGTATAGGCCAGTATCTACAAAGCCTGCTAATATCTGTATTAGCCGTGGCAGGCGCCTTTTTCCTAATAGCTTAAAACACGCCTGTTGATATTGACCATAAAAATGTCCTGACATTGTCAGGACGTTTTTTTACCTACGTAGAATTACGTAGATAAAATGACTATGAGCATCAGTTAAGATGTTGAATCGTTTGTTGTACCAAGTTGCTGTTTGTTTAACGGACAGGCAAAAGCATCTTCCCAACGTCAGGATATGAATTTGACACCGAATGATGCCATCACTCCTTCTGCTGAGAATGAAGCACCACAACGTATTGTTAAAATACGACGTGATTACAATACCTGGGTAGCTAACGAGACTCTGGAAGATTATGCCTTAAGGTTTACGCCAAATTCGTTCCGAAAATGGCCCATTTTTCGTGTCTCAAATACCGCGTTGGGTGCGATATCGTTTCTGGTTCTAGAAGCTATCGGCGGTACTATTGCCGTCAACTATGGCTTTACCAATGCCTTTTGGGCAATCTTAACCGTTAGTTTAATTATTTTCTTAACCAGCTTGCCGATCAGTCATTACGCCGCTAAATATGGTCTGGATATGGACTTGCTGACGCGCGGCGCTGGTTTTGGGTATATCGGTTCGACGATTTCATCTTTTGTCTATGCCACCTTCACCTTCATCTTATTTGCACTCGAAGCGGTGATCATGGCCTATGCCTTGAGTTTGTATTTCACCATCCCACTCTATGTCAGTTATCTCATCTGTGCTGTGGTCGTGATCCCCCTTGTCACACATGGCGTCACTTTAATCAGTCGTATCCAAATGCTCACTCAGCCTTTATGGCTGTTTATGATGATTTTGCCGTTGGTATTTATCTTTATAAAGCAACCTGACGCCTTTTCTGGTTTGATGAACTTTGCCGGTGAATCCGGCTATGACAGTGACTTTAATATTTACATGTTTGGTACCGCTGTCGCTATTGGTATGGCATTAATTCCACAAGTCGGGGAGCAGGTCGACTTCTTGCGGTTTATGCCGGAACGGACAAAAAAAAATTCCTTCCAATGGCATCTGGGTGTGTTAATGGCAGGCCCAGGCTGGATTTCAATGGGCATGGCCAAAATGTTTATTGGCGCCTTATTGGCCTATCTCGCCCTCATGGCAGGGATGAGTATCGAAGAAGCCATTAATCCCACCCATATGTACTACGTGGGGTTTAGCTATGTGTTTGCTAATACCGATGTGTTATTGGCGGTCACCGTCTTTTTTGTGGTGCTGTCACAAATTAAAATTAATATTACCAATGCCTATGCCGGCTCTTTGGCTTGGTCAAATTTCTTTGCCCGCCTGACACATAGTCACCCCGGTCGGGTTGTCTGGCTATTATTCAATGTACTGATAGCTACTATGCTCATGTTGCTTGATGTGTTTCAGGCGCTCGAGCAAATTCTGGGGTTGTATTCCAATATAGCAATTTCGTGGATTACAGCAGTGGTAGCCGATCTGGTGATTAATAAACCTTTAGGATTGAGTCCCAAGGGCGTTGAATTCCGTCGAGCCTATTTATACGACATTAATCCTGTTGGTGTAGGGGCGATGGGTATAGCATCACTGATCTCCGTCACTGCCTTTTTGGGTGTGTTTGGTTTAGAGGCGCAGGCATTTTCATCCTTTATTGCTATGTTCACGGCTTTAGTCGCATCACCTTTAATTGCTTGGTATACCAAGGGTAAATACTATCTTGCCCGCCAACCTTTTACCTTTCACCCGAGTAAAACCAAGGAAACATGCAGTATTTGTGGGCGTGACTATGAAATACAAGATGTGGCCTATTGCCCAGCCTATCAGGGGCCAATCTGTTCTTTATGCTGCTGTTTGGATGCCCGATGTAATGATGCTTGTAAACCACACGGGCGGTTGACCTCACAGTGGGAAAACATCATCAGCAAAGTGTTACCACAAGCCTTATCAGGCAATATTCATAGTGGTGTTGGACATTATCTATTGCTGATGTCTCTGACAGTGTTGATTTTGGCATCTATTTTCGGCCTTATCTATGTGCATATTTCTTTGACAGTGACCGAGTATTCAGCACATATCATGCCGGCCATACAACTTGGCTTTATCAAAGCCTTTTCAGCACTCGTCCTGGTAAGTGGCATTATTGTTTGGTGGCTGGTATTGACCTCACAAAGTCGAAATGTCGCTCAACAGGAATCGAACAATCAAAATAATTTACTGCAGCGTGAAATCATTCTGCATAAACAGACAGATGCTGAATTACAACAAGCGCGAGTGGTAGCAGAGCAGGCGAATCAGGCGAAGAGCCGTTATATTACCGGCATTAGTCATGAGTTACGCACACCACTCAATAGCATTCTTGGTTATGCTCAGTTACTGGATAATAATGACGATATCGTTGGCAATAATAAACATGCCACTAAAGTGATTTTACGCAGTGGTGAACACTTATTGTCATTAATTGAGGGCACCTTGGATATTGCCCGAATTGAAAGTGGTAAGTTGCAGTTTGATATTAAATCCTTACGCTTTCCCGAATATATTCAGCAAATCGTCAGTATGTTTGAAATTCAGGCTAAGAATAAAGGCTTACGATTTCATTACAGCATACCTGATGACTTACCTCCGGTTGTGCGAGCCGACCATAAACGCCTCAGCCAGATTCTGATTAATATCATTGGTAATGCCGTCAAATATACTCGCGAAGGCGGTATCGATATTCACTTCAGTTATGCTCGTGAATTCTTATCCATTGAGGTGGCAGATACAGGGCCCGGGATTGATGAAAAAGACATTGAAAATATTTTTCAGCCCTTTGTCAGAGGCAATACCGCAACGGGGGTTGGTGGCACTGGTCTGGGCCTGACCATTTGTAAATTACTGACCCAATTGATGGGCGGTGTATTGGATTTGGAAAGCAAAGTGGGTGAGGGGACCACCTTTTACATTCGCTTATTTTTACCTACTGTGCGTCTTGATGAAGCATTACCTTCGCTGGCAATGCGTATGCCTGTTGGTTACAAAGGGCCACGTCGTAAATTACTGGTTGTTGATAATGAACCCATCGACAGAGAGTTGTTGATGAATGTATTGACGCCATTAGGCTTTGAAGTCAAAGAGGCCGCGTCAGGCCCCGAGTGTTTACGTATCTACCCTGATTTTAAACCCGATATCATTTTCATGGATCTGGCCATGCCTGAAATGGATGGTTGGGAAACCTGTCATCTGATTCGAAATGTACATCAGTCTGATGTACATATCTGTATTATTTCTGCCAATGCGTTTGACCGGAACCTGGAAAATTCATCGGGTATCTTACCGAGTGATTTTGTCCTTAAACCTGTCAATTTGATGGAGCTGATTAATTGGATTGGTGAGAGGCTCCATTTAGAATGGATTCAGGCCGACGAAACAGTGCCTGAAACAGATGAATCTATTGATAGTGAGCAGATAATCCCTGAAACACATGTATTAGAATCACTGCTTGAAATGCTGGATTTGGGCTACATTATGGGGGTGAGAGAAATCATTGATGAGCTCGAATCACAAGGGATGGCGAGTCAAACGTTTATTAATGAAATGCGTCAAATGGCAGAATCATTTCAATTGGAGAATATGAAACAATTTATTAAAGAGAAACTGCAAAATGACTGAAGCGAATCAAAATGCTGTGGTGCTAGTGGTCGATGATGCGCCTGAAACATTAGCACTTTTACATGCTTCTCTTGTCGAGTCGGGTTACACCGTACTGGTGGCAAATAATGGCAATGATGCGATTCGTATTTGTAATGAAGCCTATCCGGATATTGTGTTACTAGATGCGGTGATGCCTGAGCTGGGTGGATTTGATGTGTGTCGTCGCTTGAAACAGGATATTAATACACGTCATATACCAGTAATCTTTATGACTGGATTAACAGAGTCGGAAGATGTGGTTGCCGGATTTTCTGCCGGCGGTATTGATTACGTCACCAAACCATTAAGCCCGATAGAAGTCATTGTCCGCTTAAATACCCATCTCAAAAATTCAAGAATGATGAGTCATACCCAAGGTGCGCTGGATGCTTTTGGCCAAGCGGCAATTGCGGTACTGCCCGGCACCGATAAAATCATCTGGCAAACCCCACTCGCTCGTGATTTGGTCGATAAATACCTCAATGATAAAAGTGATGAAGGTAAACATGCTGAACAACTTCAACAATGGATTCAGCAACTAAGTGAGGGGGGCAAAAAGCGTTTAAGACCACTGATGATTAATCATCCTACCGGACGCTTAATTTTTACGCCGGCAGATATCCGTAATGAGGAACAATGGCTTATTTTGTTACGTGAAGAGTCTGAAGCGGCGCAGGTTGAAGCTCTAAAAGCGGTGTTTAATCTGACCAAACGTGAAGCAGAAGTGTTGCATTGGGTCATATTGGGTAAAACCGATAAAAGTATTGGTGAAATCTTGGGTACCAGCCCTCGTACAGTGAATAAACATATGGAACATGTGTTTGTGAAGCTCGGTGTTGAAACCCGAACCGCTGCAGCGTCACTGGCCGTGTCGAAACTGCATACATTAAGTGGTCACGGTGTTGATGCATAAATAAGACAGGCTAAAAAAACGCTAATTTTCAGCGAGAGAAAAATCGACGCATACTGTGCACTCACGTGCGAATGAGACAAATAAATATCTCATGCTACTGGCTTATCATCTCGTCTGACAGTTTGTCGCTCATGGTCAACATACCACGACCATTGTAGCTCGCTCTGGCACTGGTACCTGAAGTCCCTTTCCGGCTATACACATAAAACTCATCTGCATAGGTGATTAACCATGTTTTCTTCTGTGCAACAGAGGTAACAGAGCCACTTTTATAGAGCATGTACTTACCGACAATCGAGTCAGGAAGAACTGGTTTTTTGGATAAGTTATTTTGTGCTAGCGCTGGCTGATTAAGCACAATACTAAAGAAGACAAAGCCAATGATCTGTCACGTGTTTATGTTATTAAGTCCTTTTTATTCATAACCTTAGATGCCGTAACGTAATTATTGCTTAGCGTCACTATTGAGGCTTTTCTATGTAGACCTATTCTAAAACAGGATAGAGATTCACATTGATGTAGGTCAGTCAGGTGCTTTATTGAGACGGTTTACGCGAACATTCATTCGCTTGATCCAGGTCATAACACGTTGTTGATGATAGTGATACTGTCATAACTCATAGCTAAGCTTAGAACAACTTATGTGAGGAGCGTCGATATGTCTGGCAACATGAAAGCAGCCGCCTTTATTGAAAAAGGACGAATTGAAATCGTTGAAAAGCCGATACCAGATATTGGTGATAACGATGCTTTGATACGTATAACCACCACCACAATTTGTGGTACGGACGTCCATATTCTTAAAGGTGAATATCCAGTTGAACAAGGCTTAACGATTGGCCATGAACCGGTCGGCACAATCGAAAAGCTGGGCAAAAATGTACAAGGTTATGAAGAAGGGCAGCGCGTAATTGCAGGGGCAATATGTCCAAGCTTTTATTCTTATGCCTGCCAGGATGGCCTGCCAGCACAGGATGGTGGATGTTCTCATCATGGTTATAAGCCCATGGGCGGTTGGCGGTTTGGCAATACGATAGATGGTGCACAGGCTGAGTTTTTAGTCGTACCGGATGCTCAAGCCAATCTGGCTCCAGTACCAAATGGCTTGAGTGACGAACAAGTATTAATGTGCCCCGACATTATGTCTACCGGTTTTGCTGGGGCTGAATCAGCCAATATTAAGATTGGTGATATTGTGGCCATATTTGCTCAAGGGCCGATTGGCTTATGTGCGACAGCTGGCGCCAGATTAAAAGGGGCCAGTCTGATTATTGCCATTGATGGCATTGATGAACGTCTGGCCTATGCTAGACAGTTAGGTGCAGATATCACACTCGATTACCGTCAAGTGGATGTTATCCAGGAAATCATGAAAATCACGGGTGGTCGTGGTGTGGATGCGGTGATTGAAGCATTGGGAACACAGCAAACCTTTGAGTCGGCGTTACGGGTTTTAAAACCTGGTGGCACATTATCTAGCTTAGGTGTGTATTCAAGCGACTTAACTATTCCACTTGATGCCTTTAGTGCCGGTCTTGGGGATCACAAAATTATCACCAGTTTATGTCCGGGGGGCAAAGAACGTATGCGTCGCTTAATGAGTGTCATTGAGTCCAGTCGAGTCAATCTGCAGGACATGGTGACACATCGTTATAAATTGGACGATATCGTTGAAGCTTATGATTTATTTTCACATCAACGTGATGGGGTGTTGAAGGTCGCTATCACTATGTAAATTTTTATGTCTTTGAACACAGTTTTTACTACCCAAATCAATCGTTTCGGCGTAGAGTACGCCAACACTTTTTGAGGGGTACAACATGACACAATTTGCCACAGCATCGATTGAATCGCTAGCGATTGGACGCTCATTTGTATTGCCCGATTTAGAGCATTTTCTCAAAGAGAATTATCGCTTCATACGCATGCACGATGCCATGCAACTGGAACTCGACTCCGGTGAGGCCTTTCTGTTCGATTATGGCGTTGTCGTTTTCTGGGGTGTGACTGAAAATACCAAACAATCCTTGCTGACTAAAATTCAAACATTTGTTTTAGATAGCAAAACAGTGCCAGACTTTGAACAGTATGCGTTTGATAGCCATACCGATACCATCAAAATGCATGCTGATAAAATCAGCTTTGCCAATCAGGACAGCATGGAGAGGTTAGCGGTGTCTCATGCCTTAGCACAATCCGTGAAGCTGGCCGAATTTGAACGACTGGCACAGGAAGTGATTCAGGCTCATGCTCATATTCCTGTCTCATTAGCCAAAACAGGAAAAGTGGCCATGAGCAGAAAAGCTATAGCGAAATCGCGGGGCGTGTTGTTTGGTGCACGTGGTGATATTTTGCTGAACTATAGTCTGCTGGATACGCCTGAGTTTTTTTGGGATTATCCTGAGCTTGAACCTTTGTATACCATCGTTTCACGCTATCTGGATGTGGTGGCACGGATTAATGTGTTGAATAAGAAGCTGGAAAGTATTCATGAGCTTTTGGATATGCTGGCTAATGAACAGAACCACAAACATTCTTCTACGCTGGAATGGATTATCATTATCCTGATTGCACTGGAAATTGTCTTATTTCTGCATTAAAAAAGAACCAGATCATGATGATCTGGTTCTTTTTTGTGTGGTCTTACACTTTGAAACGGCCCATCAAGTTCATCATGTTTTCTGAGAAATTGGTGATTTTTTTCGAAATCTCATCACCTGTTTTAGACACTTGTTGAGCTGATTCAGTCTGCTGGTTCAAACCATGCAGGTTTTTACTGATATCTTCAGCTACAGCCGTTTGCTCTTCTGTAGCAGCAGCTGTTTGAATCGCCATATCGTTTACTCGTCGTGATGATGCTCTGATTTCATCAAACACGGAAGAGGCTTCCTGGAACGTATTGGCTGTTTTATCGACGTCGGTTTTACCCTGAGTAATCGCCGTTGAAGATTGACTGACAGAGCTTTGTAGTTGACTGATAATCTGGCTGATATCATCTGTGCTCTGCTGCGTTCTGGTAGCTAATGAACGAACTTCATCAGCAACGACGGCAAAACCGCGACCATGATCTCCTGCACGGGCGGCTTCAATAGCAGCATTCAGTGCCAATAGATTGGTCTGTTCTGCCACTGAACTGATGACTTCCAGCACCGAGAGAATACTGGTGGAGTTTTGCTCCAACTGCTCTGAACAGTTGAGAACGGTATCCATATCTTTAATCAGTTCTGAGATACATTTATTGGATTCTTCAACAACATGTATGCCTTTTGCGGCGAGTTGTGAAGTTTGATCAGCTTCTGAGGCTGAGTTGGTGGCCACATTCGACATTTCTTTATTCGCCAATGTCATTTCATGTACGGCACTGACAATCGACTCAGTTGATAAATTTAAGGTTTCATTGATACTTTTTGTTTTATTTGACGAATCAGCTAATTGCACTGTCAGAGAGCTGAGCCCTTTAACATTATCTAAGGTTGATTTAATTAAGTCCTGTAACTTCTCAACAAATCGGTTGAAGGATTGGGCCAGCTCACCAAACTCATCTTTTGAATTGACATCAAGTCTGGCTGTAAGGTCGCCATCACCAGAGGCAATCATATCAATGCGTTTGATAAGATCGTTGATATCCGAAGTGAGTTTTTTCGGCACGGTGTAACTGAAGTAGAGCGCGACAATAATAATCGCTAACACAACGATGATGGTTATGCTCATACTGCGTTTTAACTCGCTTTTCAGCTGAGCATCTAAAGCGTCAAATTTATTGAGTAAGACCTCACCCTTATTATCTAAAATAGAGCGTAGGCTTTGGAATGTTTCTTCTTCTTGCTGAGCGAGCTGACGTTCGTTAGATGAATTGGTGTCATTCACCATTTTTTCAGCCGCTATCATCCATTGATTGTAGGCTGCTTCAAATGCGTCTCTACCTGCCGCCACATCGGGATAAATTTGCACATAGCTCAGAAACTGTTCGTAGCGTTCATACGCCTGTTTGGCATTTTCCTGCCATACCGCGACCTCTTCATCACGATTACCACGATTGGCCATCACATTTATCGCAGCGATTTTAGCCTGATGTAAGTCTCTATCTGCATTTAATATCTTTTCATTGGCAGGCATGAATAATTCAGTTTGTAGTTCAATGGCGTGGTTTTGTTTCGCCATCATCCATAAAAATAGGGCAATCACGACAATAATCGTGAGTCCCATAACCACCACGGGTATAGAGCTTTTTGTTCTGATGCTTTGCAGGTTTATATTCATTGTTTTTTTACCTAATTTCTGTCCGAGCTATAAAGACTATCGGCTCAGTTTTGTGTAGGTTTAATCTAAGTTAAAGAAAACTTGATAGCCCATAAAATATTGCCATTCTGAGATAAGTTCTTCCCCATATATTTTTAGAATATAAAGCTGTTTTTTATGACGTTTTTAGTAAAGGATCCATTGATGATTAATGCTTATGCTGCAATGAACCCCGGTGAGAAGCTCACTCCATATACCTTCGAGCCAGGTGCATTAGGCGAGAACGAAGTTGAAATTACGGTGAAGTATTGTGGTATTTGTCACAGCGATATCAGCATGATTGATAATGATTGGGGTATGTCTTCCTATCCATTAGTAGCTGGACATGAAGTGGTGGGGGTTATTAATCAAATCGGTAAAGAGGTTACCCAGTTTCACGTTGGTCAAGTCGTGGGCTTAGGTTGGTATGCGGATTACTGTGAGTCTTGTGAGCAGTGTCATAACGGCGATGAAAACCTGTGTTCTGACCTCACTGGCACCATTGTCAGCCATCATGGTGGCTTTGCAGATAAAGTCAGAGCTAATGCGAATAGTGTCATTGCATTACCTGAAAACATAGATCTGGAATCAGTCGGACCATTATTGTGTGGTGGTGTTACCGTCTTTAATCCACTGGTTCAATTTGATATCAAACCGACAGATAAAGTGGCTGTTATAGGGATCGGCGGGCTGGGTCATATTGCCTTGCAGTTTCTCAATGCCTGGGGTTGTGAAGTTACCGCGTTCACCAGCAAGAATAAATTGCAGGAAGCACTGGATATGGGCGCACATTTCAGTGTGGATTCACGTGATGACACAGCAATGGCTTTACTACCCAGAAAATTCGATATGATTTTATCGACAGTGAATGTGAAATTAGACTGGAATTTATATCTCAGTAAATTAAAACCCAAAGGTCGGCTACATTTTGTGGGTGCCACACTCGAACCATTGGATTTGAGAGTGTTTAATCTCACTGAAGCGCAGCGTAGTGTTTCAGGCTCGGATACTGGCAGTATGCAAACCAGCAATATGATGCTGGAATTTGCCCAACGACATGGTGTGAAACCGGTCATTGAGCGTTATCCGTTTGAACAAATCAATGAAGCCATCGACAAGCTTCGGAAAGGCGATGTGCGTTATCGGATTGTATTGGAATATTAACTCAGTCGCATGATTCATCGCTGTTGCAACAAGCCTGTTCAGCATGTTTTTGAACAGGCTTATTTTATTAAGTAACTCAAGCCGTAAAAAACGCTTGTGGCTTGTTCTGGCATCAGCCTAAAATGGCGCACAAATTATCATCAACGGAGTTAACAACATGTCAGAACCAGTATGGTTTAAAACCGCAGAAGCCACCGTTTTCGCTAGTGAAGATCAAGGTACCGATGCGATGCCTGAAATTTTGATTGGTAGCGTCAAAGGACCAGCAGGTCATGCCTTTGCTAATTTAATGGGGCAAACAGAAGGGCACACGCGCATGTTTGCGATTCGTGCGACCAATCAACAAGTTAAACCAGCGACCATGATTGTGCCGAAAGTCACTATCAAATCCAGTGCATATGTTGAGCTGTTTGGTGGCCCGGTTCAATCAGCGGTAGCCGATGCGGTGTTAGATAGCGTGATTGAAGGTGTGATTCCTAAAGAGCATGCAGAAGAGTTATGTATTGTCGCCATGATCTGGATTGCACCTGATGCTGCAGCCAATCCAGATGTAGATCGTAAAGATTTATACCGCACCAACTATGAAGCGATGAAGTTAGCGATTAAACGTGCGATGTCAGGTTCACCGACAATTGATGAACTGATTGCTAACCGCAACAGCATTCATCATGAAATGTATGACCCAGAAACGGGTGAGTCTCAGTGGTAAGCACCCGAGTCCATAATAAGAAAGCCAGAGTTATGTCTGGCTTTTTTGTTTTCATCACCGTTCCTTTTTATTGACCAGAAATTCGACGACCAAAGCTAATCGCATAGGCTGACGGCCGGGCAAGCAAAATAGGGTCATCACTGGCTTCAATACCCTCGGTCAGAGCGAGAGGATTAAACATGGTTTGTTTAGCGAACTGCTCACCATTAGGATCAACAATATCCAGGCTTATCGTTCCTAATTTAATGATTTGGCGAGTTTCCGGCCAAACTATAGTCGGATCATTCAAGACATCGCCTTTATCCGCTATCTGTAGTCCTAGTGTGAATTCTACCTGACTTTGTTGCAGACGTTTGGGTAATTCTTCAAACAGATAATCTTTGCCAGCCGCAGCGCGTTGTTCATCAGTGAGATACTCTGGACCATTCACAGGAATAATTTGATAACGACCATATCTAACATCACCTTCTTTATTAGTAAATTTAAACGCGTTCACGCCATAAAATGGTTGCGTTGCAAAACTCACTGGGGCGGGTTTTGGTGTTTCAACAAATGTTTTAGCGTCAGGGTGGCTGGCTAGAAATTGCGTGATGGGTTTAGGTGAGGAGGCATCAGGTCCAGAAGTAGCTACTGCATTTAATAGACCTAAAAAGTCTTCGGGGGTGGCAGCGGGGAAGCGATTAACGGAGATACTGACGATGTCGGTATACGTGTCATCCGGAAGATGAAAGCGTATGGCAATCCCTTTTGGAAATGAGCCGGGATTATTATCAGCAATATCGGGAATGCCGGTGGTATTTGAAAAACGAACTGTCACAGGTGTGGCAGAAGCTTCAAAATGGACTGCCTTAGACACCGTTGCAGCATCAGAACCAGGGGTGAATTCACCTGAGACAACAATGCCTTTCGCATGATTTTTTCGAATACCTGGGTGTGGTCCCGCAATGCTGCTTAAGGTATCGACCAACTGTTCAACGACAGGCTTGTTAGATTCGCTGTCAGCCATCGCTGAGGACAAAGAAAACAAAGCCAAACTGGATAACAAGGCACACTGTTTTAGAACGTTTGATGATAATGCCATGACGTGATCCTCTGAATTCGTTAAGTGAAAAAATGGATAAAGTGAACATTCTTTGATTGGCTTATTCAAGAAAAATTCGAATAAGCGTAGATATCGCGTACGTATAAGTCATAGAATAGAGAACAGACAACCATGGATTTACGCCTGTGACACAAAAACGTCAAGATCTCAATATCGGTTTATTTAAAGAAAGTATTTATCAATCCATTGTTAATTCAAGTTTTGATGCCATTGTTTGTAAAACCCTAGATGGCATTGTGTTGAATTGGAATCCGGCAGCGGAAAAGATTTTCGGTTACAGCGCTGATGAAATGATCGGTGAAAGTATGCTCAAAATTTTTCCAGATAATAAAAAACAAGAAGAGGCGGATATTCTGGAAAAAATACGTCGAGGCGAAGTGGTTAACCATTTTCAGACGGTTCGTAAGCATAAATCTGGTCGCCTGATAGATGTATCAGTGACTATCTCACCTGTTTATGATGCCGATGGTCATATTGTTGCAGCATCAAAAATTGCCCGCGATATTACAGAGCAAGTTAAGGCTATCCGTTTAAGTCAAGAATACCAGGCGATTATTGAGTCATCTGAAGATGCCATATTCAGCTTGTCACTGGATGGTACAGTAACAAGCTGGAATGCCGGTGCTGAGCATATTTTCGGTTTTAGTACAGGTGAAATTCTTGGACAACCAGTTTCAGCACTCTATGATGAAGAGAATCCGCAATCTGATGATATTCTCAAAGCCATTAATAACGGTGAAAGTCTGGAGCACTACAAAACGACTAGAAAAAATAAAGATGGCTTCGTGATGAATACGTCGGAAACCGTTTCACCCTTGCAAGATCAGAATGGCAAGCTCATCGGCGGTTCCATTATTGCCAGAAATATCACACATGATATGGCAGCACAGCAGCTTATCTGGAAACAAGCCAATTACGATAATCTCACAGGGCTGGCCAACAGAGATTTATTTTTAAAATCACTCACACATGAAATGGAAATGGTTCAAGACTCCATCTCACGTGACAACCTAGTGTTGTTATTCCTCGACTTGGATAATTTCAAAGACTTCAATGATAATTATGGCCATGACTTTGGTGACGAAGTATTGCGCCATGCTGCGGATGTACTGACAAAAACATGTCGTAATGCGGATCTCATTGCTCGCTATGCAGGCGATGAGTTTATTATTCTGCTGTCTGGTGAGTTTCCCAAAAATGATTTGAAACGCTTTGTTGACAGATTAATCAGTAAACTCAATGTGCCTTATCCTATTAATGGTATGGATTGCCGATTGTCTGCCAGTATAGGCATTGTGCAGTATCCTTCTGATGCTTCGACAGCATCAGACTTACTCAAAAAAGCAGATAAGGCTATGTATGCGGCTAAAGCGGCTGGACGCAATCAGTATTGTTACTATGCAGATGGTACCTCTACGAATGCAGTAATTTGATCACATTAGGTTACACACACTATATGGTGTCTCAAGCGCAGTACTTCGACTTCAGTCTAGACAAAGTTCTAGACGACACAAGGCCGCAATACCATTTCTAACGGTGCCTTGACTGGCATCATCACCATTCACATTTCATCTTAAGGACTTTAATGAAACAAAAACATCTTATCCTTGGCAGCCTGGTCGGGCTGGCTGTTGTGTCAGGTTATTTTTTTGCGGATTATAAAAAACATGAAGTAATCAAAGAACGCATTGATATGGAACTGATGCAGTTTGATGGCACAAGCACCATTAAATACGGCACGCTGGACACATCACTTTTTTCTAATGCGGTAACATTAAAGAATGTCAGTATCGATACATCGGGTCTTTCAGGTATGACTCAAACACCCACACCTAAAATGATCAGTATTGAGTCGGTGACGGTGGATAGCAAAGCAGGGTTAAGCTCGCTGAACAATTCTCAGTTACCTCCTCATCTTGAAGTTACCTTACACCGCATAGCCACAGAAGTTGATTTTAAACTGCTAGGTCAGCAAAGTTACAAACCCGTTGAAAAAGCATTTTATCAAGTGGTGGATCAGGTTACTGAAGGTAAACCCACCACCGATTTTTACCTGGAATATGATTATGAACCAGCCAAAGAGAATACGCTTTCATTTATCGATATCACGCTGAAATCGGAACTGAATAAAGTGGCAAAGCTGGAAGTCAAAGCGGAAATAGAGAATATGCCACTGGATCCCGTGGTATTGATGTTGGGTGGTATGCAAAGAGCACTTATTCATCATTTCCAGCTTGAAATTAAAGAACAAGACAATACCTTTGATCTGATGATGAAAAACACCGCCAAGCAGATGAATGTCACTGAAAAGGCGTATCAAGCCCAGCTGACGGAGCAGCTTAAGAAAAGAGCTGAGACCTCTCGTCAACCTGCAGAGCAAATGTTTTATGAGGCTATGGAGGACTTTGTGGAAGACCCTCATAAGTTCAAGATAGACATGACGCCTAAACAGCCTATGACTTTAATCGATATCCAAAAGCTTGCCGCGTTTGCTAAAGATAGCGATGAGCTTGAAGAGCAACTCAAGCTGAAAATTAAAGGTAAATAAGCTTTCTCCACCAACAACGCAGTGAATAGGGCTACGGTGTTGGTGGGTTTTTCTTATCTGAGTGAATCAATCTATTTTTGATCTCAGGGTGGAGAGCTGACATATAGTTCTCTATCGTTTGAGTGTAGGTATTATTTAAACCTATATCTTCAAGTGTCTCATCATGTGTCAGATCTAATTGCAGTAGTTCAGCTTGACTACCGACCTGATGAAGTGTGTTTACAAAACGCGCAGAACTGTCACAGGCGTATTCACGTTGAAGAGAACAGACAACAAACATCGGGATTTCATTACCATTCACATAATTAATCGGGGATGCCTGCTGCCAGTAATGTTCTTGTTTACCAAAGGCCTTATCATAGAATTCCACATGTTTTTGCTGCATTAGAGTGACTAAATCCAAAGCCTGGCTATCAATAATAAAACTGGCTAACCAAGGCCTTATATTGACCTCTTGCATCAGTGTTTGATGACTGGTTAATAAAGCGAGCAAATGCGCACCTGCGGAGTGACCCAGTATCATCATTTTGTCAGCATCACCTTGCCACTGCTCGGCCTGGGTTTGTATGGTGTAAATGGCAGCGGCAATATCTTTAGCCTGTGTGATGGGATCCACTTCCGGAACCAAACGGTAATTAGCCGAAACAAGAATAAATCCTTTCTTTACCCAGCGATTCACTTTGTTTTTGATTAAGCCTGTGCTGCGTTTATCACCAAATTGCCAGGCACCACCGTGGATTAATAACAGAATAGGGGCATCTTTCGCATTTGCGGGTAGATAGACATCCATGGTCTGTAAGGGCGAACTACCATAGGCCAGATCACGTATCATCTTGATATTGTCTTCAGCAGCCAGCACCGGTTTAATCATCAAAAATAGGCAAACAGTCAGGACTATCTTGAATGTCATCATCTCATCCTTTGGTTAGGTGTCAGCTAAGCTATTTCATCTGAACGTGAGTTTACGTTATCCTATCAGTCATGATGAACATCAAATGTTTTCTATACAGCTTGATTCTGATGATGGTGCTGCAAACTGGCATTGTCGCGGCTGATGTACATCATATTATTTTTGATGAGCAAGATAATCACAGTCTCATCGATCCTATCGCTGATGATAGTCCAGACTCCATCCATATGGATACCGATCAACATCAATGTGGCCACAGTCATTGTGTTCATTTTGTTGCTGTACCGCATGTGGTGAGCTTACCGCTGTCTTTATTTAAAGACACTTTTTTTCAGTCCATACCAATACACACCTGCGTCGGGTTCTGTCAGCTCGATGTACCGCCCACCGAAAGCCTGATTCTGATTTAACACCTTCGCTCGTCACGTATTCGTGATGAAAGAGTATTTATTTCAGGACTTCTATCATGAAACTCATTTGTTTAGATGGGCAAACGCTATTACTGCGTGTCTGCCTTTATTGTGCTTTCAGTCTGTTTACTGTGTCTTTTCAGGCCTATGCCTCTACAAACATTACATTGACATTAGCTGAAGCTATTAAAAAAACGTTAAATCAAAATCCATCACTCAACGTCTTTCCTCTCCGTGAACAAGGCCTGCAGGCTGAACGTGAAACTGCTCAGCTATCACCAGCCTATCGCGTAGGGGCTGAACTGGAGAACGTGGCTGGTACAGGTCAGCTAAGTGGCACGAAATCAGCTGAACTCACGGTGTCTTTATCTTCTGTGCTGGAGCTAGGTGGGAAAAAACAAGCCAGGGTTGATGTGGTTGATCAAAAGCTGGCATTGACGCAAATAAAAAAACAGATTACTTCGCTTGATTTACTCAGTACGGTCACCAAAAACTATATTCAGTTATTGATTGATAAACAGCGAATACAGCTTGCTAAGGAAGAAGTCTCTCTTGCTCAAGCCACGGCTGATGAAGTCAATAAACGTGTCAGGGCTGCGATTGCGCCTAAAGCTGATTATGCCCGTGCAGTGGCCGCCGTTGAGCAGGCCAGATTAAATGTCTCACGTGTCGAACAGCGAATGCATGCCCATAAAATGGCTCTGGCTAATCTATGGGGTGAGATGCAGCCACAATTCAATAACGTAGCTGGATCACTGTTTGATTACGGGAGTAGTAGATCGTTTGAGTCACTGTTCGAACGGGTCAAAAATAATCCGTCGCTGGCATTTTTTGCTGCTGAAACACGTTTAAAAGAATCTGAAATTCGTCTGGCAAAAACCCAACAGCAGGCCGATATCGATTGGTCTGTGGGTATTCGGCGCAGTGCTGATATTGATGAATCTGCCTTGGTAGCAGGGTTTTCTGTGCCGTTATTTGCAGAAAAACGTGCTGAGTCAGCGGTGAAATCAGCATTGGCAGCAAGAAATGAAATAACGTTTCGCCAACAAGACTTTCTGCTGCGTATACATACACAACTGTATCAGGCATACACAGCACGAGAGCAGGCAGTTACCTCGGCCACAACCTTGCGGCAATCCATCATCCCACAGTTGACCGACGCCTTAACTCAAACCAAAACAGCTTATCAGCGTGGCCTATATAGCTACCTTGATTTCCTGACAGCAAGACAAGAGCTGCTTAATGCCAAGCGTGCTCTGATAGAGGCGTCAGCTGATGCCTTACTGCTGGCGGCAGAAATTGAACAGCTGACAGCAGAACCGTTATTAATCGAACAAAATAATGTGGGTATAAGTAATGATTAAGCGATATCAAACCCTTCCTTACTTTTTAATGTTAATCGTGTTTTTTATGTGGGCGTTGTTATCTGTAAAGACCGCTTTTGCCGATGAAGATAAGCATGAACATGAACACGCTGGTCATCATGATGAAGAAGTCAGTCATATTGACGAGGACATGGCTTCATTAAATGCCATCTCGACAGCCATTGTCAGTGGTGGTGATATTAGTAAAACACTCACCCTATACGGTATCGTGACCCTGTCTCCTGAGCATACCAGCCATGTGACGGCCCGATTCGCCGGACGAATAACGCGTGTGTATGTTGAGTATGGCGATACGGTGAAAAAAGGGCAGGTATTAGCCACCGTCGAATCGAATAGCAGCTTGCAGACCTACAATGTCACCGCGCCATTATCAGGCAGCGTGATAGCCAAACATGCCAATGCCGGTGAAGTCGTCTCTGAGCAGACGTTGTTTACGATTACGGATACATCGACCTTATGGGCCGAACTCAAGATGTTTCCTTCCCAGGCGAGTCAGGTTAAAGCAAAGCAAATAGTGGTTTTACAGAGTGATGATATGCAAACCCATTCTGTTATTTCCCAGCTTCTGCCAAATACTGATGGTGAGCCATTTAGAATCGCCAGAGTGAAATTCAAAAATCCTGATGATGACTGGTTTCCTGGTTTGCTGGTGGGTGGGCAGGTCCTTATTGATAAACGCGAAGTTAAAGTCCGTGTCCCATTATCTGCCTTGCAGCAATATGAAAACAAAACAGTCGTTTTCATCAAGGAGAGTGACGCTTATACACCACAGCCAGTTGCGCTGGGTATTCAGGACGCACAGTACGCAGAAGTGCTGTCAGGCCTCAATGCCGGTCAGCAAATAGTGACTGAAAACAGTTATCTGATAAAAGCCGATCTTGAAAAAGACGGCGCTGAGCACAGCCACTAAACTCAAGGAGACGTTATGATTACTTCACTATTACGTTTCTCCATTGAGCGACGTGGTCTTATCTTGTCATTCATTATCTTACTGATAGCCGCCGGTGCCTGGAGCTATCAGCATTTACCGATTGATGCGGTACCGGATATCACTAATGTACAGGTACAGATTAATACCAAAGCTGAGGGATATTCGCCGCTAGAAACTGAGCAGCGTATTACCTATCCGGTTGAACGTGCTTTGGCAGGTATTCCTCAATTGTCGTACACACGATCGATTTCTCGTTATGGTTTATCTCAGGTCACCGTCGTATTCAAAGAAGGCACGGATTTATATTTTGCCCGTAATCTGCTGAACAACCGCCTAGCTAGCATCAAAAATGAACTACCTGATGAGCTGGAACCAGAAATGGGGCCGATTGCTTCCGGACTCGGTGAGATTTTTGTTTATACCGTTTCGGCCGATCCAGAAGCCCGACAGGAAAATGGACAGCCGTATGATTTGACCGCATTACGTGAAATACAGGACTGGATAATCCAACCCCGTCTAACACGTGTGCCTGGGATTACCGAGGTCAATACGGTAGGCGGCTATGCCAAGCAGTATCACATCCAGCCTGAACCACAAAAAATGCTGGAGTTTGGTATTAGTTTTGGCGACATCCAGCAGGCATTAAAGGCAAATAATAGTAATCGTGGTGCTGGTTATATCGAGCGTTACGGGCAGCAATTGCTGGTGCGTTCTCCTGGCCAGTTAAAAACCATCGACGATATTCAACAGGTCGTGGTGAAGCAGATGACAGGCACACCCATCAAGATCATGGATATCGCTGATGTTGCCATTGGTAAAACCCTGAGAACCGGTGCCGCCACCCAGAATGGTCAGGAAACGGTCATGGGCACGGCAATGATGTTGATAGGGGAGAACTCACGTGAGGTTGCCAAACGGGTTGCTGCGGAGTTAAGTAAGATTCAGGCGACCTTACCTGACGGCGTTATTGCTGAAGCGGTCTATGACAGAACCACCTTGGTGGATAAAGCCATTGCTACTGTGCAGAAAAACTTGCTGGAAGGCGCATTATTAGTCGTTGTAGTGTTGTTTTTATTACTGGGTAATATTCGCGCTGCATTAATCACTGCAGCTGTGATACCACTTGCCATGTTGGCAACCATCACCGGCATGGTTCAGGCCGGAATTTCAGCAAACCTGATGAGTCTTGGCGCATTGGATTTTGGTCTGATTGTCGATGGTGCCGTGATCATCGTGGAAAACAGTGTACGGCGTTTATCACTGGCTCAGTCTGGACGCGCTACAGCATTACCATTGAATGAACGGCTAGCTGTGGTATTTGATGCCACCAATGAGGTGATTCGGCCCAGCCTGTTTGGGGTATTGATTATTACCTTGGTGTACATCCCCTTATTCACCTTGACTGGGGTGGAGGGCAAGATGTTTGAACCGATGGCATCAACAGTGGTGCTGGCCTTACTGGCAGCAATGGTAATGTCACTGACTATCGTACCTGCAGCCGTGGCTGTGTTGATGAAAGGCAAAGTCAAAGAGAGCGAAAGTCTGATTATTTCAGCCACTAAGTCGATTTATAGACCAGTATTGATATGGAGTCTGAAGTTACGTTGGTTGGTGGTGTTTGCTGCGCTCGTTTTGGTGGTCTTTTCACTGACACTAGCATCGAAAATGGGCACAGAGTTTATTCCTCAGCTCAATGAAGGGGATATTGCCTTACATGCCTTACGCACTACGGGGACCAGTCTGCAGCAATCGATAGAGATGCAGGAAGTGCTCGAACAACGGCTGAAACAGTTTCCACAGGTAGACAGCGTCTTTGCCAAAATCGGCACGCCAGAAGTGGCGACCGATCCGATGCCGCCGAATGTGGCTGATACATTTCTGATATTAAAGCCAAGAAAAGACTGGCCCAACCCGGCATTGCCAAAGTCTGAACTCATCAAACAAATCGAGGCAGCTGCAAAGGCCTTACCTGGCAATAACTATGAATTCACCCAGCCGATCGAGATGCGCTTTAATGAGCTTATCTCAGGAGTCAGGGCGGATGTGGCCATTAAAGTCTTTGGTGATGATCTGGAGAAACTCAAAACATCAGCTCAATCCATTTTAACTATTATCAGAGATATACCCGGCCAAGCGGATGCCAGACTGGAACAAGTCAGTGGTTTACCGATGGTATCAGTGGAACCCAAACGTTTGGCACTATCCCGTTATGGCCTCAGTGTGGATAGCTTGCAGACGATGTTATCGACAGCTATTGGTGGCCAGGAGGCAGGGTTAATTTATGAAGGTGATCGACGTTTTAAACTAGTAATAAGACTTGATGATGAACAGCGTCAGAATATCGCGTCATTAGGTGAGCTACCGATTGCATTACCATCCGGTAGTTATGTGCCTTTATCCGAGGTGGCAACGATTAAACTGGTTGATGTGCCGAGCCAGATCTCGCGCGAAAACGCGAAACGCCGTGTTGTCGTCACAGCCAATGTCAGAGATCGTGATTTGGGATCCTTTGTGCAGGAAGCTCAGCAGAAGCTCGATCAACAGCTGACATTACCTGAGGGTTACTGGCTGGAGTTCGGGGGGACCTTTGAACAGTTAGCCTCAGCCAGTCAGCGGTTAGCGATTGTAGTCCCGGTAACGTTATTTGGTATTTTGTTATTACTGGTCACCATGCTGGGTTCTCTGAAGGATGCAGCGATTATCTTTACCGGTGTGCCATTGGCATTAACGGGTGGCATGATGGCTTTACTACTCAGGGATATGCCGCTGTCGATTTCAGCGGCTGTTGGTTTTATTGCACTGTCTGGTATTGCTGTATTGAATGGTTTGGTGATGTTGTCATTTATTCGTGATCATTGGCAGCAAAATGGCGATCTCTATAAAGCAATTTTGGATGGGGCGATATTACGATTACGTCCGGTAATGATGACCGCTTTAGTGGCCAGCCTTGGTTTTGTTCCTATGGCACTCAATACGGGTACCGGCGCAGAAATACAACGGCCCTTAGCGACGGTGGTTATCGGCGGTATTGTGTCATCCACCTTACTTACCCTTATCGTGCTACCGGCTTTATACCACTTAGTACATCATCGTAACCGTTAGATAAAAATACAATCAGGGCTGAATGGTTAGCCCTGATTGTATTATGGGTAAAAGTCCTGCTTTTACGCAGGCAAATATCGCTGGCGTAGCATGTATTCTCATCTTTAGAGTTGATGTATGTCACTGACATATAATTAGAAAAGGAGAGAGAAATGCAGCTACACCAATTTAATGATCAAAACATCCACTGGCAACGACTTGAGGTGTTCGACAATTTTCAATATTCGGTGTTGGATGTTGACCGGGACAACAAAGTGGTGGAAGTGCTATTTAAATTCGCAGCCAATGATCCTATCGTGTTACATCGCCACTGTGCTGTTAACCACACCTTTGTTATTCAAGGTGAGCACTGTTTGTATGATGCCAATGGTAAGTTAAAAGAAAAACGTCCAACCGGCTCATATACCATAAGCCAACCTGATACTGAGCCACACAGAGAATGTGGTGGCGATGAAGATACGGTGGTTTTATTCAGTATTCGTGGCACAGAAGGACCGATGTATGAAATCCTCGATGATGAGCAAAATATCCTGGCTGTATTTACGATGAATGAATTTGAAGGACTCTATCAGGCACAACAATCTGCCTTATCCGCGTAACGTTTTATACCTCAATGAGGATTATGATAAAAGGGATATTGTCATTGTCGATAAATTGTTTTATATCGTCAGCCCAGATTTATCCATCCCATTGAGGAACAGAATATGAAAACGTTTATCCCCTATTTTGCAGCTATATTGTTTAGCTGTTCTGCATTGGCAGATGATGTGGATATGGCCGGCCTGCAGCTTGGCATGAGCATTGACGAAGCTAAAGGTGCTTTACTGGATTACGGTGTTAATGCCAGTGTGATTGAGGAAGAAAAGCAATATTACACCTACAGTGATGGCGCAAAAACATATAAAACGCCAAGTTTTATTCATAGCCTTTCAGCCCATATTGAAGAAACCGAGCAAGGTCAGAGCAAGGCAGATAGTTTTAAACTGATATTCACGCCATTACCCAAAGCAGGCCGCTTAGTCGCCATTTATCGCGTCAGACAAAACGATGTTGATCCGCTTAGCGTGGCTGACTATCGCCAGTCTTTGATAAACCAATATGGTCAACCCTTTGATAATGCCGGACCTCTGGACTGGATTTTCCCACATGGCAAAATCAATTGTTTAGGGGCGTCCAGTACACAAATTACGCCACCCCGCACATTAAATGCAGATACCATCATGGGGCTGGTATTCAACAAAGAGGGAAGTCGTTATCAAGTGAATGATTTCCGTAACCCGGAAGTAAAAAGTCTGGATGAGTGTGCGAATTGGATGAGCTTTCAGTTTGGCAGCATGGATGAACAGCCCGCTAGCCATATGACGGCCACCATGGTGGATGTACCCACTTGGGTCAATGCTTATGAAGCAGCTATGGAATGGGTCGGTGAGCTAAAACAAGAAGCCATTGAAGCGCGACAAGCAGGTACAAGAAGCCCGCAATTGTAGTAGGGCAATACTCGCTGATTTATTCCCAGGACGATTGCCTATTGAATTATTAAATAATAATGAATATCATTTGCATGTGCTAATTCAATGCAAGTAGGTGAGTAATGATTGCAGTTATTTATGGTTCAACCACAGGTAATACCTCAGATGCGGCCGTGAAAATAGCGAAAATTCTAGGTGAAGATCAGGTTGAACTCTTTGATGTGAAAGACGTCGGGCTGGCGGCGCTGGAGTTTTTTGACCATATCATTTTTGCCATTCCAACCTGGGATTACGGTGAGGTTCAGGCAGATTGGCAGGATGTCTGGGATGAAATTGATGATACTGACTTTTCCAGTAAAACAGTGGCGTTTTTGGGGATGGGCGATCAATTTGCCTATGCCGAATGGTTTCAGGATGCCATGGGCATGTTGCATGACAAAGTGGTGGCCAAAGGCGCCAAAGTTATCGGGCATTGGCCAGTTGAGGGGTATGAGTTTGATGCCTCAAAAGCCTTAACCGCAGATAAGCAGTTTTTTGTCGGTTTGGCTCTGGATGAAGACTGCCAACCTGAGTTGACCGAAGGTAGACTTGAACAATGGTGCGAACAACTCAAATCGAGCTTGTTAAAAGCAGCATAAACTTGTTTCAGGACGGCTCTGGATAAGAGCCGTCATTTAATTTGCCTTCAGTTCACATCCCTGGCGAGGGCATCAGGCAAATTGTCACGTAAAAAGTCGACCCAGCTACTGGTTTTTGCATCAAGATAAGCGCGTGATGGATAAAGGGCATAAACATTAAAGAGCGTGCCACGGTAATCAGGTAATACTCGTATCAATGAGCCTGATGCAAGTTCATTCGTTACATTGAATATAGGCACCATACCTATTCCCATCCCATGCAGGATGGCTTCTTTCACGGTACTGCTGACATTGACCTGAAACGGTGAGTTTTTGATCTCAATAATGGCATCCCCATGGTCTGAGGTCATCTCCCAGTGATCTAATGGCAGTACGGTAGATGCCATCTTTATACATTGGTGTGCTTCGACCTCTGTGGGGGTTGTTGGCATACCATATTCCGCCAGGTAATCGGGCGATACACATAAAATACTATAGGTCTGACCTATGATCTTTGATATCAGACTGGAGTCAGACAGTTGTGGTGCCATGATGATCGAGACATCAATACCTTCCTCAATCAAATCAGGAATACGGTTTGCCAGTGTGATATCAAACGAAACTGCTGGGTAAAGCTCTCTGTAGGCGGTGACGGCTTTAACAATATATTTGTTTGCCAATGCTGGCATCGTGTGAAGTCTGAGCCGACCTACCGGATTCATCTGAGCATCACGTGCTTCCGCTTCCGCTTCTTCCACATTCGCTAATATCTGTTCACAACGCAGCAGGTAGCGTTGACCCGCTTCAGTTAATGCTATCCGGCGTGTGGTTCTGTGTAATAAACGGGTGCTAAGGTGTTGTTCTAATGCTGATATTGCACGTGACACATTGGCTGAACTGGTTTCTAATCTTTCTGCTGCTTTAGTAAAGCTGCCACTTTCAATGACCTGTAAAAAGGTTTTCATTGAGTCAATCGTATCCATCTGTCACCTATTGTTACGAGTTTTGTAACAATTATTAACATTAATTGCTGTTTATTGATAGATTGAACGCAAATAAAATAGCCTGCCATTTAACTTATAAAGACTGTTTTGAACAGACTGTGAAAACGTTATTACTCCTCTTTCCTTATCTAGCATTGTTGCTATTGTCAGCATGCATCAGCTCTGAAGGCATAGTGCCGCAGAGTGATGTGCCTGCAGATAGCTCGTATCAATTAAGTGAACATGTGCAAGACATACAAGAAGATGCGGCGTGGCCAACAGATCAGTGGTGGCAGTGTTTTCAGGATGAACAACTGAATCAATTAATGCAGCTTGCTGTCAGCCAGAGCCCATCGGTACAGGAAGCACAGTCAAGGATTAGGCTGGCTACATCATTAGCGGCACAGACCGATGCTGCTTTATCGCCAACAATCGATGCTGAGGGGCAAATTAATCGTAAACGCTGGCCGACAGATTATTTCTATGGGCCAGGTGAATTAGGCGGTACAAGCAGTTGGAATAATACGGGCTTGCTCAGCCTGCACTATGATCCGGATATCTGGCATAAAAACGCCATGCAGAGTGAAGTGGCATTAAGTGAGATTAAAAAACAAACAGCAAAAAGTCAGATAGCAAAACTGAATATCGAATCGGCACTCATCTCAGCGTATATTCAACTGTCTCTGAATAACGCCGAGCTGGAGCTGGCGAAACAGGCTGTAAACAGCTATCAAGAGAAACTTGATGTAATTAAAACCCAATTAACCATGGGCCTGAATACAGAAGTGGCTGTATATCAGGCTGAAACTCAGCTTGCCGATGCTGAAGCTAAATTCGAAGCTGTTAAGGATCATATCGTAACAGCGAGACATACTATTGCAGCCTTATTAGGTAAAGATCCGGCTTTCGCTGACAGCATTAACACACCACACTTACAGCTAATAGATGAGGTGTCATTACCTAGTCATATTCCAGCTGAATTACTTGGGCATCGCCCAGATGTGGTAGCGAGCCGTTGGTTAGTATTCAGTGCCAATAAACACATTGATATCGCTCATACGGCTTTTTACCCGAATATTAACCTGTCCGCTGCTATTGGTTTTATGGCCGTTAACGGTGGCATGTTCAGTGTCTTTAGTCATGACAAACTGACCTATGAAGCAGGTCCAGCGATATCACTACCGATTTTTGACGCAGGCAGAATTCGTGGTCAGTTATCGGCGGCGACAGCCAATTATGATATGGCAGTGGCTTTATACAGAAAAACCTTAAGTGATGCGATGCAGCAAATTTCAGACAGTGCCGTTTCACTTAAAAGTGCGATATCGCAATCAACGACTCTGGCGTCTGCTATCAAGGCATCACATCAAGCCTATATCCACGCGAATGATGCCTATAACGTTGGGCTGACTGATTATTTACCTGTATTGGATGCCAGATTGGCCTGGTTACAACAACAGTTTTTCTCACAACAGATTAATGCTCAGGCGCTGCAATACCGAGCTGATCTCATCATTGCATTGGGTGGTGGTCTGACAGTAGCTAATGATAGCCCACAGCAGGCTGCACTTCAGTACCAGGTGCCACGGTAAATGGCTTCCAACCTAACGCTGAGTCTAAAGCAGGCTGCAAAGCAATGGCTGAATGCGGATGGCCTGACCTGGAATTTTATTATTCAAGGTCTGGTCGCTGTGTTTCTGACTTTATGGCTTGCCATGCGCCTGGAATTGCCCCAACCGGCCGTAGCCTCTATCACGGTGATTATTGTCATGCAGCCACAGAGTGGGCAGGTGTTGGTCAAAGGTTTATTCCGCTTTCTCGGCACCTTGATTGGCTGTGTGGTGATGCTTATTTTGGTCGCATTAGTTGCTCAGGAACGTGTGTTGTTTCTGTTAGCAGCAGCTGTTTGGATTGGTCTTTGTGCTGCTGGGGCGATGGCATTTCGGGATTATCGTTCCTATGCTTTTGTCCTTGCGGGATATACAGCCACATTGATAGGCATACCTGCTATACAAAATCCCGATATGGCATTTATGTTAGCGGTATGGCGAGTACTGGAAATTAGTCTTGGTATCTTCATTGCGACGGTGATCAGTGCCACCTTATTTCCACAAACATCGGGTCAGGCGATTCAAAAAGCGGTCAGTCAACGCTTTGGTGATTTTGCTGATTTCATCATTAACAGTCTGGATAACCCCGATCAGCAAACACACTATGAAACGAAAATGATGACGTTTGCCACCCAGTCTGTTTATCTGGAAAACCTTAGTTATGTCAGTGGTATAGAAGATTATTCTACTAAAATACGTAAACAAAGGCTGGCACGGTTAAACCAGGAGTTTATGCAGCTAACGACACGTTATGCTGGTTTACATACGTTATTAGGTCGTGTCAGACAGGATGCACCGACTTCTGTCATGGTGGCGATTGAACGCTGTTTAAAGACTGTTAAACAGACATTGGCACCTGTGCGTCAGGCAACACTGACTTCACAACAGGCTTTAGATCTAGCAAAGCAGATTGACTACGCACAAACACAATTAAGACAGAAGATTCGTGAGGAGCGTGAGTTTCTACCCGGCCATATCAGCGAAGCTACTAAGCTTGATTTTGATACTGCTTGTGAGTTGATTTTTCGTCTGTTTGATGAAATGCGTGTGTATTGTGAAACACAGTCAACTCTGGCTGCTGAACAACACCATTATGAACGACAACGTATTACATTCAGCACTAAAATGAATCCGATTGGGGCGTTGATAACCGGATTAAGAACCAGTCTTATCGTACTGTTATTTGGTACATTTTGGATCGAAACGGCCTGGCCTAGTGGCAATACCTTTGCCATGGTCGCTATTGCGATTTCTGCGATTGTGACAACAACACCGAATCCGGCCAGATCAGCAAAACAAATTACCGTTGGAACTGTCGCAGCTGCCTTGGCTGGCTTTGTTGTTAATCTTTTGCTTCTGCCACATTTGGATGGCTTTGCCTTATTATGTTTTGCCCTGGCTCTCCCTCTAACTGTAGGGCTCTATCTTTCCACAAAGCCCAAATACGCAGGTTATGGTATGGGCTTGCTTATCTTCTTTTGCTTGGGCGCTATTCCATTAAATCAAGCGGTTTACAATTCGGCAGCGACATTAAATAACTATATCGCCTTGATATTGGCACAGAGTATGGTGGTCGTTATTTTGACCGTGATTATTCCTGCTGATAATCGTTTTGTCTGGCAACGTCTTAATACGGAAATGCGTCATCAGATAAGTACTTTATTCAGTCGTCAGCATTCTCAGCGCCGTCATCAGTTTGAGAGTCAGACCCGGGACTTATTAAGTCAGTCCTATGGTTTTGCTGGTGATTCACCCCAGCAATATAAAAAACTATTAAAAACCTGCTTCTCAGTTCAGATTGTCGGACATGCATTGATGGAGATTGATGATGTTGAACAGCGACTTTCAGCAGCAGCTGGTCTCAATGATGATTGGAAATGGTACAAACAAAATTTGAATAAGGCATTGATTAGCGTGTTTGAGACACCGACTGCCCAACATAGAGTGAGTGCATTAGGGCAGCTGGATAAAATGATAGGGTGGTTACAGCCTTATACCTCAGACATCGTGCATTTTGATGAATCCATTCCTAAGCAGATATTGAGTTATCTACACTTTATTCGAAATGTCTTGCTGGATAAAAAACTGTTTGCCGAGCCATTGGTTGCTGGAGTGAAGTCATGATGGATGTGATGCGTGAGTGGACAGTATCTGGTGTCACCTTTCCTGCCATAACTGGTCTGTTTGTTTTATGTTTAATCGTGATGTGGTTACTGGATATATTGTTTGGACGACTCGGTGTGTACCGTTATGTTTGGCACCCGGCATTGTTTAAATTGAGTGTGTTTGTCTGTTTATTTTGTTTCACTGCTTTTATGGTCTATCAATAGCATGAAGAAGTTTATAAGTTACCTCATCACCTTGTGTTTTTTTCTGGCTGCCGGTTTGCTCGCATATACCTTATGGCAGAAATATATGCATTCACCCTGGACACGGGACGGCCGCGTACGAGCCGAGATTATTAATGTTGCACCAGACGTATCAGGTATCGTTACTGAAGTCGCTGTCAAAGATAATCAGCAAGTGAAAAAAGGGGATTTGCTGATGGCAGTCGATGCGGAGCGTTATGCCTTAGCGGTCAAACATGCAGAAGCTGTGGTGGCCAACAAAAAGACACTTCTGGAAATGTATCAAGCACAGGCCAAACGCCGACAAGCTATGGATAAACGTACTGTCTCCAGGGAAAGTAAGATTGATGCGGATCATCAATCCGCTGCAGCACTGGCGGATTATCATTCGGCTCTGGCTAAGTTAAATGCTGCCAAACTGGATTTGGAAAGAACGAAAGTATATGCGAAAACAGATGGTTATATAACAAACTTAAATGTCTATGTAGGTGATTATGCGCATACTGGACAGGCGATGATGGCCTTGATCGACAAACATTCTTTCTGGGTATATGGCTACTTTGAAGAGACAAAGCTGACTTTGCTAAAAGTAAACGATCCTGTCGATATTGAATTGATGAATGGTCAAATACTGACGGGGCATGTTGAGAGTATTGCCAGAGGCATCTATGACAGCGATAACCCGGAGAGTCGTGATTTAGTGGCGGATGTAAACCCGACTTTTAACTGGGTTCGTCTGGAGCAGCGTATACCGGTGCGAATTGCTTTAGATGAGGTTCCCGAACAGACGCTGCTGGCTGCCGGCATGACTTGCACGGTGATTGTGAAAAAAAATAATGCTAAAAAAGAGCCTGTCGCCACAGGCTCTATGTCGGCGAGTTGACTCAGAGACCGATAGAAAACATCGAATCGAGATCATGTTTGCTATAAACACGAAATGCCAGCATGGTTTCTGTTTTTGTAATCGCTTCGATATCCACAATTTTACTGGTTACCAGAGTAGCCAGTTCATCATTGTCTTTGACGCGGGCAATCGCAACGAGATCATAATTGCCGCTCACAGAATACACTTCACTGATACCGTCAACATCGGCTAAGGTTTCAGCCACGTCAGTGATTTTTGTACGTTCAGTTTGAATCAAAATAAATGAGGTAATCATTTGGTTCTCCGGACAGTTGCACGAGGCTATTTTTTATAAATAAGGGGATAACAAGCTCATAAATGAGTCACGTAGTCTAACAGGCACACTGCGGTTTGCCAGATCCTTATCACTGATGGCTTCACTTTTAGCAATAATCTCATCAAAGTGCTGTGTGAGTTCTTTATTAACCGTATGCGAGAATATCTCAACCCCTAACTCATAATTCAGTCTGAGGCTTCGTGGGTCAATATTGGCAGAGCCAACCAATGCGTAATGATCATCAATACACAGTAATTTGCTATGGCAAAAAGGGGCTGGTTGATAAAATATTTCCACATTCCATAAAAGTAGCTCGGTCAACATGTTTCGGTTGGCCCAATGGATATAAACAAGATTATTTTTAGCGGGTAAAACAATCCGCACGCGCACTCCACGCATAGATGCTGACTGCAGTGAGGCAATCATTTCCCGACTCGGGATAAAGTAGGGCGTCATGATATCTACGGTGTTTTTCGCTGCAGAAATCACGCTTTGCAATGTTAACGATAAAGCGTCCATTGCTTCATCTGGATCTTCTGGAATAACCCGGCAGTGGTAGCCGTCCGGTTGAGGTTCGGCAGCTGGAAATGGGCAGTCCATTTTGCTTTGACTGGCGATGAGCCAGTCATCATAAAAAATACCGATTAAATCTTTTACTATCGGACCGTTGAAGCTGAAGTGAATATCTGTAATACGGCGCGGCTGCATAGGCATTTGTCGGTGGTCATCACTAATATTCATGCCTCCGGCAAAGGCTGTGGTGTTATCGATGATCATCAATTTACGGTGATTACGCATATTGATATAGATATTAGGTGGCAGAATCCTGGGCGGCGTAAATTTAGCCACTTCTATACCGAGTGCTCTCAGACGTTTAGACGGTTTCTTCCAGGAGTACCATTCACCAATGCCATCAATGATAACTTTTACTTCAATGCCCCGTTTGACGGCTTCACTCAGTGCATCAATAAATTCATTACCCGTATTGTCTGTTTTAAGAATATAGGTGATTAATAGAATGCGCTTTTTAGCTGATTTGATTGCCTCAAGCATGGCTGGGTAAGCTTCATCACCATTATGAAAAATACTGACGTCATTACCGGGAGTGAGTTTAGTTCCTGTAATCCGTTCACCAATACTATCTAGGCCATAACTATTGATGTGCTGTATTGAACGTTTGGCATAACCGGATTCAAAGGGAATTTTGAATAAACGTCGTTTAATACTGGTAGCGCGACTTCTTACCCGGTTCACACCAAAGAAAAAGTACGCGATAGGGCCACCATAGGGAATAAACAGACAGGACATGATCCAGCCGAGTGCTGCTCGGCTATCACGTTTGTAAAGTAAGATGTGGAAAACACTATAGGCGGCGGGTCCAGCGTGCAGCAAAACTAACAAAAATATATAGACGATATCCATATTCACAACCTGATTGATAAGCACCCATAGTAACGAACTCTTGCAGATAAAACGATGTAAGCGTGATATGGCTCTCGCATCATCACGGCTGAGCCATATCTATAGTGTTTTAGTCGGTGTCATGTGTGTAACCATGCAATGAGTTTTTTCTATTTATTTGATTTTGTTATAGTAAATATCTGACACATTGACATGGATGGGTGGTCAAAAATGGAAGCACCTGCAATACCGAAAGATGAGCAAGAACGCCTCAATGCTTTGTACAATCTGGAAATTCTAGACTCTGAGCCCGAGGCTGTTTTTGATAATTTGACAGAGCTGGTCGCAGATATTTTTTCTGTGCCTATTGTGGCTATTTCCTTGATTGATGAATCACGACAATGGTTCAAGTCAATTCAGGGGCTGGAAGTGTGTGAAACCGGCAGAGATATTTCTTTTTGTGGTCATGCGATCTTTCATCAACAAGCGTTTATTGTAGAAAACGCACATGAGGATGACCGCTTTAAGGATAATCCTCTCGTGACAGGACCACCGCATATTGTCTTTTACGCAGGCATTCCGCTCCGATATAAACATAATCAACATCATCATCTATTAGGCACGCTATGCATTATTGACCGTCAGCCACGAACACTGAGCGAACAGCAAAAACAACAACTTCAGCTATTCGCTCATCAGGTGGAATCATTAATTGAGATGCGTTTAACAGGCCAACGTCTGCAGCAGGCTAACCAGGCAAAATCAGCATTTATGGCAAATATGACTCATGAACTGCGTAGTCCAATCGCGGGCGTGATCGGTATGCTGGATATTCTGCAAGGGAGTGAGTTAACGACTGAACAACAGCGTCATATGGATTTAGCCAGCAAAAGTGCCAGACTGCTACTCAATATTATCAATGATATTCTCGACTTTTCTAAACTGGAAGCCAATAAAGTTCATATCCGTCATGATGCCTTTAACCTGACCAAACTATTCGAAGACGTATTTGAAAGTGTTCGACTACGGGGCAAGAAAACCGATAAAAGTTACCATCTATCTCTCGACTGGAATGATGATTTATTCGTCGATGGTGATGCCACACGACTAGAGCAAATCTTATTAAACTTGCTTAGCAATGCTGATAAATTCACCCAGCATGGGCATATTCAACTAAAAGCCAGTCTTATTGAGCAGTCTGATGACGATATCACCTTGTCATGTCATGTTATCGATAGTGGTATCGGCATAAGTTCTACACAACAGTCCCGTTTATTTGAACCTTTTGAGCAGTTAGATAACAGCTCATCAAAAAGCTTCGGTGGCACCGGTTTAGGTTTAGTGATTTCAAAAAAACTATGCGAATTAATGGGTGGAAGTATTACCGTTGAAAGTGAGGTCGGTAAAGGTTCTTGCTTTAGTTTCACTATAAAGCTTAAACGCATCAGCAAATCAGAGTATAAACAAACTCACACCGATGCAAATAAACAACCAACCTACCAACCCAGTCTGTCTGACATACATGTCTTAATTGTGGATGATGACCTCACTAACCGCTCAGTTTTAGAGTTTTTCCTGACACATTTAAATGTCCATTTCACGACTGCTGAGAATGGCGTGCAGGCCAGTCAACTGTTAACGGAGCTCGATAGTTATGAGCCAATAAAAATGATTCTGATGGATTGCCAGATGCCCGTCATGGATGGCTACACCACCACTCAACATATCCGAGATGGTAAGTTGGGTGAACAATATCAGGATATTCCCATCATCGCCTTAACAGCGAATGCCATGAAAGGTGATGAAGAAAAATGCTTATTAGCGGGAATGAGTGACTATATGGCTAAGCCTATTAAACTCGACTTGTTGCTGGAAAAAATGGTGTATTGGTCAACGCGTACACACCCTCGCTAAATTTATAGATAGGGCTGCTGCCCTCATAAAATCGTTTTGATCGACAGTGCTGGTGAAAGAATAGGGTAGAAGCAATCTCCTTATCTCTGTTTTTTTTAGCCACAATATTCATCTAGTGTGCTCTTTGTGAGTCTGTTCGTGATTGCATCTCAAAATAAACAATATGGCTTATGGCAATGTGTAAGCAATTTGTCATAAATGACTGTTTTGTGATAACACAGTACTGTGTTTTAACGCGGAGCGAATAGCATGAGCAGAGAAACTGAAAAAAGTATGATTGTTCTCGCACGGCATCGTCTGAAATGGTTAAAAGTCGCCTTAGCGGGTAGGAATGCAGATTTAAATCTTGTTCAAAACACATTTCATCAACTAACAGGCCTAACCAGTCTCAGGTTTGTTCAAGATAATGGTTTAAGTGAAGAAACCATTCGAGAACTGGCCATCATCGATAATCTCGCCACCCTAAATGTGCAGCAGCAACACCCTGAAGTACTGGACAAACTATCAAAAGAAGCTCAGGAGTTATCTAAATATCTCGATATGCCTGCGCGTGAATTGTTAGATTTACTCTTCAAACAAGGGGCGCGCTTTCATAATCAGGATGCCATCTCAGTGGCACTTCATCGAGGCCTGATCAGTGATATTCATCATGAAGCTGAAGCCTATGCACGCCTGCAAGCAAGGGAGTGTCGTGATAAAGCATAGGAATAACAATATAAAGTTTGACACTTAAAGACGACCGGTCATATTATTGCTCCATGACATTACAAAAACACATCAAAAAAGAACAAATTCTTAACCATGGCATTCAGTTACTGATGAAACATGGTTATCACGGCACAGGTATCAAACTGATACTCGATACTGTTAAGGTGCCAAAAGGATCGTTCTATAGCTATTTCGATAGTAAAGAAAATTTCACATCTGAGGCGATAGCGCATTACATCGCGCCTTTTATTTCCAGATTACAAGGCTTTTTGGATAATCCCGACTTAAATGGCCATCAGGCTATAAAAGCCTATTTCGACTCTTTGATAACTGACCTGGAACAATCGGATTTTAGCGGTGGTTGTTTACTGGGCGATATGATGGGAGAGATCAGTACCTCAAGTGAGTTATGTCGACAGACATTACTCGTGGCGATCACGGATTATTGTCAGCGCATAAGTCAGGGGCTCAGTGATGGTCAGGCATTAGGTATTGTTCGTGATGATATGTCTGCAGATAACATGGCAATGCTGCTGTTCGATCAATGGCAGGGTGCGTTACTGCATATGAAAGTGGAAAAATCGACAGCCCCGTTATCACGGTGTTTATCGCAATTACTGGACGACTATTTTCTTCAACGTTAAATGACGTTGATTTTTTTTAGCTGGTTGTAAAGACGACCGGTCATTTTTAGTGAGGTGACAAGATGAATAAATATATTATCGAGCGAGAAATTGCAGGTGCAGGTGATTTGACCAATAATGATCTGGACCAGATAACGGACAAATCCTGTTCAATTTTAAGAGAGATGGGACCAGAAATTGAGTGGGTAGAAAGTTATGTGACAGATAATAAAATCTATTGTGTATACAAAGCTGAAAGTAAGGATTTAATCTTACGTCATGCAGAGCAAGGTGGTTTTCCTGCCAACGCTATCTCAGAAGTCAAAAATATGATTAAACCAAAATAAATACTGAGAGAAAACACACCCTACATAGAAAAGGGGAGAGAGATGAAAAATAAAACAAAAGTCACGTTAAGCACCGTGACTATAGCCATCAGCACCTTGTTGATGCTGAAAGCCAATGCGGAAGAATACCCAGTAAAACAAGTAAGTGAGGGTATTTATTATCACCAGGGTGTTCAGGAAGATGCCAATCGGGACAATAAAGGTGAAATAGCCAATACTGGTTTTATCATCGGAGAAAAGTGTATCGCCGTTGTTGATACCGGTGGCAGTTATCTTGAAGGGAAATCGCTTTTGGCAGCAATACGCGACAAAAGTGATTTACCGATTTGTTATGTCATCAATACACATGCTCATCCGGATCATTTTTTAGGCAATGCAGCATTCAAAGAGACTGAAGCAACCTTTATTGGCAACGATAAAATGCCAGCTGCAATCGAAGCCCGAAAATCGTTTTATGAAACCCGTTTCAGTGACATTCTGGGGTCTCACTTTAAAGGCACAGAGTTTATTGAGCCCACCCAATTAGTGAGTGTGGATAACCCCATCACCATTGACTTGGGTGAGCGTGAACTGGTTCTGACCAGCTATCCCACCTCACACACAGATAATGATCTGACGGTGCTGGATAAAAAAACCAAGACCTTATGGACCGGCGACTTACTCTTTGTAAAACGGATCCCAGCACTGGATGGCAGTATTAATGGCTGGCTAAGCACAATTGAAGCACTTAAATCCATGAAATTAAATACGGTGATTCCCGGCCATGGACCTGCTCAACATGAAGAGTGGCAACAAGCCTTTGATGATGAAGCGCATTATTTCAGTACGATTCGAGAGCAAATCAGAGCCATTATTTATGATATGGGCACTATCAACGAAGCAACCGAATCTGTCGGTCTGAGTGAGAAGGGCAAGTGGTTGTTATTTGATGATTATCATAAACGCAATATCACCGCTGCTTTTACCGAACTGGAATGGGAATAGAACAATGAAAATATTATTAAAACATTTCGGCTTTGCTGCTTTATTGAGCTTAGTCTTAGTGCCATGGTTGAGCATGGCTGATTATGAACCTGAAGAACAATGGCAAACCCTGAAAGAAATCTACTTTGAAGATAAAACTATTCTTGAAGATGCGGATGACTGGTTAATTATCGAGGCACCGAAAAGAGCAGAAGACGCAGCGATTGTGCCCATTCATCTTCTTTCCAAGAAACCACAGACGGCCAGTTCGTATATCAAAAATCTGCATGTATTTATTGATAATAATCCGATGCCATATTCGGCTAACTTCCATTTATCACCGGCATTAGAAACGGTGGATATCTCCACACGCATGCGTGTCGACCAATATACCTATATTCGTGCTATCGCTGAGATGAATGACGGCAGCCTGCATATGGTGAAACGTTTTGTTAAGGCGTCTGGTGGTTGCAGTGCTCCTGCAGCGAAAGACCAGGTAGCAGCATTGGCCAGACTTGGCAAAATGCAGATTCGCTATCGTGATGGGGATACGGAGCAAGCCAAACCGGTTCAGGTTGTGATCAGCCACCCTAACAACAGTGGTTTACAGATGGATTTAAAAACCCGTGGTTACATACCCGCTCATTATGTCGAGAAAATGCTGATAACACTGGATGATGAAGTGTTAATGACCATCGATACAGGCATTTCTATTAGCGAAGATCCCAGCATGCGTTTTGTGTTACCGGCGGGCAAAGAAGGGCATGGTGTGCTGAAAGCAGAAGTAACAGATAATAAAAAACAAGTTTATACAATAGAAAAACAAATTTAATGACGTAATTAATGACTGACAGGGAAGTCAGTCGTTAAATGGAAATTTCCAGTTGATCTGTTCAGCAGGCATCATCTGATTCACGCTCAGTCGAATCATGCCGGTAGGATCGCTGGCTTGGCCTATCACAACATAACGTTTACCTGACTCGGTATAGCCTATGCCTTGGGCTTGATTAAACTCTTTAATAGGACTGCTATTGCGTAATGTAAAAGGCAGTAACTCATCTTCCTCATCCACTGGCTTGAATGGCGGCACGGTTTCTGGCCGTTGACGTAAACCCACAAAGATTTCCTCACCACTGGGAAGAATGAGTATATTCCAGTTATATAAGGTCATGACTGTATTGGCAGCGCTTGTCATTTACTGAGCACCTTCAAGACGGTGAGATAAAAAATACATCGGGCAATCTTCAGGTTTCAACGGGGGACTATGATAATAGCCTTGGAATATATCACAGCCCATTTCCAGTAAGGCTTCTCTTTGTTCTAATGTTTCCACATATTCAGCTACAACGGAGACGTTTTGGGATTTACCCAATGCACTGATAGTTCGAATAATATCGGCATTGGTTGAGTTTGTTAGTACATCTCGGGTAATCGACCCATCAATTTTAATCGCATTTACTGTAAAGCGACGCATATGTAAAAGCGATGAGTAGCCCATACCAAAATCATCCATAGCCAGGTGAATACCGAGATCACTGATTTCCTGCAAGATCTTCTCTACCTGTTTCGAGTCAGAAATTTCCGATGACTCTGTGATTTCTAATTCAATTTCATCCGGACTGAGTCCGTATTGTTGAATACAGCGTGTGAGAAATGCAGGCAAGGTATTATCACTGAGTTGGAGCGGTGAAATATTTATTGCCATCGTCAGGTCATAGTGGCCTTCTTTATTCCACTTGGCTTTAGTGATACAGCATTGCTCAAATACCCAGTTACCTAGTTTATTGATATCACCACTGTCTTCTGCCAGCATGACGAGCATGGCAGGGGATACAAAGCCGTAGCGTGGATGTGTCCAACGCACCAGTGCTTCAACGCCCACAATGTGACCAGCACGATGATGCTTAGGTTGGTAAACAACCGTTAATTCATTGCGGTAAATAGCCTGACGCAGGTCATACACCAGATCTCTGGCAATCATGCCGACTTTGTCTTGGCGGCTAATAATTTGTAGCTTGGTCTGACCGTTATGAATAATTGTATTAGTGGCTTCTTCAAAAGCCAGTTGCTCTTGTTGATGCCTGTATATTTCAGCTTTACGAACAAAAGGGAGATAGAGCAGCGTGCTGATGATAATGCTCAGCAATTGCAACGCGACGCCGCGCCACGATTCAGTCAGTAGCCAGGCCGATAACACAGGCGGTGTTGTCCATGTCACTTTGGATTGATTTACCACATCAACCCAACCGGATTGAAAGGCCAGCAATGACATCGCCATCAATAACAATGGCACAGCGAAAAAGGGGATTAAATAGAGAGGGTTGAGAACAATAGGGAGGCCATAGATCAAGATATCGTTAATATTAAACAGACTCGGGATAATTGAAATTTTGGCGACCTTATTTTGAACACCTGTGCGTGTGGCCACTAATATGGCGATAACCAATCCCATGGTTGCGCCTGAGCCACCTATTAAAACGAAGCTTTCGTAAACAGACCGTGTTACCCAATCAGTACTGATGGCAACAACATCATTAATAAAAAATGCCCCTTGCTGGTATGACTCAATAGTAATTCCACCATGAATACCAACAAACCATAAGCCCTGGTTCACCAGTACGGTGAGAGTGCTGAGTATCCATGCACCGAACCCCGTTTCCTGTGCCGCTTGTGTAATGGTGTTGTACGCATCTGGGAAATCAGGCAGCACAGCAATAAATGCGGCTAGCAGAAAAAAGAAAACCCCGACCAAAACAATAGTGGGGGTTAAACGCATGGCATTATAAAATGCCGTATCCGATTCAACAGAGAGATGTAATAAGTCCAGCAATCGTTTGTGCGTTAACCAGGAGACTAACTCTGCCGTTGCTACACCTAAAATAATAGCCAGTGCCATCGCTTCCATACTGAAGTCAATGGGTGAATAACCAAGTAATGAGATGAATATAATAAAGTTGATAGCCGCACTGATGGCCACCATCAATGGGGTCGGCATGTCACCTTCAGCAGCGTTACTGCTATTTAGTCGGTAGACCAACTGCACAGAAATAATCGCAGTTAAAGCCAGCGCAAAAAAACTAAATGTGGCTTCACTTATCTGGGCTAGAGGTAATTTCCAGTTATCACCCAGCCAGTCAGTCATGAAGTTTTGATAAAACGTGTTTGGGAAATAAACCAATAGATCCAATGTGACACGTAGAAATGTCAGGGGAAGTAATGAAACAAAACTATTACGTGTTGCTACTATCCATAACAGCATTCGTTGTTTCAATCTCTTTCTCCCTAAAGCTTTTATAAAAGTTTTTTTCAATTGAAACATAAACACAATAAAAAAGCTGTTTAATTTCTCATAAATTTATAAAAATCATTACTTAAGCAAGAAAACTTAATCTGCTTTATCTTTACTTAAATGTATCACATGTCTCAACATGACCGTTCTTATAACCGGTTTTAAACCATGTCACACGTTGAGCCGAACTACCATGAGTGAATGAGTCGGGTCTCACGACGCCCGTGGCATTTTTTTGTAATGTATCATCACCAATGGCACTGGCTGCTGTTAATCCTTCTTCCAGATCGCCCACTTCTAATAATTGTCTTGTTTTATTCGCATGATGTGCCCAGATACCAGCAAAACAATCTGCCTGTAATTCTTGCTTAACAGATAACTTATTCCATTCAACCTGGCTTACGCTATTTCGGGCCGCATTCACTTGTTGTGATATGCCCAATAAAGTCTGAATATGATGCCCCACTTCGTGAGCGATGACATAAGCCTGAGCGAAGTCACCCGGCGCATTTAATTGATTCTGTAACTGATCATAAAAACTGAGATCGATATAAACACGCTGATCACCTGGACAATAAAAGGGGCCCATGGCCGATTGAGCTGTACCACACGCTGAATTCACCACACCACGAAATAAAACTAGTTTGGGCGGACTATAACGATGGCCATTTTCCCTAAAGATGGTTGACCAGGTTTCTTCAGTATCAGCAAGAATGACGGAGACAAAGTCGACACGTTCTTTTTCTTCGGCAGTTTCCTGCAGGGGCTCAGAGGATGTGACGGTAGGGGCGGAAGAGGGGATGCCGAACAAAGATAATAATGCCGGTAAGTTACCTGTGAATGTCGCCAACAACACAACACCTATCAGTAGAATGGCTGTGCCTTTAAAACCCAGTAATCGAAAGATAGCTGGTAGCAAACGGATAATACCGCCAGAGCCACCACGAACACCTGAAACGCGTTGACTACGACGATCTTCAATATTGCTGCTTTTTTGTCTACCACGCCATTTCATTGTGTGTCCTTTAGTAAATGGGAGATACTAAACAGGTCTGATATTACGGCATTTCGGATACTGACTACAGCCCCAGAAAAACTGACCTGCATTGTCACCTTTTTTGCTTTGGCGTTTAACCATTTTATGGCCACAGCGAGCACATAGTGGTTCGTCCGTTTGATGACGCTCAACTAATTGCTTTACATGTGCCACATGTTCTCTGTTTGTTTTCAAACTGCGTGAAAGGCGACCAGATTCAATTTGAGCAATGATGGCGTCCTTTTCTGCCGGCGTCAGCACAGGATTTGTTTTTGATTTGATATAGCGAGCATAGCCCAAGCCATAAGTCACATTATCTGGCATCGGTGTTTTAAAGTGGCTGTCACCAATAAAAACAATGACGGAAAAAACGTGTTCGTCGCTTAAGTCAAGCAAGCTTTGAAGTGTTTTGAGGTGTTTATGATTTTGATGAAGTGGATTTTGAAAACGGTATTTATGCTTATAAAGTTGCTGAGTCCAATTCTTCTGAGAAGCACTGCCAAATATCCAGCCTCGAATATTTTTGGTTTCTACGACAAAAACGCCATAAACAGACACAATAATGTGATCAATCTGAGTCGTGCCATCTTCTGTCGGTAGAGTCACGTTTTTGATTAAATGATAATGCTGTTTATCCAATTGCCATCGGGCAATTACGTTGACCATAAACTCACCCAACATGCCTTTGAACCAGGCTGAGCGAATAACGGCCAGACAGATAAATAACGGAATGAAATACCAGAGAGACAATAATGAAGCGAATATCGGAGTGAAGTCCATTTCAGCACCTTGGGGTTAATGTTCCAAGGTCATACAATGCACAAAAAAGGAGGGATAGACAAGCGGGCTGGAATAGAAGAGGAGATTTTCTTGGTGGGTGCTGAGGGGATCGAACCCCCGACCCTCGCCTTGTAAGGGCGATGCTCTCCCAGCTGAGCTAAGCACCCCAAGAAAGCGAGGCATTCTACAACATCTTTTTGAAGTTTGCTCGAAAAAAATGAAGAAATTTTTATCTTTGTTAGGGATTATTTTTAAGCAGATTAACTAAGTGATTGATTCACCGTTTAAAGCCTGATTAAAACCATTTCTTCCAACGGAATAAAATTAATAATATCAGAGCTACAACAGTCAGCATGATGATGACATCAGTAAAAGCATGACTATCATTCGCGCCTGGAATGCCACCCACATTAATCCCCAATAAGCCTGTCACAAAGCTTAGAGGTAAAAACACAGCCGCAATCACAGACAGCACATACATACGTGCATTGAGTTGTTCAGCGGTTTTACTATGCAGCTCTTCCTGAACCAATACAGCCCGTTCACGCACAGCGTCCAGATTTTCGATGTAACGAATCAGCGTGTCACTGATTTCATGAATCTGAATCCGATCATAATCAGATAACCAGGATATCTTCTCCAATGTCAGGCGAGCCAGGGCATCCCGCTCTGGTGCCAGATATCGGTGCATGCTAATCACTTGTCGACGCAACTGAGCAATATTATCGTGTAAGTTTTCTGTATTGCCTGCCAAGACAGCGTCTTCGTAGTCTGCAATCATATCTTCGAAACTGGCAATCGTATCTGACATGCCATCGACGGTCAGATCAATCAGCTTAATTAAAAATTCAGCACTGTCTTTCGGGCCGATACCTTGATTAAGTAATTTATCCAGCTCAGCAGCAGAAGACGACATTTCACGACGTGTTGTCACAATAATATGTGGGTCAATCCAGACACGAATAGAAATCATATCGTCACAATGAGCGTGCTGATTATGATTGATGCCACGTAAGGACATCAGCAAACCATTATTTATTGACGTCGTGCGTGGGCGTGTTTCATCTTCCAATAAGGCATTGGCAATAACGCTGTCCAGCCCAGACTGCTCAAGTAACCAGCGTTCTGCATCAGGATGGGTATAGTCAAAATGCAACCAGAGCACACCATGATCAGCTTGCCATGCCGGCAGATCCGTCTCATTCAGTTCGCTGCTTCCACCTTGACCATCCAGTAAATGTGCAAAAGCTAAACCTGATGAATTGGACATAACACGGATATTCCCAAGCAATTGAAAAAGTGAGCTTAGCATAACAGGGGAGTGGTAGAGCCAGACTAGAGCTCAAAAAGTTTTATCTCTTGAGACAATAAAAAAGGGAGCCAATGATGCCATTGACTCCCTTTAAAACTAAATAACTACGGCTATTTAGCGAAGTGTTCTACTGAACAGATTTAACGCCAGTTGATAACCGATTTGTGCCGTTTGTGCATCATAACGACCACCATCACCTTCATCACGCATAAACGCATGTTCGGCATTAAACTCATGCCAGGTAAAGGTGATATCCGTTGCTTTTAATTCCTGGTAGATTTTTAACAAACCATCAGCAGGCACATGGTTATCCTGTTTACCCCAAATCATTAATAACTCACCTTTGATGTCATCCAAGCGTTCCATGCTGTGCTGGCCAGGTTTGTTGGGGATTTTCTGAATATGTAAATCTGTGGCGTAGAAACACGCGGTGCCTTTAACTTCAGGTTGTAAAGCGGCACGGAAAGCCAGATGACCACCAATGCAATAGCCCATGGCACCAATGTGACCGTTACACCATGGTTGCGTTTTCACATACTCAATCATGGCGACGTTATCAGAGTCATAACCCTGAACATCTTTCGCTTCTTTATCTGCATTGCCTTTGTCACGACCAGCATCATCATAGCCCAATACAGTGCCGATAGGATTCAGCTCATGAAAGACTTCTGGTACTAACACGGCATAACCGTGGCTGGCCATCAATCTTGCGGCACGTTCAATGGGGCCGGTTTGTTGAAAAATTTCAGAGTAGAACAAAATGACTGGGTAACTACCTTCACCTACCGGGCGGTGAATATAAGTACGCATCACGCCAGTAGGGGTATCAAGATCGACAAAGTGGCTTTGAATTTTCATAGTAGGCTCGCTAGATTGCTTGAATGTCTGAAGAACGAAAGCACGCTATTGTACAAGAACTTGTCTGCTTCATCATGGCTGACTTCAGCCGCAAATTTATTAGCATCATTTATTGTTTCTATTAGAGTGCATATCTTCAGATTGAAAAAGTGAAAAATAGTTAATTTTTAAAAAGTCAGGGTAAAAACCTCCCGAAGCGCCTAAGCACCGATTCATTTTTTATAACTGGTTTAATCTCTGTAATTTTAGGAATATTTCCTATATTTACTCTGTGCGATGCGTAGTAAATTTGCGTAACCTTATGTGAATTTTTGTGAACATGCTCGCAGAGTTTACCCAGAACTTGTGACAAGCAATCTTACTGCAAACCATCACAAAACATAAGGTGTAGTTAATCTGGCAGCTTATCTAACAAGGGGAGCAGGCAATTGAGTGACATAGCCTTACACCATGAATCAGACGTAAGTATTCTGGGTAATTTTGAAGCAACACGTGACTCCATCGTCACCGACCTTTATCGTACACACAACAGCTGGTTAATGGGCTGGCTCCGCAAGAAAATCGGCTGTAGTTTTGATGCCGCTGATTTAATGCAAGATACCTTTTCCAAAATTTTGCAAAAAGAGGATCTGGGCAGCATCAAAGAACCTCGAGCCTACCTGACTACAGTTGCCCATGGCCTCATGGTCAACCATGTTCGACGCAAGGATATTGAAAGAGCTTATCTCGATGCATTGGAAAATATGCCCGAAGTTGATGTTCCCTCACCTGAGTCTCTCAATATTATGGTAGAGACCTTAGCTAAAATAGATGAAATGTTGGATGGCTTACCTGAACGAGTTCGCAGTGCCTTTCTATGGTGTCAGCTCGAAGGACTGTCACACGCAGAAATTGCTTCACGACTCTCGGTTTCAGTCAGCTCGGTTAGACAGTACATCGCTAAAGCACTGCTGCATTGTTTAAACATGGGTAACTAATTATTTTTTATGGCCCGTTACAGTAACGATGTTATCCACGAAGCAACCAACTGGTTTGTTGAACTGACTTCAGGCGAAGCGACAGACACAGATCGCAAAGAATGGCAAAGATGGCTAAATGCTTCACCAGAAAACAGACAGGCATGGCAACAAGTTGAAGCTATCACCAACCGGTTTATGGGGCTGGATTCAAAAACCAGTATCGCCGTATTAAATCGTCCGATTGATACCAAAGACATCAAATCACAAGAACGTCGCCAAGTCATTAAAACCCTCAGTCTTATGCTGGCTGCTGGAACGGCAGGGTGGTATGGCTATAAACAAAAGCCTTGGTATTTATTAATGGCAGATTATTCAACGGCAGTTGGTGAAATTAAACGCCTCACCTTAGACGATGGCAGTCTGCTTGTTTTAAATACTGATACCAAGGTAGCTATTGATTTTAGTAACCAAGCTAGAACAATCAGGTTACTGCAAGGTGAAATCTACATTGAAACGGCACAGGAGCAAGACCGGAATTATCGTCCTTTTAGTGTAGTTACTGATCACGGTACGGTCACAGCTTTAGGCACTAAATTTAGCACTCAAGTTAAGTCTAAACACAGCTGTGTCAGTGTGTATCAGGATGCGGTAGAGGTCAGACCTTGTGATGAGACAGACAACAATGTTGTGGTCAATGCGGGTGAATTAGTCACATTTAATACGGCCTTTTCTCAGCAGAAGCAGCTCATAGATAGGGCATCAATGGCATGGGTAAATGGATTTATTATCGCCGATAAAATGCCATTGGCTGACTTTGTTGATCATCTATCACGTTACCACTCAGGCATCTTACGTTGTGATCCTGCTGTTGCTGATTTAACTATCTCAGGTGCGTTCCCAGTCAATGATGTCAATGCCGCCTTAACCAGCACCAGTGAAGTCTTAGCAATACGAATAGAACGCTATACCCGCTATTTTGTGATGATTAAACCGGCCTGAAACATAAAAATAAGGTGGAGAGAGACTTGAATACAACAAATGAAAATAGTCTTAAGAGGCAAGTAAATACACTTTCTGAAACCGCACACACCTTAAGCCCTGCTTTGATATGGAATGATGCAAATTAGTTATGACTATCTCAACTATTGAACCGTTTAGCCAAACTTATGAAAACCACCATAGTTGGATATATAACTGGCTATGTAAAAAATTGGCCTCGCGTGATGATGCCGCTGATCTAACGCAAGATACGTTCGTCAAAGTATTGCAAAGGGACATGCCAGAAGACATTATCGAACCGCGAGCCTACTTAACCAAAATTGCTCATGACTTGATGGTGAATTTTTACCGTCGAAAATCCTTAGAACAGGCCTATATAGAAGCCATCAGCCAACTGCCCGAGGCTATTACGCCAAGTAGCGAAGAACGACTACTCTTGTTGGAAACCTTGCAAGAAATTGACGAAATGCTCACTACATTGCCAGATCATGTCAGAGAGACTTTTCTACTGTCACAACTTGACGGCATGCGTTATAAAGACATTGCTGCCAAGTTAAATGTTACAGAGCGTACCGTTAAACGCTATATGGCACTTGCCTTCACCCACTGTCTCACTTTCGCTGTTTAACGATGTCCTCAAATTCAGTCAATATTCCAGAGCATGTCATTAAAGAAGTCGTCATGTGGCTAGTCAAAGTACAAGATGACGATCTTACTTCGCAAGAACAACAAACATTACTTGCGTGGCGAAATGAAAATCATCTGCACGAACTTGCTTGGCAGCGTGCTGAAAATCTCGGCATGACTTTTCAGAAAATACCACCTGATTTGGGCAAACAGGTACTTGGCCGCTCAGCAACAATGGATAGGCGTGAATTTTCCAAACATCTTGCTCTGTTGCTGACGCTCGTTCCTATTGGTGGCATCACATATAAATATGCTCCATGGCAAGCCGTCTTGGCTGACATTAAAACTGCTACCGGTGAGCAAACAACAATTCAATTAGCCGACGGTAGCCAACTCATGCTTAACACGGATACTGCTGTCGATATAGCATTTAATAATACTCAACGTTTGCTGAAATTATACCGAGGTGAAATTTATATCAAGACGGCTAAAGATTCAGCTCAAAGACCTTTCTTGGTACAAACCGCACAGGGGCGACTCCATGCTTTGGGCACTGAGTTTGTAGTTCGTCAGCACACAGACTATAGCTATTTAGGTGTTATTGAGAATGCGGTTGATGTTTTACCCAAAGATGACCCAAAGCAAAATCAGATCATTGAAAAAGGTCAACAAACGCGGTTTGATTCAACTGGTATAGAAGCACCATCCCCATTAGAAGATAATGCCAATGCCTGGATAAACGGCGTTATCTACGCCGACAATATGCCGCTCAGCGAGTTTATTAGTTATTTAAAACGTTATCGAACAGGTGTCATCACCTGTGATGAATCATGTCATGACATTTATGTCTCAGGCTCATTTCAAATTAATGATCCTGACCACATCCTGCACGTATTAGAAAAAACTAGACCAATAAACATTGAATGGAGAACTCGTTTCTGGGCAAAAATCAGCAAAAAACAAGCTTAATTTAAAAAATCCTGTCCCTTTTTTAATTCTTAACTGACCTAGTAATTAAGAATCACTTAATTACCCAAGGTTAACCATGTCGAAACGAACAATCTCCAGAGACAACAGCTTTATTAAATTCACCATCATCATTGCGTTATTAGCTTTTTTCTATCTACCGCCACTTTTTGCCGAAACAGTGCAACTCGCTGACAATGAAAAAGGCAATGAAACAGAAAAAGCTAACCGCCAATATAATATTCCTGCTGGCCCACTCTCCAAAGCGTTATCGAATTATACTGGTATAAACGGCTTTACATTCTCGTTTGATCCTAGCCTTACCGAGGGCAAAACCACACAAGGGTTACAAGGTAGCTACAGTCTAGAAGAAGGCTTTGAACAATTATTAAAAGGCTCGGGCCTGATAGTTATACCTGATACAGATGGCGGCTACCTTCTGGCACCAGGCCAAGAAGAATTACCTGCCCTCGGTGATGACCGCTTAATTTTGGATACCGTCCAAGTCAGAGCACAGCGTTTTTATGAAGTGGGGCCACTTCCAGGGCTTGGTCTCACCAAAGAAGAAATTCCTGCTAACGTGCAAAGTATCTCAGCCAAAGAGATAAAAAATGCACGATCATTAAGCATGACGGATTTGTTTAATACGAAACTACAAGGCGTCACGGTGAATGATTACCAAGGTAATCCGTTCCAGATGGATATCCAATATCGAGGTTTCACGGCGGGACCACAAATTGGTACGCCACAAGGACTGAGTGTATTTATAGACGGTATCCGGGTTAATGAACCGTTTGGTGATGTTGTCAACTGGGACTTGATCCCCATGAATGCGATAGCAGGTGTGGATCTATTTCCTGGCTCAAATCCTATCTTTGGTTTAAACACCTTAGGCGGTTCATTTGCCTTAAAAACCAAAGATGGTTTTAACAATACCTCTGCAGATGCTGAGGTGCTTGCCGGCTCATTTGGTCGTAAACAGCTACAAATGGAAAATGGCTGGAACAATGGCACCATTGCCTTTTTTGGTGCGGCTAGTTTATTTGATGAAAATGGTTGGCGTGATAGTTCTCCGAGTGAAGTGAATCAGTTATTCGGTAAAGCTAGTTATCGAGGTGAAAAACTTGATTTACATTTCAGCACCTTAATAGTTGATACCAACTTGGTAGGTAATGGGCTTATTCCAAGTGAAGAATATCGACAAGACAGGGAAGGGGTCTTTACCGCACCGGATACTACGGAAAATAGATTACAGCAGTTTCAGTTAGCTGGTGCTTATCAGGTAAACGATACGTTTAGTATTACGGGTCAGGTTTACCGACGTACCAGTCGTCGTGATTCACAAGGAGCAGATGTTTTCACTGAATTTGACGGTCAGGTAGCTAGGCGTAACTTGAATGAGGGTGAAGAATTTACATGCTTATTTGAAACAACGAATGAGTATGGGCTACCTGATTATTATATTTTAAGCGAAGCAGATACCTTCAATCTCCTTAATCGTGCTTTTGGTGGAGAGCCTGGTAATGAGTTTACTAGTGTTGACGAATTGGTAGCAGCCATTCCAACTGAATATGGCGGTAAATTCAACGATACATTACCCGATGACTACGCAAATTATGCGATAGCAAACTTTTTAGCAAATATAAGTTTAGATCGTGATGTTATCGTTAAGCCAGGGACAGGGCCAGGGCCACAACAACCTGACTTCGACCCCAGTGATGGTTACTATCCTACAATCACCGAAATGACCCAAACAGCTAAAGCATCAGCCTCAGATCCTGCTACTTATGCATTACAAAACTATTTAAATTATTACTATGTTGATTCGGCTGGTGATACCAATTACATGTTCATTGCGCCAGCATTGAATGGCGATAAATGTGTAGGTGATACAGGAGTTGATCCAACAGTTGTTCTTACGGATGAAGGCCTTCCGCAAACTGTTGATGGGGCAGATTATAGTGAAACAAATCCAGGTGTTGTTGATGGTACTCCCACAGCAGTCTTGACAGATAACACTATCGACCAGGTTGTGGATGGTGTATCGCTTCAACTGAACTGGAATACAGATAAACATAAATTTATGGTCGGCGCATCGGTTGATCGTCCTACAGCCACATATGAGTCAACGCAACAGCTGGGTTTATTAACTGCTAATCGCGAATTTTATTATGCGCCCGATGAAATTCGCGATCAGTATCTTGCTTCAGACGTACCTATTGCCAACAATAACTTTGAAGGTGAGCAACTCACTAAAAGCTTATATTTCAGTGAAACCTGGAGTCCGGTTGAAACATGGCACTTTAATCTATCTGCACGATATAACGATACGCAGGGAGAGAATAGAATTCGTTCAAGAACCTATTCAGATGGGTATCTTCCAACCTTGGCTAGATTGGAAGCTCTTCCTGACGACTATAATGTTTGCCGACCTGGGGAAGAATGTCCAACGGGTTACTATATTCCAGATGGGATAGATCTTCTTAACCCAGAAGAAACAGAGTCTTTTAGTTATTACTCACTAAATCCATCGGTTGGTGCAGCATGGCAGGCAACCCCAGAGCTAAATCTTTACGCTAATTTCTCACAAGGCGTGCGTGTACCATCAGTTATCGAGTTGGGCTGTGCATTAGATAAAACCCCTGTATCAATAGGTACGGATGCAAATGGTGAAAAAAAATACATATATAAAAGTTTAAAAGAAAATCGTAGTTGCTCTTTACCTTCAACATTGTCAGGTGATCCCTACTTACCTCAAATTAAAGCTCAAACCGTTGAGGTCGGTGTCAGAGGTATTATTGATAATGATATCCAGTGGAACTTATCTGCCTATCAGACCAACATTAAGGATGATTTGTATTTAGTGTCTTACCCAGACAACAGAAACTTTTTCGATAGTATTGGCGCTACCCGACGTCAGGGGATTGAAGCTGGTTTGTCTGGGCAAAAAGGGAAATGGAGTTTTAGTGTTAACTATTCTTTAACTGATGCGACTTTTCAAGATAAATTTACCATTGCTGGCAATGATAACAGTAGTTCCTATGAAGACTATATAGGTAATTACAACTATAGTAGATTGATTGATGTAGAACCTGGTTCTCGTATGCCAGGTGTCTCTTTACATAACCTCAATGCAACTGTTAATTACCAAGTTACGCCAAAATGGACTCTTGGTCTAACTGCCGTTGCTCACTCATCTAGTTACGTCAGAGGCAATGAAAATAACAAACATCGCCCGGGTGTTGTTTTGTATGACACGACTGATAGAAGAGTGAATGGAGTGCCAGTTAAGGTTGCTCGAAAGGCAACTAACAACCCGGGAAAAGTACCAGGTTATATGGTGTTTAATTTTCAAAGTAATTATCAGCTCACCAAAAACTTTAGCGTTAACCTTTTGGTAAATAATATTTTCGATAAAGAATATTTTAGTGCAGGTACACTTGGACGCAATCCATTTTCGCCCAGTACCTATGGGGCTATTGGTCCCGATGGTTATAACCACAACTCACTTGAATGGAACAGCACAAACTTTGTGGCACCAGGTGCACCAAGAGGTGCATGGGTCAGTGTGAGGTGGTTATTTGATTAGAGAAATTAAAGGAATAAGTTGAGGCAAGTGTGACCGCCTCACAAGGAATTCATCTTCAATCAACGGAAGTTTAAGGCTCTCACCAAGATTGAAGTGAATAGGTGCTTCGGGCAGCCACAAATGCCCGTCTATTTCTTATAGGTGACTAGTCCATTGTGACCTGGACTAGTCCAACTCTTTACTCAAGACATTGTGGGGAAGATGGCTACGTGGCCCAAGATCATTGGCTAATATGATTAAGGATGGCTATGAACATAGTTAATGAATGTGACTGATAAAAATGAAAAGGACATCAAAAGTAGTGAATGGGATTAAAAACAAGCAGAGGCAAAGGCAGTTCGGGATTTCGATATATCAACTTCTCGTTATCTTCGTCATGCTTAGCATCATTTTTATAGCATTCATTAATAATTACGATACGACGGATACCAAACTCACGGCACAAGAGAATGTGCTCCGTCATGAACTCATCGTGATGCGTAGTGCAATCACCCAATACCACAGTGTCATGAACACCTATCCACACTCACTAGAGCAGCTTGTTGATACTGGCTATTTACGACACATTCCTGTCGATCCCATCACCAATAGTCATGAAACCTGGGAGTTAATAAGACACGCAGAAACTGACGAAGTTATTTCTGATGTCCGAAGTGGTTCTCGACTTATGTCATCAAAAGGCACCCCGTATTCAGACTGGTAAATCTATGTTTTACAAATAAATTTAAAAAAGTCTAAAAAATAATTGTCACTTTCCGATTCTCGATTGGCATACCTAATAGAACAACAAAAAAATAATAACTATTAGTCGGAGAGAAATATTGGAACTGCAAGCAAAGGGCCGAGTTCGCCTTAAGAAAAAACTCTGTCGCTGTCTATCTATCGCCACGATGAGCATGGTCGCTGCCATGTCAATCAATCATCTTGCCCTGGCAGAAGATAACGCAGCTGAACAAGTGAAACGTTATGACATTCCTGCTGGCCCTTTGGGCAAAGCTATCTCAAATTACGCAGCTGAAAATGGCGTTAGATTAACCTTTGACCCAGCCCTCGCAGAAGGAAAAGAAACCCAAGGTCTTCATGGTGAATATTCGGTCGAAGAAGGCTTCCAGCAATTATTAAACGACAGTGGCCTGGAAGCCATTGATGATACTGATGGTGGCTATTTTCTGGTGCCAGGACAAGAAGAATTACCTGCACTCGGTGATGATCGCTTAATTCTGGACACCGTCCAAGTCAGAGCACAACGCTTTTATGAAGTCGGGCCACTTCCAGGGCTTGGTCTAACCAAAGAAGAAATTCCAGGTAACGTGCAAAGTATTAGTGCTGAAGAAATCAGAGATGCTCGTTCATTGAGCATGACAGATTTATTTAACTCCAAGCTTCAAGGTGTCACGGTTAATGATTATCAAGGCAATCCATTTCAGATGGATATTCAATATCGTGGTTTCACAGCGGGACCACAAATCGGTAGTCCTCAGGGGTTAAGTGTCTTTCTGGATGGTATCCGTGTTAATGAACCGTTTGGTGATGTGGTCAACTGGGACATGATTCCGATGAATGCGATAGCAGCTGTCGATGTATTCCCTGGTTCTAATCCGATATTTGGGCTGAATACACTAGGTGGAGCTTTTACAATGAAAACCAAGGATGGTTTTAACTTTACGGAAACCGTTTTTGATGTGATGAAAGGTTCTTTTGGTCGTGAGCAATTATTGGCTGAAAGTGGCTGGAATAATGGCACCATTGCTTTCTTTGGGGCAGGCAGCTTTTTTATGGAAGATGGCTGGCGTGAAAACTCACCCAGCAAGGTCAACCAATTATTTGGTAAAGCCAGCTATCGTGGTGAAAAGCTTGACTTGCATTTAAGTACGCTGATTGTAAAAACAGACCTCGTTGGTAATGGCTTAATTCCGACAGAAGAATATCGCCAAGATAGAAACGGTGTATTTACTTCACCGGATACGACAGAAAATAAATTACAACAATTTCAGTTATCTGGTGCTTATCAAGTTAACGATGCATTTAGTGTAACAGGCCAAGTTTATCGTCGTAATAGTCAGCGAGATTCACTGGGAGCAGATGTTTACACAGAGTTTGAGAATCAAGCAGTAAGGCGTGACCTTGCCGAAGGTGAACAGTACACTTGCCTCTATGAGACGACTAATAAATATAACTTACCAGATTATTATGTCGTCGATGATGATCAGTTTTTTGCCTTTGCTTTAAGTGGTGGAACATTAGAGCAAGCTTTTGACTCTCTGCCACCAGAAACCTTTCTAGCTGATTTACCAGCTGATTATGTGCAATTTGCACAAGATAATATCAATCATTTTAAAAATCTTAATACATCAGCGCGGTATCAGCAGCTCGGTATCCCTGAACCGCAAGACCCCAATGATGGTTCTATGACCTATCAGGCTTATTCGAATTTAGAAAAGGGCTTAATAGGTATAACTGATCCACTAGATTATGCAATTTCCAGTACAGGGGCTTTCAATTTTATAGATAACGGCACACAGTATTATTTGATTATAAAACCAGCAATCAATGGTGATCAATGTATCGCTGGGTCTGACAACCTTGAGGTGACTGGCCCCGATGGCGGTAGTCAGAGTGTTGATGGTGCGGCTTATAGTCAAACTAATCCTGGTGTTGCTGAGGGCACACCAACAGGGGTATTGACGAAGAATACCATCGATCAAATAACAGATGGTTTTTCAATTCAACTCAACTGGAACCTAGATAAACATAAAGTCATGATCGGAGCTTCTGTTGATCGTCCGACAGCTGAATATACTAACTCACAACAGTTAGGTTTATTTGATGCAGATCGTGAATTCTTTTTATCACCAGAACAAATCCGCGATCAGTATATTGCTGCAGATGTGCCTATTAAAAATAATGACTTTGAAGGCGAGCAAACAACCAAAAGTCTCTATTTTAGTGAAACTTGGAGTCCTGTTGAAACATGGCATTTTAATGTGTCTGCTCGATATAACGATACACAGATTCAGAATAGAATGAAATCAAGGGAATATGGTATTGGTTATGTCCCAAATCTAGCCGAGTTAGAAGCTTGGCCTGATAGTTTCAATGTGTGTCGTCCAGGTGAAGATTGCCCTACAGGTTATGTTATCCCCGATACGTCGAAACTTATTAATGAAGAGGAAAAAGAAGATTTTAGCTATTACTCATTGAATCCGTCTTTTGGTGTGGCCTGGCAAGCCAAAGAAACCTTGAATGTCTATGCGAATTTTGCTCAAGGTGTCCGTGTACCCTCAGTAATAGAGTTAGGCTGTGCTCTGGATAAAACACTTCTTGGTGGTATTTATAAAAGTCTGAAAGAAAATCGCTCTTGTTCATTGCCATCAACTTTATCAGGTGACCCGTATTTACCTCAAATTAAAGCCGAAACATGGGAAATTGGGATGCGTGGTCTGTTGGGCGATAACGTCCAGTGGAATATCGCGGCCTATCAAACCAATTTAAAAGATGATTTGTATATGGTGACTTTTCCCGGCAACCGTAACTTTTTTGACACTATTGGCAAAACGCGTCGGCAAGGGATCGAGTTTGGTGTTTCAGGGCAAAAAGAGCGCTGGGGTTTCACAGTTAATTACGCTCTCACAGATGCCACCTTTGAAGATAACTTTACCATTGCCGGTAATGACAATAGCAGCTCATACGAACTATTTAGCGGTAACTATAATTACAGCCGCATGATTGATGTCGAGCCAGGTGATCGTATGCCTGGTGTATCGCTACATAACCTCAATGCAACGGTAACTTATGACGTTACCCCTAAATGGAATATCGGTCTCACAGCCATTGCTCACTCAGAAAGTTTTGTTCGTGGTAATGAAAATAACAAACATCGAAAAGGTGTTGTTTTGACTGAGACCAGGGAAATTTCAGGTAAGCAAGTAGTGGTTACTCGAAAACCCACTAGTAATCCAGGCAAAGTACCGGGGTATATGACCTTCAATTTTCAAAGTACCTATCGATTTGATGAGAATTTAAGCATCAACTTATTAGTGAATAATATTTTTGATAAAGAATATTTTACTGCAGGCACCTTAGGGCGGAATCCTTTTTCACCCGGTACCTATGGTGCTAGAGGGGCGGATGGGTACAACCATAATTCACTTGAATGGGATAGTACAAACTTTGTTGCACCAGGTGCACCAAGAGGTGCATGGCTGAGTTTGAGATGGCAGTTTTAATTGTTTGAGATATGGAAATAGGTAGTGCAATTGCGACTGCCTCAAAAGGAATTCAACCACAATCTTGGTAAGTATTAAGGCACGAACTAGAGATTATGGTGAATGGGTGCTTCGGGCAGCCACAAATGCCCGTCTATTGTACATGGATGGAGAAAAATGATGAAAAACTTCAAATTAAAATTAGCGTTGTTAAGTAGTTTAAGTTGTTTAGCATCGACTCAAGCAATGGCAGCTTGGGAAAACTTACCTGCAGCAGGTGTATCTGTAGGTAGTGATACCAGTGCATATATTTTATGTAATCCAACCGGTGATTTTGGTTCTGGTTCTGGGGCAGATGCGCCAGTACAGCCATCATCTACAGCCGATGAGTGTGCAGTTATGCCAATAAATGAGGCATTACCGCCAGATTCCAGTTTTACCGGGGCTAGCCGAATTCCAGTTGTTAATGGAACTCGTACAATCACAATGAATAATAGTTACACCAATAATACTAATGTTGTGATTGGTAATGTGAAGGAATATGTCTGGCGTAATTCCAGTACTAATATGTGTATTTATGGTATGCGAGTATCTTTAACAAACACAGACTACAACTTAACTGAGCCTGGTAAACAAACTTTTGAAGTGAATGACATAGCTCGAAAAGGTTGGAGTGGTAAAACCATTGATGTTGCATATTCTACGGTGCCTACTACTGCTTCACCAATCTACCGTATAGGACGAACCTTTACTTCAGTTCAACATCGTCCTGGTTTTGTTGATCAACCCATCACTGGTCTAGGTTCAAGTCCTGCTATTAATGGTGTAAATGTATGGCCTACGCCAGCAGGTCGTCCAACTGCAGCAGAGCAAAAAGCCGATATTGATACAGACTGGGTAGATTTTACTACCGATGCCAATTATCTCGATGATGACGGTAGTACTAATCCTTTATCAGGAATGAGTTATGTCAGATCGAGCTGTACAAGTGGCACATTTACAACTGCTGCGGATGCAATTCGTCTGCGTCAAACTTTCCAAGAGCTAAGTGCAGATGGTTCAACTGATAATCCATTTATTGAAGTAGAAGTAGAAGGTGTGATTCCAAACTAAGGATTGTTTGATTGATATGTTCAGAGCAGGTGGTGAGGTGTTTTGCCATCTGCTCCTGGACAAAAATCTACTTTTGACAAGCTTTTACTTATATTTAAGGAACGGATATGGCTATTAAAATTTTTAACTCAACTGAAACGAGTTACACAGGTAGCTCAGCCAATGACCTAGTGCTGGGGAATGATCTCGGTAACACTATAGATGGTGGTAATGGTAACAACATTATTCATGGTGGTGCCGGTGACGATATTATCTTTACCGGAACTGGCAATGACATCATTGCCGGTGGTGATGGAGATGATCTTATCTACTCTGAAGGTGGGGATAATATTATTTCCGGTGGTAAGGGTATTGATAACATTATCACTGGTAGTGGAAACGATATTATTTCCGGGGGAGAGGGTGATGATGTCATCTTTTCTGGTGATGGTGACGATATCTTATCTGGTGGTGCTGGATCAGATTACATAGATGGTCAGGGAAGTAGTGCAGGCGATGAAACCGTTACTGGCAATCTCTTTCACGTTACTTCGCAAGATGTCCTCATTGGTGGCAAAGGAAATGACACTTATGCAGTGGGTGATGAGTTTGAAGAACTGACCATCATCCAAGGTGGTGTTTCAGCTCAAGACCTTTCAGGCGATGCAGCAAGATACGTTGATTTGAACGAATCTGAAGGTGAAGAAGGCGAAGAAGAGGAAGAAGAAGGCGAGGAAGAAGAAGGGCCTTTATTCGGTTTCGACACGGTTAACAATGAGTTTGTTGAAATTGAAGATCAGGAAATGTCAGAACTAGCTGAAACGGATGTTCGCTTGAATCTGGTTACTCGTCCTGGTTCGACTGAAATTAATACAGCGGCCTCTTCCTTTGCCGGTTATAACGCTGTTGATACTTTGCAGTTTACAGAAAGTGGTGACTTTGATGAGTCTTTATCATTCTCTGGAATTGAGCGTCTTGAACTGGATAGCGGCGTTAATATCACCTTATCTTCTGAACAGTTGGAAGACAATGCTGAGTCATTAAGCACTGGCTTCTTAAATCCAGGACTGCAAATTCATGGCGTAGCAGGAGGTGATAGCGAGTCAGTCACGGTTGAAATGGAGTTCGAAGAAGCTGAGTTTGAACCTGAAGAAGATATCGTAGGTGCTGAGGAAGAGGAATATGACTATGCTGAGTTCTCTGTTGAGGAATTTGCAGTAGCGAATTTATTCCACAACGTTGACATGATCTACGATGCCAGTGAAGGTGAAGAAGGTAGCTTTACTCATGTTTACGGTGGCAATGAATCAGCAGGGGCGACTGAAACTGTATATGGCAGTGATGGCGTCGATTACGGTGTGATGAACGGTGGTAATGATACTTACTACGGTGGTGATGGCAACGATGTACTGGTTGGTGGTAGCGGTGCCGATAGCCTATACGGTGAAGAGGGTGATGATACTTTCCTTATCGGTGGTTTCGGTTCTGGTAACTCAGGCACAACCTCTGCGGCTGATGATGGTAATCAGGAATGGATTGCAACTGGCGCTGAACACGATCTGATCGTGGGTGGTGACGGTGTTGATACATTACGGATTACCACTGGTGTCGGTGCAGATACAAAAACCAACGGCACTGTTGTATTAAACGACGCTAATTTCCAAGGCATGGAAGTCGTTCAGGTGGGTGGCACAGTTGATCGACTGAATGTGGAAAATGATGCATTGCAAATGTTGAATGATCACTACTATTTCGCTGCCAATGGTACTGTCGATGACCTAAGCAATAGCCTGGGTAACAATGGCGGTACTATTGATAATGTCGTTGTGGATGCTTCTGGTGTTACTGCAAATGGACTGCGTTTTGAAGGTAATGGTAATGACAATACCTTTATCGGCACAACTCAGGATGATGTGTTTGTAGGTAACGGCGGTAACGATACGCTGACTGGTGGTAACGGTGCGGATACGTTCGTGTTTGGTCAGGTTCATGAGCAAGTGGTGACAGGCGATGATGATGAAGTGCAAACGTATGTAGACACTGCATTTGATTTAACTGGTATCGATACCATTACTGACTTTGTGAGTGGGCTGGATACGATTGCCCTGAACGTTGATCAGTTTACTTCTCTGACAGCAGGTAGTTTTACTGCTGATAATCTGGTTTGTAGCGTAGGTGCAGCTGCTGGTGATGCTAATGACTTCTTGTTATTCGATACATCGACGGGTGCATTGAGCTATGACGCTGATGGTAGTGGCGCTGGCGCTGCTGTGCAATTTGCGACTTTGACAGGTGTCACTTCATTAAGTGCATCTGACATTGACGTGTTTGCATAAAACGAATGGAGGGTGTGCCCATTGGGTACACCCTTTTTTCTTACCGGTCAGTCGTTGAGATTATTGTTATGTCAGAAGTGGTTATTCGTTTAACAGAAAAACACCGCCAAGCAGGGTTTACCTTACTTGAATTATTGGTGGTGATGGTTATTGTTGGTTTATTAGCCGGTTATGTCGGGCCGAAATATTTTGCCCAAATTGGTAAATCAGAAGTCAAAACAGCACGTGCTCAGATTGAAGCGCTGGGTAAAGCCTTGGATCAGTATCGTTTGGATGTTGGCCATTATCCAACCACAGAACAAGGCTTAGCGGCGTTAAATACCCCGCCGAACAATGAACGTAAGTGGCAGGGGCCTTACCTTAAAAAAGAAGTTCCAAGGGATCCGTGGGATAACCCGTATTTTTACCAGATGCCTGGCACACAAAGTCAATATTCCGATTATGACTTATGGTCTTTAGGCAGTGATGGTGCCAGCGGTGGCAATGATACCGCAGCTGATATTGTGAGCTGGCGTTAGGTTGCTGTCTATATGATTTTTACCATGAAAGTTATTCATGATAGTGCTGTCAGACTGATAGAGATAGAAGCCGGTAACGAAAATCAGGCGCGTTCTCTAGCAGAGATGCAAGGCCATCATGTCCTTTCAATCAACTCACATAAAAGTGGATCATTCAATTTTGGCTTACCACAGTTAAAAAAAGCCAAATTCAATGTGATGCTGTTCAGCCAGGAATTACTCGCCTTGATTGAGTCTGGACTCAGTCTGGTTGAGGCGATAGAAGCCCTGGCCGAAAAAGAAACTCAGGCCGAATCTAAAGCAGTATTGAATCAAATTAAAGCTGCTTTATTCGATGGCCAACCTTTATCTTCGGCACTGGAAAGTGTGCCAAACGTATTTACACCTTTATATATAGCCCTGATTCGTTCCAGTGAACGCACGGGTGATATGGCAACAGCTTTAGGCCGTCATGTGACCTATCAGTCACAGATTGATGCGATGAAAAAGAAAATCGTATCAGCAGCTATTTATCCGGTGTTATTACTGGTGGTGGGCGGCTTGGTCGTGTTGTTTTTATTGGGCTATGTCGTACCTAAATTCAGTGTGATTTATGAAAGCACCAATGCCGATCTTCCCTGGTTATCTCAACTATTACTGAGCTGGGGGCAGTTATTACACAGTCATGGACGTGAGGCGTTTATGGTGTTTATTGCCAGTGTTGCCGTGTTGAGCTATGTCTTTAGCCGGGCATTTGTACGCCGTTTTATTATGGCGAAAGTCTGGCAAATTCCTAAACTGGGCGAAACACTGAGAATTTACCAGCTTGCCCGTTTTTACCGAACATTAAGCATGTTATTGCGTGGTGGGATTCCGCTCACAACGGCCATGCAGATGGTGTCATCGTTATTGCAGCCATTATTACGTAGCAAATTAGCTTTAGTGGCTACTGATGTGAAAGAGGGTAAAACACTATCCAGTGCCATGGAACAACACGGCATGACCACATCGATTTCGGTTCGTATGTTACGCGTGGGTGAACGCACCGGCCAGATGGGCGACATGATGGAACGTATTGGCGTGTTCTACGATGATGAAATTGCCCGTGCCGTGGAATGGTTTACCAAATTACTTGAACCGACACTGATGATCATTATTGGTCTGGTGGTCGGTTTAGTGGTGGTGTTGATGTATATGCCAATTTTTGAATTGGCGGGGAGTATTCAATGAATACGGCCTATCACGACATTACCCCAGAACAAACAGAGCCAGTTGTAGAAGCCTTAACTGTTGAGCAGCTGAATCAGGCCAAGCAACTGGCACAGCAAAGCAAACAGCCTTTGCTTAAGGTACTGGAAGAAGTCAGTGATTTAAGCCCGGATGTGTTTGTGCAAGCACTGGGGTTATTAGTGCATTATCCGGTGTTGACAATTTCACAGCTTTATCAGTTACAGCCGGATTTTGATGTGGTGTCGTTTACCCAGGCAGAGAAAGTCGGTTGCGTAGCGTTGCGTGACAAACAGGGTGCCTTATTCCTGGTTCATGCCAATCCGTTTCAAACTCATCTTTATTCCAAATTAGATCTGTTAGTGAATGAATCAGCGACTTGGACACTGGCGCATACAGAAGATTTAAATGTGTATCTCTCTCATCATGAAGCCAATATGCGTGCATTGGGAGATGAAGTCACCACACAACACCATGAACGAAAAGATGATGAGCAGGGTATAGAAGATATTTCCTTACGCTCAATTAGCGAAGATACCAGCCCGATTGTGAAGTTTGTACGCTCGACTTTATATGATGCGTTAAAAGCTGGCGCCAGTGATGTGCACCTGGAAACCGACCAAAACGGGCTTAAAGTGAAATACCGTATTGATGGTGTATTAAGTCATGTTGGAGGCATTCAGGGACTGGCTCAGGCAGAGCAAGTTATTTCCCGTGTCAAAGTCATGTCTGATCTGGATATCGCTGAGCGTCGCATTCCCCAGGATGGCCGCTTTAAAGTCATGGCGCTGGGGCGGGAAATTGATTTACGTGTGTCGATTATGCCGAGTGTGTTGGGTGAAGATGCTGTTTTACGGGTATTAGACAGACAGGCGTTAAGTGAAGAAGCACAAGGTTTGAGTTTAGATATATTGGGTTTTGCTCCCGATATTATGGCGCGGTTTCGATTATTAGCCGAAGAACCTTATGGCATGTTGCTGGTAACAGGTCCAACCGGTAGCGGTAAAACCACCACGCTGTACGGCATTATTTCTGAAATTAATCACGGCACGGACAAAATTATCACCATTGAAGATCCGGTCGAATACCAATTACCGGGTGTATTACAGATCCCAGTGAATGAGAAAAAAGGGCTGACCTTTGCTAAAGGGTTACGTTCTATCCTACGACACGATCCCGACAAAATCATGGTCGGTGAGATTCGTGATGGTGAAACCGCCCAAATTGCCGTGCAATCCGCATTGACAGGTCACTTGGTACTCACCACCGTGCATGCCAACAATGTGTTTGATGTGATTGGCCGTTTTACCAATATGGGGGTTGACCCCTATAACTTTGTGTCAGCGATGAATGGCATTCTGGCTCAGCGACTGGTACGGGTGAATTGCCCACATTGCCTGACAGAAGATAAACCCGATGTCACACTGGTAGAAAAGTCTGGTTTAACGCCTGAACAAATAAAAGACTTTCAGTTTAAAAAAGGCCAGGGCTGTGGCCAGTGCCATGATTTGGGTTTCAAAGGCCGTAAAGCGATTGCCGAATTATTGTGCTTTAACGATGAAATTCGCGAAATGATTGTGACCCGAGAGCCGGTACGCAAAATCAAAGAAGCAGCTTATGCCAATGGCACCAGAACCATGCGTGAAGCGGCATTATTACTGGTGAAAAATGGTGAAACGACTCTAGAGGAGATTAATCGTGTTACCACATTGGCTTAGCATCATGACTGACGAGCTGAATGTGTGTATTCGGCCTAATAGTCTTGTTATCAGACGCTTTCAAGGTGTGGCTGGTAAAACACGCTGTGTTGATCAACAGAAAATCATGTTCAAAAAGGCTGTCGACCACAGGGATGTGGACGTGGCTTATCTTGCCAAGGTTTTACAGACCACACTTAGTCTGGATCGCTGGCAGGCAAAAACAGCGCGTATTGTCTTAGCCAATAGCTTTGTGCGTTACGCCGTGCTGCCATGGAATCCAGCGATTAAGACCAAGGAAGAAAAGCTGGCGTATCTACAACATCTGTTTGTCAGCATGTATGGCGATGTCGTGAAAACATGGAATAAAACCCTCAGCCCGGCTGGCTTTGGACAGTCTGCTGTTACCAGTGCAATACCCACACCGATTATTCAAACCATAGATGAAGTGTTTGCCACATTAGCCATCAAACTTGTTTCTGTTCAGCCGTATCTGATGTCGGTGATGAATGAGGCTATCAGCGTCATTAAGGAGCAGCAGTTACAGACTTTGTGCTGGCTGACCGTGGTCAGTGATGGCCGTTTATGTCTGGGCTTGATGGAAGAAGGTCAGTGGCTGTGGCTTAAAAATGTGCAGCAGGAAAGTGATGTGATTGGCCAGATTGAACTGCTGATAGAGCGTGAGCGTTTGGTGAATAGCGAGTTTGATAAAGCGCTACAACAGCGTTATGAGCAACCCATGTTATTACACTGGCCGGATATCTCATCATCTAATGCAATAAAAATAGCGACATATCGCGTTATTCGTCTGCCATCGTCAAAACTGTTTGCTAATGAACAGCCTGACACTCAGGTCACGAGGTTAATTGCCTCATGAAAACGATACAGCTAAATCACAGTTTGCAGCCATCTGTACAAAAACCGGTAGCGTCATTTTTATTATTTGTTGCTGTTCTGCTGGTAATGCTGAGTTTGTTCTTTTTACAGCAGAGTAATGCACGGCTGGCTGAATTACATCAAGAAAAAGCGGCTTACACCAAAACCACACAATCGACGGCTGCAACAGAGCCATTAACAGAACGTGAACAGGCTGAACTGGATGCCGTGAATGTCGCCATTAACGAGATTATCCGTCCGTGGCCACAGTTGTTTTTTGCACTGGAAGAATCCCGGCTCGACAGCATCCAACTGGTGGCGATTGAGCCGAATGTAAAAAATAAGACTGTGCAGATTATTGCTATTACCTCACCGGTGGATGAGATTCTGGCTTATATCAGCAACCTTAAACAACAGGCCATTGTGAAGTCAGTGAGTTTGGTATCCACCGAATCGGTAAGGCTGAATGGCCAAGAAGCCACACAGTTTGAATTATTAGTGACATGGTAGGACGCTGATGCAAAAAGTCATGATGCAACATTATGGACAATGGCTGCTCTACCAGCTTCGGCAGTGGGGCTGGCAAGGTCATCTGGTGGTCGCTTTACTACTGGCGAGTCTGGTGATGGTGTTGATGATTGAGGCCAATGATCAGCAGGCAGAAAAACTGCGCTTAACAATTGATGATCTGGCGCAACATACCCCCGTCGATATTCAACCCGAACCACGCTCTACTCAGATTACACAACGCTTTTATCAAGCCTTGCCAGCTCAAAAAGACGCTAATCAGAAAATTGCTGATGTATTAAACGTGATTGAACAGCATGGCTTAAGACTCGATCGTTCTGATTACTCTACACGCGAAGTACCACAATCAAGCATGGTGCTATATCACATCAAATTTCCGTTGGAAGGCTCGTATCCTGCCATTCGCAATGTGGTGACGGCGATTATGAACCGTCAGCAAAGTATGGCCTTAAATCATATTAATTTTAAGCGCGACAATATGCGTAGCGAGCAGGTGAAAGCCAATATCGAATTGGTGCTCTACACAAAAGCGGAAGGTCACCACTGATGCACAAGCTAAAAGACAATCTGGTATGGGTCGGCTTAGCATTGACATTGCTTTTGGTGGTGTTTGTGGAAATGCAGGATGGGCCGGATAACAGCGAGACAGATGTTTTTGTAGTGGCCCCCGATCATGTGCAGACACAGTCTGTTCAGACACAAGCTACTCAAACGCAAACAATCCAGTCACAAACTATTCAGCCACAAAAAAGCTTAGCTATTGCCAAGACTGATAACAGCACAGAATTTGCGTTAAGAAAAAAAATCATTGATGTCCCCGTCAATGTCTTCGCATTACCTAAACCAAAACAGGAAATCCAGCCTGTCGCCGTAGCTCCCAGAGCACCGGCAACGCCTGTTAACCCATACACCTATGTCGGCAAGCTGATTGAAGATGGAGAAATGCGTGTATTTCTGACCAATGGACGTGACAACTACGTTGTGCGGGCAGGCGATACATTGGAAGAGGTGTGGCAGGTAAAAGCAATTCATTCAACAGAAATGATTTTACTCAACTTACCAACACAGACACAGATTCGTGTGGCAATTGGAGCAGTACTTTGAGAGTAGTTAAGGATAAACGGGGTTCACGAGTCATAAGACGTTCGGTCTTGTTAGTGGCTTTGGCATGTTTACAAAGCTGCAGCAGCATGCAGGTAACGCAACAACAGCAACAAACGAATGCTGATTTTATAGACGCAAAACGTCTGATTGCCTATGGTCAGGTGGATGAAGGTATCAACAAATTAAAGCAGTTAACCACGCAATATCCGCTTAATCCGGAATATCGTAATACCTTAAAACTCCAACAGGAGATGAAAATAGCCGGTTTACTTCAATCCGCTCATGCGGCGCTGGATAATCAGCAACCATTAGAGGCTGAAGCCATATTTAATCAAGTACTGGCATTGGCACCGGAAAATCAACGGGCTTTAAACGGCCTGAAAAAAGTGGCGATTGCACAAAAGCATGAAAGCATTATGCAAAGTGCTGAACAGGCTTTTAATAAAGACGACTTTGATACGGCGCGTAACCTGGTTCGTCTGATGCTGGCAGAAGACTCGACCAATGAAGCCGCCAGGAAATTATTTGAAAAGCTCGATGAGCAGGCTATTGAGAAAGTCACTACGGTGCCACACATCAAGTCGGCATTTAAAAAGTCGGTCAGTCTGGAATTTAACAATGCACCTATCAAGTCGGTGTTTGAGTATATCGGCAAGGCAGGGGATTTAAATTTCACCTTCGATCGTGAACTCAGTGATGCCATGCAAACCAGCATTATGTTGCGTGATACGCCTATTAAAGAAGCGATTGACACCATCCTGACCACCAATCAATTAGGTAAAAAAATCCTCAATGAAAACACCATTCTGATTTATCCCTTAAGCCGCAGTCAGGAGTATGAGGAGTTATATGTACGCAGTTTTTATCTGAACAATATGGATGCCAAACAAGCCCTGGCACTGCTGCAAACTGTATTGAAAGTGGAAGATGTCTACGTTGATGAAAAGCTGAATACGCTGGTGATGCGAGACAGTCTGGCGTCAATAAAAACTGCTGAAAAACTGATTGCATCACAGGATTTGGTTGAACCGGAAGTGATGCTGGAAGTGGAGGTGATGGAAGTTAATCGCCGAAACCTGGAAGAGATAGGTATTCGATATCCAACCAATGTCGCGCTCGGTGTGCGTGGTGAAGATGATGTCGATGGGCGCCTGACCTTAGCCGAGCTGAAAGAATTCAATTCTGGAATGGGGGTGTTTACGGTGACCGATCCTGTGCTGGCATTGAATTTGATGCAGAAGGACACCGATACCAATCTATTAGCGAATCCGAAAATACGAGTGAAAAACCGGGATAAAGCCAAGATCCATGTTGGCGATAAAGTGCCGGTCTTAACCAGTGTGTCGAACTCAACTGGCTTTGTTTCGCAGTCGGTCAGTTACATTGAAGTCGGTATCAAACTGGAAGTGGAACCGATCATTCAGATTCAGAATCAGGTCTCCATTAAGGTCAAACTTGAAGTCAGTAATATCATTGACCAAATCACCTCCAGCAGTGGTGTGGTGGCGTATTCCATCGGCAGCCGTAATGCTGATACCACTTTGTCGTTAAAGGATGGGGAAACGCAGATCCTGGCGGGTCTATTCAAAGATGATGAGACCAATACTGACTACAAAGTACCGGGCTTGTCGGGCTTACCCTTTATCGGTCGATTCTTTACTGACAAGAATAAAGACAGACAGAAAAATGAGATTGTCTTACTGATTACGCCACGCATTCTGCACAACATCGTACCGGCCAATTCAGTCTATACCGCTTTCCCATCTGGTATTAACCATTCGGCGAAAAACAGGCAGGGGCAGTACGCAATGCCACAAGCTCAGTCTCAGCCAGCCTATCAACCATCGTATTCATCAGCACCACCACCTGTGGTGCCAACGGATGACGAAAAACAACGTGACAATGCCAAGACGGCACAGGAATTTGCTGATCAAATCCTGCAAACAGATAGTTACGGAGGCATGTAAGCATCATGCCTAAGCGTAGTACACAGCAAGGTTTCACACTGATTGAACTGTTGGTATCGCTCACATTATTGGCTCTGATAGTCAGCTCGGCAGCGCCTTTAGTACAGCTCAGTGCACAGCGAAATAAAGAGCAGGAATTGAAGCGGGCATTATGGCAAATCCGCGATGCGATTGATGCCTACAAACAGGCTGTTGATGATGGTCGAATCGAGCTTTCTGATGATGTATCCGGTTATCCGCAAAGCCTGCAGATATTGGTTGACGGTGTGGAAGATGCCCAAGATCCAGAACATAAAAAAATCTATTTTCTCAGACGAATACCACGTGATCCGTTTGCCAGTGACCCAAGTTTAAGTAATGCCGAAACCTGGGGATTACGCAGTTATGAAAGTTCGTTTGATGACAACTCTGCCGGCGAGGATGTGTACGACGTGTATTCACTATCCAATGGAATGGGTATTAATCAACAGCCTTACAAGGAATGGTAATGAAGACGAGTAAAGGCTTTACCTTAATTGAAATCTTAGTGGTGCTTACTATTATCGCGATTCTATTGAGTCTGGTGGCACCCCGATATTTTGCTTCCATTGACCGCTCAAAAGAAAAAGTGCTGCGTCATGATTTGATCGTCATGCGTAGTGCCATTGATCAGTATGTCGCTGACAGAAATGCCTATCCAGATACATTGGAACAATTAGTTGAAGGACGCTATTTACGAGAAGTCCCGGTGGACCCCATCACGGATCGTCGTGATACCTGGGTATTTACCCCACCTAAAGACAGTTATTACGAAGGCGAGATTGCCAATGTCTATAGCGGTTCGGAGTTGATCTCCTCGGAAGGCACCCCGTATGCCGAGTGGTAAGCAACAAGGATTTATCTTGCTTGGCATGCTGTGTTTGCTGGTGATAGCTGGTTATGCATTAACACAGGCAAGTGCACGTTGGAGTGATGTGATTCAGCGACAGCGAGAACAGGAGTTATTAAAAGTGGGTGACACTATTCGCAAAGCCATTGGCCGTTATTACAACGCCACACCCGGTGTCGTGAAACAGTACCCGCCCAATTTGGAAGCTCTGTTGTATGACGACCGGTTTCCGACGCCACAACGCTATCTCAGAAAACTGTATATCGACCCTATGACGCAACGTGAAGGCTGGGGCATTGTCGTCGCCCCCAGTGGAGGAGTGATGGGGATTAATAGTCTGTCGGGTGAAAAACCATTCAAACAGAAGAACTTCAGGCCTATCTACCAGGAGTTTGAGGATAAGGATTATTACGCGGAGTGGTTTTTTGTTTACGTAGAAGACTATCGCTCATAAAGAGAACTTCTCTAGTTATACGCAAGAAAAATGAAGGTGAATAAGGTGAAAAAGCCGTTAAAAACTACCAGGAATGAAATCGCCGAGTCATTGCTCGCCTTTAAATCTGTCTTTATTACGGTCGGTGTGTTCAGTGCTATTTTGAATATTCTGATGCTGACACCCTCGTTGTATATGTTGCAGGTCTATGACCGGGTGCTGACCAGTCGTAATGAATCGACTCTATTAATGTTAACTGTGATGGTGGTTGGCGCCTACCTGGTGTTAGGTGGTCTGGAGTTTGTTCGTAGTTTTGTGTTAATTCGCGTATCAGCCAAGCTGGATATGATGCTCAATAAACGCGTCTACACCGCGGCGTTTGAGCAAAGTCTAAAAAGAGCCGGTGTGAATGCCGGTCAGTTTCTGCAAGACCTGACCAGTATTCGGCAATTTATGAGTGGTAATGCCTTATTCGCCTTTTTTGATGCACCGTGGTTTCCGATATACATCTTCATCATTTTTTTATTTGATACATCACTGGGATTGTTTGCTTTATTTGGTTCGTTGACGCTGATTGCGTTGGCGATTGCCAATGAACGGTTATCTAAAAAGCCATTATCAGAAGCTAACGAAGCCTCTATCGCCGCAAATAATCTGGCCACCAATAATCTACGTAATGCTGAAGTGATTGAAGCGATGGGCATGCTGCCGAATCTGATGTCACGCTGGTACAAATTGCAGTGTCGATTCCTGTTATTACAAGGTGATGCCAGTGAAAAGTCAGGCGTGGTATCCGCTATCAGTAGGTTTGTCAGGTTGTCATTACAGTCATTAATTCTGGGACTGGGTGGTTTATTAGTGCTGGAAGATAAAATCACTCCCGGCATGATGATTGTCGCCTCTATTTTAATGGGCCGTGCACTCAGCCCAGTAGAACAATTAATGAGTGTCTGGAAAACATGGAGTGGGGCAAAAAGTGCCTATGGCCGTATTAATGAACTACTGACAGCGAATCCGGCACGTGATGTGAATATGCCTTTACCCAAACCTCAGGGGCTGGTGACAGTAGAAGCCATTACCGTGATACCGGCAGGTGGCACAGTGCCTACCATCAGAAATGTCAGTTTTTCGATTGCACCAGGTGATGTGCTTGGCATTATCGGGCCCAGCGGTGCAGGTAAATCGACACTGGCTCGCGCGCTTGTCGGCATTGCACCGACAGCTGCTGGTCATGTGCGTCTGGATTCGGCTGATATTTTCCAATGGAATAAACATGAGCTTGGTCCTCATATTGGTTATTTACCGCAAACCATTGAACTGTTTGCTGGCACCGTCAGTGAGAATATTGCCCGCTTTGGTGAAGTGAACCCTAATAAGGTGATTGCAGCCGCACAGCAGGCAGGCGTGCACGACATGATTTTACGATTACCTGAAGGTTATGACACGCGGTTAGGTGATGATGGTTCAGGACTTTCTGGCGGTCAGAAACAACGTCTGGGTTTAGCGCGAGCAATTTATGACGACCCTGCCTTGTTGGTATTGGATGAGCCGAATTCTAATCTTGATGAAACGGGGGAGAAAGCACTGGTTGCCGCGGTAAAACGTCTGCAACAACGTGGCAAAACCATTGTGATGATCACCCATCGTTCTAATGCTTTAGCCGCGACAAATAAATTATTACTGTTAGTTGAGGGCACTGCACAGCTATTTGGCCCCACCAAGGAGGTCATGACGGCACTGGCTAATAAACAGAATGGCAAAACCTCCACTGTCAAAGCAACATCGGCGGCCTAACAATGAGTGAAACCATGAGCACAACACAGCCTGAATCCCAATCTGACCAACCCGATGCTGTTAGTAAAACCATCAGTACGGACATTAAAAAATATACCCGCATGGGGTGGTTAATCGTACTGGCCGGGTTTGGTGGATTTCTCATCTGGGCTTTATTGGCCCCTTTGGATAAAGGGGTGCCATTAAATGGCAAAGTCTCTGTCGCCACCAATAAAAAGGCGGTGCAATATCAAAATGGGGGCACAGTCGATGCCATCCTGGTAAAAGAAGGATCGAAAGTTAAAGCAGGTGATGTCTTGGTCAGAATGAACAATGTTCAGGCTAAAGCTGATGCAGAAACCAACCGGGTACAGTATTACATTGCTAAAGCCACAGAAGCACGACTGATTGCAGAACGAGACGATCAAGATCAGATTGCGTTTCCAGCCATGTTATCGGATATGTCAGATAACCCGCGGGTCATGAGTTATCTGGAAACACAGAAAGAGGTGTTTTTATCACGACGAAATACCTTACATAGTGAGTTATCTGCCATTAGTGAAAATATTAATGGACTGATCTCACAAACCAAGGGTTTACAAGCCTCGCGTAAAAATAAAGAAGAACAACTGACCTATATCAATGAACAACTGGAAGGGATTCGTGAGTTAGAAAAAGAAGGGTATGTGGCCCGTAACCGTCTACTGGAACTGGAGCAAACGGCGGCACAAATCAATGCCACCATTTCAGAAGATATTGGCAATATCGCCCGTGCTCAAAGTCAAGTGAGTGAACTAAAGCTAAGTCGCTTACGACGCCAACAGGAATATAAAGAGCAAGTCAGAGAGCAGCTTTCTGAGGTACAAAAACAAGTGGATGCCTTGGCAAGCCAGTTAACTGGTCTGGATTATGACCTTGAAAAAGTACTGGTCAGGGCACCGGCATCCGGCATTGTCGTAGGCTTAAAAGTCTTTACTGAAGGTGCGGTGGTCGCGCCTGGTTTTAATATGATGGACATTGTGCCTAGCGAAGATTCGCTGGTGGTTGAAGGGCAATTACCGGTGCATTTGATTGATAAAGTGCGTGCTGGTTTACCCGTAGAGCTGATGTTTACCGCGTTTAATCGAAACCTGACGCCACATGTACCGGGAGAGGTCACTCAGATATCGGCAGATCGTTTGATTGATGAGATAACCGGTGAGCCATATTACCAGTTGATCGCCAAGGTCTCGCCGGAAGGTATAGAGATGATGCCGGATCTCACTGTGAAACCGGGTATGCCGGTGGAAATGTTTGTTAAAACCGGTGAGCGAACCATGATGAATTATTTGCTCAAACCGTTTATTGACCGCCTCAAACTGTCCATGACTGAAGAGTAACTGAGTATGAAGTTATGGATGAAATCGCTATGTGGTGTCGCACTCGGATTGTTATCGACGTTTCAGACTCAGGCGCTAGATTTAGTCGAGGCCTATACGCTGGCGCGAGCGAATGACCCCACCTTTAAGGCGGCGTATCACGCCTATCAGGCTGGTAAAGAATACAAAACCTTGGGACGAGCCAATTTATTACCGATGGTAACAGCCAGTTATTCCCGGTTTCGAAATGATGCGGATATCGAGTATCAAAACAGTCTATTCAGCCGAACTGAAGAGCGTGAATATAACAGTGAAACCGCCTCCGTTCAGTTACGGCAGCCATTGATTAACTTTGATGCGTATGCACGTTACAAACAAGGACTGGCACAGACCTCAATGAGTGAACAAGAGTTTGCCATACGTGATCAGGAACTGATCTTACGGGTATTTAATCGCTATGCAGCCGTTTTGTATGCGAAAGATATGTTGTCACTGGCTGAACGTAAAAAAGCCGCTTATGAAGAACAGATGCAGGCCAATTTGGTGATGTATAAACATGGCGAAGGCACCAAAACCGATATCCTGGAATCACAAGCGAGATATGATTTGGCTGACGCGGATATTGTAGAAGCCAGAGATAATGTCAGCGATGCTCAGGCAGCCTTGGATCAAATTTTGGGCAGAACTACACGGGATATTGATCCCTTGATCGATAACTTTACGTTGCTGCCGTTGAATACCGAGGATTTATCCGAATGGGAAGCGGTGGCGTTACAGAATAATGTCGAACTCAACATTCAACGCTATGCCGTTGAGGTGGCCCAGCAAGAGCTAAAACGCAGCCAGGCGGGACATTTACCCACGCTTGATGCTGTTGCCAGTTGGAATAACAATACCTCGGATACCACCAATACCTACAATCAAGAAGCCACTATTCGTTCTGTTGGTTTACAAGTGACGGTGCCGATTTTCTCAGGTGGCGCGACCTCTGCTCGTGTGCGTCAATCACAAGCCAATTTATACAGGGCTAAAGAGCAGTTTGATGAGACCGCAAACAAAGTCACACTAGAATTACAGCAGCAGTTTAATCTGGTTTCTAATGCCAAACGAAAACTAAAAGCCTACAGAACCGCCGTTAACTCGGCAGAGTTACTGGTTCATGCTACCAAAAAAAGCATCAAAGGCGGCACCCGTACCAATGTCGATGTGCTTAATGCCGAGAGTCAGTTATTTGAAGCCAAAGCCGATTTATTGCTAGCCCGTTATAACTATTTACAAAGCTACCTGAATTTCAAAAAAGCAGCAGGGACATTGGTGTTTGATGATCTTGAGGATGTCTCATCACGTTTCCAAGGACGTTAAGAACACAAGCTTAGCGCTGAGAAAAAAGACTTAGAAATATATGCCTTTTAAAAAAATGTAAAAAAAATGTCACTTTTTCATTTTCGATTGGCATATAGAGTAAGAGCACAAGAAAGAAGTGCTCTTTGGTCAATGGTTGGTTTAACTTTTTAGTTCGTCATTGCTTGTTATCTTGATTCTAGGGAAAGTGGTTTTTTATGGATGCAGTTCCAGATATTGTTGATGCGGTACTTATCTTTCTTGTTATTTTATCGGTACTTATCTGGTCAGTAGGGATTAGTAAATACCTGGCCTTTTATCGTAATAGCCGTTTTGATAGAGAATTTCTGGCGGTTTTCTCCAAAGCTCGTGATATTCAGGATTTGTTGGCGGTGATGTCTTCAACAAAAGGCCGTCTTGCTCGTGTTTGTCAGGCAGGATTGGATGAGCTGGTTTCATGGCAATATCTGGCTAACTCTGTTGCGCCAGATGATAAACGTGAAATGTTGATGCACTCGCTGAAACAACAAGCGCATGCTGAGCAAACCCGCATGGAAAATGGCTTGTCTATTCTGGCCAGTGTGGGGTCAACTGCCCCCTTTATCGGTTTATTCGGTACGGTCTGGGGGATTATGAATGCACTCAAAAGTATTACGGCATCGGGTTCAGCGAGTCTGGATGTGGTGGCGGGACCGATAGGGGAAGCGTTGATTGCAACAGCCATTGGTATTGCTACCGCTGTACCTGCCGTTCTGGCGTACAACTACTTTTTACGTAAAGTCAGGTTGTCTGCGGCCACCATGGATAATTTTGCGTCAGCATTTCATCTGTTAGTTCTCAAATCTCGTATCAAACACGATTAGGCGGCTCAACAGGAGTAATGCCTGCTGAAGGCATCAACCTGTTGCTCGATAATGCATAAAGGAAATTTGTTATGGCGATGAATACTGGCGGTGATGACAATATGATGAGTGAAATCAATGTGACGCCCTTAGTGGATGTGATGTTGGTGCTGCTGACCGTTTTTATCGTGACAGCCCCGTTATTGATGAATTCGGTACCAGTCAATTTACCTAAAGCCAGCTCAGACTTAACACTCACTCAACCCGAATCTATCAACATCAGTGTGACAGCTGACGGCACCATGTACTTCAGTGATGAAACGGTGAATGCTGAACAACTGGATATGGCGCTGATGGAGGCGGCACAAAACGTGGACACTAGTGTTGAGATTTTTGCTGATGAAAAAGCGGAGTACGGCACAGTGGCTAAAGTCATGGCGGCCATTCAACGTGCTGGCATCAGTAAGTTTACCTTTGTGATACAACCTGAGTCTGGTCAGTAATGCTGTTTATTGATTGGCTTTGTGACGCGTTAATATGACGGCTTTGGTCGCTGATTTCTCTTCAAATCGTTCGGTTGGATCAGAACGCTTTCTACCTGGTTTTTTATGGGCAGTGCTGATTCATCTGTTATTGATTTTATTATTTATGCCCACACTGGAGCCAGCAGCACCGGCTGCACCAACAAGAATCACGGTGCAGGTAAGCCAGCTTGAACCCATCGTTGAAGAGGTGGTTGAACCTGAACCAATCCCAGAACCTGTCGCTCCGATAAAAAAACCAGAAACAAACAAAAAACTGCTCGTTGCTAAAGATGATACCCCTCCAGAGCCAGAGGAAATGGTGGTGATAGAGCAGCCACCTGAAAGTGAGCCGGTAGAAGAGATAAAATCCGAACCACCCAAGCCTGAACCGAAAAAAGTTGAACCTAAGCCAGAACCTAAAAAGGCAGAGAAACCTAAGCCAAAGCCTGAACCTAAAAAGGTTGAAAAACCTAAACCAAAACCTGAGCAGAAAAAAATTGAAAAGCCTCAGCCCAAACCTGAGAAACCGATTGAAACGGTGAAGCAGGAGCAGCAAAAACCGATGGCTGAACCTGAGGTTGTAGAAAAGATTGAGCAAGTCGAGACGCCAAGCGAAGTGGTTAAGGGTGTGGTGACTGATACACCAGCAGCATCCTCAACGACGGCATCCGGTAGCTCGACCTCATCTCAAGCTGACGCCACTGGCACGGGCAATGCAGCTAATGGTAATGGTAATGGTAGTAACCCAGGTGGTACTGGGGAAGTGGATCGAAATACCGCCTGGAAAGGTTATGGACAGTTGCTTTATGCCATGGTGTCTAAGAATAAAACCTATCCACAATTAGCGATTCGCCGTCACCTTGAAGGCACAGTGATGGTGAGTGTCCGTTTTGAGCAAGGCAGGATGGTGAGCATGTCCGTTGTTGGTCAGGGTAGTGGACATAGTGTTTTAGATAGAGCCGCGCATGAGATGGTCGAAAAAGCGGTGAAAGCCTTACCCGTTCGCGGTGATTTATCGAGAAAATCCTTTAGTGTGGTGGTGCCTGTTAACTTTCGTTTAACAGACTAAACTTATTCGTCAGCTTTTATCATGGCTATAGTGATGTATAGCGCCAATCAAGATATGATAAAGTGTGTCAGCCAAAATTATGGAAACCCAGCGTTACACAGTCTCTTAATCAACCTTGCCATTGAGGGAGGGGTGATTAAGGCAGTAGTCGAAATGTCTCTCATATTTCAAACGAGCTATTGTCGCCAGCCTTACGCGGGTATGCGAGGTCATCAGTGCATGAACTTGCGATTCAAAATCACGTATTTTTAAGGGTTTAGAATGTCGAAAATTATTTATACCAAAGTAGATGAATCACCTGCATCAGCAACGTACTCTTTGTTGCCCGTTATTCGTGCTTTTACAGCCAATGCGAATATTGATATCGAAAGCCGGGACATTTCACTTGCAGGACGTATCATTGCTAACTTTCCCGATAATCTAAGCGACGAACAAAAAATTCCTGATCACCTGTCACAACTCGGTGCCTTAACTCAGGACCCGGCTACCAACATTATCAAGCTACCGAATATTTCTGCTTCCATCCCACAGTTAAAAAACGCGATTGCAGAATTAAAATCAAAAGGTTATGACCTGCCTGATTATCCTGAATCACCTAAAAACCCTGCTGAACAAGCGATTAAAGATCGTTATGCCAAAGTATTAGGTTCTGCTGTGAACCCCGTGTTACGTGAGGGTAACTCTGATCGTCGAGCACCCGCAGCGGTGAAAAACTATGCACGTAAAAATCCGCATAGTATGGGCGAATGGAAAGCTGATTCAGCCACTGACATCGCGCATATGGATGCGAATGACTTCTATGGCAGCGAATTATCCATTACCTCTGCTCAGGCCGATGACTTTAAAGTGACGTTTGTCGATACAGCAGGCAATGAAACGGTACTGAAAAAGTCGATTCCGGTATTAGCGGGTGAAGTAGTAGATGCGACGCGTATGCGTGCAAGCAGCCTGCAGGCGTTTTATGCCGATGCCATTGCGAGAGCAAAACAAGACAATGTGCTGTTATCTCTGCATTTAAAAGCCACCATGATGAAGGTATCTGATCCTTTGATGTTTGGTTTTGCTGTCAGAGTGTTTTTCAAAGATTTAATTGAAAAACACAGCAATTTATTTGATGAACTGGGTGTGGATTTCAATAACGGTTTAGGTGATTTATACAGCCGTCTCGCCAATGTTGATGAAGCGACCAGAAAAGAAGTCGAAGCGGATATTGAGGCAGTCTATGCCAGCCAGCCTGATGTGGCGATGGTCGATTCAAACAAAGGTATTACCAATTTCCATGTTCCTTCAGATGTGATTGTTGATGCTTCTATTCCGGCGATGATTCGTGCCGGTGGCAAAATGTGGAATAAAAAAGGCGAGCAACAAGATACGCTGGCGATGATTCCGGATCGCTGCTATGCCGGTGTGTATAAAACAGTGGTGGATGACTGTAAACAAAAAGGGGCTTTGGATCCGGTCACCATGGGTACCGTACCGAATGTGGGCTTGATGGCTCAAAAAGCCGAAGAATATGGCTCGCATGATAAAACCTTCCAGGCTAAAGGCGATGGCAAAATTATTGTCACTAACCAACAGTCTGAAACGGTATTTGAGTTTGATGTGGAAGCAGGGGATATCTTCCGTATGTGTCAGACCAAAGATGAGCCGATTCGTGACTGGGTGAAATTAGCCGTGAGTCGTGCTCGTTTATCCGATACACCGGCGATTTTCTGGTTGGATGAAAACCGGGCACATGATGCTGAATTGATTAAAAAGGTGAATGACTATTTACCTGAGCATGATACAGCTGGATTGGATATTCGCATTCTAAATCCGGTCGTGGCCACACAACTCTCTTTAGATAGAATTCGAGCCGGTAAAGACACGATTTCGGTGACCGGTAACGTATTACGTGATTACAACACCGATTTATTCCCGATTCTGGAGTTAGGAACATCGGCGAAGATGTTATCTGTAGTGCCACTCATGCAAGGTGGTGGTTTATTTGAAACCGGTGCAGGTGGCACAGCGCCAAAATTACTGGATCAACTGATTGATGAAAATCATTTGAGCTGGGATTCTTTGGGCGAATTGATGGCTTTGGCGGCTTCGTTGGAGCATCTATCTAATACCCAGGATAATCCAAAAGCAAAAGTGTTAGCTGACACCTTGGATGCCGCAACGGGCAAATTACTGCAAGAAAACAAATCGCCCAAAGAAAAAACGGGTGAGTTAGATAACCGGGGTAGTCATTTCTATTTAGCCATGTACTGGGCTGAAGCACTGGCAGAGCAAACAGACAATGCCGAGTTAAAAGCGGTGTTCACACCTGTCGCTCAAGCCATGGCTGAAAATGAAGCTGCCATTGTGAACGAATTGAATGAGGTGCAGGGTAGAGCGGTTGATATGGGCGGTTACTACCTGCCTGATGATGAGATGATGAATTCTATTATGCGTCCAAGTGCCACATTGAATACCATTCTGTCTCAGCTTGTTTAAGCGTCATCATTTAATAAGAAAAGCCCCGAATGTCGGGGCTTTTTTGTTTTTATCGCATTCTCAGTAACGACTGTGATGATAGTACCGATCATGTTGGTATTTTCTATGTTGATGTTCAACCGCTTTTCGATACTTGCGATATTCTCGAGCCCTGTCTTGACGGTATTTGGACTCTAAACGTGCCATTTTTTGTTTGTGTTTCCAGTATTTTTTATCGTAGTGATCATTGTGATAACGGTGGTGATGATCATCACGATACCGGTTTGATGAGACCTTGCTGGTGGCAACTGACCCGACAGCGCCACCAATGGCAGCACCCAAGATAGCGCCGTTTTGACCTCCCATTTCGTGTCCTACTGCAGCACCGACTGCACCCCCAATACCTCCGCCCAAAGCGGCGTTAATCGTATTGTTATCTGCCATGGCTGCACCAGAAATCAGTGTTGATGACAGTAGTAAAGGTATTAATCGCTTCATATCTACCTCCTGATGTTTGGTATTCACTTAAGTAAAAAGTGAAAAAAGAAGCTAGACACCGCGGCTATCTATTAACAGCATAGAAGACCGTGATGTCATGATGAGTTGTAACAATCAGGAGGTTAAGTCTTGGTTAAGTGAGTGAAACCTTAATCCACAATATTCTTTTGTAGCAGGTCGGTCACAATTTCAGGTACGAATGTCCGTTTAATGGTGATGGCGTAAAAGTGTTCATAGACATTGGGTAACACTTGGTACTCAGACAAATTGCCACTGGATATTTCATCTTTGACGACAACCGGTGGCAGGGCAGTAATGGCGCCGGTATCACGTACTAATAGTCGTAACATCGCCATATCATCAGCTTCAGCAATAATATCGGGCTCATACCCGAGCGTGGCACAGTAGGCATCAAAAGCCGAACGAATTTCAGTGATTTTGGTAGGCAGCACCCATTTCAGTTTTTCATAACCGTGTGGAAAGGTTTTTTTGGGGTTGTGTTTTGCTGGACCAATAATAGATACCGATTGCCTGGAGACCAACTGACTTTGCCAGATTGCATCATCATTTTGTTGGCTTACAGAGCGGTTGGTCAGCACCAGATCCAGTTCATGACTACTGAGGCCATTGAGTAGATTGGTCATGCCTCGCGTGGTGAGTGTAAAGCTGACATTGGGCTCTTGAAGTAAAGGACTAATAAAGCTCTCTGTGAAGTTTCTGGAAAGGGTGGTCAGTACACCGATTTTGATGTGTTTTTGTGTCGCTGTACCGCCTTTGCTGATAAAGGATTGTAACTCTTCACCTGTCGTAAAAATTTCATCCGCATAGGTCAGAATTTTTTTGCCCATATCCGTTAATAAAAGTTGTCTGCCTGCACGCTCGAATAATTTGAGGTTCATCGTGGTTTCGAGTTGTTTGATTTGCTGTGATAATGCCGATTGTGAAACATGACATTCTTCAGCTGTCTTGGTGATACTGCCAGACAGGGCAACGCGCCAGAAATAATAAAGATGATGGTAGTTTATTTTTGCCATACTTAATTAAAACTTATTTATTTGTTAATAAATATCTATTTTATTTATGTTAAAGCATTTGCCATACTTTCACCATCTTAAGGAGGTATGTGTGTGAATTTTGAACTGACAGCCGTTTTCCCAGCGCTTATCCCATTAACCTTAGCCATTGCTAGTCTTTTATCCGGGGCAAGTCGACTCAGTGACAACACCCGTCAAGGCATTCTCAAATCTATCTCGGTGGCTGTTGTCATCTCCGCCATATTAATCACTGTTTGTCATATAGAAAAATCAGAAGACCCACACGCCTTACTGGCCATGAACAATGTCAATCTGATTGTGCTGTTGCTAGTGTGTTTTATGACTATTGTGCTGGTGAAGTTCTCTCAGCGTTATTTATCCGGTGAGACAAAAACACATCGTTACTGGCGTTGGTTATTTTTAAGCCTTACCTCTGTATCCATAGTGATTGTCAGTAATCATCTGTTGATTTTCTGGCTGGGCTGGGTGTCCATCAGTTTATGTTTCCATCGTTTATTATTATTTTATCCAGACAGACCTCGCGCTGTACTGGCCGCCCATAAAAAATTCATCTTGGCGAGAGTGTCTGAGCTCAGCTTACTCTCAGCCTTTGTTCTTTTATATACCCAACACGGTACGTTTTACCTCAGTGAAATAAGCCATTACTACCTGACATCGGCATCGGCTGCTGAGTTGAGTGTCGCAGAGACTGTAGCGGCTATCCTACTGGCCATTACTGCCTTAATTAAATGCGCTCAGTTACCGCTACATGGCTGGTTAATTCAAGTGGTTGAGGCTCCCACGCCGATTAGTGCATTGTTGCATGCCGGTATTATCAATCTGGGTGGTTTTTTATTACTGAGCTTTGCACCATTGATTGCGTTTAGTGTTGATGCACAATGGGTACTGCTTATTATTGCTGGTTTGAGTACGCTCATCAGTGCCTTAGTCATGATGACGCGTATCAGTATTAAGGTAAAACTTGCCTGGTCAACCTGTGCCCAAATGGGATTAATGTTAATTGAATGTGCTTTAGGGTTATATGAGCTGGCATTACTTCACTTAATCTCTCATTCACTCTATAAAGCTTATATGTTCCTCAGTGCAGGTGATGTGTTGCAGGAATACAGCCTTAAGCAATTAGCACCGCAGAAAAACGTCACTTTTCTCTCTGCTATGTCGAGTCTATTACTGGTCATCATCAGCACTTATGGGATTGTCTATTTCACTTCCTATTCAGGGCCGTTGAGTGTCTGGTTATTAGTGAATACTGCATTAGCCTTATATCTGGTGTCTGCAGTAAGAAACGGCACTCTATTGCAGTTCCTCACTTCTTGTCTGACTGTGGCGTTACTGGTTGGCTTTTACATGGGTGGCAAAGCGATGTTTACTTGGGTCATGCCGCCTGTGTATGCAAGTACGATGTTTGATGCCATGGACATCTGGTTGTCTGCACTCTTTATCGCATTATTTTTACTGGCTGTGCAGATGCGTGTGTTTCCTCAGGCTAAAGCCACCAGAACCTTATATCGTTGGCTGTTTTCAGGTTTGTACTTAGATGAATTGATGACCCGACTGACTCTATTTCTGTGGCCAATCACATTAAGACCAGAAACCAGAGTGGAATCTAACAATCAGCCACTTAGCAAGGAGACTTCATGAATACTGTGAATCTGTCATTGTCTGGACTCAGCGTCGAACATACCGCTGCCATCCATCAAGCGAGTTCATATATTGCTCCAAACTGGCCATTGGATCGGTTCATTGCGGTCAATGCTTTATGGGAATTTCGTGAGCAAACGATCGAGTCGGCTTCAGCCAGAATAGGGGCATTACAAGGTCTGAACACAACGATGTCAGCTGACTATTACCACGGCTTGTTTCAACAAGGCCAAATCAGTGAGTCGGCATTACTTGAATCGGCTAAGACATATGGTGCCAACACGGCGACAGTTGATGAGTTGAAGGCCTCACTTGAACAGCCACAGCCAGACGCAGCATTGAGCATCGCCGAAATTGCGGATTTAAGCCGTGATCATCACAAAATGCGTTGGCAGGATGAAATTGTTCATCAGGTCAGTCAGTTTTGTGGCGAGTTTGTGAATCAAGAACCAGAGACTTTCGATCATCTATATTCTGCCTGGTTGGATTTCACTCGCCATGATTACGGCATGTCACTACTGATGGGTGAGAAAAAACTGCGCCACGCTTTCACTCAGCTGCCTGATGACCTGGAAAGTTTGTTTGCCCAAGCGGTTGCTGAGTTGGAATTGACGCCACAGCAGCTCGAGTTATATGCACATAAGTTACTGATGTGTATTAATGGTTGGGCCAGTTACTTTGCCTGGCAACGTTGGGAAAACCGTCTCAATAATCAACAGACCGCCTGTGTAGAAGCGCTGCTTGCCATCAGAATCGCTTGGGATTTAATTATCTGGCGTCAGTTAAAAAGCAAGCCTGGGCAAGTTGAATTTAAGGCATTAAAACAACAGTGGGAGCATCAAAAAGAATCCCTGATGGCGCGTATAGCCGCCCATCATGAATATGCCTGTCATTATTGGGTTTGGGCTTATGCTGCAGAACTGACTTACCAGCAACAGCTACAGAAAACGCTAACCCAAACACCCATGCCGCTTGATTCAAGACCGGTCTTACAAGCCGCATTTTGTATTGATGTACGCTCTGAACGTATTAGACGCAATCTTGAATTACAGAATGATGCTATTCAAACCATTGGCTTTGCCGGTTTCTTTGGTTTACCCATCACCTATCAACCCGCCAACACGCAGGTTAAGCGTCCACAACTGCCAGGATTGATTGCACCGTCAGTGAAAGTGAGTGAGCAAACACCGAACCATAAAAAATTGACCAAAGTCAGTAATGCAAGTACCTGGAAAAACTGGGCCAGTTCACCGGTATCTTCATTCACCATGGTTGAGACCATGGGCTGGACCTACGCTTATAAACTGATAAAAGATAATTTCTTTAGCAAGAAAAAAGAAAAACTAATTGATGAGTTTACTCACCATCATCAATGGCACATAAGCCATAACCATGCTGAGCTAAGCTTGTCTGAGAAAGTCAATATGGTTACGGGTGTACTCAAAGGCATGGGCCTGACCAACACCTTTGCATCAACCATTTTACTGCTAGGTCACGGTAGTGAAAATCGCAATAACTTGCATGCATCAGGTCTGGATTGTGGTGCTTGCTGTGGTCAAAGTGGGGAAGTGAATGTCCGTGTTTTAACCAGCCTGTTAAATGATCCCGCTGTCAGAACAGAGCTGCACAAAGCGGACATCCACATTCCTGAAAACACACGCTTTATATCTGGATTACATAACACCACAACGGATGAAATCGTATGTTTTGATGCATTAAATAATGCTGACATTGATACTTGGTTAGAACAGGCTTCTAAACAAACCCGTCGCGAACGCATTCAGTTAATGGATGCAGGCTTAAAGGACCTGGATGATGTTGCATTAGAAAAGTCGCTAAAAGACAGAGGTAAAGATTGGTCAGAAGTTCGTCCTGAATGGGGCTTAGCGAATAATGCCTCATTTATTGTAGCACCGCGTGAGCGTACGCGTGGACTGGATTTACAGGGCCGTTCCTTTTTGCATGACTATGACTGGCACAGCGATGCCGAGTTTGCATTACTGGAGCAAATTATGACGGCACCGATGATTGTGACTCAGTGGATCAATATGCAGTACAACTTATCGGTCACAGATAATACATTTTTTGGTAGTGGCAATAAGCTGCTACACAATGCCGTCGGCCAGCATATCGGTGTGTTTGAAGGGAATGGGGGGGACCTGCGAATTGGTCTTGCGATGCAATCCATCCATGACGGTGAGAACTGGCGTCATCATCCATTGAGAATTAGTGTGTATATTGCTGCGCCAAAACAAGCGATTGAAAATGTGATTGCCAAGCATCAAACCGTACGCGACCTTGTCGACAATGGCTGGTTGTTTCTTGTGCACTGGTCTGATGACAATACTTTCGAACGCTATCAAAAATCAGGTTGGAAGTACATTGACTAAGTAGCTGACATGGATAACAGAATGAGACAGTTAGGCTATCGACTGTTTCATTCTGAATCAGTCAGTTTATTCGCGATCAGTTGATCTTTTCTGAGTTGAAACTTTCTCCAGTCAGCGTTGGCTAAAGTTAAAAGAGGAGAGAGTATGAGAATTGAAAAGTTATCGTTTGTCGTGTGTTTATGTCTGCTTTTTGGCTTCAACACCGCTCATGCACAGAAAGACGAAAAATCTGATGTGCTCCTGCTTGGCTTCGAGTTACGTGGTGATGATACGGTTCAGTCATTACAAGAACATGATGCCGAGGTAATAGAAACATCTAATCAGTATTTACAAGAAACTCTGAATAATGACACTTCGTTTGAGGTTATTGATACGCCAGAATCACAGGCATTACTGGCTGAAGCAAGGCAGAAGTTTAACCTTGAAAGGTGTAATGGTTGCGAGTTTGATCTTGCTGAAAAAGTCGATGCCAGATACGTGGTGGTGCCATGGGTATTTCGTATGAGTGTGTTGATTCAGACACTTTATATAGAAGTCCGTGATGTAAAAACGCAAAACACCGTTCTGCGTGTTGTGCGTGACTATAGAGGCAATACGGAGAAAGCCTGGCAAAGAGCGATTGATAGTGCCGTGCTTGAAATCAACGAGTCTTATCAATAAAACAACCTTATTTATCGGGGTATACGGATTTAATGGTTGATGGGGCACCTTCACCCCATCAATCTGATACCACCCTCAGATGGTTGATAGATCGACTCCGTAGTTGAGTTCCTCT
>PAJP01000004.1 GCA_002706095.1 Methylophaga sp. | reverse complement strand
TGCTGCCTCCCGTAGGAGTCTGGGCCGTGTCTCAGTCCCAGTGTGGCTGATCATCCTCTCAGACCAGCTACAGATCGTCGCCTTGGTAGGCCTTTACCCCACCAACTAGCTAATCTGATATAGGTTCATCTAATAGCACGAGGTCCGAAGAGCCCCCGCTTTCCTCCGTAGAGCGTATGCGGTATTAGCAGCCGTTTCCGGCTGTTGTCCCCCACTACTAGGCAGATCCCTATACATTACTCACCCGTCCGCCACTAATCCGTCTAGCAAGCTAGACTTCATCGTTCGACTTGCATGTGTTAGGCATGCCGCCAGCGTTCAATCTGAGCCATGATCAAACTCTTCAGTTTAATTTTTGGCGTAGCTTTTAAAAAAAACTACAAAACTCATTTTGACGTTAGCATGTAAATACTAAGCATCAGATCTTCTAGTGACCTAACGTAAGTACCCACACAAATTACTTGATACCAGTTTGTTAAAGAGCGTTTTGTTGCTGATGTTCGCTGCAACAAAGAAGCGAGAATTATACAGCTCTCTGCCTGACTGTCAACTTAATTTTTTACTTAATTTTCTAAGTCATCGTTTAAGTTGGTTGCTGATATTGGCTGGCCTTTACGACCTGCCTCGTCTGCAAGAGGGGCGCATATTACGCGAGCATTTTCATGAAAGCAACACAAAATCGTAATATTTTTGTCATATCACAATAATCCCTCTTTTGAACACCATGATTTCTTTCTCATCTTAGTGTTAACTAATTAATAAATAAGGTGGTAATGATATAAATGTCTTTTTTGAGCACTCCATGACCAAACACTTAGTCCCAGTGACTCTATAGCTAATCGAGCGGTACACTTAATAAGAAAGCGCTGCACTTAGTGTGATTTACTACTGATAAATCATATTTACTTAGTATCAGCACGATTATTACCTTCAATTACGATCTTAAAGATACATAGTCAATTTAGACTAGTTGGCTCACCTTCATTGATGAAACGATTACTAAAGTTTTACTCATGAGAAAAAAATCTAGAGGCAATCATTAGAACTCAATGATCTCAACCTTCTGTTTTAAACTTTTTGAACTCTAGTCTTGGAATAGTCTTATTGCTATAGGACGATAACGAGTGAATCGTAGGTTTGTTTAATTATTTATTGCAGCTGACATTTAAAACTCTGCACAGATGAATTACCTGATTTTGTGATTTAGCTCATGCTAATCATAAACGACAGGCAATAAAAAAGGGCTATGCTATGAAGCATAACCCTTTTGAATTTGTGGTGGGCCGTCTGCGACTCGAACGCAGGACCATCGGATTAAAAGTCCGGTGCTCTACCAACTGAGCTAACGGCCCAAACCAAGCGGCATATAATACCGTTTTCTAAATAAATGACAACCCCTTTTGTGGATTTTTTTTAAATTAATTGTGAGGTGTCTATGCTCAATACTGTCAAACCAGACGAGGCGACACTCAAAACAGCTTTAAACAATGCTGAACTGATGATCGAGACCGGTCATGATTATCACCATGTCGCTCAGGCTCTATTATATTTGAATGAAAAAAACCAACTGATGAGCGATATGATAAGTGCAATCGAACGCTATCTACAATTTGAAAAAAACACGCCAGCAACGAACGAACTAGAAGAAATTTTACAGCGTTTTAAAACCTTAGAGACCGAGTCATTATTAATGATAGAGACAGAACTCAGTGTGGATTAAGCTTGATAGCGTGTTGGATCAGCTATTCCTGCTTGCATGAATCCTTCATGGCGAAAGCGGCATGAATCACATTCACCACACGCTCTGCCCTCGCTATCAGCTTGATAGCAGGAGACTGTGAGGCTGTAATCGACGCCTAATGAAATACCTTTCTCAATAATCGCCTGTTTACTTAGATCAATAAGCGGGGTTTCTATAGTTAATTTATTGCCTTCAATTCCCGTTTTTGTCGCTAAATTGGCCATCGTTTCAAAGGCCGCTATATATTCAGGCCGACAGTCAGGATATCCAGAATAATCTACCGCATTAACACCAACATAAATGGCATCAGCTTCTAAAACCTCTGCCCACCCTAATGCAATTGATAAAAACACCGTATTTCTAGCTGGTACATAGGTGATTGGAATACCATCCTGGTGCTGTTTAGGTACGGCGATTGTGGTATCAGTCAATGCAGAACCACCAATAGCTGTCAGATCGATATTGATTACTTTGTGCTCTACCGCACTCATAGCTTCAGCAAGAATGGCAGACGCGTTTAACTCTGCGCGATGACGTTGGCCATAATCAAAGCTCATGGTGTAACACTGATAGCCTTGTTGTTTTGCAATTGCAAGTACTGTGGCTGAATCAAGACCACCAGATAAAAGAACGACAGCTTTTTTCATCGCCCTTTCTCCTCTCCCCAGAGGTATTTATGCATTTGAATTTGCATCCTCACAGGTAAGTTATCTGCAACAACCCATTCAGCGAGCTCAGCAGGCTGAAGTTGTCCATGAATTGGCGAAAATAAGACTTCACATCGCTCATAAAGTTGGTATTGGTTTAGCTTTTCTTTTGCCCAGTCATAATCATCACGATGGCACACGACAAATTTAAGCTGATCATGATTGTTCAATAGCTCGATATTTTCATATCGATTCTTACTTTCCTCACCTGATCCTGGCGTCTTGAGATCCATAACTCTACTGACACGTTTATCTACTTTACTAATATCCATGGCACCACTTGTTTCTAATGACACATCATAGCCACGATCACATAAAGCGGTTAATAAAGGTATACAGTTTGGTTGAGCAAGGGGTTCACCTCCCGTCACACAAACATACCGAGGATTGAAGGCAGCCACTTGGGCGACAATCTCATCAATATCCATCTTTTCACCACCGTGGAATGCATATTCCGTATCACAATAACCACAGCGAAGAGGACATCCGGTCAATCTGACAAATACGGTCGGTAGACCGACTGTGCGCGACTCACCTTGCAAAGAATAAAAAATTTCTGTTATGCGACATTGCGCCATAAATAATTACCGGCTTAATGTCTTAGTTGGTTGACTGATTAATACGATCTAATCTGGCTTTTGCAAGTCTGGCAGCGGAGCTATCAGGATAGGTCTCAATAACTTGATTCAATGTCGCTTGAGCTCGCTGAGTATCCCCCATTTCCTGTTCACTGAAGCCTCTTTTCAAAAGTGCATCGGCGACTTTTGTACTTGAAGGGTACTCATCAATGACAATTTGAAATAATGCTGCTGCATCAGCAAACTGTCTTAATACATATTTTGCTTCACCCTGCCAGTAATAAGCATTGGGAAGATAGACACTGCCCGGGTACTGTTCAGGGAACTTAGCCAAGGCATCAATAGCTTCTTGATATTGGCCGCTACGCAAGGTTTGCAATGCAGCCTGATAGGCGGCTTCACCATTTTCAACAGCGACAGGAGCTGTGCCAGAAGCTGGCTGATCTGCCGCTTCATCGATACCAGCGTTTGCTACAGAATTATCGGTTAATTCAGTACTGTTCGATGAGTTTGCGGTATTGGCAGAGCTATTATTTTCTAGCTGTTGCATACGCTCATCTAAGTCAATGTACATCTCTTTTTGACGTTTCTCAGCTTGTTCTAACTGATGTCTTAATGTTTCGTTATCACCATTGAGGCGTTGAATCTCATTTTGTAACTGATCAACTCGTGTAATCAGGTTCATCAGACCTTGGCCTTGGATGATTCTCTCCAGTCTTTCTACACGCTGCTGGAGTGGCTCTGTCTCTGCCCAACTGATATTGGGCAGAGCAGCAGCCAGAATCACGGCACAAATGAATTTTCTTTTGCCGTTAATCTGCATTTTTTATCGACCTAAATAAACAATTTCTACACGACGGTTTTGTGACCATGCATAATCATCTGAGCCATCAACTGCCGGTCTTTCTTCACCAAAACTGGTCACTTGGAACTGACTCATATCAGCACCTTGTAACATCAGAATTTGACGAATTGATAAGGCTCGACGCTCACCCAAAGCCAAGTTATATTCGCGTGAACCTCTTTCGTCAGTATGGCCTTCTAATCTCACAGTCACATTCGGGTGTTTGGCTAGATATGCAGCATGTGCACGTAGTGTTTCTTGATCTTCTTGTCGTACGTTAGCGCTGTCGTACTCAAAATAAACAACACGGTTTGACAATGGATTCGAAGGATCATTTAACTCATTTCCGTCATAACCATCTTCACCAACGACGACCTGAGTTTCTGAACCGTACTCACTGCCATCAGCGTTACCTTGACCATCCACACCAGATGTTTGGGCACTCAAATCCTCTACAGCGACATCACCTTCGTTCATCCCTTTATTAGGTGTTGAGCTACATGCGGCTAACCATAAAAGCGGAACAAGCACCGCGAACAATTTTAACTTTTTCATTTAACTAACTCCTATCACTCTTACTTTTTAAAAGGCGACCATGCCGGTTCACGTACCGCACTACCTGATTCTCCCAGGCGTTGTTTAATTCGGCCATCAACGGACACTGCCGCTAATACACCTCTGCCTTTTTGCTCAGTCGCATATAAAATCATACGGCCGTTTGGCGCAAAGCTCGGGGACTCATCAGCTCGCGTTTCAGTTAACACCTGAACCGCGCCTGTCTCTAAATCCTGCACAGCAATATGGAATTTGCCGTTAACGCCATGCACCATTGTCATCATGCGTCCATCAGGAGAAATATCTGCAGAGGCATTATAGTTGCCTTCAAAGGTAAGCCTTTCAGCACGCCCACCATCTGCATTTACTTTATATATTTGTGGCCTTCCACCACGGTCAGACGTAAATAAAATCTCACGACCATTAGGCATCCATACTGCTTCCGTATCAATTGCCTGTGAGTTATGTGTGACTCGCGATAGTTTGCCTGAACTTAATTCTAAGACATAAATCTCAGGATTACCGTTTTTTGATAATGTCACCGCTAATTTTTTGCCATCTGGTGACCATGCAGGTGCACTATTTAGACCGCGAAAAGAAGCCACAGATTGTCTTTTACCCGTACTGAGCTCTTGTACAAAAATTTCAGACTTTGCATTTTCAAACGTCACATAAGCTAAACGATTATCGTCCGGTGCCCAGCTAGGAGACATGATCGGCTGTCTGGATTGCAATACAGTTCTTGGGTTTGCACCATCTGCATCAGAGATTTGTAAGGCGTAGCGCTTACTGCCATCGGCGTTCTTCATTTCTGTCACAAAGGCGAGTCGTGTTGAAAATACCCCTTTTTCACCTGTCAGTGTTTCATAAACAATATCAGCAATTTGATGCGCTAAAGTCCGCATCCCGGAAGCTGGCACATTATATCGTTTTCCAACTAATTGCTGTGATTTATAAACATCAAATAACTGGAACTGAACTTGATAGTTTTCCCCATCCTGGCTGCTAACTTTACCAATAAGCAGGCCTTCAGAACGAAGTAAACGCCAGTCAGCAAAGTTAACCTGTTGGCCTTCATGAGGCTGGGAAATCAATTCGCTCTGTTTCAGTGGAGCAAAGCGACCACTACTTTTTAAATCATTGCTGATAATACTGGAAATATCCTCTGGAGGCGCAAAACCTTCATTACCAAAAGGGACGACAGCGATAGGAAGTGCAGCTTCCGAACCACCTGTAATTTCAATTGTTAATAAAGCATGTGCAGGCCATGATGCAAAGAGCATTAACGTCGCGACTACTTTTAACCAGCGTGTGAACATCACTTTCATCCTTTATTCGGGTTTAAAAATAAACTGAAAATCACGTAATGCAGCTGCAGCTTTTGGGTCTGATGGCTGCGGTAATGGTGCTGCTTTATATACAGCTGACTCTGCTGAACGATCAAATACTGCATTACCACTACTTTTCACAATTTTCACGTTTTTAACATCACCACCAGGTAACAGTGAAACTTGGACAGTACACTGCAAACCTGACTGAACGTTGGCCGGTCTTAACCAATAACGTTTAACACGCTGTTGAATCATTAGGCTGTATTGGTCAACCACTCCTTTAACTCGGCGAGCCTCACGTTCTTGCTGTTCTTGTTCTAGCTGACGCTGGAGATCAGATTCAGCGGCTTTTCTTCTCGCTTCCTCTTCCGCTTTACGTTTTGCTTCTTCTGCCTTACGCTTGGCTTCAGCTTCGGCTTTACGTTTTTCTTCTTCCAATCGTTTTTTCTCAGCCTCAGCTTTGCGTTTTGCTTCCTCAGCTTTACGCTTCTCTTCTTCTAAGCGTTTTTTCTCTTCTGCGGCTTTTTGCTTCTCTTCTTCTAATCGTTTTCTTTCCGCTTCTGCTTTTTGCTTTTCCTCTTCAAGCCGTTTTTTCTCCGCCTCGACTTTCTGTTTTTCAATCTCCGCCTGTTTACGTTCAGCTTCAATTTTTTGTTTACGTTCTTCTTCGAGCTTGCGCTGTTTTTCGGCTTCTAGACGTTTCTCTTCTTCTTGTTTTCGTTGCTGCTCTAGCTCAGCAATACGCTGCTTCTCTTCCTCTGCAGCTTTAGCACGTTGCTCGGCTTCAATACGAGCACGTTCTTCCATATCCTGATATTCCCTTTCTTTACGCGCCAACTCTTTCTGTGTTTCTTCTAATTGCTCCTGCACTTTTTGCTGGCGCTCTTTTTCTGCGTTTTTCTTTTCTTGTTCTAATTTTTCAAGGCGTGCGACCTCTTCTTCAACCAGAGTTTCATCAAGCACCGTTGCCTGAACAATTTCTTTCTGTGGTTCCTGGGCTAATGGTTTTGGCGTTGATGTCAAATCCATACCGATAATGAACATGGCGAATAACACGACATGTAACACCAGAGATGATGCGCCAGCAAAAAGATTGTCGACGATGTTGTGTTTCATAGTATTACTGAGCGTTCTCGGTTGATTCTGGTTGCTGTGTAATCAGGCCGACACTGGGTGCACCGGCTTTCTGCAATAAAGCCATCGCTGAGATCACATGTCCATAACTCGCAGCGTTATCGCCTTTCACCATCACAGGGGTTTTGGGATTGCGGCTTAAAACAGCGCTGGTTATGGCCATCAGTCTTTCTGGTCCTACCGCCTCATCCTGCTTGTCACCCACGGCCGCATAGAAATTTCCCTCAGCATCAACAGACACCACAAAAGACTCTGTATTTTCCGGTGAATCAACTGGATTCGCATCGGCTTGAGGCAAGTCCACTTGAACCCCCTGAGTTAACATCGGTGCTGTGATCATAAAAATAATCAGTAGCACCAGCATGACATCGATGTACGGAACGACATTGATATCGCTCATCGCCTTACGTCGTAGTCGTCTGTTTGAATGTACAGCCATGACCTAACCTCGGGGTTAACTATGTTGACGCTGTAAAATTGAAGAAAATTCTTCCAGGAAAGTATCGTAACGATTGATTAATCGTTCTACTTCATTGGAATATCGGTTATAGGCGATTACAGCCGGAATGGCCGCAAAAAGGCCCATGGCCGTGGCGATCAATGCTTCTGAAATACCGGGTGCCACCATGGATAAGGTCGCTTGCTGCACATTGCCCAGGGCACGGAAAGAGTTCATGATGCCCCAAACTGTTCCAAACAAACCGATATATGGACTGGTTGAACCTGCTGTTGCCAGAAATGGCAGTGAGGTTTCTAACTGATCAATTTCTCTAGCTAGAGAAATTCGCATGACGCGCTGCGCCCCTTCGAGGACATAATTACTGTCTGTTGAAGATTTTTTTAAACGGACAAACTCTTTAAAACCGACTTCAAAAATACCTTCCATGCCTCGGCTGGTATGGGGTCTTGACGAGATATCTTCATAGAGTCGATTAAGTTCATTACCTGACCAGAACTTATCTTCAAAATTATCCGCATCGCGTTTTGCTTTCGCTAATTCCCCCCGTTTACGGAAAATAATCAACCACGAATAAAATGAAATCATTACTAACACCAGCATAACCAGCTTAACGATCAAACTCGCTTCGGCTATTAGGGTGATAATCGATAGATCAGCAGTCACTATGCAACTCCGTCAAAATAAAATTAGGTATAGGTTTTGGGCGAAATGTCTCTGCGTCAAGACTCGCCACTCTGACCAAAGCATCGCACAACAGTTCCTCACCACGATAGATACTTTGTTCAAATACAATACTGGCACCAGCACGTTTTTGTAATCGGGAGGTCACGTGCAGTGCATCATTAAATACCGCAGGACGCCGATAATTAATCTGCATGGAGTGCACAGCAAATAGCAGCCCTTGCTCATGCCTGAGCGTGCTCTGCTCAATGCCTAAGGATCTTAACCACTCAGTCCGGGCCCGTTCCATAAAGTTCAAGTATTGCGAATGATACACGACTCCACCACTATCGGTATCTTCATAATAAACTCGGATTGGCCAAACAAATTTCTGCATAAAATTACTGGCCATCCAACGTCAGATCTGGACTTAATCCCAAGTGTAGCCAAGCACGTTTTGTGGCTACTCGCCCACGTGGTGTGCGCATGATGAAGCCTTCCTGAATCAGATAAGGTTCTAACACATCTTCAATTGTGCCACGCTCTTCGCCAATCGCCGCAGCGAGGTTATCCAGGCCAACAGGTCCACCTTCAAACTTTTCAATAATAGCCAGCAATAACTTGCGGTCTAACATATCAAAACCGTAATTATCGACATCCAGTAAGTCCAGCGCTTGTCTGGCAATTTCTGCTGTTACCTCACCGTTAAAGCGCACCTCAGCATAATCTCTGACACGTCGCAGTAAACGGTTTGCTATACGCGGCGTACCTCGTGAACGTCGTGCGACTTCATTGGCACCACTGGCATCTAACTTCACATTCAAAATACCAGCACTGCGCTCAACAATCGTACTCAAATCCTTTATGTTATAGAACTCCAGTCTCTGCACAATCCCAAACCGGTCGCGTAACGGTGATGTCAGCGAACCTGCGCGTGTTGTCGCCCCAACTAAAGTGAAGGGCTCCAAGTCGAGTTTGATGGAGCGGGCGGCAGGGCCTTCACCAATCATAATATCGATTTGATAATCTTCCATCGCCGGATAAAGCACTTCTTCAACGATGGGGCTTAAACGATGAATTTCATCAACAAACAACACATCGTTTGGTTCAAGATTGGTCAGTAATGCAGCAAGATCACCTGGTCTTTCCAGTACAGGCCCCGATGTTTGCCGCAAATTAACGCCCATTTCATTGGCAATGATATTAGCTAGGGTTGTTTTACCCAGTCCAGGCGGACCAAATATTAAGGTGTGATCGAGGGCTTCTTTTCGTTGTTTTGCGGCTGAAATAAACAAATCCATTTGTTCACGCACAACAGGCTGACCGATATAATCTTCAAGCGTAATGGGGCGTATCGCACGATCAATACGTTCCTCATCATTGTTGCTCTGTGGCGAAATAAACCGTTCTTCCATGTCAGTTTCTCTGCAATGCCTGGCGAATAATTTGTTCTGTAGTCATGCCTTCACTATCAAAACTACGCAACATTTTATCGGCTTCATTAGGCTTATAACCTAATGCAACGAGTGCTTCAACGGCTTCACTTTTAGCCCCAGCTGTTGTCATTGGCATGTCCGAAACGATGGTATCAATACCCATGGCAGAACTAACCTCTTTGAGTCGGTCACGCATTTCAACAATGAGTCTTTCTGCGGTCTTTTTTCCCACACCAGGTAGTCTTGTCAGGCTGGCAGTGTCCCCTTCCTGAACGCTACGAGCAAAAGCATCCACATCACTGCCTGAAAGAATGGTTAAGGCAAGCTTGGCTCCAACGCCATTGACTTTCAACAGACTTCTAAAGAGTAAACGCTCACGTTCCGTAGCAAAGGCATATAAAAGCTGAGCATCTTCTCTGACCACCATATGAGTGAAAAGCATCACTTCTTCATTTACAGCAGGTAAATTGAAGAATGTCGACATAGGTGCAGATAACTCATAACCAACACCATGCACATCCAGAACAAGCTCTGGTGGCTGCTTTTCTATAATAATGCCCCGCAAACGTCCAATCATCGACTATATCTTCCTCCGCGCCGAGTGGTGCGCATACCTGCTGGTAATTTACTCTGGCTACCACCAATAGCAGAGTGATGTGCATGAGTAAGGGCGCAGGCCAAAGCATCGTCCGCATCCTCTTCAGGTGATTCAGACAAACTCAAAATCACTGACATCATATATTGAATCTGTGCTTTATTTGCGTGGCCATTGCCGACCACGGCTTTTTTTATTTGTGTCGCGGTATATTCTGACACAGTCAATTGCTGACTGACTGCGGCACATATAGCAGCGCCTCTGGCTTGACCAAGCTTTAATGCAGAATCAGCATTTTTATGTAAAAACACTTTTTCGATGGCCATCATATCCGGTTGATAGCGTTCGATGAGGTCGGTCAGACCTTCAAAAATCTGTCTTAATCTATCAGCAAACTCGCCATCACCGACCATTAAACGGCCGTTGATGACGTGTTTAATTTTTTTTCCATCAATTTCAATAATGCCAAAACCGGTTTTTCTTGAACCAGGATCAATCCCCAGGATACGCGGCATACCTTATGACATCAGCTATTCAGCTGAGCCATGACCTCATCGGAAAAATCAGCGTTTGAATAGACTTCTTGCACATCATCCAAGTCTTCAAATGCTTCGATCATATTGATGGCTTTTTGAGCATCATCCACATCTAAACTAACAGTAGTGTCTGGATGCATGGTTACTTGCGCTGATTCCACTGGTAATTCAGCCGCATCTAAGGCATCTCTTACTGCCGCATAATCTTCTGGCGTCGTGAACACATCGATAGAACCATCATCATTAGTCACAATGTCTTCAGCACCCGCTTCAAGTGCCACTTCCATCACACTATCTTCATCAGTGCCACTGGCCAGCGAGATAATGCCTTTCTTGTTAAACAGGAAAGCCACACAACCATCAGTGCCCATATTGCCACCACGCTTGGTGAAAACATTACGCACCGCTGCAACCGTACGATTACGATTATCGGTCATGCAATCGACCATAATGGCTGTGCCATTCGGACCATAACCTTCATAACGAATTTCTTCGTAATTAACCCCTTCCAGTTCACCAGCACCACGTTTGGTTGCACGCTCGATGACATCTTTTGTCATGTTCGCGCCCAGTGCTTTATCTATCGCAGCACGTAAGCGTGGGTTTGCTGCGGGATCACTGCCACCCATTTTAGCGGCGACGGTGATTTCACGGATCAGCTTAGTAAACAGTTTGCCGCGCTTGGCATCCTGTGCACCTTTTCTATGCTGAATATTTGCCCACTTACTATGACCTGCCATGTACTTATTTACCTCTTTTGTTGCCAGCCTGAACGTCACTGCTCAGGCGAATAGTCCTAAATTATCGAACTAATGTATTCCAGTTTTTATACACATCGCTACGACCATAAACCTGGTCAAAATACATTGCCTGAAGTTTTTCAGTGATAGGACCGCGCGTGCCTTCACCGATTGGACGATTATCCAATTCTCTGATTGGTGTCACTTCAGCCGCTGTACCAGTGAAAAAGGCTTCATCAGCGATATACACTTCATCGCGTGTAATACGTTTCTCAACGACTTTCAGACCGATATCGCGTGCCAGTGTCATCACTGTTTCACGGGTGATACCTTCTAACGCTGAGGTCAATTCAGGGGTATACAACACACCATCACGCACCATGAAGAAGTTTTCACCACTACCTTCACACACGAAGCCTTGCGCATCTAATAGCAGCGCTTCGTCGTAACCGCAACTGACCGCTTCTTGCAACGCCATCATGGAATTCATGTAGTTACCGTTGGCCTTGGCTTTACACATGGTGATATTGACGTGGTGACGTGTGAACGATGACGTTCTGATACGAATACCTTTTGTCATGTTTTCTTCACCGAGGTAAGCACCCCAATGCCATGCTGCGACCATAACATGTGTGTTCAGGTTATCTGCACGGATACCCATGCCTTCCGAACCATAAAAACACATCGGTCTAATATAAGCAGAGTCCAGATTATTTTCACGAACCACAGTACGTTGAGCTTCGTTGATCGTCTCTTTATCAAACGGCATGCCCATACCTAAAATTTTGGCGCTACGGAAAAGACGATCGGTATGTTCCTGCAAACGGAAGATAGCCGTGCCTTGTTCAGATTTATAAGCACGCACCCCTTCAAATACGCCCATGCCGTAATGAAGAGTATGTGTCAGGACGTGGACTTTGGCCTCACGCCACGGTACTAATTCACCGTCGAGCCAGATAACGCCATCACGATCTGCCATTGTTGCTACTGCCATATGCTTTATTCCAAGTTCATTGATTAATCTGAGTCTGGTTCTAGGCGATGTCACCTAACCAGCGCTGCCAAATCTGCACAACCTGCTGCGGGAAGTCTTGTAACTGAGACACCGACATTAATGTGGGTTTATCCTGCAATACGCAGTGGTTGGCTTCATTTCGATAGTAACGATATGCGTCGGCCAACATTTCCCCTTCAGCGGGTTCGAGCTTTCCGGAAGCCACCAGCGCTTCCAAAATCCTAATATTATCGGTGTAAACGAGTAATTCAGGCAAGTCCGTTGACCATGCCAACACTGCATATTGCACCATAAATTCAATATCAGTGATACCACCTTTACCCTGTTTTAGATCAAATAGTTGGCTATCACTCTTGTCTAACTGTTGACGCATTTTTGAACGCATGTCTCTGACTTGCTCAGCCAGTGTCTCTTGATCACGGGACTTGGCCAACACCTGTTGACGCGTGTCGAAGACCTTTTGCGCAAGTTTGGCATCCCCCATCACATTTCTTGCGCGTACCAAGGCTTGATGTTCCCATGTCCATGCTTCTTTTTGTTGATAATCAACAAAACCAGAAAATGGACTGACCAATAAACCCGATGCGCCACTGGGCCGCAAACGCATATCGACTTCATAAAGCAAACCACCAGGAGTGACTGTATTCAGCAGATGAATCATGCGTTGAGCAAGGCGAGTATAAAATACCATCACATCCACAGGACGCTCGCCACCCGTCATGCCTTCCTGTGCATCATCAAAGATGAAGACCAGATCCAGATCGGAACCGTAACCTAATTCAAGCCCACCTAACTTACCGTAAGCCAGAATAGTCAAACCGCACTGCTTAGGGTCGTTATTATCTGTAATGGGTGGATACCCATGCTTAACCACTAAATGTTCCCAGGCTATTCGCCATACCTGTTCAAGTAGTATTTCTGCCAATTCCGTTAATTGATCCCCCACTCGCATTAACGGCAGTACCTCAGTGACATCGGCTGCCGCTACATGAAGCGTGGCAATTTGTCGGAACTCTCGCAAACGATTCATTAATTGCTCTAAATCATCAGCATCGACAGAAGATAAAAACTGTAACAGCTGTTTTTTTAACTCTTCTCTCTCAGGTACTTCATAAAGGGAACGAGGATCGAGGAGCTCATCTAATAGCACAGGGTATTTCGCTAGCTGTGTACTTATTAATGGACTAGCAGAACAGAGCTTAACCAGTTGTGACAAGGCCATCGGATTTTCTACCAGCAGCGCCATATAAGCACTTCGACGCATGATGGACTCCATCAGAGGCATTAAGCGGGGTAGACAATCATCAGCGTTATCGACATTCCCTGTGGCTTGTAATAACAAAGGTAATAGCTTCTCAAGCCGTTGCTGGCCTGTCTGGCTCAAGTTACGACAAATATGCAGATCGAGTAATTTATCAACAACCGCGAGTATCTGTTCAGGATTGTCATACCCACATTGTTGAATAAAGGTTAATTTCTCTTCCGGTTGAGCATTAAGGAAAGAAATTTTTATCCCAGCACCTTCATCACTGGCTTGAGGCGCCGTCAGCAATTGATCAAAATGTTCCTGTACTTGCTGCCTGTAGTCTCTAAGAGTGGCATAAAACGATGACCAGTCTTCGAAGCCCATACTAAGTGCCAACCTTAATCTTGAAGGCTCATCGCTTGGCAAAATATGGGTCTGCTGATCGGCCCAAGCCTGAATGCGGTGCTCTGTTCTACGAAGAAACGCATAGGCTTGTTTTAACTGATTGACCGCATAGACTGATAACAGGTTTCTATCAGCCAACAGGTCAAGAATCGTTAGAATCGGCCTTTGCTGCATGGGGCGATCTCGTCCACCATAGATCAACTGAAAAACCTGACCTATAAACTCGATTTCTCGGATACCGCCGGTGCCCAGCTTGATATTGTCGTCCATCCCTCTGTGGTGCATCTGTCCGGCAATCATGGATTTCATTTCACGCAGTGCATCAAACATGCCGTAATCGAGATAACGTCGATAAACAAAGGGCCTCAGCATATCTGACAACGCTTTCTTATCCGCTTCATTGCCGGTAATAGCACGCGCTTTAATCATCGCGTAGCGTTCCCACTCTCGTCCCTGGGTCTGGTAATACTCTTCCATCGCATCAAAGCTTGAGACCAAAGCGCCACTCTCACCAAAGGGACGTAAGCGCATATCAACTCGAAACACAAAACCATCAACGGTCTGGTTATCCAAGGCCTGAATTAGTTTACGTCCAAGCCTAACGAAGAACTCGCTATTGCTTAATGGCTTCCTGCCCCCTTCGGTTTGCCCTTCATCTGGGTAAGTGAAGATAAGATCGATATCCGATGACAGGTTTAATTCGCCTGCACCTAGTTTTCCCATCCCTAAAACGATCATTTTTTGTTCGCGACCATCATCGTCACGAGGGATGCCATTTATCTCGACCTGCCAGTCATAGAGAAGGCTTAAGGTCTGCTGAATACAGACATCGGCCATGGCGGACAGATCAGCCATGGTTTCGGCTAAATCAGACCAATTAGCTAAATCCCGCCAGATAATACGTACCATCATCCATTGACGAAAATGACGTAATTTCTGATGTAATTGTTCCTCGCTAGTGATACCTTCGAGCATGGATTTCAGCTGCTGACGAATCTCATCCAACGACAGCTTTTTCTGCAATTGGCCTGATTCAAGCAACTGCGCCAACATCGATTCCTGTCTTTGCCCCCACTGATTGACGTAATCACTGGCTGATAAGACATCAGGTGCCACTTTCAGCAGTTCGGGATAAGTCTTTAAGGCATTTTGCCATGGCTCTGGCAATACAAATGCTGAGGACATAAACACTCCGGATAACGATGGAAAAGCATTACTTTACATTAAGCTTGATTAATACCAAATGCGTAAACCATTCTAGCTAGTCAATAAAATAATCAAGAGATATGCACGCTAGTAAGGAGAACAAACCGCTATCAGTCTTCGCTTAATCATTCGCCTTAGGTGATAATCTAGGTTCGCACTAAGTTAGGAGTAAGAAACCATGATGCTAAAACGTATGCTTGCCCTGTTGAGCTTATTGTTGAGTTTTCCCGTTATCGCAGAGAGTGATTGCGCGTCTGCTTTTACTACGCTTGAAATTAACGCTTGTCTCAACGAAGAGTTGCAAGACAAAAAGGACATCATGCAGCAATACTTGGCAGCAGCTAAACAACGCTACAGCGATGAAACCAAAGTGGTAACTGCGATAGAAGCAGGACAATCGGCTTGGGAAGCCTATAAAACATCCCACTGTGACAGTGTTTACACTATATGGATGGACGGGACGATTCGTGGTGCTATGACGCTGAGCTGTCAGATAAACCTGACCGAAGCCAGAACGCATGATATCTGGTCGAGCTATTTGACCTATATGGACAGCACTCCGGCTATCATGCCCGAACCAGAATTAACGTATGAGTAAACTCATTGCCCAATCATAATGAGCTTACCCGTTTTTGGATCACGGTAAACCTGACCGACAGACTCATACCCCTCCGCACCACCTTGCATACCTTCAGGTATCTGCGGTAATTCTTTCATCGATTGAAGTTCCGTCAGGGCATGATCCGCTTGTTTTGCCTCGGCCTGGAAATGCTCCTGAAGCTGACTACTCATTGAAATTAATGCCGCAATCAGACCACAGGCAAACACCAACATTAAATCTAATAAATTGGCCATAGGGCCTAATGGCTCATCATCATTGCCATCAAATCGATTATGTCGCCAGCGTCTAGCCATTAGCCTGCTCCATAGTCGTTAGAATCTCGTCATACCAACGACGTCTTAATCGCCCTAAAACAAAACCGATAATGCCAACAAACAGGCCCAGAACCGTGGTATCAAAGGCCACACTCATCGCCGTTGTTAAGATACTTAACTCACCATTACCAAGTGCAGATAAGCCCGGCCCAAGCGGAATCAGTGTGCCCATCAAACCGAGCATAGGCGCAATTCTGGCTAAAAAGTCACTACGCTCAATACGTTTGAAAGCTACTTTTTCAAAGGACTCAACCTGACCTGACTGCTGCCACTTTTTCAAACCTGAAAAGCGTTCGGCCAGTGCAATACCAATATCAATAATGCTCAAGGCGGCAAATAGCATTAGCGCCCATATCACCGGTTCTAATAAAAACCCGACTAAGTGATGCATCACACCGATTGATTGTGAACTCAACATAACTTACTCCTTCACCTTGGCAGCTGGGGCACGCACCCCTTTTGCGATACCGGCCAGTACTAATAACGCCACCAGACCTAATATCACATAGAGCCAGAAGCGTTGTTGCTGCGCTTGCTCTTTCTGTTGCTCTTCAGATGAATTCGTCTCTTGCTCAGGCTGAGTCGCTTTTTGCTCGGTGATTTCGGCAATATGACTTGGTGCATCAGCCACTTCAGTTTCTGGCATTCTTGCCGCATTCAATACCTCAGCTAATTGCTGTTGATGAGACTCATCCAGGTAATCATTCAACCAAACATACATGGGATGGGATGGTGAGGTATGGCCACTTCCCGGTAGCCCATTTGCAGAAACTAAACCGGTGAACTGCTGTGCCAGTTGTTCCAGCGTAGCCTCATCTGCCTGCCAAAAGCCTTTATATGCCGCGACCAGCATAATCGCCAGCATATTGCTTTTCACATGCACATTGTGGTCTTGTTCAAGGAACTCATCTAAGCCGAGATCCAGACCATCATCCACATACACCCGTTTGACTTCATCCCATACCCAGCTTTTCACAATGCCGGGATTGGTCACTTGCCAGCCCCATAGATATTCTAAAAACTCACTACCCATGGTGCGAGCACCGGCATACCCCTCCTTCATCAGCGGTTTAAGCCATTGCGGATTTAGATAACGACCACGCAGTTCACCTAACAATACGGTCTGCAAAGGATCAACGCGTAAATCCGTGGTATCACTGTGCGCCAGAATATAACTCTCTGGTGCCTGTCCACGTGTGGTTTCAATAGCGAGGCTTAAGCCGCCCAGATAATCAAAGGCATCATTGTTATCCATAACTCCATACAGATTACTGGCTCGTCCGAGATAAGTCTGACCGACATGTTGCAGCCTCTGTTGGAATAAGGCCTGCTGCGCCTGACCGTCCAGTTCTGCACCATAGGCATGCCCCATGCGATGAATATAGGTTTGCGCGACTTCTTCACGGTTTTCCCAGGCACCAGAGCGTTCAACCAGGCGATTCACGCCAGCACCATAAGCACCCGGTGGGGTACCAAAAATACGGTAACTTGCCGTCAGGCCGGCTTGGTTTTCTGACACACCCGCACGTAATGCCGCACTGGCATCGTCTACCCAGCGGGCAGCAACCTGGTTCTGCTCTAAGGATTCAAAACCAGGATTTTCACTAACCTGTAAACGCTCTAAAGCCGCATCCAAAGATAAGGTCAACGCCGGATAGTCACGACGAATCAAACCAGAAGAGGCATCCAGTGCCATCAATACCGCTTGTTCTAGCCAGACGATCTGAGAACCATACAAATCACGGAATAGGCCGGATGTCGTCAGTAACATATCTCGGCGGATTCGGGGATGAGGCGAGGCTGATGAAGAAAGATCCAAACGTTCTAATCCACTAAAAATTCCACGACGACTCCAGGTCGGTTTCACCCCTAACATATCGTAAGCAAAAGCGATCATAGCGCCTTCATCACGCACCACATCGGATGCCCATAACACTAAGGCATCACTATCCTGAGCGTTTTTTGCGGGAGTTTCTGCACGGGCTTTTTCGGCTAATGCGATACCGACTTTGTAGCCTAAACGTGATGGAATTAAGCTATCATCTAAGGCATAGAAATTACGTCCAGTCGGTAATGCTGATGGTGTGCGAATCGGATCATTACCTTTACCCGGCTCAACAAATTGACCATCTAAAGCAGCCAATAATGCCGACATTTCTGCAGCAGGTGAGCCGCGTAGAAGTGGATCCCAGCTCTCCGTAGCTTGTTTGCCATTATTCATTGAAGTAAGCATGGTTTGAACCGCTTGTTCAGACCAGTCTCGACCAAAAACATGTAGCCCCAGAGGCATAAAATCTTCTTGTAGAGTGGTCAGGTAATGGCCGATTTCGTGCACTAACAAATCGTCATCCACCTGCTCGAATGAACTCAATCCTCGCACTTCCAACTCCCCAGCCATATTCGCTGTCAGTTCATCTTCCAGATTAAGTTTGGCGACTAAGCGTTTCATTTCCTCAATCGCACGATCGCGCATAGCTCCAGCATTCACAGGTGCAGCTTCATAACTTTCAACGACCTGTCGTAATTCCAGTAATTGATCATATAACTCAGTGCTAGCCAAAGGCGGTGTGAGGTGATCAACCATCACCGCGAGGCCACGGCGTTTTGCCTGAATACCCTCACCCACACCATCAACGATATAAGGGTAGATACTTGGCAAATCATCTAAAATTGCCTGAGGGTAATCATTCTCAGCCATACCCACTCGATGACGAGGTAAAAACTCGTAGGTCGAATGGCGGCCCAGATGAACTAAGGCATCAGCATGAAAGGTATTTCTTAGCCACTGATAAAACGCCAGATATTGATGTGGCGGCGGGAAGGATAAATTGGCATGCAATAATTCTTCATTCAGTTCCCAACCTCTTGGAGGCTGTGGACCAACAAAAATATTGCCAAACTCAAGACCGGGAATCAGGATTTTATCGTCATAAACCATCACATTCCCCGGCGCTTCGCCCCAGCCTCTTATGCCTTCTATCCATTGTTGGCTGATGGCATTAATTAATTGCTCAGCCTGTTGCCAGTCGATGTTTGCTAAAGGTCGCTGGTAGATGGTTTGTAGCTGACTGAGTAATTGCAACACACGGTCACGACCAGCATGGTCGGCCCCATCGACAACATGGCGAATATCTTCCATTACTCGAGCTAATAAATGGGCCGCAATGGTTGGATCATTCAATGCTTTAGCTTGTTTTAGATTGGCATGTAATAAGCCCAGCGGGCCATTGACCATTTCTTGCTGTAGTGATTCTGGCAATGTTTGAAACCAGGTTTGGTAGCTTTTGCTATCCATTGTGTTGACTTGTGACGACATCGCAGCCAAGACAGTCTGATCTTCAGGTAAGTTGACCCCTCGTTGCTGCAATAAATCTAGCAATGCGTCTGATGTCGCCGGTAACTCACCGGTGTTATACCCTTGGTTTTTAAGCGAATGCAGAATATCGAACAAGGACTCCACGACGTTTAAATTATCAGCACCGATATTGTGGCGACCAGGCGGATGGTTGTAATAGATAATCGCAATCTTTTTATCCTGATTCGCTTTATCTTGTAATTGCTGCCAGCGTTTTAAGCGCTTGGCCAATAAGGTGACTTGTGACTCTACAGGTTCTGAGAAAGCCAGTCTGGCTCCCGTAAGTTTATCGACTTCGGCGGGGGTCATCGTTGCAACCACCATTGGCTGAGACACCCCTTGTAACTCAGGCATAGCGACACGATAGTGAACAGAATCCCAACTGATTCCGGCTTCTGACAACGCCCATTCAGCGTGGGTACTGTCACTTAAACGCATCGCTTTTATCACCGGTACATTCAGTTTTTTTAATTCATCGGTGACAGCCTGCCGATGTTCCGATCCGCCAATCACAAAGTCTTGCAGAGACACCACTGAACTGATGTGTGACTTATTCTCAGCTAATAACTTGATGGCAGATAAACTGGCATCACCCCACGCAGTAAGCACTGACACACAACCAGTTGACTCATCAATAAGCTGTTTACAAACAGCATCCAGTAATGCCTTTTCTCCCGGCCGTTCCCCAGTTTCATAATCCACTAACACCACCCATGATGATTTTGCAGAAAACTCAAACTGATCTGGTGGAATGATTTTATCTTGATGATAAAGCCTGAGCTGTGCAGCTAATTGAGGACGCTCAGTTGTATTTTCATTATTAACCAGATGATGTAGATGACTAATCAGTCCCTGCATATTTTCACTATTTCTTCCCAGCCAAAAGAATCGTGAAATCAACCACGCTTCCTGTGCCGGGTATTGTTCTAATAGCGATGCCATCCACTGTTCTGTCGATAACGCAGGATCTGGATGCTGCATTAATTTGTCAGGGGGCCCGTTTAAAATGGGACGACTGTTCAAACTAGACGCCCCCATAAGACGCTGATCGCTATGCAATGCGATAAGATTTTTTAGCAGGCCGTTTTTACTATGTTCTACCAACTGATTGGCTGTTTCGCCAAACACGCCGCCTGCGAAGACTAAATCTGACTGTTTTAATAAAGCGGCTTGTTGATTTACGCTTAAGTCTTGCCACTGCTCGGTTGTGCGTATTTGCACTGACGTGGAGGAGTGAGAAGGGTGTTTTAAAAACTCATGCGCACCAGACACCACTTCCGGTACATTTCGTGGTGTGACAATCAGCAATAATTGCTCGGCCAGGACTGATGAAGAAAAAAGAAATAGAATGAAACAAAGAATAAGTCGGTTAAACACAGCGTTATCCATCAATATATAAAAACACTGAGTTATCAAACCAGGCCGGAAAGATCAGACACCGCTTAATAACTCAAAGATGATTCGCCATTAAACGGTTTCCCGCTCCAACTGCACACCCCGGCCATCGGATAATAACGTTTTCATGGCAGATATCCTGGCTCACGCTTCAACATTTCCAACTCACCTTCCCAAAATCGATTGATTTCAGTGGTTTTACATCATCGTTGTCAGAAACTTCACGTATACAGTTGCGGGGACAGCTTCGGTTAAGAATTCCCTTTTAACTCTGATAAGAGACCATAAAAATCAGAATTATACGTACATACCCGAATAACAACCACGGTTTGATGACGCAGACAATATTGCGAACAAGAATAATGCACAAAATAAAGATAGACAGCCCAAATAGTGATGGCTAATATCCAACTGAGACTCAATGTTTAATCAGGATGCTCGCCCTCTATTTCAATGAAAACAACAAAAGGAAGATAAAGGATGTTGAAGGAATTCAAAGAGTTTGCCATGCGCGGCAATGTGTTGGATATGGCCGTGGGGATTATCATCGGTGGTGCGTTTGGCACCATTGTGAAGAGTTTGGTAGCCGACGTAATTATGCCACCTATTGGTCTATTACTGGGAGGTGTCGACTTTTCAGACTTATTTGTCACGTTAAAAGAAGGTACTGTGGCAGGTCCATATGCCACCTTGGCAACAGCTCAGGAAGCTGGTGCTGTAGTGATTAGTTATGGCGTCTTTATTAATGCGGTCATCAGCTTTTTGATCGTCGCCTTTGCTGTTTTTCTGTTGATTCGTTCGGTCAATAAAATGCAACGTGAAAAAGAAGCAGAACCTGCACCTGCAGAAGCCACCAATAAAGAATGTCCAAGATGTTACTCAACCATTCTTATCAAAGCGACGCGTTGTCCACACTGCACATCAGAACTCGTATAAACAAAAAAGCCCCGACCAAATGGCCGGGGCTTTTTTAGCACTAAAGACTGAGGGATGATTACATCATGCCGCCCATGCCACCCATGCCGCCCATATCAGGCATTGCAGGTGCATCTTCTTTTGGCAGTTCAGCGATCATCGCTTCTGTTGTCAGCATCAGACCAGCAACAGAACCTGCATTTTGTAATGCAGTACGCGTGACTTTAGTTGGGTCAAGAATACCCATATCAATCATATCGCCGTATTCACCTGTTGCCGCGTTGTAACCATAGTTACCTTTACCTGCAACAACTTCATTCAGGATAACAGATGCTTCAGCACCCGCGTTTGTAGCGATTTGACGTAAAGGCTCTTCCATTGCACGACGCGCAATTTTGATACCCATGTCTTGATCATGGTTGTCACCACGTAGTTCACCCAGAGAGCTTTCTGCACGAACCAATGCAACACCACCACCAGCGACGACGCCTTCTTCAACCGCAGCACGAGTAGCATGCAACGCATCTTCAACGCGTGCTTTCTTCTCTTTCATTTCCATCTCGGTAGCCGCACCAACACGGATAACAGCTACACCGCCAGCTAATTTAGCGACACGTTCTTGCAGTTTTTCTTTGTCGTAGTCAGAAGAAGATTCAGCGATTTGTGTGCGAATTTGTTCAACACGTGCTTGGATTTCATCTGCACGGCCAGCACCATCAACGATAGTGGTATTTTCTTTGCTGACAGTGATTTTCTTCGCTTGACCTAAGTGATCCAAAGTCACTTTTTCCAGGCTCAGACCGACTTCTTCAGAAATCACAGTACCACCAGTCAGAACAGCAATATCTTCTAACATCGCTTTACGACGGTCACCAAAGCCAGGCGCTTTAACTGCACAGACTTTCACGATACCGCGCATATTATTCACAACCAGTGTGGCTAACGCTTCACCTTCCACATCTTCAGAAACGATCAATAATGGACGGCTAGATTTCGCGACAGCTTCTAGAGTTGGCAGCAAATCACGGATGTTTGAGATTTTTTTGTCGAATAACAGCACATACGGATCTTCCAGTTCTGCTGTCATAGTTTGTTGGTCGTTAACAAAGTATGGAGACTGGTAGCCACGATCAAACTGCATACCTTCAACGACGTCTAATTCGTTTTCAAAGCCGCTACCGTCTTCAACGGTGATAACGCCTTCTTTACCGACTTTTTGCATGGCTTCAGCAATAATTTTACCGATTGAAGCGTCAGAGTTAGCTGAAATAGTACCGACTTGAGCAATCGCTTTATCATCATCACATGGTGATGACATAGTACGCAGTTGTTCAACCGCAGATTGAACTGCTTTGTCGATACCACGTTTCAGATCCATGGGGTTCATACCAGCAGTAACGGCTTTCATACCTTCACGCAGAATAGCTTGTGCTAGAACTGTCGCTGTAGTTGTACCGTCACCAGCAGCATCAGAAGTGTGCGAAGCCACTTCTTTTACCATTTGGGCGCCCATGTTTTCGTATTTGTTTTCCAGTTCGATTTCTTTCGCGACTGAAACACCGTCTTTCGTGACGGTAGGTGCACCGAAGCTTTTATCTAAAACAACGTTGCGACCTTTTGGTCCCAGTGTGACTTTTACTGCGTTAGCCAGTGTATTCACACCTTTAACCATTAACTGACGTGCGTCTGCACCAAATTTGACTTCTTTAGCAGCCATTGTAGTTATTCCTCTTATTCTTTAATAAAGCAAATGAATCCAGGGATTAGCCTTCGATAACAGCAACAATGTCATCTTCACGCATGACTAACAGTTCTTCACCGTCAACCTTAACTTCAGTACCGGCATATTTGCCAAACAGTACTTTGTCACCCACTTTTACCGCCAAAGGGCGAACTTCGCCTGAATCTGTAACCTTGCCATCACCTGCAGCAAGAATTTCACCGCGAGATGGTTTTTCTGCGGCGTTATCAGGGATAACGATACCGCCAGCGCTCATTGTTTCTTCTTCCATGCGACGAACAATCACACGATCATGAAGGGGACGAAGATTCATCTGTATTTCCTCCGAAAAAATGTCTATTAATGACTAACTTAAATTGTAGGGAACTCATAGAATGGGGTTACAAAACCCGCTTTCAAGGGGGCTAAGCAAAAAAATTTAAAAATTTTTATCGAAGATGATGTTTATCATCGTCATCGACCACTTCCCCATCAATCACATCACCTTCACGATAATCTGATCGATAGCGTTGTTGTGAAAAAGCATCACCACGCTTTTGTGTGTAAAAAATACGACTATTCTTGGCTAATTGTTTAATCACACTCTGCCTGACGGCTGGCACTAGTAGCAAAAAACCAAAGGTATCGGTGACAAACCCGGGGGTTAGTAACATCGCCCCAGCGATAACCAAGCACACCCCTTCCAACATCTCTGTGGCAGGAATTTGACCGCTGGCCATGGAGCTTTGTGCTCGTTGTAATGTTTGAAAACCTTGTAAACGAAGTAAAAACGCACCTAGAACAGCGGTGGCCACCACCATAAATATAGTCGGTAATGCACCAATCACATCGCCAACCTGTATCAACACATAGATTTCAACGATGGGGATAATTAAAAAAATCAGTAATAAAATTCGAAACATAGGACGTCCAAAGGCATGGTTATATAGATGGATATTGGTGCGGTTTTCCATATTTCAAGGCCTGATCACCATTGTCGCTTAAATACAACAAAAGTCAGCTTTTGTATCAATGTCACAAAACTGTAACGTTTTCTTCATCATGCTGAAACATAACAAGCCTAAGGTGTGCGGGACTTCGGCTCTTACCGAATTGATAAACCAACCTAGAGGATAGTCCCTTGAAATTGAAAACAACATCTTTATTAATTGCCGGTACCTTGTTTGGTGCAGCAATGTTGCCTGCTCAGGCAAACAACGAAGCGATGGCTGACCTGTTAAAAGTCCTTCGTGACAAAGGCACCATCAGTGCAGAAGACTACAACATGCTGAAAAACGCTGCAGCAGCTGATCAAGAAAAAACTGAAGCTGCTCAAGCTGAAGTGAAAAAACAAGTCGCTGAAGCAACTGCAGATATGCCAAAAATTACCACTGATGGCAAGTTAGTTGTTGCAGACAGAGAAGGTAACTGGGAATTCCAACCTATCGGTCGTGTGATGTGGGATGCCATCTCTGTAGACAATGATGGTTTATACGATGGTACTGCAGGTGTAGGTGATAACGAAGGTCGAGGAACTGAATTACGTCGTGCACGTTTGGGTTTCCAAGGTTCGATTTATGACTGGAGCTACAAATTTGAAGCTGACTTTGCTGGCGGTGATGCATCAATTAAAGATGCTTATGTTGGTTACGGCAACAAACTAAACGACAGCACCAAATGGGGTGTAAAACTTGGTCAATCTCACATAGCTTTTGGTTATAACACTAAAGCTAGCTCTAAATACATGAGCTTTATTGATCGCCCATTCTATGCTGATTCAGCTTTATCACCTGCTCGTGAGAGTGGTGTTGCATTCCAGTTGAATGACAAAGATTATCGTTGGTTATTAGCATCATCTTTAACAAGCGGTGAAATCGACGGTGGTGAAACTGATGTAGATGATGCAGATACATGGGCAGTTCGCGGTTCATTCGTACCATTTATGCAAGACAGCAAACACATGTTACAAGTTGGTTTGGGTTATTTGAACCGTGGTAACGGTGATGGTTCATTCCGCTACCGTCAACGTGCTGTTAGCCACATTACTTCAGAGCGTCCAATTGACACTTCTGTAGCAGATTATGATGGCTCAAAAGCATTCACAGCTGATGTTTTAGGTATCTATGGCCCATTCCACGCTTTAGCTGAATACGTAGACTACACAGCTGAAAGTAACTCAAACTCAGATCAAGAATTCACTGGCTATTCAGTTGAAGCTGGTTACTTCCTGACGGGTGAATCTTACAAGTGGAAAAAAGGTTATAACTCTGGCGTTTCACCTAAATCTCCATATGGTGCGTGGCAGTTAGTTGCTCGCTTTGAAAACATTGAAACCGAAGGTTTAGTCGGCGGAAGTGTACAAACTGAAGACGAAGCAGATAAATTTACATTGGGTGTGAACTACATTCCACGTAAAAATATTCGTTTAATGCTGAACTACGACAAAGTTACCGATCTGACTGTCGATGGCGCAAGTTCAGATGCAGAACCATCTGCACTTAAATTCCGTGCGCAAGCATTCTGGTAGGTCTTAACACTGGAAAGCACTGATAAAAGCCTCACCCCAGGGTGGGGCTTTTTTCTGATTAGGAGATATTAGCAAGAGAAGATAAGACGATGACGCAAGAAGAATTACACCACTATCACTCATTACAGGAAATTCTCAGTCATGGACGTCTGACAGCTCTGTTTCAACCTATTATCTCGTTACACAACCAACAGATTTTTGGTTATGAGGCACTGATTCGTGGTCCATCTGATGGCCCCCTCCATTCGCCTGTGACCTTATTTGATACCGCTCTCAAGCATGATTGTCTGGCTGAGCTGGATTTACTCTGTCGAGAAACGGCGATCAAACGCTATGGTCAACTCGGCCTGAAAGAAAAACTCTTCATCAATACGACGCCTGTTGCTCTGCTGGATAATAATTATCCACACGGATTGACTTTACAATATGTTGAGTCAGCTGGTTTATCAGCAGAACAAGTCATCATTGAGCTCACTGAACAGTATCCGATTGATGACTATGAATTAATGCGAACAGCCACTGAACATTATCGCGATATGGGGTTTTCGATTGCGATTGATGATTTGGGCGCGGGCTATTCTGGCTTACGCACCTGGTCTGAACTCAAGCCTGATTTTGTGAAACTGGACCGCCACTTTATGCAGAATATTCATGAAGATCGGCAAAAGCGCCAATTTGTGCAGTCCATGATTGATATTGCTCAAAGTATCGGCTGCCAGGTGATTGGTGAAGGCATTGAAGTTCGTCAGGAATATATCACCGCACAAAGTCTGGATATGCGCTTTGTACAAGGCTATTACTTTGGCCGTCCTAATCGTAATCCACAAAAAGAACTCGATAACAGTCTGTTTGCCCAACGCAAAGAAACAACGATACAACGAACAGGTCGTCCAAGAGCGAATACCCTTGTTAGCAGCTTGCTGACAGATTTAGATCCGGTCAGACATAACGATACCATTGAGCATATTTCTGATCGTTTTCAGAAAGCGTTAAAACTGAATGCGTTGCCGGTAGTTGATGATAATAATCGTGTCGTGGGTATCATGTGGCGCGATGATTTTATGACACTTTACGCCAGCCGTTTTGGTCGTGAACTGTACGGAAGAAAACCCATAAAAGACTTTATGGATAAAAATCCTATCGTGGTTGAAACTGAGCTGCCATTGAAAAAACTTAGTTATCAAATCACCAGCCAGGAAGCACATCACCAGCACAGTGCGTTCGTCATTACTGAGCAAGGTCGTTATCGCGGTGTAGGTAGTTTAATGGACTTGCTACGTCAGATTACCGATATGCAAATCACCATGGCTCGCCATGCCAACCCGCTGAGTGGTCTGCCAGGAAATGTGCCTTTAAGTGAACATACCCGTGAGATTATCGAGCAAAATCGGGATGTCACTGTCTGCTATTTTGACTTGGATAACTTCAAACCCTACAACGACATTTATGGTTACGGTAAAGGCGATAAGGTGATTAGCCTCACAGCTAAAACATTAACTGAACATGTCGACCAGGAAATCGACTTTGTTGGGCATGTGGGTGGCGATGATTTTATCATCTTGTTTGAAAGTAAAGACTGGCGACAGCGTTGCCAAAAGATTCTAGAAGCATTTGAGGCACTTTACCCACAGCTATACAATTTGCGTCATCTGCAACAAGCAGGCATCAATGCGGTTGATCGCCATGGCAATGAAACCTTTTATTCACTGCTTAGCTTATCGATAGGTGCTGTGCGTATTTTAGACTTCCCGAATATCCAGGCAGAGATTGATCTGACCGAATACGCCAGTAAGGCAAAATCAATGGCTAAACGAATAGCTGGTAACAGTCTCTATCAGCTAGAGGCGACAGAAAAAAATATGATTAATCAGAAACCGAAAATACGCTTGGTCACGGAGAAATAATCAGCTTAAACAGCCGCTTCGTAAGCAACCTGTTCGAGTACAAACTCGACACGCTGACGTACTTTCTCACGTGTTTCACGGAAGATCGCCATCACTTCCTCTTCACTACCCCGCAGCTTGGCCGGATCAGGCAAAGGCAGATGCACCTTAACTGTATGAGGGCTGAGTAGAGGGCACTGCTCCTCAGCGTTATCACATAGTGTGACTAACAAATCAGCCCATTCCAGCATTTCACCATTCACACGAATCGATTCCTGCTGAGAAATATCAATCCCGACTTCAGACATAATTTTGATGGCACGTTGGTTTTGTCCATGTGCTTCAATACCAGCCGATTTTATTTCAATTTCTTCGCTGGCCAATGCTCTTGCCCAGCCCTCAGCCATTTGTGACCGACACGAATTGCCAGTACACAAAAACATGACTCTAATCTTTTCCATTTCTAACCCTTTCTTTATAGCAGGCCGACCTTAACAAACCAATATGACAACGCCGTTACGACGACATAACATTCTGATTTATTGTTAATTACTAATTCAGACTTGAAGCGAACAGCATCGCTTCTGTTAAAATGCCTGTTTATCAAAGAATAAAGACGTCCATTGTGAAAAAACTGATCGCACACATCCTCATCTCAGCGGCACTGTTGACTCCCGTCCTAGCTCAAGCTCAAACCACACGTTATGTATCTGATAAGCTCGAAATCACCATGCGTAATGGTCAAGGCGTGAAGTTCAATATCCGTAAAATGCTCGAGTCTGGTACACGACTCGAAGTACTGGAAACGGATCCAGCAGGTTATTCAAAAGTCAGAACGACAGATGGCGTTGAAGGCTGGGTGTTAACCCGTTATCTGACCAACACACCGAGTGCTCGTGACCAACTTGAAGCCAGTCAAAAGCGTGTGGCCAATTTAGAACTTGAAATCGCTAAATACAAAGAAGAAATTTCATCACTCAGTAATCAAAACTCCGACGTTGATACACAAAACATGTCGTTGAAAGAAAAGTCACAACGTTTGAGCAAAGAACTGGACGACCTCCGTCGTACCGCATCAAATGCTGTGGCTTTAGATAATGAAAATCGTCAACTGAAAGAAAAACTGCAAGAAATTGATCATGAGAACCAGTCATTAGTTATCGAAAACAATGCCTTGAAAGATAACAGCACCCGAAGCTGGTTCCTTATAGGTGCCGCTGTTTTATTTGCAGGTATCTTGTTGGGCATCATCCTACCGCGACTGAAAGTTCGTAAAAAGGATAGCTGGGGCAGCCTCTGATAACAGATTATTATCTCGTCAAAAAAAAGGACGCATCGAGCGTCCTTTTTTGCTTCATACAGCCAGTCTATTAAGCACGTTTTTTATGTCCATCTCTCAGGTGAGACAAGCCTTCTCCAGCTAGAGAGCCACCATCAATCTGATACGCCTTACCAAAGCCTTTCACATAACGGCCACCGATAGGGGTTAGCTTAAATAACTTAAAGTCGCTCAATTGACTTAGGTTTTGTATGCGATCGCCATGACGATCGGTTAAACACTGAATACCGACATTCCAGTCTGCAGAATCGACAGGCAATAGTTCTGTGGTCACATTGTACTGAACACGAAGACGAGCAAATAACTCCGCAGCAGAGTCTTCATCCTCAATAATTAATACTGAGGCTCTGGGGTGATGCTGCAAGTTTTTAGCGTGAACCGCGATTTCACTGATCAATACATATAAACAATCATCTCCCACCGCGAAGGGCGCGTAGGAAGCATAAGGCTCATTTTCTTCGGTTAATGAGGATAGCAGCAGACTTTTTCTGCTGTTGACCATCGCCATAATCTCTTGACTGATTTTCTCTTCTAACCCTTTATTATTCATTACTCTACTCTCACTGATATTGTTGCTGCATTGTCAGAAAACGTTGTTTTTGTTCTGCTAACAACTCGCCTTTTTCATCTCGGCCAAGAAAGACTTTAAAAATCACCTCGCCCTCGGCATTTTCAAAAACAAACGCGTAACTCTCTCGACCACGATGCTGTTTATCTTGAAAACGAATATTGTTTACTAACTTAAGATTTAAGTGTCCATGAAAGCCTGGCACCGGACCTGATAAATTATAAAAACCTTCCGCTACAGAGCCTTTCGGAAAAGGCCCCATAAACTCAAACACACTGCCGCCATGCAATACGATGGTCGTCATCGTACCCCAATCAGCCAGTTGCTCGAGTAATGCTTGAGCCTGCTCACCTGGCATTGTTACTTCATTAGACATAGCTGCTCCTTAAAAATCATACTTCACACCGAGACGAATATCTTTGCCCGGCATATAGAGTTGTTGAAATGCGACACGATAGTGTTGATCAGTCAAATTATTCACAGTCAGATCAATCGTTAAGTTTTTAACATCTTTCGGTGTCCAGCTTGTGTAGAGATCCACTAAGGTATAGTGCTCATAGTCAGTATTGATATCATTCGGTCGATGCTTCTGACTTTCAATCCGCGTTAGCCTCAAACCTGTTTTGAGGGTATTTTTAAGCCAAGCATTATTCATATCCAATACCCATTTATCTGCAGGGATTGACGAGATGGCTTCTCCCGTATTCTTATCTTGCCCCCTGGTTTGGCCATAACTCAATAGGACATTGAATGTATTCAATTGATAATTCATGGCTAGCTCAAAACCTTGCAACTCTGCCTTATCAATATTTCTGTAATAGGTATTACCTGGATTGGGAATAGGGAAAAAGACCGGGTCATCAACTCGTTGTTCGATGAAGTTATCTACATCGTTATGGAAAATATTAGCGTTTAACGTTAATGAATCAGACGATTTCAACACATCAGCCATTGTATATTGAGTCATTAACTCCCAGTTTTGAGACTCTTCTGGCTTCAAATCCGAGTTTGGAAGGAAGGTATTACAAAATCCTGGCCCCATACAAAAGTGCGTTCCAGATGTATAGAGCTCTTCGGATGAGGGTGCTCTAAAAGCTTCATCATAACGTAATGCGACATTTAACAGATCGGTTGGCTGCCAAACTAAAGCAGCAGATGGAGAAAACGCATTATCACTGTGTTCTTCGTTTAAGTTTTCTGCTTCTGTTTTGAAATAATCATAGCGAGCGCCTAACTCCACATGCCACTTCTCTGCTACAGGAAGATGAATCTCTGAAAAGGCCCCCCATACATCGGTCGTTGCCGTTGGCGGTAATGGCCTATCGACACCACCGCGATCTGCATTTAATTTATCCTGATATCCATCCACCCCGTAGATAACAGCTATTTCACCAAACTCACTACGGTTATGAATATTCATTCCCACTGTCCGAATTTCAGTGTCATCAAAGCGTCCATCCGAAGTCCGACTTTCATCCATTTTAGTACGATCCCAATACAAAGTAAGCTTGGTATTCAACAACGGGTTGTTAGGATTGTATTGATAGTCAAATGACGCTTGATCTGTCTGCGTTTTTCTATCTATCAAGAAGTTTGATGTGGAAACATCTGCTGCCCCATTTGATGGAATGCCACCGTAATTGTACGAGCGACGAAAGTTAAATGTCGCCATTTGATCGCTATCGATAAACCAGTCCAGCTTAGCTAACACACCTTTGTCGCGATTTGCTGAGTTTTGCAGATCATCGCCATTCCCCAGTTCCAAGTCATTGCCATCACGATAGTAACCCGATAGCAGCAAATCAACATTGCCAAAACGACTAGCCAAAGCACCGGTTGTTGTCCACTTATCACCGTTTGATTGATAACCTTGTTTCACAAAGCCGCCCAGATTATCTCCATCCAAGAGATCAGCCGCATGAATAGTATTCTGTGACACAACACCACCTAACGCACCTGACCCCCATAAAGAACTGCTCGGCCCTCGAAGTACCTCAACATTTTTTAAGAGTGATGGGTCTAAAAAATACGTAGGTCGATGACCTGATTCAAAATTCTGTCTAACCCCATCAATCAATTGCAAAACACGGTTTCCACCCAAGCCACGGATATTGACTCCCTGAACTTGTTCACGAGGGCCACCAGTTAATGTGACATTAGGTAAATAGTTAATAACTTGAGGAACAGAAGTGGCTTGTTGTCGTGCAATATCATCCTGACTCACGACACTGATATTGCGGCTTGAGCTATCACCGTCAGTGTTTCTTGTCGCTGTGATCGTGATTTCATCGAGGCTTTGTTCCGCAGCAAAGGCTTCGCCACCACTTACTGTCAATAAAACAGGCACCTGCATTAGCAAGGCTAACTTTCTTAATTTCATCGTAATTGTTCCTGACTTGAAAAATATGTCGAGAAAATTACCATTTAACGATAATGAGATCAATTATCATTTACATATAGATTAACAATTTAGCAGATATCAAGTAGAATGCTGTGCGTTGTGTATCCCCCTTTTCACTATGACTAATATATCGACTGAACTTTATATGATGAAGAATAAAATATTCCCTTCTCTTTTCGGCTCACTATGGCTTTTACTGATGGCTTTACTCACAGCCTCAACCAGCTATGCGGATTCTGATAATTCGCGCCTAGTCAGTGTTGATGGCAATGCCACCGAGATTTTGCTTAATTTGGGATTGGGTGAACGTATTGTTGCTGCAGACTTAACCAGTCAGCCATTGTTATCTCAGCCAGTTGAAAATTTAGGTTACCATCGAACATTATCTGCAGAAGGGCTGCTCCAGTTACATCCTGATTTAGTTATCGGAAGTAACCATATGGGGCCTGCCCCCGCTATCGCGGCTCTCAAAAAAGCACATATTCCTGTTCTCGAACTTGATAGTCCAACGACATTGCAGCAACTTGAAACAAATATAACGCTGTTAGCCTCTCGGCTTCATGCTGAATCAGCAGCGCAAGAGCTTATCGAACAGCTTCAAACAAGACAGGCAGCCTTGCTAGAAAAACAGCCGACACATAAGCCAACTGTGGTATTCCTGCTCGATATTGGTGAGCGTGGTTTATCCCAAGCGGGCACCGATACCACTGGCGATGCACTCATAAAACTATTGGGCGGTAAAAATATCAGCCAGTTTAGTGGTTACAAATCTATTTCTGTTGAAGCCTTATTAGCCGTCAATCCGGATATTATTCTGGTTGGTAGTCGTTCTGACAGCTTGGATAGCGCTAACAAGCTCGTCAAACGTCAGCCATTACTGCAACATAGCCAAGCGGCTAAAAATAATCAGATAGTGAGTGTGAATGCAGCGACCTTAATTGCCGGGCTCAGCCTCGGTGCTCTGGCGGAAGCTGAACGACTGGCAGATAAACTCTACTAGCCATCGACTCGTGACTATGCCCTACCAATCGCTATTCCGAAAGCTGGCGTGGCCAGTTCTGATCAGCCTGCTTGTCATCGGTATTATTTTATCTCTGACATCTGGCCCCATGAAGTTATCAAGCTGGCAGAGTTTGTTAACTGTCTGGGACGGTTTATTCCATACCGATCTTAGCCGTCTAAATGACTATGAGAAGGTCGTTATCTGGGATCTTCGCTGGCCTCGTACGCTGCTAGCTTTGTTTATTGGCGCCTTATTGGCCATCTGTGGCGCCGTCACACAAGGCTTGTTTCGAAACCCTTTGGCTGATCCAGGCATCATTGGTGTGTCTTCTGGTGCAGGGCTTGGGGCGGCACTTGCCATCGTAATATTTCCCGTAAGTTTCTCAGTTTTTGCCACACCTGTAGCGGCTTTTGTGGGTGGGTTAGTCACCAGTTTATTAGTGTATCGACTGGCCCAATCCAGCCAAGGAAATACTTCCGTGCTTATTCTGTTATTAGCCGGGGTCGCGGTCGCCGCATTTACCGGTGCCGTGATTGGTTTTCTAACATTTATTGCCAATGATCAGGCATTACGCGATTTAACTTTATGGGGCATGGGTTCCTTAAATGGCGCCACACCTTTTATGTTGTGGTTATGTGCTGGCTGTTGCCTGTGCTTGATACTTTTCTATCAGTATTACGCCAAAGCCCTGAATGCCTTATTGCTGGGTGAAGCTGAAGCGGCACATTTAGGCATCCATACTGAACAACTCAAACGCCAACTCATCATTGCGACAGCGATTGGCATTGGTATTGCCGTCTCTGCCTCAGGCATTATTGGCTTCATCAGTTTGGTTGTGCCTCATCTAATACGTATGACATTAGGCCCAGATCACACACGCCTATTACCTTTATCTGCCATTGCAGGGGCGGCCCTGTTATTACTGGCTGATGTGGGAGCACGGGTCTGGCTCGCTCCAGCCGAACTTCCGGTTGGCTTAGTGACAGCATTGATTGGCGCACCCTTTTTTGTTTTTCTTCTATTACAGCAACGTCAGCGCTTAAGTACATTGTAGGATGACGATGACCAGTTTAACTTTAAATCATCTCAACATTGCTCATGGTGGACGCTCCATTCTCCATATCGAGCATGCTGATGTTGAGCCGGGCGAGTTTATTGCCGTGCTGGGCCCTAATGGCGCAGGAAAAACCAGTTTATTTCGTGCCATTACTAGCGAGTGGAAACCTAGCTCAGGTCATGTTTTTTTGCATGATAAAAATGTAAATGAATGGTCTCGTCGAGAGCGTGCGAAACACTTAGGTATTTTGCCCCAATCATCACAATTAACCTTTCCCTTTAGTGCAAGTGAAGTCGTGGCAATAGGTGCGACGCCGCTGTCTCTATCTGCTGATGAGTTAGCTCAGCAAACACGATTTTGGATGGAAAAAACCGATACCTGGCAATTTGCAGATCGCTTTTTTACCAGTCTCTCTGGTGGAGAGCGGCAACGCGTGCAGCTAGCGCGAATATTACTCCAGGTATCACAAGCCGAAAAACCACCTGTTGTTTTGTTGGATGAACCCACATCAGCACAAGACTTAGGTCAACAGCATCATTTATTACAACTCGTTCGTCAGCTTAGTCATGAATCACAATTCTCGATCGTGGCCATTTTGCATGATCTTAACCAAGCAACGCGTTATGCCGATAAGATTTGGTTGCTAAATCAGGGTAAAATGTTTGCTCAAGGTTCACCACAGGCGATATTAACATCTGATACCGTCAGTGCGGTCTGGGGTTATGTTCCTGAGAAACTGATCACTCAAGCAGGAAACAACGTTCTAATTTAATGACTTTATATGACTGACAAAAGCAGCTATGAGCTGAGCGGCATTCTCAAGCAAGCCCTTCTGTACAAAAAGCATCTCGTCAAAGCCAATATCATCGCGCTTCTGGCGACACTCTGTGCCGTGCCTGTTCCTCTATTATTGCCTCTGATGGTTGACGAAGTGTTACTTGAAGAGCCAGGCCCAACCGTCGCCTTTATTCAGCAATTCAGTCCCGATAGCTGGCATGGTCCGGTTTTATATATTTTGGCTGTGTTGTTATTTACATTGGTATTACGTGTGGCATCGGTCATTTTGAATGTGGCTCAGTCACGTTATTTCACCCTTATTGCCAAACGCATCACCTTCAGGATTCGTCAAAAACTGATTAAACGGCTGGGTAGAATTGCCATCAGCGAATATGAAACTCGAGGTAGCGCCGGCATTGCCTCACATTTTGTTACCGATATTGAAGTGATTGATAATTTTATCGGCAATACCATCAGTCGATTTATCGTAGCAACGCTGAGTATTATTGGTACAGCAGTGATATTGCTGTTTTTACACTGGCAACTGGCGTTATTAATTTTGTTTATGAATCCGCTGGTGATCTATTTCACTATGGTGGTGGGTAAACACGTCAAGGAGCTTAAAAGGAAAGAAAATTCTGCTTTTGAAATCTTCCAACAAAGCTTGACCGAAACCTTAGACGGTATTCAACAAATACGCACCGCTAATCGTGAAAAACACTATCTGCTTCGCGTCATTGATAACGCACGTCAGGTTAGAAACCATGCCTCAGAGTTTGCCTGGAAAAGTGATGCCGCAAACCGTTTTTCATTTGTGATCTTCCTGTTTGGCTTTGATGTGTTCAGAGCTGTCAGTATGTTTATGGTGATTTTCTCTAATTTAAGTATTGGTGAGATGTTCGCCGTCTTTGGTTACCTGTGGTTTATGATGAGTCCGGTACAAGAGATTCTGAATATTCAATATTCATTTTATTCTGCCAGCGCAGCGGTTTCGAGGCTGAATAGTCTGTTCAGCATGCATGAAGAAGTGCGTTACCAAAACGACGTGAATCCATTTGTAGATGGACAACCCAGCAGTATTCGCATTGAGAACCTGCACTTTAAATACGGCGATAATAATAAAGTGCTCAGCGGCGTATCCCTGAATATCCAAGCAGGTGAAAAAGTCGCACTGGTCGGTGCTAGTGGTGCCGGAAAGTCTACCTTAGTCAATGTGTTATTAGGTTTATATCCAGCTGATGATGGCATGGTATTTTTTAATGATGTACCCGTGAGTAAAATTGGCCTGGACACGGTTCGTGAACACGTATCCACAGTATTACAAAGCCCCGCTTTGTTTAATGATACCGTGCGTCAAAACATTACGATGGGACGTCAATATTCAGATGATGCTATATGGGAAGCTATTCGTATCGCACAGATAGAAACCGTCATCCAAGACCTTCCAGAACAATTGGATACCATCATAGGCCGTGATGGCGTGAAATTATCGGGTGGACAACGTCAACGTCTGGCAATTGCACGTATGGCTCTAGTGAATCCGAGTGTTGTTGTTTTGGATGAAGCCACTTCAGCCTTAGATAGTGATACCGAATTTCAACTGCATAATGCTTTAGAGCAGTATCTGGAAAACCGGACAACCATTATTATTGCTCACCGTCTCAGCGCCGTGAAACAAGCCGATCGCATTATCGTATTTGACGGTGGAGAAATTATTGCGGAAGGCGACCATGATTCATTGATTAATCAGGACGGTTTGTACCAAAAACTTTACGCACAACAGATATAAAAAAGCCCGGATAAACCGGGCTCATTTATTTTCTATCGACGCTTGAGTTGTTCAACATCCCGAACAGCCCCTTTCGCCGCTGAGGTAGTCAATGCGGCATAGGCCTGAAGAGCTAGGCTCACTTCACGCTCACGCGCAACGGGTTTCCAGGCATCATCGCCTTTCGCTTCCATAGCGGCACGACGATGCGCCAGCTCTTCGTCGCTTATCTCAACATTGATCTTACGGTTAGGAATATCGATATGGATGATATCGCCTTCCTCCACCAAACCAATATTCCCGCCTTCCGCCGCTTCAGGTGAAGCATGACCAATAGATAAACCCGATGTACCACCGGAGAAACGTCCATCAGTTAATAAGGCACAGGCTTTACCTAAACCTTTAGATTTCAGGTAGCTGGTGGGATACAGCATTTCCTGCATGCCTGGTCCACCTTTGGGTCCTTCATAGCGAATGAGGACAACATCACCTTCTTTGATATCCCCTCTTAAAATAGCTGCGACAGAGTCATCTTGAGACTCAAAAATGCGTGCCGGACCAGAGAAAGTCAGAATAGACTCATCCACACCGGCCGTTTTCACAATACAACCATCTTCAGCTAAATTGCCATACAACACGGCCAAGCCGCCATCTTTACTATAAGCATGTTCGACATCACGAATACAGCCGTTTTCACGATCCAAATCCAGCTCTGGCCAACGGCAGTTCTGACTGAAGGCTTCCTGTGTTGGAATACCAGCAGGACCAGCGAGATAACGTGTTAATGCAGGCTCATAGTCTGTGCGTTTCACATCCCATTGTTTTAAACCTTCACCCATGGTTTTGCTGTGAACTGTGGGCGCATCAGTATGCAATAAACCACCAGCCGCTAATTCACCAAGAATAGAAATGACACCACCAGCGCGGTGTACATCTTCCATGTGGTATTTGTTGGTGGCAGGCGCGACTTTACATAAATTCGGAATTTTACGTGACATGCGATCAATATCAGCCATAGTAAAGTCGACTTTGGCTTCATTCGCCGCCGCTAATAAGTGCAGCACGGTATTGGTTGAACCACCCATCGCAATATCTAGGGCAATGGCGTTTTCAAACGCCGCTTTTGTCGCAATAGATCGCGGTAATACATCCTCTTCATCATTTTCATAGTAGCGTTTAGCTAAATCGACGATGCGACGACCTGCTTCCAGAAACAGTTCTTTGCGATCCGCGTGTGTAGCAAGCAATGAACCATTGCCTGGTAATGATAGCCCCAAAGCTTCCGTCAGGCAGTTCATTGAGTTAGCTGTAAACATACCAGAGCATGAACCACAGGTAGGACAGGCACTACGCTCAACCTGTTCGACATCCGCATCACTGACATGCTCATCCGCTGCCTGCACCATGGCATCCACCAGATCCAGCTTGACGTCTTTACCAGCGAGTTTTGTTTTACCCGCTTCCATTGGTCCACCAGAAACAAAAATCACCGGAATATTGAGTCGCATAGCGGCCATTAACATGCCGGGTGTGATCTTGTCGCAGTTTGAAATACAAACAATGGCATCCGCGCAGTGCGCATTGACCATATACTCAACAGAGTCAGCGATAATGTCGCGCGATGGTAAGCTGTAAAGCATGCCGCCATGCCCCATAGCGATACCATCATCAACGGCAATGGTATTGAACTCTTTTGCCACACCGCCCGCTTTTTCAATTTCGCGCGCAACCAGTTGGCCAAGGTCTTTTAGATGAACATGTCCGGGAACAAATTGTGTAAACGAGTTTGCAACAGCGATGATAGGTTTATTGAAATCATCATCTTTCATTCCTGTCGCCCGCCACAGTGCGCGAGCGCCAGCCATATTTCTACCCGCGGTAGATGTTCTTGAACGATATTGAGGCATGCGAAATCTCTCCAAAATCTGTTTTGCCCCACGTAACCCTTAGATCACATGGTAATAATCTGATAAATTTTACACGACACTTGGCAAGCGTGCCGAGTCTGAGATAAAAAGAAACGAATGAACGACACTGTAAAGCCAGTTACACCACAAAACTTAGCCACCACAACCAGCTGGTTTCGTACCGCTGCGCCTTATATTCATAGTCATCGTGGCGCGACTTTTGTGATTGCTTTTGATGGTGAAACCATCGATAGCCAGGAATTCGAGCCCCTGCTCCATGATATCTCTATCCTGAACAGCTTAGGGATTAAACTGGTTTTAGTATATGGTGCCAGACCTCAGATTGAAGCAAGCTGTATCGAGCAAAACATACCTGTTAGATATCACAATGGTTTGAGAGTGACCGATGATATCAGCCTGGTTATTGCCAAAGCAGCCATTGGGAAACTGCGCCTTGATATCGAATCGAAACTGTCCTTTGGATTACCACATACGCCAATGGCCGATGCACGCATCCGTTGTATCAGTGGCAACCTGGTAATTGCCAGACCTGCTGGCATCATAGATGGTGTGGATCTGGGTCATACCGGTGAAGTGCGTCGTATCGATGCTGAAGGCATCAATCAACAATTGGGATTAGGTAATATTGTTTTGCTGCCCCCTCTGGGTTACTCCCTTACGGGCGAAAGCTTTAACGTTTCAGCTGAATCTATCGCGACAGAAGTGGCCACAGCATTACGCGCAGATAAATTGATCTTTATTGGTCACAGTAACAAAACGATGCCCCGCGAACTGACGGTGAATGAGGCAGAAAAAACACTCAGTTCCCACCCTTCATTGCATGCAGCGGTTAAAGCCTGTAAAGCTGGCGTCACCAGAGTACATATTCTGGATAGAGCCATTAACGGTGTTTTATTACAGGAATTATTCAGCCGTGATGGCGCTGGTACGCTGGTCACGTCCACCTCTTTTGAAACCACAAGACAAGCAACGATTGATGATGTCGGCGGTATCCTGGAGTTGATTCAGCCGTTAGAAGAAAAAGGGGTTGTCGTAAAACGTTCAAGAGAGTTACTAGAACGAGAGATCGATCACTTCACGGTCATGGAGCGTGATGGCAGTGTTGTAGCCTGCGCGGCACTTTACCCCTATCCTGATAATGATATGGCAGAACTTGCTTGCCTGGCAGTGTCGAATCAATACCAGAGTCATGGTCGCGGTCAACAATTACTCGGGGTATTGGAGCAGTCAGCAAAAGCACAAGGCATCAATAATCTGTGCGTGTTAACCACTCAAACGGCGCACTGGTTTTTAGAGCATGGGTTCAAACCAGCAGAAATAGCTGATCTCCCCGTCGCAAAACAAGCCCTATACAATTACCAGCGCAAATCGCGTGTGTTCAGAAAAGAACTGGATTAACGTCTTTTTTTGTTATTTAACTGACGTCGATATTCCGGAAATAATAATGGCGCAAATTCATGGAGTGCTTTTTCATAAACACGGCGTTTGAAAAACACAATTTCATCCACCGGCGTCCAGTAATCCACCCAGCGCCAATCATCGAATTCTGGTTTTTCATGCAGATTAAGCTTGACGTCTTCTTCCTTACCGGTAAAACGCATTAAAAACCAGCGCTGCTTTTGGCCAATACAAAGCGGTTTATTTCCATATCGCAGGTAACGTTTAGGTAAGCGATAGCGCAACCACCCTCGGGTCATTGCAATTAACTCAACATGTTCTGGCAGTAAACCTACCTCTTCCGTAAGCTCACGATAGGCCGCCTGCTCAGGAGTTTCATGGGACTTGATCCCCCCCTGAGGAAACTGCCACGAATCATGTTGCGCACGTTGCGCCCACAACACCTGATTCTCTTCGTTACAGAGTATGATCCCTACGTTAGGCCTGAAGCCATCTTTATCAATCACGACTGAAGTCTCTAGCTGGCTGAGCGCAATCGCCCCCAGCGGTTTATTCTCAATTAGCGATTAGATTATTAAAAGCACTGTCAGTATGCAATGCATTTTGACATACAATAGTCGCATTTTTGATTAAAACGGAGACTTTTCCAGCACCATGGCGTTGGCAATTTTTGATTTGGATAATACTTTATTGGCTGGTGATAGCGACTATTTATGGGGTCGTTACTTGTGTGAAAATAACATTGTAGACGAGAAGGCCTACCGGGCTAGCAATGATCATTTTCTTCAGGAATACATTAACGGCTCACTCGACATCTACGCATTTTTAGAATTTGTCTTTACACCATACGCCAACCACTCCATGTCGGAATTAGAAGCTTGGCGCGCGGCCTATCTCGAAGAAAAAATTAAACCGATCATTTTGCCAGCCGGCATCGAACTCATCGAAAAGCATCGAGCCAAAGGCGACACTTTACTGATTATCACCGCCACCAATAGTTTCCTGACTCAGCCTATCGCGGAGCTCCTGGGCATTGAACATTTAATTGGCACAGATCCAGAAATGATTGATGGCGCGTTTACCGGCAAAGTCTCAGGCACGCCTTCGTTTCAGCGTGGTAAAGTCGAACGCTTGAAAATGTGGTTAAACCACCGGGATGAAACAATGGAAAACAGTATTTTCTACAGTGATTCTCATAACGATATCCCACTGTTAGAACTGGTCGATACCCCTGTCGCCGTTGATCCCGATGAGAAGCTTGAAGCCTTTGCTAAGGAAAAAGGCTGGAAAATTCTCAGTTTGCGTTAATAATTGTTACAATTCATCGTTTTTTATCATTCACAATCAGGCCGTCATTATGGAATGGGAAGTTGTTATTGGGTTAGAGATTCATACCCAACTCGCCACCAAGTCTAAGATTTTCTCTGGTGCTGCTACAGCATATGGTGCAGAGCCGAATACACAAGCATGTGCCGTTGACCTGGGTCTGCCGGGCGTATTACCGGTACTTAATGCAGAAGCTGTCAGAATGGCGATTAAGTTTGGTCTTGCCGTTGATGCTGAGATTTCTGAACGTTCAGTCTTTGCCCGCAAAAATTACTTCTATCCTGACTTACCAAAAGGCTATCAAATTAGCCAATACGAATTACCCGTTGTCGGAAAAGGCCACATCAGTATCGAACTGGAAGATGGCTCTGAAAAAGTTATCGGTATTACTCGTGCTCATCTCGAAGAAGATGCTGGCAAATCACTACATGAAGACTTTGACGGTCAAACAGGCATTGATTTAAACCGAGCAGGCACACCATTGTTAGAAATTGTGTCTGAACCTGATATGCGCAGCGCAAAAGAAGCGGTTGCTTATATGAGGAAAATCCACTCACTGGTTCGCTATCTTGAGATTTGTGATGGCAATATGCAGGAAGGCTCATTCCGTTGCGACGCTAACGTTTCAGTTCGCCCTAAAGGCCAGGAAAAGTTTGGTACCCGTGCCGAACTGAAAAACATTAACTCTTTCCGTAACGTTGAGCGCGCTATTAACTACGAAGTTGAGCGTCAAATTGATGTGTTGGAGTCAGGTGGTGAAGTCGTTCAGGAAACGCGTTTGTACGATGCCGATAAAAATGAAACTCGCGCGATGCGTAGTAAAGAAGAAGCGAATGACTATCGTTACTTCCCTGATCCTGACTTGCTTCCACTGATTATTGACCAAGCCACGATCACTGATATTAAAGCCACATTGCCTGAACTACCCAACGAAAAGCGTGATCGCTTTGTTAAAGAGTTAGGCCTATCGCTGTATGATGCCTCAGTACTCACCAGCAGCCGTGAGCTGGCCACTTATTTTGAATCATTATTAGCGGCCACTGAGGGCAATGATCCGAAACAATGTGCTAACTGGGTTATTGTTGAACTATCCGGTGCACTGAACAAAGCAAGCCTGGATATTTCTGAATCGCCGGTGAATGCTGAACAGCTTGCTGGTGTCTTAAACAGAATCAGTGATAACACCATTTCAGGCAAAATCGCCAAAACCGTGTTTGAAGCATTGTGGAAAGGCGAAGGTAAAGATGCCGATGCGATCATCGAAAATAAAGGCCTGAAACAAGTCACCGATACTGGCGCTATTGAAGCTATGGTGGATGAAGTATTGGCGAATAATCCTGATCAGGTGCAGCAATACCGTGATGGCAAGGAACAATTACTTGGCTTCTTCGTTGGCCAAATAATGAAAGCGTCAAAAGGTAAAGCTAACCCAGCCCAGGTAAATGAATTATTGAAGAAAAAACTAAATGGATAATTCCTGACACATGAGCCAATCATCAAAAAAAGCCGCCACTGAGCGGCTTTTTTTATGGCCGATTTTTCTGCATTCATTGTGAGGCATCTCACAAATTACAAGCGACCCGATTCCCCTTAATCGCTAAACGATGTAGTATCACCCGATGGATTTGTTACGCTTTTTTGACTACGGCGCTAAAAGCCAATGATGGAGCAAAGGTTGACCAACCAATGAAGTTTGTACAGGAGCACCTCCCCGCCAAGACGGGTTTAAATAAATTACCGTCGGCCTCTCCCCTCCCTGAAGCCAACTGGGTACTCGTTTTCGGCTCAGTCAGCCGCTTCAACGATAAAGGTTTTGCTAAAACCATAAAAAAACGCTACCCAAACGCCGAAATCATCGGTTGCACCACATCGGGCGAGATTACAGGTGATGGTGTTTATGATGACAGCATCCACATCACAGCCATGCAGTGGGAGCGAAGCACGCTCCGCTTTATTAGCAAGCCGGTTAATAGTATGGAGCAATCCCATGCACTGGGTGCTCAAATTGCCGCTGAGTTAAAAATGGATGATCTCAAAGGCGTGTTTGTTCTCAGTGACGGTTTGAATGTTAATGGTTCTGAACTGGTAGAAGGTCTCCAGGAGATATTGCCCAATATTCCTATCACAGGTGGTCTAGCAGGCGATTCTGCTGCATTCAAGCAAACCTTACTCATCAACAATGACAAAATTCAGGATCGTACAGTGATCGCTGTTGGTATTTACGGAGAAGATGCCATCGTTACCAGTGGTGCCTTAGGCGGCTGGCAACCATACGGCCCCCCAAGAAAAATTACGCGTTCAAACAAAAATGTGGTGTATGAATTAGACAATAAACCCGCTCTACCACTTTACAAGATGTACATAGGCTATTACGCCAATGAATTACCTGCTTCTGGCTTGAATTTCCCCTTTGCCATCATGGACGAGAAGAATGTTAATGTCATCAGAACACTCCTCTCGATTAATGAACAAGATAATAGCTTGACCTTTGCAGGCAATATAAAAGAAGGGTCTACTGTTCGGTTCTTAAAGTCTGACCATGACCGCTTGGTCTTAGGTGCCAGTGAAGCAGCCAGACAAATATTACAAAAAGACGTCAACATAAACGATAAAGCCTTAGCTATTTGCGTAAGCTGTGTTGGCCGTAAATTAGTCATGGAATCTCAGGTATCAGACGAAGTGTTTGCTGTGCAAAGACTATTGGGTATGCAGACAGGCATCACCGGATTCTATTCAAATGGTGAAATCTGTTCAGGGGAAGATGATAGTCACAGTTTACTGCACAACCAAACCATGACTATCGCTTATCTGAGTGAGCACAACGCCTGATTAAATCAGGCGATTTCTCTCGCTGCTGCTAACAACGCTAATCTGGCGATGACACCGTAGGCATAAAAGCGGTTCGGTTCCGAATCAGGCAAATCTGTTTGATCTGGTGTGCTACAGGACTGAGCAAAGGCCAGTGGTTCAAAATGCATCCCTGGCGCATTTAAATTTTCATTAACCCCACGCCCTGTGTGTACACGATAAAAGCCACCCACCACATAGTGATCCATCATATAAATAACGGGTTCAGCTACCGCCTTTTCTTCCCCCAATGTCTCGAAGGTGTAAACGCCTTCCTGAACCAACACATTATCCACCACCAAACCTTCCTTAGCGGATGACATTTTATTTCGTTGTTTACGATTGAGGTTTTCGATTTCCTCGGCGCTTTTAACCGTCATAATGCCCATCCCATAGGTACCGGAATCGGCTTTCACAACAACAAATGGCTCTCTGTCGATATTATATTCAGCGTATTTGGCTCGAATAGATGTCAGCAAATTGTTCACATTTTTGGCGAGACACTCTATGCCCGACTTTTCTTTAAAATTCACTTCACCGCATTGCAATGTCAAAGGGGATACTAACCACGGATCTATATCAATCTGCTCAGCAAATTCTTTTGCGACTTGATTATATTGAGTGAAATGATCAGATTTTTTTCTGGTTGACCAGCCTGCGCGTAATGGTGGAATAACCTCTTGCTCTAGATTTTCGAGAATAGCTGGCCGTCCGGCAGATAAGTCATTATTTAACAGAACCAGACAGGGTGAAAAGTCATCCACGGCAACACGATTACCTTTTCTGACTAATGGCTCAAGCGTAATTTGCTTACCTGATGGCAGGTCAATGCTCGTAGGCTCTTCAATCTCTTCTAATAAACTGCCAATGCGAGCTTCCATACCTGCTTTTTGGAAGATGTCACGTAAGGTTTCCAAACTTTCGAGATAGAACAAGTTCCTCGTATGATTTTCAGCCACGATCAATACGCGTTTTGCTGTTGGACAGGTTCGTTCAACAGCAGCCTGAGCAGCGTGAATACACAAAGGCATAAAAGAGGCGTTGAGATTATTAAACCCAGCAGGGAATAAATTCGTATCCACAGGCGCCAACTTAAACCCCGCATTTCGGAGATCGACAGAAGCATAAAACGGCGAAGGCGTTTTTAACCACTGCTCTCTTAACCATGTTTCAACTTGTGTCTGCTTTTCTAGCAATATGGCTTCTAACTTTAGAAGAGGACCATTTAAAGCGGTGGTTAAGTGTGGGACGCCAGAAGTCATGGTTAAGCTCGCTTATGTTTTAAAGTGTAGAGTTGAGTATAAATGTCGATAAGAAGAGACATGGGACACAAATTTGATATTTCAAGTCATTCATACTTAACCGTTGTGAATTTACAGTTCGCTGAGATGATTATTCAACTCAAGTCATCACTAGCCTGTAACACAAAAATGGGTTATCTTCGTGTGCACTACAATTATAAAATAATTCAGGTATAGCATAGTCGTGAGCCAGAGTGAAAACGAATTTAACGGTCTGAAAGTGATGGTGATTGATGATAGCAACACCATTCGCCGCACAGCTGAAACACTATTAAAAAAAGCAGGGTGTGATGTGTTAACGGCTGACAATGGATTTGAAGCTCTACCCATCATTAGTGCCCATCATCCCGATATTTTATTTATCGATATTATGATGCCACGACTGGACGGCTATCAGACTTGTGCACTAGTGAAGAATAACCCTAAATTTAGGGACATACCCGTAGTAATGCTCTCCAGCAAGGATGGTTTATTTGATAGAGCAAAAGGACGCGTTGTAGGGGCCGAACAATATTTAACCAAGCCTTTTACTCGTGAAGATTTACTCGGTGCCATCCGAACACATTTGCTGGAAAAAACTCAGGACGCAAATTAATTTATGGCTCGAATTTTAATCGCTGACGACTCGCCTACCGAAGTATATGTGCTTCAAAAACTGTTAGAACGACATGGTCATCAGGTTCTGGTTGCAGAAGATGGTGAGCAAGCAGTTCGTATTACACAAGAAGAACAACCAGACTTAGTATTGATGGATGTGGTTATGCCTAACCTGAATGGCTTTCAGGCTACACGTCTTTTAAGTCGTGATGATGACACTCGTCACATTCCTATCATTATTGTTTCCTCAAAGAATCAGGAAACCGATAAGATGTGGGGACTCCGCCAGGGAGCCAAAGGTTATCTTGGCAAACCGGTCTCAGAGGATGAGATTATTGAACAGATTCAATCGTTGCTGGATAAATGACTATGATGCAACCACAAACACCCGAAGACATTATTGCCATATTGCAAGATGTCGAACGCCGTAGCAGACAAAAAGCGGCAGGGTTAACACAGCAAGAATCGCTTGGGCAAAGCTGGACAGCCATCGGATTTCGTCTTGCTGGTCAGCATTTTGTGATTCCACTAAACGATTCCAGAGAAGTCTTTCCCGTCCCCGACCACATTACCGCCGTGCCAAAAGCTAAAGCTTGGGTATATGGCATCGTTAACCTTCGTGGTGAACTATTACCCGTCTTGGATCTAAAGCATTATCTTCTTGATAAACCCAGCAGATTATCTAAACGAAGCCGCATTATTGTTATCAACGATGCAGACATCAACAGTGGTTTATTAGTAGATGAAGTCTATGGACTCAAGCATTTTCAACGTGAGCCAGACTCTCTCGACACGCAAGCACATAAAGAAATTACACCTTACTTAACAGGTAGTGTTTACCAGCAAGACATACAATGGGACGTTTTCAGTTTCTCGAAACTTATTGAAGATGAAAGGTTTATTAATGCTGCCGCATAATAATTTGATATCAGGACTAGGTATATGAACTCAACCAGCAAGCTTTTATTTTCGTCGCTGAAAAACAGTAAGAACTGGCCGGGACTGGCCGCGTTTATCATTCTGTTTATACTCACCCTGACAGGCTTAGGGCTGATTGCAACGGGTATGTACACACTCCTCTACCCCAATTTGCTCTATATCAGCATTGGTGTAGCCATACTGTTTGTTCTCTCTACACTGGCAGCTATTAATCTGTGCCTGCCTTCTATTCAGCAGTTGAAAGTGTCACTGGATAAAATGGAATTACAAAACAGACACAATCAAGATGCGATTCTTCGATTACTGGATGAAATGGGTGATCTGGCTGATGGTGATCTTACCGTCAGTGCCACAGTGACAGAGGACATCACAGGCGCTATTGCTGATTCCGTTAACTACACTATAGACGCATTGAGAAGTCTGGTTGAGCAAATTAATTCTACCACCATGCAGGTTGCTTCTGCAGCGCAAGAAACACAAGCAACTGCCTTACATCTGACCGATGCCAGTGAGCATCAAGCACAACAAATTACCGAAGTCAGTTCGTCTATCAATCAAATGGCAGGCTCTATCGAGCAAGTATCTCGTAGTGCCAGCCAATCATCTGATGTAGCGCAACAATCTGTATCTCTGGCTATCCAGGGTAACAGTGCGGTGAAAAAAGCAATACATGGTATGGATACCATCCGTGAACAAATTCAAGAAACATCAAAACGCATCAAACGTTTAGGTGAAAGCTCACAACAAATCGGAGATATTGTTGAACTGATTAATGATATCGCTGAACAAACGAATATTCTGTCACTGAACGCAGCCATTCAGGCTGCGATGGCTGGTGAAGCTGGTCGCGGTTTTGCTGTGGTAGCGGATGAGGTTCAGCGCCTTGCTGAACGTTCCAGTAACGCTACACGCCAAATTGATGCCCTGGTTAAAACGATTCAAAGCGACACAAATGAAGCCATCAGCTCGATGGAGCAAAGCACAACCGAAGTCGTTGCCGGAGCAAAACTATCACAGGATGCCGGTACCTCTCTCGAGCAAATTGAAAGTGTTTCTCACCAGTTGGCAGAACTTATCAACAATATCTCCGATAATGCCAAACAACAGGCAACGGCTGCGGTGACGACCTCTGAGAACATGAATGTTATTCAGGAAATCACTATGCAAACCTCTACCGGCACCAATGAGAGTGCAGCTTCGATTGGTCGACTTCTAGAGTTAACAAACGAACTGCGTAAGTCTGTATCTGGCTTTAAGTTACCTCGCTAAGCTTATTTGGAGATAGTCATCTAATGGCACAACTCATCAAAGGCAATTACGATGCATTAGTCTGGCTGCAAGATGAATTGCAGCAGTCTCTTGCTCATGCCTTAGCGGCCATGAATAATTTTCTCGATGGCCAGGCTGAAGAGAAGCTTCTTACCGATACTATCGAGTCTCTTTATCAGGTGAAAGGGACACTGGATATGATTAATATGTCCGGTGCGTCAATGCTGACTGAAGAAACACAAAAAGCCGTCAGAGCCCTTCAAAATAATCAGGTAACAGATACCTCAGCGGCGCAGGATGCCATTGTAAAATCGTTATTACTATTACCGAACTACATCAAACTGCTGAATAACGACTTTCTGGATCACCCACTGTCCCTGCTGGATATCATTAACGAGCTGAGAAAAGTCTGCAAAGCAGATACCAGAACTGAAATCGAGCTGTTTAATCCAACGCTTTCCATTGCTCTACCAGACAGCATTGCACCCAATCCAGCCCGAAAACTTCCAGCATTGAATATTGAACAACGTAAGTTGGGACATGTTTTCCAAGTCTTGCTACTGCAATGGTTACGTCAGCAAGATAATGACAGCCTAAGGCAAATGTATGCCATCGTGCATTTTCTTCGCTTATCCAGCCACCAAGAAAAAGTCTGCCTGTTCTGGTGGACAGCCGAAGCTTTCATTGAAGCTATTGAACACCAAGGACTGACGTCTGCCGGGCAAATAAAACCCCTAATGGGTAAATTGGTTCAACCAATTAAGCAACATAGCGAAGCCGGTGAAGCCGCCCTACAATTGGATTTTCCTGCAGACTTGGAAAAACAGCTGTTATTAGCCATTGCCAAAGCGACCAGCCGTGGCCCACATGTCACCTTACTAAAAGCGACGTTAAAACTGTATTTCTTTGATCAACGTTCCCGTATCTATGGAATGAGTGACAATGCGCTGGGTGATGCTCACCTTGCTTTGCTTGAGCAACTTCAGGATATAAAAGAACAGTTAAATCAACACGTTCATGATGGCGATGTTGATATTGATGTGATTGAGTCGACATCAAAACAATTACAAAGCATGTCAGACACACTGGCTTTACTTGCAGAGTATGAAGCCAGCAATCTATTACATCATCAGGTAGAGCAACTCAATGCGATAAGCAGTCGCGGTGATATTCCCAGTGAAGATGACTTAACGCAACTTGCCGATAGCTTATTACAGGCAGAAGCCCTACTGGCATCTACGACACAGGCAAACGTCAGTGACCAGTTGCGCCAAACAGTCATGACCGAATGTTTGCTAGAGCTGAGTAATATCAAAGAAACACTAACATTAATGGAGCGATCAGAACGCTATGTTGATGGCTTAGGAGAAACAGAACAACAGTTAAGTTTGATTGCAGGCAGTCTTGATATGCTGGACCAGGCTGCTGCGGCCGAGATCGTGAAAATGACATCGGAGACACTATCTGATTATCACGCAGGGGAGAAAACCTTCTCGGCGATTAAGCTGCAACGTTTGGCTGATATCATTGCTTGCTGCGAATTATACATGGAGGGCGTGCGTCATCACGGACAGGCTGATGACGATTATCTGGCAACAGCTAAAACCAAACTGCTGCAGTTCGATAATGAATATGAAACAGCGACTGATGAAGACGTCATAATTGACACAGAGACTTCCGCCGAACCTGCGCTATCCGTTGAGGATAAGCGTATTGAGCCATATGACTTTATCGATGATACCGTTCATTCATCCCCAGTCGAGGTATCAACTGACCAACCCAACATTGCCGGCACAGATTCAGGCGCTGACGCAGACTGGCATTTTGCTGAGGGTATTGATGCTGAAGTAGCTGCTATCTTCATTGAAGAAGCCACAGAAGTGTTACAGGAACTAGCGCACCACATTCCTGCCTGGATTCAACAGCAGGATCAGGCAGCATTAAATGAAACAAGGCGTCACTTCCATACGCTTAAAGGTAGCGGGCGTATGGCAGAGGCTCAGGTCATTGCCGATCTTTGCTGGGCTGTTGAAGATGTGTTGAATCACGTCATTGAGGGCAGCCGAGACGATAATGATCTTGTCAAAAAATTAGTACAAGACAGTTATCAACTCTTACCAGAGCTACTGTCACGTTTCACTCAAGCAGATACCAGTTCGCCAGATAACATCGATGCGTTGTATGAACTAAAAGAAAGGTGCTTAAATCCCTTACTCAAAGAAGTAAAAGCGCAAAGACAGCAGGACCAACGCACCTCTGTTGAACGTTATATCCAAATTCGTCAAGCACGTGATGCAGCAAGGTTAGATATCGATTTAGCAACGTATCAGGCACAGCAAGATGCGCAATATTTCCCGGACAAACCTGTTTTTGAAATAGATCCCATTCTGCCTACGGGCGTCGAACGATATATTCGTATGAAGTGGGGGCTAGAGAAGCAGCAAAGTCCACTTATGACCAGCGTTGAAAGCTACATACAGCGTTTGCATACAGAGCATGAAACAACCACTACTGAACCTCAACAAACGAGTGTCGCACGCTATATTGCCCAGCAGGATCGTTTAAAAGAAATTGAGGCATTCCGCACAAGTATTCCTGTAGAAGAAATACTGTCCCCCATAAGCTCTGTTGACCGTTACCTGATTCAACGTGCTCAAGACAACACATCTGTCGATCAATACATCAAAGCAAAAACATTATCTGAACAGGAAGCGGATGAAATTGCAGAAGAAGAGCATAATGAGTTGCTCAATATCTTTGTGGCAGAAGCACAACAACATATTTCAACACTGAAGCAAAGCCTCAACGATATCGCTTTTTCCAGACAAATCACTTCGCCAGTTTTACGCTCGGTTCACTCATTAAAAGGCTGTGCCAATATTGCCGGCATAAAAACCATGGCGATGATTGCCACAGAAATGGATCAAGCTGTTAAGCAACTCCATATGAACGATACTGTGCTTGATAATCATCAGATGACGTTGATGCATGAGGTGGTTGATGGCCTAGACAAACTGCTTGAACACGTGATGAATCAGAGCGAACAGCCTGACCTGATCACATTATCATCCTATATTTCTGAACTGACACCGTCTGGAGAAACGGCACTGGCACCAGTCATTGATCCTGAATTTCTGATGATCTTGCTGGAAGAAACGGATGAACTCCTTGAAGATTACACCAAGCAATTAAAACAGTGGCAATTGGTGCCCACGGATCAGGACAATCTGCTTGCCATTAGTTCAACCTTGCGGCAGTTAGAGCAAACGGCATCCGATGCACAACAAACCCTCATTGCTAACACGTATGCCAGCCTGAACAAGCTCATTAATCAATGCCATCCTCAAGATATTGGTTTAAATGCCTTACTGGAACAGGGGTATGAGCAGTTAAACCAGTTTATTGAAAGCTTATTACAGAATAAGCCGCTTTCCACCTCTGCCGATTTTTCTGCTCGGGTTGATAACTACCTAGCTCAAAAAACACGTCATCAGCAGGATATGGGCTTGGATGAAACAGACTACGCCATACCTGCAGATATGGATGATGACTTGCTGTCAGCCTTTGCCGCAGAAGCACAAGAGCTACTCGACTCAAGCAGTCAAATCATCAAAGCCTGGGTGAGCCATACTCATACTGAACAAGATATATTGCAGCTCCAGCGTGACTTACACACGCTAAAAGGAGGCGCAAGGCTGACGGGTATTTCACCTATGGCCGATTTGACGCATCAAATCGAAACATTAGTGTTGGCCGTCAGCGATGGCTTACAAGAAGCCGATGAGGATTTCTTTGATTTACTGCAACGCTGTCAGGATAAGCTGGCGGAAATGCAGGAACAATTAGCCAATCACCAGCCGGTGAAAACGGCATTATCTTTGATTGCCGAGATATCCACACGCACGGAAGGCCAGGATTTACATATTGAAGACAGACCGCTACCTGCACCAGAAAAAGTTAGACAAGCAGAAAGAGATATCGATACCGCGTCCGATATATTACCAGTCAGCCCGATTCAAACTGATACCCCACCAGCGCCTCAACATGTCGAGCAAGTCAGAGTTCGTGCTGATCTTCTGGATTATCTGACAAACTTTGCCGGCGAAGTCAGTATTTCGCGTGATCGGGTGACGCAACAACATATAGCACTGCGTCAGCAACTTCACGAAATGGAAGAGACGGTTGCTCGTTTACATGATCAGCTGCGTAATTTGGAAATTGAAACGGAAACTCAGATTTTGTTCCGTTATGAAGATGAACGACTCAAGAATGAATCGGATTTTGATCCATTAGAGTTGGATCGTTTTTCCATGATTCAGCAGTTATCTCGAGGGCTAACTGAAAGCGTCATTGATTTACATGACATCAGTCACTCGATGGATACCTTGGTCAGGGAAACTGATGCAATTCTGTTGCAGCAGTCACGGCTTAATACCGACTTACAGCAAGGTCTGATGACCACCCGTTTGCTACCTTTCAGTGGCATTGTTGGTCGACTTGAACGCATCGTCAGACAAACAGCATCTGAGTTAGGTAAAAAAGTCGAGTTAAAAATTCGAGGCTCTGAACTCGATATCGATAGAACGATTCTTGACCGCCTTGTCGCCCCATTGGAGCATATTCTTCGTAATGCGATTGCGCATGGAATTGAAGATAGCGAAGATCGGCTCAACCACGGTAAAGCAGCTAACGGTTTGCTGTCATTAGTTATCACACGTGAAGGTTCAGAAATTGTCATCAATATCAGTGATGATGGGCAAGGAATCAATATCGATAAGGTGCGAGAAAAAGCCTTATCCATGAACCTTATCAACCATCATGATATGCCATCAGAAGATGAGCTGATTCAGCTGATTTTGAGCTCAGGCTTTAGTACCGCAGACAATGTCTCTCAGCTTGCTGGCCGAGGTGTTGGCATGGATGTTGTCAGCAATGAAATCCGCGGTATGAAAGGCCGTCTTAGTATCAAATCTGAACGAGGCAAAGGTAGTACATTTACAATTCGTCTGCCATTAACCTTGTCTGTCATCCAGGCCTTATTAATTCGCATTCAGGATGAACAGTACGCCCTGCCTTTAAATACCATCACGGCAGGTGAACGTATCAGCGTTCGTGACATCAAATTAATGTTGGGCACACATAAACCGCATTATGATTTTCAGGGTGAAAAATACCGGTTTATGCCGCTGAGTTCATTGCTCGATAAACCACTATCATTGTCTGATAATCTGAAACATCAAATGCCGCTGCTTCTGTTCCGCTCTGGTGACTTACGCATTGCCTTGTTAGTGGATGATATTGTCAGCAACCGCGAAATTGTCATTAAATCTGTCGGTACACAACTTGGTCATATTACAGCCATCAACGGCGCCACCATTCTTGGGGATGGTCGGGTGGTCTTTATATTGGATATACCCACACTGATGGATAGTAGCCAGAATATTTCTCTGGATACTGACGATGCGATTAACCTCGAACGTGAACTCGAACAGTTACAAGACAGACTGCCAACCGCGATGGTCGTCGATGACTCTATTACCATGCGCAAAGCGACAGGCAATCTTTTACGTCGTATCGGCTTCGAAGTCATGACAGCTCGTGATGGCGTTGATGCGCTATCGCAATTACATGAGCAGAAGCCCGACATTATTCTGTTAGACGTTGAAATGCCTCGCATGGATGGCTTTGAGTTCGCCTCGATTGTACGTAATGACCAAGAATTCAGGCATCTTCCAATTATCATGATCACCTCAAGAACAGGGAATAAACATCGTGAAAGAGCCCTGGAAATCGGTGTGAATGCCTATTTGGGCAAACCTTACCAAGAAGAAGAACTCATCTGGCAGATGCAGAAATTGCTGGGTAAAGTCAGTTTTCAGGAAACCACACAGTAGATGTCAGATATGGAAAAACCTGCCCAAGCTCAATTCGTGCACTGCATGCTGATTCCACTGCAGAAACATTACCTACTGCTGCCAAACAGCACGATAACGGAAGTGCTTCCAAAAGCAACGATTAAACAAGCGGCCACGAAGATGACTCCTTGGTTAGAGTGGGTCGAATGGCAACAAAAAAAATTAGCTGTTGTCGATCTTGAGACTTTACTCAAGCAAAATATAGAAACACTTTATCCTGCTAACAAACTGTGCATTATCGAAGGCATTAATGCTGATGCCGATATTGGGTATTATGCGATTCCTTGCACAGGTTCACCACAACTCATTACGCTAAACGCTTCGGCGCTTAAAATGACACACGACCAGAACAACTCTGATTATCTGTATTGCCAAATAAAAGTGGGTAATAAAGTGGCCTTTATTCCTAATCTTGATACGCTGGAAATCGCCATAAAGAACGCAAATTTATCAGCTAAAAACGATTGAAAATTTATCATCTATTTACGTCATCAATCGCACTCATATTTTCTTTACAGATAGGCTGATTTTGTCTGCGTATATGGTTTAAGATAGGCCTCATGAACATTATCAAAACACTGCCGTTTTTCATTCTCTGTCTACTGATGAGCCCACTGGCTTATAGCGATAATGCTGTGCAACTAACTGAACAACGACATTTGTTCCAGCAAGCAAAAAAAGCGCTACAAGATAATCAAATATCACGCTATCAAATGCTACATAAACAACTTGATGGCTATCCACTACAAGGTTATTTACAGTATCTATATCTGAATGGACGCCTGAGTCAGGCCAGCAACGCTTCTGTCAGCGAGTTTTTAAAGAAAGAAGATGGCAGTTTCTATGCTGAACGTTTACGTATGTTTTGGCTAAATAAGTTAGCTCAACAAAATCGTTGGTCCGACTATTTGAATTTTTACCAGCCTCCACAATCAGCAACAAGGCAGTGCTATTACCTGCAAGCATTACTAGCCTCGGGTCAGAAACAAAAAGCTTTTGAACTTACGCCTGAGTTATGGCTGGTCCCCCACTCACAAGAAAAAGCCTGTGATCCCGTATTCTCAGCTTGGGAGACGGCGGGTTTATTAAACAATGATTTACGCTATCAACGTATGATGCTGGCCTTGCGTGCCAATCAATTCTCTATGGCGACTTATCTAGCTAAATCAACCGCCAACCCAGTAGATAATCAGCAGTTGGTGAAGCAGTGGCAAGCGATACATAATAATCCCCTCTCTGTATTCAACGGGCTTGCCAAGAATAGCTCATTAAGCGCTGATACGGCCCTCAATCGTGAAATGATTATTCATGGTTTGCAACGACTAGCCAGACGTTCGCCGGAGCAAGCATTCACTAGCTGGTCAAACATTAAAACGCGCTACAATTTTAGCCAACAAGATACGATTGAAGCTAGAAAAGCGATTGGAAAATGGGCCGCACTTAACCGTGATAAAAAAGCTTTGCGTTACTTTGGTGATATTCCGGGTGGTGAATGGCAGGTGCGTGCCGCATTATGGCAAAAAGACTGGAAAGCCGCTGAAAAAGCTATCAAATTGATGAATATTGATGAGCTGGGTACAACACGCTGGCAGTATTGGTTAGGCAGAAGTCAGGAAGCACTAGGGAAAAAACAAGCTGCTAATCAAACATTTTCAGCCATTTTAGGTAAGCGCGATTATTACTCTTTCTTGGCTTCTGATCATCTAACCCAGCCTTATAAAATGAATCACCGCCCTATACCGGTGACTCAACAAGACATGGCAGCGTTAAAAAAACAATCTGCAATCCAACGCTTACATGAGTTCTATATACAAGGTATGCACTTGGAAGCACGCAGAGAGGCTTACCATTTGAAACAAACGCGGCCGGACCGTGAACTTCAAATGATTGCGATGCTGACTCACGAATGGGGTTGGCATAATCAAACCATCGCCTTATTGGGTAAAGCCCAATATTGGGATGCTTTAGATTTACGTTTCCCTGTCGTTTATGATGATGCCATGCGTCAGGCCAGTAAAGCACAAGGTTTAGATCCGTCATGGTTACTAGCCATCGCTCGTCAGGAAAGTGCGTTCAACCCAGAAGCCCGCTCACATGCTGGTGCAATGGGACTAATGCAGCTGATGCCCGATACTGGTCGCCTGATTTCTAAACTGATTAATCGTCCATTAAAACAGCTTAACGAACTGTATCGTCCAGAGCGTAATATCGAACTAGGTAGTGCTTATTTACGTCGCATGTATGATGAGAATCAACAAAATCCTGTATTAGCCACTGCCGCCTATAATGCAGGACCACATCGTGTCAGTAAGTGGTTACCTGATAATTCACTTGATGCTGATATTTGGGCTGAAAATATTCCATTTAATGAAACCCGGCACTATGTCCAAACGGTCATGAGCTATGCAGCTATTTTTGATAGTCAACGTAACCAATCAATTAAACCGTTGTCAGAAAGAATGCCTAGAATAAAATCGGAGTAAGGTCGTTATCGACACGATAAAAACGTATCTTGTTGGCGGTTGTGTTAGAGACAAACTGCTCGGAAAACCTGTCAAGGATCGTGATTGGGTAGTCGTTGGTGCCTCAACCAACTATATGTTGGAAAATGGTTACAAACCAGTAGGGAAAGACTTTCCCGTGTTTCTTCATCCTAAGACGCAGGAAGAGTACGCACTTGCCAGAACTGAACGCAAATCAGGACATGGTTATCAGGGATTTACCGTCCATGCTTCGCCAGACGTCACCTTAGAAGATGATCTCGCACGTCGTGATTTAACCATCAATGCCATTGCCGAATCACTTGATGGTGAGCTTATCGATCCCTTCAACGGCATTCGTGATCTTGAACAAGGCATTCTCAGGCATGTATCACCTGCTTTTGTAGAAGATCCTGTTCGGGTACTACGTATCGCTCGTTTTGCAGCTCGCTTCAATTTCACTATTGCCGATGAAACTCAACAGCTAATCAAACAAATGGTAGCCAGTGGCGAACTTGAACACTTGGTGGCTGAACGGGTCTGGCAAGAGTTATCAAAAGCATTACAAACAGAACAACCTTCCGTATTTTTCACTAGCCTCAGACAGGTGAATGCGCTATCCACTTTATTCCCTGAAGTGGATCGTCTGTTTGGTGTGCCACAAATACCCAAATGGCACCCTGAAGTCGATACTGGTGTGCATGTGATGATGGTTATCGATCAGGCTGCAAAGTTAACCGAAGACCTGGCTGTCAGATTTTCTGCTTTATGCCACGATCTGGGTAAAGGTCTGACACCTAAAGATATACTGCCCAGTCATGCCGGTCATGAAGCGACAAGTATTAAACTGACCCAACAGTTATGCCAGCGCTTGAGAGTACCTAAAGATATCAGTTCGCTTGCCGCAAAAGTCGCAGAGTTTCATACCGATGTTCACTTATTATTTGAACTTGATGCCAGTCGGGTTTTAGAGGTGCTTGAAAGTTTGGATAGCTTCCGCCGTCCTCACCGGTTTGAACAGTTTTTATTGGCAGGTGAAGCGGACTTTCGTGGTCGACCAGGGTATGAAACCGCCGCTTATCCTGAAAAAGATGCCTTTTCGGCTTGTTATCAACACGCTGCCGAGGTCGATATCAAACCATTACTTGATCAAGGTTTAGCAGGCGAGCAAATCAAATCGGCAATTCGCCAACATAGACTCAATGCAATTGAGGGGGTCTTATCCCACTACCGAGCAGCGCCATGACCTTGCATAAGCCAGCCCTTCATCACGTATAATCTAATGAACCTTTTTTTCGACTCTATCTATAGGACGTTACAATGAGCACAGACATTTCAGCCAAATGGACCAGTGTAAACGCTGCCTGCCAACCATTAGTGGATGCCTTAATTGATAATGCTGAAGCATTACAACTTGAAATCAGCACCTTAAGCAATGGCACTCGGGTGGTTGATGCTGGCATTAACTGTAACGGCGGGCTGGAAGCCGGACGTCTTATTGGTGAAATTTGTATGGGTGGGCTGGGTACGGCCACCATGGGTACCAACAGTGGCTTTGCCAACTGGCCATGGTCAGTTAATGTCCATGCTAAGACCCCCGTTTTAAGTTGCCTCGGCAGTCAATATGCCGGATGGAGCTTATCTCATAAAAGCGAAGACAGTAAGTTCTTTGCTTTAGGCTCTGGCCCCGGTCGTGCGCTGGCAGCTAGAGAAGAAATTTTCAAAGAGTTTGGTTACAAAGACGAAGCTGAATCAACCGTCATTGTTCTGGAAGTGGATAGTTTCCCGCCAGTAGAAGTGGCTGAAAAAGTGGCCAATAACTGTGGTATTAAGCCTGAAAACCTCACGTTCATCTTGACGCCTACCTCGAGTCTGGCTGGTGTGATGCAAATTGCTATCCGTGTCCTGGAAGTCGCCATGCATAAAGCACACGAACTGCATTTCCCGTTAGAAAAAATTGTTGATGGTTATGGCTCAACGCCAGTCGCGCCTCCAGGTGGTGACTTTATGACTGCCATGGGCCGCACTAATGATGCAATTTTATTTGGTGGCCAAGTACATTTATTTGTTGATGCTACAGATGAAGAAGCGAAAGATCTGGCTGAAAAAATGCCTAGTAATACTTCATCAGACTATGGCCGTCCCTTTGCCGACATCTTTAAATCTTATGAATATGACTTTTTCAAAATTGATGGCATGTTGTTCAGTCCAGGTAAAGTGATTGTGACTAGCACAAAAACAGGTAAAAGCTTCACTGCTGGTGAGCTGAATCAGGAATTACTCAATCTTTCTTTCGGACTTTAAATCACTATGGCGTCAAACCGCCTTGTTATTTTTAACGATACCCACGGCTGGCACAGTGAACAATTAACACATTCACTGAGCCAGTTTGGTATCGAAGCAGTGTTAACAGACTTAGCGGCATGTCGAATCGATCTAGACTCCCCGACCGGTTTGTTTATTCCCGGCTTTGAGAATGAATTACCCGCCGCCGCAATGGTTCGAGGTATTGCGCCAGGTTTTCTCGAACAAATCACCCTTCGCATGGATGTCCTGCATACCTTAGCTGAATTGAGAATTCCTGTTTTTAACCCAGCAACGGCTATCGAATACACGGTAGATAAAGCCAGAACATCATTACGCCTGAATCAGGCTGGATTGAGCACGCCAAGAACCTGGGCATGCGAAGACAGCAATATGGCCAAACAGATCATTACCCGAGAATTGAATATGGGTAATAAAATCGTGATGAAACCGTTATTCGGCTGCCAAGGTAAAGGTATCACCTTAATCGAAGAATTATCGCAATTCGAACAACTTCCTCCTGTTGGTGGTGCTTATTATCTGCAGGAATATATTGCACCAGAACTTGAAGGTATCTGGCAGGATTGGCGTCTATTGGTCATTGATAATGAAGTCTGCGCCGCCATGAGCCGACGCGCCAATAAATGGATAACCAATTTTGCTCAAGGAGCCAGCTGTTTTGCTACCACGGTCACCGAAGAGATGAGGCAATTAGCTGTCAAAGCGACGGCAGCAGTGAATGCAGACTATGCCGGTGTCGATCTGATCAGGGATAAAAATGGACACTTTACCGTGTTAGAAGTGAACAGTGTTCCAGCTTGGAAAGGACTCTATCAAGCTACCGGAACGGATGTGGCTATGCACCTGGCTAAAGCATTAGTCAAACGTATTGAACAAAAACAAGCGACCCATGCTCTCTGAGTCAGATTTAAAAGACGCTGTATTCTGGGCCTGTGAGCAAGAGGTCTCTGCCCCCAAACCCGGTAATGTTAATGTCATCAGTGATGGGCATAATATGGTGGTGGAAGATTTTATTAAAAGTGCTCACGCTATCGCCCCGGTTATGGCAAAACCTGATTTGACCGTAGGTGAACGTATTTTGCAATCGATTCAGGCAACCCGACGTGTTGTCAACTGCAATACCAACTTAGGTATTGTTTTACTGTTTGCACCACTGTGTCAGGCTGTTCAGTCGTGTGAAACCTTTGACGAACTTCCAGAACGTCTTCAAGTCGTACTCAATAATCTGACTGTAGATGATGCCATCGATTGCTACCAAGCCATTCGTTTAGCTGAAGCGGGTGGACTAGGTAAACAAGACCAACAGGATATCAGCGCAGTACCAACCATTACCTTGCTTGAAGCGATGGATTTAGCAAAAAATCGTGATCAAATTGCACAGCAATATATCAATAATTTCAACACGCTATGGGATCTGAGTTTGCCATCATTGACAAAAGCGATAAATTCTGGGGAAAGTGTTGAATGGGCAACGGCTTTCGCGTATCTTAAGTTGTTATCGAAGGCGTTGGATAGCTTGATATCCCGTAAGCAATCCACTGCGCTGGCAACCAAAGTCAGTGAGAGAGCAAAACAGTTTGTGATCCAAATAGAAGAAACGGGTACTGTAGAGACCCATTTTGATGCACTCACTCACTGGGATAAAGAATTAAAAGAGAAAGCAATTAATCCAGGGACATCGGCTGATCTTATTGCAGCCACCTTGTTGCTTTATAAATTTAAGCAATTGCTTTCTTTTAATGAATTTCAGTACCACGAAGCATTTAGCGGACGGCACTGAGCAGGTGATACGTTCCTTTATTACGTATAAACCCTTCCTTTCACAATAAGGAGGGAAAAAAATGAGCCTTTTTGACAATTTTTTTGGAACAGGAAAATATAACATGCCAGTTATCGATCGCGTACTTGTAGGTGAATCATTGGTCATCGAAGATGGTGACTTAGACAACGTTGCACACATTGACTTAATCATGGGTCCACGTGGTTCTGCAGCAGAAGATGCCTTCTGCCGTACTCTCACCGACCAGAAACAAGGGGTTAATGGCTTGTTGGCTGTTGTTGCGCCTAACTTAATGGTTAAGCCTGCAACTGTAATGTTCAACAAAGTCACCATCAAAAACATGAAACAAGCCGTTCAAATGTTCGGCCCAGCACAGCGTGGTGTTTCACTTGCTGTTGCTGAATGTGTTGAAGATGGCACTATCCCAGCTGGTGAAGCTGATGATTGCTTTATCTGCGTTGGCGTATTCATTTCTCCAACTGCTGATAGCGATGAAAAAATCCAAGATTGGAACTATCGCGCTACTAAAGAAGCTATCAAACGTGCTGTTGCTCGTGAGCCAAAAGCGGCTGACGTTGTTGCACAATACAAATCTAGCGAACACCCATTTGGTGCTAAGTAAGATTTAAGCTTACATACATCACTCTTCTACGGAAGAGTGATGTCCCTGCTTAATCGTTCTATAGTCGAGCGACCTAATTTACCAGTGTGCAATGCACTGGCTACTAATACCCCTGTGGCACCTATTTGTGCTAACTGACTTAAATCAGCTTCATCACGTACTCCACCCGCAGCATACCATTTCACGCATTCTTGCTCTTTCATTAATGATTTGAGCCAGTCAAAGTCTGGTCCTTTATCTGTACCTACATTATCTAAGCTCATGGCTATACATGTTTGTGTCCAATAAGCTGGCTCTTTTGCTATTTCTTCACTGCCCAAAATGGATCCAGACTTCTTGTCCAGAGACAAAATTGACTGTTGTCTGACATGCGGCGCTTTTAACAATTGCAGATCTGTCAGCGTTTCACTTCCAAGGACAAGACGTAATTGTGGCGACATCGGATAATATGAATACGCACTCATCTCAGTAATACCAGCATCAAGCCAGAGGCTCAGTTGTGGAAATGTGTCGATTAAATGTTGATATTGTTGAGGCGTATGTTGTTTTTGCTCAATCGCATCGAGATCGGCAATGTAAAGCTGTTTGAACGGGTACCACGCGAGTAAATCATCAATGACTTGTTCTAGCTTCACAGACTGAGTTAATAATGACTTTAGTGGCTGATAGTTTGCTCTTTCGCCACCCCGTGCATGCACAACAATACCATCACGAATATCAATGACAGGTATAATATTCATAGTTCTTAATATGTCCGCTTAAATGACAATTTTTATATACGAACATCTTACCAGTGGCGCGTTATCAGAAACGGTTTTTTCCGCTGGTTTGATGCACGAAGGTGAATTAATGCTGGCAAGCATTTGTCAGGATTTACAGGCATATGGTCATCACATCGCCATTATGCGAGATGAGCGACTTCCTGCTTTACCCTTCTCAACAGAACGTATAACCACCTACCCTATCCAAACTAAGAAGCAATTCAATCAGACTTGGTTACAATGCCAGCAACGCTATGACCTGTTTCTCATTATCGCGCCCGAAACGGATTTAATATTGTTTGATTTAATACAAAGTCTCGAACAACAATCCAAAACCATCCTCAACTGCCGTACTGAGGCTATTCTTTTATGTACTGATAAATACCGAACTTATCAGCAATTTAAAGCTTATCAGATAAAGACATCTGTCACCTTCACAGCCGATGAATGGCTTTGCAAAGATCATCATGATCACCATCAGTGGGTCTTAAAACCCATAGATGGTGCCGGCTGTGAGGACACGTATTTATTCAACAGTATTGATGCCAGACATCAGCTTTTAACCTTAAACAAAGACCGGTTTATTGTTCAGCCATATATTTACGGTGACAGCCTAAGCTTGAGTCTGTTTATGACAGGTGAAAAGTCTCACTTACTATCCGTCAATATTCAGCATGTAAAAAAACATCAGCAACAGCTGCACTTAGAGGCATTTGAAGCCCAACGATTTGATATGCTATCCATTGAGAAAGCACAAGAAATCGCTGAACAGATTCGTATGGCAATCCCAGGGCTATGGGGCTTCGTTGGTGTTGATCTTATCAAAACTGACAACGTCATTTATGTAGTAGAAGTCAATCCGCGACTGACCACAACCTATGCAGAACCAGCCATGCGAAGCCAAACAAATCCTGCAAGATTATTGAATACACATATACAAGCACTCAACCATGACAACACAAACTAATATGGCATTTTGCGGCTGGGATATTGGTGGCGCACACCTTAAAGTGGCTTATGCTGATGCAACGGGAAATTTACTACATGTCTTTCAACTCCCCTGCGCCTTATGGAAAGGCATTGATGCCCTGAATGAAAGCATCAGATCTGCCCTTGCTCTATTACCCAAAGCTACGGCTGGTCATTACATTACCATGACAGGAGAACTCGTAGATGCCTTCCCTGATCGCCAAGAAGGAGTGAAAGCGATTGTCGAAACTATTGACGCTCACCTCAATAACAGTGACGTGCGTTTCTTTGCTGGTCAGGCAACTTGGCTAACAAAAAATCAAGCGATTGAGCAATGGCAGAATATTGCTTCAATGAACTGGCAAGCAAGTGCATTGCTTGCTGCTCAACATATTGAACAGGCGGTATTCATTGATATCGGCAGCACGACCTGCGATATCATTGGGATTGATCGTCACCAAGTTTCGGCAACAGCCACAACCGATTATGGACGACAATGCTCGGGCGAGCTGGTTTATACCGGTGCGATACGAACACCGTTAATGGCGATAAGTGATGCTGCCCCATTACACGGCAATCGGGTTTCCCTGGCTGCAGAATGGTTTGCCAGTAGTGCTGATATCTGGCTGATATTGAATCAACTCAATGAGAGCGATATTCAAGATAGTAGTACTGATGGCCAGCCATGGACTCAAACGCATAGCCAACAACGGTTAGCCAGAATGTTGGGCTCTGACGCCCGTGATGCCACCGACGCACAATGGCAAAATGTAGCCGCTTATTTTGCTGAGAAGCAAATGCAACAGATCCTTAATGGCTGCTATCAAGTATTAAGTCAATTTCCTGATTGGCAACCATCAAGTCCGATTATAGGTGCCGGAATTGGTCAATTCATCGTCGAGAAATGCGCATCACGACTCAATCGCCCTTATGTGGATTACGCTGCCTTCTGTCAGCATCATCCTGATGCTGCATCCTATGCTCCCGCTACGGCATTAGCGCTTCTTGCTGCACAGCAGTTATCGTAAAATAACATGATGAACTCTGAATACCCACGTTTAACCACTGAACTCCCTTATCTTGAAGATAGCGCTGAGCTTTTTTGCCGTATCCGTCACTTTCCTTGGCCAGTGATGCTGGATAGTGCCAATACTTCACCCGATATTGGCCGCTTTGACATTCTGGCTGCTGCCCCATTTATGACATTAGAAACGACTGATGGCACAACAGTGATCTCAGAGAGTCAGAATAAAAAAACGGTGACATCCGACCCCTTTCTACTGCTCAATGATCTTTTACAGCGCTACAAACAAGACACAACATCATTACCTTTTACCGGTGGTGCGATTGGCTACTTTGCTTATGATTTAGGTCGCTATCTGGAGACACTACCAGCAGTGGCTGAAGATGCTGAACAGATTCCAGACATGGCAGTGGGCATTTATGACTGGGCAGTCGTCGTTGATCACAAGTTGAAACGTAGCTGGCTGGTTAGTCATGGTCTTGATCCTCATACAGAGGATAGATGGTCAGACTTGCTCAAAACCTTGAACTCCTTAGCTGACAAGCAAGCAAGAACATTCAATATCACCAGTCGATTAAAAAGTAACTTCGATACGACATCGTATAAGTCAGCTTTCAAAAAAATAAAAAACTACATTACTGAGGGCGATTGTTATCAGGTTAATCTGGCAAAGCGCTTCGAAGTTAATGCTGAAGGTGATTCATGGTTGGCATATCAGGCTTTAAGAAAACAAAATTCAGCGCCCTTTTCAGCCTATTTTGATACGGGTACCGTCTCGGTCTTAAGCTCTTCACCAGAACGCTTATTGCGTGTTGAGGGAACACAGGTAGAAACAAAACCTATCAAGGGAACAAGACCTCGCGATCGCCATAATCCTGAAAAAGATCGATTGCTTGCTGAGTCACTTCAAAACAGCCTAAAAGATCGTGCCGAGAACTTAATGATTGTCGACCTGCTAAGGAATGATATTGGTAAGGTTTGTGAACCGGGAAGTATTCAGGTCCCTCACCCTTTTGCATTGGAGAGCTTTGCCACTGTCCACCACCTCGTGAGCACGATTACAGGTACCTTGGCCAAGACAGAGTCAGCGGTGACTTTACTCAGAGCATGTTTCCCTGGCGGCTCTATAACTGGCGCGCCAAAACTACGAGCAATGGAAATTATAGAAGAGCTTGAACCCCAACGTCGCGGTGTCTACTGTGGAAGCATCGGCTATATTGGTTTTGATGGTAATATGGATACCAACATTACTATTCGCACCATGGTATTCAGTGATAATCGTCTAAGATTCTGGGCTGGAGGCGGAATTGTGGCAGACTCTGATGCAGATGAGGAATACCAGGAAGTGCACGATAAAGCAGCAGCAATGATTAACCTAATTCAATTTTTACAATAACATGCGAATTATTAAACTGGGTGGTAGTCTTTTTCATACGCCAGAACTTAAGCAATGGCTAACATTATTAAGTCGAGCCAGCGAATACGAAACCGTGATTATCGTACCTGGCGGTGGCCCTTTTGCTGATGAAGTTCGGCATGCTCAACGTTTACACCGCTTTAGTGATGCGACAGCACATCATATGGCCATCTTAGCCATGTCACAATTTGGTTTATTAATAAAAGATCTAGCACCGAATTGTCGCCCTTTCTACTACCCAGGTGAGCAACAGACAACGCTATTGAAAAATGGTTTATATATCTGGCTTCCCGATCATAGAGTATTGTCTGTAGCAGAGTTAAAACATAGCTGGAATATTACTTCAGATAGCATGGCCTTGTGGCTGAGTCAGTCACTCAAGGCGGATGAGCTCAGCATCATTAAACGCAGTACCGTTATTTCTAGTCAGATAAAATCTTTAATTAATCATAACGTCCTGGACAGTGGCTTTCTGCCCTTATTCCATCAACAGCCCGTTATGACACGCCTGTTTCACTTTCAACAGCAAGCCTTGTTTCCCGACAAAGGTCTTGTACTGCAATGAACAAACATGAAACATAACTATGATGCTGAGGATGGAATAAGCCAGACAGCACAAGCAGATAATGCACGGGAAAATCTTTCGTCTGATATCAGTTATCAGGATCTTGTCGAAGAGGCCAGCCGTTACCAGAATGCATGTTGGGCAGCTCATATGACACCCGATCTGGCACCATACAGTCAGTTAGGTATGCAGTTGGCATTGCACCATCATGGCAATCTGTTATCTCCTGAGCTTTATCCCAAACTCAAACAAGCTGAAACAGAACTTCGTTACACGCTGGCAGAAGAGTTTGGATTTACTTACACCCAATTTACTCATGGTGGAACATTCTCAAATCTACAGGCTTTATGGCAGGCGAGAAAGCAGTCAGACACTAATAAAAACGTGATTTATGGCAGTGAAGCGTGCCATTATTCCATAGCCAAAGCCTGTGATATTCTCGGTATCACTTTTGAAGTAATTGAATGTAACGGGCGTCAACAAATCCACCTCGCCTCATTAGAAGAAAAATGTGCAGAGACTGCACCACTTGCCATTATTGCTAATATGGGAACCACAGCCACGGGGGCTGTGGATCCCATCGAAGAGATAACAGCAATTGCGACTAAATATGACTCATGGTTACACGTAGATGGCGCCTGGGGAGGCTTTATGCTTTTACAGGCTAATGAGCTTAAACAACTCATATCGAAAGTCGATAGCTTGAGTTTCGACCCCCATAAAGCATTATTCCAACCTAGACCATGCAGTCTTTTATTTAGCCATCAAGCCCCAGAATTGATGAGTGCGATTGATTACCTATCAGAGCCGCCCGAGATGACCATTGGTGGTTCTTATGGAGGAGAGGTTTTTCTTCCCTTATGGTTAAACTGGAAGCTGCTGGGCAAAACATGGTTTATTGAAAAAATGGCTTATCGTCTTGCACAAGCAGCACATTTTACCGAAGCACTTGAACAAGCTAAGTGTAAAGTGATCAATCATGGGACAGGTATTGTCTGCTTCAAGCTCAACCAGGATCATGATTTAACATCATTAATTAAAAATGGCACCATTTCTACTATTAAATTAAATCAAACCTTGTATTATCGTGTCGTTTTTGCAGGACTCGATACAAGCGCAGACAATATTCTTAGGGTGCTACGCCCTTTTCTTTGATTTGTTTTTGTACACTATCAAATCGACGTAACCAGGTTGGCAAATTATTCATGGCACCAGACCACTGATTACTGGCTTTTAGGGCTGCTTGCTTAGATGGATAAACACCATAAATAAGCACATGCCATGGTTTATTCTCGCGTAAGCTGGTGAAGCGGGCAACATCGCCTTTCAGCCCATGCTCCTTGATAAAGTCATCGACTTCTTTATCTTCCCACGATCCCATTAATTGGAATGTATAGCTTTTTTCTGGACGAGACAGAATCCAGTCTCTTTGGTGAACAGCGCTCAGCATATCCTCATCAGCTTTATCTGTAGCTTCCTGACGTGATTGCTGACTGGTGTTTTCCCCTGACAGCTCTTCCACTGATATCTCGGCGAGGGGTTGTTCTTCAGGCTCAGAAAGTTGCTGAGGAACAGGTGCGCTGAGTGGTTCTGGCTCTATGGCCTTTGGAGCCTCACTTTCCTGGGACGCTGGAGGAGGAATTTCAGCAAGTAGCGCTTCTAACTTTTCACGTTCCGAGAGCATTTCTGCTGCTTTTTCTTGCTCATCCCCAACAATAACCGTGGCCAGCTTCTCATCTTCGGTTGTAATATCTTCCGGCAAATCGAGGTGATTTTCAGTTGTGGTAGAGGCTGTAATCCATTCATTGATTTGATTCTGAAAACTTAGGATAAGCAGAATAACAATGGCCAGCGAAAGTCCTCCACCCCATCTTAGCCAATGGACGTTTCCAAGGCTGATAGAAGGTCTGGTACGCCACTTTTTGGCTTTGATGCCTAATAATTGCTGATGCGCCAAGGCATTCAGTTTTGCCAGATTCCCTGCTGATGTCTTACTTAAATATTGAATCTCTTTTTGGGTGAAAGGGCTATCTCCCTGAAGTCCAGCGTATTTCAAGCGGTGTAATAAATACGCTTCTGTTTCAATAAGCTCTAATGGCGGTAAATCCATCCATTGCGTGGAAATAAGCGTAAAGGGTGTTTTTGCCGTCATTGCTATGACAGCTTGCATGACTGGCTCTTTCTGCTCATCTTGCCAGCTGAGACAGACTTGTAAGACTTGCTGCTCAACCTCCGTCAACAAGTGCACATCGTCAACCAGTAAGACAGGAGTAATGTTGAGTTTTTTTAGATGACCGAACCGCTCTTTTAAAATATTCGTTAGCGCTGTTTCATCTCGTGTCGAAGCCGTTTCAGTCGCTAATATTTTTAACATGCTTTGATACTGCTCAGCAGCTGACACATTTTTCTGCCAGCTGTAAAACCGTATATCAGACGGTGCCTGACGCTGTAGTTGCTGTAATAACGTTGTCTTACCTGCCCCTGAATCTGCCTGCAACAGAATGGGAGTAGTAGTAGATCTTAATAAATGTAATATCAGTAAACGTCGTTGCTTGATATAGCGGCCATCGAAAAAGTCTTGCGTCTCTTTTACCTCAGAGAAAGGAAGATGACGTAAAGCCAGCTTAGTGATATATGCTGGCTCTGGCGATGTTGCAGCAATATCACTCATTCAGCACCTATAGTTCTTTTTGAAATGCCATCAGTGTTTCACGCAGTTTATCTGCATCATAATTATCACTGATAATGGCTTTGCCTATGCCTTTCAATAACACCAGGCGAATGACTCCATCCTGAACTTTTTTATCAACTGACATTAATGACATAAAGTCGTCAGAAGACATTTGTTGTGGTCCATCAACTGGTAGCCCTGCAGCAATGAATAAATCTCGTATACGTGCAACATCCTCAGTTGACATCCAACCTTGTCTTGCTGACAGATCGGCGGCCATTAACATCCCGGTTGCAATCGCTTCGCCATGCAACCAATTGCCATAGCCCATGCCCGTTTCAATGGCATGACCAAAAGTATGACCTAAATTTAATAATGCACGAACGTCTTGTTCTGTCTCGTCTTTAGCAACAATATCGGCCTTATCCTGACATGAACGCTCGATAGCATAGGCTAATGCCTGTGGATCACGCTGCTTTAACGCTGAAATATTGTTTTCCAGCCATTCAAAAAAAGCCAAATCATTAATCAAGCCATATTTGATGACTTCCGCTATACCGGAAGCTAATTGTCTATCATCCAGGGTATTGAGTGTGTTGGTATCCGCAATGACACATTGCGGCTGATAAAACGCGCCAATCATGTTCTTACCCAAAGCATGATTCACCGCAGTCTTTCCGCCCACGGAAGAGTCAACTTGTGATAACAAGGTGGTGGGTATTTGGATAAATGGTACACCCCGTTGATAACATGCCGCAGCAAACCCTGTCATGTCACCGATAACGCCCCCTCCAAGTGCAATCAATGTCACTTGCCTTGAGAACTGCTCCGAGAGTAACTTATCAAAAATCTGATTCATTACCTCGAGAGTTTTATACGACTCACCATCCGGCAAAATGACAGATTCACACTTAAACTCGGTCAGTAAAGCACTCACTTTCTCAAGGTATAAAGGTGCAATGGTCTCATTCGTCACAATCACGACTTCGCGACGTTTGATATGCTTGCTTAGCAACTCTTTCTGTGACAATAACTCAGTCCCGATATAAATGGGATAACTGCGTTCTGCTAATTCAACCTGTAGCGTTTTCATGCGTTTCACTTTTTTTGTCTAATTCTTTCAGCTTACGAATCACTTCATTGACGGTATGCTGAACAGATTGCTCACCTGTTTTTACAATAATATCAGCCACATCACGATAGAGAGGATCTCGAATTGAGAGTAAGTTTTCAATTTGTTTACGTCTATCGGTGTTTTGTAATAAGGGACGTTTTTTATCTCTGGCTGTACGTCGATATAATTGCTCTGCCGATGCAGATAAATAAATAACCTGGCCACGCGTTTTAAGCCATTGACGATTTTGTTCAGACAAAACCGCACCGCCACCAGTAGCCACAACTACCTTTTTCAAATCAGTTAATTCATCAATCGCTTTTGATTCTCTGTCTCTAAAGCCAGATTCCCCTTCCATTTCAAATATCCAGGAAATAGACACACCTGTTCGCTTTTCAATAACTTTATCGCTATCGTAAAACTTCCTGTGTAGAGCTTTTGCAAGCTGTCTACCTATTGTAGATTTACCTGCGCCCATCGGCCCAACAAGAAATATATTTCCTAAACTCAAAGTGGTTTAATCCAAATGCTGATGACAAAAAAGCCGGATCACATAAGATCCGGCTTTTTCATTTTAACCGATAATGACTGATTTCAGTATTGAAATCCTTCTTTTACAATTTTGGGTGTGATGAAAACCAGTAATTCACGTTTTGAATCTGTTTTATTCGTATTTCTGAACATAAAGCCAACGTAAGGTAAATCACCAAAAAACGGGACACGCTCTACCGTGTCAGATTTTGTTTGTTCATAAATCCCACCCAAAACTACTGTTTCACCATTGTCAACTAAGACTTGTGTCTGAACTTTACGGGTATCAATACTCGGAATACCATTGAATAAACTACCAACGGCATCCTTGCTGACTTCTAAGTCCATCACAATACGATCATCAGGTGTAATTTGAGGTGTCACATCCAGCTTCAGCACGGCCTCTTTGAACGACACATTCGTTGCGCCGCTTGATGTTGCTTCCTGATACGGTATTTCTGTCCCTTGCTCAATGGTAGCTTGCTTTTGGTTAGAGGTAATCACTCGTGGTGAAGAAATAACCTCACCTTTACCTTCGGTCTCCATGGCTGATAATTCAAGCTCTAGTATCATTCCTAGTGGAAGTTTTGTTAAAGCAAGTCCTATGGTGCCAGAAGCATCTGTCACAGGAAGGTTCACATTTAAATCCTGACCTAATGTTCGTGTGCCGGTTGCGGGTGTGACCAAGTTTGGATTACTCACACCATCAGTCACGGTCAAGCCATCTAATGAGCCAGACGTACCCACACCCAAGGTTCGGCTACGACCAGACGCCCCAAAACGAACACCTAATTCATTCTCAAAGTCATTATTTGCAATAACAATACGTGACTCTATTAATACTTGTCTGACAGGTTTGTCTAATTGTTCAATGACTTGACTGATTTCAGTCAGACCTTTTGCCGTATCACGAATTAACAGAGAATTAGTTCTGGCATCAATCGTAATATTACCTCGGGCAGATAAGAAACCCGATTCTTTACCGTCACCTTGTAACAAGGTTGCCAGCTCATCGGCTTTAGCAAACTTGATTTCTTTAATCTCCGTATACAGTGGCTCTAACTCAACAAGTTGTTTTTGAGCTTCCAGTTCTTGTTTCTCTCTGGCGGCGATTTCTGAAGCTGGTGCAACTAACATCACATTGCCATTTTGTCTCATGGCAAGGCCTTTCGTTTTTAAGATGATATCCAGAGCTTGATCCCAGGGAACATTTTTTAGACGTAGAGTCAGGTTGCCAGTCACGGTGTCACTGGTAACGAGGTTCATGCCTGTAAAATCAGCTAAAAGCTGAAGTACAGCCCGCACTTCAATATTCTGGAAGTTGAGTGAGAGTTTTTCGCCAGTATAACCAAACTCATTGCGCCCACCTTTTTTCAACTCGTCATCGGCAACAGGTTTTACTTCAACCACTAATGTATTTTCAGATTGATAGGCAAGGTGCTCATATTTGCCTTTTGTGGTTAGCGTTAACTGTGTGCCGCCGTCTTTACTTTCTGTATCGATGAATTGAACAGGCGTGGCAAAGTCCATCACATCTAGACGGCGATGAAGATTTTCCGGCAACGACACATTACTCAAATCGACAACAATATCTCCACGTTGTTGTTTCACATCCATGGTTGCGTTGTCATTAGCCAGCTTTAACACTAAACGAGCCTGTCCATCGTCTCCACGTCGAAAATCAATATCCTTGACGCTGTTTAATGCAGAACCGGTAGATGTTTTATTTTTCGCTACATTGGCACTATCGATACTGATAGTCATCTGACGATTGTTTCGTGTAATGGTGTATGGCACTTTTTGCAGTAAGTTGATAACCATTCGTGTGCGGTCACCAGCTTCTACAGCCGCAATGCTTTTGGTGACGCCAACATTCACCTGTTTCACTCTTTGTGGGAGTGCATTTTTTACTCCAGCAAAATCAATCACAATGCGAGCTGGGTCATCCGTTGAAAAGCTGTGTGGCTCAGGAAAGTCATCCGAGAACTGGACCAGGATCTTCGCTTTATCACCAGGCAACGCACTGAAATCCACAGCAGTTATATCTGTCGCAGCAGCGGTATTAGCTACAAATAGAGCAGTTAGCCAGAATAAATGATGTTTCAATCTAACGCTCCAGCTGGATTTGGTTTCTAATGATTGCTGTGTATCCATGACTTTTTGATCTCTCATCATTTTCATTGACTAGTTTACCTCTACCGCTGGAACGGAAGTCTCTCGTTCAATATATCCACCACCGCCCTGAGGAACGATTTCCTTGAGAATCAGCTTTGAGTCGCTGATTTCCATAATCTTACCGTTATTCTGCCCCATGTAATTGCCTGTTTGCACACGGTGAATAACACCGTCAGGTGCTCTAACAAGTGCCCAGACCTGCTCTTGCTCTAACGTACCAACATACTGCAACTGAGATAAGTCAAAAAACTCTAACACTTCTTTTCGTCTGTTTTCATCAGGGCGAATACCATTATCTATGACAGGTTCTGGTGCAGGTTGTGGTACATCAATAACAGTAGGAATAAACGGATCACGTAAACTTGACGCTGCATAAGCAAATTTTTCATAAGGCTTCATGACAGGTATCGGTTCTATATCTGATTTCTGTTGACTTTTTACCTCGGCGATATACACGGTTAAGTCAGCTTTATCCTGATCACATGCAGTCAAAGACAACATCACTAATAGAGTACCGATTACGTTTAATAAGGCTTTTGATGATGTGTGAATTGTTTTCATATTCATTGTCACTCTATTTATCATCATCAAAATAACGATATGTTTTGGCGGTAACATTCATTGTCATCTTACCTGTTGCCTGACTCATAGGCCCCATACTGATGTCATGAAGCGTGACAATTCGTGGTAACGATGCTACCCCACTGACAAACTCGCCAAATTGATGATAGGTACCGGTTACCGTCATTTGTATCGGCAGTTCAGCATAAAAATCTACAGGTCTTTCACCTTCAGGTTTGAATAACTCAAACTCCAAGCCGTTTATCAACCCTGTTCGGGTGATATCCACGAGTAAATCTGGTACTTCGCTTTTCTTAGGTAACTGCTCAAGCATGGAAGAGAACATCACGCGCATTTCAGCTAATTGCTCTTTGTAAGCTTCAAGATTGATAGCTTTAGCTTGTTTAATCTCAAAAATTTGTTTGAGCTCCACTTCTTTCTGTTCAAGCTTTGTCAATTCTGCCTGCTTATCTTTCAATATGAAGTAATAGCCTCCTGCCCAGACCAACAGGCATATCAAAACACCAGCAATAATTTTTATCGGCGTTGGCCACTCACCACTTTCATTAAAATCCAATTCATTGATAGAGGAGAGATCCATTATTTATCCTCCTGAGTAGCATCAGTTGATTCGTTTACTTCCACCGTAAACTGTCTAATTGCATTGTTGTTGCTGGATGTGCGTTTGATGACTTGTAGACGAGATTCGCCGTATTCCGGATTTTCATCTAGTTGGCGCATGAACACAGATACTCGGGCATTCGATTCTGCTGTGCCACTGAATGTAATGGTGTTCCCTGTCCGTACTACTTTTTCCAAATGGATGCCTTCAGGCACGACTCGAGCGATGGAGTCGAACACTTTAACCACTTTGGGACGGCTTTCCTGTAGGTCTTGAATAACCTGCATACGCGCTAGCAGGCGTTTTTTCTGTTGCTCCAGATCTTGAATTTCTTTGATCTTGATATCTAACTTGGCGATTTCTGTTTGTAATAAGGTATTTCTTTGATTTTGCTCGCTAATCAAGCTATTGGCATAACTCATTACAAGATAAAAAATAAGGGCTGCAAACAAAAAAGTCGCGCCCATCGCTAAATAAAACTGTTTCTGCCGCTCTTCTCTTCGTTCTTCACGCCATGGCAGTAAATTGATATGTGCCATCAGTCAAAACTCCTCATTGCCAAGCCGCAAGCAATCATCATCGAGGGAGCATCATTACTCAATGCCTGAATCTTCACTCGTGAACCAAGAATCATTTCAGCAAAGGGATTCGCAATAGAGGTTGAAGTACCCGTTTCTTCTTCAATCATCGTATCGATACCATTGATAGATGCGCAGCCTCCAGCCAAGATAATATGATCAATAGACTGGTACTGTGTCGACGCGGAAAAGAAAAACTGTAATGCTCTCGTGACGGTCATGGCCATCGAACGTTTAAATGGCTCAAGCACTTTTGGGCCATAGTCGTCGGGTAAACTGCCATCCTTTTTAGCACGTCCGGCCTCCTGGTATGACATACCATAATGGCGCTCAATATCCTCGGTTAACATCCTGCCACCAAACGTTTGTTCCCGAGTAAATACAATCTTGCCATCGACTAAAACATGTAAGGTCGTTAAGGTGGCCCCCACATCCGCTACAGCAACAGTTAATCCCTGTCCATGATGTGGTAATTGACGCGCGATTAACTCGAAAGCATTTTCCATGGTGTACGCTTCAACATCGACCAGCCTTGGCTTTAAGCCCGCTTTTTCTACGACTTCGGTACGTACGTCTACATTTTCACGTCGGGAAGCAGCCAGCAACACATCCACAGCCTCAACATCAGCAGCTGAAGGACCTAATATCTCAAAGTCCAAACGGACTTCATCCAGCGGATAAGGAATATAATTTTCTGCTTCCATTAATACGTTTTCTTCTAACTCACGTTCTGATAATGAAGCAGGGAAAGAAACGATTTTGCTAATGGCAGAATTCGCAGACACGGCAACAGCGGCTTCTTTGGCTTTGGTACCGGAACGTTTGACTGCTCGTCTAATCGCTCCAGCGACCTCATCTCTATTTTCAATGCGGCTTTCCACCACGGCATTAACAGGCAATGGCTCAACGGAATATGACTCGACAGTGTACTTCTCACCTTTTTTACTCAGTTCTAATACCTTTACTACCGAAGAACTGATATCTATTCCTAGCAAAGGGGATTTTTTTCGTCCGAACATTTATCGCCTCAATTCCCGTTGATTCAATTGCATAAGCCCACTTAGCACTCTTACTTAAAGTAGTTTATTAAGATTATTGGGGTTGTCAACCTAAATATATCAATAAAACTAGTGATTTGAACTCTCTCACTGTTATTATTTGTGACTCAATATATACTTTCACATCATTTCTTACATAACAGCCAAGTCTACATGCATCGATTTATTCGTTTCACTACAAAGCTTATTTTAATTCTAGCGTTGTTGACACTTATCGCCGTTGGCGTTGTCTATTTCTTTTTGGCGCCGAAACTGCCAGACACCAATACCCTCAAGGAAACACAGTTACAAATCCCGCTACGGATTTTCAGTTCTGAAGGCCTGTTAATGGCCGAATTTGGTGAAAAAAGACGTATCCCTGTTGAGTACAATGAAATCCCGAAATCGCTTGCTGATGCTTTTCTAGCGGCGGAAGATGATCGCTTCTACCAACATCCTGGTGTTGATTATCAAGGTATTATCCGCGCGGCTTATTCTTTGTTAGTGACAGGGGAAAAATCGCAAGGTGGTAGTACGATTACTATGCAGGTTGCGCGCAATTTTTTCTTATCTAATGAAAAAACGTATTTAAGAAAATTAAATGAAATTATTCTCGCCCTTGAAATTGAGAAAGTTTTATCCAAAGAAGACATTTTATCGCTCTATCTGAATAAGATATATTTAGGCAACCGCGCCTACGGTGTTGGCGCAGCGGCTAATGTCTATTACGGCAAACCACTAGATAAATTATCTTTATCAGAAATGGCCATGATCGCCGGTTTACCCAAAGCACCTTCAGCATACAACCCTATTGCAAACCCAGAACGAGCCACTATCAGACGCAATTATGTTTTACGCCGTATGTGGGAAGTGGGTTTTATCAAAAAAGAAGATTACGATCAGGCTATACAAGCGCCCGTTACGGCAAGCTATCACGGTCCGGAAATCAAAGTATATGCCCCTTACGTTTCAGAAATGGTACGTACAGACCTAATCGCCAAGTTTGGTGAAGAAGCCTATACCAATGGCTTTAATGTCTACACAACAATTCGTGCCAAGCATCAACAAGCTGCTAATAAAGCCATACAGACTGCACTGTTAGACTACGATCGTCGACATGGTTATCGCGGTCCAGTCACCAATATAGCTTTACCAGAGGACCTATCAGATCGAGCAGCTCTCGATAAAATTCTGAAAGACTACGACAATATTGGTCCACTAAAAACAGCCCTTGTGATTGAAACCACTGACGAAAAAGCTGAGTTATACATCAGGAACTGGGGTTACGCACATTTACCACTCAATGCGGTGAAATGGGCTCAGAAAAAACTGAGTACCAATAGCCGAGGCGCTGTGCCAAAGAAAATCACCGATGCGATTAAGGCCGGTGACATTATTCGAGTTGAACAATTAACCAGTTCGAACTGGGAGCTGGCTGAGTTACCCGAGGCACAGGGCGCACTGGTAGCAATTGCACCGTATGATGGCGCTGTCACCGCTTTGAATGGTGGTTTTGACTTCTTCAATAATAAGTTTAACCGGGTGACTCAATCTCGTCGTCAACCTGGCTCTGGATTTAAGCCGTTTATATATTCTGCCGCACTGGAAAAAGGCTACACCGCCGCTACCATCGTCAATGATGCGCCAGTCGTATTTGATGATCCTGGCTTAGAGAATGTCTGGCGCCCACAAAACTACAGCGGCAAATTCTTTGGTCCCACGCGCTTAAGAGAAGCCTTAATTCATTCCCGCAACCTGGTTTCTATCCGCTTGCTGCGTGATATCGGCGCAGACTATGCTGTTGAGTATGCAGAGCGGTTTGGATTTAAACCGGGCATGATGCACAAAAATCTATCTTTAGCATTAGGTAGTGGCAGTGCAGCACCTTGGGATATGGCTCGTGCCTATTCTTCACTGGCTAATGGCGGCTATAGAGTAGAACCTTACATTATTCAACGTGTTGAAGATGCTTCAGGAAAGATTGTGATGCAGGCCACGCCAGATACCGTGTGTGAAACCTGTTTACTGGATGCCTCTAATGACGATAATGACGAGTTCCATGCCGCGCAACGCATCATGACACCACAGAATAATTACATCATGAACAGTCTATTGCGTGATGTCGTTAAACACGGCACGGGGCGTAAAGCGATGAGTCTTGGACGGAATGATCTCGCAGGAAAGACAGGAACAACTAATGATCAGGTAGATGCCTGGTTTAATGGTTTCCATCCGGAACTGGTCGCTGTAGCCTGGGTAGGATTTGATAACCCACGCTCGTTGGGGCGTTATGAAACGGGTGGACGTGCTGCCCTGCCTATGTGGATAGACTTTATGAAGGTCGCTCTGGAAGGTATGCCAGAATCTCCTCTGGAACCACCAGTGGGTATGGTGACAGTGAGAATTGATCCTGCCACGGGTTTGCTCGCCAGACCAGAAGCAACGGATGCAATATACGAAACCTTCAGAGAAGAGTATGTACCGAAGCGGATGGCACCGCTATCAGGACAAGGTGATAGCGGCTCGTCACCGGTAATTGAACTATTCTGATTTACCGAACTTGTTTTACTAACTGCCCGGGCTGTAATTCGCCGTCCGGGTAATCACCATTGAGTAAACGCAATTGCTCGATTGGGCTATTACTGATTCTGCTCTGTTTTGCCCACGCAGCATAGTTATCACTTTTACCCACCTTCACAATTTGAATTTTTAATTCCTGGGCTAGTTTCACTTCATCATCTCTTAAACGATGTAAGCTTTTAATCGTTGTCAGAAAAGCCGGATCATAGCTGCTAAACATATTGCTACTTTCAGTACCGCCAAAGAAAATAAAGGCTTTGTCATTCAGGTATACCACCCCAACCCTGATCGTTTTATTCTGACTTAAAGCAATACCGGTATAACCTGATAATCCATGACTTTCAAAAGCCTGGCCAGATCGGATCGTCGTGATTTTTAACCGCTGCTTGATAAATTGCTCAGGTGATAACTGACGATTCAAATCTGCCGCCCCCATCTCTATCACCGCTTTGCCATCAGGAGCAATCGCTTGCAAACTGTCGGGGTTATTGTTGATATGCCACTTCTCAGGAAAATCAACGGCAAAGTTCATAGATAGATGGTAAAAATGATTCTCAGATCGTATGCCTTGATCCTCACTATCGCCAAATGTCATGCCAGCAATATGTTCCAAGTAGGCCGCTTTCTCAATCCGGCCATCAGCCACTTTATTTTTACCAGCAGCAGCCACCACTTCCTGTAAGCGCGTATCGTTATCTGGATGACTGGCAAACAGGCCATGATAGCCTTGATAGTCACGTCCTTGCTTCTTGGCTTCAGCAGCAGCAAATATTTCCTGGTTTTTTAACACAGAAATCACATCAATCATCGCGCTCGGATCATAGCCAGCTCTAGCCAGATATTCAGCACCCAAGCGATCTGACTCAAGCTCATGCTCGCGACCATACCCACTCAATAATGCACCGCCCAGCATGTTGAATATATTTTGAGAACCAGCGTTGCGCAGCTCAGGTATCAATAATGACCCAAGTGTGTAACCAATATTGGCAGCCTGCGCCGCACTCTGTTGTCTGACACCATGTCTGGCTGTGACATGACCAATTTCATGACCAAGTACTGCCGCAAGTTCTGCTTCAGAGTTCAGGTATGCCATCAGCCCCCGAGTGATATAGATATACCCCCCCGGCAAAGCAAACGCATTAATAACAGGAGAGTCTAATACCGTAAATCGGTAGACCAGATCTGTACGGTGACTGACAGCAGCCAGCTTTTCTCCAACTCCCTGCACATAACGTTGCAGTTGTTCGTCATCGTAGCGACCATATTCTGCAATGATTTTGGGATGGTTTTCTCTGCCCATTTGCAGTTCAGAATCTTCGCCAAACATGACGAAGTTTTGATCCCCGGTTACCGGGTTTGTTGCACAGCCACCAAGCCCCAGAAACAACAAAGCCCCTGCGATTAAGCAGAGGCTTCGTATTCTGTCGTGACTTGTACTAGCTTTTACTAATACGTCAATCATAATTCAAACCATTCTGTGGTTCCGACAGATTATTTACCGTATTTCTGACGGAATTTATCAACACGACCCGCCGTGTCTAACATTTTTTGTTTGCCAGTGTAGAACGGGTGGCATTCTGAACACACATCCAGAGTCAAGTCTGAAGTGCGTGTAGAGCGAGTTTTAAAGGTGTTACCGCAGCTACAGGTAACATTGATCTCGGTGTAATCTGGATGGATATCCGCTTTCATATCTGTACTCGTTAATGTGTGTTTGCAAAAATCTTGCTGTAACCATAAGGTTACGAGCTTTAGAACCGCGTTATTTTATAGATCAACCCGACTTCAGGCAAGTTTATTTATAATAAATTATGTTTATACTTTCTCAGCCACCAGCATGGCTTGATTTCGCCAACCTAAATCACATTGTCCAATCAAGGCTTCCTCACGGTAAACTCTTACTTTGAGCGCGTTAAATAGTCTAAGCAACTCATTATCTGCCAATAAAAAAGCGGGATTGCTAGGTCCGCTATCATTGACCTTATCACGGCAAAAAGTCTGGTAAAACAATATGCCTCCAGGTTTGAGCGCCGATATGATCTTTGCCGTCAGGTCCCTGTCCAAAAAATGAGACACCACAATGACATCATAAAGATTGTCCTCAGGCGGATTAGCGATAACATCACGCTGTTGGGTGTGAATGTCAGCATTTCTTTTTAAGGCCATTTTATCTAGTTGATAAATAGCAACCGCAGAGATATCCCAACTGTGAACTTTTAAGCCTTTTTCACTCAGAAAAAGACTATTCGCCCCCAGGCCACAAGCTAGCTCCAGTGCCAGCCCGGTTATCGGCAATAAATGTTGATTTTGCTCTAATACCAGTGAAACCGTTGACGCTGCAAGTTCAGCATCCTGCTTTGAATATATGGCATCCCATTTTTTCTGCACATCCAAAGCTAACGGCGCCAAAATGCAGGGGTTAATACGACAAGTAATGTAAATATTTCCAGACGTCCCAATAACATAGCCATGGCCAGAACCCATTTAGATGGAGCATTGATATCACCAAAGTTGGCACCAACTTCACCCAGACCAGGTCCCAGATTATTTAGACAGGCAGTTACTGCCGAGAATGACGTGACCACATCGAGTCCGGTCGACATTAAAAACAAATGCATGATACTGAAACAGAACACATACATAGCAAAAAAGCCCCATACCGCGCCAACCACTTTCGCAGGTAGGGCTTTACCATTCACCTTAATGGCAAAGACCGCATTAGGGTGAATCAGACGTAATACTTCACGGTAGCCCTGCTTAAACAGCAACATAATACGGATGACTTTGATGCCGCCACCCGTAGAAAAAGCACAGCCACCGATATAACTTGCCATCAATAACAGGATAGGTAAGAAACCAGGCCATAGGTAATAATCTGTAGTGGTATAACCAGCAGTCGTGCCAATAGATACTGTCTGGAAAACACCTTGATGGACCGCAGTCCACAAATTATCAAAGGTAGCACTGAAATACAGATAACTGGATGTCACGACCGAGATAACACCGAGAATGGCCAAATAAGTTCGTAACTCTGAGTCTTTCCAATAATGTTTGATACTACGATGACGCCAAGCCAGAAAATGTAGCGAGAAGTTCATACCAGAGATCAACATAAAAACGACGGTAATCATTTCAATCGTGGCGCTATCAAAGAAACCAATACTGGCATCATGTGTGGAGAAACCACCTATAGCCACTGTTGAGAAACTATGACAAATGGCGTCAAACCAAGTCATGCCACCTAAACGGAAAGCAATGGCGCAAGCAATGGTTAATGATAAGTAGATATACCAGAGCGCCTTGGCTGTTTCGGTGATGCGAGGTGTCAGTTTCGCATCTTTCATCGGCCCCGGAGTCTCAGCACGATAGAGCTGCATACCACCCACACCCAATAAGGGCAAAATAGCGACAGCCAAGACGACAATCCCCATGCCGCCTAGCCATTGTAAAAACTGACGATAAAATAATACGGCTTTGGGCAGTGTATCGAGTCCTGTTAGCACTGTTGCCCCAGTTGTAGTTAAGCCAGACATCGACTCAAATACAGCATCGGTAAACGACATTTTTGGGACTTCAGTCAAAAAGAAAGGGAGTGACCCAGATAAGCCTAATGCAATCCAGAACATCACCACCACGATAAAACCATCACGTATTTTTAGCTCTTTACGATGGTGTCTAACAGGTAACCAGAACAATAATCCAATGATTAACAGCAAAACAAACGCCGTTAAAAACGCACTACTGGCTCCATCCTGGTAATACCAGGACACCAAAACCGGCGGCAGCATGGTAATACTGAACAGTGACAGTAAAATTCCTAGAATGCGCTGAATCGTCAGTAACTGCATAATATTTAGCTCAAACTCGCTTGACGACGATAATAAAACCAAATAGCCATGATAAGCACTATCAGAATAAATATTGGCCAACGCTTCGCGGTGACATACGGCGTTGCTCCCTGCCTTGGTTGAATGTTTGTCGTCAGCGTTGCCTGCTCAAACTGAGGCGTTTGTGACTGAATACGGCCTTTATAATCAACAAATGCTGAAATACCGTTTGTCGTGGCTCGGACCAACGGTCTCTCAGTCTCCAGGGCACGACTTCGTGAAATTTGTAAATGCTGATGCGGCGCAAATGAATCCCCATACCAGGCATTATTAGTCGCATTCACCAGAATAGAAGCTTCCGGCAAGGAATCCAAAACTTCAAGTGAAAACACATCTTCATAACAAATAGAGATGCCAACTTGCTGCCCAGAGGCTTTTAACAGACTTTGTTGCTCTGGTCCTGGTACAAAGCCAGACATCGGCAAATCAAAGAAAGCAATCAAGCCTCTTAACCAGGCAAAAGGCACATAATCTCCAAACGGCACCAAATGACGCTTATGGTAGAAACCAGCATCCTCACCAGCCACCATCATACTGTTGTAATAGTCTTGCCCGTTTTCATCTTCAAAAGGCAAGCCTAATAAAATATCCGTATTGTGTTGTTTCGCTTCCTTAATGAGCGGGTCGATAAAAAAATCTTTCAGCTGATGATAAAAAGCAGGAACGGCATTTTCAGGCCAAACCACCAGTTGGCTGTCCCAATGTTGCTCGGTTAACTTCTGATAGAGTGCAAGCGTACTGACAAGCTGTTCGGGGCTCCACTTTACATCCTGTGGCACATTACCCTGCACGATCGTAGTGTTAATAGCTTCGCCTGAAGGCTGAGTCCACTCAACAGATTTTAGCCCTTGTCCTCCCACCCATATGACGATAACAGGCACAATGAATAATGGCTTTTTATGTTTAAACACAATAAACAAACTGCTTGCCGTCAGAGCCACCAGGAAAGACACAGCATTCACCCCCACGACCGGCACCCAACCTGCTAATGGCCCTTCTATCTGGCTCACGCCAAGCTCTAACCAGGGAAAACCACTCAAAAACCAGGCTTTAAATAATTCAAAGCCAAACCATATGGTGGGTAACAGCAGTGCGATATCAAAGAGAGTGAATGTATGAGAAGTGCATTTTTTGACTAGCCAGCCAAATAACGCCAGATAAGAAGCCAGGATAGCGACAAACAGAAAAGTCAGCATGCCTGCTAAAATCCAGCTGGTATGGCCAAAAACATGAATGGCGACATACACCCAGGACACACCCACACCAAACATACCAAGACCAAATAACCATCCGCGCCATGCGGCTTGTTTCGGTGTTGTATTATCCCAACTGGCGAAAAGCAAAATCAGGCTGAGAATGGCAATGGGATATAGGTTAAAAGGGGAAAATGCCAGCGGCAAAATAGCGCCACCCATGAATGCAACGATATTTCCTTTCCAACCCTGCATTGTCAGCCTATTACTTTTTTGCATTATTCGGTATCAGCTTCTGGCTCTTCTTCAGGTGGTAAAATCACCATTTTCATCAGATATAAACGACGATTGTCGGCACGCAAAATGGTGAACTGGAAGCGATCAATCGTGATTTCTTCCCCTCGTTCAGGCAGGTGACCGAACTGATTAACGACATAACCACCCACCGTATCAAAGTCTTCATCACTCCAATTGGTTTCAAAAAACTCATTGAAGTCTTCAACCATCGTTAATGCCTTGATGGTGTACGTATTTTCATTTCTTTGCAGAATCGGCGCATCATCATCGATATCATGCTCATCTTCGATTTCACCGACGATTTGTTCCAGTACATTCTCAATGGTGACGATACCTGCCACACCACCATACTCATCTACAACGATGGCCATATGATTACGGCGAGCCCGAAACTCACGTAACAACACATTCAAACGTTTGCTTTCAGGAATAAATACAGCGGGACGTAATATTTCGCGCAGGTCGAAATTAAAATCACCGCTGTTCACCACAGCGGTTAATAGGTCTTTGGCAAGCAAGATACCAATCACATCATCACGGTCATCATCCATCACAGGAAAGCGAGAATGAGCCGTTTCGGTGACCAGTTTCAGTGTTTCTTCAGGTGGTGCATCACGTGACACCATGACCACTTGTGAGCGTGGAATCATAATATCGCGGGCTTGCATTTGTGACACGCTTAATGCGCCTTCGACAATAGATAGCGCTTCTGAGTCCAGAATATGTCGTTCAGATGCTGAACGAATTAATTCAATCAGTTGTTCCTGATCTTGTGGCTCCAGAAATAAATTACTGAGCTTTCGCACCCAGGATTGATTTGCTAAGCGACTCGGTCGTCCTTCACTCATGATTCCACTCCCTGCCATTCATAGGGATTAGCTATATCTAATTGATGCAGAATATTTATTTCCAATGTTTCCATCTGTTCCGCTTCATCCGATTCAATATGATCATAACCTAATAAATGTAAACATCCATGGATCACCATATGTGCCCAATGATGTAACTCTGCCTTGCCTTGTTCCTGTGCTTCTTTTCTGACTACAGGTACGCAAATCACTAAATCGCCCAATAAACGAGGCTCTAATTTGATGCGTGCATCAAAAGGAAAAGACAAGACATTGGTTGGGCCATTTTTGCCACGATACTGACTGTTCAGTTCAGCACTTTCTGATTCATCGACTAAGCGGATACTCAACTCACAGTCTTCATTGACTTCGGATAGTGCCGCTTCAGCCCATTGAGTAAACAGTGGTTCATCTGGCTTTTCGCCTTCATAAACGCACTGAAAATCCACGACAACGCTCATGCTTTTTTATCAGCCTTATCGTATGCCAAGATGACTTTTTGTACCAGCGAATGTCGAACAACATCTTTTGCCTGGAAGAAAGTAAAGCCGATACCGTCCACATCCTTCAATACTTCAATGGCATGACGTAAACCAGAGCGTGTTGAACCGGGTAAATCTACCTGAGTGATATCACCCGTAATAACGGCAGTAGAGTTATAGCCCATACGAGTCAGGAACATCTTCATTTGTTCGGTGGTGGTATTTTGCGCTTCATCCAGAATAATGAAAGATTCATTCAGTGTTCTACCACGCATATAAGCCAGTGGTGCCACTTCAATGACATTACGTTCCATTAATTTAGCCACGCGCTCAAACCCAAGCATTTCATATAAAGCATCAAACAATGGTCTGAGATAAGGATCGACTTTCTGCGCTAGATCACCCGGTAAAAAACCGAGACGCTCGCCCGCTTCTACTGCGGGTCTGACCAGTACAATCCGACGACAAAAATCACGCTCCAAAGCCTCAACGGCACAAGCCACAGCAAGGTAGGTTTTACCCGTACCGGCAGGGCCCACACCAAAGTTTATATCGTGGGTCATGACCCGACGCAAATACGCTTGCTGATTTTCGCCACGGGCTTTAATCAAGCCTCGTTTTGTTTTAATCACCACTTCTTTGTCTGGTTCTGTCGCCGCGGATATATCTTCACCACCGCTTTTACGAATCGCCATGTGAATTTGTTCAGGCGCTAACACTGACTGTGCGGTTTCGGCGTACAAGTCGTGAATCACTTCCTGAATTAAGGTCAGCGTGTCTGCCGGACCGATAATCTGAAAGTTAACACCACGATTATTGATTTCCACCCCAAAGCCACGCTCCATCATTCGAATATGTTCATCCAAATGACCACAGAGGTTGGCAAGGCGAGGATTATCTGCTGGGCTTAGCTCGAAGCTGATGCTATCGAGCGCTTGAGAGGTTTGAGTCACTATATAATTCCGATGAGCTTAAAGTGCAACGCTATCAGCGACTAATTCGCCGCGCAAGGAGTTCGAGAAGGCTTCTTCGATATACACATCGACAAACTGACCGATAAGACTGCTGTCACCGGGGAAATTTACCACTCGGTTATTCTCGGTACGACCTGCCATATCGCCACCACCACGATGTGCTTCGCGCTCGACTAGAATACGTTGTGTTGTGCCCACCATCGCTTTCGCATGTTCATCTTCCAGCTCACGCAAACGATCCTGCATAATTTGCAAACGGCGTTTCTTTTCTTCTTCAGAGACAGAATCCACAAATGCCGCAGCCGGTGTCCCAGGGCGAGCGCTATAAACAAAGCTGAATGAGTGGTCGAATTTAATCTCGTTGATTAAATCCATGGTCGCCTGAAAGTCTTCTTCTGTTTCATTGGGGAAACCGACAATAAAGTCACTCGACATACTTAAGTTCGGTCTGACTTCCAGTAATCGGCGAATCTTACTTTTATATTCCAATGCAGTATGACCGCGCTTCATCATCGTCAGAATACGATCGGAGCCAGATTGAACGGGTAAATGCAGATGATTCACCAACTCAGGTACTTCGGCAAACGCTTCAATCAAGCTGTCAGAAAATTCAACAGGATGAGACGTGGTAAAACGAATCCGTTCAATACCATCAATGGCTGCCACGTAATGAATCAGTAACGCTAAATCCGCAGTTTCATCACCTTCGATAACACCTTGATAAGCGTTAACATTCTGGCCTAACAGATTGACTTCGCGTACACCTTGCGCTGCCAACTGACGAATTTCACGCAGAATAGGACCAACCGGACGACTGACTTCTTCACCACGGGTATAAGGCACAACGCAGAATGTGCAGTATTTACTGCAGCCTTCCATCACCGAAACAAAGGCGGTCGGGCCTTCTGCTTTCGGGGCAGGTAAGTTATCGAACTTCTCAATCTCAGGAAATGAGATATCAATGCTGGGTTTGCGGCTGATTTTGACTTCTTCCAGCATCGCCGGAAGACGGTGCAATGTTTGCGGTCCAAAAATCAAATCCACATACGGCGCGCGTTGGCGAATGGCTTCACCTTCCTGACTGGCCACACAGCCACCCACACCGATAACCAGGTTAGGACGTGAGTCTTTCCAGCGTTTCCAGCGGCCCAGTTGGTGGAAGACCTTTTCCTGAGCTTTTTCACGAATCGAACAGGTATTGAGCAACAATACGTCCGCTTCTTCTGGAATATCGGTAGGTTCTAATTGATGAGATGCCGCCAGGACTTCTGCCATTTTTGATGAATCGTACTCATTCATCTGACAGCCGAATGTTCTGATATAAAGTTTGCCAGCCATAGTTTCTGCTAAAGTCAAAGGGCGCACAGGATACTATTTTTTAGCTGATTAGTACATACAAGTGATTGTTTTTACTAATAACTGCAAATATAGTGTGGGAAGCAACAACAACAAGGAAGTGAATCATGGCAATCAAGGATTGGCCTGCCGATGATCGCCCTCGAGAAAAGCTTTTATTATCAGGTGCTAAGGCATTGTCTGATGCAGAGCTACTGGCGATTTTTCTGCGCACGGGTGTAAAAGGATTTTCCGCTGTCGACTTAGCCCGCAAACTCATCCATGAATTTGGATCGTTGCGGCGCTTACTGGAAGCGGATCAGCAAGAGTTTTGTCAGGGCCATGGACTTGGCCAGGCAAAATATGTGCAATTACAAGCCGTTCTGGAGATGGGCCGTCGTCATTTAGAATCCAGCCTGAAACATGGCGATGCATTTACCGATGCAGACACTACCATGCGTTATATAAAACAGCGTTTACGTGCCTACCCGCATGAGGTTTTTGCCTGCCTCTACCTGGATAATCAGCATCGTTTTCTACAGTTTGACGAATTATTTCGTGGCACGATTGATGGGGCCAGTGTGTATCCACGTGAAGTCGTCAAGTCAGCACTCCAACATAATGCTGCAGCGGTTATTCTTGCTCATAATCATCCCTCAGGTATTGCTGAGCCCAGTCAGGCTGATATTCACATAACAAAACGCATCCAGTCTGCACTTGACCTTGTGGATATCCGAGTACTGGACCACATCATCGTCGGCGATGCTGATGTAACCTCACTTGCACAGCTTGGCCATGTCTAACTATGTCAATTGCCTCATTAACAAGTGAAATGACCTAATTAGAATAAACTCAGGCTCTCTATCATTGATAGGTTTACGTTAAACCGGATGAGAGAGTTATCATGAAGTCTATAAAAGTAGCCGGTCTAGGCTTATTAGTGAGTCAAACCATTAATGTCTATGCTGCTGAAAACAGGTTAATTGATGATGCCAGTCTGAGCTTGGGCAGTCTGGTTGTATCATCAGATAGCACGGGGCCATTGACCTCGCGTAATCTGTCGACATCTGTTGATGTGCTGAACCAAGACCGTATTGAAGATCAAAATGTCAATTACACATGGCAGCTTTTTGACCAAATGCCAGGTGTGATGTTAACGCAGTTCGGTATGGGTAATGAGTCTGGCAAAATTTCCTTTCGTGGCTTTAATGGTGAAGGTGAAGTTAATGCAGTAAAACTCCTCATCGATGGTATTCCCAGTAATCAGAACTCCGGCAATATGCCTTATCTGGAATTGCTGACACCTCTGGAAATCGAAAGTATCGAAGTCGTACGAGGCACGAATGACCCACGCTACGGTTTGCATAATATTGCTGGTAATGCTGGCATCTTTACGCATCAAGGCGGTAACTATAACAAAGTCCGCGTCACTTATGGCAGCTATGCGACACGAAATGTACAGTTTGTCAGTGGTATAGAAAACAATGGCTTCTCGCAAAATTACGCAATCAGTTATCTCAACTCAAACCGTTATCGCCATCATAGTGATATTGAAAAAAGTACTTTTTCCGGAAAATGGTTTTACACACCCAATAGTGGGCGTGCCCAAGTTGGCTTGATTGTGCGACATGGTAAAGCTGAAGGTGAAGAAGCGGGTTACCTGACACGGGCTGAAGCACATGATGATCCTGAACAATCTCGACCACATAACAAGGCAGATGGTGGTGATCGCATGATGAATCAATTCAGCGCTCATCTGGATATTGATATCACTGATAATCTTTTCTGGACCAGCAAGGCCTATCTAAATGAGTTAGATGAAGATCGTTATGTCACCTTTGCAGCAGGCGGCAACCATAACGAACGATTAACCGAAGAAGAACATAAAGGCGCTTTAACGACTTTAACCTGGCGACCGGATGTGAGCTGGGCGCATGAGTTCAGCCTGATGGGCGGCCTGAGTGCTGAATGGCAAAATAATGAAAGTCGTCGTTATATCGTCGACCTGGACCGAAACCGAACATCAGAGACACGTAACCAGAATTTCGATTTTGATATTTATGGCGGCTTTATCCAGGCCATTTATAAACCCACTGAAAAACTGAAAATTGTCCCTGCTTTCCGTGTTGATACGGTGCGTGGCAGCTTAAATGACAACGGCACACATCGCGATATCAACGATTACGGTAATATCAATCAACCTAAGCTGAGCGCCGTTTATTCTTTTAATGATCAATATGCTGTATACACCAACTGGGGCAAAACCTTTCAGGTCGCTTCTGGTGCCGCCAGCTATAAACAAAACACATTATCAAACGATCTCGATGCATCGATTAACGAAGGTTGGGAAGTCGGACTTAAATTCACTCCTACAGACTGGCTGAATGGACGCGTTGCAGTCTGGCAGCAAGTCGCTGATGGTGAGTTTAAAACCAAGTTAGGTGACGCGAACAATGACAGTGAGAATATTGGTAAAACGCAACGTCGAGGCATAGATTTTCAATTTAATGCACAAGCCACTGATAAGCTGGGCCTCTGGTTCGCTGCCTCATTCCAAGACTCTGAAATCCTTAAAGCGGGTGCAGATAAACCACTTAATAAAGGCAATGAGATTGATCATGTACCACACTATTTGATTGATGCCGGCGCAGACTATCAAGCCACACCAAAGCTTAAATTATCTTCTTGGGTCAGTGCGCAGGATGATGCTTATTTAAATCAGGAAAACAATACTAATAAGTATGGTCAATACGTTTTGGTTAATGCATCAGCTAGCTATGCACTGACAGAAAAAGTCAGACTCGATCTCGAACTTAAAAATATTTTTGACCGCTATTATGAGTATGTTTGGATGAACTCAGAATCAATGCATTCGCCCGGTGATGGCCGTTCAATATATGGTTCTATTCAATATGACTTTTAATTACGCATGAGAAAAGCTCGACAGCTGTGGCTGGACATTCACACCTATCTTGGACTCAGTATAGGGTTATTACTGGTCTTATTAGGTCTAACAGGCAGTATTTTGGTGTTTTATCTGCAATTCGATATCTGGTTAAATCCAGATATCGAAGCAGTGTCGACAGCACCTGTCCGTCAGCAACAAGCTGTCTTTGATCGGTTACATCAACAATTTCCAACACGAACGGATTCCTGGCGTATTGAACAACCATTGCATTCAGGCTGGCCCATCATGGCGCGTTATTACACGCCAGTTGAAACTCGCGACTTGATGTTTGCGCCTTTAATGGTGACCCTTGATCCTGTCACACGAGACGTCACTAGTGAACGCTTCTGGGGTGAGTTTGCGATGACCTGGATCTACAATCTGCATTACACCCTGTTACTAGATAAAAACGGCAAAACCTTTATTGGCATCATCGGCCTGATTAGTCTGATATCACTCATTTCTGGCATGGTCCTATGGTGGCCAGGCTGGCTAAAATTACGCCAGGTGTTGGCTTGGCGTCTGCGCTCCAGCTATGCCAAAAAGGTGTTTGATCTCCATATTTTGTCAGGCAGTTATGGTTTTATTGTGCTGTTAATGCTGAGCTTAACGGGAGCGGCGTTGGCGCTACCCACACAAACACATGACATTATTCGCACCTTTTCACCATTAGCCTCAAGCCCCGATCTGACTCGTTCACTTCACGAAAAAGCGAACAAGCCTGTTATCTCAGCAGATGCCGCTGTAAGGTCAGCGTTTACAGTTTTCCCCGACGCTGAGTTACGCTGGGTAGAGTCGCCGGGTAGTCAAAAAAATAGTTGGCGTGTCGTTTTCTATCAACAGGGCGAACCCAGTCGTCGCTTCCCGAGAACCCAGGTTTGGGTGAATGCATACAATGGTCAGATTGTCGCCAGCCGTGATGGGTTGGCTGATAAAGCCGGAGATAAAATCCTGAATTGGTTACACCCTTTACATAACGGTGAAGTCTTTGGACTGACTGGGCGGATTATTATCTTTATCAGTGGCTTTGTGCCGTTAATATTATTTGTTACTGGCTTATTACGCTGGCAGCAAAAGCGGCGCGCCAGACAGCGCACCACTTCTCGTCATATCTAATCCTCGTCCCAATCTACTGGCGTGTCTTTAAAGACTTTTTTGCCCGTAAACATCGCAGAAACCAGACCATTACGTTCCCGAAGCTCGCTATATACGACGCCCAGAATATGTAAGATGATAGCCAGGCTCAGTAACCAGAATACGATTTCATGTATTTCTTTGAAGGGTGAACGGAAATCTCGCATTTGTTGATAAGCGGCCTCATTAACACCATCTTTTGAATAGGGCTCAACCAAAGCTTCAGTCTGTGGACTCTCTGCTACCCAGGCCTTAAAACTCTCTCCGAATGGCGGCATATAGACATCAGTGCCACCCAGTACCAAACCGGTTACCGCCTGGGTCGTTAATAAGATAAATAATAAGGTCACCATCAAACGTGCCAGAGGATTATGTCCTGCAAACCCCACCGGCTTACCCTCGTTGATGCTCTCCAGGTATATTTGCCGCTGTTGTTTATACTTTTTCCCTACTGGCAAAATGGCTGCCCAACGACTAAACCGGTTCCCGATAAACGTCCAAAACAATCGCACAGCTAAATTAATTACAAACACATAACCAATATAGACATGCCACGTCTTTAACAGAATTTTGCCATCTGTACTTACACCAAGGGCTTTACTGTTCAAGATAGCGACCCCGATTGCAATCAATGCAATCACCGACAATACATTTACCCAATGAAACCAACGGACCATGCGATCCCATACCGGGTATTCCGTTAATGTCCTAGCCATTTGTTTTTTCATTTCTCTCTCTCTTTTTGTTTATCTACACGGCAATATTCACCGCTCCAGTCATGGAGATAAGGTGTGATCGTTTTATGCTCTTCAAGATGATTGTTCCACCAGTTCTTTAGAAAAATAAGGACTTGCTCTGGCTGTTTTTGCTGTTTAGCGTGATGACACTCAACCTTAAATTCAGTTATCAGATTATCCATAGCTTGCTGATAGTTTTTGAGCTCTGGATATTCCGTTGAATTTAATATGCCCTCTTCTGTTTTGTAATGAAACAGGATATAACTTATCAAAAGCTTAACGGTAGGTAATAAGGACTCAAACTCCAGCCCCTGCTGTAGAAAATAATGTAATGAATTGATGGTGGCGAGGATGGCACGATGCTGCTCATCAATAATAGGCACCTGCTGACTAAACTCTTCTTGCCAGACTAGCAATAATGGTCTGTTCATGCCCATCTCCTAACCTATTTCATTGCTATTTCACACTGAAAACGGATATTTAATAGCCTCATGATAGCGATAGTCTTTAACCTCAAAATCATCCAAGGTCACCCAGGTTTCAAGATCCTTTAGTGATCGAATTTCTGGGTTGATATGCAAGCTAGGCGAAGGATAAGGCTCACGTTTTAATTGCACATGACGCATCAGCTCCAGCTGATCTTCATAGATATGGGCATTCACAATCTTATGATAGGCCTTGCCCGGCTTAAGACCAGAAATCTGAGCCATAATTTTGAGTAAAAAGAATACTTGAACCTGGTTGAAGTTCAATCCTAGAGGCACGTCGCAGGAACGTTGATAAGAAGTTAAATATAGCGTGCCGCCTAAAACAGAAAACGTGTGGGTGTGCATGCACGGTCTTAGACAGCCCATATCAAATTCACCCGGATTATAAAAAGTCAGAATCTCACCTCGATCATCAATACCACGTTTCAGATCATCGGCAATTTTTTGTAACTGATCTAAGGTAGAACCATCAGGCTTTTGCCAGCGACGGCCCTGAACGCCATAAACCCGCCCCATATCATCTTCACCTTTGCGGTGAGGGTTATTCAGCCAGTCTTTATTATCATTGGCATTAGCATCCCAAGTTCGACAACCAATCGCTCGGAAATCTGCCGCATTGTCATAACCACGTAAATAGCCAAGCATCTCAGCAATCGCGGCTTTCCAGTAACTCTTTCGTGTGGTGATTAAAGGAAACTGATTGTTGGCAACATCGTATTCTAAATCAGCATTAATCACGGTCAGACAACGTTTACCTGTCCGCTCATTTTCAACCCACTCGCCTTCGTCAATAATACGTTGGCATAAATCCAGATACTGTCTCACTCAGAAGGCTCCAATTCTCACTGCAAATTGCTGATGATTTTGGCATTGCTTGTTCAGACAAACAACCTCATTAAGGCGACAGGTTATATTTTTGCATCCGATATAACAGTGTATCGCGGCTTATCCCTAACATGCGAGCGGCTTTTGAGCGATTACCCGCCGCCATATCCAGTGCTTGTTCAATGAGATCCAGTTCCACTTTTGCGAGATCAATACCGCTGGCTGGTAGCACAAATTGATGCTGCTGAATGGCGACTTCCGGACGCATTTCCCTAGGTAGATCACCGGGCTGTAATAATTCTCCAGGGTGCAAGAGTGCAAGCCGTTGACATAAATTTTGCAACTCTCTGATATTTCCCGGCCAGCTGTAATGCAAAAGACTCTGTTCTGCTTCTTTCGATAGTCTCACTACAGCATTATTACCCGCATAAACTTTCAGGTAATGTCTCATCAATAAGGAAATATCCTCAGAACGATCACGCAGGGCTGGTAACTCAATCGGCACCACCTGCAAGCGATAAAACAAGTCGGGGCGGAATCTTCCCGCTTTTACTTCAGCTGGTAAATCAGCACTGGTCGCTGCCAGAATACGAACATCGGCAACATGTAAACGATGACTTCCCTGCAACTGACACTCACCCGCTTCTAAAAAGCGTAATACTTTTGCCTGGACAGATAATGGCAGAGCATCGACTTCATCCAGAAAAACCGTACCACCCTCTGCCGCTAGTAACCGGCCACGGAACGTAATCTCACCTTGTTCATTACTTCTACCAAATAAATCCAGTTCCACCTCTTCAGTTGGCAACGCAGCACAATTAATCGTAATAAGCGCATTGTCACGACGGCGACTTTGTTCATGCAGGCTTAAAGCAATTAACTCTTTGCCAGTACCCGTTTCACCACTGATTAGAACACTGGCATCACTGAGAGCAATCATGGGTAATGTACGCAAAATGTGAGTTAAATCAGGCGATTGACCTAAAATATCATTCATTACGTTTACCCCTGCATCTGATGTTGATGGTCAGGCATGGCATGGTGTTCATGCAAACTTTCCATTGGCCAGAAAAGCGTCGCGACTGCCATCAGAATGATCAGTAAACCGGCAGCTTTACGTAAGTTTGCTGAACGTCCCAATGCTGCTAACATTCCTGTAAATAATCCAGCCCCCATCACCGCGGGCAAAGTGCCTGCCCCAAATGCCAACATGACCAGCCCACCTTTAACTGGATCCCCAGCCGTTGCCGCCACAGCCAGTGCTGCGTAAACAAGTCCACATGGTAACCAGCCCCAAACCATACCAAGGAAAAAGGCCTGACTAACTTTACGCACGGGCAACAACTTCTGACCTATCGGCTGTAACCACCGCCACAAAGGGGCCCCCATACGCTCAGCACGAGCAAACTTAGGAAACCAGCCTGCTAGATATAAGCCCATGGCAATCATGACGATGACTGACAAGACTCTGAGCACCCAATGCGCGTTGAGCTGCGTTAATGGTGAACTCAATAACCCCACGATGACACCGGCAAAGCTATAGCTCAGAATACGACCCACGTTGTAATTGAACACAAACGGTAGCATTCGTCTCTGACTCTCACGAACCTCTTTAGGCAAACTTAAGGTCAGTGCGCCAATAACCGAACCACACATAGCAATACAGTGAACTGTACTGAATAAACCGAGTAAAAAAGCGGTGATATATGAACTGGTAATAGCAGCCATGCTGTCAGTTTCTCTTTATTTTTAGACTAAATATCAGATTAGCATGCCATTTCAGCATGAGTTTGTGTCATTTCACACACTGTTTTTTGAAAAAACATACTTCTTGATAGAGATAACTTCCTATGATTTTTGGTTGAGTTATATGAGAGAGAAGATAAATGAAACGTACTAGCCTGTCACTTAGCATTGTGCTGAGTTTTGTACTACCCTCGATGGCCTATGCCGAGCATAGCCATGATGTTGAAGAACTAGAAAAAGTCACTGTTTCTGGGCAAGCCATTCAGCCTTTTCCTCAAGAAAGCGCTGGGCTTCATCTGGAAGCGCTCAAATCAAAACGTGCCCAATCAAGTGATACGGCATCATTATTGAAAGGCATTCCAGGCGTATCGCTCTATGGCGCGGGTGGCATAGCGAGTTTACCGGTCATTCATGGTTTGGCTGATGATCGTCTACGGATCAAGGTTGATGGCATGGATTTGATTTCAGCTTGTGCCAACCATATGAATCCACCGCTTTCGTATATTGCCCCAAATAATGTCTCTGAATTAAAAGTCTATACAGGCATCACTCCAGTCAGTGCTGGTGGAGACAGCATAGGTGGCACCATCGTCGCCAAAAGCAAACAACCGGAGTTTGCTAAAGATGCTGACAGTGTTTTATCAAAAGGAGAAATCGGGGCGTTTTACCGGAGTAATGGCGATGCGCGTGGAGCAAACTTATCCACGACATTAGCTACAGAAAACTTCAGTCTGAATTACACAGGTTCGACTAGTAAGGCAAATAATTACGATGCGGCAGATAGTTTCAAGGCGGCTGGACCGGCAGCCTCAGATAGAGGCTGGTTGGATGGAGATGAAGTCGGATCAACCGCCTATGAAACCCGTAACCACGCTTTAAACCTTGGCTTTAAGCTCGATAATCACTTATTACAAGTCAAACTAGCACACCAGAATATTCCTTACCAAGGCTTCCCCAACCAACGTATGGATATGACGGAAAACCGTAGCAATAGTATTAATTTCATTTATAACGGACTGTTTGACTGGGGGGCATTGGAAACCTCGCTCTACAGAGAAAAAACCCATCACAAAATGGATTTTGGTGATGATAAACAATTTTTATATCAAACAGGAATGGCGCCACCTGCTTATGGTATGCCGATGGAAACGGAAGGTGATAATCGTGGATTCAGCACTAAAGTTGAAATCAATGCCAATGAGCGTGATCTATATCGAATAGGTGCCGATATCCAGCAATACCGTCTTGATGACTACTGGGAAGCATCAGGTGGCATGATGATGTCACCAAACACATTCATTAATATCAATAATGGCCAACGTGATCGTTATGGCGTTTTTGCTGAATGGGAAGCTAACTGGAATTCAAAATGGACAACACTGGCGGGTATTCGTCACGAAACAGTGAAAATGGATGCCGACACTGTACAGGGTTATAACGCCACAAATTATGACCCGACAGCTTTTAACAATGCAGATAAGAGCAAAACCGATAATAATATCGACATAACATTGATGGGTCGTTTTACGCCCTCAGACAATGCTCGCTATGAGTTTGGCTATGCTCAGAAAACACGATCACCTAATCTCTACGAACGTTATGCCTGGTCAACGAACGGCATGGCAATACGTATGGTGAATCTAGCCGGTGATGGTAATGGTTATGTCGGTAATGTGGATCTGGATCCGGAAGTCGCACACACCATCAGTTTTACCGCTGACTGGCATGATGCCGAGCAGCAGGACTGGAATATCACTTTCACCCCCTACATCAGCTATGTAGATGACTTTATCGATGCTGGACGCTGCAGTGGTCAAACAGGGATGATGGCGGTATGTACAGCATCTAATCTGAGCACGACCGATGACTTCGTTTATCTTCAGTATGACAACGTCTCGGCGAAGTTGTATGGCGCTGATTTGTCTCTAGCTAAACATCTTTATCACGATGACAAGATGGGTCATCTCAGCGGCCAAGCGGTGTTCAGTTATGTCAGGGGTAAAAACCGGGATACCGGTGATAATCTCTACAACATCATGCCTCTCAATGCGACATTCACACTGCAGCATGCAAAAGGCGCTTGGCATAACACGGCGGAATGGCAAGTGGTTGCCGCTAAGGATCGTGTGAGTAGTGAACGTAATGAGCAAGAAACGTCTGGTTATGGCTTATTAAATTTACGCACCAGCTACCAATGGAAACAAGCTCGTGTTGATTTTGGTATCGAAAATGTTCTGGATAAGGCTTACAGTGAACCTTTATCAGGCGCTTATACTGGCCAGGGTATGACGATGTCTGGCTCAGGTGTACCTTGGGGTGTCACCGTTCCCGGTATGGGTCGTTCATTCTACACAGCGGTCAGTTATTCTTTTTGATTGACACAAGGCGTCTCTGAAACCGATTATCAGAGACGCCTTTTTTATATTAAGTCAGGCTATGACGCTTAACTTCAGATCAACCTTCCTTAGCTGTTCCACTTCATGCTCTAAGTCTGCTTCCGTCAGTGGATGTTCTTTCAACCAGCCATCAGGCAGGACCAGTTCCATTTTTTTACCGTCTAATTTCAGTTTAATGTAGGTGTCCGCACGCTCAGAACGTCCACGGTTAAACACCATAGCCAATCGCAACAACACGGTTAAACGCTGTGTAGTGAGTTGCATTTCATCCGGTAATTTATTGATATGTTTCTTCGGAAACGAGCGGCGCTGTCCTCTGACCATCACGGATAAAGCATGTTGCTCTTCACGAGAGAAGCCGGGTAAATCTGAATGTTCAACTAAATAAGCTGAATGCTTATGAAACTGATTGTGAGAAATGGCTAAACCGACTTCATGTAATTTGCAGGCCCATTGCAGGCGGTGCAATAACTCATCATGATCCAGCTCCCAGTCATGGGCGACTTGCTCATAAAGCTGTGATGCCATCACCGCAACGCGCTCCGCATGGGCTTCATCGACGTGGTAGCGTCGCATCAAAGCCAGCACAGTACGGTCACGTTCATCATCATGCTGAATACGACCGAGCAGGTCATACAATAACCCTTCTCTAAGAGCGCCATCCGATACGATCATTTTTTCAATGCCAAGTCGCTCAAAGGCAGCAGCCAAGACACATAGCCCACCCGCGATGACATTATTCCGCTCTTCGGATAACCCTTGTAATTTGGCTTCTTCAACACTACCGGCTTCGATAAGATGATTGACCATCTTTTCCAATGCCTTGGCAGTAATGATGCCATCATCTGCCCAGCCTTGTTCTTTACAAATATTGGCAACAGTGCGAATCGTACCAGATGCACCAATCGCTTCCTGCCAACCTGCTTGTCGATAAGGTCGCTGAATGTAGCGGATGCGTCTCGCCGCCGCTAGCATGGCATGCTGCATTTGCGTTGCTGTGGTTTTGCCATCAGCAAAAAACTTTTGTGAAAAACTGACACAGCCCATTTCCAGGCTTTCTCGCATCAAGCCTTTAAAGCCATCTCCTATTATGAATTCGGTGCTGCCGCCACCGATATCCATCACTAAACGACGACTATCATCAAAAGCCAGCGAGTGCGCCACACCCAGATAAATGAGACGTGCTTCTTCTTCACCGGTAATAATTTCTATGGGATGGCCTAAAGCGAGACGCGCCTGTCGTAAAAAACGGCGTGAATTGTGAGCGATGCGTAAGGTGTTGGTGCCCACGACCCTGACACTACCATAAGGTAGGTCTCTAATACGCTCTCCAAACCGCTCTAAACAGGCGATGGCACGTTCCTGCGCCTCGAGCGAAAGATAATGATGTTTATCCAGTCCAGCACGCAGCTGTACCATTTCCCGAAGTCGATCCACCACCTGGAAGTGACCATCTCGCATTCGAGCAATGATCATATGGAAGCTATTAGAGCCTAGATCTACGGCCGCCAGCACATCTTGATTTGTTTCTTGCATAGCACCTATCAGTTCAGTTTTAGGTTTATTCTGCACTAGCTGATTGCTGGTGGACAATGTTAAATCGTTTTTTTCATAAAAAAGCCCGGTCTAAAATGCAGCCGGGCCTTTTGTAAAAGCGATAAGAACCATCGATTTTTATTCAATAATTTGACCTTTAATCACTTGCTCGGCTTTTTCAATACTCAAGTGACGCACATCTTTACCTTCTACCAAATAAATAATGTGTTCACAGATGTTATTCGCGTGGTCACCAATGCGTTCCAACGAGCGCGCAGACCACATCATATCAATGACACGCGTCACGGCACGAGTATCTTCCATCATATAGGTCATAAGCTGACGAAGAATGGCTTCATATTCTGCATCTACTTCACGGTCTTCTTTGGCGACACGAAGCGCCATATCGACATCAAATCGCGCAAAGGCATCTAATGCATCACGCAGCATGCCACGCACATGGTTACCCATTGCTTGCAGCTCACGGTAGTTGTGTTTTGGACGGTCCTTTTCAGACAGATTCAGTGCCATTTTGGCAATACGTACTGACTCATCTCCAATACGTTCTAAATCGGTAATGGTTTTTAATATGCCTGATACCAGACGTAAATCCCCTGCCGTTGGCTGACGAAGTGCAATAATCTGAATGCACTCTTCATCAATGCTCACTTCCATTAAATTGACGTCTTCGTCATTAGCAATCACTTCACGAGCGATATCGGCATCACCTTTAATTAATGCTTCCATTGCACTATGAACTTGCTGCTCGACTAGACCGCCCATCGCTAACACGCGAGAACGGATATCCTGTAATTCATTCTCGAACTGTTGCGAAATATGTTGGGAAGTAGTTGTAACCATGTCTTCTCTCCTCAGCGCCGATTAACCATAACGGCCGGTAATATAATCTTCTGTTTGTTTTTTACTTGGGTTAGTAAAGAGCTCATCCGTGGCACCAAACTCAATTAATTCGCCCATGTACATAAAGGCGGTGTAATCTGAAACGCGTGCTGCCTGCTGCATGTTATGCGTCACGATCACAATCGTATACTTCTCCTTGAGCTCGTAGATTAACTCTTCGATCTTTAAGGTAGAGAGTGGATCCAATGCTGACGCCGGCTCATCTAATAATAAAACCTCGGGTTCAATGGCAATCGCGCGGGCAATAACTAAACGTTGTTGCTGACCACCAGACATGCCCATTGCTGACTCATGCAAACGATCTTTGACTTCGTCCCAAAGTGCCGCGCCTTTTAATGATTTTTCCACCACCTTATCCAGTGTAGAGCGATCATTCACACCTTGCAGCCTGAGGCCATACGCTACATTTTCATAGATCGATTTAGGGAATGGATTGGGTTTCTGAAACACCATACCAACCTGACGGCGTAAGTCTGCCACATTCACTGAGGGTGAATTAATTTCCATATCATCCAGCAATAACTGGCCATCCATCCGAACAGTATCGATCAAATCATTCATGCGGTTAAAACAGCGTAACAAGGTAGACTTACCACAACCACTTGGACCAATAAACGCGGTGACGCGGTTCTTTGGAATCTGCATATTAATGTTGTGCAATGCTTGCTTATCACCATAAAACAGATTGAAATCTTTCACTTGCAGGCACAGTGTTTCATTGTCCAGGGTCACACGAGGGCCGCGTTGCATCGATTCAATATCAATACCTCGTGATACGTTTTTCTGTTCTTTCACTGCTTCCATCGTTTAACTCTCACTTGCTTTATAAGTTTCTCGCAGACGATTACGAATACCAATCGCTGCCAAGTTCAGCACAACAATTATCAGTACCAATAAAAAGGCGGTCGCATACACTAACGGTCTGGCGGCCTCAACGTTAGGGCTTTGGAACCCTACATCGTAGATATGGAACCCCAAATGCATGAACTGACGATCTAAATGCAGGTAGGGCGCGATATTATCAATCGCCAATGACGGCGCCAGTTTCACTACCCCTACCATCATAAGTGGTGCAACCTCACCAGCCGCTCGCGCTACGGCTAAAATCAATCCGGTCATCATGGCTGGTGCAGCCATTGGTAATACAGTCCGCCACAAGGTCTCAGCCTTAGTTGCCCCTAGAGCCAGGCTACCCTCGCGAATTGCTCTAGGAATACGTGACAAGCCTTCTTCTGTCGCCACAATCACGACTGGTACTGTCAAAATCGCTAATGTCAGCGATGCCCATAATAAGCCTGGTGAGCCAAATGTGGGTGAAGGCAATTTTGCCTGGAAGAACAGCTCATCCACACTGCCACCGATAAAATAGACAAAAAAGCCTAGACCGAAAACACCGTAAACAATCGACGGCACACCGGCGAGATTATTCACAGCAATCCGAATAAGTCGAACTACTGCGCCCTGTCTGGCATATTCCTTCAAATAAACAGCGGCAATAACGCCAAACGGTGTAACTAAGACTGACATAATCATCACCATCATGACTGTGCCAAAAATAGCCGGAAAAATACCGCCTTCTGTATTGGCCTCACGAGGCTCACCAGACACAAACTCCCAGGCATTATGGAAATATTGTCCCAATTTTTGCAGTGTCGTCATGGCATTGGGTTTATAGGCCTGAACAATTTTTGCCATGGGAATGTCTGCTTCACGACCATCAGCAATCCTGACGGTAATCTGATCCCGGTTCAGTCCTGTATAGAGTTCATCCAGCTCCACACGGATTTTTGCATACCGTGCATTGAGTTGTTGGCGCTCTTCTTCTATTTCTAAATAAGGCTGGCTACCTTTTTCAACGTCATTCAGTTCCAGACGCCGTTCATCAATCCGAAGCTCTTCAAGACCATGATTGATTTTGCCAATCTCCGATTTTTCAATCTCTTTTATTTTGCTGAATAAAGCATTACTGCGAGCCAGTCGGGTCTGAAACTCATCCCAGGCTTGCTCACCCTCCGCAACAATTTCACCTTGTTGCTTCACATTCACAAGGTAGCCATAGAAATTACCCCACTCGCGACGTTCTATTGACATCAGTCCCGCAGGTTTTTGAGTATCAGCTATCCAGGGATCATTAATCCAGCGAAAGTCGAGCCCAAAAAAGTCACGGTTACCGATTTTTAATAAAGTACGATTCGCTGTTTCTTGTCCTTCGGGTAAATGCACACCAGATAGTGCTAACCGTGCTGCTGGCACAGTTTCATGATCAACCCGCTCCCCTACTAACATGACTTTTTCTTCGCCGGGCTCGACATACGTCAGCTCGACAATATCAGCAGGCCAGAAATGACTTAATCCACGCACAGCGATAAGACCAATTAACCCCACTACCATGACCAGACTGATACTGACAGCACCAGCGTTTAACCAGACCCAGGGTTTACCGCTATCAAACCAGATTTTCATTGAAGAACGTTGTTTCATCCTATTTCCTACTACAGCGAACTGTATTTATTACGTAAACGCTGACGCACTACTTCAGCAACAGTATTCAGAACAAACGTTGCTAAAAACAACACTAATGCGGCCAGGAACAGAACCCGATAATGCGAGCTGGCGACTTCTGCCTCGGGCATTTCTACAGCAATATTGGCTGAAAGCGCTCGGAACCCCTCGAAAATATTAAAATCCATAATTGGTGTGTTACCGGTGGCCATCAACACGATCATGGTTTCACCTACAGCACGTCCTAGACCAATCATCACCGCCGAGAAAATACCAGGGCTGGCGGTTAGCAGCACCACACGTGTCATGGTTTGCCATGGCGTGGCACCTAGCGCTAAAGAACCAATAGTTAAATGCTTTGGTACACCAAAAATAGCGTCTTCAGTAATTGAAAAGATGGTTGGAATGACAGCGAAGCCCATCACCAAGCCCACAACTAATGAATTTCGTTGGTCATAATCAATACCCATTTCATTCAGGAATTGCGGCATATTGCCATCAAATAACCATAATTCAATTGCGCCACTTGAAGCCATGGAGACATACCCCACCAGCAGCACGATAGGAATTAAGATCGCAGGCTCCCAACCATCCGGGATACGCTCACGCCAGTGCTTGGGAAGTTTCGTCCAGCCCCAGGCGGTCAAAATAATCATGATGGGCAACATAAACAGTAAGGTAAAAACACCCGGTAGTTGATCTTCGACCAATGGGGCTAACCAGAGGCCCGCTAAAAACCCTAAAATAACGGTTGGTAATGCCTCCATTATTTCAATAGTCGGTTTCACAAAGCTGCGCATCCGTGGCGACATGAAATAAGCAGTGAAAATAGCGCCCATGATAGCGAGTGGCACTGCCACCAGCATCGCGTAGAAAGCAGCCTTAATGGTGCCGAAGGTTAGCGGCGTTAAACTGAATTTAGGTTCGAAGTCATTACTGGCCGAAGAGGACTGCCAAATATATTCTGGTTTATCACGGCTTTCATACCAGACTTTCTCCCATAAGGAATGCCATGAGATATCAGGATGTTCATTATCAATATCCAGCAACCTGACATCACCTTTATTGGTGAAGCTGATAAGACCATTGGCCCGAGGTGATAAAGCAATAACGGCATTATTATCAACATAAGGCTCAACCAGTAGCGTGCGATGAGCGGTAGTGTGGTAAATACCTAAGTGGCCGCTCTCATCCAGCGTGACAAAGCCTTTACGGGCCTGTTCTGGTGCGATGGCAATAATCGGACTGCTTTGTGCATCGAAACTACGCACATTATGTAATGTGTAGTTATTGTCTTTGTCTCTGACAGGAAACCATTGATCAATCTGACCGTCACTACGACCTATCAGGACTGAAATACCGCCCGTGAGGAACTCAAAGCTAGTGATATCGACCCCTGTCGGTACGGCTTTGATTTTCTGAATCAGTCGTGGCTTATTGAGATTCTGTACGTCGTAGTAATAAACAAACCCTTTATCATCGACCAGATAAAGTTCACGCTGATCAATATCGAGCTTAACCTTAGTCAGCTGACTAGCGCCTTCAACCACAATCTCATGTGCCTCTTCCTTGATAGTGAACTGTGTGTCATCAAGAAAATTAGCTTCTTTTTCAAAACGTTTTAAAACTAAACGTTTGTCTTCAGTGTAAGCGGCAAAAGTCGTTTTATCTTCGTAACTCTGAACGGAGAGTAAATCAATCGCCTGACCCTGAGCATCTATAAGGAGATGCTTTTCACCCAGCGGATAAGTGATTTCAGGCACAATTACTCGCTGTGTTCCGGTTGGATACGTGACCTTATAACGCTCTTTGAACACTAAAGCATGGCCATCAGCAAAGCCATAACTGAATACTCCGGTAGTGGCTGCGCCGGCACTGACGCTACTGATTACTTTTCCTTCCAGAGGCAAGCTGACTTCATTCATCGTCTTGCCGTTTTTTGCCTCAAAAAAACGGACACCACCATCACCATTCACTGCCATGGCCACGGTGTTGTATTCATTCAAGGATAAAAACACTGGCTGCTTTGTATCGCTGTGATAGGTAGCTTCCGTGTTGAGGCTGGCGCCTTGGAATAACGGCATCACAACATAAAGTAGATAGAAGAAAATCAGCACAATGGCGAGGATGACCGATATACCACCTACCGCCACGCCATATTTGGCTACGCGGTCTTTGGTTTCACGCCAGGCACGGCGGCGCTTTGCTACCTTGGAACCAGGCGCTGGTAATACACTATTCTCGACTGTTTGTTCTTGCATCTAGCCATACCACTTAAGTTTATTTTTTTGCTTTCTTCATTGCTAAACATACTGATTTGGAGTGTATTTAGCGATAAATTTAGAAAAAACGCCCCGTAAAAACGGGGCGCTTCTCTCGTATCTGCAAAGGCTTGCTCTATTGCAGCTTTTGCAATTCTTTTTCAACAACGGCATCTGGAAGTGGAATATAGCCATCTTTGACGACTACTTTTTGACCCACTTTAGACAAAATCATTTTAACGAATTCACGATCAATTGGTGCCAAAGGTTTGTTAGGCGCTTTGTTGATGTAAACGTACAGGTAACGTGAAAGCGGGTATGAACCATTAGCTGCATTGTCTAATGTAGCTGGTGTCATTTTGCCACCTTCTTCTTTTGCTAATGCCAGAGCCTTAACGCCAGACGTTTTATAACCAATACCTGAGTAACCGATACCGTTCAGTGATTTAGTCACACCTTGAACAACAGAAGCAGAACCTGGCTGCTCATTCACACTGTTTTTGTAGTCACCTTTACAAAGCGCATTATCTTTAAAATAACCGTATGTACCAGAAACTGAGTTACGTCCGTATAACTGAATATTACCTAAATCCTGACCTAACTGACTCCAGTTAGTGATGTCTTCTGGATAACCACATGTACGTGTTGCAGAGAAAATCGCATCAACTTGAGGAATTGTCAGACCATCGATTGGGTTGTCTTTGTGTACATACACAGCCAGCGCATCAATTGCCACACGAATTGGCGTTGCTTTATAACCATATTTCGCTTCAAAAGCCGCGTCTTCTTTGTCTTTCATTTTACGGCTCATTGGACCAAAATTAGACGTGCCTTCAGTCAAGGCAGGTGGCGCTGTTGAAGAACCCGCAGCCTGAATTTGAATACTGACATTTGGATATTCACGTTTGAACTCTTCGGCCCACATGGTCATCAAATTCGCCAACGTGTCTGAACCAACACTCGACAAGCTACCTGAAATACCACTCACTTTTTCATAGTCAGGTAAAGCAGGATCGACATCACCCGCAAATGTCAGCGGCGAGAAAGCCATTGTCATTGCAGCACCTAGCAGAGCAAGGTTTTTCTTGAACATAGTGTTCAACTCCCAAAGATTATAAGAAAAAAAGCAACGTTATTAACGTAAGCGCTAGGTAGTATGAGTTTTTCGTGTGACAAGCATATGAAAGTAATATGACAACTGTGTTACAACGGCAATATTGTTTACTTGCCAGCGACTTAGACCGGAATTTTCTCCACCGCAGACGTTTCAGGGAAACAGCACTTAAAGCTGCTACCCTTACCAAGCTCACTATTGATGATGAGCTTGGCACCGTGCCGCTGAAGTACATGTTTTACTATGGCGAGCCCAAGTCCTGTGCCACCCGCGTCACTACTTCGACCTTTATCAACACGATAGAATCGTTCTGTTAACCGCTCCAGATGATGAGCGGCAATCCCTTCCCCTTCATCAGCCACCTCAATGCACACACCATTGTCAGTTTCACGCCAACTCAGTGTCACTGAGCAGCCTGCTGGTGTGTATTTCACAGCATTGAAGACCAGATTTGATACTGCGCTGCGTACTTCACCTAAATCACACACAAGCCATTTATCAGTTTCTAGGTTAAGGCTAAATTGATGGTCATGAAAGTGCTCCAATGCTTTGGCATCTTCGATAATTGAATGCAGTAATTTTTCAACATCCGTTGGCACTCTGCGTAAGGACTTCTCCCCTGTTTCCAGTTGCGACAGTACCAATAAATCTTTGATCATCATATGCATGCGCTCACTCTGCTGGCGCATAGCAGGGAGGGCCATCTTCCACTGCTCCGAATCTGTGTCCTCTGTGAATGCTTCTAGGTATCCACGCAATACCGTTAACGGGGTTTTTAGTTCATGCGATACATTGGCAACAAAGTCACGCCGCATTCGCTGTAGCTTGATTGTTTGGGTGATATCACGAGCAATCAATAACCGGCCTGATCCCATGTAGTTGACTAATTTCACCTCTAGTTGAATATCTTCGTTTAGGGGTGATTTGACTGTTGCTGTGCCGCCCAGATGAATATGATTTTCCAGAAGCTGTTGAAAAGCAGGCTCGCGAATCAGATTATTAATCCTGACATGATTATCACGCGGCCAGCGCACACCTAATAATTCCCGGGCGGCCTGATTTGCCCAATCCACCTCACCATATTCACCAAGAACAACAATGCCATCAGGTAAGGCAGCGGTAGCCGACTGAAACCGCTTGAGGTAATCAGTCATTTTTTTCTTGCGATTGCTGTTTTGTTGGCGCATTTGTTCTATTTGACGACAAACATCATCAATCACGCCTTCCGCACTGGGGGAGCGCCGCTTTTTAGGTTTTTGTAACCAATACCAGAGTTTGTACCAATTATGCTGCAGCCACAAAGCGTAAGCCAAAGAGGCCACAAACATAAAAGCCATCATTTGACCAAACAAAAGCCCAACAAAACCTGCCAGACTGACAAGCGTTAGCAGTCGCCAATTATCCCATTGCATGATTCAGTTCGCTTAATCGACTGAAAAACGATAGCCAACACCTCTGACGGTCTGGATAAACTGATCATGACCTGTTGGTTCCAGCGCTTTGCGTAATCGGCGAATGTGGACATCGACTGTGCGTTCTTCAATGTATACCGTATCTCCCCAAACGTAATCGAGTAACTGCGATCGACCATACGCCCGTTCAGGATTTTTCATAAAAAAGTGCAGTAAACGAAACTCGGTTGGGCCTAACTCAACACGCACATCATCTACCGTCACCCGGTGACTCTTTGTATCCAGTACCAAATTCGCAAACTGTAACTTCTGAGCATCTTCATTTTCTGGTGGCTGGCAACGACGCAATACCGCTTTGATGCGAGCAATCAGCTCGGGGGGAGAAAAAGGTTTATTGACGTAATCATCAGCCCCTACCGCCAGGCCTTTGACCATATCTTCACTCTCACCTTTAGCGGTAAGCATGATAACTGGAATATTCGCCAGGAACTCATTTGCACGCAATCGACGAATAAATTCTATGCCATCAATGCCGGGTAACATCCAATCCAATAAAATCATGTCCGGTTGATCATTTTTTAAGACATCCAGACCTGACTCGGCATCACCTACTGAGACACAACTTAGACCTGCTTGCTTAAGGGTAAACGACAACATATCTCTGATGGCAGCATCATCTTCAACCACTAATACGCTTGTAGCCATAAAATTCGTCCAACTATTTGCTTCGATAATTAAGGGCTATCTTACCTCTGAATTATGACATTTTAGTAACAAGCGTGATTTTTATTGTCATAACAACGGATTAAACCCATCAAAAAATAAAAAAGCCACAGATTCTTAACAGAAGCTGTGGCTATATGACAGTTTTATGTCAACACATACATCCCTGTTTTAATTCATAATTCCTTTAATCATATAAAATAATGACGCCGATAAAACAGCTGCCGCTGGCACCGTAATTAACCAGGCTGTAATAATTTTTCTTACAATGTCGCGTTTGACATATAAGCTTTTCTTTTCTTTCTTCAGTACTTTCTTCGCTTTTTTCAGCGTATCTTTTTCGCGGTCAATCGAACTATATAATTGTGTGATACGTTGATAATCTGCCGCGGTTTTTTGCTTTTTATCCAACAGCATATTGAGCTCGCTACGTAAAGCACTCAATAAACGTTTTTCTTCTTGTATTTCTTGTTTGTCGCGCTCAATTTCCTGCTTCAGACTACTCGACTTATCCATCCATTCGCGTAAAAAACCGACCCCAAACACACCACCAATAGCAATATGTGTAGAGCTGACCGGTAAGCCAAGCTGGCTGGCAATAATCACTGTGATGGCAGCAGCCATGGCGATTGAAAAGGCACGCATTTGATCGAGCTCAGTGATTTCGCCGCCTACTGTGCGAATCAATCTCGGGCCATAGAGTCCCAAGCCAAGTGCAATACCAAAAGCACCTACGGCCATTACCCAAAAAGGTATACCTGCTTTAGCATTAATGCCTCCTGTCATTACGGCATCATGGATAGCCGCAAGCGGACCAATCGCATTCGCAACGTCATTCGCACCATGCGCAAAGCTCAATAAGGCTGCGGCAAAAATCAGCGGAATAGTAAACAGGATATTGATGCTTTCACGATCATTGTTTAATTTCGGCAAACGACGGCGCAATGAGGCTTTGACTAGAAAAAATGAAATAATCGCCAGAATCAAGCCGATGGTTGATGCTTGCAGCATAGTTGGTTTGTCAACGATTTCTACGGTGAAGAACCAGTCATTGATTAGGGTTAAGAATTTCGGCCAAATATGCTTCAGACCTTTTAACACCAAATACGTCACAAAAGCCCATGCCATTATCGAGACATAAACGGGCACCCATTTCAGTGATGCAGCTATTTTATTTTCTTGAAAAATAATGGTTTTTTTGATGGCAAATAAGAAGGCAGCAGCTACGACACCACCGATCACAGGGGATATGATCCACGATCCTACAATGGCGCCCATCGTGCCCCAGTTCACTATCTCAAATCCAGCAGCAGCAATACCTGCCCCCATTACCCCACCGACAATGGAGTGTGTGGTGGAGACGGGCGCCCGAGCAAAAGTCGCCATATTCAACCAAAGTGCAGCCGCTAATAAGGCTGCCATCATGGCCCAGATAAACGTGTCACTCTGCTGACCAAACTTATCGATATCGATGATGCCGTTTTTAATCGTGGAAACCACATCGCCACCAGCAATGATGGCGCCACTCGCCTCGAAGATCATCGCGATAATGATAGCGCCGGTCATCGTCAATGCTTTGGAACCGACCGCAGGGCCAACATTATTGGCTACGTCATTAGCACCAATATTCATGGCCATATAGGCGCCAAAAACAGTGGCTATCGCCAGAAAAAGATTATTAGGCACACCACCACTGGTGATGAAGCTATACCCTAAGACGGCCACCATAAAAAAAAGGGCCATGCCGATTCTGGTTAATTCGCCATGACTCTTCTTGTAAGCCTGTTTTTCAATTTTATGGATGTCTTTGATTTCCACGATCATTCCGTTTTTAACGACCCAAAACGGCGCAATTATTACAGCAATGTGACACAAGGCATACCCCAAACAAGACTGATGTAACTATTGCCTGCTATGATTGTCTAGTTATACAACCTTCTGACAAGCATTTGAGACTGATGAAAAAATTTTTATTTTTTATACTTCTGCTAAGCGTTTTTAATGCACATGCGCGCAGCAGCCTTTTTGATGGTCTAGGTTTCAGTAACAACGACGATGTTCCGCCACTTGTAGAAGAGGCGTTTCAATTTCGAGCAGAAGTGAATGATGCCAACAGTATTTTGGCGCATTGGAAGGTGCTGGAAGGTAACTACCTATACCGCGATAAACTACAGTTTGATGTCATCGGCAATGACAAGATAAAGCTTGGCAACATCAGTTTTCCTGCAGGAGAAAACAAACAGGATGAGACCTTTGGTCTGGTCGAAGTTTATCATGACGCCCTATCTGTCATTATTCCGATAAAGCAACGACCGGAGGAAGCCGTGACCTTCACCTTGAAGGCCCTTTTCCAGGGGTGCTCTGAAAAATTTGGCATCTGTTATCCGCCTTCCGAACAACAAATTGACCTGGCTTTACCCGCCATAAGTGGCGCTGTAGAACAAGATATTCAAGGTATCAACCCGCCTGCTGCCAGCCAACTTACCGAGCAAGACCGTATCGCTCAAAAACTCGAGCAGGAAAATCTGGGGCAAATCATCCTTGGTTTTATCGGTCTGGGTCTGCTACTGGCATTTACACCCTGCATTTTCCCAATGATCCCAATCTTATCCAGCATCATTGTCGGTGAGGGAGAGCATATCACTACACGCAGAGCCTTCACCTTATCATTAGTGTATGTGTTGGCCATGTCTGTCACTTATACAATCGCTGGTGTCGTGACAGGCTTGTTGGGTGAAAATTTACAAGCGATGTTCCAAAACCCATGGATAATCAGCGCTTTTAGTGCGCTATTCGTTATCCTCGCTTTATCCATGTTTGGTTTATACGAACTTCAACTTCCTCACTCAGTACAGCATCGCTTACATCAACTCAGTCACAAACAACAAGGTGGCAAATTGATGGGCGTGGCTGTAATGGGCTTATTGTCGGGCTTGATTGTTGGTCCCTGCCTGGCTCCACCACTGGCCGGAACCTTAATTTTTATCGGACAGCATGCTGATCCTGTTCTCGGCGGTCTCGCCTTATTCTCGCTGAGTATCGGCATGGGTATACCACTTCTGATTATCGGTACTTCTGCTGGTAAGCTCTTACCCAAAGCCGGTAACTGGATGCTCTTTATCAAATCAATTTTTGGTGTACTGCTGCTCGGTTTAGCTATCTGGATGCTGGAACGGATCATTCCCGGCTGGCTGACCATGAGCTTATGGGGAGGCTTATTGATCGTTTCAGCTGTCTATCTTGGTGCATTTAACCGACTTGATATCGATGCAACAGATTTCAACAAGCTTAATAAAGGACTGGGCTTAATACTCTTTATATATGGCACATTGCTTATGGTAGGCGGTGCAAGTGGTAATCAAAACGTTTGGCAACCTCTTCACGGCATAGTCAGTAGCTCAGGCAAATCAGCAGAAACTCAGCACCTTGCTTTTACTCAAATTGCTGATCTCGACGAGCTTAACCAACGTCTCGCATCCACAACACAACCCATAATGCTGGACTTTTATGCTGACTGGTGTACGGAATGCAAAACCATGGAAAGAACAACATTCCAAGATCCTGACGTGCTTGCAGCAATGAAAGGCTACACATTACTGCAACTGGATATGACAGAAAATACACAAGTGCATCAAGAAATGCTCAAAGCACTGCGTGTGTTTGGACCTCCCACCATGCTGTTTTTCGATAAAACAGGCCAAGAACTGTCACAACACCGACTTGTTGGCTTTGTGAAAGCTGACACCTTTTTAGACCATATTCGCCAAATGGCGAGTCAACCATAGAAATGCTCAGAAAGCCGTCTTTTCGGCGAAAATAGCAACAAAAAGCCGCTTTTTATTTCGACAAACTGGACATCATCAGTCTGCTGGTGCACAATTCCGCCTATTATCTTTGACCCTTAATTGAAGGATCGTAATGGCGAATATTGTTGTGCTTAACGGCCCCAATCTCAATCTGCTTGGGACACGCGAGCCCGAACATTATGGTGCAGATACGCTGGCCGATGTTCACCAACGCCTGGATGTCATCGCAAAAACAGCTTCACATCAACTCGATTTTTTTCAATCCAATGCAGAACACGAACTGATTAATAAAATTCATGCAGTTCAAGGGAAGGCTGACTTTATCATCATTAATCCAGCGGCATTCACACACACCAGCGTGGCTTTACGTGATGCTTTATCTGCGGTCAAAATTCCTTTCATCGAAGTACACATTTCTAATATTCACGCGCGCGAGACATTCCGCCATCACTCCTACCTGTCAGATATAGCAGTCGGTGTGATTTGCGGGCTCGGCACTCAAGGCTATGAATTAGCTTTGGCTGCCGCAATCAAACAACTAAACTCATAACGACTAAATATAAGGTTTTAGCATGGACATTCGTAAAATTAAAAAACTGATTGATTTGATTCAGGAATCTGACGTATCTGAAATTGAAATTTCAGAAGGTGAAGAGTCTGTACGCATTAGTCGTAATCAACATTCAGCTGCTATTTCTTACAGCACGCCAGCACCGACACACTATGCCGCTCCGGCTCCCGCACCAGCAGCACCTGCAGCCGCGCCAGCTGTTGCAGAAACAAGCAGCGCTGTAAATGAAGCCAATGCCGTGCGTTCACCTATGGTCGGTACGTTTTATCGCTCATCTTCGCCGGAAGCTGCGCCTTTTGTTGAAGTCGGACAATCCGTTTCGGCTGGCGATGTCATCTGCATTATTGAAGCGATGAAGATGTTCAATCAAATCGAAGCTGATCGCAGTGGCACAGTAAAAGCTATTCTGGTTGAAAATGGTGATCCTGTTGAGTTTGATGAGCCACTAGTCATTATCGAATAACAGTAACGCGGGCTATTCGTTAAATAGCTATTGCTCACTCTGAATTGTGGATTAAACCAAATTATGATCGATAAAATTGTTATTGCTAACCGAGGCGAGATCGCCTTGCGTATTTTGCGGGCCTGTTGGGAACTCGGTATTAAAACAGTGGCGGTTCACTCAACTGTTGACCGTGACTTAAAACACGTTTTACTGGCAGATGAAACAGTATGTATTGGCCCTGCCCCGTCGAATGAAAGCTACCTGAACATTCCAGCTTTAATTAGTGCTGCAGAAATCACTGATGCCACCGCTATCCATCCAGGTTATGGCTTCTTATCTGAAAATGCTGACTTTGCAGAGCGTGTTGAAGAAAGCGGCTTTATTTTTATTGGTCCACGTGCTGAAACTATCCGTTTAATGGGCGATAAAGTGTCAGCAATCAAAGCCATGAAAGAAGCTGGCGTGCCTTGTGTACCAGGCTCTGATGGTCCGCTTGGCAATGACGATGAAACCAACTTACGTCTGGCTCGTGAAATAGGCTATCCCATCATAATCAAAGCCGCTGGCGGTGGCGGTGGTCGCGGTATGCGTGAAGTTCACAGCGAAGCACATTTACTTAACGCCATTGCATTAACTCGTAGTGAAGCGAAAGCGGCCTTTGGTAATGGTATGGTTTATATGGAGAAATTCCTGGAAAACCCACGCCATATTGAATTTCAGGTACTTGCCGATCAACATGGTAATGCTATCCACTTAGGTGAACGTGACTGCTCAATGCAACGTCGCCATCAAAAAGTGGTCGAGGAAGCACCTGCTCCTGGTATCACCCCAGAAATGCGTGACCGCATGGGTAAAATTTGTGCGGAAGCCTGTGTACGTATTGGTTACCGTGGTGCAGGTACCTTTGAGTTTCTCTACCAGGATGGTGAATTCTATTTCATCGAGATGAATACCCGCATCCAGGTAGAACATCCGGTCACTGAACGCGTAACGGATGTTGACTTACTGGTACAGCAAATCCGTATTGCTGCAGGTGAGCCACTTTCTATCAAACAAGAAGACATTGTCATGCGCGGTCATGCCATTGAATGTCGTATCAATGCGGAAGATCCTCGTACATTTATGCCTAGCCCGGGACAAATAACCTCGTATCATGCACCAGGCGGTGCCGGCATCCGTATGGACTCTCATATTTACAGTGGTTATCGTGTTCCACCTAATTATGACTCGCTGATTGGTAAAATGATCGCCTATGGTAAAACGCGTGATATCGCGATTGCCCGTATGCAAACAGCGTTAAAAGAAATTGGTATTGAAGGCATTAAAACCAACGTTGAATTACAACGTGACATCATGGATGACACCCACTTCCAAACGGGTGGTACCAATATTCATTACCTCGAAAAGAAACTGGGTCTGTAATCACTATGGCCTGGATTCAGTTTATTTGTAACACCACATCAGACAAGGCAGATGCCTTGTCTGATGCATTTTCAGAGTGTGGTGCAGTCGCTGTCACATTTGAAGATGATGCGGATCAACCTATCTATGAACCGGATCTAGGGACAACACCACTGTGGACAGCCACTCGGATTGTGGCGTTATTTGATGCTGAAACGAATCCAGATGACGTCGGCAATATGTTATCAACACTGATAACCGATCCACCGTCTTATCGGGTAGAAGCTGTTGAAGACAAAGACTGGGAAAGAGAGTGGATGGATAACTTTCATCCTATCCAGTTTGGCGAGCGTTTGTGGATATGTCCTAGCTGGCATACACCACCCGCAGCTGATGCTGTCAATATTATGCTCGATCCTGGTTTGGCGTTCGGTACCGGTACACACCCCACTACCGCTTTATGTTTGAACTGGTTAGATCAAGCCGATCTTAAAGGTAAATACGTCATTGATTATGGTTGTGGCAGTGGCATTTTAGCGATTGCGGCAGCACTGCTGGGGGCTGAGCGAGTCATTGGTGTCGATACCGATCCTCAGGCGCTTGAAGCGACACGTGCCAATGCGGCGCGAAATGGCGTCGAAATCGAAGCCTATTTACCCGGCGATTGTCCGGATGAACCGTGTGATTTATTGCTGGCCAACATTCTTGCTGGTCCATTGCAAACCCTGGCACCACTGTTTGCTAACCTTGCCAAGCCCAATGCAGAGATTGTCTTGTCAGGCATCTTACAAGTACAAGCAGAGGAAGTATCTGAAAGCTATCAAGCCTGGTTTGATATGCAGCCAGCAGTTGTCAAAGAAGATTGGATTCGATTAAGCGGCACACGTCATGCTCGGTAAAACCATCGCCATCGGGCCATATCACTTACCTAATAATTTATTTCTGGCCCCTATGGCAGGTGTAACAGATCGTCCCTTCCGCCAGCTTTGTCGTCGCTTGGGCGCTGGCATGGCTGTATCAGAAATGATTACAGCGAACAAAGCCTTGTGGGCCAGTAAAAAATCCTTATTAAGAGCGAATCATGCTGGTGAGCCTGAACCCCGAAGCGTACAGATTGCTGGTGCCGATCCGGTCATGATGGCTGAAGCAGCAAAGCACAATGTGGATCAGGGTGCGCATATTATCGACATTAATATGGGTTGCCCTGCAAAAAAAGTCTGTAATGTCATGGCGGGCTCGGCCTTGTTACAAGATGAATCCCTCGTTGCCAACATTCTTGAGTCAGTAGTGAATGCCGTAGATGTCCCTGTCACACTAAAAATTCGCACCGGCTGGGACAGAGATAACCGCAATGGATTAACCATTGCTCGAATTGCGGAACAATCAGGCATACAAGCCTTAGCCATTCACGGCAGAACACGGGCTGATGCCTACAAAGGCGAAGCCGAATACGACACGATTGCAGAAATAAAAGCCACGGTCACTTCAATACCCATCATTGCCAACGGCGATATCGATTCCCCACTTAAAGCCGCTGAAGTCCTCAATAAAACAGGTGTCGATGGTTTAATGATTGGCCGGGCGGCACAGGGTAACCCATGGATTTTTAGACAAATTCTCCATTACCTTGAGCATAACAAACTGTTATCATCTCCTTCTCTTGCAGAGATTCGTCAGATCTTGATTGAGCATCTAGAAAACCTGTACGATTTTTATGGTGATTATTCAGGTGTGAGAATGGCACGCAAACATATTGCTTGGTATAGCAAAGGTTTACGTAATGGAAATGCCTTCCGTCAGGAAATGAATTTACTCGAATCGCCGCAGCAACAAGTAGACTTTACACGTCAGTTTTTTGATCAACTACAAGAACAACAGGATATACAAGCCGCATGACTCAACCGCTAGCCAAAGATAAAACAACATGCGCAGAGCTAGCTGTCGCGGCTGAGCAGACAACGGCGCCACTCAGTGTGTGTGTATCACGTGCTCTGGCCGATTATTTTGAGCAACTCGAAGGCCATCCTGCTGCCAACCTGTATGAAATGTTAATGACGGAAGTCGAAGTGCCTCTGCTCAAAGCAACACTAGAACATACCAATGGTAACCAAAGCCGTGCAGCGGAAATTCTCGGTATTAACCGTGGTACATTACGTAAAAAACTCAAGCAATACGGCTTATAAATCGATTTTTTATCTCCTGGAAGTGATTTTCAATGAATCAAATCAAACGTGCTTTATTGAGCGTATCTGACAAAACAGGTGTGCTTGAACTTGCCCAGCAATTAAACAAGTTAGGTGTAGAACTGCTATCTACTGGCGGTACAGCAAAATTATTAGCTGAAGCAGGTCTGCCTGTAAAAGAAGTGTCATCACATACTGGCTTTCCTGAAATGATGGATGGTCGCATCAAAACATTACACCCTAAAATTCATGGGGGATTACTCGGTCGTCGTGGCACAGATGATGCCATCATGACAGAGCATGATATCGCGCCGATTGATCTGGTTGTGGTCAATCTTTATCCGTTTGAAGCCACCATTGCGCGTGATGACTGTACCTTACCGATGGCCATTGAAAATATCGATATCGGTGGCCCAACCATGTTACGTGCAGCCGCTAAAAACCATTCTGATGTGACGGTATTGATTGATCCTGCAGATTACGCCAACGTTGTGGCACAAATCGAAACCAATGGTGGAGTAGATGATGCAACCCGTTTCGATTTAGCGGTTAAAACATTCGAACACACAGCCCATTATGATGGTGCTATCGCTAACTATCTGGGTAAATTAACGGGTGATGAAAAAGCCACTTTCTCACGCACCTTTAATAGCCAGTTCGTGAAAAAACAAGATATGCGTTACGGTGAAAACCCGCATCAAAATGCCGCTTTCTACACTGAAGCAAATCCTGCTTCAGGCACCATCAGTGCAGCCACACAGTTGCAGGGTAAAGAACTGTCATATAACAACATTGCCGACACTGATGCTGCGCTTGAATGTGTCAAAGCATTCCCAGAAGCACCGGCCTGTGTGATTGTTAAACATGCCAACCCTTGCGGTGTGGCGGTATCTGATAGCTTACTTAAAGCTTATGATTTAGCCTACGAAACAGATCCTACTTCAGCATTCGGTGGCATCATTGCATTTAACCGTCCATTAGATGCCGATACAGCAAAAGCCATTATTGACCGTCAGTTTGTTGAGGTCATCATTGCACCATCTATCACGGATGAAGCACAAGCCATTGTGGCGCAAAAAGCCAATGTGCGTTTATTAGCGTGTGGTGAGTTTGTCAGCAATACTGAAACGGGTCTGGATTACAAACGGGTTAATGGCGGTTTATTAGTTCAGGATCGTGATGAAGCACTGGTGCAGAAAGCTGACCTGAAAGTAGTCACAGAACAGGCGCCAACCGAAGAGCAAATGGCCGACTTATTATTTGCTTGGCGTGTGGCTAAGTTTGTGAAATCAAATGCGATTGTTTATGTTAAAAACCAGCAAACAGTGGGCATCGGCGCCGGTCAAATGAGCCGTGTTGTCAGCAGCCGCATTGCGGGTATTAAAGCGGAAGATGCAGGTCTGACTGTGCCGGGTGCCGTGATGGCGTCTGACGCATTCTTCCCGTTTAGAGACGGGCTTGATGCCGCCGCTGCTGCCGGTATTAAAGCGGTGATTCAACCGGGTGGCTCAATGCGTGATGACGAAGTCATTGCCGCTGCCAATGAACATGGTATTGCCATGGTATTTACTGGCATGCGTCATTTTAGACACTAAATACACGTGGACTTTTTGTGGATCGCGTTGAGGCTTATCGTTTATTCCAATCGCTAAATTATCAGCGCTTCCAACACTTAATCGAATTGGCGCCTGCTCGGCAGGCGTTAATTTTCCAATTACTGCCATTATTTCTACATATCAACTCCAAGCTATTGCCAGGGTATATTAGTGATGATGTGCCAGCCGGCTTACTTGATTACCGTCCTTCTCAGGATACGATAAGCCAAGCACAACAACTGAACCGTAGCTTTAGTCATCGTGCACGCGCTCTGCGTCGTTATCCATTGCGTGGTCTTTATCTTCTCCATCCTCATCACTACTTCAGCTACTCAGACAAAACCGAATTCGAATTATGGTTACTTTGCTCTGATTTATTAAGTATCGAACAACGACATCAACTGCAAAAAAAGTTAGACGCCATCACTGAGTGGTGTGCAGAGAACGGATTGATACTTAATGCGCAATTAATCACCGAGAAAGCATTGACCAACGATACTGCGCTAACGGACTGGCAAAAGGAAGAATTCTATACGCAAGGTATAGTACTGGCAGGTTGTGAACCATACTGGTGGTTGTTAACGCATGAAGAACAGACTGATCATCATCTCATTGTTGATGAGTTCAAAACCCAGGCTAAATTTAAACAATATAATCTCGTTGATTTTGGCCCAGCTGAATCTATTGATAAAAATGCCGTATTTAAAAAATCTTTCGAAGCATGTCAGCAATTTCTACTGACAGGTCATGCGACACTTGATCTACTCTATATTGCTCTATTGCTAGAACCAGGCAGGTCATTGCCGACGTTATCTCACCTGTTAAAACAGACGATTTACCGTGGTGAGCAGGCTTTCACCGCACTTGATATCCAAGCCCTGAAATTGGCACTGATTGAGATCTATGCTACTGACGCCAATAAACAAATAGCTAGAGAAATAGTTTACATAGAAAGTCAGGAAGCACTCTCCATAGAGGTCAAACATCCTCCACACCCTTGGCGTAGAGAATGTGTAAAACAATTGACCAGCCAGTGGCGATGGCCAGCGACACAATTACAAAAGCTGGATACTCGTCGCCTGAATATCAACAATAGTCAGGCCTGGTTTGAAAACTTAGCTACTGTTGTTCAATCCTTGCTACAGGCTTTGCAGCATTATTGCCAATCTGAGCAATTGGATACCCATAATGAGACGGCGTATTTAAATCAGTTATACCGTTTACGTTTTCAACCGACAGGCAACCAAATCCCCATGTTGCCACGAGCTTTGCGTCCAGAACCGAGTGAGAACAGGTTATTTTTATACCGGTTCAAAGAGCAGCAGGACTGGTTACTCAGTCAGTCGCCACTCTCTGACAATGCCAGAACAGGTTTATATCAGCATCCTCAACTCATCGATGTCATAAGCTGGGCTATTAATCACCAGTTGCTTGCTAAAACCAATTGGCTGAGTGTGACAGATCAACATCAAAAGTATACGACCTCTGCCGTTATCGAAATGAGCAAGCACCTGATCAGTCAGGGTATGTCGGATTTAGATATTCCAACAGATCGCGCTACAGTGACTGATATAGAAAGCGTTGAACAGGTACTCGTCTTTCCTAACTTGGAGCAGCAACCAAGTAATAAGCTCTCGCAACAAGGGCTTCAGCTTTCCAGCAAACAGAATGATCCGCTCAACTATAGCTCTTTTAAAGAGAGTTTAATATTAAGTGTTGATTGTTTATTCATTTCCAGCCATGGTCAAATCTATAGTGGCTTCTATCAGGGCCAAACAGCCATTCTTGATTTGTTAACCAGTCTATTATTGTGGCGGCCAGCAAAGACACCGAAGATCAGTAGCTGGTGCCCAACACCTGGATTTGAAAAAGCCATAAACCAGCGCTTGGAAGCTTTACTGACTCAAGTCTGCCGACATTATCAACAGCACCCGGATCAGGGTAAGTTTTTGCTTAACCTGGCTGACCGTCCCTATCAACTTCAATGGCACGATGAGCAAGTTGAATATGTCAGACGTCCGTTATCACAGAGTTTTTGGCAACACCTTGCTGATAATACAACAATCTTCACTGCTCAGGCTTTGGATAGCTATCTCGATAAGGATCAACTTCTCAATACCCTGTTAAAGTATCAGTCAACAAAACAGGTCAGTATTTTTCTCTATCTTGAACAAAATACCGTGGTGTATTACCTCATAGATGAATATGCCAACCTTATTCGACAACAGGTTCAGCATCTCAGTGAATCCACACTGATGAGTCACCTCAATGTGTTTATCTCACACATTAAAACCGTGAATAAATTTGAACATATCCGCTTCTATTTGCTGAGTCACAGTCAGCAAGGCTGGAAAATCAATGCCATCGCCCAACAATCGACATCACAAGGATTTTTACCGGTACAAGTGAATATGGCCAGCCCAGCTTTAGATGCTGCCTGCACTATCATGTGTGGTAAAAAATGGTTCGAAGGGCTTGCAGACGATGAGGCATTATTTGATCAAGTACGCCAATTTATTCAAAGCTTAAGGAAAAATAAGCAGAACTATCCTGTTTATATCAATCAGCTGCAATTTACTGATAACCATCCGTACCCAACGGCTATATACATCCAACAAAAGAGCCGCCTGGAACAACTTTTCAATCAATAATCGGTGATACAGACTTTCGCTTTGGCTTGGGCTCTTTTATCATGTTGGTCTTTATTATCGGACGACAGAGTAACTTATGATCAAAGTCGGCATTGTTGGTGGCACCGGATATACAGGTGTTGAACTACTCAGATTACTTGCGAATCACCCTGACGTATCACTTGAGGTTATCACCTCGCGAAGTGAAGCGGGCATGCCGGTCAGCGATCTCTTTCCCAACTTACGTGGTCACGTTGATATCGCTTTTTCAGAACCGGATCCTGATATTCTTGCTCATTGCGATGTCGTGTTTTTTGCTACACCACATACAGTGGCAATGGCTCTGGTACCCGAACTGATCAAACGACATACCCGAGTTATCGACCTGTCTGCAGACTTCAGATTAAATGATGTGGCTGTTTGGGAACAGTGGTACAACACCAAGCACACTTGTCCTGAGTTATTTGAACAGGCTGTTTATGGTTTACCTGAGTTAAATCGTGACAAGATTAGAAATGCAAAATTAGTCGCTGTGCCCGGCTGCTATCCTACTGCTACTGAACTGGGCTTTTTACCATTACTGGAAGCAGAGTTAATTGACCCGATGCATTTAATTGCCGATGCTAAAACTGGTGTCAGTGGTGCAGGCAGAAAAGCAGCCATTCCCATGTTAATGGCAGAAACCAGTGGTAGCTTTAAGGCTTATGGTGTCAATGGCCATCGTCACTTACCTGAAATTCGCGAGGTATTGTCAGAACATTGCCAGCGTAAAGTGGATTTGACGTTTATTCCTCATCTAGCGCCAATGGTCAGAGGTATTCATGCCACGTTATATGGTCGTCTAACGACACAGGATGTGGATATACAAAAAATATTTGAAGATCGTTACGCGAATGAACCATTCGTTGATGTCATGCCTCACGGCTCAATGCCGGAAACACGTAGTGTACAAGGTAGTAATGTGTGTCGTATCGCCGTTCACCAGCCACAAAATAGTGATACGGTGGTGGTACTTTCAGTCATCGACAACCTGGTGAAAGGTGCTTCAGGCCAGGCAATCCATAATATGAATATCATGTTTGGCCTTGATGAAAAAACAGGGATTAATGTTATTGCGATGATGCCCTGATGATTGATAAACCCTATGTAATCCATCATAGACGTCCATATCGTACCTTGTTGATATTGCTAATAACTTTGGCAATATCAGCAGCATTACTGTGGTATTGGACCACGCAATGGCAGAATGAGCAAAATGCTCAAATCACTGCATTGAAAGAACAAAACGAACAGCTACACGCAGAAAACCAGAATTTACTCGAACAAAATAAGTTGCTCACCGCTCAGGTCAATGACATTTCAAGAATGCAGGCTATGCAGGATGCCACTGATTCGCAGCTTCAATCGAACTTGGAAAGACTACAAAATCAAGTTATCGAGTTGAATAAAGAATTATTGTTCTACCAGAATATTACCCAGGGTAATGCCAGTAGTGAACTTCAGATTCGTGAACTTCACCTGAGGCCAAATCCGGATAATCCAAGCCAGTATTTCTACCGAATTGTGATTACTCAAGGGAAAAAAATTTCCAAAGCCATTAAGGGTGATGTCTTGGTAGCGCTTCAATTCAATGACGATAAAGCAAAACCCCGCTTAATCAACACACATGGGTTAAAGTTAAAACACGTGCAAGTGCTTGAAGGCACATTGAACATAGAACAAAATGAACAACCCAAAAGCCTGAAAATTGAGTTAAAGCAAGGTAAAAAAACACTCACTACACGTACTTTTAACTGGGAAGTCACGCCGTCCCTGCCATAAACGAGGTTGATCATGTTTAAAAAAGATAAACCAAAAAAGAAAAAAACAACCACACGTATCGATACATTAATTGGTCGTGATACACACATAAAAGGTGATATTCATTTCAGTGGTGGTTTACGCATTGACGGCAGTATTCAAGGTTCTATTATCGCCAACGAAGATTCCTCACTACTCACCATCAGTGACCAAGGTAAGATTGAAGGCGAGGTTCGCGTGCCAAATCTGATTATCAATGGCGAAATAAATGGCAATGTTTTTGCCTCCGAACATGTTGAGCTTGCACCAAAGGCGCGTATCAATGGCAACCTTTATTACCGCATGATTGAGATGGCAATGGGTAGTGAAGTGAACGGTCACTTAATTCGTGCTCAGGACGAAGAAGAAGACATACTGAACGTTGAGCATGAAGTATTTGATGAAAATGAGTCATTCCATCTTGAGCAAAAAAGCTAAATCTTGACTAATTTAGTCAGAATTGGATAATGGCTATTAATTAACCATTTATCGGAGTGATGACATGACAAGCGAAATGCCCAGCCCAATTATCTTTACTGAGGCAGCGGCAGCAAAAGTCAGCGATCTTATTGCTGAAGAAGGTAATGATCAACTCAAATTACGTGTATTCATTACTGGCGGCGGTTGCTCAGGCTTTCAATATGGTTTTACCTTCGAAGAAGATGTCAGCGATGGTGATACACAAGTTGAAAAAAGCGGTGTCACTTTACTGATTGATCCAGCCAGTTATCAATACTTGGTTGGCGCAGAGATTGATTACACAGACGGTATTGAAGGTTCTCAATTTGTTATACGAAACCCCAATGCCACAACAACTTGTGGCTGTGGTTCATCTTTCTCACCATAGAAACGAATCAAGCTCTGAAAAGAACCGATGCTCAGTCATCGGTTTTTTTTTGCCTGCAGAGTTGCCTATGGGTAATTGCTTCATTATGCTGAAATGAAGCTGATATAAGGACAAACAATGATTTCGAAATGGCGATGGTTGTTAACTCAACTAACGAGAACTTTATGGTTGAGGGCATCACTATTCGCTGTACTCGCCATCGTAACGGCACTCATTGCCATTCCTGTGCAGTCTTTAATTGAGAGTCCACTTCCCTTTGAAATTGGTTCGGAAGCCGTCCGTGGCATTCTCAATATCCTGGCTTCCAGCATGCTTGCCGTGACCACCTTTTCCCTCAGTGTCATGGTCTCTGCTTATACTGCTGCAAGCTCAAGTGCGACACCACGGGCAACGCAATTAGTCAGACAGGACTCAACCACACAAAATGTGCTGGCCACCTTTATTGGTTCTTTTTTATATAGTTTGGTCGGTATTATCGCGTTAAGCACTGATGTATATGGTGAAAATGGACGTTTGATTCTCTTCACCGTCACTATCGGCGTTATCATCCTCATCGTTGTCACTATATTACGTTGGATTGAACACCTATCATTGTTAGGCCGGTTGAGTGAAACCACGAATCGTGTGGAAGATGCTCTCACCCAAGCCATGAAACAGCGTATTGACTACCCATGTCTTGGTGCAAAACGCTTAGATAAAGAAAATCCACCAAAGAAGGGCAAGAATGCAGTTTATATTAACAAGGTGGGATATATTGAACACATCGATTTAGGCGGATTAAATCGTTGTGCCGAGTCTAATGAAACTGAAATTTGTTTATACATCGAGCCTGGGCATTTTGTTCATCCCGGTGAAGCTGTCGCTTATTATGATGGTAAACAGTCTGATTCGATTGATGAAACCGTCATCAAAGCCCTGTCCATTAATGACTTGAGATCATTTGATCAGGACCCCCGCTTTGGATTCACCGTATTAGCTGAGATTGCATCAAGAGCCCTGTCTCCTGCTGTTAATGATCCTGGAACAGCCATCGATATATTGAGTCGTGCTGTGAGAGTACTATCACTCTGGTGTGATCATAAAAAACTTGACGATTCAAATGACAATATTGCCTACCCTTATGTACGCATGCCGGAAGTCAAACTCGATAGTTTATTTGACGATATATTCCTCCCCATCAGTAGAGATGGTGCTGGTATGCTGGAAATTCATCTACGCCTACAAAAATCATTACTCGCTTTAAAACAAATCTCGCCTGAGTGTTTTGCTGAGTGCGTTGAAAAACATTCTGATTTGGCCTATCAACGTGCTTTATTAGCACTAGATCTTGATGCTGATATTGAGCGTTTACAAAAAATCCGTAACGCGGTCAGAGCTGCATAACTAGAGATTCATCACAAAATGACACTTTACTAAAAAGGGTTTTACCCATAAAATGAATGAACGTTCATTCATTTTATGGGTAAAATTTCATGTGTGCATCCTCATGCAAGGATAAACATCAAGCCATTTTATCGGCAACGCTAAAGCTTTTAGCCACAAAAGGGTTTCATGGTTTTTCTATAAAGCAGCTTGCCGCAGAAGCCGGGGTTGCGGCAGGTACTGTGTACCTCTATTTCAAAGACAAAGATGAGTTGATAGTCAGTTTACACAGCAACATTATTAGCACAGTCGCTGACGCTATTTTTGAGAGTCACGATACCACTCTGCCACTAGAGCAACAGTATCGGGAGCTATGTATACGGCTATGGCAATTTTGTCTAAATAATAAGTGCATGACTTTGTGTAAGCCTCAATTCGATCACCTGCCTGAAAACGTACTGGATGATCTTTATCAAGACACCTGGCGTCAATTACAGCCACTTTCTGACTTATATGAACAAGGTCGTAAACAAGGCATCTTGAAAAATTTACCCAATGACGTACTGAGCAGCTTTGGTATAGAGCCCTATGTCAACCTTGCAGGGCAACAGCTTCGAGGCACTATCAAAATATCCCCGGATGATCTGAATACCATGTTGGATGCTTCATGGAATGCCATATCAACATCAAAAATTGAGACTCAATAATGGAGTTATTAATGAAAATCTCACCCTCTTTTCTTCGTGTCATAACATTGTCTGTATTGCTGGTATTAACAGCATGTCAGTCTGACCAACAACAGCAAGCTGGCCAGGCAGGCAAGAAGCAAACCAGTCATGTGGATGTGGTCACGCTGGCACCACAAAAAGTAACATTACGCAGTGTATTACCTGCTCGGACTACAGCTTTCAGACAAGCTGAAGTCCGCCCACAGGTGAATGGGATTATCGAGAAACGTCTTTTTGAAGAAGGCGCTCAAGTAGAAGAAGGTCAGCAGCTATATCAAATAGATGCCGCTTTATATCAAGCTGAGGTGGCCAATGCTAAAGCACAATTAATGCGAGCCAAGGCGGCTTTCCAGACAGCTAAATCGAAAGAAGCCAGATACAAAAATCTGCTTGCTGATAATGCCATCAGTCAGCAAGATTACGATGATGCCTTAGCCACTTATCAGCAAACAGAAGCGGATATCAAAGTGCAGGAAGCCACATTAAAGACGGCAGAGACCAATTTGAACTACACTCATGTCTATGCTCCCATATCAGGTCAGATAGGTAAGTCAAACTTCACTGAAGGTGCCTTGGTAACCGCACAACAAGCTGCTGTATTGACCACCATCAACCAGCTCGACCCAATATACATTGATATTTCACAGCCATCGAAACACCTACTGGATTTACGTAAGCGAATCATTGCCCGTCAGATAAACAAAGAGAAAGCCCCTAAAGTCACTCTGACACTGGAAGATGGCAGTCCTTACTCAGAAACTGGCACCTTACAATTTGCCGAGGCCAATGTAGACCCAACTACAGGTGATGTGGTATTGAGGGCCATTATGCCAAACCCAGATAAGCTGCTCTTGCCCGGCATGTTCGTGAAAGCCACGATTGAAGAAGGGAAGCTGGACAACGTCATCCTGGCACCACAAAAAGGCATCACGTTTGACCGTGAAGGTAATGCCACGGCTTTGGTGGTCAACAAAGAAAATAAAGTAGAGCTACGTCAACTGGAACTGGACAGGGCTATTGATGACGACTGGATTGTGAAGTCAGGACTCATTGCCGGCGATCAAATCATTGTTGAAGGCCTGCAAAAAGTCGCACCAGATGCACCAGTGAAGATTGATAACAATACCTTACAAACGGCAGGTAACGGAGCGTAATCATGGCTAGATTTTTTATTGATCGCCCTGTTTTTGCCTGGGTAATCTCCATCATTATTATGTTGGCAGGGATAATTTCCATTGTTCAATTACCGATATCCCAATATCCGACGGTCGCCCCACCCTCAGTAGAAATCAGTACTGCCTATCCTGGTGCTTCTGCTAAAACGGTTGAGGACACCGTTATTCAGGTGATCGAACAAAACCTAACGGGGATTGATAACGTTCTCTATATGTCAGGCACCAGTGACTCCTCAGGTGCAGGCTCCTTAACGGTCACCTTTAATCCCGGAACCGATGCCGATATTGCCCAAGTACAGGTTCAGAACAAACTCCAATCTGCCATGCCGTTGCTGCCCCAAGCCGTGCAAAACCAGGGTATTGAAGTCACTAAGTCCAGTGCGGCGTTTTTGATGGTGCTTGGTTTTTATTCTGATGATGGCAGCATGGATAAATACGATATTGCTGACTATGTTTCGGCTAATATTAAAGATCCATTGAGTCGTATAAATGGTGTGGGTCAAATTCAGGTCTTTGGATCACAATATGCCATGCGCATCTGGCTTAACCCCGATAAATTAGCACATTACAAACTGACGACGACTGATGTAACCAGTGCAATCAGTGCCCAAAATGTGCAGATCGCCGCCGGTGAACTTGGCGGTGCACCTGCCGTAAAAGGGCAAGAGTTTAATGCCAGTATTATTGTGCAGACTCAACTGGAAACACCGGAACAATTCGGCCAAATCATCTTGCGAGTGAATGAGGATGGATCACGTATCAAACTGTCTGATGTGGCTCGTATTGAATTGGGTGGTGAGAATTACCAATTTGAAACTGAATATAATAGACAACCCGCTGCCGGTATTGGTATTAACTTAGCTTCAGGCGCAAATGCGCTGGAAACAGCCCAAAAAATTCGTGAGCGTATTGACGAATTATCGCCTTATTTTCCAAACAGCCTACAAGTGGTTTATCCCTACGATACGACACCTTCGGTCAGAATCTCTATAGAAAATGTTATTCACACCTTAATCGAAGCGATCGTTTTAGTGTTCCTGGTGATGTATTTATTCTTGCAGAATATCCGGGCCACGTTGATTCCGACTATTGCCGTGCCAATTGTTTTGTTAGGTACATTTGCTGTGCTGTTCGCCTTCGGTTTCAGTATCAATACATTGACGATGTTTGCCATGGTGTTAGCGATTGGTTTGTTGGTTGATGACGCCATCGTTGTGGTAGAAAACGTAGAACGGGTAATGCATGAGGATGGGCTATCCCCTCGTGAAGCGACCCGAAAGTCGATGGATCAGATCACCAGTGCTTTAGTCGGTATTGTCTTGGTACTCTCAGCAGTATTTATACCAATGGCCTTTTTTGGTGGTTCGACCGGTGTTATTTACCGACAGTTCTCGGTAGCGATCGTCTCTGCCATGGCCTTATCGGTACTCGTCGCACTAACACTGACACCAGCCCTCTGTGCCACATTACTCAGAGCAGGCGATGACGAACACAATGATAAAAAAGGGTTCTTCGGTTGGTTTAACCGCAACTTCAACCGGGCAACAAATAAATACCAAAGTTCTGTCGGTCACATGATTCACCGTACTGGCAGATATATGGTGATCTATTTATTGATCGTAGGTGTATTGGCGGTTTTATTCACCAAGCTTCCGACCTCTTTCTTACCTGAAGAAGATCAGGGCACGATGTTTACTTTAATGACATTACCAGCCAATGCATCAAAACAACGCTCAGCTGAAGTGATGAATAAAATTGAAGACTATTACCTAGATCAAGAGAAAGACAGTGTGAACTCCGTTTTCTCGATCATCGGCTTCAGTTTTGCTGGTCGTGGCCAGAATAATGGTATGGCCTTCACCGATATGAAACCTTGGGATGAACGTCCCGGTCAGGAGTTGAGTGTGCAAGGGGTCGCTGGACGCGCCTTTCAATATTTTGCGTCCATTAAGAATGCCATGATTTTCCCCATCATTCCCCCATCTATCACCGAACTGGGTAATGCCAGTGGTTTTGATTTACAGCTAAAAGATGTGGGTGGCCAAGGCCATGCTGCGTTGATGAATGCCAGAAATCAACTACTGGGTATGGCCGCACAGGATCCACGCCTAACCGGTGTCAGACCGAATGGTCAGGAAGATACACCGCAATTCAAGATTGATGTGGACCATACCAAAGCCGCGGCATTTGGAGTGGACTTAAATCAAATTAACCAAACCTTTAATACCGCTTGGGCATCTACCTATGTTAACGACTTTATTGATAATGGTCGTGTCAAAAAAGTCTATGTACAAGGCGATGCACCCTATCGGATGATGCCTGAAGATGTCTCAAAATGGTATGTTCGTAATGATGATAATGAAATGGTATCACTGGGTTCGCTGTCTGAGGGACGTTGGATATATGGCTCACCGAGGCTTGAGCGCTACAACGGTGTCTCTTCAGTGAATATTCAAGGTGAAGGCGCACCAGGTATCAGTTCAGGTGATGCGATGAAAGCCATGGAAGAGTTAGTCGCCAAGCTTCCCTCCGGCTTTGCGTATGAATGGACCGGACAGTCCTATCAAGAAAGAGAGTCTGGCGATCAGGCACCGCTGCTCTATGCTATCTCTATTATGGTTGTGTTCTTATGCCTGGCGGCCCTCTATGAGAGTTGGTCAGTGCCGTTCTCAGTACTGATGGTTATACCATTAGGTATTATCGGAGCGGTGCTATTCACCATGGCGCGCGGCTTATCAAATGATGTGTACTTTCAGGTAGGCCTGCTAACCACGATTGGTCTCGCATCCAAAAATGCGATTCTTATTGTTGAGTTTGCAAAAGCACTGTACGAAGACGGCATGTCATTAATTGATGCCACGATGGAAGCGGTCAGAATGCGGCTGCGTCCTATCATCATGACATCACTTGCTTTCATGTTGGGTGTGTTACCCCTCATGATCGCCACCGGTGCAGGTTCTGGTAGTCAGAACGCCATAGGAACCGGTGTTTTTGGTGGTGTCTTCACTGCTACCGCTTTAGCGATATTCTTTATACCTGTCTTCTTTGTTGTGGTATTTAGTCTGCGAGAAAAACTCACTAAAAAATCATCACATGATGAAGTGAAAAGGGCCTAATTATGATGAAACCTCTTAAATTATCGATAGCGATTTCGACAATATTAACGATATCGGCTTGTTCACTCATGCCTGATTATCAAAGGCCTGAGCCAACGATTGCTATCGCCAATCAACAAAAGGAAAGCACGCTTAATGTTGCAGAGCTTGGCTGGCGAGATTTTTATCTTGATCCAAAACTGGAGCAGTTAATCAGCAAAGCCCTGGCAAATAATCAAAACCTCAGAGTATCATCACTCACGGTTGAACAATTACGTGAGCAATTTCGTATTCAAAAAGCCGCAAAATTACCCACGGTCAATGCAGAAGGCTCAGTGACACGTCAGCGTACGCCAGAATCATTAAGTGGCATAGGTCGTAGTGGCATTACGGATACCTATAGTGTTGGACTGGGTATATCTGCCTGGGAGCTCGATTTCTTTGGCCGAATCGATAGTCTGTCAGAATCAGCTTTACAGCAGTTTCTGGCATCTAAATCCGCACGTGACAGCATGCAATTAACCTTGATTGCACAAGTGGCTGATGCCTGGTTTAGTTGGTTAGCAAGTGATGCTCAACAGCAATTATCATCTGAAACCCGTGAAGCACGTGCTGAAAGTTATCAACTGATCGAAAAACGGTTTAATAGCGGATTAGCTTCTGAGCTCGATGTCAGACAAGCTGAAACAGCGTTACATGAAGCAAGAGTTCTGGAAGCCCAATACCAGCAACAAGCCAATCAGAACTTCACCAATTTACAACTTCTGGTAGCACAAACTTTAGACAAAGATGAGTGGAAAAAAGACTGGTATGAAATAAAGACACTGCGAGATATTCCTGCCAACCTGACTTCTGATGTCTTGTTATCACGTCCTGATGTGATGCAGGCTGAATCCATCATCAAATCGGCTAATGCTGATATTGGTGCAGCCAGAGCAGCATTTTTCCCACGTATCAGTCTCACCACCTCCCTTGGGTTTGGGGGAACGAGCTTTGGTCAACTAGGCGAAGCATCAAGTCGTCAATGGGCTATCGCACCACAGTTCACCCTGCCTTTACTTGACTGGGGTGTGAATCAGGCCAATCTGAATGTGGCCCAGTTACAAAAAGATATCAATATCGCCCAATACCAACAAGTGATTCAAGAAGCCTTCAAAGAAGTCCGTGACGAAATGGAAGCCCGTTACACCCTAGATGCTCAGTTGGATGCGCAGAACGATCTCACTGCTTCCACCAAGCGCAGTTTGGAATTAGCACGATATCGCTTCAACGCTGGTATAGATAGCTATCTAGATGTATTGGATGCCCAACGGAGCTCTATTAACAGTGAATTAAATCAAATTGATACACGTCTGTTGAGGCTTCGTAATCAATTAACACTCTATAAAGCTCTGGGTGGTGGTTTGTATGAAGAGACACCCACAGCCGCCCCCTCACAGAATTAATTTTGTGTCCGTCAGCAGCTTAATTTAAGCTAGCCATATTTCATCAAGTAAGGAGAAAAGCATGGACTTACAAGTAGGTGGCATATTAGGTCTGATTTGGTTAATCATTGTTATCTGGGCCATTATCCAGGTATCCAATAGCCCTGCTGGCGGTGGTGCAAAAATCTTATGGATTCTTATCCTGTTGTTATTCCCTGTGCTAGGTCTATTAATATGGTTCTTACTTGGACCCAAAAGCTAGACTAGACCATTTCAAATAAAAAAAGGGGCTCAATGCCCCTTTTTTAATACATGCTGCTTAGCCTAAGTGGTCTTTTAGTAATTCTGGCTGACGTTCAGGTGTGAAAATCTCAATCCAGTAACCATCTGGATCTTGAATAAAGGCAATGCCTTTCATCTTGCCATCATTCGGTTTCTTCACAAACGGCACACCAAAGGATTCAAATCGCTCACATGCCGCATCAATATCTGGCACAGCAAAACCGATATGACCAAACCCACGCGGATCACTATTGCCATTGTGATAGCTAACCTCGTCGTTATCTTCATCACCCCAGTTATGTGTTAGCTCTAACATCGCAGGCATGGCAAATGTTTGTTTGATACGCTCATCGTTATCCGTTGAAATCGCTTTCACTTGTTCAGGTGATAATGCCGCCATAAAGTACAAGGTAAACTTCATCTCTGGAAAATCAAATCGTTTCACTAAGGTCATCCCCATCACTTCAGTGTAAAACGCCAGAGTGCGTTTCGGATCTTTGATGCGGAACATGGTTTGATTAAATACAAAATCATGGGTGGCAGGATCATGTGTCTCGCTTAGCCCTTCAGCATTGTCAAAATGACGACTCATTGTGCTCTCCTTAATGTAAAACAGATAAATTTATGACCATTCTTATGACGATGGCTCACTTAGTATTGAAATAACGCTGACTTTCTTCTTTCACCACTTTCGACAGCAATAAAATCCCGATAAGGTTTGGTATGGCCATTAAACCATTCATCAAATCGGAAAAGTCCCAGACAAATTTCAACTCGCGGGTTGCGCCAACAATGACTGCAGCGACAAACACGACACGGAAGACGATAATGGCTTTCTCACCCAGTAAATATTCCAGTGCTTTTTCACCATAATAGCTCCAGCCAATTAAAGTGGAAAAGGCAAATAGAGCCGTCGCTATCGCGACGATATAGGTCCCCGTCATACCTAATGTTTCAGCAAAGCTGACACTGGTTAAGATATTAGCTTTCACCCCATCCTGCCAAGCTGTGGCGGTTAAGATTACCAGCGCTGTTGCAGTACACACCACCAGAGTATCAATAAAGGTCTGAGTCATAGAAACCAATGCCTGTTTCACCGGATCATTCGTCCGGGCTGCCGCCGCAGCAATGGGGGCTGAACCCAAGCCCGATTCATTCGAAAACACACCACGTGCCACACCATAACGAATCGCCGCCGCGACAGCAGCACCGGCAAAACCACCGCCAGCCGCAATCGGATTAAATGCATGCCAGAAAATTAAATGAAAGGCCGCTGGCACTTCGTCAATATTGATCCCGATAACCGTAAAAGCAGCGCCCAAGTAGGCCACAATCATAAAAGGTACTAGCATTGAGGTGAAGCGCCCAATTGAACGAATTCCGCCGATTAATACCAAACCGGTTAACACCATCAGCACAAATCCGGTTGTGCTGGTCTCCACGCCAAACACTTGCTCTACAGCAGCAGCCGCTGAATTTGCCTGGGTCATATTGCCGATACCAAACGCAGCACCGATGGTGAAAACCGCAAACAAGCTGCCAAGCCATGGCAAGCCCACACCTTTTGAAATGTAGTACATCGGCCCACCACGCATACCGTTTTCACCTTCTTCACGATATTTCACGGCCAGCATGGCTTCGGCATATTTGGTCGCCATCCCCACAAGTCCTGTCACCCACATCCAAAACACGGCACCGGGCCCACCTAAAGAAATCGCTGTCGCCACCCCAACAATATTGCCGATACCCACCGTAGCGGCGAGAGCAGTAGTTAAGGCAGCAAAATGACTGATATCCCCATCAGCTTTATCTTCTTTGTGAAAGACAAGCTTCAGGGCATGACCTAATTTTCGGAACTGTAAGCCTCTTAAAATGACGGTTAAATATAAACCGGTTCCAACCAGCAATATCAGCATGGGCGGCCCCCAGACCCAGCCTGAGAAAACCGATACCCAGTGTGAAAGAAATTCCATGTATATCTAACCTGTGAGAAGTGATAAATGCTTTCGAAGTTATGTGAGAAGCAGACCGCTGTCAAACTTTAAGAACAATCAATCTATCAACGGTATAACTCAGCTCATGAAACTGTTTTAGATTTCAGAATAGAAGCCCCAGCCTCTCTTGATAAACTCAAGGTATCGGCAATTGAAATTAATGCCAACACAGCAATGATCCAGAAAGCTAACTGGAAATCCTCAGCCCCTGTTTCCACCAGCGTGGTTCCATGTAATAACCACATCGAAAAAACCAAGACCAGAGCAGCAAAAGCAATACCGATACCTCTGCTCATTTGTTGCAGCACAGAAAACAACGTGCTGGCATCACGCATTTGCTGCTCACCTACATCAGCAAAACCAATAGTATTGAGTGCAGTGAAATGCATGGATCGGTTAAGACCACTGATAAATAACACCAATACGATTAACCAGTGAGGTGTATTGACAGTAAACATGGCCATCGCGGCGAAGCCGACTGACACCATCAGTCCATTGACGAGCAAGACTCGACGGAAACCAAAGGTATTCATTATCCAGGTGGTGGCTGGTTTCATGCAGAGGTTACCAACAAATAACCATAACAACAGTGTCCCCGCATCGACGGGCGACATACCAAAACCCAATTGAAACATCAGAGGTAATAAGAAAGGCACTGAGGCGACAGCAATACGGAAAAACGAGCCTCCCACAGCCGTTATTCTGAACGTTTTTATCGTTAGAGGGCTCAAGCTGAATAAAGGATACTGACTACCCAGCAAATGCTTAACAGATAAAGCCAGCAAGATAATGCCAACAGTAATGAAACTCAGGCTATAGGCCATACCGATTCTGCCAGCACTGAGACATTCCACACCGGCCATAAATAGTCCGAAACCGCTCCCAGTCATGAAAAAACCACGGACATCAAAAGGTTCTTTTTGCCTAACAGGCGTTGATTGGGGTTGAATCAAAAAATGCGTAATAACTAAGATCAATAATCCAATCGGAATATTAATCAGAAAAATCCATTGCCAACTCCAATGTGTGGCAATCCATCCTCCTAAAAACGGGCCCAACACAGGACCAAATAGGGCCGGCCAGGTCAGAATCGCCACCGCTTTGACTATCTCGCTTTTTGGCGTATCTCGCAAAACAACTAAGCGACCAACCGGCACCATCATGGCCCCACCGAACCCCTGCAATACCCTCGCCGCCGTAAAACTCAATAAGTCTGTACTCAATGCGCATAACACAGAAGATGTGATAAACATCAGTACAGCAAAAGAAAATACTCGTCGGGCACCAAAACGATCAGCCGCCCAACCACTTAGCGGCATAAAAATAGTTAATGCCACAAGATAAGCCGATACCCCCACAGATAAATGGGCTGCTGCAATATCAAAATCCTTAGCGATCGCCGGCAAAGCGGTAGCGATTATCGTGGCGTCTAACGTTTCCATAAAAAACGCCGACGCCACTAATAATGCAATCGCTATTCGTCTGTTGATTAGAATGGGCCCTAACTGCATGCCATGACTGTCAGTTACACAATATCGTCTACGACACCACCATCGACTCTGAGGGCAGCACCACTGGTCGCCGATGCTTGCTCAGAGCAGACATACACCACCATATTGGCCACTTCTTCTACCGAAGCAGGTCGCTGTATGACTGAGCTCGGTCTGGCTTCCATAACAAATGATTGACCGACTTGTTCATATGACTGGCCTGTTTTTTCTACTTCATCAGCTATCATCGCTTTAAAGCCGTCAGAAAGAGTCGGTCCAGGCAGCACACTATTCACTGTCACGCCACTTCCTGCTACACGTTTGGCAAGACCACGAGACAGTGATAACTGAGCCGTCTTTGATACTCCATAATGGATCATGTCATCAGGAATATTGCGAGCAGACTCTGACGAAATAAACACAACACGTCCCCATTGTTTTTTCTGCATTGCTGGCAGATAGGATCGTGACAATCGCATGCCGGACATCACATTGGTTGCCCAATACGTATCCCAGGTTTCATCATCTGTCTCAAAGAAATCCGCTGGACCGAAGATACCCGCATTATTGACTAGAATATCGACTTCCGGCACAACATTGACAAGTTGTTGACAGCCAGCCGCAGTGGATAAATCAGCCGCAGCAGGAATAAGTTTGGCTTCGGGCAGTTGTTGTTTGATACGCGCTATCGCCTTCTCTACACTCTCATCACTACGGCCATTGATAACGACCTCTGCTCCAGACTCGGCTAAGCCAGATGCAATGGCAAAGCCTATGCCTGCCGTTGAGGCTGTGACTAATGCTTTTTTACCGTTGAAATCGATTTTCATCATGCTCTCCTTATGAGTTATTTGTGTCCATTTTAGGTGAGCGACAATATTGATTAAATAGATATAATGTAAATTCACTATTTCTGATTAGTTAACAATGAAACGTATTGATGATCTGCTTGGATTAAGAGTATTTGAGAAAGTGGTCACACTCGGTAGCCTGACAGCCGCCGCCCAAGCCTTAGGCATCTCGCTCGCTGCCGCCAGTAAGCGACTGAGTAAGCTTGAGCAGTATCTGGGTGTACAACTGATTCATCGCAGTACGCGACGGTTATCAGTCAGTGATGAAGGGCAAACCCTTTATGATTATGCACAACGGATTGTGTCAGAATTAGAACAGGCCGAAGAAGCCATTCTGCAAAAGTCGGAACAGATATCTGGCACATTAACCATTACCTCTCCCAACAGTTTTGGTCGACGTCATTTGGTCAAACTGATTGCTGAGTTCAGACAACTGCATCCTAATATCATCATCCAATTGCTGTTAAGTGACAGCATTGAGGAGATGATTTCAGAAGGTATAGATGTAGCTATCCGTTATGGTGAACTGCCAGATTCCAGACTTGTCGCACGTCGACTGTTGAATAATGATCGTATTTTATGCGCGTCACCAGACTATCTTGCTCAAAATGGTACGCCTCAGACCTTGGACGAACTCTACCAACATCACTGCATTATTATCAGTCGTCATACTGAAATTAACTGGGCCTTTCCCACCCAAACCTTACACATTCAGCAAGCCATAAGTTGTAATGACGGTGAGGCGGCACATGCTATGGCATTAAATGGCATGGGGATCGTGCTGAAATCCTATTGGGATGTAGCTGAGGACTTAAGCACAGGCAAATTAGTGCAAGTATTGCCAGAACAGGCTGTCATTAGCGCACCGATTAATATCATTACTCTGAAAAACCAGCATCAACCAGCCAGAATACGACTATTTATCGACTTCTTACTGAATAGTTTGCAGCCGCTACAGATGCATAAAGACAAATTCTGACAGTCTTATTTGCCTATACAAAAACTGGAGAAAATATGATCCAGCAAGTCTTCTGTGGTGAAGGTACCAGTAATTTCACCCAGTGCATTTTGTGCAAGACGTAACTCTTCAGCCAATAACTCACCTGCGCCCATTCCTGAGAGGCAGTCATAACCATTGACGATAGACTGTCTGGCGCGTGCCAGTGCATCAAGATGGCGGCGTCTGGCAATAAAGACACCTTCTTCTTCTGGGTGAAACCCGACGGCTTGATAAAGATGTTGTTGTAATAACTCAAGTCCATCCCCCGACTTTGCCGAGAGATACAACGTGGGATAGCCCTCTTCTTCTGTCAATTGCGTCAGGTGACCACTTTTATCAATCTTATTCCGGATAATGGTGAGAGGTTTATTCGCCGGTAACTCAGCCAGGATTTTTCTATCCTGTTCAGTGAGCCCTTGGCTATCATCGATCAGTAATAGAATATGATCGGCCTGAGCCAGTTCATTTTGGGTACGACGAATGCCCTCAAGCTCAACGATATCATTTGTTGCATCATGTAAACCGGCCGTATCAGATATACGTAATGGCAAACCACCAAGATGAATTTGCTCACGTAGTACATCACGTGTGGTGCCTGCCACATCTGTGACAATGGCAGCATCATGGCCCGCTAATTGATTATGCAAGCTGGATTTCCCCGCGTTAGGCTGACCCGCCAGCACGACGCTGATACCTTCACGCAATAATCGGCCTTGTTTGGCAGAGCCAGTGATGCCATCCAGTGTTTGTAATAAATCCTGAAGTTGCCTGTCGACTTGCGCTTCAGCTAGAAAATCAATTTCCTCATCGCTGAAATCAATCGATGCTTCGACGTACATTCTGAGGTGTGTCAGTTCTTGCAGAAAATCATTAACGCGATTAGAAAAATCACCTTGCAGTGAACGCATTGCACTTTTGGCAGCCTGCTCTGTTGAGCTCTCAATTAAATCCGCGACTGCTTCAGCCTGGGCCAAGTCCATTTTATTATTCAGAAAAGCCCGCTCTGAAAATTCACCCGGTCTGGCCATTCTGGCACCCAGCTCAACGGCTCGCTGACAGAGTTTATCCATCACAAGTGGGCTGCCATGTCCTTGCAGTTCGACTACATCCTCACCTGTAAATGAAGCCGGACTAGGAAAATAAAGGGCAATCCCTTCATCAATCACTTCATTTTCGGCACTGCGAAAGTGTGTAAAGGTGGCATAACGAGGAGTTGGTAATTTGCCGCAAATTGCACTCACGATCTCAGCACTTTGCTTGCCTGAGATTCTAACGACACCGACGCCACCACGCCCAGGCGCGGTGGCTACTGCAACAATCGTATCCATCAGCGTCGCTTAGAGTGCGTCCATCTTACGAGTGATATACCACTGTTGTGCAATCGACAACACGTTATTCACAACCCAGTACAACACCAGACCAGATGGGAAGAACGCAAAGAAGACCGTGAACACCAGCGGGAAGAACTTCATCATCATCGCTTGTGCAGGGTCTTGAGGCGCAGGGTTCAGGCTTTGTTGAATCCACATAGAAATACCAAACAACACTGGCAAGATGAAATAGGGATCCATCGCTGTTAAGTCATTAATCCACAAGATAAAGTCGGCTTGGCGTAACTCAATACTTTCAACCAGCACCCAGTAGAAAGACAAGAACACTGGCATTTGCACTAGAATCGGCAAACAACCACCCAATGGGTTAATTTTCTCAGTACGATATAGATCCATCATCGCCTGATTAAATTTCTGTTTATCATCGCCGTAACGTTCTTTCAGTGTTGCCAACTTAGGCGTCAACTTACGCATAGCGGCCATGGAACGATAACTGGCTGCTGACAACTTGAAGAACACTAACTTAATTAATACTGTCAGCAGTACAATTGACCAGCCCCAATTACCCGTCAGTTTATGTAACCACTCCATGACCCAAAATAATGGTTCAGAAATAATGGTAAAGATGCCGTAATCAACCGTTAACTGTAGGTTCTTGGCTACCGCTTCAAGACGATCCGCTTTTTTAGGCCCGAGATACATTTCATAATCGGCCTGCGCTTCACTACCAGGCGCCACAGATATTGCAGGCATTCTGACACCAGCAGTGTAGTTGGTACCATTGATTGAACGAGCGTAATAACCTTTCTCTTCCGTATTTTGTTCAGGCACAATCGCCGCCACAAAATAATGCTCAATCATTGCCGCCCAGCCATCTGTCGCTTTCTGGTTAAAAGGCTTGTCATCTAAATCATCAAATTTTACTTTTTCGTACTCATTACCTGTGTTTGAAAATACAGGGCCTGTGTAGGTATAGATAAAGTGAGAACCGTTAGTGACGTTATTGCGGTTAAATTGGGCATAAGGATAGGCTGAGAAAGCCTCTGATGTGTTATTGACCACTTTGTAGTCAACGTTTACCACATAACTATCGCGTTTAAATGTATAGGTTTTAATGACTGTTAAACCATTCTCCGCTTGCCAGTACAATGGTACGCTGAGCTCGTCCTGACCCTCTTTCAACTGATAGCTCTGTTGCCCAGATCGATAGATTGCGTAATGTGTCGGCGCATCGTCATTAGAACGTAGACCTGATTGAGCCACGAAATACGCATCACTTTTATCACTCAGAAATTGAACCGGGGTATCCGGCTGTTCAGAACTGACAGCGTATTTAAGTAAAGCTAAGTTTTGAATATCACCGCCTTGTGTGCTGATGTCGATATCCATGACATCTGTTTTCACATTCACCATTTGTTTAGAAGCAACTGCTTGTGCAGCGTCAGGCACATCGGGTAACGCTTCTGCAGAGACGGATGGCATATCCGGTAACTCAGCATCATTGGTAACAGCGGCTGGGTCAGCTGCTTGATTCGATGTTGTATTTTCCACGGTTTGTTGTGGGCTGACGTAATCAGTTTGCCACGCCTGCCATAACAATAACGACACGATGAGCAGACCAAAAATAAATAGGGTTCTGAGATTATCCATTATGTTTCTTTGTTTTTAGTTCAGGTACAGGATCAAGTCCACCCTCATGCCAAGGGTGACAGCGGGATAGTCGACGCAAACCAAGCCAGGTTCCTTTGATGGCACCATGACGTTCGATTGCATCTATCATGTATTGTGAGCAGGTTGGATGAAAACGGCAATGCATGCCAGTGAAAGGGCTCAGTAAAAGTCTATAACCTCGGACGAGGATGATTAGGATTTTTGCCATTGCGCCACCACTGTTAACCAATGTCGCTCCAATGCTGCCCATATTTGAGTGCTATCTCGTTCTGTCACACCGGGGCGTGACAGCACAACAATATCGATATTTGATAAGACGGATTGATTCTGTCGAAAAGATTCGCGAATAATCCGCTTTAAGCGGTTGCGTTGATTGGCTAATTTCACGTGTTTTTTAGCTATCGCTAATCCCAGTCGGGGATGCCCCACTGAGTTCTCAACCGTTAAAACCGTCAGGCCCCCACCACCAGTGCGTTTTCCTTGACGGAACACCCGAGAAAAATCTCCCGGGCGATTCATTTTCATGGCTCGGCCAAATGTTGCCAAGTCATGCCCTCCCTGAAGGATGTCAGAGAAGATTATGCTGACAGTCTTGCGCGACCTTTTGCACGACGTGCGTTAATAACGCGACGACCACCAACTGTTTTCATACGTGCGCGGAAACCGTGAGTACGTTTGCGCTTCAGATTGCTAGGCTGAAAAGTTCTTTTCATTTCACCAACTCCAGAAATATTGATTGTTTTGCTGCCTGCGGTGCTAACAGCAGCAAAAACCGCCGAGGCAAAAGACACGGGATTATAAAGTTTTAAGGCATAACAAGTCAAACCAGAGTGACTTTATTATTTCTGTGGTTATTTTACTTGCCAAAAAGCTGGCTTAAGGATAACTTTAGACGTCCTGCGTTACCAGCTATACTATTTCTCTTACGTAGCTAACCAGCGCACCTCTTTTTTGTTTAAACCGGTATAAATCAAGGAGTTAATGTGTCATCACCCCTTTGGGAAAAATGTCTGTCCCATCTCGAAGGTGATTTGTCGGCACAGCAGCTGAATACTTGGCTTAGGCCGCTGCAAGCGATCGAAACCGAAGAGAATTTACGCCTACTTGCGCCTAATCCGTATGTTAAAGCCTGGGTACAAGAGCAACTTGAGACACAGATAAATCAGCTGGTTCATCAATTAACTCAAGGCCTTATAGAACAGGTATCCATTGAGGTAGGCACCATCGATCAGGCACCACAACGCCCAAAACGCCTTGTACCTGCTGCCGCAACAACAAACATCGATAAAGAAGAAAAGCCGGAAATTGTTAAATCCGAACCCGCCCTTGGGAGTCCAATCAATCCACTATTTACTTTTGATAGTTATGTCGAAGGTAAGTCCAATCAGATTGCTCGCGCCGCCTCGCTTCATGTGGCAGAAGCGCCAGGGACAAGTGGTTATAACCCTCTCTTTTTATATGGTGGCACTGGTCTGGGTAAAACTCACCTCATGCTGGCCGTGGGTAATAAGATCAAACAAAACAATCCAAAAGCACGGGTGATTTACCTATCATCAGAACGCTTTGTTCAAGACATGATTACCGCCCTACGCAACAACGCTATCGATCAGTTTAAAAATCACTATCGCAGTGCCGATGCATTATTGATTGATGATATTCAGTTCTTTGCAAAAAAAGAGCGCTCTCAGGAAGAGTTCTTCTATACCTTTAATAGTTTGTTAGAAGGCCAGCGCCAAATCATATTGACCTGCGACCGTTTCCCGAAAGAAGTCGACAACCTCGATGAACGTCTACAATCACGTCTTGGTTGGGGCTTAACTGTTGCTATCGAGCCGCCAGAACTCGAAACACGTGTGGCGATTCTGATCAAGAAAGCGCAACAAAACCTGATTACACTGCCGGAAGACGTGGCCTTTTTCATTGCTAAACGTATAAAATCGAATGTGCGTGATCTGGAAGGTGCATTGCAGCGCGTTCTGGCTTTTTCTCGCTTCACCAATCAGCCCATGTCAATTGATATGGCACAGGAAGCATTGAAAGATCTGTTGGCCCTGCACCAAAAGCTGGTCACACTAGAAAGTATCCAGAAAACAGTGGCGGAGTATTTCAAAGTCCGCGTATCTGAATTGCTGGCGAAAAAACGCACACGTTCTATCGCTCGCCCAAGGCAAATTGCCATGGCTTTAGCCAAAGAATTAACCAGTCACAGCCTGCCAGAAATAGGTGAATCATTTGGTGGACGTGACCATACGACTGTCCTGCATGCGTGCCGGAAAGTTGCTGAACTGAAAGAGTCGGATCCCCGCGTGGCTGAAGACTACCGTAACCTTTTACGAACACTGTCGAGTTAACCCGAGAGAATCATCATGCAATTTACTGTCAGCCAAGATACTTTAGTGCGACCGCTGCAACTGGTGTGCAGTATTGTTGAACGACGCGCTACGCTTCCGATCCTGTCTAACGTTTTATTACGTGTTCAAGGTGACCAACTATCCATGACCAGTACCGATATGGAGCTGGAAATGATCGCTACCCTACCGGTCTCAGTTGAAGAAGAAGGTAAAACCACTGTCTCAGCTCGTAAGTTGCTGGACATTGTCAGAGCCCTACCGGGTAACGCCACCATCAGTGTTAATGCCAGCGAAGGTAAAGCACTAGTGAAAGCAGGAAAAAGCCGCTTTTCATTAGCCACATTGTCCAGTGATGACTTCCCGGATAGTGAAGGCGCCAATTACATGGATGAAATTTCACTGCCACAATCGGCACTGAAATCCTTACTCGACGAAACCAGCTTTGCCATGGCCAGTCAGGATGTTCGTTATTACTTGAATGGATTACTGCTGGAGCGTGATGACACCACATTACGTGCTGTTGCGACCGATGGTCACCGTCTGGCGCTGGGCAGCCTGACAACATCCACACCCGTCAGTGAGAAAAATAGCGTGATTGTGCCACGTAAAGCGATTATTGAACTTGGCCGCCTGCTTAATGACAGTGATGATACGGTTAAAGTAGCCTTCAGTAATCAACAAATCAAAGTGGAATTACCGGATATTCACTTCACATCTAAACTCATTGACGGCCAGTTCCCGAACTACGAACGCGTTTTGCCTTTAGGTGGCGATAAAGAAGTCCTGGCTGATCGTGATGAATTGAAACAAGCCTTATCTCGCGCAGCTATTTTGTCTAATGACAAACATCGCAGCGTGCGTATCAATTTAGAGACAGATCAATTAAAAGCCACAGTCACTAACCAGGAACAAGAATCCGCAGAAGAAGAAATAAGCGTCGATTACAAAGGTGCCCCATTAGAAATCGCCTTTAACAATGCCTATTTGCTGGACTTATTGAACGCGATTCCGGATAACCAAGTGAAGCTGCTTTTCACTGACGAGACCAGCAGTGCCCTAGTTACACCTGCTGATGAAAAATTTGAGCGTCAATACGTCGTTATGCCAATGCGCTTGTAGTAAATGTTCAAGCATGTCTTTAATTAGGCATTAAAGTGATTCTTTTGGATGTACGTATTAACAACAACGCTATCAACAGTATGAATATAGGCTGTGCTCAATAAAGTCCTAACACATCAAACGGATGGCCAACGGCGTGAGGCTAAAGATGGCTCCGTTTGATGCTTTGTGAGCTCCTAGCTATCCAACTGCAGACATTCCTACACTCCAAGCCTGGTTGAGGCAATAAAGCGCAACAAAGCCGTTCTACCCCCAACAACTCCCATGAGTATGACATTAATTACGTCATGAAATAGTCCTCTCAATAAAGAGCTAGCCGCACAATGTGACGTGATTAAAGTGTATTTCAGCGTTGGCATTAACAGCAGCATTTTTTATCTACAAAAATTTCACAGATAACGGCCAAACCTGAACAAGGGAGGGTCTACTATGAAAAAACAATGCATGAATTACATCATGGCTTGCGTCTCCGTCCTGACATTGTCGAGTTGTGGTGACGATGAGTTCTCGCAAATCGATTTTGGTCAAGATGAAGCTGAGTTCACAGCGGTAACACCTGTGCCAGATCATTTACAGGCTGGTATGCCAGAGGAGAAACCCAAAGAAATGCTGTCAGTTGCCGATCCCACGCCACCTGAAGTCTGGTTACGATCTTTATATCGGCAAAAACCCAATCATGATCCTGAACGTGATGTGATGTATTACCAAAAATTACTTGATGAGGTCCTGGTACATGTTCATGAGGATAAACGCGTTGTCAGCAATCGATTAGTACAAGTCACACGACAGTTACAAGACAAAGGCATTGATGCCGACCAAGATAGATTGCTTATTGATTTTTCTCACTATTTACCTGGTGTGAATGGTAAGTACGTATTTGGCGAACTCACTGCAAACTATAGCAATCTTCGACAACAAGACATGAATCATGACCAGGCAATGAAACAATTGTTTGAGCTTATCTAGTCAGGGAGGATGTGATGTGGATTTTTTAATTCAAAGTTTATTTGTCTGGGCACTTACCTTAACAGGCTACAAAGACCCGAACTATCTGCCTGATATAAAAGCAGTCAGTCATCAAACACTCGCCACTACATTGTGTAAATCCAGTTACTGTACCGCAGTGGCCTATTACGACAAAAACACGGAAACGATTTTTTTTGATAATCGTATGGACATCAAAACTGATGACGGAGCCCGTAGTTTCATAGTGCATGAAATGGTGCATTTTCTGCAGCATAAAAACGGCAAAATAAGCAGCGAAGAGCTTGATTGTAAAACACGCATAGAAATAGAACGTGAAGCCTATCGTGTTCAACAATTTTTTCTAAAAGAACACCACAAAGATACATACCAGATTGATATGGCTATGGCAGTATTACCCGGTCTTTGCAGCGAACAAGCTGAAAATTTAAACTGAGATTAAGCTCTAGTACTGGCTATAAAAATAAGGCATTGAAATGGATATCATCAAATGGACTGAAAAGCTGATGTCGATGGATGAGGAGAGTTGGCAGCGCCATGCCAATCCCTGGAGTGTGTATTCACGCTTTACAACTTTGCCCTTACTCTCTCTGGCTTTTTATTCACGCGAGTGGATAGGGATTTATTCGTTCATACCTGTTGTTTTGGCTCTTGTCTGGATTTGGCTCAACCCACGACTCTTCCCTCCACCATCCTCTACCGATAACTGGGCCTCCATGGCGACCTTTGGAGAAAGGTTGTATCTAAATCGTCAACATGTCCCCATTCCTGTTCATCACCAGCGATTTTGTGTTGTGCTACAGACGCTGTCTGTCATCGGCTTACCCTTTCTGATTTATGGCTTTTACAGTTTAAATATTTGGCTACTGCTGGCCAGCAATATCTGGATGATGGTGTTCAAAGCCTGGTTTGTCGATCGTATGGTCTGGTTATATTTGGATAGTCAGGACGATCAGTCATAACCTCATGCTGACTTTGCTAACAAAACAAAAAGGTAATCCCATCAATCATCTACATCCTATATAATCACTGACTCATTTATACAGAGCCAAACAAAAACACAATGATGAATAGTACCCCCACCCATAAGCCACGTCCGTTCGTAGACCTGATGGTCAGTATCGTATTGCCATCCATTATTTTAATGAAGATGAGCGGTCCAGAAGACTTAGGTGCCAGTGGTGCATTGGTCGCGGCGCTGTCTTTTCCACTTGGCTGGGGTATTTTCGAGCTGATTAAATACCGTAAATTTAACTTTATTGCCTTACTCGGTTTAGTGAGTGTGTTACTCACTGGTGGCATCGGTTTATTTGAGCTCGATACGAAATGGTTAGCGATCAAAGAAGCAGCCATTCCTGCGATTATCGGTCTTGCCGTGCTTGGCTCAACATTCACCCGTTACCCACTTATCAGAGCGCTGTTGTACAACCGTGAGATGATGGACGTAGACAAGATTAAAGATCGTCTTGAAGAGCACAACAGCACAGCCTTGTTTGAAAAACGCTTACTCAATGCCACCTATTTATTAGCTGGTACCTTTTTATTTTCAGCCATCATGAATTTCCTGCTGGTGAAATGGCTGGTCACCAGCCCAACAGGCAGTGAAGAGTTTAATGAACAACTCGGTTTACTGACTTTATACAGTTATCCAGTGATCGCGATTCCCTCTATGCTGATGATGATTGGTATTTTTTATTATTTATGGCGGACGATTCATGATCTTACTGGCTTGAAACTGGAAGAGGTGATATCACCCAAAATCGCCAATAAATAACCGTATGTCCTCAGTCCGACAGGTTCTGCATCCAGACTACCTGATTCTATTACCCACGACACCCTGCAAAGTTCTCAGTTCTGCGGTGTTAAACGGAGGACTGCAAAAGGCCAGTGCTTTACTTAATATGCGTGTGGAGAAACACTCTCCACTCCCCTGTCTGGCGCCAGAGCAAACGCTATTAAATAAAGCAGAAGAACTCGCTCTACCCTCTCCCACTGTCGGCATGATGACAGCGGCTTCCATGAAGTCATTAGGGCAGCATATTGAGAAACGCGGTGACTTAACGGTTGAATGCTGGGTAACGAGTGGTCTCAGTAACGTCAGGCGAGTGGGTGATAAAGCCGATGATAAGACTGAACCAGGTACCATCAATATCTGCTTACACATTAATCAAGCACTGTCCGATTCAGCACTGGCAGAAGCCTTGATATTACTGACTGAAAGTAAAGTCACGGCCATTCGCGATACGGATATTATCAGCCCGGTTTCCGGTCTCCCTGCCAGTGGTACTGGCACCGATAGTCATGCTGTATTTTGCCCTGATGCAGAACCTCAGCACCATTATTGTGGCAAACACACTACGCTGGGTGAGCTTATCGGCCGCGCTGTACTTCAGGCCTGTTCAACCAGTTTAGGCCACTGTTTTCGCAGTATGACCAACGACTACAAATAGGGCTTATAGGCTGTCGATAGCCGAATAATACTTGCTTGAAACCTGTCGCTATTAACGTATTACAGTCTAGATAAGCTTGGAAGCAGTATTTGCATTATCGTTAGCAATTCATTTCAGCTTGAGTTAAGGGTATTTTGTATACTAGCTCTTATGGCCTCTAAACATGCAACTCACGCTATCGAGCATTTTTTCTTTAAAGACGGTGCCACACGGGCCTTATTCCGCTGGCTGGATTTTCGTTTATTTGTCTCGCAACAGAATATCCAATTAACATCCTCTAAAAATACAACGGCGCAATCAGCTACTGATTATCTCCATGCCTGGCAGCAACAGGCCTCTCTGACAACTCCCGCTACAGGAATTTTACGACTTTTCAGCGTTATCGCGATGATTATTGGCTTTACAGCCATGGTAGGCGTATTAAATGTACGAGAACACACATTCATAAATATCTGGGTTCCGCTCGCTCTGTTTGCATTTTTACCACTGCTGCTCAGCTTGAGCAGCTTTTATTTGTCTTTTTTATCACCGTCTAAACAACATTTACATCATCACCCCGTGATGCATTGGCTCATCAATAAACTGCAGTTGCAACCCTTTATTCCGTATAAAAATCTGTTATTACCCTGGCTTTTTTGGCAAGTACAATCAGCGGCTATTTTGTTTTCTGCCTCAGCGCTACTGTCTTTTTTTCTATTGGCGACATTTCAGGATTATCAATTTGGCTGGTCATCCACTTTCATCACTGATAATGCCACCATGACTCAAATGATGAATATTATCAGTTGTCCCTGGCAGTGGTTATTTGAGGCACCAACGGCTGAATTAATCCAGCAGACACGGTTTAGTGTTCAGACAGCTAATATAGCTGTCACGGCCAATAATAACTGGTGGGTGACCTTGGTGATGTCTATTGTGGTTTACGGAGTTTTGCCTCGTCTGCTCTTAGCACTGTTACTCCGTCATCAATTTATCCAGCAATTACGTCACAACATCCAACATAGTAGTGATGTAGAACAATTTATTGTTGCTCAACAACATCAGATGAGTCGCAATCCTATTCAGTCTGAGAACCTGACTAGCGAAAATACGTCAGTGCAATTACCCTCATCCAATACTGTCTTGCTTAGCTGGCAGCAGGCTGATTTGTCTTTTCCCATAGCAAAAAATCTGGGCACAGATGACTGGTTAAAAGATGAAAAGTGGCTGATGTCTGATGCCAGTCATTTTGATAAGCCTGTCTGGATCATGATTGATCCGATGCAGACACCAACAGGTGAACTGGCCGATAGTATTGAGTTGTTACAGCAACATAATTCTTCTGTCAGCTTAGTGTTATACCCTATCAATACGGATGACTCACGTTACCAACAGCAGCAGAAATCATGGCACTTTTTTGCCCAACGACACGCTGTCAGTTTAAAAGAGGGGCATGACAATGGCTGAATCAACGTCACATCCCGTCTTTGCCGTCGTCGGACATCCCAATAAAGGCAAGTCAAGCATTGTCGCCACTTTGACACGCCAGGATGCCGTGAAGATCTCTGAAATTTCAGGTACCACGACGTCGTCGCAAACCTTTGATTTGAATATAGAAGGGGTGACCCAGTACACGCTGGTTGATACTCCGGGTTTTCAACGACCACGGCAAGTCCTGTCCTGGTGTCAGCAACATGCCCCCAATGCTGCCGAGCGTAGAAACACGATTCAAGCCTTTGTAGATGAGCAGGCAGTTATAGGCAGTCATAAATTTCATGATGAAGTTGAGCTATTACAGCCTATTCTGAGTGGTGCTGGCATTATCTATGTTGTGGATGGCTCTATTCCCTACAGTCCCGAATTTGAAGCAGAAATGACCATTTTGCAATGGACCGGGCAGCCTCGTATGGCTCTGATTAACCCGATAGGTGGTGAAGCTTATGTGCAAGAGTGGCAAGATGCGTTAAGCCAATATTTTAGTGTTGTTCGCGTGTTCAACCCCATGACAGCGGATCACCAAAAACAATTCACCATCCTGTCTGCCTTTGCTGAATTATATGAGCCCTGGCGTCCTTCTATTGAAGACACCATTGAATTGCTGAAACAGTATTTCGAATCACTAGAGCAACAAGGTGCTTTTGTTGTTGCAGAGCATATTCAACGCATGCTTGGCCATATCAGTGAAATCAAAGTGCCTGCAGACTTTGTTAAGTCACGTCTCAAGGACAAGCTCAAACACGACTATCAAAGCTCGCTGCGTCATATTGAAGCCAGTATGCAACGCCAACTGCAATCCCTGTTTGCTCACCCTGAAATGAAGATGCAGGTACAGGAACTCAACGCTGATTATCCCGACCTGTTTGATACCAGTCATTGGTATATTTATGGCTTAGACAGACAAAAGATCGTGGGCTTATCGGCTTCTGCCGGTGCAGCTGCCGGTGCGGTGGTGGATGTCGGCATGGGTGGCACCTCACTGATGACCGGTGCCTTCTTCGGCGGCTTGGTATCTGGCGCCGCATCACTCTTCGCTACCGCCGCACCAGAAAACCTCAAAATTAATGGCATTCCCATAGCGGGTGAAACATTAAAAGCGGGTCCAATGAAAGAACTGACGTTTATTTTTGTCGTGCTGGGACGTGCTGTTGATTTTCTGGAAATGATCTTACGACGCACACATGCCGATCGTTCAATTGCAGAACTACCTGAAACCAACCTTACTGAACGAATAAATCATCTACCCAAAGTCGATCAAGTTCAGCTCACTCGCTTATTACAAAAAGCACACAAAGGCCTCAGCGAGGCTGAGTTAATCAAACTTCGCGACTGGGTATTAGCACTCTGCTTGTCGTCTGAAGCATAAAATCCGGTCAATATTGACTTGTTCTTAACAGCGTCTTTCGTAAGCTCATCCAACTATGTTTATCAACAATGGAGCTTGAGACATGACTCGTCAATTACTGGTTTTATTGATGCTATTGAGTCCACTATCCTGGGCAGAACCGATGCAAAACCTTGAATCACTCTCAGACTTAAAATGGAAAAACCGGCTTATTCTGATAGAGGCTGATCAGCCAATCCAACACTATCAGGATGAACTTGACCGACTCGATGCTGACATCGGTGATCGTGATATTGTGTGGTTTATTGTTAACGACACGGACGTGATAAGTAATTTTAACGGCAAGCTCAGTGATAGTGCGACTGATGAGATCCGTCAAACATTACAAAGTCATAGCAGTGCGGTTTTATTAATCGGTAAAGATGGTGGTATTAAAGCCACAGAGACCCAGTTAATACTTGATGAACTCTTCGGTGAAATAGACAGAATGCCCATGCGTCAGCAAGAGCTACAATCCCGTTAGCCATATCCATTCCTTCCACTCTATCAATATGAATAATTGTAAGCACTGGTAGCACTATGCTATTAATGATTCATAATCTATATAGAAGACGAGTGTAGGTTTATCTTCTTCATCGTTGTTGGGGGGCGTATGAATATCATCAATGAGCTATTTGATGGCAGTTTTATGCCCCACGGTCATTGTTACAAATGGCAGAGTGACTTACTTTTTCTTCATGTGGTGGGTGATGCACTAACGGTGATGGCCTACTTTCTCATTCCTATCGCCCTTATCCAGCTTGTCAAAAAAAGAAATGATTTTGCTTTCAACTGGATTTTTGTCATGTTTGCCGCTTTTATTTTTCTCTGCGGCGTCACTCACCTCATTAACCTGGTTAATATCTGGCATGGGTATTACTACATCAGTGGTATGGCAAAACTCATCACTGGTATCGTCTCTATTACCACCACAGTGATGATTGTATATTTACTTCCCAAAGTCATTGCTTTTCCCAGTATTAAAGACTTTAAAGTTAAAAATGAGCAATTATTACTGGCTAAAAAAGAGTTACTTGAAGCCAATCAATTACTAGAACAACGGGTTGAAGCGCGAACCAAAGAACTAGAAGAGCTAGCGCGCACAGATGCATTAACAGGGGTGTTAAATCGAGGAGGTTTGATGTCTTGCTTAACAGATGAAATTGATCGCGCGACCCGCTACAAACGTCCATTAAGTCTATTAATGGTTGATTTAGATCACTTCAAATATGTCAATGATCAATATGGGCATCAACAGGGTGATGTTGTGTTAACGGAGGCTGTTCAAATTATATCCAACGTGTCCAGACACAGTGACCACCTTGGACGTTACGGGGGTGAAGAGTTCCTGTTAATTCTTCCAGAGACGGACATGAATGAGGCAAAAACCCTCGCTGAACGTATCAGGCTGGACGTTGAGCAACATTCATTTTGTCAGCAAGAAGGACATGATATTTCATTGACCTGTAGTATTGGACTGACGGAATATCAACCCGGCCAAACTCAATCGAGTTTACTTCAAACGGCTGATCGTATGCTGTATAGCGCAAAAGACGCCGGTAGAAACAGGGTCATTGTTAACGACAACTTCGATGTCTAACGACCATCCAATGTCTATTACGACATTAGTGTTTTAGCTCACCGAGCACCACTTTATTATCCGTAACTTTTTTCACCACATTCGAGTAGTAATCATCTCTAAACTCATTAATAACCCGCGTGGCCACTGTATCTTCGACTCCACTTCCAAGCAGCACTTCCTCTGTGAGTCTCAGGCTGGTTTCTAATGTCTCTGAAACTGTTGTGGTTGCCCCATGAGTAATGAGTTCTGCACAGTGTTTTCTGTCTCGAGCACGTGCATGTATTGGCATCTCTGGATAATACTGACGCACTTGAGCCACTAATCTATCGACCTGAGCAGGGTTGTCCAGGGCCACAACAATCATTTTGGCTCGATCGGCACCAGCGGCCTGTAAGACTTTTACTTTACTGGCATCACCAAAGAAAACCGGAAATCCCTGTGCTCTGGCATCCTTTACCCGATGCTGACGCATATCTAACGCGATATACGGTACGCCGGCAGCGCCCAATAAGGTACCTACACGCGCACCAACCCGGCCAAAACCGGCCAGAATCACATGCTCTTGATCATGTTCGATGAACTCAGTGGTATAGTCTTCTTCGCTTTTCTCTGCATCTGGTGTGTAAAACTTCAGTAATAGGAAGTTTGTTGAGCGAACAACAAATGGTGTTAACACCATCGTTAAAGCAATGACTAGCGTCAGAATATCGCTGACCGTAGTTTCCAATAAGCCTAATGAAGCCGCAAAGCTAAACAAAACAAAACCAAACTCACCACTTTGAGATAATAAAGCACCGGTTTGTAAAGAAATATCGTGACGTGCTCCTGCAATCCGGGCCAGGATGTAAACCACAACGGTTTTAATGGTCATCAGCCCCCAAGTCAGTAACAGAATATCACCCAGTCGATCCCACAATAGACTGAAATCAATCCCCATGCCCACGGTCATAAAGAACAAACCTAACAAGATACCGCGGAAAGGCAGAATATCAGCTTCTATCTGGTGTCTGTACTGAGACTCAGCCAGCATCACCCCAGCAAGGAAAGCCCCCAGCGCCATGGAGAACCCCACGCTTTGCATAATCCAGGCAACGCCAAGCACCAAAAGCACGGCGACAGCAATGAAAACTTCCGGATCCTGACTGGCGACTATTCTCGCTAACACTGGATTAAGCAGGTAACGTCCAGCAAACAACAGAGCAATAATGACCAGAATACCAATCAGTGGATTGATATCTGGCCCGACCACTTCTGCACCATTGCCTACGGCAAGATAGGACACCAGAGCCAATAAAGGCACCACGGCGATATCTTGCAACAACAGTACTGAGAATGACATTCGGCCCATAACAGTGGAAATACCGCCACGTTCCGACAAGAGTTTTAAACAAAATGCGGTGGATGATAGGGCTAAACCAAAACCAATGATGATGGCACTGTGATTATCCAGACCTAACCAGATAGCAATGCCATAAATAGTACCTGCTGTAATCAAAACCTGAGCAAGCCCCAGCCCCAGCACCATTTTACGCATTTGCCAGAGTTTATCTGGCTTGAGTTCTATCCCTAAAACAAACAGTAAGAAAATGACACCAAACTCGGCGAGATGGCGAATATCTTCAACCTCAGTAATAACACCCAGCCCCCATGGACCAAGAATCATACCGGCCGTTAAATACCCCAAAATCGCGCCCAAACGAATGGCATGAAACATCGGAATAATAATTACCGTGGCCAATAATAAAGCCAGAATTTCTACCAGATAATGGCCGCCTGCTTCTTGCACAAATTATCCCTTTACTAATTAAACCGTGGTACGAGGACTTAGCATTAACAGCAGTCCTTGTTTGTAGGTATCGGCAGCGGCCTCTTTTTTATCTTGTGCCAGCTGAACTTCAGCTAATACCTGATATGTCTCACCCTTGGCGCCGAGACGAATACTCTGTTGTAAATATTCTTCTGCCTTAGTCCATAACTCATTGGCTGCTGCCAGACGCCCAACCGTCAATAACAGGCAGGCATTATCCGGATAGGCTTTCAGCCATTTTTCTGCTGTCGCCAGGCGAGCCAGCACATCCCCCTGAGTAAGTACACCATAGATGTATACCAGCTTTTCACTCCAGTTATGCCGCATGTACTGCTCAATCTGAGCAATCGCCTGTTCTTCCTGCTGTTGCTCAATCAAACCATTGACATAAGGCACGAGCATGGCTTCTGTCTGACGTGATTTACTGGATGATTTTTCCCAAACCTCTGACATTCTTTGCCAGTCTTGTTTCACTAAAGCCGTCTCTAATTGCCCCACTGCCGCTTCTTGATCCAAACTCGCTACTTCCTTTCTTTCAAGGACATGGCGTTTACGTAAATCGGGCAAAACCGACTGGACTTCCTGCCATTGCTCCATGTCCTGATATAAGGACTGCAATAACTGCAATACATAAGGATGTTTGGGAGCCACTTCACGCAGATGCTGAAGTGTCGCCAAGGCCTGCTCTTTTTGCCCTGCTGACAACTGCAGTTCTGCCTGTACGACACCGACGGCAATATCAGCGCCTTCAGTGGTTTCATGAGCTAAACGGAGGTAATTGTCACGGCGCTCTGGTGCCTGTTGTTTTTGCGCTGCCCGGGCAGCAGCCAGATAGTGAAGCAAAGGCGTTTCGCTATGGGTCGCATGGCGAACCAAAGTCCGTTCAGCTTCGGTCCAGCGTCCTTCTTCGAGCGTAATCAATCCTCGTGTCAGCGCACGGTTAGCACGTTTTTGTCTTTGCGTAGTTTTCCAGGCACTGATTCTTTTGGGCGTCTGTCTTAATAGAATCAGACTTCGTAAGGCTAAATAGCCTGCAACAACTAAAATGACATAAATGGCGGTAAACACGACCAGTGATGTTTCGAGACTCCATTGTCCGTACTGGAGTAACACAAAACCCGGTTCAAAATCAGCCGCCCAAATAGCCGCCACACCCAATGCTAAAGCTAAAGCGATGATAATCAGCATTTTCATTGCTGATACTCCTCTAGCCAGTTCAGTGAGCCTGAGATATCAGGAATAGATACATCAATGTTTTGTTCAGCCAGTGAATTCAGTGTTTCCAACATGGCATCACGTTCGTCACCCGTAAAATAATGTTCCAACCAAGTGATAGCTGTTTTCAAACTGTGCTGAAAACTATCCGTATCCGCATTCAGTAATGCCAGCCTTGCGCTTTCCAACTGTAGTCGTAGGTTCTGGTATAGGAAGTAACGCTGCTCTGGCGCCAAAACAGCCGCTTCACCTGATTGTTCATGACGAATCACCACCAGAGATCGCAATTGCTGCCAAATATCCGAGAGCGCTTCTTTCCACGCAGGTGTGTCTGTCACGGCTATATCAGCCGTCTCTGAAGAAGCAGAAAAATCGACCTCAGGGCCTTTTTTAACACGTAATTGATTGACATGAGCTGCTAGGGTTTGCAGTTGAATGGCCATGCCCGAAATATCAGAGGTCGTGAGTGATTGTAATGTTAATAATTCTTCTGCTATCTCAGCCCGCAGAGGATGAAGTCGATAATCAGAGAGGGCTTCTAACTGTTTATCCGCCATAATCAAAGCTTGAATGGCGCCTTTCGCATCGTGTGCTAATACAGCGCGTTGGTTGGCGACATTGAGCAGATACTTCACTTCCTGCAAAGCCCATCGTTTTTGCAGCTCAGCATTCGATAACTGCTGCTTATCATTCAGTTGCTGTAATTTTTCTGCTAACTGCTTTTGATCCGTATCGAGTCGTCCCAATTGTTGTCGGTGTTGTTCGACTCTTGATTGCCAGTTTCCGTTTTGGCTGGATAATTCGTTTAGGGAAGATTGAATATCTGCTTTTTGTTGCTGCAGCTGTTGATAGAACCAGGCGATGCTAGCGGCGGAGAGAAGTAGCACCACGACCAGTGCAACCCAAATCCAGCGATAGACTTGTGCATCCTGCTTATTTTTTTCCAGTAACTCCGCATCTTGCACGTTGTTATCAATCGTTTGCTTTGCGTCTTTATCTGCCATGTTAATCGTCCATATTTATCAGAGTATCAACAACTGCATTATCGCTGGCATCGGCTGATACATAAATGGTTTTGAAGCCTCGTGAGGAGGCATGCTGTTTTATCCTATCACTGACGACCGTCAATGGTTTATCTAACAAATCTGGCCATGTATTCATGAAGATACTACAAAGATTATCAACACCTGCCACACTGGTACAGATCACTTTGTCTGCCATCATGGCCTGTTTGAGTTGTGCTGCCGTTGGTTGAGCTAAAACACGTTGATAAACTTCAATATAAGTAATATTAGCACCTCTGGCTGTTAAGGTATCAGCCATATGCTCCCTGCCGCCATTACCTCGTACAATCAGAATCTGTTTACCTCTGACTTGTGATGCCTGCATCAAAGGCATCTGCAGCAAACCTTCACTTCCATTTGATATTTCAGGCTGACAATCGACCGGTATATCATGCTCACGCATAGCCTGTGCGGTCCCCTCACCCACCGCAGCAAATTGGCATAACTTGGGCAGTTCGTGTCCCCAGCCAGCAATAAAGCTCTCTACCGCGTTACGACTAACAAATATCAACCAGTCAAAGTGGTCGATATTGATCGTCTGCCAATGCTTTTTTGCAACCGCTTCAATATCAATCACTGGCAGAATCAGTGGCTTACCGCCAGCGGCCTCAACCAGCTCAGCCAGTGCTTGGCACTGATGTTGAGGGCGGGTCACAAGAATCTGCTGCCCCGCCAATGGCAGTTTACTCACCGTAGACATCTGCCAGAATTTTATCGGCACCCTTCGCCAGCAACATTTCAGCGACTTGAATTCCTAATTTTTCAGCATCTGTTGATTTACCGCGAACTTCAGCTGTGACCGTGTTAGTCCCATCTGGCTGACCAACCAAGCCTCGCAGCCAAACGTTATCATCATCTAACATCGCATAACCGGCGATGGGTACCTGACAGCCACCGGACAGACGTTTGTTCAAGGCTCGTTCAGCACGCAGCACAATGGCGGTTTGATCACAATGTAATGGAGCAATAAGCGCGTTCATTTCTTCATCATCCACGCGAGTTTCAATACCCAACGCACCTTGTCCAATCGCAGGTAAACTTTGCTCTGGTGTTAATGCGCTGCGAATACGGTCATCAAAACCGAGACGTTTTAATCCCGCCATCGCCAGAATGATGGCATCAAACTCACCATCATCGAGTTTACGTAAACGGGTATTCACATTACCGCGTAAAGGCAGTACTTCCAGATCCGGACGGTGAGTACGCACCTGGCATTCACGACGCAGGCTGGATGTGCCTAAACGGGCTCCGTGAGGCATTTCATCGATACTTTGATAATGATTGGAAACAAACGCATCATGCGGATCTTCACGCTGACAGATAACAGGCAGATGCAAACCTTCCGGAAACTCAACTGGCACATCTTTCATAGAATGCACAGCAATATCCGCACGTCCATCTAACATGCCTTGTTCCAGCTCTTTAACAAAAAGCCCCTTACCGCCCACTTTTGCCAAGGGAGTATCCAGTATGATATCGCCCTGGGTTTTCATACCGATCAGTTCAACTTCAATATTCTGATGTAATTCTAATAAGCGTGATTTAACAAATTCAGCCTGCCACATGGCAAGAGGACTGTTGCGAGTGGCAATACGAACGATTCTTTTAGTCATGGAATAAGGTCACTTCAGCGTTGTCGTTAATAAATAAAGTCGATTCTAGCATTTCACGCATTGACTCTCGACTATCCGCGTTATAATGACGCCCTGTTTTCAACGAGCCTAATCTGATTGATATGACTACAGCCAATAAAAAACTCTCATCTGCCAGACTGACGCAGCCTACCGACAAGTTTGTCGAAGAATTTACCGCTTCCGTGCAATTTGATCAGCGTATGTTCCGTCAGGATATTCGTGGCTCAATTGCGCACGCCACCATGCTGGCTGAAGTCAAGGTACTGACAGTAGACGAACGCGATCAAATTATTGCGGGCTTACAACAAATCGAACAAGAAATTGAGAACGGCGACTTTGAGTGGTCTATCGCTCAAGAAGATGTGCACATGAATATCGAAGCTCGTCTTATCGCCCTGATCGGTGAGGTCGGTAAAAAACTTCACACTGGCCGGTCACGTAATGACCAGGTAGCCACTGATGTGCGCCTTTATCTACGCGATATGATTGAGCCTATCGGTCAGCAGCTTAATCGTTTGCAAGAAGCCTTACTCAACGTTGCTGAACGTGAAGCCGAGACTATCATGCCCGGTTTTACTCATTTACAAACAGCACAACCAGTGACGTTTGGTCATCACATGATGGCCTGGTACGAAATGTTAGTCAGAGATGCTGAACGCCTGGAAGACTGTGCTAAACGAGCAAACAGCCTGCCATTGGGCGCAGCCGCCCTGGCTGGCACCACTTTCCCGATTGATCGTGAAATGACCGCCAGCTTATTAGGCTTTGATCGTATCTGTTTAAACTCTTTGGATGCGGTCAGTGACCGTGACTTTGCCATTGAGTTCAATAGCTTCGCCTCGATTCTGATGATGCACTTATCCCGTTTCTCAGAAGAGTTAATTATCTGGTCATCGGCGCAGTTTGATTTTGTTGATTTAGGTGATGCGTTCTGTACCGGCTCATCCATCATGCCGCAGAAGAAGAATCCGGATGTGCCTGAGTTAATCCGCGGTAAAACCAGCCGCGTGTACGGCAATATGTTCAACTTGCTGACCTTAATGAAAAACCAGCCTCTGGCTTACAACAAAGACAATCAGGAAGACAAAGAACCCTTGTTCGATACGATTGATACCTTATTAGGTTCACTACGCGTTTATGCAGATATGATGTCGGTCATCACCGTGAAAGCCGACAATATGCGTCAGGCTGCATTACGAGGTTATGCTACTGCCACTGATTTGGCTGATTATCTGGTACGTAAAGGCACACCATTCCGTGATGCACATGAAGTAGTCGGTTTATCGGTCGCTTATGGCATCAAACATAAAAAAGATCTGTCTGAACTCACCTTGGCTGAACTGCAGCAGTTTTCTGCCAATATTGATGAAGACGTGTTTGACGTGCTGACTTTGGAAGGTTCTGTCGCTGCTCGTGACCACTTAGGTGGTACAGCACCAGAACAGGTTAAAGCGGCGATTAGAAAAGCACGCAGTCAACGTTAAACAAAAGTTACACCGATGCAGTAACGATCATCTGGTCGTTACTGCATCAACCACAAAACGCTGGCCGATAACATCATCAGAAAAGCGATTCTGACCGCCCACTTTGGCCAATAAGACAGCAGTAACACCAATACTATGCTGGTCACAGACAATATCGATACCCAAATCACAAAGCCGGTTCCTGCTCCCCACACCTGCCACATAGGTAAATATGCTAAGACCAGAATCAGGCTTGCTGTCCAACGTAATAGTCGAGTCTGTGCAACACTTAACCGACGGTTGGTCACTTCCATCAAATGTCGTGGCATCGCCAGACTAAGACTACTCATAGCGGCGTAACACAAGGCAATGCTCATCATCATGGCTGCACTCATAATAGTGCCTCCGACTGAGTTTTAAGCGCTGACGGGCGAACTTGCAATCGCATTTTTCGACGCAAAAATAACACCAGCCCCAGACTCATCAAACCGAACACCAATACGGTCACTTCAAAGCCGACACTGCTCCAGTCTCCTGCCAGCCAGTACGATGGTAGCCAATGTCCGGTTGTCAGCAGGTTCATGACAGGTAACAACAATGCCAGTAAGGTAAAGACACTCCATTGTTCAAACCAGGCTTTCATGCCAGGTCGACAAGCGGCATGAAACAGCATGGCTAGCCAGAGATAGAAAAAGCCTTTTATTTCCCAGGATGCCCGATCAGCGATATCGACCGGAATCAAACGATTCAACCAGAAATAAGCCATGCAAGCCACCGCAAGACCACTGATAGCAGCGATATTCAGTACTTCGATTACCCGATAAACGCGTGCAGTTTGCGAGCCAAATTCATTAAGTGATTTCTGACGTCGTTTCACCAGAAATAAGATGGCGCCTGTTGCCATCATCAACGCACCCGCCATACCCATAATGAAATATAACCAGCGAACGCTGTAGCCACCAAAGTTGGCAAAGTGCATGATACGCATCACACGTTGTGATGCCATGGGCGTGCCCTTATCGTATTCACCTGGTGGGTTCAGATGCATCACATCACCATTGGTCGCATCAAACTGAACACTGCCAATTTCATCCCTCAATAATTGCCCTTCATAGTCTTTTTCATCAAACCAACCAAACACCTTGGTCACAGCGCTACTGTCTCCCGGATGCTCAACGTTCATAAATCGTCCGGGTTTACCCATCATCACTTCTGCTCGCTGGAACAAAATGGATAAATCCACCACATCTGCATCCACGCCTGTTTCTGCTCTGTGCATGGGCTCATCAAGCAGTTCAGAAAAAAATACCTGTGGATTGCTGTAATTAGCTAATACACCTGCAGGCATGTAAATCGATAAAAAGACCACCAAACCGGTGTAAGCAATCATCAATTGGAAAGGCAGCGTTAAAACAGCGGAGGCATTATGTCCATCTAACCAACTACGCTGTCCTTTCTTTTGTCTGAAGGTGAAAAAATCTTTGAAAATACGTTTATGAATAATGATGCCGGTAATTAAGGCCACCAGCATGATCATGGTAAAAAAGCCGACCAGCCAGATGCCTGCCATACCCGCATGAAACTCATAATGCATATGCACAAAATGATGCCCCCCTTCGGTTTCACGATTTTCAGCGGCTGGCATGAGTTCACCATCATCCAGGCTCAGTAAGGCATGTTGAAATTCATTCTGCTCGTCCCGCCAGAACAGACGTATTCCTGGCTCTGTTTCCGTTGGCAGTCCAATCCCCCAGAAATGACTATCAGGAACATGTTTTTCAAGATAAGCCTGACCTTTCTTTATCGTGTCAACACGTTGCTGTTCGGTCATCGCGGTTGGATCGAAACCGGATACAACGGCTGCCTCTGGTTTCATCCATTTCGTGATATCAACATCAAACACACCAATCGTGCCCGTAAGGAAGATCGTGAATAAGGCCCAACTGGCAAGCAACCCACCCCAGGTATGTAACCAGCCCATCGCCTGACGAAACGATTCCTGTTCTTTCACTGGCTTCGTTAACTCACTCATGACGCCACCTTGGAAATTAGCATCCCTGCACCACCGAGCAAGACTGTTGGAATCAACATACCTAACCAAGCGCGCTTGCTATTTCTAACAGTAAAGACCCAAATAACAGCTGCTGTATAAATTGCATAACTAAAAAGGCTCACGGCCACGATGGCATGTGGTTTTTCCATTGGTACAATAGCTGATAAAAAAATGATAACGGCGGACGTCAGTAAATACCCGCCTACCGTGGCGGCCAGAACCAATGACAGAATTCTGAGTGGATAAGGTAATTGCATATTGGAGATAACTCTCAAATGGCTGATCTAATTATAGTTTTAACTGCAGATAGACATGAACGCCTGTCCTCAACTCACATGAGAGGACTGACCGTAAAATAAGAGAACAATCGTGTACTCTCTATCTATGTCGTTTAAAGCAGATAAAAAGTGCAATTTTTCACTTTTTATAAAGCTGGATTAATTTAAAGGTAGATATTACCATCAAATAATAATTATATGCATTTAGATTTATTGATTATCAGTCTTCACTCTTATTTTCAGACAGATGTTGGATAGTCGATCAATAGAATCAAAATGCCGCTTATTTTTGATATCGAAAGGTATTTGGAGAAGAATAATTTCAAAATCAGCCATGCTAGAAACAATGGCCATATTGACTGTTAAAAATGTGATTAAGTGAAATCTTTATTATGGTATTCAGTCTGGGTGCTAGTTCATTGGTATCAGTGGTAGAGGTCGGGTCACACTGCTTTGAATGCCACAAAAAGTTACTGCTTATAAAAAATAACCCCGATACAAGATCGGGGTTATTGTTTGATACATGACTAGGTCATGTTTAAGCCTGGCTTATTTTTCAATTTTCTCGAACGCTTCATTTTCATGTTTTGCTATCGAGATAATCAGACCCACTATGATGGCTGCAGCACCAACAGTGAACAGGCCTAGAGCAAGTGGATTATCAGCAAAAGTAAAATAAGCCCCTACGTTTTCCCATGAACTAATTGATGTTCCCATAATTACACTCCTGGTTCTGAGTTAGCCAATTTATTTGGCACGTCACTTGATGTCACCGCAGGGACACCATTCACTTCTGGGTAAGGCTTGGCAATGATTTCAACTTCATCTAAGCCCAGCTCTTCCGCTTCTTTCGGTACGCGTAATGCATTGGCTTTTTTCAGAATCAATGAAATACCGTAACCTGGAATAAAGCCCACTGCTGCCATGACAATGGCACCAATGGTTTGCCCCATTAATGAAATCTCAGGCAAGTCACCCACGTTAGGCATACCGTCGGCAAACACACCGACTAAGAATACTGCCCAAACACCCGTGAAGCCATGAACTGAAACAGCACCTACCGCATCATCAATACCGAAATTTTCGATCAATTTAGCGAATTTAACGGCTAAGACACCTGTTACTACAGCAATAATGAACGCTAATTCAGGATCATAAAGATCTAAACCGGCTGCAACAGAAATGATACCCACCAGACCGCCAGACATTGTCCAGAATGGGTCACGGCTAGCGATGTAACAACCAATCACACCACCCGCAAAGCCCATCAGGGTATTGAAAGCAAATGCTGATAAGTTAGTTGGGTTGCCGTAAATGGTTGTCCAACCTGTTTCACCACCGTTAAAGATGATACAACCGCCCAGGAATCCGAAGAAACCGAAGATGATCATCATCAAACCGATTAACGTCATCGGTAAGCTATGTGGAGCAATAGTCTGTGCCACACCGTTGATAAATTTACCTACACGTGGGCCTAAATTGATCAGTACACCCAAAGTGAAGAAACCAGCCACAGCATGCACAACACCAGATGCGCCGACATCATGATAGCCCAAGTCAGTCAGTAACCAACCATCTGGATGCCAACCCCAGGCACCAGCCAGTATCCAAACCACGCTACCCAAGAACACGGTCAGAATCAAAAACGCACTGACACGAATCCGTTCGATAACCGCACCGGATAAAATCGAACCGGTGGTGGCACCAAACATGGCAAACGCTGCCCAGAAAATACCGGTTCCCATATCGGTGACATCAGGTCCCATACTTTGTGCCCAAGGTAAGGCACCCGCTGCCTCAATAGGAATAAAGCCATTCGGGAAAGCGTTATATATCCACCAGCCAAACAAATAAAACGTGGGAATAATGACCGCTAAAGCAAGAATATTTTTAATACCCGCTGCTAAAGCATTTTTACTACGTGAGGCCCCCATTTCATAGGCCAAGAAACCAGCATGAATCATGATCATAATGGCGGTACACCACCAGTAGAACACTTCGACATTCATAGACTGATGCATTTGAAAAACCGCTTGCTGGGCGTCGAGCGTTGCCTGCAAGGATTCTAGCGTTGGCGCATTGTCCATCTTTCTATCCTCTTATTAGTTAACATTAATACCTATCCACCTTGTTGGTTGGCTTACTTATCCAGCAAAAAGCTGGTTTGAACGGCGTTGCTATCAATAATCTTATCGGTAGAGCGATCCTTGATAGCAACGCCAGAACACTGGAGTCTGCGGGCCTCAGTCAGCAAATAAAGGCTTTTCTGAGCCGCAGCAAAATAAGAAAGTCCCGCCTTTCTTACATTGGAAATACAGTTACGTTTATCATCGGTCAGGCCACGTTTGGCCCCCCAGGTCAGGTACAGTCCCAAGCTATCGGGCGAACTCAATCCCGGACGTTCGCCAATCAGCACTAAAACGGCCTTGGCGTTTAAGGCTTCACAAACATCGTCCCCCACGGCGACACGGCCTTGTTCCACCATAACGATAGGTGCGAGTGAGTAAGCTTGTTCACTGGCTTGCATGGCTTGAGCTAAGGTCTCAATAAATACCGCTGCGTTTTCTTTAATCGCCGTGGCTGATAAACCATCAGCAATCACAATGGCTAAATCGTAAGGTTCAGAAGCTTGGTGTGGTTTAAGTGCTGTAAGACTAGCTTCGTCCAGCTGTCTTCCCCAGTCCGGACGCTGCAAATACGTCATGCGATCGGTTGCCTGACTATGCAGCTTTAAAGGTGCTTCACGGTTTAACAACGGGTATTTATCCGCTAAGGCCATGAGATCTTGTTGTAAACCATCAAAGTCCAGTTCGGTATGCACCGCATCACGGGCCTGAGCATGTGCTAATTGGAATTCAAGTGATTCACGCGTCGGTGTGCTTACACCAGCACGCCCCAAGCCAATACGGGCAGCCGTGAATTCTCGCAGACGACGCCATGGNTTATCGGTGACGATAGCGTCATCATTTTTTACCCTGAGATGAGTGAGTCTATCTTCCTTAACCATCATTCGTTCCTGTGGCTAAGCCTCTCAAGGTGCCGGCAAAGGCTGGCGGTAACTGGTTTGATAACTTGGCATGACTGGCATCGGTCATGATTTGCATTTTTTCCAGCCATTTTTCAAATTCAGGTGCCGCCCCCAAACCTAAGACGCGACGCGCATACAAAGCATCATGAAATGAGGTGGTCTGATAATTGAGCATAATGTCATCTGAACCGGGAATGCCCATCACGAAAGAACATCCTGCTGTCGCCAGNAGCGTCAGCAGNTTATCCATATCATTTTGATCNGCTTCAGCATGNTTGGTGTAACAAACATCACAGCCCATTGGCAGACCTAATAACTTGGCACAGAAATGATCTTCCAAGCCTGCACGAGTAATTTCTTTACCATCGAACAGNTATTCAGGGCCGATAAAGCCCACCACGGTATTCACCAGTAAAGGATTAAATTTTCTGGCAACGGCATAGGCTCTGGCTTCACAGGTTTGTTGATCCAGACCGTGATGAGCATTGGCCGATAAAGCACTNCCCTGCCCAGTTTCAAAATACATAACGTTTTGTCCGACCGTGCCTCGGTTCAAAGATAATGCTGCTTGTTGTGCTTCAGCCAGGGTGGCTAAATTAAAGCCAAAACTGCTGTTGGTTTTTTCCGTGCCACCAATGGACTGGAATACCAAATCNACTGGNGCACCGTTTTCAATACANTCAATCGTGTTGGTGACATGCGTTAACACGCAGGACTGGGTAGGAATCTCATATAAAGAAATCACTTCATCCATCAATTGCATCAGACGCGTTGCTTGCGCCACGTTGTCTGTTGCCGGATTGATGCCAATCACCGCATCACCAGATCCATAAAGGAGGCCATCCAGAATACTNGCCGCAATACCGTTCACATCATCAGTGGGATGATTCGGTTGCAGACGTGTTGATAATCGTTTGGGTAAACCAATCGTGTTTCTGAATGCACTCACTACACGGCATTTTTGTGCGACCAGAATCAAATCCTGATTCCGCATAATTTTTGATACTGCCGCCGCCATTTCTGGGGTCACNCCAGCTCGTATCTGGNTCAGCATGTCGCTGCTGGCTTTATCCGAAAGTAGCCAATTACGAAAGTCGCCGATGGTCATGTGTGAGATGGGCTCAAACGCATNCACATCATGCTCATCGATAATCAGTCGGGTGACTTCATCNTCTTCATAAGGCACGAGTGCTTCGTTNAGGAAATTTTTTAATGGCACTTCTGCCAANAGCAACTGAGCCACAGCACGTTGTTCNGCCGTTTCAGCCATGACACCGGCCAAGCTATCGCCTGAACGAGCAGGCGTGGCTTTGGCCATCAGTTCAGCTAAATCAGCGAACTGATAGGTCTTTGTGCCTAATTGGTAACGGTATGTCTGTGTCATAAACTGCTTTAATTCCCAATACTTGGAATAAATTTTGCCTTTAAGTAAACAAAGTTTCCTAATGTGAACTTGCGAGATTTATACCGGGTGACTATCGAAATTTGGCAAATGTTTTTTAGTTTGTGATTCAGCAACTTATTCACATAATGTGGANATAACAAAATAAACGAGGGGAGCAAATGACAGAGGAAAATATAAAATTTGCACCGAAACAGAGCGCAACCGCTACGCGTTGGTGCGTACTGGAGGCAGATGATGCCGATGNACAAGCTCATAACCTAAAAGCCTGGCANCAACAATTCGATCAAATCAGTATNGGTCAGTTTTACGGGCGTATTGAAGAGGTGATGTTTGAGCATGTTCATGCCTTTCGTGAACACACCAGTCGAGCTATTCGTCAGCAATGTAATGTTTGGCCAAATGCCATATGGATGGGGTTTGCAGCCGATGAGAAGTCATGCCGAATCAACGGCCATCAGGTTGAAAAGAATCAACTGATGATNCGNCCTGGCAATACCCAATTTGAGCTCATCACNCCNGAAGACTTTGATATTTATGGGTTAGTGGTGAANCAGGACAGTCTNCAGCTGGTNGCAGAAAAACAAGGCATCAAGCTTGATAGNCATGCCNTCAANTCCCCCCTTAAAGTGTGGGAGTCACACAAACTTAATCAATTAAGACATGTTTTGAACGACGTCATTTCACCCGCTCAAAGTGATATCAGCAGACGCATCCAAGAGGACAATCTTATGATGGCTATGCTTGAAGTGCTTCAANAAAATGGGCCCAGCANCGAAAAGCCCAGTTTTAGTAAACGTCGCGCCGTGGTTGAAAAAGTCACGGCCTATCTGGATGCCAACCCGAGTAAACACGTGACGATTACAGAACTCTGTGATCTGGCTCATGTCAGCCGNCGAACGCTGCAATACAGTTTTGAAGATGTGCTCGATATCAGCCCGGTTAAGTTTATTCGAATGGCCCGATTAAACGCTGTCAGGCGACGACTATTACAAGGTTTGCAGGAAGATGAAACCATCGCCATGGTGGCTCAGCACTGGGGGTTTACCCATGCCGGGCAATTTACTCACGACTACACGGAGTTATTTGGCGAAAATCCGTCTATTACCATCTCACGTCGACACAACTAACACGTCCAGCCATGGATGGCTTCTTCCTCAATCTCGCTTAAGCCCTTACTCCTCAAAAATCCGACTAAGCTCCTGCTGCACTGGCATACCTTCAACGACATGAATCTCACCGTCCTTATCCCGATATATNCTGGTCGGCGTGGCATGCGTATGCATCTCTTCCAGCAGCTGATTATTTGCCATCACCGCATCATTACCTTTTGAAGCCTTCGCATTATCAACAGCGATACCGCCTTGTCTAACCGATTGGCGATGTTGCTGAAANGCCTGTTCGGGTGAGTCAGATCCCATAATCGTCGCCGCAACNGCNAAGCTGTTTTTCTGGAGAATCCCNACAATGATGTGACGAAATTGAACCTGACCCTCAGCAATGAAAGGTTCAGCCATGTCACGGAATTTATGGCAATAAGGACAAAACGGATCNGAAAAGGTATACACAATTCNCGGCGCGTTTTTATCCCCATCTTGCACCCAGTCCATTTCTTCGAGTTGTTGCCATAACTTTTCATTTTTCGGTTTGGTTATCAGTTGATTAATCGCATCTGCCCCCAGATTTTTACCCTCTGTATCGATTAAATCGCCGATAACGGCATGGCGTTTATCCGGGGTGACATAAATACTCATTGCTTCGTCTTTATAGGTACCCACATAGCCAGTCAGCTCAGAGGGGGTGTCAAACTTATCGATGATGGTCACACCCTGCTGCTCGATGTATGACAACACATTTTCCTGCTTGGCNNTATCAGACTGTTTGTTGAGAAAATAAAAGCTAATCGTTGCGAGAAAAATGGNGACCAAGAGGCCAANGAAGATTTTTTTCATCAGAATTCCGAATCCGTTTAAGTGTTTAATGACGTGAGTGTAAGTCAGCAAAAAAAGGAATTAGTTTACTCAGCCAGGAATATAAACGCTCAAAATACAAAAAGGCGCTCAAACGAGCGCCTTTTTACGAGAGAGAAAATCAGAAGGGAAATAAGCTATTTCGATTCAGCTTTCATGACTTTATGTGCAATTCGGCCTAATCCACCGTGTAATTTTGCCGCTTTTAAGTCATCTAAGTTTGTGGCATGGCCGACAACCACAGCGCCCCCCATACCTAGACCAATATGCGGATCACACTGNTANACATAAATACCTTCTTTACTAAATTCTCTTGAGACATTTTGGCCAATCTCAGATTTGAAATCTTTTGCCCCATCTGGCTGAAACATAAAGTGCACATTATGNATATCCATATTGGTCCAGTTCACCGTATCCCCAGGCTCTACATTCACAATCAGTGGGTCAAATTTNGTGCCTTCCGCTTTCACCGTGGTTTGTTTTGCAAATGCCGCACCACTGATCAATAGTGTGGCCAAGGTCATGACAGTTAAACTTTTTCTTAACGTANTCATTTTTTTCTCCTTTTTATTATGAATTCACATCCCAATAGTGAAGGACTCATAAGTACGTCATGATTATGTAAGANATAGTTCAGCTAAGCTGGGTAAAGTTATGTAAACTCGGATAAGTTAACGTTCGGCCTGAGCCATTGTCCGTATTTTGTCATTCGCCTCTTCGGTACGGTAGACCAGCTTACGNACCTCATCTGCCACGACAGCAAATCCNCGNCCGGCTTCACCAGCACGGGCAGCCTCAATAGCGGCATTTAAGGCCAGNAAATTGGTTTGCTGAGTAATTTCGGTGATCACATCCGCAACNGTGAGGATTTCCGTCATACGGGTTTCGGCACGCTCCATTTCCATGGTATGCAGCTCACGAGCACTGTACTCATGNCTGATATTGCGAATCGCTCCTGCTGACTTCACAGCCACTCCCTCTTCATTACGAATGGTCGCCGCNCGCTCACGAAACCAGACATACTCACCCGACGCCATTTTTAAACGATACTCGGCAACNTAAGGNGTGCTNCCCGTTTTATCATTNATATGTTTTGTGAACGCTTCCAGGGTCGCATCCATATCTTCAGGATGAATAGCNTTTAACCAGCTATCCCACCCATCTGGAAAATCCTCCTGACGTTTGTGNCCTAACAACTCTCGGAATTGTTCTGACCAAGTAATGACACTTTTCTCATCATCAGGATCACCATTTACCAGCGTTAACATCCAAACACCCTCAGTCAACGCTGACTTAGCTAAGTTATTATTATCCACCTCACCTGATAAGCGTCGGTTTTCACTTTGCAAATGATCCATTTCTGAATACAAAGAAGACAAGGTTTGATTCAATGANTCNGATTGTTGTCGGAGCGCGTCCAGTTCNTGCTCAAACGNTTGCCGNTGTTCTATCAAACGCTGTTGGTGGTTATGGTTCAANTNNTCTACTTCAGCCTGATGNGCCTTTTGCAAAGAGGANAGATANTCGCCAATACGATCTATCGGGGCTCGCAAATAACTATGCATCCACACTGGCACACGTTTAAACGGCGANTCGATCGACTTATCAACAACCGATAAAATTGACTCAGAAACATACTGTAAACGCCCAGTATTAAACAGCTTCCACCCCATACAACGTTTCCTTTTATAAACAGTTATAAAGGCTGAACCTAGGAAAGCAGCCGNGCACGTTTTGGGTCATAAAAAGGCAGTTTTGTGACCAGACCTCCCAAACGTTTCTGAATACCATCCAGCTTACCTACTTCCAGCCGTGTGTCTTGTTTTGCAAACTCCGGGGCAACACGAATCATCGCAATTTGTTTACCTAACAAAGGCGACATAATGGCACTCGTCACAATGCCTACTGGAAATCGACCTTGATACACCAAATCACCATGAGCTGCAGGATCNCCACCATCAAGAATCAGGCCAACTAATTTGTGTCGGCTTTCTGGGTTCTCCCGAGCCAATGCTTCACGGCCGACAAAATCCTCTTCTTTTGTACTTAATGGCACACTGAATCCNGTNCCNGCNTCAAANGGAGTGACATCTGGGCCAAACTCATATTCCGCCATGCTCAGACCCGCTTCAATACGTAACATATCCAGTGCATCAAAGCCCATCGGGGCGATATTAAAGGGTTGCCCTGCTTGCCACACTGCATCCCATAAAGATTCAGCCGCATCCGGATGACACCAGACTTCATAACCTAACTCACCGGTATAACCGGTTCTAGACACCATCACGGGCACACCATCAGGCCCACCTAAACGCCCAATGGTGAAGTGAAACCACTTCAGTTTTTCTACTGAGGTCTGACTTTCTGATGTCCAGATAATCTGGCTGAGTAATTCGCGACTATCTGGCCCCTGTACAGCGAGGTTATGAATCTGCTCCGTTGCGTTACGAATGCTGACTTTAAAGCCTTTTTCTTTGGCTTTTTCAGCCATCCAGACCATGGTGTAACTATCACCACAGAACCAGCGATAAGCCTGATCAGCCATACGGAAAATGGTACCGTCATCAATCATGCCGCCCGTTTCCAGACAAATCGCTGAGTGAGCAATTTCACCCACCGCCATACGTCGTACATTTTGTGTCAGCACATACTGCAAAAAGGCCACTGCATCAGGACCAGTAATATCGATTTTACGAAGGGGGGTTAAATCCAGTACGGCAACGCGTTCACGGCACGCCAGATATTCTGCGTTGGCACCCCAACCTTCATACTCAGCTGCGACCCAATAGCCGGCATATTCAATAAATTTCTTGGTTAAGGCAGATGTACGGCTATGAAAGCCAGATGTTTTGGTCATACGAGGATGCTCCTCAGCAGTAATTCGATGGGCAATAGAACGAGGGAAAGAGTGTTCTTCCCCATAAATGCGGACGTGAATATCTGTCGGAATCCAGCCATTTGCCGGATCAATATCATCAGGACAAGCTGATGAGGCACAAACCAGATCTTTATCTGCCCTCATCAGTACATAATCACCAGGACGAGACCAGGGCTCATCCATAAACACCGTGCCGCAAGGTTCAATACCAGTATTAAAAAATAGATTAATCGCTGGCCATCCAGCACGAGGCTTGATGCCATATGGCTTGAGTACGTTATTGAAGTTTTCAGTACAACTGATGTGACCAAAATAACCACTGTCTTCGTAATATTTGGCTGTGCAGGCGAACAAGAAACTATCATGACGACCAACGGTGTCTTGTACGACTTCGACCATCGACATCATGTCCGGTCCCAGAAAACGGGAATGCAGACCAGGTACAGGATTACTCAAGCCTATAACGGTTCGCGTCGCGGTGGCGTCTAATCCGACCTCTTCACCATTCTCTAAGGCATGCTTATCAAATGCGATAAAGTCAGAACATTGCTTGCCAGAAACATCGATAATCTGAATCCATTCGCCCTTTTTTACTTCATAGGTGCGAGCAGATGCACGAGGAATGCGTATCTCTTTTTTGATCTCAGCTAGTGGCTCAGGTAGCACTTCGGCCAACGGATCCGCATATTTCACCACTACCTGTAATTCAGTCGGTGGTGTATGTTCTTCGATAGACATACTTGCCCCAGCTGCGACAATGACGACCGTTAAGTCAGCATAGGCAACAAAGCTTGGAGACTCATGACCTTCAACACGTAATACCGTCTGATACTGCTCAGGATGAATCTGCCAGCTTTCGAACTGTTGAGCTAAGGCCTTCGCAGCCAGATCTTCCTGCTGCAACTGCCTTTGAATATGTTCTGCATTGACTGGCGAGCGGGTATCTAATAACTGAGGCGCCACTTGTCCTTGCTTATCCAACACAATTAACTCGCCGGGCTGTTCACCATCGACACTGTTGATTTCAAGCACATCCCCCACATGTAGCGACAAGCGGATCGCTTGCTGTCCCTCAACTCGAAATTGTTGGCTATCTATCGGCGATTGCAGATTAAGAAACCGTTCTTCATCCCATTCTTCTTCGATCATTTCTAACATGTTTTACCTTGTCTTCCAGCGATAAGCCGGCGTGATTTTTGTTCATCTCTGGTGCAAGCTCAACAGGCTCTGAACCAGAAAAGTGCACAATATTGTTCTGCCTGTCTGACAAAAAAATAAATTTCTCTAGGTTTAACAATATTTACCTTCAGTAAACATAATTCAATCCTCCTGATGGAGTATCCCATTAGTTATAACCCGGCAAATACTCAGTGAAATGGCACAAAATCTGCTGTTACAGAACAAAACAAACGTAAGACAGACCACTCCATTTCTGGTGTGGACGTTGCGAAGGTAATACAGATGATCAATATCAAACTCAAAAGCTGGATAGATGGGCAGACTTGGTTTGGTGAAACAGTACGCGCTGTCACCAAAAATAAGGAATTACCCTCTCTAGACTTCAATGACTTAGCCTTTAAACTCGCCACCGCTGAACATATCAGTGAAACCCTGCCCGTTGTACTAAAATCACTCCAATCCCTGATGGAGGATCTATTTCCGCATAAACAGCAAGCAGAGCTGTTGATTTTGTTCAGTAACCCGTCTACTTCTGAAACCTTTATGCATCATGGTCTGGAGCAAGCGCCACCAGCAAAACTGATGCAGTCATTACATCACTTATTCACTGTCGGTAAGGCACCCGATACCAGTGACATGATGGAAGTAGATGGCCTGACTGTCGCCCCCAACCGTTTATTCGAGCACGACAATCTGACCGTCTGGTCCTTATTTTTATTTCGTGACACGGTGCCGAGTACTAAACAATTAAAGTGGAAAACCGCCAGCATTGAAAACACCTTATATAAAGGCTTACAAGCCTGGTATCACAAGGAAAGCAAATTAAAAAAGGCCCTGGAATCCGAGCGTGCGATGTATGCGGCTGAACTCCATGACTCACTGGCACAGGTATTAGGATACTTACGTCTAAAAAGCCTGAAACTGGATAAACTCTGTCAGCAGGATGAGTTCAGTTCACTGAAACCGATTACAGAAGATTTAGCCTCCTATACACAATGCGCTTATCATCAAACACGCGAACTGATTACCTCCTCACGTCTGACCATGCAAAGTGAGAATCTTTCACAGGGTGTGATTAATTCTATAAAAGAGTTTGAACATCAATCGGCTATCGTATTCGAACTGGACAATCGTCTGCCTCTAAATATGTTGTCACCGCAGCAGTCGATGCAAATGCTGTATATCGTTCGTGAAAGCCTCAGTAATATCGTCCGTCACTCTCATGCCACACGTGCACGTGTGGTACTCCTCCTGAAAACCAGCTCGCTCATACATATTCAAATTGAAGATAACGGAACGGGCATTAACCCAGAGGCCGCCCGAAGTGATAGTTTTGGTTTGCAGATTATGAAAGAACGGGCTGATCGTATCGGTGCCAGCTTAGAGATTAATAACCGTCCCGAAGGCGGCACCCGGGTTGATCTCAGCCTGGATCTGGAGGCGAATGAATGAGTGATACCCCAATTACTGTGGTGGTTGTCGATGATCACCCCTTATTTCGTCGTGGCGTGGTTGAACTGCTCAACGACAGTGAAGAAATGACCGTTATTGCTGAATACGATAATGCTGAAGCCTTACTCGACAATATAGAGAATACTTACCCGGATATCCTACTATTGGACATGCAGATGCCCGGCAAGTCGGGTCTGGATGTATTGAGACAACTGCGTGAACATGACGATAAATTAAAAATCATCATTATCACCGCCTGTAATGAACAGGATAAATTACTCGAAGCTCTACGCTACGGTGCTAATGGTTACCTGCAAAAAGACACACCACCTGATGAGATTTTGTCGCAATTACTGTCGGTTTTACATGGGAATGTCGCCATGAATGCCGGTGCTATTACCTCTCTCGCCAGCCATCTGCGTGAAAATAAGGAAGATGAGGACACACCCTCCAGTTCTATATTGTCTCACCTCACTGAGCGTGAACGTGAAACGCTATTTTTTATAGCTAAAGGGCTAAATAACAAACTGATTGCCCGTGAACTGGGTATTAGTGATGGCACGGTTAAAGTCTATGTAAAAAGTCTGTTGCGTAAAATAAACCTGCACTCCCGACTTGAACTGGCAGCGTGGGCTCACCGCAACCTCTCCGCAGAGCTACTGGACAAGGAAATGTAAAAATGACCTTGTTGAAATGGCCCCGCCGTCAGCCACAAACGCAAGCGGAAGAAGCGCAATTACTGAAGCTGTTTAATAGTTTGAATGATGTGGTGTTGTTACTCGACAAACAGCATCAGGTGCAATTCATTAATCAGTACTGGGAAACCATCACCGGCATTCCCGTTGAACAAACGCTTGGCCGTTTGTTTTCTGATTTTCTACATCCAGAAGAGCTCCCTAGCTGGTCACAGCTACTCAATAAAATCACACCTAACCAGCATGAAACAGTCTGGTTTCGCTTAATTAGTGCGAGTGGTGAGTTACGTTGGTGTGAAATGCGTATTCAATCTGTCAATAAAGACCAGCTCTATCCTCTTTCAGCCACCTTGTGTGACATCACACCACAAGTACGAAATGAAGAAGTGCGTCATGCCAGTCACCGGAGCTTACAAAGCCTAGTCGATCGTCTGCCGGCCATGTTGTATCGCTCCAGAAACAATGCCAGCTGGAGTATGGAATATGTGAGTGAAGGCTGTGAACTCATCACCGGTTACACTGCCGAGAGCATGCTGAATCAATCGCAAGTCTCACTTGGTTCGATTATTCATCCCGATGACGCCACCCGTGTCTGGGAGGAAGTACAGCAGGCATTGGAAACATTCTCATCTTTTGATATTCACTACCGTTTAACCAAAGCAGACGGCACAGAAGTCAGTGTGCAGGATAAAGGCCGTGGTCTCTATTCGGAAAGTGGCATGGTGCTTGGTGTGGAGGGCATTCTGCTGTTAACCACAGAGTCGTAACAGTTGATTAAGATGATGTTTTCTAAGCTAATCTACCCCCTTTTTTACCCTTTTGGGATACCCACTCAAGAGGATTTCTCCCGCTAGCAAAGCGAGCTATTTTGGTCGGTAAGCGCTGTCGACTTTCGCAGCATGATTGACTAAATAACACTGATGGAGAACCCCTATGGCAACTCGCATTGCGATACTTGGTGCAGGCCCAAGTGGTATGGCACAACTACGAGCATTCCAGTCCGCACAGGAAAAAGGTGCAGATATTCCTGAACTCGTTTGTTTTGAAAAACAAGCGGATTGGGGCGGCCAGTGGAATTACACCTGGCGCACTGGTTTAGATGAAAATGGCGAACCAGTTCATAGCAGTATGTATCGTTACTTATGGTCAAACGGCCCGAAAGAATGTTTAGAATTTGCTGATTACACATTCGACGAGCACTTTGGCAAACCGATTGCCTCATACCCGCCACGTGAAGTGTTGTGGGACTACATCAAAGGACGTGTTGAAAAAGCCGGCGTTAGAAAATATATCCGTTTTAATACCGCTGTTCGTCATGTTGAATTCAACGAAGGCACTCAGACGTTTACCGTCACTGTGCAGGACCATAGCACTGACACGATTTACTCAGAAGAGTTTGATTATGTGGTCTGTTGTACCGGCCACTTCTCCACACCCTATGTGCCTGAATTTGAAGGCTTCGACAAATTTGGTGGTCGCATTCTGCATGCCCATGACTTCCGAGACGCACTGGAATTTAAAGATAAAATCGTCTTACTGGTGGGCAGCAGTTACTCCGCCGAAGATATCGGTTCGCAATGTTATAAATATGGTGCAAAAAAACTGATCAGCTGCTATCGCACCGCACCCATGGGCTATAAATGGCCAGAAAACTGGGATGAAAGAGCCAATCTGGTTCGTGTTGATACGGAAAAAGCCTATTTTGCTGATGGCTCCTCTGAAAAAGTCGATGCCATTATTTTATGCACGGGCTACATTCACCACTTCCCATTCCTCAATGATGATCTGCGACTGGTGACCAATAACCGCTTATGGCCGCTCGACCTATACAAAGGCGTGGTGTGGGAAGACAATCCAAAATTCTTCTACATTGGTATGCAGGATCAATGGTATAGCTTCAATATGTTTGATGCTCAAGCCTGGTATGCTCGTGATGTGATTATGGGACGTATCCCATTACCATCAAAAGAAGAGATGAAAGCCGATAGTATGGCCTGGCGTGAAAAAGAACTGACGCTGGAAACCGCTGAAGAAATGTATACCTATCAAGGTGATTACATTCAGGAACTGATTGACATGACCGACTATCCGTCATTCGATATTCCGGCAGTCAACCAAACCTTCCTTGAATGGAAACATCATAAAAAAGAAAACATTATGACCTTCCGTGATCACTCCTACCGTTCACTGATGACAGGCACCATGTCACCTAAACATCATACTCCCTGGATAGATGCACTGGATGACTCACTGGAAGCCTATCTCTCTGATAAGAGCGAAATTCCTGTGGCGAAAGAAGCCTAAACAACCTATATGGACTGGAGAACATCATGACAAGCGTCACCAAGATTATTGATAAAACCGTTGAGCCGATCGAGTCGGATCTGGATGGCTGGGTGAAACAGACGGGCAAGCCGACCATGAAGACCTGGATTGAATACAAAAGCGAAGATGGCAGCATACTGTCAGGTCGTTGGGAAGCGACTCAAGGCACCTACCATGCGACCTATGGCGGTTGGGAGTTTGTCCACATCATGGCCGGTAAAGCGATTGTCACGGCTGAAGGTGGTGAACCTCTTACTCTAAGTGCTGGCGAATCCATGGTGTTTGAAAACACCTTTGTCGGCACTTGGGAAATCATCGAACCGATAACCAAACACTTTGTGCTGAAACTATAACTGAGTGTTTTTAAACGATCTGTTCCTTGGAGTGGATACCTTAGGTGTTCACTCCTTTTTTTATTGAGGACATGACAATGATTCATACCATCTATATTGCTGAACACAATCTTGGAAAACAGGTTCAGGTCGATAAAATTGAGTTGATTACAGGGAAAGGCATCGTCGGTGACCGTAACTTTGATCGTGCTCAGTGGCCGGGGCAGAATATTACCTTTATTGAAATGGAAGAAATCGAAGCTTTTAATAATAACTACCAGCAACGTATTCAACTGGCCGATACTCGACGAAATGTCATCACCCAAGGCATCCGATTGAATGATCTTGTCGGCAAAGAGTTTCTGATTGGCGGTGTGCGTTTTAAGGGTGTTGAGCTGTGTGAGCCCTGCGCTACGCTTGGCAAGTTATTAAGTAATGACTCGATAGCTAAAAAAGACGTGGTGAGAGCCTTTGTGCATAAAAGTGGCTTACGAGCCGACGTGCTGAGTGATGGTGAAATCCATGCGGGAATGACGTTTGAAGTCGTAGAAACAGTCTAGTCACGCAAGGCGTCACTAGACCATTTGTTTAATCATTCATCTGATGTAATAACGCAAAAATCGCTTCACGGCTTTGTTGCAGGTACGGCGTGTCATCAAATAACTCCGCTTCACTCTGCACATATTCGCCTTCAGGCAAGGACTTCTCGATAGCATAAAACGCATCGACCGTACCGTGCTCTGCCTCTAAATGAAACTGTAATGCCCACACGTATTTGCCTAAATGAAAGCCTTGATAAGGGGTAATCAGGCTACTGGCGAAGGGAAACGCATTCACAGGCAGTTCAAAACACTCACCATGCCAGCTTAATGGTTTAAACGAGTCCGGCATCCAGGTAGCAGTATCATCGGTCTTTGTGACCGTATGCCAGCCAATTTCCTGCTGTTCATTCTGGTACACTTTCGCCCCCATTGCGCAGGCAATCAGTTGCCCCCCCAGACAAATGCCCAACACTTTTTTACCAGCTTCAATCGCTTCTTTAATCAGCTTTTTCTCAGCAGCTAACCATGGATAAGTGTCTTCATCATTCACACTCATCGGACCACCCATGATTAATAACCAATCAAAGGTATCAATGGTCGGTAATGCTTCATTAAAATCCAGGCGATATGTATGCAACTCAAACGCTTTATCAGCAAACCAACCCTGCATCGAGCCAATCCATTCACCCTCTGCATGCTGCAAAATGGCTACTTTCTGCACTGTTATTACTCCGTAAACTTTTTGTTTCAGAGATGCTGATTACTGAAAATTTGTCAGCCATCCCACCGATGATCCGCATGATCATGCTAAATAATTGTTATCCCTAGAATAGTTGAAGACAGAACCGAAAGAAACCGTGCGCTATGATCTTTGCCGAAATCCGATATATCACCATAATTGAAGCACTGATGAAGAACGTCTTTTCTACTGCGCCACCAGCATATCAGCACGATAAAACGCTCCGGCGTTTTCGCCCAACGTTTTCACTAACTTGGGTAGTAATGCTGTCATGGTATCCATTAACTGCCAGGGTGGGTTGATGACAAACATACCCGATGACGTCATACCGCGTGTGGAGGAATCGGCATCTACCCCCAATTCATAGCGTTGTATATGCGTGATGCCGCTGCTTATCAACTGTTTATCGAGTCGGTTAATACGCGCTCTGTCGACCACCGGATACCAGATTGCATACATTCCTGTAGCAAACTTTTTATGGGCTTTCACCACGGTCTGAAAAACGTCATCATAATCGGACTTGATCTCGTAAGATGGGTCAATCAACACTAAGGCTCTGCGTGAATCTGGGGGTAACAAACTCAGCAAACCTTTCAGACCATCTTCTCTTCTGACACGTGCCTGCTTAAATGGGCGCAGATTATTTGCCAGAAACACACTATCTTCTGGGTGCATCTCAAAACACCACGCTTGGTCCTGAGACCGTAAATACTGTGTTGCCAACAGTGGTGAGCCAGGGTAAAACGTCAGCTCATTGCCAGCATTCACCGCTTTCACTGCTGTCTGATATGACAGTAGCTCGGGCCAATCTAAGCCAACAATCTTTGTAATACCCTTTTGATATTCCTGATTTTTTTCAGCGTGGTCCGAACGTAAATGATACAATCCCGCCCCGGAATGGGTATCAATATAACTAAAAGCTTTTTCTTTTTTCACCATATGCTGAAGCAGTTCGATCAACACGATATGTTTCAGCACATCAGCAAAATTACCCGCATGGAATGAATGACGATAACTTAACAAAGCAGAATCCTACGCAGGTAAATGAAATTGTTCTGCAAATTATGCCTGTTAGTGAGGGAGTGCGTTGGAAAATATTATGTGAGATTAGATGCACATAAAAACAGCTATCAACTCACCGTCGTCTGATATGAGATTTAGACAGATTCAATAATAAAAGCCTTTAAATTCACTAATCAGGACAATTACTTCAAAACCACTCTCTCCTCTCAATACTGTACTAAAGTACAATTTTTATTTTAATTCCAAAAACATAAACTACAGTTGCTTCATTATTTTTAATAGAGCCAAACTTGGTGTGAGCCAAGGACGGAAAGCTACAGGTCTTCCCCTCTGGAAAGATGGCTGGGTTGCATGACTTTATGGAAATAGCAATGAAAAAAATACTAGCTGGTCTAGCAATTATTTTGGGGGTATCTGCACAAGCACATGCTGCAGGTGTCAATTTAGTATCAAACGGCTCATTCGAAAACCCTGATATTCAATCTGGTTCATGGACCATTCTTTATGATGGTGATTTAACCAACTGGGAAGCAGGTGAGGACGGTGTAGAAGTGCGTGATAACGCAGCAGGCACAGCCTTTGATGGTGATCAATTTGTTGAGCTAGATACGACTCACAACAGCAGCATCACACAAACTTTAGCAACAACGGCTGGCTCATCTTATGAGTTATCATTTGCTTATTCTGGTCGCATCAGCCAATCAGCTGATACAAATGCTATTTCTATATTCTGGAATGGTGTGATGGTTGACACCGTTACTGCTATCGGTGGCGCTCAACATGACTGGGTTGTTTACACGTTCTTAGTCGATGCTGTGGGTAATGATATTTTGACTTTCGCAGCCAATGGTCTTGATGACTCATTTGGTGGTAGCTTAGATGCTGTATCAGTTAGTGCTGTTCCAGTTCCAGCGGCAGCCTTCTTATTTGCTCCAGCATTACTTGGTTTTATGGGATTACGCCGTAAAACTGCAAAAATAGCGTAATTAAGATTAGTTAACTTTCTAGTCTAGAAAAAACAAGCATTTAAGCCTCCAAAAATTTTTTGGGGGCTTTTTTTTGCTTGGTTATTGGTGGTATGTCAGTTCATTTATTAAGAAGCATTCCCATTAATTGTCTGAACTCTCACTAAAACTCGATGGCATTCCAGTGATTGAATTTTATGCTGATAAACGAACTTATCAACAAGCTAGTTATACTCATTCTGAAACAATCTCACCCTGTTGCGACCACTTCTTTTAGCATCGTACATAGCAAAGTCAGCACAATTTAATAGTCCATCCTCTTCAGTACTATGCACCGGATAGAGCGCCACACCAATACTGGCTCCGACGCTGACAGTTAAATCCTCAAATGTCATGGGGCTTTGCAAAGAATCCAGTACTTTCTCGCCGACTTGCAAGGCGGCCTGCTCATCAGTGACTTTATGCAGCAACACGACAAACTCATCACCACCCAGTCTGGCGACTGAATCCGGTTTACGGAGACAAGCACGGATTCGTTCGGCACACTGAATCAACACCGCATCCCCCACATCGTGTCCGTAGGTATCGTTAATCGGTTTGAATTCATCCAAATCGATAAACATTAAGGCTAATGCGTATTTATCCCGTTCTGCCATTGTCATCGCCAAATGCAGCCGTTCTCTGAACAAGATTCGATTTGGCAACCCGGTCAGTGCATCGTGATGAGCAAGATGCTGAGCGTGTTCTTCCATGACTTTTCTATCTGTAATATCGAAAAACCATGCCAAAATCATTTGTTTGCTGTGATATTCAATTTGAAGATAGGAGGCGATAACCCATTTCGTTGATTGCTGGCTATCAGGGAAGTAGAGTTCAACTAACTGGTTATTCACATGCTGGCCATGCTCAATTAACTTCACCGTATCATCATATTCAACTTTATTCGCGTAATAACGTCGAAGCGTGACGCCTATGGCTTCCTGATGTTTCTTTTCGATTAAAGAGGCATAACTTTTATTCGCAAAGACCACTTCTTGTGTGTCGATATCAATAATGGATGCCGCAGTGGGGCTAAAGTCCAACATCATTCGCAAACGTGATTCGCTTTCTAATGCTTTGATACGTAGCTTTGCATTTTCCAGGAAGGTTTCGCCTGATTTTTTAGCCGCCAGAAAAACAAACAATACAAACAGCACCAGCATGGCGCTCATACCATATGTTATCGGTTCTCCTTGCAGAAAAAGTATCAGAATATGTGGAACCATGGTGGGAAGAACAAAAGCCACGACCGATCTTCGGTCCACCGAGAGTGAAGCCATACCACCCGAAGCTATCCCGCCAATGGTAAATGACAAAAATGCCTGATAGGCAATATTGTCATGAGGCATCAGGATGACGCCACCTATTCCCCAGATGGTGCCCGACATCAAAACACTGAAACGAAAGTACTGTAGCCATCTAGTCTGATTAAGTTCTGCTTTGTTATGATCTCTATGCCAGCACACCAACAAAATACATCTTGAGATCAAAACAATCACCAACACCCCGTACCAGCTCAAGGAGGTCGAAAGTGACGTCACCGGGAGTTGAACAATAATCAGTATCAAACCTAGCGAGGCATTGATGGCGATAGAAAAAATGCTCGCCGTAAAAAGCAGTTTAAGTTTCTGTTCTAAAACGCTTTCAACGTAAACTGGTTGGTCAGATTTGCTCTGGCACATCTGACGACCTACACAGCTTTAATAGTACAAACGCATGTTTTACGTTTCACATTCACCCCCCCCAGCATTTTATTTGGGTAAGTTCATCTTATACCCGTATGTAAACAGATGCCACAGATTCAATCACACTGTTTTATCTCACTCTGAATCAAGGATGCATCTATTGATAGTAAACCCAGTTAATTGTGTTAGGCGTCCTATTTTGCTAGGGTGAAAATGACATCGGCGGTAAAGAAAATTCTTCAACAATAATGTATGTCTACCGCAATATAATTCATTAGTGATTATCACTCTACTCAACTCAGAGTTATCAAATAAGTCGTTTCACTCTTGTAATAGCGAGAAGTCTTCTTTAACTAATTCAAGTTCAAGGAAAAATACAATGACACTACAAAAAATAAACACAGAAAACACAACAAACTTTTCAAGTATTATCGCTACATCGATGAAGCTCTCAGATGAAGAAGAAAAAGAAGCAGAAGAAACGCCTGAGGCACCAAAGCCCTCAGAAGGAACATATCAACCAGACGATCCAGATGATAAAAAACAGAAAGATGCCGAAAAGGCACCAATTATGCCTCAACCACCGACGCCACCGTAGTGGTAAAGTTATTGGGGGGATCGGTTTAAAGACAAACCATCTCTCTAATACAGAATAGTTAGGGTCAGGAGATTAATATCGTCACGCCTGCATTTGAGAGTTAATAAAAGCGTAGAGAAGGTCTCAGTCGAGGGAGTCAATAACACTCACTCGTTAGGCATCTATCTACTGCTTTTGTAAAACGATGCGTGACCATTTTACATTCTCTTTATTAGGTAGAATGCTATCTTGATTTTTTGCCATAAAAATACAATCAAAACCGTATTTTTTAAATAGCTCGCTAGTCTGCATGGGATCAGTAGGAAACATACGTGTTCCCATCCCGGCAGGACCGTTTCTCAATGAGATAGCGCATTTCCCGTTTCGCTTTACGATGCTAGAAATTCTGGCAGCGGCTTGCTCTCTTTCCTTGTCGTTTAGGTGATGCCAAACGCCTTCTATTAAAACGAATTCAAATTTATGAGCATCCGCTGAATCCAGAATTGATAAATGAGGGAGGCTACCAGCCAACCATTTTACAGATGACGCTTTGTAAAAATTCTGGGCGGCAATTCTGAACTCCTGCATAGGTTCTATGGCTGTAACATAAAACCCTAGCTCATCTAATGCTGCTGCATTTTGGCCAGCGCCAGCCCCCACATCCAGCACATGACTTTTTTCAGGGGGTAAATACTCAACAAAATCTCTGCATACGATTTGAAAATCCAAAGCTTGGCTGGTTTCAATAAAGCGAGAGATATGTCTCTCATATCCTTCAATCCCTACGGTCATCTTGCTCATCTAGCTTCTGGCAAAGGCAACTATTCAACTGATTATGTCTCATCACCGTTGTACCAAGCTCCACAATAATTAGGGGGGCGTGAGAACCTCAACACTATCTGCACGGCAGGCGTTCTTGCTCCAGTCAAAGGTATTAATAGGATTGGTCACATAGCGAATCCCTGACACCTTCACGGTGGCGCCTTTAGGTATATCCAACGGCGCACCGTCACCGACTATAGCGGCTGACCGGCAGTAACGCTTCCAGTCATCACGCCCTTTTGCATTAACCGAGGATCCAAAGCGTAAGACGCCAACCACATCCGGAATCGAAGCATATTCAGGCGTCCATGTTGGTTCAGATGTTGTTTGAGGTACGAGCTTGGCATGGGCATCCCGGCAGGCTTGAATATCGGCATCCGCTACCACCCTGCCACGCTCAAGCTCCCGCGATGGAAAATTACAAGCTCTTAAACAGTCGCTGCGTGCAGCACGACACTCCATAGCCTTCTGTTTCAGTTCCGCTGTTAACTCAGGTAAGTTCTGTCGCGCAGAGGCGATTGGAACGAGATTTGTGGCTATGAACAACAGTGTCAGTATGGTTTTGACGATTTGACTAAATGATGCTGAATTCATTGGAAACCCTCTCATATAGACAGATTGATAACAGGAAATACAGTACTAGCTAAAGGGGCGGCCAACTTGGTTTTGTTAGCAGTGTTTTTTGTACATCGTCACGCCGACGTTATCAAGCTGGCCAACTGTCATTATTGTGACTTCCAAGCCATAGATACTTGGTTTTTCCATTGAACACTCAAGCGTAGTCTTAAGAAACATTTCTGTCATAGACGTGACAGGCGACTCATCGTTTTTATAAAAAAATATGTTCTCGTCGTTCATATTTTTCTCTGTTTGAGCGACACCTTCTTCGAGTAATACCTGATTCAATTCCGCGATGTCACTTCTTAACTGAGCAAATGAATTTGTGGTGCTTTGGCTGGAGAAGTTAATTGATACGATTTTATTGTTATCAATGCCCACTATTAGCTTTATCTTGTTTTTTTGTTTCTGGTTAGAACGACAAGTCCAATAATTGACCTCTAAACGATCCTTAACTCTGCATTTAAAGTCATTCTTTGTGAGCTCCTTGAAATCTTCGACTGAGGAGTTAAGCGAAAGACCATTAATTTCAAACGACTCAATACGCTCAGGAATAAGGCGATCCGAAGCGTGAGCTTGCATGGAGATACTTGCAAGCACAATAAACAGAAAACGATGTGCGTACTTAAGGTAAGTTTTTAGCATGATAGTGTTTGTCCTTAATGATTGAAATTAAAATCCCTAATTATTTGGGTCAGTGTAAAAATGGCTAAAATCAAATATTCTGACCCTATTGATTTCTTCAATATCCAAGCTGGACCTCTTAAACGGGTTAACGCTCAGGCTCAGGGGCATTACGCAGCGGGGCGAGGCTTGTTGCATTTAGCCACAAATGAGCGCCGCGGAGTGATGTCCCTTGAAGCCAATTGTTAGCTGCGGTCATTTTCCTCACCATCTTCGTACTCCCAAAAACCATGATTCACAAAGAAATCTATAGGAAGTTCTCTTTCTACCGAAATATCCAACTTTTCATCAAACACTTCAAAGCTTTGGGATACATATTTAGATGCTAAATATAAGTATTCAGGATCATGTGGCGCTGGACGAACAAATGGTACTAAATGCCCCTTATGCAAAGGATTTGTACAGGGTTCCATATGATACAAACCGACATGCTGCCACATGTTATGCGCGGGACCACTAAACGGAGCATACGCAAATTTATAGATGGACTCTCTACCTATCGATTTTGCCATTTCTCTAGTTGACATTCCCGACCAAGAACCAATATTTACGATTGTAGCCCACTCTGCTATTTGCGACTCTAACCAAGATTTACGAAACTCAATCATGGCTTTAACTCTATCTACATCATCTCCATCCGTGTCTTCTCGAACAGATTCCTCTAGATGCTCAATAAAAAGCTTTTCTTGGCCTAGCCCATAATCAATATATTTCTTTGATCTATCATCAATATCGTCCAGAATCCAAGATAAAGTGATGTAGCCATCAGTCATAGTTCGCAATAGTAAAGGTGCTACATTTCCATTCCACATCATCGGTGAACGAGCCATTTCGATGGCCATCGTCGCTTGACGAGCCAACAACCCGCCAACTGCCTCATGCTTGTGCTTGTCGTACAGGTCTGGTTTGACTTTCGCCCACCTTTCTTCAAAACCTAGACTTACATTTTCAGAAAAGTCCCTAATAAAATCCCATAAGCGCTTTTGAATTTCACTCATCTTCGTCAATTTCCCCCAAAGGCTCACAAGGAGAAAGCTCAAACCCTCGATTCCAAAAATATCTCGGCCAATTATCCGCTAACTCCAAAGCTGGAAATTCAGCAAGAGCATTAGCTCTCATAAAACCAGCAGCTCTTTTTGCCTCTTCAGATTCAGGGGAGTTAACCACAGCGTTAAAATCAGGTAAATCCATGTTAGATGGAAACGATATGGTTTCGGTCACCAACCTTGATAATAAAGGGGTTCCGTTTAGCACTATCCCTGGTGTTTCGTACTTATTCATGTGCTTATCAACGCACGAAGATATATTTGAAAGAAGAACCTTATGTTCAATTAGTTCGTCAGGTGGGCCTAAGAACCTCATTGGGAAGTGATCATAAAGTAGCGTTAAAGGACTCAAGTATTCTCTCAGTTCATCGATTATCCCCAGCATCGACAATCGTCGGACTAACTCTAGTTGCTGCGCATCACTAAGCTGCTTATATGAAGTAGAAAAAGCAAAGTTTCCAGTAACATTATTATTTAATACTGCTTTAACAGACAGAAACACGTTCTCTAATAATCGAGCGCCGCGAATATAACCGACGTTATCATTGATCAATCCTACCCATATTAACTCCGGTAGGAGCTGATTAACGTAACTAGTACTCTTCATATTCGGGAGTTGCATCATCGGCGGTAGAAACTTCGTTCCTACTTTTTTGTGACCCGCTAAAACTCCACTCTGCTTGCGCTTATTCTTCTTTCTTCCCATACCCCCACCCACTTCTAGCAGCTAACGATCAAGCTGTGCGGCGCAAACGAAGCGCAGCGTAGTTTGCGTCCGAACGAGCGCCTTGTTAAATTGCGGCATAAATAAACCCTGAAACAAGAAAACCCAAAAACAAAAATGCTTGTAAAATAGCAAAGAAACTTTGCCTATTAATCATTGATATAAGTGGCAGGTAGCCTACTTGCGGATTGTCTTGGTGTTTCTTTAGGATTCGCATAGCAAGCCACTTAACTATTAGTGGTTGAGGTTTAAAAAATTCCTCTAATACTCTTTCCATGCGGATACCAGTTTCGAGTGTTATACCCCAAAAACCTGCCCCTTTTTTAATTTTCTCTTCTTCTTTTTCATAGCTCTCTAAATGAACTAGGAATGTTTCACGTATTGCTTCACCGACTTTAATTCCAATTTGGCATCTTAATGCGTATATTTTTGAAATTAATCCAGACATACATGAAAGACAAAGAAATGCACCACAGACTAGAAATCCGGTTTTAGTAATTAAGGGAACTAATTTGTCTGAGTTGGCTAATAAAAATGATGCAACTGCAGCAGTACCTACCAGCAGCCAAGTGGAAAACTGCTCAATCGGCGCACTAGATTTTGAACCTGCCTCGAACATGGATGAAACAATGGCATTCTCGGTATTTTCCCGAGCAAGCCGATTCCATTCTTTTAATGGCTCTGTTCTTGGATCATCATTCATAAGCAATTTAACAGTATGTTTTATGAGGCCACTGGCCTCATAATAAATATTAAAGAGGCGGCCTTATAATTCATTTTTAAAAAGTCTAACACGTTGATTATTAATGAAAGTCATTTTTTATTTAGAGAATTATGAGGCCAAAAATTTGAATCTAGGGTGAAAAATAGTGCCAGCATAGTGGTCGCTTTTGGATTCAAATTTAATAGCACGGCACTGTTTAACTCAGTCCTAGTCTCCAGCTAAACGCGATTTTGAACTTATCAAGTGTTGATTGAGTGCGTCTAAGCGTTGTTTGATTTCTGCTGACTGTTCACCGAGTGTGGTGGTGTTAACAAGGTTGGCCAGTACTTCATCTTTCTCAAGACATTTTGCTTCAATCGCATTTTTAGGATCATCCGAAAAGAGTTGAGTCAGTTTTCCAGCGATTTCTTCAATCCATTCTCTGTCGGCATCGGGGGTGGAAGGTAAGTCGCCGAGTTCTTTGGTGACTTGCTGAAAAGAGGTAATGAACGCTTCACGTTCATCTGCGATATCAAATAGCTGGTGCTGAATATTTTCTTTGCTTAATTCTTCACCCATTACACGGTAAAAATCGACTGTTTGTATGATTAATTTCAGAATTTCCAGAGCATCAGCCTGTGCATCTGTTCGTATTATCGACATATTAAACGTCTCCAGAATCGGTAGGTATGTCCCCGACAATAGCCTCTATGTCTTCAGGGATAATCTCAAATTCGACAGGGGTCGTGGTTTTAAATTCACCATCAGCTTCCAGCTCTTTGGGTTTAGACGTGTGAATACTAAAGTGTTGAGCAGAGTGACGCACGATATGACGCTCATTTGCCAATGCCCCATCACGTAAATTAGGCCCTAATAATAACAATTGCCACCAAGGTCGTGGCTTGATAAAAAACAAATGAAGCTGACCGTTTACTAAGGTAGAGCGTTGGTCAACAATATTGCCCCCACCGTAATACCGGCCATTGCCGACAGCAAGGTGAATCGCTCGGCTTGAGCTCTGCCAGTCATCGGTTTTGATATGGACTTTAAAGCTTTTGTTTCGTTTGAAAGCTTTGATGAAGGCACCTAAATAGGCCAACACACCAAACCATTTTTTGCTATCTGAGCTGAGTTCTCGGGTGACATCCACGCCCAGCCCGATATGAGCAACATTCACAAAAAAATGGTTATTTACTTTACCCAGGCTGATTCGTTCGCGTTTACCATCAACAATGACTTGTGCTGCGGCGATTAAATCTTCTGGCACACCCAGCGATCGCGCCAGGTCATTGGCTGTTCCCAGTGGGAATATCGCCATGGTGCGTTGATATTTATGTATCGCTTCCAGCCCCGTGCTGATAGTGCCATCACCACCAGCGAGGACAATCACACCATCCTCATGTTCATAATTTTCAATGAGTGTGACTAAGTGATCTTCGCTTTCGGTTTCTTTCACTGAAACCTCAAACCCGCCAGACTTTAGTGTTTCTATGGCTTCTTGCAAAGCATCTTCACTGCCGTTACGGCTGTGAGGGTTAATCAGTATCAAGGCATGCTGCATAAATTATTCCCTGTATGTGATCGCCTAATGCTCAATACGGCGATATACCGCTTCCAGAAAGCTATAAAGACCAAAAGCTATTAAGCCGATAGCCACCGTCATGGTGAGCCAACTGCCAAAAGGTGTTGTCTGTAACCATTCCAACGCGTCACTGATCCCTTTATTTTCACTGGTGCCAGAAATAAAGGCGGAACGCAGCACAACCCAACCAATAATGCACCAGACGATGCCTCTCGATATCAGCCCAAACTGACAGACTTTCTTGATCCAGCGATATTGAGACTCTGGGATAGCCATATATTGCTCAAATCGAGCTTTATAGCCTTTAAACAGGTGAGCAACACCCACACCAACTAATATCAAGCCAATAATACCAACGACGAAAGCCGTGATGTCTGATCCCAGATAGGCCGAGAGGCTGGAAGATGCCGAATCGCCTGACGAGTCCTCTGTGTTATGAAGCAATAATTTGATGGTCCAGTAACAAAGAATACTGTGAGTAATGGCACTTACGATTAAGGAACCACGCACAACCAGGCCTTTAAACGAATGACCATGCCCGTCGGCATCTTTGATGCCTTGAGTAAAGCGCCAAATAATGTAGCCGAGCAAACCAATAATCAGGATGACTAACAGCGTTTGACCAAAAGGCTGCTCTTTGAGATTGAGAATGGCACCTTTGCTACTCGCCTCCTCTCCTCCCAATCCTAGCGTAGAGAGAAAAGCCAACACGCCAATAGTGACATAGATAAGCCCTCTGGCAGCATAGCCCATACGTGCCAGAATTTGATATGTCGTTGAGTGACTCAAAGCTGATTACTCATTCGACACCGTGTCGATTTTTTCATGCACAAACTGACGAGACAGATACCAACACATAAGGGCCCAGGCAGAACCTACCGTCCAACCAGCGACAACATCTGTCGGCCAATGCACGCCCAGATAAACACGGCTGATACCGACCAATACTGTTAACAGAATGGATGTACAAATAATGAGTATTTTCACCTGCCAGCTGGTTTGAAACTGTGCCAGCAAAGCCCCCAGTGTCAGGTAAGTACTGGCTGATAACATAGAGTGCCCGCTGGGAAAGCTTGATGTGTAAACCATGGTGGCGTGTGTCACTAAATCCGGTCTTGCCCTGTCAAAGCCACTCTTCAACATAAAGCTGGCAAGTAATGCGCCGCCGGTGGCCAATAGCACGACCAAGGCTAATTTACGTTTATGAATCAGTAATAAAAAAATCATCACCCAAACGCTGAGCAATGTCAGCACGGTATTGCCACCAAGCGCGGTGATGTCATGCCCGACTTGTTCTAACCAGGGTGGTCCCAACAGTTCTTCAGGGTTATCGGCATGACGCAAAGACAACAAAATCCTTTCATCAATCGCTTGTGTCTCACCTTCCATGACTTCGTCGGCCACTTCCATGAATAACCACATAGAGCCGGATAGCAACAGCAGCACAATCCAAAATGCGAGTTCTCGTCGTCCAAACCAGGTCAGTAATCTCTGCATACGCATCCTTATTGCTATGAAAATGATGAAGTCGCTCTACCTTATCTGCAAATGTGAAAGACGTCACTAACCTGGATAAAACTATCACCACGGGGAATAAAAAAGGGCCATCACTTTAGCCCCTTAATATTAAGCGTTATTCATGATGAAGGAAGATCACTGATATTGCTCGACGATGGCCGTCATATCTCTATAACCTTTGGGTGGTTGATACTGTTTGAGCGTCTTGGTTTTAGTTTCTGACCAGGTTGCACCATTACTATCGACATAATAAATAGTTTCACCTTCTCGTTTTATGGCGTAGTGACGATAGGCATCAGATAAGTTGGGGTTAGTAAAAACAAAACCATTGACGATTTTGAGTGGTACATCTTCATCCACGCCTTGTTGATAACTCGCATAGGCGTTATTGACCTTCCACCAATAAAAATCATAGCGACTCGCCTGGTCTTTGTACTCCATCGCTCGTATTTCCAGCGTATTCCCTGTTTTGCTTTTTTCAACCCAGTAACCGTCCAGCTCAGCAGCTTTTATTTCTGGTGCCGGAACGAATGTATAACGATTGTGTTTAAGGCTCAGCACAGGCTTATTCCAGTCAATGGTGGTAGTCATTGTTTTATGAAATGTGACACTGCTTTTGCCTGGCGTCAGTGTCACATCATTGCCGTTCTGCTCGACCCGATACCGATCCTCAGCCTTCAAATCGCCCTTTGGAGAAAAAGTCGCTATATCACCGTCAATCGCTAACACTCCTCTGCCAGAGGTTTCTACCCAAAAACCGTTTAGGTTGTTTCTCTCTATTTGCGATTCAGCTAATGCAGCATGCCCCATCAATATTAAGGTGATAAAAACCAGCAACTGCATTCTTACTCTTTCTCTCATACTTTCTCCTATGGATGTTGAATCTATTTTTGTTTTATTGATGCCAGCCACTTAATTTCATGTGGTTCATTGGCGTTTGAAGCTTTGTCCTATTCGGTTCAGAAATCAGGACAAAATGGTTTCCCAGCCATGACTTTTTCCATATTCATAGTTCTACCGGATTTGTATGATGGGGTCACTGGTATTTCTTCCAGAATCAATAGACACTGATCACCTGTTCAAACTAGGAGAAAGTATGCAAACGGTTGTTATTTTCGGTGCGGCCAGTGGTTTAGGCGCAGCCATGGTGGAGTATTTTCATGATCAGGGTTTTGAAGTAATAGGGGTCGCTAGAGACCCCGCAAAAAACCCACGGTTAGCCGAGCTAAAAGTGCAGGCACTAAGTTGTGATGCCACCATTCAAGCACAGGTAGAACAGACGGTTTCCAGCCTGCCAAAAGAGGCTTGGGTCATATCAACGATGGGCAGTTACCGTGCTGATGTGCCAGTGGATTATATCGGTCATCGCTACCTGATTAATGCCATGGAAGCTCACGATATCAAGCGCTTTCTACTGGTGACATCACTAGGTTGTGGTGACTCATGGCAATATTTGTCTGAGCGCTCTAAGCAAGGATTTGGAGCAGCGGCAAGAGAGAAATCGCTGGCCGAGTCCTGGCTGCAAACCAGTACTCTTGATTACACCATACTGCGCCCTGGCGGTCTGAAAGACGGTGATATCACCCACACCGGTCAGCTCTCACAACATCAAGAAGTTCATGGTTTGATTCATCGGAAAGAAGTAGCGAGACTGGCCCATGAGCTACTCAAGACTGAACAGAGTTTGGGTCAGATTTATCAATGTATCGACCCAGAGCTTAGCTGGTAATAACAGCAACCAAAATGACAAACACCCCAGCCAGGCCTTTAATTGGCTGAGGTGTTATTTGACTGCTTAATGCTGACTTAAACTTCCTGCTCTATCCCAATTGTCACTGGGCTTTCACCCGCTTTAACAGGTGGGGTTTCGTTAATCATCATCACGGTGCCGTTTATTGGAGAAGCTAACTCAGTAAGCACATTGCCAAAATAATCTCTCACCTCACCGACGATGGTGCCTTTTTCTACCACACTGCCAATGTCAACGCGGGGGGTAAATAAACCATCAACAGGGCTGGCGACTGATTTCAGTTTGTCATAAATCACAGGGGCTGGATGCGGGGTCGGCTCACCCGGCAACATATCCAGAAAATAGAGCGCGTTACGTGACAGTTCCAGCGTCGCTTCAACAAACGCTTCATCACTTTGACCCAGATGACCAATTTCAGTGGTCAGTCCTGGTTTACCACGCGTCATCGCCGTATTTGGATAAGAAATTGAATTCGCTGGATCACGTGGTCGTTCACCATACATCACGATATGTTGCATACCTGTCGCTTTAGCAAACTCAAAGGTCAGCTCATCCAATTCTTCGCTATCTACAAAGGGGGAATAAACGTGTGGCAGTAGTTGCTGATTCCAGCTACCGGAATGCATATCGATAAGAAAGTCCATCTTACTGATGAATTCACGGGTGAAAAATTCAGCCAGCTGTTCGGTCGGCGTGCCATTCTTATCACCTGGAAATTCACGATTCAGGTTTTTATTATCCGCTGGATGCAGAGCAACACGACGAGCATGAAAGCCCGGTAAATTGGCTAGGTGCACGAGAATCAAGGTACCCTTTAACTGCTTTGCATCGACTTCTTCGCGTAACCGTTGCAAGGCCAAAATAGCGGGAAACTCATCACCATGTATACCCGCTGTTAATAATAAAACCGGACCGGGCTCCGTACCATGAATGATGGTAACAGGCACTTCCAAGTCTTTTTCTTTGGCCATATAGGAATGTGATTCCCCTGCCTCGGTCAGCACATCAGCAAGCTCAAAGGGTGATTGTGCAAAAACGGTGCTGCTGAGTAATAAACTAAAAAGCCATATGTATTTTCTGAGAAAATCAAATCTATGTTTCTTGCTGCTCATCTTAATTTAATCATCCTGAAGTCATTAAAAAGTGTTGGGGTTTACTTGCTTCAGAAATTTATAGCATGGCTGTCAATAGCAACGCTGATGAAAAGGCGCTCTGAACGACTCGATCGAAAAGCGTATTTTTCGACTGCTTTAACGACCAAAGATGGATTCTTTTTTCAGTCATCAGGTAATTCACCTTCCTATCGTTTTGTATGACCAACCTGCATATCTGAATCAAGATGAAACAACTCACAAGAAATAAGGTCGAAGTCTGCAATCTGGTGTAAACACAATGCCAAGTTTGCAAAAAACTCACACCGTTTGAGCTAACATCCAGACAATAGTTAGTTTACCCTGGTAATAGAAATAAGTATCATTATCAAAAAATAACCTTAAATCAAAAACCCATCGCAACTCCAGGAGATACAAACGATGACGATTAATTGGTTCAAACGCCAACATCTTATAGCGTTGTTAGGCGCTGCTGCCTTATTTACAGCCCCTGTTACTTTCGCTAACGGCCCAGTCGGTGAACACGTCAATCATTTATCTGACAACCTCGATAATTACTCAAAAGAAGTGAAGTGGCTGAATACAAAAGTCGAAGAAATGATTAGCCGCTATCAGAAAGGTGGTGTAGAAGAAGCCAAACCTGAATTACTCGTTGAATACTGGGAAGAGGTGAAATTCCATTCAGCTATCGAAACCAATTATGTTCCTGTTTACGCTTCTATTTGGCAGGGTTTATACGGTGTGAAGGATGCCTTGGAAGAACAAGAGTCGATTGAAGACATCCGTATTCAACAACGTTTCCTCGAACAATCTTTATGGCAAGCCCTAGGTGCAGTAAAATTAGCGGCTCAATACCAAGACAAAGGCCTGACTGACAAAGTCGTCACGACTGAAGCCAACCCAACGAATTCTCTGGAAGCACTTCAAGCTATCAAAGGTCGTCTGGATCGCGTTGTTGCCAAATATGCTGAGCAGCTAGATAAAGAAGCTGTCAGCATTGTGCACGATACCTATCTGAACCTGTTTGAAGGTGTCGAAGGTGAATTGATTTCACTGGATGCCGGGCTGGTAGAAGATCTGGAAAAAGATTTTAATGTTGTGCTGCCACAAGCGATTCAGAAAGGCCAGAGCCTGGATGAAGTTCGCGAAGTTGTGAACACGATGAAAGGCAAAATCGATACAGCGCATGATTTACTCGAAAAATCGGCGGAAGAGAGAAAGGACGTTTTCTAAATGCAACGTAGAACATTCATACAATCTCTGGCAGCGCTCGCCGCTGCCGGTGCATTGCCACTGAGTATTAAACAAGTTCTCGCCGATCCTGCTAATGCGATGTCGGTTGAGGATTTACCTAAACTCGAAGGCGAGTTAACCCTCTACCTTGGACGCGGTGAGGGTGGACTGTATGAAAATGTCATCAAAGCCATTGAAAAGCGTAACCCTGATCTTAAGTTACGCATCCGTCGTGGACCGACGGCTTCTCTGACCAATGCCATCCTCGCTGAAGCTAAGGCTGGTGTCCGTCGGGCAGACTTGTTCTGGGCAGTCGATTCTGGCGCGGTGGGTATGGTCACATCGGCCGAGCTTGCACAGCCACTGCCTAGCGATCTGACAGGCCAACTGCGTGATGAATTCCAGTTTCCTGACTGGGTGCCTATTACCGGTCGTATCAGAACCATTCCGTTTAATACCGAGAAATTAACTGCCGATAAAATCCCAGACGATATTATGGCTTTACCCGATACCGACTTGAGTGTCGGCTGGGCCCCGGCGTATGCGGCGTTTCAGTCTTTTATTACCGGCATGCGAATTCTGGAGGGTGATAAAGCGACTGCTGACTGGCTAAAAGCCATGAACCAAAAAGCCAAAAAATTCGCAGGTGAACTCGGTGTAGTGATGGCTGTGGAACGCGGTGAAGTAGATATCGGCCTGGCTAATCATTACTACACACTGCGTTTAAAAGCAGGTAAGCCGGATGCCAATGTCGACCTGGCTTTCACCAATAACGATGCGGGTTGTCTGGTTAATGCTTCTGGCATTCTGGCACTCAAAGAAGGCGAATTGCCAACTAACTTCATTCGTTATTTATTAACTAAAGAAGTGCAGTCTTACCTTGCTGAAGAAGCCTGTGAAATTCCACTTGTGACAGGCGTCCATCCGCCCGAGGGATTACCAAAATTAAATAGCATTAATCCGCCACAAATTGATTTAACCCGTCTGGGTGACTTGCGTCCGACCATCGACTTGATGCGAAACGTCGGCGTTTTATGAAGCGATGGTCTCCGTCTTACCCTCTGGCATTAATCATCGCCCTGACAGCGCTGATGCCAGTGGTGGTGCTGATCTCATTAGCGTCCGACAGCCCACAGCTGTTTGATGCTCGTAATCTCGAGATTCTTACCAATACGTTAGCCCTGATGGTGTTCACCGCTGGAGGTGCTGTCTTAATTGGTGTTCCGCTGGCATTACTCACTGCGTATGTCAGACTCCCCTGGGGTAAGTTCTGGCTGGTTTTACTGGCCGCACCATTAGCTATTCCCAGCTATATTGGGGCTTTCACGCTTTATGCCGCTTTCGGGCCTGGTGGCGAAATAGAACAATTAACAGGTATCACAACACCCAGCTTTGATGGTTTGTTTGGTTCCAGTGTGGTGATGGCACTCTACACCTACCCTTTTGTCATGCTGACTGTGCGTGCCTCTCTGCTTAGTCTTGATGCCAGTTTGGTGTATGCCGCACGCACGTTAGGTATGTCGCTGCTCGGTAGTCTATGGTCTGTCGTTTTACCGCGTATCACCAATGGTATTGCTGCTGGCGCTTTACTGGCAGCTATGTATGCCCTGTCTGACTTTGGTACGCCGGCCATTTTAGGGCTGGATACCTTTACTCGCATGATTTATGTGGAATACAACAGCTTCGGTCTCAGCCAAGCGGCGATGCTATCACTGCAATTGCTGGTGATTGTGGGTCTTATCCTGTTTCTTGAGTCGCGCGTTAAAGGCACACACGAAAGACCGGGTAAATCATTGACCTTATGGCCGGGTAAACTTCGCACATCCGCAATGTTGCTGGCTTCTCTGCCTGTAATTGCCTTATCTATCCTGTTACCGCTGGCTGTGTTTTGCATCTGGTTATGGCGTGAAGGTGCCGGTAACTTTGAACTGGTTTACGCCTGGAACTCAGCCTATGCCGCTTTCTTCGCCGCCATCGCTACCGTCATCTTTGCTTTACCTGTAGCACAGGCCGCCATCAGCGGTAAATTTGGACGCTTGATGGAACGCGTGAGTTACCTTGGTTTTGGTGTGCCTGGTATTGTTATGGGCACCGCCCTAGTCTATGTCGGCTTACAGCTTTCCTTTCTTTATCAGACACTGGCTTTATTGGTGTTAGCCTATGTGATGCGCTTTTTGCCTCTCGCGGTCGGCTCCATTCGTTCGACTTCTGAACGTCTTGATCCTAGTCTGGTAAAGGCGGCACGTCTGCTGGGAGCCAGTCGAAAAGAGGCGTTCCGCCGAATCACGTTACCCCTGAGTATTCGTGGCATCGTTGCCGGTGCCGCTTTGGTATTCCTTGAAGTCATGCGAGAATTACCGGCAACGCTGATCCTGAGCCCGCTCGACTTTGAAACGCTGGCCACCTATTTATGGCGCGTTTATGAAGCCGGTTATTTTGGTCAGGCAGCCATTCCCGGATTGTTATTAGTAGTGATTTCCGCTCTGGCTATGGCCATCATGTTTTATGGTGAGCGTTGGAACCAGACGGATATCATCGAAGAGGAACCCTCTCTCTCATGATTGAAGTGCAGAATGTTTCTGTCCATTACGGGCAGAAAAAAGTGGTGGATAACATTAGCTTTACACTCGGAGACGCTGAGCTGTTAACACTGGTTGGCCCCACTGGATGCGGTAAAACGACCATTCTTCAAGCATTAGCTGGGCTTATTCCTATTTCCGATGGCACAATTAAGCTGGGCTCACACACCGTTACTGCCACTAAAACCATCGCACCGGAAAAACGTCAGGTCGGTATGGTGTTTCAAGACTTCGCCTTGTTTCCTCACCTGACCGTCATAGAGAATGTCAGCTTCAAACTGAAAGACAATGCTAAAGCCAACCACTGGATCGAATTGCTGGGCCTGACGCCTTGGCGTGATGCCAAACCGGCAAACCTCTCAGGCGGTCAAAAACAACGTGTCGCTCTGGCTCGCACGCTGGCACATGAGCCCGCGTTTGTCTTGCTGGATGAACCACTGTCTAATTTGGATGCGGCTCTAAAAGATGATTTACGCTGGGAAATTCGTCAGGCACTCAAAGAAGCAGGCGTACCAGCCATTTGGGTCACCCATGACCAGGAAGAGGCCCTGTCTGTAGGTGATCGGATTGGCATCCTCAAAGATGGCAAACTACAACAAATCGACACACCAGAAAACTGCTTTAGCAAACCACAAAGTCGCTTTGTAGCTCGTTTTCTCGGTGATGCCAGCTTTCTACCCGGCACACTTAATACCGGTAGTAACATTGTCGCCACTGCTTTAGGTAATGCACCAGCCTCCCCCGTCAATGATGCACAAGGTGAGGTGGATTTATTACTTAGACCTGACGATCTCTCATTAACGCTCGACGAAGGGGGTAATGGCGAAATTATCTGGAGTCGTTATGAAGGCAGTGCTCGTCTATATGGAATCAAAACCGATGCTGGAGCAACGGTGAAAATTCGTTGCAGTCATGAAAACATCGCAGAACCAGGTCAGCGTGTGATGATGCATATCATTACGACACACCCTTTAGCCGTGTTCGAGCGATAAGTACGTATTTTACGATGTCAGATAGCAATAAATAGGATTATGGATTCGCCATGACGTGCGTATAACAGATCTTAGAATAAGACTAGACTGTAGTACTCTACGCCTGAACGTTTGTATTTCTGATCATATCTGACTAGCTCGGATTTCAGTGACATGACACACTGAAGAAAAGTGTTCAGATTTTTCTCTTGGATAGAAAGTTTATTCTTGCGTTTCGCCAAGCCACAATGAAATAAGCCCATTACGACCACGCACACCAAATTTACGACAAATACGAACGCAATACGTGTGAACCGTACTATGCCTTAGGCCCAACTCATCGGCAATCTCGGCTTCTGTTTTCTCAGTGAGTAGGCCACTCAGCACCCGACGCTCGGCTGCAGTCAGTGTTTCTTCGGCGAGATAAATACCATGATGCAATGTGACTTGTTTTTGGAACCACTTTGTCGGACGCACGGCATAATCCAATAACTGGCGTTCTGCTTCACCAAAATTCACCCAGTCTTTACCACCGCGTTCAAATATCATCCATGATTCCACATCAGGGCTGATTGGCGTCGCCACGAAAATGACATCACGGATATCAAAAGGCACAAATAATTTTTTATAAATCTCCGACTCAAACCATTCCGGTGGCACCATCTCGTGTTTGATATTGATTCTGAATGTGCCGGCATTCTTAAGGTTAGCAAGAATACTGGGATCAACCAGTCCACTATCGAGCCTACGATAATGTTCTTTGCGAACAGCTTCACGTTCGGCGGTATGATGCAGATAATAATTGTGGCGCGCTCGCCAGCCAGAGGCTGGGTCATTTTCAGCAATAGCGTCAATTCTTAACGAGCCTATCCAGTAGGCCTGCTGAGCATCAACCAGATCGGCCAGTCTTTGCAGTGTGGTATCCAGCATTTCCAATGAACGAGAGGCACTGCTAGCGGCCATGTCATCCCAAAGCTGATGAATGGCTTGTTTTTGAGCGTCTTCCATGTGTGTTTCTATAACTTAATTATCAAAAGTGTCACTAATCAGTGACTATCACCGCGTTGTGTCTTTTCCTAATATGCATATCTGTATTTTCGCTTTAACAAACACATTTCACCCAAATTGTTAAACCGTTTGTTCTAACCGAATAACAACTTTTTTGTTTTGGAAAATCTTTGATTTGTCGAAATTCTGCGAGGACTTTCGGCGAAAAAGCAAAAATATGCTGCATTACTTATCGATAATGCACGGCTAAAGGCATGGATGCAACTCTCCACACTCTCAATGTTCATGTTCAGCCAGTAACAAATGAAAACTTAGAAGTAAGGAACATTGATGAACAAAACACTGCTTTCTCTCATGCTCGCCGCCAGCTTTGTCACTATCACTGAGGTTCAAGCTGAAACAGCACGCTCATCTGACAAGTGGCAGCCACGTATCGACTTCGAAGGCAAACTGGGTAACGAACGTAGCCTGGGTGAAGCAGATTTATTGATACCGCTTTGGCAAAACAACGACAGCCTGCTGTTTGCGAATCTGCGCGGCCGTATGGATAACGATGACAGTTACGAAGGCAACATCGGTGTGGGTCTTCGCCACATGCTGGACAATGGTTGGAACCTCGGTGGCTATGGTTATTTTGACCGTCGTAAAAGCCCCTATGACAATTTCTTCAACCAAGTGACCTTAGGTGTCGAAGCCTTGTCGATGGACTGGGATTTACGTGCCAATGCCTATATTCCCGTGGGGAAAACCAGCTACTTTGAAGAGAGTTTAGGCACTGCGGATTTTTCCGGCACCGCTATCACCTACCGCGCCGGTGAAGAACGCTCCATGAGCGGTTACGACGCTGAAATCGGTTGGCGTATTCCGGTATTTACTCCCGAAGACGATAAGCAATTACGTGTCTATGCTGGTGGCTACCGATTTACCGACAGCAAAGCAGAGACCATCCAGGGGCCGCGCGCTCGACTGGAAATGAAATTCAATGCTTTGCCTTTTTTGTCGAGAGGTTCGCGTTTATCGCTGGGGCTGGAATATCAGCGTGACGATCCCCGTGGCAGTCAGCGTTTTGCCATGTTGCGACTCAGCATTCCATTGGGGGGCACAAAAGCTAGATCAAGTCGAGCACTGACAGCCATGGAACAACGGATGACGGATCCTGTTGTCCGCGATGTCGATGTGGTCAGCCAGGGAGGCAGTTACGGTGCGCCCGAGGTGATTCGCGAAACCGCCGATGGCAAACGCATTGTGCTGTTTGATGACAATGTTAATGCCAGTAATTTCAGTACCGCCATTGCTAACGCGGGTGACAACGCTACCATTATCCTGAACGGTGATTACACCGGGGTAAACACCCTAGCGATAGTACAGCCAGGCCAGCAGATTTTGGGAGCTGCAAACCTCAGGGTCAAAACCCCATCTGGAAGAAGCGTCAACATTACTACGCCATCAGCCAGTATCTCTGGCTCAGGCAGTAATGGCGGCCTCGGTGGCGGAAGACGGTTTTTCGAAATGGCAGATAACAGCAGCCTTATCGGTGTGAATGCCAAAATAACTAGTTCAAATTCAGCCAGAATCGTCGAAATTAATGGCAAAGAAAATGTCAACATTCTGAATAACACGTTCACCACGGTTAGTGAAGCTACTGCCAGCGGTTTAGCGATTAGAGACAGCCGTAATGTCACCGTACGCAATAACAATATCAACATTATCGCCAATGGCGGTATTGGCTATGCCACAGCCTTTATCGGTAATAACGCCAATATCGACTTTTCAAACAACACGCTGAATATGGGAGGCACATCCCCAGCGAGCAAGTGGCGTACATACTTTTTCGCTAGCAGTGTGACGGTTAATAACCTCTCGGGGGCAGGTAATACATCAAACCACGTCGAATGTTATTTCAATAATAGTAACTATACCGTTACCGGCTCAATTGAAACCAATGGCAATATCAGCTGCCCTTGAGTTAAAGAGCATTGGTATGCATTAAAATCATTTTTTGATTCGGTAGCCATATACTTGGCTGAAGAAGACAATGATATTTTAAAATCAAAGGAACCAGCCCAAAATGATCTCAAATTCAAAATAGAGCATACCATGCAGTCCATGCTCAGCTTGCAGGTAACTTTGGCTCAGGCTTCAAAAATGGTGCTGGGTCAACAGGGCCACCAGCGTATATCCCAAAGTGAAGATGAGGCGGTGTGGTTCTGGCATTACCCGTGTTGCCCACATAGCCGATAACCTCACCTTTCTTGACCTTATCACCCGATTCAACGGCAAAGTCATCCAGATGAGCATAATAATATCGGGCACTGCCTAAACCAAACAGTCCCCCTGATAGCCAGACGTGTTTGCCTCCCAAGCCAGAATTACCAGTACGGACATACCCATCAATCACAGCCGTAATCGGTGTGCCCTTTTTAGCAAAAATATCGACACCATGATGTTTTCTGGCACCACCATCACGCGGATCACCAAAGACGCTACCAATATCTCGCTGCTTCGCTCCTTCTACGGGAAAAGGTAATGAACCACCACTCGCCATGGCTAAGGAATAATCGACTTTAGCAAATAACTCGGGCTGTAACACAACGCGATAATCGCCAGCTGCTGATGCGATTCGCGTCTGGGTGTCGCCTTCCGCATCTAGATGACTTATTGTCGTCCAGTGTTCATCATTTCTTTTGCGTCGCTCAAGGCTGGCGTATAAGCGACTATCAGCCGTATCCTGTCGCGTGAGTTGCCATACCAGCTTTTCACCTCGTTCTAATGAGACCTGATAAATATGAGCTTCCACTTCATCATCTTCAAAAGTCTCAGTAGTGCGATATTGAGCACCTGCTTGTATTGGTTTCTTACTGGCCAGGTCAACCGCCTGTGTCCAGCGTTGGCCTAATGGACTTTCTAATAAACCTGCCATCCGTAAACGCCAGATAAATAGCTCACGCGGTGACCAACCCAGCATATCAAAGGCAATGTAATCAACAGCCTGTTCACTACTCTCAATAACATTTTGACGTAGGTCATCACGAGTAGTGAGCAATACGACCAAACTGGATAACAGAATAAACAATAACCAGAAACGTAGCACGCGTTTGGCAGACTTGGAGGACTCAGTGGCAGGCGGTTTATTATCCACCACCTGATTCATCTCATCCTGTTCAGGTACAGGCGTTTCTTCGTTGTCAGATGCTTTTGTCGGATCATTCATACCGATATTCAACCTGTTGTCTTGTGAACTCACTGTTAAGACAAACTGTAAGGTGAAATGCTCGGAGAGGTATTGATGGAAGTTAAAATGATGAGTGAGTTAATGGGGAAAATAGGAGATCACACTTCAGCTTTATCGCTCAGTAGCTATCTAGCTAGCCTTATTGAGTCACACAGCTTTTTATATGAGCTAAATTAGATTTCTGCTTATCATTTTGCATAAAAAAGTCAGTGATGACATGAGTCAGGACTGGATTAATTGGCCGATCGGGCTGATTATAGCTAGCAAGATTATCTGCCCGATGCGGCCCAGTCTGTTTGAAAATATGATTCATGCCATCCACCAGCTTCAACTGTGCATGTGGGTTGGCTTTAGCAAGTATTTTTGCTTGTGATTCACGCACTTGAATGTCGTTCAACCCTTGGATAATCAGCACTGGCATCTTAAGTTTGGCTATTTCTTTGGTGGGGTCATACTTAAACCAAGATATCATGTAAGGTTGCACACTCGGCCTAAACAAAGCATAGAGTTGGGGACTAACGTCATTGACCTTTTTGCCTTGCCTGAGACGCTCAATGATGGGTAATACACGAGTTAAAGCTTGCGGCGATTGTGACTCTATTTGTTCCAATATGACCTTATCTGCCGAAAGACCTGGGCCAGCAATAGAGATGAAGTTTTTCACACAGCTTTCCTGAGCAGCCACCATGCCAATCAATGAACCTTCACTATGTCCTATGATTGTGACGCCCTTAAAGCGCTCATCTTGGTTTAATAACGCCACCCAGTCTTTTACATCTGAAATGTAATGCTCAAACCGCAATTCACTCTCTTTTACGACCGCTTGTTGGCTTTTACCAATGCCTCGTTTGTCATACCTCAGAGTCGCAATACCATTTTTAGACAACGCCTCTGCCAGCATTTTTAGAGAATTATTCTTCATCGCAGGATTGTTGCCATCCCTGTCCGTCGGCCCCGAGCCTGCAATGATTAATGCTACAGGCACAGGACTGTTTCCAGTGGGGATAACAAGAGAGCCTTCCAGTATTCCTGTCTCGGTTTTCAACTTAATGATGGTGTCTGTTTGATCAGCAAACAGATCGCTGGTAATAAAGAACAAAGCAACCAATAAATAGAATTTCATGTTGATACTTTTTTCATAACGGTTTTGTTCTTTGTTTTTCAGTTTAAGACAGTTGCTGACACTATTGATTTATCAGATTCGTATATAGCAGAAGATAATTTAGAAGATTACTACTCTATTTAGAATAAAGTAGTATAAGCTTTTCTTTGTAAAAGGGTTCTCCAAACCATACTTCATAAAACTTTTGAAGGATTCACAATGAAAACCATTTTATTTACATCATTATTTTTACTTGCCACATCATCTGCAGCTTTCGCACAAGAAACTTACGATAGCAAGGTTCATACAGAAGCTGAAATCTTGGCAATGTTACCTGAAGGCGCGGGTAAGGCGTTTACAGGGCCGATTGTCAGAAATTATAACGATTGCGTAAAAGGTGTTAGTGACCCAAGAATTCAATCACTTAGCCCCAGAACAATACCTCAGTGCAATTGTACTTTGGACTATGTTGCAAACATTATGATCCCAAATAAAATGATGCAAACATCAAATATAAACAGAACGATGATACACAGGCCTGAGCAGTGCCGTGTTGAGAACCCAACAAAAGTAACGAAGTTAGATTCTGTGGTACGTTAGAAGAGCTCATCATCTAATTCTTGTTCAAACTTTTGGACATATTCATAGAGCTTTGCAGGCTTTAACTACAGGATTTCTATAGTGATATACAGCACCTCTTTCTATTCGCTGTAATTCCATTTGTTGATGAAAAACGTGCATTCCAAAATTGTGAACGTCCATGACTGAGACCTCCTTTAATCACATAACAGTATGCTTTATGCGGCCAGCGGTCTGATGAATCAATTACTCTGAAACTATTGATTTTTGCATGCCACTTGCTAGAATATGTCTTACATTGTAAGACAATGAATAACTTTTGGTGACACTATGAAGACAGAAACGCTAAGCACCCGAATTGATGCCGATACCAAATTGGCATTTACTAACGTATGCGAAGATATGGGATTAAGCACCTCCCAGGCGCTAAAGCTATTTGCCAAAGCGGTGGTTAATTATGGTGGTATTCCTTTTGAACTTAAAGTGCGCCAACCCAATGACATAACCGCCGCTGCTATTGCTGAGCTTGAAGCTGGCAATGCCAGTTCTGCTAAAGATGTTGAAGAATTATTTAGCAATTTGAATATTGGAAAGCTTCGTTGATGCTTGAGCTCGAATACTCAACACAATTTAAAAAAGACTTTAAGAAAATTGCCAAACTATCCATAACTGATATCGTTGAAGTGGGTCACGTCATAAAACAACTACAACTTGGCAAAACCTTATCTGAAAAATATCTAGATCACCCATTATCAGATGATTGGAAAAACTATCGTGATTGCCACATTAAACCTGACTTAGTTTTAATTTATAAAATTGATACAGATTCTTTAAAACTTGCAAGAATCGGAACGCATAGCGAATTGTTCCGGTAAACATGTAACGCCTAAAGCACGGGCGACAAAACCAAATCGAAGCGGCGGTTTTGGCGTCCTGTGCCTTTAATTGTTATGAATATCTTGCTCATTGTTATCAGCTTGTTCTTGGGGTGGAAAATTAACCACATACATTGGCAGAGGCCGGCCTTTGTTTACAAGCTGGTCTAAACCATCAAGTATGGCTAGTTGTGTATTTTCTATGTTTCCGTGAGCTATTGGCCTATAACAATCTCTTTGAAGCTGAACTTTATCGTAGTCATAGTTTAGAGACTGGGTTATTGCATAAAGCATGTTGGTAAATAACTCATCGCCTTTTTTGATCCATTGCTCTAAAGACTCATATTCATCTTTTTGATTAAGATGACTGTTGTAGCTTTTCCATGCATGAGTTACAGCCTGCTCTTTTCTTGTTTGATAGCGCGTTTTTAGAAAAGGCAGTAAACGGCCGTAAAATTCTATATCGATCATATTAAGGGCCTGAACATGATCTCTGTTTAAGCGCTCAGCTCGGGTAGACATGAGCGTTTTGAATAAGGCCATTCGGCGGTTCTTTTTTTCTTGCGTCCGCTCAATGAACTTTTGAGCCTGAACCGCTAAAATTGGGCCCAAGATCACAGCTGCTGTCATTATTATATCTTTTGTAGACATATCTAAATTTTCAAACACTCGTGATCTCCTAAATATTCATAACAGTGTGTTTTATGAGGCCAATGGCCGCATAATAAATATTAAGCAGGCGGCCTTATAATTCCTCACCAAAAGTTCTAATCTGTTGTTTATTAATAAAAGTAATTTCTTATTTACAGAATTATAAGGCCAAATTTTTAAGCTCACGTTGAAAAATAGTGCCTAGCTTTTCGTGTTCTGAGACTCGGATATTTCATGGCAAGCTTTCACTTTCTGTACTGGCTCAAATCCTTGTTGTCATCACTAGACGTTCTTTCACTACCTGATTAAAGCTGACTATAACTCATTTATTATCAGTGGCATACAAAACCATAGAATAAAAATGGGTAATCCTATTTTTGAAAGGCACTTATACCAACGGGTTTTGCGTTTGACGTGAAAATCGTTTGCTAACCCAGCTTCTCGAGATACTCTTTTAATATATGAGCATGGCTGTGTTGTTTGTCTTTTGCTGCATAGAGGAGCACGACATTTTTTTGTGTGACTTCGGCTAGGTAGTCTTTGGCTGTTTGTTTATGTTCACTCAGTTCGCTGAGGTATTTTTTACGAAATCTGTTCCATTTATCAGGGTCGTGATCAAACCATTTACGTAGTTCATCACTGGGGGTGAGTTCTTTCCAGTCGGCATCCAGATTGGCGTCTTCTTTTGATACTCCACGTGGCCATAATCGGTCCACCAGTACTCGGTAACCTGTGGGTGCATCACTTTCATAAATACGATGTAGCTTAATGTTCATGTATGCCTCCTGTTATTGCCGTGTGATTAATAAAGCCAACTTGTTCGGAATGACACGCCAACAACGACGAACAAGATGGAAAAAAGGGTGACGGGAATGATGTGCCAGGCCATCACTTTGAGTGTGTCTGGAGAGAGGTGAGGAATCACACGAAATCGTGCGTGAACAGCAAAGCTGAGTGTTAAAAGCAGCAGACACAATTTTGCCATGATGCCATGTGAGACGGGATTTGTGGGGTTAAACCAATGTGTGATGTCTGGCAGCATATGATAAGCCAGATACAAACCCGTTAAGATTTGAATAATCAGGGCGGGCATGCCTATCTTTTCATAAACTGATTCGAAACTAAGCAGCTCTTCAGGCGAACGATGCTTTAATACCTTTGGCAAGATCACCACCGATAAGACGATATGCCCTCCCGTCCATATGGTGGCAGCGAGTATGTGAAGCAGTAATAATGTCCCGTACATAACTATCCTCTAAATGCATCTATAAAATGGCTTTCAACGAACCAGCTATAGGCTTAAATGTATCTTTTACGTCAAAAGAGCAAGCTGAATATGCCCCCGCTTTGATGCGTTTTCGCTACGCTGAAAATAAACAACCACGTCATCAAAGCCAGCCCCCAAACTGTGGCATATTGCCGCTGGTTTCTTGTGTTGTAGAGCATGATGTGTGAGAGAAAGAGATAAACCATCAGCAGCAGAAACTTCACCGTAAGCCAAACATCGATAAAAGGAAATTGCTGCACGATATTGGTCAGCATTAACGCCGCGGTGATTAACACCGTATCAACGCCGTAGCGAAGATAACGAACAGACGTTGAAAGCAGATTATCGGCCTGACTCAGGTGAATGAGTCCATGAATGAAGAGCAAGCCGCCACTGGCAAAGGCCATCAACCAGTGTACTTGCCTCACCTCATCATAGAACTCAATCACCTGAGTCAGTCCTTCAATCGGATTGGCTTTTAGCCGCGTTGTTGCCCACCTTCATATTTTGGTTTAATCCATAAGCTGAGAATAAACCAAGCTAATAACAAAGCGCCGACAGCAAAGATGGTATCCCCGGGCACACGCATCCAGACCAGTAAATCAACAACCGGTTGCTGCATAAAGTCCGCTGATCGGGCGTACCAATAACCATGATTCAGGCTGGCAAACAATTGCATAACGCCAAGCGGTAACAGCGTGAGTAAAGCCATCAGAGCCAGACCAATATTGAAACACCAGAAGCTGGCTTTAAGAATACCTTCCGGCCAGACTAGATCAGGCTTGATACCGCGTATACAGAACAAGGTCAAACCAATACCCAACATACCGTAAACACCAAACAAGGCGGTATGACCATGCAGAGGCGTCAGGTTAAGACCTTGCATGTAGTACAGCGATAATGGTGGATTAATTAAAAATCCAAATAAACCGGCACCGACCAAATTCCAGAACGCCACGGCCACAAAGAACATAATCGGCCAGCGGTAACGTTTCATCCACTCAGTCGCATGACCCAATGTGTAATTGTGATACGCCTCAAACCCGATGTAGGCCAGTGGCACTACTTCGAGTGCTGAGAAGCTGGCACCCAACGCCAATACCGGTGTAGGTGATCCGACAAAGTAGAGATGATGCAATGTGCCAATTACGCCTCCTGACATGAAAATAATCGTGGCAAACAGCACAGCAACTGTTGCTGTTTTGACCGGGATTAAGCCCAGACGAGTAAATAAGAACGCAATAACTGCTGTGGCAAAGACTTCAAAGAATCCTTCAACCCAGAGGTGAACCAACCACCAGCGCCAGTATTCCACCATGGAAATATGGGTGTGTTCATTCCAGACCAGTGCCGCCCCAAAGAACAAGCCAATGGCAACGGTGGATAAGAACAGTAAACCAATAATGGAACGACTTTCAGAGGGTTGACGTAATGTCGGCCAGAGCGAGCGCCCCACCAAACACAACCAGAGTAATAAACCGATAAACAGGAACCACTGCCAGAACCGGCCAATATCGGCATATTCCCAACCTTGATGACCGAACCAGAAGTTATGCTCCAATCCTAATGTCTGATTCACCGCGAACCATTGTCCAGTAAAGGCACCGACCACAATAACCAGTAAGCAAACCCACAGCAGATTCACACCGAATCGCTGATAAGGCGGTTCATAACCCGATACGGCAGGACCGATATAAAGGCCGGTCGCGAGCCAGGCAAGTGCTATCCATAACACAGCCAGCTGGGTATGCCAGGTGCGAGTTATCGAGTAAGGCAAAATTTCCGATAACTCAAAGCCATACATAACCTGGCCTTCCACCTGATAATGCGCAGTCACCGCACCAAGTAGAATTTGTACCAGGAATAAAGCGAGCAACACCCAGAAATATTTGGCTGTCGCCATCATCGAAGGTGTAGGTCGTAAATCGCGCATGGGATCGGTTGCCGGCAGTTTACTGGTCGCCTCTTCTTTGCCATGAGACACCGCGTAATACCAGCCCATTAAACCAATTCCAGCCAGTAAGAATGTCACACTAAATGCAGACCAGAGGAACATACTCGCCGGTGGTTTATTATCAATCAACGGCTCATTAGGCCAGTTATTGGTATAGGTAATGTCACCATCAATGCGATTAGTCATAGTGGCCCATGCCGTCCACCAGAAAAAAGCGGAAAGTACACGACGATTTTCTGGATCGGTGACCGTGTTATTTTTCATGGCATAAGCTTCACGCAGCTCAGCCGTTGAAGGTTCATCACTAAAGAGGCGTTGATAATGTTCAGATACCTGACTTATCGCTTTGACTCTGTCCAAGCTTAAAGTGATGACGCCAGTGTCGGGATTGTATGTATTTTTTCTGACTAGGGACTTCAGTCTGCCTTGCAAAGCGGCTTGCTGTTCGGCATTGGCAAGCTCAAAACTTTCCACACCATAATCTCGGTTTGCCCAGAGATTGAGTAAGGCCATCAACTCTCGATGCATCCAGTCGGCACTCCAGTCTGGTGCGACATAACCACCGTGCCCCCAGATTGAACCAAGTTGCATTCCGCCAAAGGACTGCCAGACTTGTCGTCCTTTCTCAATATCATCACGACTGTAGATTAGCTGGCCATCATTAGTGACGACCTTTTCGGGCATGGGTGGTGCTTGTTGATAAATCTGATTACCACTCCATATCAGCACACCAAAAGAAACAAACAATAAGAAAGCGAGAAACAACCAGAGTTTTTTTACGTTTGTCATCAGTCACTCCTTTGTGAGATGGCGCCTATACCCTGAGCAAGGCTTTATTGAATACCGAGTAAATGACGGAATAGCGTTAATGAACGAGTCATTAACAACATCGATAGCTGCGCGTCAGTCAGCAAATTGACCAATGAATAAAAACTTTTAACGAATTGTTTTTATTTAATAAAACGACTTTATAAAAACATATCATCAGCTATCAAATCCCGCCTTTTTAATAAGGTATTTCATTTACCTATTTAAAGCAAGGAATGGAATTAGTTGAATTTTAAAGCCTAGAAAACATGCTAATTTCCTAATTAAAGCAAATGAATGAATAGACAAAATAATGTGCAGTACGAACGATTACGCGATAAGTAGATAAAAAAGCCGTATGAAAATGGTGATACGGCTCGTTTGAATTTCTTGAAATTGATATTGAAAACTAAGTGTTCGAGAGCCTTAATAATTAGAAATAGACTATTACATAGTGAATAAAAACAGTTGGCGATGTCGTCAGCACAAGGTACCTAAATAACGTTAGCTACTCACCACTGAGGTTTCCATTCTTCTATCCACTCGGGTACGCGCTCTGCTGGCATCGGTTTCGCAATACCAAACCCTTGAGCTTGCTCACAACCAAGTTTTAATAGGGCTTTTCCATGTTCGGCAGATTCCACGCCTTCGGCTATGACCCCTCGTTGGAAGGCATTAGCCAAGCCGATCACCCCTTTCACAATAGCCAGATCATCCTCATCTACCAACATATCACGAACAAAGCTCTGATCGATTTTGATTATCTCAGCCGGTAAATGCTTGAGATAAGTGAGTGATGAATAGCCTGTACCAAAGTCATCAATTGCGAATTTCACACCAAGCTGGGCACAGGCACTCATTGTATTGGAGACATTTTCGATGTCTTCTAAGGCACTGGTTTCTAAAATTTCTAATTCAATTTTATGTGGGTCTACCTCAGGATGAGCATTTAGCAGAGAGGCTAATCTATCAGCAAAATTAGCCTGCTCAATCTGTAAAGCTGAAATGTTAATACTGATCATATCTGGCATAGTGACCTGTGCTGCTTGCCACAGGCTGATTTGTTTCAAGACGGCATGGATAACCCATTCACCCAAATTAACACTGATGGGATTGTTTTCTATGTAGGGCAAAAACGCACCTGGTGGTAACAAGCCTTCCTCAGGTGACTGCCAGCGAAGTAGCCCCTCTAAACCAACTACCGAGCCCGTTCGCATATTGACGATGGGTTGGTAGTGCATGACAAATTCATCGTTTTCCAAAGCTCGTTCGATATGCAACAACTGTTTTCTATGTGACCTGATGGCATCATCCTGATTCACATCAAATAGGTGATAGCGATTTTTACCCAACTGCTTAGCTGTATACATGGCATGGTCAGCGTGACGCATGAGAATGTCGGCATCAACACTGTCTTCTGGAAATAACGTGACCCCGATACTGGCTGAGACTGAAAACGTTTTATCATCAATAGATATCGACTCTGAAGATGCCACTAGTAAACGCTCAATAACCGACTCACAATCATCAAATACATTCAGTTCAGTCAGAACGGCAATAAATTCATCCCCACCAATTCTTGCGAGAGTATCGCCCTCTCGTAATGCCTGCTTCATACGATTAGAAATGGTCACCAGAAGTTTATCGCCGACTTCATGGCCATACCTATCATTGACTTGCTTGAATCCATCTAAATCAATAAATGCCACTGCCAGTAATTGTTGATGGCGTTGGCAGCGTGCCATCGATTGCTTTAAACGGTCAGCCAGTAAGATACGGTTGGGCAACGATGTTAATGGGTCATAGCTAGCCAATCGCTCAAGGGCCATCTGCTGAGCTCGGATATGCGTGATGTCTGAAAACAAAGCCACATAGTTAGCAGCGTTACCCTCTTCATCACGAATTTCACTAATCGTCAGCATTTCTACAAATAGCTGTCCGTTTTTGTGTCTGTTTGATAATTCACCTGACCAATAACCTTCGGTCCTTATCAAATGCCACATTTCTTCATAAAACTCTGGAGAATGATTACCAGACTGCAGGATTTTTGGACTTTGTCCGATGACATCCTCTCTGCTGTATCCAGTAATTCTACTAAAAGCCTCATTGACTTCGATAATCTTACTATCAGCATCTGTGACGAGAATCCCTTCATAAGCATGGGTAAAGACGGTGTTAGCAAGCTTGAGCTTTTCATCGGCTTCTTTACGGGTTGTGATATCGGAATGTGTGCCGACGACGCGAACTGGATGACCATTTTCATCACGTGTAATCACTCGTCCACTATCTTGAACCCATTTGTATCGACCATTTTTGCAACGTATGCGATGTTCGTTAATATAACTATCTGTTTTTCCATCAAGGTGTAGTTGCAACTCATTCATCACGGATTCTATGTCATCCGGATGAACACGACTCGACCATTCATCAAGGCTGTTACTAAACTCGCCATTTTCATAGCCAAGCATCGTCTGCAGCTGCTTGGAGTACCAAACCTTACTTGAGGGTACATCCCAGTCCCAAACCCCATCACCAGAAGCATTCAGCGCATAGCGAAGACGTTCTTCGGCCTCATTCATATTGCTTAGCTGACGATAAACCAGCCAGAAAAGAATGAAGCCCGTTGCAATAATAAAAAACCAGCCCTTAATAGTTTGCAGTTCAACAACGCTTTGTTTATCAGCAAAAAAATATGACAGAGCTTGGTCAGATGTGATTATCCATATACCACCAATAATCACATAAATGATGGATATTCTTAATGCTGACATCCACACAGTATTCATAAAAAAACCACTCGACTTTTACAGATAGCCGATAGCTTATCTGGATATATAAAACCGTAACAGGACAGATGGATGATTCAGAATAATTGATAACGTTATACAAAAAGCAGCTGCTTAAATTCGCAAGTGTGGCACGCTCTGTTATCATCAAACTCAGCAATGAATCCAATACCATCAATTGATATTGAGCGCTAAAATGACGAACCCAACACTCCAACGCTTCTTGCCTTTTTCATTCTTAGTCTGTCTTGTTTTACAAGCCTCTTCCGCCATGGCTAACACTGGCACAGGCCTTGAAATGACTAAGCCAGATCATCTTTATGTGGTGTATACAGTCGAACCTGACGACGTTGATGAGAGTGAGCTGGAAGCCATCATCGATGGTCAGTTATACGCGGCTAATATCCAGCAAAATCCACGTGATGATGCTCAACTGTTTTTACGTGTTGAGGAGCACGCGGGAGAATATCTGCTTTATCTCGACTTCAGCAGAACCATGTCCTATCGCGTGAATGGCGAATGCTATAAAAAAGACGGTTTTGTCTGGGGACGATACGCCAAAGATATCGCCGATATGGATGAATTGTATGAGAGCGTTGAATTCCTCATTGATGAGTTTATTGAGGAATACTCAAAAGCTAATAAATTGTGACTCACTCTCATATGAATCCAGACGATATCGGCAAAGCCTACAACATGATTATCCATCTTTGGGAACGTGAAGAGTTTGATAGAAATAATGGCATCGAGGCACATAAACGTGCCATCAGCTTTGTTGAAAACAAATACAAAGCATTGGATGTCGGCTGTGGGTGCACAGGACGATTTATCGATCTGCTTCAAGCTGAAGGGTTTCACGTTGAAGGTGTCGATATTTCCAGCAAAATGGTCGAGCTTGCCAAGCAGCGTCACCCTGACGTGACATTTCACCAGCAAGATATCTGCGAATGGGAAATTGAGAACCGCTACGATTTTATTACCGCTTGGGATAGCATTTGGCATATTCCACTGGAGCAGCAAAAGCCTGTATTAACTAAGCTGGTTAACAGCCTGAACAAGGGCGGCATATTGATTTTTTCATTTGGTGGCGCAACTAAACCGGGCGAACACACAGATGATTTCATGGGACAAGAAGTGTATTACTCCAGTTTAGGCACAAATGGCTTTTTGGCATTATTAATGAAGCTTGGGTGTGTATGTATGCACTTGGAATATGATCAATATCCGGAATTGCACACATTTCTTATCGCACAAAAAGTCCGTTCGATAAACGAATAAACTATCTACAAGGATGAAAGTGATGAAACGGAAAAACGTGCTCTTAATGGTCGGCCTTATCGGTCTAATGATTGTTTTATTACTCAACCTTTTAGCCAACTTTTATCTCAATCAACCAGCAGCCATGGTCTTTTCTGAAGCTTGGAATGCATCTTGGCTACCTAGCTATATCGTCTGGCTTGTGATGTGTATCATCGGTATCGCTATCAAATTATCAAAACGATAAGCCTTCGCAGCATTAGTGATAAGGAGTGGCTAGCCATGGCAAATATGAACACCGTTGAAATCAAAGCATTTATTCCAGCAAAAGACTATGAGCTTTCTAAAGCCTTCTATACTGACCTTGGCTTCACGCAGGCATCTGATACCACAGGTGTTGCCTACTTCTATCACGGCAACTGTAGTTTTCTGCTTCAGAATTTTTATGACCAGACACTGGCTGAAAATTTCATGATGCATCTGCTTGTGGAAGACGTGCAGTCTTGGCATCAACACATTACCGAATCAGGGATAGCAGACAAGTATAAGGTTGAAATATCGGCTGTCACTGAACAACCCTGGGGTATGCTCGATTTTGTTCTCTATGATCCGAGTGGTGTGTTATGGCGTATCGCTCAGAATATTTGAGCTTATGGCATAACTTGTCATAGTTATTGATACTCAACTTCATATTTTTACTTGAACAAAATCACTAGCAAAGATTCTAGCTTGGGAATTTTTAATGCTTGATTTGCTGATTAATAAAGCCAAATAACGTTAACACAGGCAGGCGCCAAGCCAGCGAGTTAAAACTCCGTCTTTAGGATCCTCGTGGTGCGAACATAATGATGGCCATTCCCAGCAATGCGACACCAGAGCCAACCATATCCCATACTGTAGGACGAATACCATCTACAGCCCATAACCATAAAATAGCCATGAAAATATATACCCCACCATAAGCGGCATAGACGCGACCAGCTGCCGTTGGATGCAAAGACAACAGCCAGGCAAACAATGACAGGCTGAGTGCAGCAGGCACCAGCAGCCAAATGGATTTCCCCTCACGCAGCCAGAGATACGGCAGATAGCAGCCAATAATTTCTGCCAAGGCCGTCACAAGAAACAAGCCTACTATTTTTAGTTCGGGCAACAGATGCTCCCTTTCAGTGATTTTATAAAGTGATCTTTAGGCATCATGATTCCATGATCAGACCAAACCGTTACATTTTAATCATTTAACTAATGACTGCACTTACCAGACTATAAAGACTTTTCCATGGAGAAGTTCACTAATGACACACCATGTCGCTGAACAACATTCTTTCTGAAAACAGCAAAACCGCGATGCTCAAAAAATGGCTTAGCGGTAATGGATGCTTCAACGTAGAGACGCTTCATATTTCGCCTTATTGCTTCTGCAAGCAAGTGCTCATATAACTTCGACGCCACGCCCATTCTCTGAAAGTCAGGATGCGTATACGTACAATCAATATGACCATCAGTATCAAGCTCAATAAAGCCAGCCACTTGATTATTAACGATAGCGACTAACGGCTTTTTTGCCTCTAATCGTGCTGACCAAAAGGCATAATCAATGGGCGTCGGCGCCCAAGCTGCTTTTTGCTCAACTGTATAAACAGATGAATCAATAGCATGCACTGATTGATAAAACAGATCAGCAATTTCCTTCGCCCATTGCTCAGAATAGTTTTGTATATCTATTTTCAACAAGTCTTTCTTATTCATACCTGCTGACTTAATCTCGTTCAAGTGCCGTCGGCCTGCCCCATCGCTTAGTGGCGATATTTAATAAACGACGAAAAGTACCACACTCCAAATGACTCGGTGCTTTGCAGGCAGCAGCATGACGTAGACCATCTCTCATCGCCGTCATCTGTTTAATTTTTTCGTCCAATTCACTTGCCCTTGTTAGCAACAACTCTCTATTAATATCGACCGTATCAGGTAGCAGCATTGAACGAATTTCATCTAAAGATAATCCAGCATTTCGGCCTAATGTGATTAATGCCAACCGCTCCAGGATGTCCGGTGAAAATGTTCTGGTTAGGCCATTTCGTCCGGAGGATTGAATCAGCCCTTTTTCTTCATAATAACGTATGGTCGAAGTGGGCAGATTCGTCTTTTTGGATACCTCACCTATTTTCATATTTTAGCCTTGACTTCAAGTTGACTTGAAGTAATACCATCACTTTCATATTCAAAGCAACAGATGGAGAAATAAAGATGTGGGATGAACGATACAACACCGATGATTATGTTTATGGCATCAAGCCCAATGATTTTTTAAGAGACCATATGCAGGCCATTCCCAAAGGGCGAGTGTTGAGTCTCGCTGAAGGAGAAGGCCGTAATGCCGTATTCCTTGCCAAGCAGGGTTACTCCGTTACCGCCGTGGACTCATCCAAAGTCGGTTTGCAAAAAGCTAAACGGCTGGCCGAAGAAAATCAGGTCTTAATTGAATGCATTCATGCTGACTTGAGTGACTTTCATCTTGGGGAAGCTCAATGGGATGGCATCATTTCAATATTCTGCCCGCTGCCACCAGCCATCAGAAAAATGCTACATCAAAAAGTTATGTCAGGGCTGAAGCCAAATGGTGTGTTTTTACTGGAAGCCTATACACCTGCTCAACTTCACTACGAAACAGGTGGTGGCTCATCTGCTGAGTTGATGCAGACCAAGCAGACGCTGATAGATGAATTACCTGACTTAAGCTTTCAGCACTTATTAGAAATGGAAAGAGAGGTAAAAGAAGGGATTTATCATACCGGTTTGGCTTCTGTGGTTCAGGCAATTGCAGTAAAAAAGTTATGATATAAATAACAATTTTATATATAAATTCGATACGCTCTAGCCATTTTTTGCACGACTTAAAGAGAATATAAATGGATTTTGAATTACTCAGTATATTTTTCGCGGTTGCTCTTGCTCATTTTCTTGCTTTATTAAGTCCCGGCCCTGATTTTGTTTTAGTCGTGAAAAGCGCTATTAAAGGTCATCGTAAGAATGCCATCGGCGTAGCGCTCGGTATTGCGATGGCGAACGCTGTATATATTGGGCTCTGTCTAATTGGTGTCGGGACAATCTTAGCGGCATCCGTTTCTGTCATGATGACATTAAAAATTATCGGCGGTTTATTTCTGCTTTATTTAGCCTTTCATGCCATGAAAGCCCCTAAATCAGCCTACAAAGAGCTGACGGTCACACCTGAAACCGGTACAAGCATAGCAGCAAGCAGCTTCACAAAAGAATGTCTTACCGGCTTTATGTCCGGCATTTTAAATCCGAAAAACTTATTGTTTTACTTGAGCTTATTTACCGTGGCACTGACACCTGAAGTGAGCCTCAGCTTCAAAGTTCTGCTAGGTGTGTGGATGACACTCGTCGTATTTTTTTGGGATGTCGCCATCATTTATGTATTATCCAAACAGACCATGAGAAATAGGTTTACCCGACTCTCTTTTTATATAGATAAAGTCACAGGCGTTATTTTGGGGGCCATAGGATTTAGTATCGTCAAATCAGTTATAGCAAAACAATAAACCGATTGTTAGCGAAACTAACACTGAAGTGATGGCGTCAATATAGCCCATAAAATCCCCTAACGGCTTAGGTAAAACCCAAGATAGCTACGGTTTTACCATCTTCTCTATCTGCTATGATGTGATCCGTCTTAATTAGCCTATTACTAGCTAAATATTTCAAACCTATAAAACCAATGAGAGAAAAAGAATGAGTGAAAATTCACCAAGCAAAACATTTCAAGAACGTGTCGATGAGTTCGTTGCGATTGCCAATCAGCAAGCAGCTGAAAGTTCTGTAGAAGACGTTAATACAGCCGTTCTCTTTTCAGCCGCCCGTTTTAATGCTTTCAGCGTCGCCCGTTCTGTTGAAAACGCAGAAAACCTGCAAGCCGAAAAACAAGCGGCTATTGAATACTTCACTCAGCGTTATGCCGAAATGCTCAATCAAAACCTTGAAGAATATATCGCTCGGTTTGATAACTATACACAGAAGTAATTCACCACAAACGGTTTATAAACTTCCATAAAAAAGGGCAAATCCTTACGGACTTGCCTTTTTTTATGATCGAGAACGAGGTTATACGGCTATGATGCTCAAGTCATAGAATGTCCCTACAAATAGAAATATAAAGTAGACTGACGACATCACTTTATGACCCCAGCTATTCTTCTTCAGGGTGATATTCCAGCAAGTCACCAGGCTGACAGTTAAGAGCTGTGCAAATAGCATCAAGTGTTGATAAACGGATAGCTTTTGCTTTGC
>PAJP01000003.1 GCA_002706095.1 Methylophaga sp. | reverse complement strand
TTATGTTGACTTAGCAACATGTTATATATGATTAACTGACTGCTTTATATACATATATGCTCATATAACTATTTCTAATTCAAGTTAAGCTTGTCGATACTTATAATGCGAGGCGTCTCGAAGCGGTTTCAGCAGCTACGAGAATCGGTGCGAGTATTGAAGATGTCTCGCAACGTATTCTCGTCCAAGCCAGTCTGTGCAGTCGCGCAGGTACAAGAAAGGGGGGAAGATTCCTTCTCCATGTACTTATCATCTATGCGCAACTTCACACAGAAAGCCATCCACTATCCCCCGTAACTGGGGCCTGAACACCACTTGCATGACTGACAGGTGTATTGGCAACAGAACGAGCCAAGGGATGACCCGCACACCGTGGATGCCATCAGGAATCTAATAGCTAAAACATTCGTAAGTCGATGTTTTGCTCCTTTAATGGCTTGTGCCGGCGTTTTTTTGAGCTTCTAATGCAGCATGAAGCCCCCGTGCCAATACCTCAGGATCGCCGTTACCCCAGTAGTGCAAGAAATAATAGGGCGGCGTTTCGCCAATCATGTGATTATGCAAAGCAACGATATGGATACCGGCGTCGCGTAGAGCATGCATAACAGGTTGAACCTCGCCAGCGGTCATGGCGAAATCCCCATCGACGACCGCATGATCTTTATTGCCAGTGAAGGCCGCCCAGGTCGCCAATCCCATTGATGCGCCAAACTCCGTGCCATGCATGGTGGCACTGCGGCCAAAAGTAAATTTTAGTACCTGACCATTGAGACTGCCTTCGGCACCCAATATGGTTTCCAGCGACGCTGTGTCATACTCCCCGGTGATTTCGGGCACACTGCCAGGAAAGCGCTCTACCGGTGTGGCGTGTTTTTTGCGGACCTTCTTTATGGCGTCCCACATGGCCTTGACGCCTCCGGCAAGCTTTTCAGCGCTCTGTTCGTGACCACCGATATGCATAAAATAAACAGGAGGTCGATCAAATATAAAATGGTTATGCAGCGCAGTGATTTCGAGACCATGGGCGAAAGCCGCATCCATTGCCGGAGTGATTTCATCCTCAAATACCACTGTGTCACCCATCAGCATCACGCCGCCATCCGGAACTGTCTTGAACGCAGCCCAACTGCCCAAACCTGCTGGTGTCGGGAGCCGTATTCCATCTACCAAGACCGGCACATCGTCGCGTTGCCAGCCGATGCGAACTACGCCGTCCGGTTTGACCGTCGCCTGTGTGTCCGCAGCCTTACTGATGATTTCTGGATCTAGACTGCCGGGCGCATCAGCGAAAGCAACTGGTGCCTGCATCAGCAGAGCGGTGATAATAAATATTTTAAGCGGATGGGTTTTCATAATGATCCTCCATTATTAAGTTTTTCGATTGGGTTTTAAATTGTTTGAGATTCAACCTGACGAACCGGATACTCACCGCATCGGTTAGCCTTTTACGGTGCTGGAGCGCCTCCAAATAACAGGTAATAAATGATACCCAGCAGCGCAGTGACAAAAATCACCGGCAACATGCCCACCTTGAAACGCAGCATTGCAATAAAAGCTCCCAGAGCCAGCACAATGCTGGAAATCTGAATGGTGTTCCATGTTGGTAATAACCACTGTATACCAAAGGTCTGAACTGTATTAACCTCATCGAAAGCCACATGTACAGCGAACCAGATGGCCAGATTAAGCATGACGCCAACTACTGCAGCGGTCACCGCCGACAGGGCTGCGCTAACTGCTTTATTTCCGCGCAGCGTTTCCACATAGGGTGCCCCCAGAAATATCCACAAAAAACAAGGAACAAAGGTGACCCAGGTCGCCAGGAGCGATGCGAGAATACCCGCGGTAATGGGATCAAGCAGTCCTGCATCTCTGAAAGCACCCATAAAACCGACAAATTGAACTACTTGAATAAGGGGACCGGGCGTCGTTTCTGCCATGCCAAGGCCATCCAGCATTTCTCCAGGCGATAACCAGCCGTAATTCTGTACAGCCTCTTGCGCCATGTAAGCTAAGACTGAGTATGCGCCACCAAAGGTGACGACTGCCAGCTTACTGAAAAAAAGTCCTATCTGAGTAAAGACATCGTCATACCCCAGTGTCATAAGCAAAACAATTAGCGGTGCGAACCATAACGGCAGCCAGACCGCGAGCACTTTAAATGCCCGATTACGTGTTGCCTTGGTATGGTTTGCTTGCCCGCTATCGATCATATTGTCGATCGCACGATCAGCCTCTTCCGGGGCATCGTGGCCCTTGATAATCGTAAAACGTTCTGGGTCTATATACCTCCCCAACAAACCAATAAAAGCAGCCGTCAGTATCACTATCGGAAATGGCACTGCAAAAAAGAAGATCGCAATAAACGCGGTGGACGCCAGTGTGTACATATAGGCATTTTTGAGGGCACGTTTGCCGATACGAATAACCGCTTGAATGACGATCGCCAGTACGGCTGCCTTGATACCAAAAAACAGTGCTTGCACCCAGGTTGCATCCTGAAACCCGGCATAGAGAACGCTGAGCACCAGAATGCTTAAAAAGCCCGGCAGTATAAATAGACCACCGGCGACTAAACCTCCCCGGACACCATGCAGCAGCCAGCCAATGTAGGTAGCGAGTTGTTGGGCTTCTGGGCCGGGTAGAACCATGCAGTAATTGAGCGCATGAAGAAACCTGTTTTCACTGACCCATCGTTTCTCATCCACCAGAATGCGGTGCATGACTGCGATTTGGCCTGCAGGACCACCAAAGCTCAGCATGGCAATGCGTAACCAAACGTGCACGGCTTCCCTGAACGAAATATGGTGGCCGAATTTGTTGATGTTGCTTGCTGTTGTTTCTTTGGTCTTTTGGTCCACCAAGTCAGGAGCAGATGAAGGTTCCTGCATACTCTATTCCCCTTTATTGTAGGCTGTGTACAGGCTGTCGAACACCTGATTGGCAGCTAGCAATAGCTGGTCATCGTCGTTGAGAGTCTCACGAAGGCCCATCAATATGTACTCAACTCCGGAAGCTTCCGGTGGCTGGTAGCCGCCTACATCAAGGTAGTGCACCAGTTCCCCGATCCGTTGCAGAGCCACATGACGCAGGTCAAAGCTCGCCAGTAAAGTCTCGAAGGTGACTTTTTCAGCCACATGGGTGAAGGTGGCCCCATCGAAATCGAAACCCAGCGCGTTATTGGGGCAGTCGTCTGGAGAGTTCAACCACACAAAGTGCGCTTGCGGATCGATGAATTGCTTAATCAACCAAGCGCTGGCCAGGCGGTCCACCCAAGGCCGACGACGCGTTGCCCAGAGCCTGCTCTGGTAATCGGCTGGGTCGAGAACATGGATAATGCCTGAAGCGGGTAATGGTTCATCAGGCGATAAAACCCGGTTGGCATCGGTTTCCAGTTCCTGTAACGCCCGGTCAACTCGATCACGAACAGCGCCCGGAAAGAAGTCAATCTGTGACAGTCTTGTGAGGCGTTTACGCAGCTTGCGCGTTTCCTTTATGACATCCATCACCGATTCTGGCAACAACATTGCCCGTAGTTCTGCGATGGCCAAGTGCAAAGCCTCATAGTCATCCGAGCGATCGAATAAGGCAGAGAAATCTTGGGCTTCCGATCCGTCAGTGGCGAGCACATGGGCAATACCCCCAGACTCGCGGACATCGTGGGCTATTGCCTCCAATTTGTCTAAATGATCCGGATGAGCTGGCAGCAGATAGACACCATCGCGCAGCGACGCGGCCCCCAGCGTCTTAATGGCACGCCATGCCCGCATACGCACCGTTGCGTTTTCAGTGGGGAGGGAGAGTATTAGTAATAACCACGACATGGTGTAAAGTGTACTACTATTTTGTAACGATTACTACCATTTAAACCAACCAGGGCCTTACAATGAGGCTTCTATCTTGTCGCTTCATTGTCCTTTACGAAATTAAGCAGCTAATCATAAAACGCGTTTTATTTAACTGGATTGCCTCGTTACTGCTGACGCTATGTAGAGCTATTTGGTTTTAAAATTCTCACATTTGCTGAACCTGCTATCGCAAGAGTCTCGTGGAGTTCATCAGTCAGAGCTCGATTTTTAGAAACCAAGACATTAATCTTAGTGCGAAGCTCAGCATTTTCGGTGCGTAGCTGCCGATTTTTTGCCTTTTCCAATCGCAGTGCTTCATGTTTTTTATTGCGTTGTATGCGATTTTGTTTACCTAGTATTGTCCGGATACGGTCTGCCATATCTGGATAGTTGTTATGAATGGTTGCTCGACTTACTCCTGCTTCCTCTGCCACGGCAGCAACAGACATTTTGCGCTCTTTGATCACAACTTTAGGGCGACCTTTTTCAATGCGAGTAATTGCCTGGCGTATGATATTTCGGGTTTGTTCTCCTCTAGATGACTCAGCCATGGCGGCTTAACCTCTCGGGGTCAGCGCCTAAATCAGAGAGCACTTTTTTACAGCGATTGATGTCACGCTCAACCCGTTCCTGCCCGGATGGGCCAATATCATCTATCTGACGTAATTCCACCTGTTGCGCATAGATGCTTTCCCATATGGTCTGTCTCGTATCGTCGATAACTGATTGTTTGCAATCCGCGCAACGTGTTGTATCGACGCTTTGGCCGCCATTACAACCGCTGAAATCGGCCGTACACCACGCAACGCCTGTACTTCGGATTGAGATTTGCCCGGAAAGTTTCTCTGCCATTTCTCGTCGCCCACTATAAGTTGTGAGCACTTCCTGATGATTACGGAAGTTTTTGATTGGCTCAGCCATACCTCCACTGATTGGGGTATCCTGATTCAGCCAATGATCTAAAACATCGATTTTAATGTTTCGCACGGAAGCAAGTATTTCATCATAAATTTCAGCATCCTGGTGCTCGTTAACGGCATAAAGCGCAGTCATGTCGAGGCTCCAGTGTTTGAAATGCTCTCTCAAATAGCGCAAATCGCCATACGCTGAGTGAGCGGCATAAACGGCAAAAGTGCGCCTGAACTGATGAGGCGTAAAACGCCAGTCGATTCCGTGTATTTCGGCAAATTTGTTTAGTCTGCTTCGAATGCCTGCTCCGGAAAGAGTTTTGATACGATCGTATTTGTGTGAGTGCCCAAGTAACAGAATATCTTGATGTTGCTTCAACACAGACAATTCAGGGCAATGCTTGTTATGCTCACAAAGCCTATATATTTCGGCCTTAACCACCTCTGTCAGTGGCTTAGTTATTCGCTCAGCTAGATTAATTGCAGTATGCGCAATCGCCGGAACAAGCCAACTGGTTTCCCCTTCATGAGTTTTGTCACTATAACCATTGATCCAGTGATAGCGTTCGCCATCATCACCAACTGTGGTGGAGGCACACCCAGACCGTAAGCTGGCTAACTCACTAAGACGGATACCGCTGGTAATGAGTATTATTAACATGCATGCATCCAGAAGCCTGGCAATATCCTTATTAAGGGATTGAAGACCACCCCCATAGCCTCGCTGAGCAAGTTTGATATTAAGATTTGTGGAAAACAATCCTACCTGCTGCCATTGATGTGCAGCATTACGATGCTCGAGTAATTCTTCTGCATTTTCTATCCAGTTATAAGCTTGGCTGAACAAGTTTGATAGAACTTCATCAGGGATAATGAGGGTCTTTCCCATCCACCTGTTTTCGTCGAGAACTCCAGAATGTAAAGCAGCAGACGATTCCGGCCAAGGATGAGCCATTACGTCAAAGCTGTGGCGGCTGAGTTGATGAATCATCTCAAGTGCCGAAAACCTTCTGGATAAAGTAGTTGCGCTCAAGTGCTTGCCTGATTGGGAGTTGATTTTGGAGCGACAGGTTTCCACATACTGGCTAGTCAGCAGTGTATTCACTCTGTCGAGACGGTCAAAACCTTGCTGCTCAAGGAACCGGAGGAATACGCTCGCATTAGAGAAAAACTGTATAACAGTACTCCCTCTTGGGCGAACACTACCTTCTAATCCATAGAAGTAAAAACGGAGCACCATAATTTTCAAAATACGCTGGAAAATTAGAGGGACTCTATCGAAATTCATCCTCTTTTCGTGATCTGCAGCGTAGTGGGGAAACAGTGCATTAGGAAGCACCCAGATATTGCTTCCAAAACAGCTCAGCGGGATGTGACTCCCATCTTCTAGGCTCCTCGCAGTAACTACCATGTTAGCGTCAGGCTCATCTTTGTCTGCTCGCTGGAGGAAGTCTGTTACTTCACAATGAATTCTTGCTTCGTCTAACGTCATAGGCCAAACTGCAGCATCTGAGGATCTCGCCAGAATGGATGAGGAGTATTCTTAGCATCTACACGAGCCTGTAAAACTTCCGTTTCGTCAAATTGTGGAGCAATCTGCCGATCAACAATCCTGATAATATGTGCATAATATCGACTCCAGTTATGCACTCCAATCCGCTCACGCTCACGAACAAGTAACCAGTAAAGCGAATAGACTCGATACAGATCATCACCTGTCACCACGAAGTTCTTACAGATAAAACAGTTTAAGAAGCTAGTACAGTGACTACCATTTTTGGGGGCGCGGTCTCCATTCAGGTTGTCGCTACATCCCGCCACGGGGGTATTCTCTTTAACCACCTCAGTTGCATTGCCAGCCTGTAAAAGAGACTCAACGAGGACCTGGCCCATAAAATTCCAATGCTTCTCTGCTTCTAGCGGGGCTTCCAGATAGTGATCATTGTGTGCACGCATGCCATGCCCTAACACTGTGGCACTAACAAATGGATCTTGGCCTGAGAGTTCCCAAATGTGATTTGCAAAAGTTTTCCTCAAGCGCATCACATTCAAATTGATAGGATTTCCATCATCGTCTTCCAATTTGTATTTATTCATTAGTTCATCGGCGGCTAAGCTCAGAAGTCTGTTAGTAAGTCGCCGGCTCTCTCCACGAGAACTTCCTCCACGACTTTTACCTACAAACAAAAATTGAGAATATTTACTCTGCTTACGAATTTCTTTGTTGCGTGTTAGTACCAGATCGATAATTACAGAAACCTGAGTCGCCTTGACAGGCACTATGAACTCTAAGGTCTCGCTTTTACGAATGCTCTGGATATGGGTATTTTTACCACGGCGTTTGAAACTGACCAGAAGACGGTGTGACGGTTTCAATGGATGTTGTTGAAGACAGTCAATAGGTAACTCTAGCAGTGGGGTAGGATTCAACCCCGTCCGCGCAGCAATTGCAAACGCGCATATGCCAAGCTCATAAAATGACATTGAGCCTTCTCCACTGGCAATATATTGCAGTTCAGATCCGAGTGCTTTGAAAACCTGCGCCCGCTCACTTTTTGACAGCGCTCGTTCTCCCTTTTTTTGATGATTAATTTTTGGATATGGATTAGCAGGGAAAATATCAGGTGATATAAGATTTTGACGACTCAGTGCCATCAGAACGGATTTAGTCAATGTGTAGGTGTTTTTCTGCGACGTCACACTGAGCTCTGTACTGCCTAAATGTATAATAAATTTTTGGATGAGATTACGCTTTATATCTTCCAATGTGAGATCGCGTTTAAGAGCATGAGACCATGCAGCACAGAAAGGCAAGAAGGTTGCCATACCGCGATTGCAGTAGGAGATAATGCTCGTCATCGAAAGGGTTTGTCCATGCGTTTTTCGGCTCGCTATCACCATGCTTTCAATCACCTGCTGGCACGCCGATACTATGTCGTCACAACCCTTTTCGTAAAACAGGGCAAAGTCAAAGTAGCGCAAACTGACTGTACTTTCTCCAAATTCAATTAAAGTCTGCGCTGGGCGCTTCTCCAGAGTATTGTTATTGCTTGTCACATGGTCATAGATTGGCTGAACCACGGTTTCATTAAAAGTAGGCTTGAACTGCTTCTTTCGCATTTACATTGTCCACATTTACGTAAAAAGAGCGTCAATTTCCCGCTGGTAGTTCGTCATAAGATCATCTTCAACCTCTGATAGCAGGTGCAGATATTTTTCTGTTGTGCTGACCGAGCTATGACCAAGTCGATCGCGGACGTAGAGCAACGGATCAAAACGGCTTTGCCGCTCACGTAACCCATATAGCGTATGAGTTGCATACGTATGTCGGAGTATGTGCGGAGTTACTTTGAATGGAAGACCTAAACGCCTATACAGGTTGTTCAATCCTCGGCCACCATCTGCCCAAGGTTGACCTTGTTTATTGAGAAATAAAGACTGCTGCATTTGCCCACTGAGAATCTCCAGAGCGCTTCGACGGTGAATCACGTACTGACGAAGGTCTTCCATCATGCGAATCGGTATATCAATACCACGTCCTTTACCACCTTTTGTTTTCATGGTTTTGGGATCTAATTTCACCCGAACGAACTCTTTGAAAATCTCATGTTGAGCTGTTTCAATTACATAAGACACTGGGAATGTCGCCAACTCTTCTTTTCGCATACCAGTCACCAGAGCCAAACGCGTAATTAAGAGAAGAGTGGGGTTTTTGATGCTCTTCAGAAGTACCTTCACTTGTTGTCGAGACAATACTCGTATTTCCGTAGGCTGCGTCTTAAGCATAACGTCGGGAGATATTTTAAGACCACCTGAAGCATCCGTGTGAGCAAGAAATCCTCTCGACTGACGCACCCGAATTGTATCCATGTCATAAGGCAGTGAATCAATCCACCCCTGCTTTACAGCAAAGATATAAAACCGGATGATGACCCTCAACCGGCTATTGACAGTCGATGCATTCAGTCCAAGCTCACCTAATGACCAGTCACGATATGCAGCCAAAATAGTGTGGTTACGATGATAATTAAACTCTCTCCAGTCGAATCTATTACCTTCTAAAAAACCGAAATAGTCATATAAGGACTGCCCATAAACAGCCCAGCTACGAGGGCTTTGAACACGACCTCGTTTGATACATTCATGAAGAAGAAATTGATGCGTTTCCTCTATGAACTCCATATTTTGATCCAGCAGGATTGGAAACCCGGGATAGCTGATTGCGTTTAACTTGAAATCCTCGGTTGCAAAAATCAGTTCCATATCAGCAAACCTTCGCTTCAGAGAACACTCTGTTTTACCTGGTCATTCGGCATGGGCAATAAAGGCCTGGGTAATAAATGATTTTTTGGTATTGGTAGTAAGAATTACGATATGTGGGTAGAGCTGAACTGATGGTGTAGAGACCACACTAGGGGAAGTAAGGTTGTCACAATCGAAGGGGACAAGTTCGCTATTAAGTTCTGCCACTCAGAAACCTCAAGCATCCATCAGATTTTCGTGGAAGTATCCTCATTAAAATTTGTCAGTAATCAACTTTCATAATATGAGAGCACCAGCCATTTCATTTTTTATTCAATTATGGAGTTAGTTTTCACAGCAACTGTACCAAATAAGTATTAGTAACACTTAAAAGTCACCTTAACATGTCGTGCCAGCAGAAAACTTTGGTCGAACGTTTTCTGAGTGGCGAAACGGTCATCCGAACTGTGTCGACTCAAAAGGTGAAGCATTCAAGGGCCGAAACTGCGCCAGTAAGGTCAACAAAGAATACCGCTATATGCAAAGTGACCTATATAACCTTTATCCAGCTATAGGGGCTGTGAATGCGATGCGAAGTAACTATAACTTCACCATGATTCCAGATGCTGCAACAGTCTTTGGAACATGTCAGGTGAAAATTGATGGAAAGAAGGTAGAACCACCAATGGAGTCCCGTGGGCAGATAGCCAGAACTTATCTTTACATGGAACAACGTTACCCACGTTATAGGATGAGCAAGAGTCAAAAGCAACTTATGACTGTCTGGAATTCTCAATATCCGGTCACCTCAGTGGAGTGCAAAAGAGCAGACAGAATTGCAGCTATTCAAGGTAATGAAAATCGCTTTGTCAGTGAACAATGTCAGAACTAGCTAGTATCGCTGTAGGTACCCCGCAGTCACTTCTCAATGTAGAGTCTTTGCGGTAGTTTCACATTTAGGGCTAATATGAAGATTAACTGCTCTAGAGGTCAGCAACTATGAGTGATGAAAAAGAGAAGTCAGAAAGTCCCGTCCTTTCAGAGAAAGAGCAGGATGAGCTTTATCACAGACTGACCTCAAAAGCTTCACGCTTGGCCGCTGATGAGTTGTTCAATGCTTCGGAAGATGAGCTCAACGTCAGCTTTACTTTTGATAAAGCTCACGACTGAGTCTAGTCCATATTCGAAAGAAACTCCTTCAGTCTGTGCAAGACAACATCTAGTTCGTTATCCTGCATGTCAGGCATCGCATGCGTATATGGCTCCATATACTGTTTAATTTCAATCAGCCTGTGTTTCTGAGTCTGTTTTATATACGGAGGATAGTCATCCACGATAATGACCTTATCGATGTCTTCCCTGACGAAACGCAAGTCTTTATGCTCTCCCACCCAGTCAATATATCGGATTGTTGCAAACCAAACAGGTGCATAACCGTCCGCAACTAAACGCTCTGCAATCGTTCTGAAGCGCATTTCATTTACGGCCGTGAAGATACACATATTGCTCCTGTCGAAGAGTGCCTCGCATTGCTCCAAGAATGACTTTAAGCCCGGCCGGGGGAATTGGCTTATGGCGTTTGTAATCAAGACGCCTTCGAGATCTAGAGCGAGAGTGATGTGTGTCATGTCGATGTAAATTGCTAAGTGGGGTGCGGATAATCATCGTTGAAGTTTTGGTTCTCTCTTTGTGTATTATGTACATAATACACTTTAACTCATTGATAATTATACGGTTTACTATAACAATTTGATTGTATAAAGCAAGTGCCTTTGTGTTTGAATGCTCCTAAACGTTACGAAAAGGAGCATGAGAAATGACATTATCACAAACAGCAAAGAACTACCTACGCTGCCTTCTCAACTTCGCAGCAGAGACATTAGCAATTGAGAAAAGGGGCGAACATGGTTAAGCCAATTCCACCAGGTTCAGTCACGATGAGTGACTGGAATATCGTGGTAATTGAATACGAAGGGCATGTGGTCGAAAGGTTCATTGGCTATTGCTATGAAATAAAGCACTTCAGGTTTAGCTCAGATGTCGTGGAGTATGACCCTGTGTCAAATACTGGTAAGACACGATCCGGTTCGTCCTACGTCTTTTTAGACAGACCAGGAAAGCTACACCCGGTTGCCAAGCGCTTTCTCGATGACTTCAAGAAGCACCCTGGTATACGTCTTCGACTGAAGTACGAGAGCTAGGCTATGCGTCAAGAACTAGCAGAAAACATTTATCAGCAGTGCCCGATTATTTACCGGGGCAGATACCTAGGACCCAATAAGAACTTAATGTGTTTCGGGTTTGAGTGCGGTTCAGGCTGGTATGACCTGATACTGACTTTATCCGTTCAGATAGAAAAGTTAACAGAAAAATTACGAGATGAAAGAGTAGAGCCTGACTACCTGCCCATGGTTACGCAAGTGAAAGAAAAGTACGGTGGTTTGCGTTTTTACCTCACCGTGAGCACAAACGAAATGGATGAACTGATTAGTAAAGCCGAAGAGGACTCATTGCATATATGTGAAGAATGTGGCGCTGAAGGAAAGCTGATGGCTGCATATGGGCGGTTTCTAACGACCTGTTGTGAATTGCATCGAATTCCGGGCGTGCCCTACAGCGAAGCCGATGACGAAGACGAATAACCTCTCATGAATACAACAAAGAGCAGAACGGCACATTTATCTGTTTATCAACAGTGTGAATATTTCAAATGGAGGCAAGCATGATTATTCCCGCAGCACCAGCTCATGTAACCATGTCCGAATGGAACATTATCGTGATTATCCATAAAGGCAAAACGATAGAAAAATTTCTGGGGTATTGCCTTACTGACTATACCTACAGAATCAGTAGCCAGATAGTTGAGTATGATGCCGAAAACAAACGAGGCCTGACCGAATCAGGCTCAGTTTATGAGTTCATCGATGCCCCCGGAAAGCTACACCCTTCAGCTCAAAAGGTCTTCGACAAACTGAATGCGTGGGATGAAGTTGAGGTCTCACTCAAATTCGAAGTAGATCAGTCATGAGAAGTGATTTATCTGACCGGATCTTAAAGCGCTGTCCAACGATCTTTCGTGGAGCAAAGGATGAGCGTCATAAGAACATCATGAGTTATGGATTCGAGTGCGGATCGGGCTGGTTTGAAATGCTGTTATTACTATCAGAATCAATAGAAAAAATAGCTTCAACAATGAAAGCAGAAGGTGTTGATGACGATAAGCTGCCTTTAGTTTGCCAAGTAAAAGAGAAACTAGGTGGTCTGCGTTATTACATTGAGCATGGTAATTATGAAATCAACGCCATGATTGAAGAGGCACAACAAAAGTCCTTTGGCATCTGCGATGTGTGTGGTGCAGCCGGTCAGTTACGAGTCATCGAAGGTATTTACATGACGCGCTGTCATGAGCATACAAGGTCGAGGGCATGGTGATGTTTCAAACGCCAGGTTTTGACAAGGAAAGCAAGTGAAGTTTCAACTTTACTCTGACATTCACATTGAAACTCGCGGCTATTTTTCTATACCGAAATTAGATTCGGATTTGATCATCTTAGCAGGTGATATTGATGTAGGTCTGGAGGGCCTTATCTGGGCTGAAGAGTTGACGCGGTTACATAAAAAGCCGGTGATTTATATTGCAGGCAACCATGAGTACTACCATCACGACTATATCGCGTTGACACAGCAAATGCGTGACTTTGCAGCCAATTATGATTACTTGATCTTCATGGAAAAAGACGAGGTCATCATTGATGGCGTTCGATTTTTAGGGACGACGCTATGGACGAATTATTTTCATGAATTGGGCGAGGATCAGCGGGATAAGAATATCTTCATACTGGATGATGCGCTCTATGACCACAGGGTTATTAAGTATGGAAATGAAATCTTTTCTGCACGAAAGGCCTATGAAGAGCACATCATATCAATTCAATGGCTGAAAGAACGTTTGATGACACCGTTTGACGGTAAAACTGTTGTCATCTCCCATCATGGCCCGTCTATTAAATGTAATCACATCGAGTTTGGCATGAACCTATATAGTCCAGGCTTTGTGTCGAATCTTGATGAATTTGTGATTTTGGCAGATGTTTGGTGTTATGGTCATACACATTCAAATCTAGATATTCATGTAGGGAAATGCCGGCTTGTTTCAAATCAAGCTGGTTATAAGAATGAAAAAGTGCCGGGGATATTTCAATCTGGAAAAGTCATTGTTCTATAACTAGTCCATATCGAGTAATTTGAATAGCCACCAATAATAAGGTATACGTTAAAGAAAAGTACGGATTCGATGTTTACAAACCTAGAAGACATCTAGTTATCGGACGTCGATGGGAGCTTACTAATGCCGAATGGCGAGCCATAGCAGCGGATAATCAAGATTTATCTATTCATACATTCGACGACTTGATTGATGGCGTTGAGATGCAGTTTTATGATTGATAAAACTTTTAGAGTGCATAAGGAGTGAGATTCAATAGCTTGTGCATTCACCATAGTGTGTTTTTTCGCATAAACATACCATGTAGCACTAGCTTATGGCTCCAATGTTTGTATGAGTGGATACGGAATATACAATATCACTATCATTTAAGGCTGCCATATTCTTAATATATAGCTGGATATTGGGTACTACCATACGAAGTCTCGCGAGAAATTCTAATTTTCAGGTTCAGGTAACCAAGTTGAAATAGTGAAACTCACGTCGGCTCACTGGCACCTGAAAAAACTGACTGATGCCATTTTCATTCAAGTCAGCGGCATTCCTTGCAGCATCAGGTAATAAAATCATTGCAGTGTCATAGTCATCCAGCTCAATATCCGCTGCCTTGCCCGCCGGCTCAACTCTCAGCACTTGTTCTGGACCCAAGAGCAATATTGCTTGTGCTAGTGCATTGTCAGTAGATAAGAACATTGAAGCCTTAATCACTTCACGCCAACTGAACAGGCCACCAAAAACAGCTTTCTTAGATAATCTATATGGAGGGTTTCCTGTGCCAATACTTAATATGTGTATTTGTTCGACACTAATATCATAGGATGTAAGTGCATCTATTACTGCGGCCATGATAGGGTTATTAGCCCAAATTCCACCATCAACAAAAACTTTTCCAGACTCATCCTCTTCAATACCAGAAAGATATGTAGGCGCGGCACTGGTCGCACGAGCGATTTTCCACGCCTCCGTTTTCCAGTCATTCTTATAGTCTGCGTGATGGTCAGTTTTAAAGACGACTATTTCTGTTGTCGGCATTAGGCAGGAAGGAATAACTAATCGAGTTTGTGACTGTCCTAATAACTTAAGACCAAAAATTTCTTTTAGGGATGCCTCAAGTTTATCAGCAGATAGCTTTGGTTTAAGAAAATGGTTAAAAGTTTGCCTGATCTTACCGAGGAGAGAGCGTGGATACGGAGGGAAGATTACTCTACCATCATCTTCGTAAAATTTTTTAATTTGATCAATTGGGATGTTGTTCCCTAGACCAAGAGCGATAAGACCTCCTGTAGATGTGCCTGCAATGAGATCAAAATAATCGGCAATATTTTCATTAGGCTTTAGGAAGCGTTTTTCGCAATGGCGAAGAAATTCAACAGTGTAATAGCCTCGAATACCACCACCATCTAACGATAAAATCTTGAATGCTTTACCTTTCGGCCATGGCTGTTTTACTCTTCGAGATTGACTCGAATTCTCTCTTCTAGCTGTAAACATTTTTCGGATTCCTTATCCGATGACTCACCTAATAACCGTCTTATCTCGCCGACACTCTCATAACCAACTGATTTCCCTCGCCAGATGCCATCCAGATGCCAAAATTCATAATACATTAACCATTCACAAGCCCATGGTATTGTTGTATCAGCTATGAGATCTTCATTAGTCCATTCTCTTGTCTCTGGGTCGAACAAACACAATCCAGAGAATTCTGGGTTTTCATCATCAAAAAGTAGATGTGGAATATCCTCGTATTTGCCACCGGGCCTCGGCTTTAAACTAGGACTCAAAACTACTACTTGTGGAATTTTCATATTTAAATTCCACAGTACACCAATTCGATAAGGTTGAAGTATAGGTTGAATTACACCAACCCATCGTATCGTACCATTTGGCAATTTTTCACTCTCAAATTGCGGATACCTTAACTGCATTGCTCGCAGTTGAGCAGATGGAGATCGGCGGCCCAATTATCTATTTCCGTGATTAGATGAACAATGAAAGTTGTGAGTTCTCGGTGCAACGGAAGGTTCAGATTGAGAGGTAATTACACTGCCCACTGGAGAAGCGTGGGATAAGCTGACATTCTTATCAGAAGTGTCTACTGCATCAATTAGCTGTTGTAGCATTCTTTCCGTAATGCGTTCACCAAACAATTCAGACATAACAGTTTTGGCTTCAGGTAGAGGCATGGTTGAAACAGCAATCAACTGAGCCTTTAATACCTCCATTTTATCAATGGTGGTTTGTATGTCTGTATCTCCGTCAGTTCCGCACCTTGGCCAACGATCTGTAATTATATCTGGGTGGTAGCTGGGATTACGCTCATCAGGACGAGTGCCTTTGTTAATGTGTACCTCGAGTTCACCAGAAATGTGATTTGCAAGTCGGTACAGCTGAGCTGAGAGCCCAGAACTTGCATACCCACAGTCAATAGCTTTTTTGGTTAGATAAATTGATGGCGGTCTTTTTGCCTCAGTATCTTCATATTGAATGTTTATAAATCTTTTTAGTAATTTCAGTGCGACAGATTCTTGAGTGTCAACTCGCGCCGGTATCATGGGTGGTAAATCTTCCTGCTCGGCTGCCTTTAGCAAGGTCATCTCATCATCACTCACACGAAGCAATGGTGATGTGTTCAACTGACGCTTGTTTTCTAATGTATCTTTAAATTGAAGCTGGTCTTGGACAAGGGAGTTTCGGAACCAGTCAGTAAAACCCCAAGGGTTTGATGGAACTGAATATGAATTGCCATTATCAGGTGAATGAAAAATTTTGCCTGGACGCTCGCCGGTAATGTTTTCACTATTGTCGATAATGGTCACGTCCAAATGCATATTGGCAAACTGTAGTTGCACACAGCGTGTACATCTTTCAATGGAAGTCTTGTGAGGAAAATTTTCAAGAGCGTCATATAACTTGTCTAACGCTTGCTTAGGAGTCCAATCTGAGGGGACTGCTATTTCCACAACGGCATCTACATCGAATCTGTCATCATCAGTACCACTTACAATCGTAGTACTTGTGGCCATAGATCCTTGAGCGTAGATAAGTGAATTTTCTTGCTCCAGGAGTTCAGAAAACTCGCAACTCTCTCGTGATAAGTGACTTTTTAATCTTTCGTATCTAGACTCGGCAATCTTGCGATCTTGATCAGTTAACTCCAGAAGAGTAGCCAGAGACAAAAGAATATCGTCTAGCTTTTGAAGTGATGGTTCAAATCTTTGCGTCATTGTAGCTGCCTCCGATCGTTACTTATTTTCAAAATCGCGACAGCACCTTTCGGGGTTGACTGAGCCGACGATGATGAGCCTTTGCTCTTCCTTGAGCATTCTTACTTCATAACACCAGTCACCACCTTAAATTGGTAATGATGTAGTTATCTGTACCATAGACAACTAAGAATAGTTCTCAGGGTCACCTATGGTTACATTACGGTCACTAAATCAGTTAAGCGACATCATCAATCCCATTTCAAACCGCCACCAGTTTGATACTCGGTGACCTTAGTCTCAAAAAAGTTCTTTTCTTTCCGCATGTTAGCTTGCTCATCCAACCAAGGCAGGGTAGCTTCAGCACCTGGGAAGGGTTCTTCAAAGCCTAGCTGTTTCGCACGACGGTTTGCTGTGTAACGGAACTGGCCGTGATGCACTTCTTTTGAGTAACCTAAAATTGGGTCACGCAGAATGTAGCCCGCGTAGGTTTCTTCAGCGGCATCGGCTTCTTCAAACATCTGTTGGACTTTTTTCGGGTCCAGCGTGACGTTTTCTTCTTTCATGATCTGCTTACAGACGCGAATACCGAAAGAGGCGTGCATGACTTCGTCACGCATGATGTATTGCAGCTGTTCTGCTGTACCTTTCATCAAACCGCGACGTTGCAGAGCAAAGATCGGACTGAAGCCATTGTAGAACCATGAACCTTCAAAAATGCCGGCAAAGAAGGCATATGACATGATGAAGTTTTCGAGTTCATCCGGATCACGTAAATCAATATCACTACGCATGACGGTGTTTAAACGGTCATTGGCCAGTTTAATTTTTTGGTAAATCTCTGGCACCACACGGTAGCGGTTATAGATTTCTGACTGATCAAGACCAATGGTTTCGATACAGTGCTGGTATGTCCATGTGTGTAGTGATTCTTCATAGACTTGGCGAGCCTGATAGATTTGCAGTTCAGGCGCGGTCATTTTTTCCATTACCGCCAGACCAATATTACGCATCGCTAAGATGTCTGATGTGGTCAGGTATGACAGTACGTTTTCATAGACATGGCGTTCTTCCAGCGTCAGTTTATGACGGTAGTCATGAACGTCTTGCGCCATGTTGATATCCAGCGGTGTCCAGTGATTCTTGTTGGCATTAAGGAAGTAGTTCCATGCCCAAGGGTATTTGAACGGGGCCAACTGGTTAATATCAGCTTCACCATTAATGACGCGTTTGTCGTCAGCATTGACGGGCTTGGCGTTTGATAATGGCATTTGCTTGATCTCAGCTGAAGCAGGTGCTTCGCTGAGATCGTTAGCTGCTGGTGCAGCAGGTTGTTCTGCTGCTTTTTCTTCGTTTTGTTTTTTTGCTTCCGCAGTACCGGCTATCGGCGCTGAGAATGGATCATCCCAATTCAACATTACTGACATGCCTCACAATCTGGTTCTAAAATTGAACACGCTTTTGGCGCTTCCATACCTTCACCTAGAACTAAATCGTCCATGCTTGATGATGAGCTGGCAACCGGCGCTGGCGTGCTCGCGGCAGCAACGGGTGTTGGCTTGCTTGGTGCAGGCGCTTCCGTTGCTGTTGTTGGTGCTGTGCTGGTTTTCTCTGCACCTGTTGCCCCCATAGAACGGAGGTAATAAGTGGTTTTCAAGCCACGTACCCAAGCCAGTTTATAGAGGTTGTCCATCTTCTTACCTGATGGTTCAGCCATGTATAAGTTAAGGCTTTGAGCCTGATCCAGCCATTTTTGGCGGCGTGATGCGGCTTCAATTAACCAGCGTGCATCCATTTCAAATGCGGTGGTGTAGAGTGATTTCAACTCAGCTGGAATACGGTCGATGCCTTGCAGGCTACCGTCGAAGTATTTCAGATCGTTAATCATCACGTCATCCCACAGGTTACGTGATTTCAGGTCTTCAACCATGTATGGGTTGATAACGGTGAACTCACCTGACAGGTTCGATTTCACAAACAAGTTCTGATAGGTCGGCTCAATTGATTGGCTGACACCACAGATGTTTGAAATCGTGGCAGTTGGTGCAATCGCCATAGTGTTTGAGTTACGCATGCCTTGACGTTTGATCTTGTCACGCAGCATGTCCCAATCCATAGTTTTGCTTTCGTCTTGTTGCAGATATTCACCGCGCGCTTCTTTCAATAACTTGATTGAATCGATAGGCAGAATACCTTTGCTCCACAAGCTACCTTCATAGGTTTGGTATTTACCACGTTCTGCAGCCAAATCAGAAGAAGCATCAATCGCGTAGTAGCTGATCGCTTCCATTGACTCATCTGCAAATTTAACGGCTTCATCAGAGCTGTAAGGAATACGCAGTTTGTACAGTGCATCCTGGAAGCCCATCAGACCTAAACCAACAGGACGGTGCTGTAAGTTTGAGTGACGTGCTTGCGGTACGCTGTAGTAGTTGTACTCAATGACGTTGTCTAACATACGCATTGCGGTACGAACGGTTTTTTGCAGTTTTTCTTTATCGAGCTGACCGTTTTCATCAATATGTTTCACCATATTGACACTACCTAGGTTACACACCGCGATTTCTTTATCTGATGTGTTCAGCGTGATTTCTGTACACAGGTTTGAGCTGTGAACGACACCAACATGCTGCTGTGGGCTACGCAGGTTACATGGATCTTTAAATGTGATCCAAGGATGACCTGTTTCAAACAGCATACCTAACATTTTGCGCCATAAGTCTGTGGCAGGTAATTGTTTGAAGTTACGAATGTCACCACGAGCGGCTTTTTCTTCGTAAGCTTCATAGGCTCTTTCAAACTCAAGACCGGTTAAGTCGTGTAAGTCTTCGACTTCTTCTGGAGAGAACAGGGTCCATTGACCTTCTTCAGCTACACGCTTCATGAATAAGTCTGGAATCCAGTTAGCGGTATTCATGTCGTGCGTACGACGGCGGTCATCACCGGTATTTTTACGCATATCCAGGAATTCTTCGACGTCGATGTGCCATGTTTCTAAGTAAGCACAAACCGCACCTTTACGTTTACCACCTTGGTTAACGGCAACGGCAGTATCGTTAGCGACTTTTAGGAACGGTACAACACCTTGTGATTTACCATTGGTGCCTTTGATGTGCGCGCCCAGACCACGAACACGTGACCAGTCATTACCCAGACCACCCGCATATTTTGATAACAGCGCATTATCACGCATGGCGTTATAAATACCGCTCAAGTCATCCGGAACGGTTGTCAGGTAGCAAGACGATAATTGTGGACGCAGTGTGCCTGAGTTGAACAGGGTAGGCGTCGAGCTCATAAAGTCGAAGCTTGATAACAAGTTATAGAACTCGATAGCGCGCTCTTCACGATTCAATTCATTGATAGCCAAGCCCATTGCGACACGCATATAGAAGGCTTGTGGTAATTCAAAGCGCGTACCATCGAAGTGAATGAAGTAACGGTCATATAACGTTTGCAGGCCCAAGTAGGTGAACTCAAAGTCCAGTTCAGGTTTAAGTGCATTACCCAGTCGATCTAAGTCAAACAAACCTAATTCAGAGTCAATCAGTTCTTTTTCAATCGCTGTTGAGATGTAGGTTTTGAAATAGTCACTATACAAATCACCCATTTCTTGTTGGGATGCTTGTTTTGGCATTTTGTAAACAAATGTCAGTGCTTCACGACGAATACCATCCATCAGCAGGCGAGCAGCCAATGTGCTGTAAGCAGGATCTTTTTCGATAAAAGTACGTGCAGCCATAACCAATGCTTTTTCGACGTCAGCCTCTTTTACGCCGTCGAAAAGGTTACGTTGAGTGTCACGTAAAATCGCATCACGGTTTACTTCTGCCAGACCTTCACAAGCTTCTGTAATCAGGTTGTGTAAACGGTCAATGTCTAGAGGTTGACGAGAGCCATCAGCTGCTGTGACGTGCAGGGGAGATTCGTTAGCAGGCTGGGGATGTTTCTTTTCTTCTTCAGCACGTTTTTCTGCTTGTTTTTCACGATATACAACGTAAGAACGAGCGACTTTGTATTCGCCTTCACGCATCAGGGCCAATTCGACCTGATCTTGAATATCTTCGATGTGAACGGTGCCACCATCATCAATACGACGCAAAAGGTTGTCGGTAACTTGTTTGGTCAGCTTGGCAACTGTGTCGTGAATACGACGACTGTCTTTTGCTGAATCACCTTCAACAGCCAAAAAGGCTTTGGTGATAGCGACAGCAATTTTGCTGCTATCAAACTCGGTGACTTTACCGTTACGACGGATAACGCTGTATCCACTCTCGGATGCTGATGAGGTATAAACGGGTTGTGCTGTTTCGCTCGCCATAATTGAAATCCCTGCAATAATGTTTAAATAATCAAAAAAACATAAAACCACTAGAGGTTGTGGTTTTGAAATGATTGAACCACAAGATAGTGTGTTTTTGAAGGCTTGGCAAGTGGAGATTTTGCACATAAATTGTGCACTTTTTGTGGATAACTTGCTGTAGGTTTAGAGCTAAGTCAGCGCCTATGCGGGATCACAGCTTTTGTGACTTTTTGGTGCTCGAAAAAACTTTTTTTATTACGATAAAAAATACAAATTTTGCCGAGTCTGGTCCAAGGGGGACGGGCATCATACTGGTGCTGATTGTTTTGTTCAACCAGCACCAGAAGACTTTTCGCTAAACGCTTAAGAACTAGAATGTTTCTGTGACAGAGACGGCTGTCGGGTGCATCAGTTGATGTGCTTTCTTAAGATTCTTGCGCCCATCTGTCTGAACAATCAACGTCCATAGATTATGACGCTTTGCGGAAACCGTATCGTTGATTAGCGGATCGTGATCGGGGCGTAATGAGACTAATCCAGCCAATAACATACCAACAAATGTACCTACAATCGCGAGTGCGATATAGGTATAGAGTGGACTGGACTGCGTCATCATTGGGCCAGATGCCACCAGAGCACTGGCGATGGCCAAGCCAATTAATAATCCGATACCACCAAAGATAAAGTGAGAACGGGTGATAAAACGTGCAATCGCTTTGGATTCAGGTTCGATTTTTTCACTGGTATGGTTGTCTTTGGGTTGAATCATTTCGATGTCTTGCTGGTTGAAGTGACCGTCACTTACCAGGGTTTGCTTAGCTTCTAACGCTTTTTGTTCATCATCAAATACAGCAGCCAGCTTGCTTGGTTTACTTTCTTGGTTGATTTGCATATCCATAAGGCAATCTCCTTTTTGGGGTAAACACAATAAAGGAGACAATAGAAATGAAGCAGATATCCTTATCTGCTTATATTTTTTGGAATTTATCGTGTACTGACGCTGAAAACACCAACGAGCTGACTGAGTTTTTGTGCGGTATTTTTTACCATCACTGAGCGATGCTGTAACGCATCAATGGCCTGCGTCATCAGGCTAGCTGACTGGCCGACGTCTCTCGCTGTCACACCATGCAACTGACTATTTTGATCCAGTTGTTTGATAGTGGAAAACATTTGCTCAACAAGTTGATGAAGTTGTGTATTTTCTGACGAGGCTTCTTCTGTTTTCTTTAAGCTACGGTCGACATTCTCTACACCAGACTCCATGAATTTATAGGCATCTAATGTTTCCGACTGAATAGTTTCAATCATTTGTTGGATTTCATCAGCTGATGTGGCGGTTCTTTGTGCAAGATTTCGCACTTCATCAGCGACTACTGAAAATCCCCGGCCATGTTCACCGGCACGTGCTGCCTCGATAGCGGCATTAAGTGCGAGTAAGTTGGTTTGATTAGTGATCTCAGTAATGACACCAATGATATTGCCAATTTCGGCTGTCCGACTATGAAGTGATTGTACGGCTTTGGCAGAGGTTTCGACGACATCACGTATTTCTTGTGTACCACTTCGAACGGACTCGTATTGCACTCTGGCTTCATGAACGACTTCATCCATGGCTTGTTTCATAGCCTCAGCAGTGGTTGACGCATTACCTATGTCACGGATCTGGTCTTCTAACAATTGCAGCATTCTTTCTATTGCTGTCGCGACTTCATTAGAAACATGAAACGCTTCTCGGTTTGTTTCGAGCATGGCTTCATTGGTGTGACTGACATTGGTGCTGGTTTTAATGACTTGGCCAACTATGCCATCAAGATTATCAATGAAACTATTAATCCAACGTCCCATATCACCAGTTTCATCATTGACAAATGTGGTGTTATCAAGCCTTTGTGCAAGATTACCTTCACCTTCAGCGATGGTTTGAATAACGTGGGTCATTTCATCAAGACGATTGGCGAGAGGGTTAGTTGTCAACTTTTTGTACATAACTGCAATGACACCGATCATGACTATAGATATAGCATTGACACCAATTACAGGCAGTGTGGTGAAGGCATGTAGTGCCATATTGGTCCCTAGCAAAACAAACATTGATGTGACAAAACCTTTCATTAGGCTGACATTGACCGAGCGGCGTCTGTAGACTTCTTCTAAATCACCTTCACACATCATGCCCCAGCGATCTGGCGAACCTCTAAGCTGGAAAGTAACGCCTTTCCCAATGACCGGAATATGACGATAATCAGAATAACCAGGGTAGGTAACAAATAAGTTTTCACCGTTACGAATAGTTTCACGGACACCGGGATGAAGTTCGTTGGTAGCCGGATCGGTAAAGCGAATTTCAAATTCAGTGTGGCGTTGGATTTTTACTGTACCGAAGCGTGTATGAATCCCACTTTTCAGGTTTTCCCCATGGGAAAATGTATCATCCTCAAACCGAGAGCGAGATAGGGCAATGCCTTGTTGTAATCCAGATTCGAAGTTGGATTCCACCATAAAGATGTAGTTATCGCCAGACTCGGGATAGATGTGACCCGCTTCCCGCTGAATAAGGTCTCCTAATACATCATTAGGAACACGTCCACATACAGCACCCACTGTTTCTCCATCGATAATCAATGGATGATAGAACATGAGCGTGACTTCATCATGAAACTTCGAACTTGAAGGACCAATATCCAATGTTAATTTATCGATGTAAGGTCCATGCAAAAACTGATGGGTAATACCTTGTTTTACAGCCTTAGAAGACAAGTCGGATTTATTGATATGAGGTGAATAGGTTGATTGAGTGACCGTACCATGGATATCAATCGTGAATATTTCAGAGAAATCAGGCGCTGCATGGAGCCTATCCAGTAATAACGATGAGGGTAATTCTGGATAACATGCTGTCAACTGTTCTGCGAGAAAGGCCATTTGATTCCAATGATTGTCTGCCCATTGGTGGAGAATCTTGACGCGTGTTGCCGCGATTCCCTCAAATGTTTTTTCTACTTTATGGTAGTTATGTCGATTAAGTCGGCATGACCAGGACATGGCCAGTTTCCCGGTCGGGCCGAACCAAGGTAACCACGTTTTTTCTTTGTGGCTTAAATTCATTGAAGTACTTCGTAATGGACTCATTGTTACCCCTAACAGTGTTATTCAATACTGCCAGAGCAAAAAACAGACCAAATACGAATAGTATCTATTTTGGTATACCTACAAAGAGGTATTAATAAAAAGTGCACGAATTAAGTGCGAACGAGCTATGAAAGCGATCCATTGTGGCGCTGTAGAGATATGGCCAAGTCCTCTGATGGATGAGTTTATAAGTTCGATATGGCGTCTTTAACCTCATCAATGTGTTGTTTGACCTTTACATTGCGCCATTCTTGCTGAAGTACACCATTTTCATCAATGAGAAATGTACTTCTTACGATGCCCATGTGTTCTTTACCGTAGAGTTTTTTGAGTTTGATGACATCGAATAAGCGGCAAGCTTCCTCTTCAGAGTCTGATAACAAGTCGAATGGAAATGATTGTTTGGTTTTGAAGTTTTCATGCATACGAAGACTGTCGCGTGAAATACCAAAAATGACGGTGTTGTGCTCAGTGAAGAAGTCGATATTATCGCGGAAATTTTGACCCTCGAGTGTACAGCCGGGCGTATTATCTTTCGGATAAAAATAAATTAAGACGCGTTTGCCTTTCATGGCTGAAAGTTGGAAAGTTTTATCGCCTGTGCTTGGCAATGTAAAGTCTGGGACAGCTTCACCTACTTTAACTTGTGACATCTTAGTCGTCCTGTTTGATTAGATTGAGAAAGAAAAGTACCTTACACAATTCAGTCGGATCTTGTCATCAACAGGCAGGCAAAGTACCATGCCTGTTATTTTTTCGGAGTCATTTAAATATGTTTAGCGGCAGTATGGTAGCTCTTGTCACACCCATGCAGGCAGATGGTGCCTTGGATGTTGACAGCCTGCGAAAGCTGGTCGAGTTTCATATCAGCCAGGGCACAGATGCCATTGTCGCTGTCGGTACGACCGGTGAATCTGCAACCTTGAGCGTAGAAGAACACTGTGACGTGATTCGTCTGGTGGTGGAACAAGTGAATGGGCGTATCTCGGTGATTGCTGGTACTGGTGCCAACTCGACTTCAGAAGCTATTGAACTGACTCAATCGGCAAAAGATCTTGGTGTTGATGCTGTTTTGCTTGTTGCGCCTTATTACAACAAACCGACTCAGCAGGGCATGTATCTCCATTTCAAAGCCATTGCTGAAGCAGTCAATATTCCACAAATCTTATATAACGTGCCAGGTCGCACTGCATCTGATTTGCTACCTGAAACGGTTGGAAGATTATCAGAGCTTTCCAATATTATCGGCATCAAAGAAGCTACTGGCGATGTTTCTCGTGTTCAGCAAATTAAACAATTATCACGAGAAGGCTTTGCTCTTTACACTGGTGAAGATGCCAACACTGTCGATTTCATATTGGCAGGCGGTCAGGGGGTGATTTCTGTCACCGCAAATGTCGCGCCCAAACTCATGCATGAAATGTGTCAGGCTGCTTTAGCTGGGAATGAGACTTTGGCTCGCGACATTAATTCAAAACTAGTGGCTCTGCATCAATTCTTGTTTGTCGAGTCAAATCCCATACCCGTAAAATGGGCTTTGAACGAAATGAGACTTATTTCTAGTGGCATTCGTTTGCCAATGACGGTATTGTCAGAGAATTATCATCAATCTGTGCGTGATGCATTGAACACTGCCGGTGTTCTCAACTAAATTCAAGTGAGTGAACTGTATTAAATGAACGTAAAATTATTTAAACAAACATCGCTGGTTGTCATGATGACGACTGCTCTAACTGCTTGTGGTGCTTTCTCATCATTAGATGAAGTGGTTCCAGATAACACACAGAAATACCGTAAAGCTGAAACTATGCCACCTCTCGATGTGCCGCCCGATTTAAGCACTAGTCGAATTAAAGATGACATCTCTGGTAAGCAGACAAATACAGCGACATACTCTGAATTTGAAGAAGCGGCAACCAACCCATTAGCTGCAAAATACAATATTACGCCTGAATCCAAACCTGCATTATCAGGTGAAGGTGCAGACCGTCATCTTGTTGTGCCTGGTGACCGTGAAGTGACTTGGCAACGTATCATCGATTTTTGGGCGACTAAAGATTTAGGGATTGCACGTGCTGATGACCGTATTGGTCTGATGGATACCACAGCTGATGCAGATGGTTATGTTTACCGCATCCGAATGGAGCGTGGTGATACCTCCAAAATGGCCAATATCTATTTAGGTAATGCTGATAGTGAACAAGCTAATAATCAGAAAGATGAAGCGATGCTTCGTCAATTAGCTGATTATTTAGGCACGTTGTACCAGCAAGATATGGAGCAATTCAAACTGGCAACCCCAGCGCCACCACCAGAAGAAACTGCTCGTGTATTACTGATGGATGATAGTAATGGTCAGCAAAGTTTATTAATCGAGCAGGATTTCTCAACCGTTTGGGGACGAGTTGGACGTGTCCTTGATAGCAAAGGCTTCTCAGTTGAAGATCGTGATCGTAGCAAAGGTCAGTATTTTGTCCGCTACATTGATCCATTCAAGCAAGCCGAAGAAGATGATGAGGGCATGCTGGATAAACTGGCCTTCTGGCGTGATGATGTCGAGAAAAAACCAAACGAATACTACTACATTAAGTTGCTGTCTGATGCTGATCAAACACGTGTAATGGTATTAGACTCAAACGAAGTACGTACTTCTGATGACTCTGCCAAACGTTTGTTAGATCTGATTCAGGAACAACTTGCGCCATAATGCGATTTGCTTCCCTTGGAAGTGGTAGTCGTGGTAATGCGACACTGGTAACAGCTGGAAAAACCACAGTCATGATTGACTGTGGTTTTTCTGCTCGTGAAGCGGAGAAACGTTTACGGAAACTGGGCGTCGATCCTTACCAGCTATCTGCTTTATTAGTTACACATGAGCATTCCGATCACATGGCTGGTATACGTGTGATGGCTCGAAAATTTCGTTTGCCTGTCTATACCACACCCGGCACGGCTGGTTGCTTGCCGGTTGATATAGCACCACATATCAAGACATTCAATTGTCATGAAACATTCAGCATTAATGATTTAGAAGTTGAACCATTTCCCGTGCCACATGATGCACGAGAGCCGAGCCAGTTTGTTTTTGGTAATGGTCAACACCGCTTAGGTTTGCTGACGGATGTCGGTTCCATCACGCCGTTGATTGAGGAAACATTATCTGGCTGTCATGCCTTACTGTTAGAGGCCAATCACGATATGATGATGCTGGAGCAGGGTGAATATCCTGAACATCTTAAACGGCGCGTTGGTGGCAGACTGGGACATTTAAATAACGTGCAATCCGCCTCATTACTTGAGAAAATTGACACCACAAACTTGCAGCATATTATGGCAATGCATATTTCTGAAAAAAACAATTGTCCATCACTCGTTGTGCCGTTACTTGCTGATGCACTGACTTGTGAGCATGATTGGATTGGCATTGCAGACCAAGAGGCCGGTTTTGACTGGCGTGAAATAACTAACCGCTAAGAGATAGCTGATGCAAAAGAAACAAGAATTGTATTCTGGTAAAGCCAAAAGTGTTTTTGCTACAGATAATGAAGATTATGTCGTACTGAGCTTTCGTGATGATACGTCTGCATTTGATGGTGAAAAAGTCGAACAGTTAAATCGTAAAGGCATGGTCAATAACAAGTTTAATGCGTTCATCATGCAATATTTGGCTGATAAAGGCATTCCAACTCACTTCGAAGAGCTGTTGAACGATACAGAATCCTTAGTGAAAAACATGCAAATGGTGCCGGTTGAATGTGTGGTACGAAATGTGGCCTCTGGTAGCTTGGTTCGTCGCCTTGGCGTCGAAGATGGACTTGCGCTCAATCCTCCCGTATTTGAATTTTTTCTTAAGAATGATGCGTTACATGATCCGATGATCAACGAGTACCACATCGAAACATTCGGTTGGGCTAAAGCTGAAGATATAAGCAAAATGAAAGAGTTAACGTTTAAAGTTAATGAACATTTACAGAAGCTATTTGCCGATGCCGGCATGATTTTAGTGGACTATAAACTAGAGTTTGGCTTGTTCAAAGGTCAGATCTTTTTAGGTGATGAGTTTAGTCCAGATGGCTGTCGTCTGTGGGATGCAGAAACACGTAAAAAACTGGATAAAGACCGTTTCAGACAAGGTCTGGGTGGTGTCATTGAAGCCTATGAAGAAGTGGCACAACGTATCGGTGTGACGCTATAGGTTCAAGTCATTCAAGGTTCATTTCGTTGTATGCGAAATGAACCTTTTTTCAAATATATATTTCTGATGCGTGAATAGCCAAGCTGTTTGTATACACAAGCTTGTGTATTACTTTATGATGTTCCTGCTTCTATAAAAACTGGAGTTTTGAATGAAAACACCAGATTTACCTCAAAATGAACAAGAAAGACTATCGACATTACAATCGTTGACTATCCTTGATTCGGCTCCCGACGAACGCTTTGATCGTCTCACAAGAATCGCCACTAAATTGTTTGAAGTGCCAGTTGCACTCGTCAGTATCGTTGATAAAAATCGCCAATGGTTTAAGTCCTGCCAGGGATTAGATATTACTGAGACGCCACGTGATCTGTCTTTTTGTGGACACGCAATTTTGGGCGATGGCGCTTTTGTTGTTGAAGATACGCATAAGGATGAACGCTTCATCGACAATCCACTGTTAATAGGTCAAAAGCATATACGCTTTTATGCTGGCTATCCCATTCGTTATCTTGATGGCAGTAAGCTAGGTACGTTGTGTATTAAAGATGTGAGGCCAAGACACTTCAGTGACGAAGATCGAGCACTACTTAAAGACTTGGCAACCATAGTTGAACACGAGATTCAAGCCGTTGAGTTGGCCACTATGGATGAGCTAACAGGCATATTAAACCGTCGAGGTTTTAATATGTCTGCCGCAAAATCTCTGAATATATGCAGACGTGGTGGACTACCCGTTGCCCTGGCTTTTCTTGATCTGAATAAATTTAAACCAATCAACGATAAGTTTGGTCATGCAGAGGGGGATAAGGCTCTACGCCAATTTGCAACGATCTTAGATGACGTTGGCAGAGATTCAGATATCGTCGCGAGAATGGGGGGAGACGAATTTGTTATTCTACTGGTTGATGCTGATCAAAAAGCGGTTGATGAAGTGATGAAACGTTTTTCAAAGCAAGTTGAAGCATCTAATAAACAGCGCGAACTTGCTTACGATATTACTTTTTCATACGGTGTCGTATTGATGGACTCAGACAAACATCAAGGTATTGAAGATTTACTTTCTGAGGGTGATGCCCTGATGTATAAACGTAAACGCAAGCAAAGCCGTTAGATTAACTAACGACTTTCCAAGCTATCTGATTTCCCGCCCGCATGGGTACCAATGAACTGTCTGCAAAAGATAATGTTTGAGGGACGTCCCAGCTTTCTTTTACTAACGTTATTTGAGTCTGATTTCTAGGTAAGTGATAGAAATCAGGTCCATTAAAGCTGGCAAACATTTCTAATTTATCTAATGCATTTGCTGCCTCAAATGCTTCTGCATACAACTCAATCGCAGCATGAGCACTATATATGCCGGCACAACCACAGCTGGATTCCTTACCTGCTCGAGGATGAGGCGCACTATCTGTGCCTAGAAAGTATTTCTTACTGCCACTGGTCGCTGCTTTAATCAAAGCCTGTTGGTGTGTATTTCTCTTTAATACAGGCAAGCAGTAGTGGTGTGGCCTTATACCTCCCACCAGAAGGTCATTTCTGTTTAATAATAAGTGATGAGGGGTGATAGTTGCTGCAATATGGTCAGCAGCGTTAGCGACAAACTCAGCGGCATTCGATGTAGTGATATGCTCAAAGACGATTCTCAGTTCAGGAAAATCTTTTATCAGAGGCATTAATATCTGATCGATAAAAACTTTCTCGCGATCAAATACATCTATCTCGGGCGAAGTGACTTCACCATGCACAAGTAGTGGTATGCCGAGCTTTTGCATCGCCTCTAATGCCTGATAGCAATGACTAAGTTCAGTGACACCCGCATCTGAATTTGTCGTGGCACCTGCTGGGTAGAGTTTTACGCCATGGACTATTCCACTCTCGTGAGCACGATAAATTTCATCGGCAGAGGTGTTATCGGTGAGATACAATGTCATTAAAGGTTCAAACTGACTGTGTTCAGGCCTGTTTTCTATTATTCTGGCTCTGTAATCAGCAGCCAACGCAGTCGTCGTTACAGGTGGTTGGAGATTTGGCATGACGATGGCACGGCCAAAGACTCGAGCTGTGTCAGAAACGGTGCGTTTTAGTGCCAGATCATCGCGCAAGTGTAAGTGCCAATCGTCAGGACGAGTTAATGTAATTTGCTTAGTTTTTAATTGTGTCATAGCGTTAAATTATGCCACAGCAAATGCATTAAGGATAAATAGATCTTTTATGGGCAGAAAAGGCGACAGACCTTATTCTTGACCTTATCACGCATTACAAGTAACTTTACACGTTTACAATTTTTTAGCTCACTAAAAAGAACGGCATACATATAAGGGGAACACGTGGAATTAAGTGGTGCCGAGATATTAGTTCAATGTCTCAAAGACGAAGGTGTTGAATACCTTTTCGGGTATCCTGGTGGTGCAGTGCTGCATATCTATGATGCGCTATACAATCAGGAAGATGTCAAACACATTCTGGTTCGACATGAGCAAGCTGCAACGCATGCTGCAGATGGCTATGCTCGTGCCACAGGTAAACCAGGTGTGGTCTTAGTCACGTCTGGTCCCGGCGCTACAAATGCCGTCACCGGTATTGCGACGGCTTATATGGATTCCATTCCAATGGTGGTTATCACTGGACAGGTCAGCACTGCGGTTATCGGTAGTGATGCTTTCCAGGAAGTTGATGCGGTTGGCATAACTCGTCCCTGCGTAAAGCATAACTTTTTAGTTAAAGATATTAACGATCTTGCGGAAACAGTAAAAAAAGCATTTTATGTCGCTTCTACTGGTCGTCCTGGCCCTGTCGTTGTTGATGTACCTAAAGACATTACTGATCCAACTGTGAAGGTGCCATATCACTATCCCGATAAAGTGAATATGCGTTCTTATCAGCCAACAGTGAAAGGCCATACAGGTCAGATTAAGCGTGCTGTTGATTTGATGCTATCAGCCAAAAAACCGATGATTTACACTGGTGGTGGTGTAGTCCTAGGTAAAGGTTCAGATGAGTTACGTCAATTTGTTCGTCATCTAGGTTTTCCTATCACTAGTACCTTGATGGGCTTAGGTGCTTATCCTGCCAGCGACAAACAGTTCCTTGGCATGTTGGGTATGCACGGTACATACGAAGCGAATATGGCGATGCATGATTGCGATGTTTTGATCGCTATCGGTGCACGTTTTGATGACCGGGTGACAGGTAAAATTGCCGAGTTTTGCCCGCATGCTCAAATCATTCATGTCGATATTGATCCGTCTTCAATATCCAAGACAATTACTGTTGATATTCCTATTGTTGGAAGTGTTCCTGATGTATTACAGGAAATGAACCACTTACTCAAAAACAGCAATAAAAAGCCACAGAAAAAAGCGGTGGAAGAGTGGTGGAATATCATTGAAGGTTGGCGTTCGAAGCAATGCATGAGTTATGACCGCAATAGTGACAAAATTAAGCCACAAGCGGTTGTTGAGTTACTTCATGAAATCACGAAAGGCGAAGCTTATGTCACCTCTGATGTAGGCCAACATCAAATGTGGGCTGCTCAGTATTATGGATTTGATGAGCCAAACCGCTGGATTAACTCGGGTGGTCTAGGCACGATGGGATTCGGTTTGCCTGCTGCTATGGGCGTTCAGTTAGCATACCCTGAGAGTACGGTGATTTGTGTGACTGGCGAAGGTAGCATCCAGATGTGTATTCAGGAATTATCTACCTGTCTGCAGTATGGCCTTCCCGTTAAAATTGTTGCACTGAACAATCGTTATTTGGGAATGGTTCGTCAATGGCAGGAGTTTTTCTACGAAAATCGCTATTCGCACTCCTACATGGAGTCGCTGCCTGATTTCGTGAAGTTAACAGAAAGCTATGGTCATGTCGGTATTCGTATCGAGAAACCGGAGGACCTTAGAGCTGAGTTGGAACGTGGTTTTGCGATGAAAGATCGTCTGGTGTTCTTTGATATCGTTACTGACCAAACAGAAAACGTATACCCAATGATTGCTCAAGGTAAGGCGCATAATGATATGCATATGTCACCCTATAGCGCACCTGCACAAGATTCAGAAAGGGAGCTGTCGTAACCATGCGTCATATTATTTCTATCCTGATTGAAAATGAAGCAGGGGCCTTATCTCGTGTGGCAGGGTTGTTTTCTGCGCGTGCATATAACATCGAATCATTAACGGTGGCGCCAACAGAGGATCCATCATTATCCCGTATGACCATTGTCACGACAGGCACTGATCGCATCATCGAGCAGATTGTGAAGCAATTGAATAAATTGATCGATGTGGTAAAACTAATGGATTTGACCGAAGGGCCTCACATTGAACGTGAAATGATGCTGATAAAAGTCAAAGCAGCCACCATGGCTCAGAGAGAAGATGTGAAACGTCTGTGTGATATTTTTCGAGGCCACATTATTGATGTGACTTCATCGACCTATACCATTGAATTGACAGGTGCTGTAAGCAAATTGGATTCTTTTATTGAAGCACTTGCTGAACATAAAATTATTGAAACTGTCCGTTCAGGTGTCACAGGAATTGCTCGCGGCGAGAAAAGCTTGCACCTGTAAACTGAATTTATATTCGTTCAAGAAAATCTAAGGAATTCAATCATGAGTTTGAACATTTATTACGATAAAGATTGTGACTTGTCTATTATCCAAGGCATGAAAGTGACAATCGTTGGTTATGGTTCACAAGGCCATGCCCATGCCTGCAACCTGAAAGACTCAGGTGTAGATGTCACTGTTGCTTTACGTGCTGGCTCTTCATCTATTGCTAAAGCTCAAGCTGCTGGGCTGACTGTTTCTGACAATGTCGGTGAAGCAGTGAAAGGTGCTGATTTGGTGATGATTTTGACACCAGATGAGTTCCAATCTCAATTATACAAACAAGAAATCGAACCTAACCTGAAAAAAGGCGCTGTTTTAGCTTTTGCTCACGGCTTCGCTATTCTTTACAACCAGATTCTGCCGCGTGAAGATCTTGATGTCATCATGATTGCACCAAAAGCACCTGGCCACACTGTACGTAGTGAGTTTGTTAAAGGTGGTGGTATTCCTGACTTAATCGCTGTAGAGCAAGATGCTTCAGGCAAGGCGAAAGATATTGCTCTATCATACGCATCAGGTGTAGGCGGCGGTCGTACTGGCATCATCGAAACAACATTCCGTGATGAGACTGAAACAGACTTATTCGGTGAACAGGCAGTCTTATGTGGTGGCGCTGTTGAGCTTGTCAAAGCAGGTTTTGAAACGCTGACTGAAGCAGGTTATGCACCAGAAATGGCTTACTTTGAATGTCTGCATGAGTTGAAACTCATTGTTGATCTGATGTACGAAGGCGGTATCGCTAATATGAATTATTCGATCTCGAATAATGCTGAATATGGTGAATACGTCACAGGTCCACGTGTCATTAACGAAGAAAGCCGCTGGGCAATGCGTGAAGCATTGAAAAACATCCAGGAAGGTAAATACGCAAAACAATTCATTCAAGAAGGTCAAAGTGGCTATCCTGAAATGACAGCCATGCGTCGTATCAATGCTGAGCACCCAATCGAACAAACAGGTGCAAAATTGCGTTCAATGATGCCTTGGATTCAAAAAATTGTTGATAAGTCTAAAAACTAATCAGCATATTGATTGAAAAAAGACGGGGGCGGTTGTGAAAACAATCGCCCCCGTTTTGTTTGTGTGCCTTAGCTGTCATAATGTAGAACCGAAACAATAGGAGCGTGTTAGTTATGGTTAATAGTGAAAAGCCACAAAATCGTGGTATCTATCTACTACCGAATTTATTCACGACAGCGGGGCTCTTTGCTGGATTTTATGCCATTGTTGCCGGCATTCGTGGTGACTTTGAGACAGCTGCTATTGCTATATTTATTGCGATGATCATGGATGGATTAGATGGTCGTATCGCCAGAATGACCAACACTCAAAGTGCATTTGGCGCAGAATATGACAGTCTAGCCGATATGGTCTCATTTGGTATGGCGCCTGCCTTGGTGATTTTTCAGTGGTCTCTGACTGATATGGGCAAGTTCGGCTGGATGGTTGCGTTCATATATGCAGCCTGTGGTGCATTGCGACTAGCCAGATTTAATACCCAGATAGGTACACAAGATAAACGTTATTTCCAAGGTCTACCAAGTCCTGCTGCGGCCGCCATCATTGCTGGTTGGGTATGGGCAGGCACGAGCAATGATTTCAGTGAGAGCATGATTGCTATTTTCACCATACCAATTACTTTCGGAGCGGCTATACTTATGGTCAGCTCAATGCGCTATCACAGTTTTAAAGAGCTTGATTTACGAAACCGAGTACCTTTTGTTGTAATGCTGGTACTGGTACTTATTTTTGCTCTGGTGGCTATTGACCCACCTACCATTTTGTTTAGCGTATTTTTAATTTACGGTTTATCCGGTCCTGTTTTTACATTGCTTAAACTGCGTCAACATCGTTCTGAGCGTGCGCAGGCTAAAGAAGACTAATAAATAATATAAAGAAGACTAATAAATAATAATTTAATAATCTGGTTCACACATTTATGACTGACAAGCTAATAATTTTTGATACGACATTACGTGACGGTGAGCAAAGCCCGGGCGCATCGATGACAAAAGATGAGAAAGTCCGCATTGCCAAGGCACTTGAGCGCATGCGTGTAGATGTTATTGAGGCTGGATTTCCTATCGCCAGTACAGGTGACTTTGAAGCTGTACAAGCTGTAGCTAAAGCAGTTAAAGATAGTCGTATTTGTGGTCTGTCCCGAGCATTAGATGCAGATATCGACAGAGCCGGTGAAGCGCTTAAATTAGCTAATGCGTCACGCATTCATACCTTTATTGCAACATCACCTATTCACATGAAAATGAAACTGCGTATGGAACCTGAACAGGTAATAGAAAATGCAGTTCGCGCAGTCAAGCGTGCTCGTCAATATACAGATGACGTCGAGTTTTCTCCTGAAGATGCCGGTCGAAGTGAAACAGACTTTCTGTGCCAAATCCTTGAGGCGGTCATTGATGCTGGGGCATCCACACTAAATATACCCGACACAGTAGGGTACAACTTGCCACATCAATTTGGCTCATTGATTTCAACATTACGTGAACGCATACCAAATGCAGACAAAGCCATCTTCTCCGTGCATTGTCACAATGATCTGGGCTTGGCTGTTGCAAACTCTTTGTCAGCAGTGATGAATGGTGCACGGCAAGTTGAATGCACTATCAATGGTTTGGGTGAACGGGCTGGTAATGCTGCCTTAGAAGAAGTCGTGATGGCAGTCAGAACGCGTCAGGATATGTTCCCATGTGATACTGGTATTGATACGCAGCATATTTTATCGGCATCACGATTAGTGTCTGGTATCACAGGGTTTGTTGTACAACCAAATAAAGCTATCGTTGGCGCCAATGCTTTTGCTCATGAATCAGGCATCCATCAAGACGGTGTTCTGAAAAATCGTGAAACCTATGAAATCATGCGCGCAGAAGATGTCGGTTGGAATACCAATAGAATGGTACTTGGCAAGCACTCTGGCCGAAATGCTTTCCGTAGCCGCCTGCAAGAACTTGGTATTGAGTTAACCTCTGAAACTGATCTAAATGCCGCATTTACTCGTTTTAAAGAATTAGCGGATAAAAAGCATGAGGTATTTGATGAGGATATTCAGGCACTGGTTAGTGATACCGTTGCGACTGCAGATGAGCGTGTCAGTCTAATTTCATTGAAGGTCTATAGTGAAACAGGTGAAACACCCTTTGCCACTGTCACATTGTCCGTTGATGGTCGAGAAGTGCAGACACAAATGAGTGGTGGAGGCCCTGTTGATGCTGCTTATAAAGCGATTGAGTCAATTGTGCAAAGTCAAACAGAATTACAGCTCTATTCAGTGAACAGTATCACTACCGGTACTGATGCTCAGGGCGAGGTCAGTGTAAGACTTGAGAAAGGTGGACGGATAGTCAGTGGGCAAGGTGCGGATACGGATATCGTTATTGCATCCGCCAAAGCTTACCTGAACGCTTTGAACAAAATCTTAAGTCCTGTTGATAGAGCTCATCCTCAAGTCTAATGGCACTGACTGAATATCAATACTCAGTCTTGACTGAAATGGGTATACCCGTTTGGACAAAACGTCAGAGCAAAAGTACTCAGGATATAGCGTCTACTGAGACCATACCTGCAGACACTCTACAGACTCAGGAGCAGAAAATTCCTGATGATGTGCAAGTCGTTCTTGTCGTTGAAGCGACGGCATTAAACGCTGTAGAACGACGTTTATTAACAAGCATTCTAAAATCAGTGGGGCTAGATAACAGACGTCAATACATAATTGCCTCATCAGAAGTCGTGAGATTGAGTCCAGATGAGCTTAATAGCAAAATAATTCTCACAATGATGAAGAGTGAACAGCGTTTGCCTGAAGGTATTGATGCTGTTCAACTTCCATCGTTAGAAGCTATGATAAGGCAGCCTTCATTGAAAGCGGTTGCCTGGCAACAGCTAAAAACTCACGGTAACGCTTTAAATTAACGGACAAGGCTATGGTTTCTCCAAGAGTAATGACGGATAAGGACTTGCAACTTGTCCATAATATAGAGTGCTCTGCAAATCAGTTTCCGTGGACGCTTAAGAACTTTTCGGATAGTCTTGATGCCGGACATTATGCATGGGTCTATTCTGATACGTATGATGTGGTACTGGGCTACGCCATTTTGCAGTTAGTCCTCGATGAAGCACATCTTCTGAACCTTTGTGTCAGACCAGATATGCAAAGACAAGGATATGGTCGTTTCATTTTAGAACATATCATTGATTTTTCTAAAGCACGATCAGCTTCGATTGTGGTTTTAGAAGTTAGAGAGTCAAATAAAAAAGCACAAAATCTCTATGAGCAGTTAGGTTTTAACGAAATGTCTGTCCGCAGAGGTTATTACCCGGCTGAAAATGGTAGAGAAGATGCAATATTGATGGGGTTGGATTTATCCATGTTATCGATTTTCGGTGATGTGTAAGTAAACTCAAACGGGTAGCACTTGATATCATCTGAGTGCTCTTTTAGAATAATTGACTCAATTACTCGGTTATTTTTCACATATTAGGAGATAAAAATATGGCTTATGAATTGCCACCACTTCCGTATGCTAAGGATGCATTAGAACCAACCATTTCAGCAGAAACGCTTGAATATCACTATGGTAAACATCACCAAACTTATGTGACTAACTTAAATAACTTGGTACCGGGTACTGAATTTGAAGGTAAGTCATTAGAAGAAATTATCACAAAAGCTTCTGGCGGTATCTTCAACAACGCTGCACAAGTTTGGAACCACACTTTTTACTGGAACTGCATGACACCGAATGCGAAAGGCGCACCTGAAGGTGACCTCGCTGCAGCTATCGACAGTACGTTTGGTTCGTTTGATGAGTTCAAAGAAACTTTCAGTAAATCAGCTGCAACAAACTTCGGCTCTGGCTGGACTTGGTTAGTAAAAAATGCTGATGGTAGTATCGCTATTGTTAATACAAGCAATGCCGGTTGCCCATTAACTGATGGTCAAAAACCACTATTGACTGTCGATGTTTGGGAACACGCATATTACATTGATTTCCGCAATGCACGTCCTAAATACCTGGAAGCTTTCTGGGGATTAGTAAACTGGGACTTTGTCGCAGAAAACTTTGCTAACTAATAAGTCGTGACTTAGAGTAAATTTGTTTATTACTCTATAACATTATAAAATACACGATTTTTGATAAATGGCAGTTTCATTTGAAACTGCCATTTTTCGTTTATTGGCCTTAAAAAGCCGTTTTTTTTAATGCCGTCAGGGCAAGGAGTACAAGCCATGACAGAATCGGTCATGCCCACATACGGACGTCTAGACGTCACTTTTAGTGAAGGTAAAGGCGCTTGGTTAACTGATACAGATGGAAAACGCTATCTCGATGCGTTAAGCGGTATTGCTGTATGTAATCTGGGGCATTGCCATCCTGCGGTGACGCGAGCTATTCAGCATCAGGCTGAAACATTAGTGCACACCTCTAATATGTACCATATCGCGTTACAGGAAAAACTGGCTGATAAGTTGACCGCTTTGTCTGGAATGGAGCAGGTGTTTTTTTCTAACTCTGGTGCAGAAGCCAATGAAGCTGCCATAAAAATTGCCCGTAAATATGGCCACAGTAAAGGTATCGATAAGCCTGTAGTAATAGTAATGGATGGCAGTTTCCATGGACGCACCATGGCAACATTGTCGGCTACAGGCAATGCAAAAGTCCAAGTAGGTTTTGATCCACTCGTTCCTGGATTTGTTCGTGTTCCATATAACGATCTTGATGCTTTACGAATGGCAATTGGTCATTGGCCTGAGGCTGTAGCGGTCTTGCTTGAGCCTGTTCAGGGTGAGGGTGGTATCAAAATTCCTGATGCTGAGTATTTGGCAGGTGTGAGAGCCATCTGCACTCAACGCAAACTCTTAATGATGCTGGACGAAGTCCAAACAGGTATCGCGAGAACCGGGAAGTGGTTTGCCTATCAGCATAATGATGGCTTAATACCGGATGTGATGACCTTGGCCAAAGGTCTAGGTAACGGTATGCCAATTGGTGCTTGCCTTGTTGCTGGTAGTGCTGTGGGGATTCTACAGGCTGGTAACCATGGTTCTACGTTTGGCGGTAATCCTCTTGCATGTAGTGCAGCATTGAGTGTTTTAGATACGATTGAACAAGAAGGGGTGTTAGGTCATGTGAATGACCTAGGCAAGCAAATGCTGACGGCTTTCCAAAAACAACTTGTCGGTAAGCCTGGCGTAAAGGACGTACGTGCTCATGGTTTTATGTTAGGTATAGAGTTAACTATGCCTTGTGCTGAATTAGTTAAAAAAGCGTTAGCCGATGGATTATTAATCAATGTCACCGCTGATTCAGTTATTCGTCTACTACCACCACTCATCATTAACTCTGAAGAAGCATCCATGATTGTGGAAAAAGTAAGTAAGCTTGTACTCGATTTTTTATCATCACAACAGGTTGAGAGTGTAGCCTAGCAATGAGACATTTTTTGACATTAAAAGACCTGACTTCAGAAGAGCTACAAGCATTAATCAATCGCGCATCTGAACTCAAAAAAATGCAGCATCAAGGCGAAATTTATCAGCCTTTAAAGAATAAAGTGCTAGCGATGATATTTGAAAAATCATCTACTCGCACACGCGTATCGTTTGAGTCAGCCATGATTCAGTTTGGCGGTGGCTCTATTTTCTTGTCGCCAGATGACACTCAGCTTGGACGAGGTGAACCAGTAGAAGACTCAGCACGCGTGATTTCTTCTATGGTTGATGCGGTGATGATACGTACATTTGAACACGCCAAGCTAGAAACATTTGCAAAGTATTCTTCAGTCCCTGTTATTAATGCGTTGACTGATGATTTCCACCCATGCCAATTATTAGCTGATATGCAAACTTATCAGGAACATCGTGGTTTCATCAAAGGTAAGAAAGTGGTCTGGATTGGGGATGGCAATAATATGTGTCATTCATACATTAACGCTGCACAGCAATTTGGGTTTGAATTACATATAGCAACGCCAGCAGGATACGAGCCTAAGTCTGAAGTTGTGTCTGCTGTTGAAGCGAAAATCGAGTTATTTAACAGTGCTGCTGAGGCTGCTAAAGATGCCGACCTAGTCGTCACCGATGTGTGGGCGAGCATGGGACAAGAGGAAGAGCAACGCAAACGAGAGCAAGCCTTTGCCGATTTCCAAGTGAATAACGACATTATGAAAGTAGCTGCAAAAGATGCTTTATTTATGCATTGTTTGCCAGCTCATCGTGGTGAAGAAGTGACCGCTGAAGTGATTGATGGTGATCAAAGTGTTGTCTGGGACGAAGCAGAGAATCGTCTGCATGCCCAAAAAGCATTATTAGAATTTTTATGTGCGGATAGAGCTTAGTTTAACTAAGCTCTTTTTCTAAGGCTGTCAGACGCTCCAGTGTGCCAATATCTGACCACTGCCCTTTATAGAGTTCTCCAGTCATCCTGTTATCTTGTATCACTTTCTCGAAAATAGGCTTAAGTGCTTTACGTTCAACCTGTAAGTGTTTAAATAATCTTGGATGGTAAAGTCCCATTCCACTAAACGTGAACTTTTTATTTCCTGAAAGCATCACACAGCCATTTTCGGCGAGTGCAAAATCGCCATCAGCATTGTGCTCTGGGTTATTCACCATGACTAAATGGCAGTCACAATTATGCTGAAGTGAATACTTTGCCAAGTTAGAAAAATCATAGTCAGTCCATATATCACCATTGACTACGATAAATGGCTCATCCCCCAATAAAGGTAATGCCTGAGCTATACCGCCTGCAGTTTCTAAACTACCTTCATTTTCCGGTGAATACGTGATGCGGCAACCATAGCGTTCACCAGTTCCTAGAGCGACAGGGAATTGCTCGCCCAGATGAGCATAATTAATCACAATCTCATCAACACCAGCTGCCACTAGATTTTCAATAAGGTATTCAATCAGTCTTTTTTTTCCTGCTTTTACAAGCGGTTTAGGAGTGTGATCTGTTAATGGTCGTAAACGTTCACCGCGACCAGCTGCTAAAATCATTGCTTTCATTTAATTGCCACTATTTCTGGGGTGTTACTCATAAATTCATATAAAGGAGCAAGCGCTTCATAACGTTCACAGACGTCAAAAACATATTGAAGAGTTAATGGTAAGTCATTGAGGTAATTAGCTTTACCATCACGATAGTTTAGGCGGCAAAAGATACCAAGCACCTTAAGGTGGCGCTGTAAACCTGTCATATCGAACCAACGTTGCAAGTGATGACTTTCCTCATAATTTAGCAACTTAGCCTCAATGGCCACTGATTTATAATACTCAAGCCATGACTGTTGTTGTTCATACGGCCACTGAATGTAGCAGTCTTTTAGTAAAGACACGAGATCATAGCTAATGGGACCAATAACGGCATCTTGAAAATCTATAATGCCAAGTGAGTTCTCTTTACATACCATCAGATTTCGACTGTGATAATCACGATGCACAAAGCACACTGGTTGATGTTTAATTTCTTCGATTAAAAAATCGTAGATAATTGATAATGACTCCGGTGCTTTGATGGATAAATGTCTACCTAAAAACCAATCTGGAAACAGTGACATTTCATCACGTAATTTTTTTTCATCGTATAGCGGTAATCCAGCCGTTGCCTCTTGTGGCCTGGACTGTTGCATTTTAACCAGTTCATCAATCGCTGCACGATAGAGTATGTCTGAATTCCCGTGTGCTAATGCTTTCAAAAATGAAATATCACCCAGATCACTCAGCATCAGAAAACCGTTATCTTCATCCTTGTGGAAAATGTGGGGCACTGCAACATCAAACTTTGCAAGAAACTCATCAATATTGATAAAACTACTTATATTTTCATGCTCAGGTGGGGCGTCCATCAGAATATATGTATCGTTAACTGTGTGTAGCCGAAAGTATCGTCTAAAGCTGGCATCACTTGAAGCAACAGTAATGCTGAATGGCTCATCAGGGAATAGTTTTTTTACCCAATCAGTAAGCTGATTAAGTCGGTTATCATCGGTTGTGTTAATCATTTAATGTTTTACTCGAATATATGACACAGTTTTTTTGAGTGAATCAGGTATTGAATTGCACTTTATTTAGCTGTGTAAAAGTCATGCATGAAAATTATGCTGTTCTGGCGTATTATCGGGAATTATTTCCTGCTGGTTGAGTCAATCAATATTCATAACTCAACATAGTATTTGCAACAATGGAGTCGCCATGAAAAAAATTTTAGTATCTGCTTTATTAATAACAGCCTCATCAGTTGTCCTTGCACAAGAGTATGTCACACCTGCTGATATGCCAGAACAAGCACAAACAAAAATGTATTCTATTTTGACTGACTACAATAAATGTATGATGCAAGGACATCTAACTAGCAACTATCAAGGCAACAATCCACAAGAAGCCGCACAAAGTATTTTGCAGAGTTGTGAAACACACCTTGATGAATTGAAAACGCATTTATCATCAAATAATGTTGAAACAAGTCTTGTTGAAGGTATGGCCAAATCGATGCGCTCTAAAGCAGCTCGTCAACTGATGACAAAAACAATGAACAACTATGCGGCTCAGGCATCAGCAATGGCAAATGCTGAAAAACTGAAACAACAACCAGAAAATCAAGAATAATCGATATCCACTACTCATTGGGTTGAAGAATATCGACACCTTCGTTACTCAACAACTCAATGAGTTTTATGAGTGGTAGACCTATCAAGCTATTAGGATCATCACCCTCTAAATGACTGAATAAACTGATCCCGAACCCTTCGGATTTAAAGCTGCCCGCACATTGGTAGGGTTTTTCTTGATTCAGATAGTATTCAATCTGCTTTTCCGTTAACTCTCGAAAATGTACAGTGAATGGCTCAACAATATGCTGCATTGTCTGATTTTCAGCATTGTACAAGGCAAGGCCAGTATAAAAAGTGACGGATTTTCCTGAAGCCATCATTAATTGCTGAATCGCTGTCTGATGGTTACCTGGTTTACCCAAAATATTGCCATCCGCAACAGCAACCTGATCTGAACCGATAATGAGTGCTTGCGGATAGGTTTCAGCAATGACCCGTGCTTTTTCTTGAGCCAGTCGCTCGACTAATGCCGGTGCTGACTCACCTTCCAGCTGTGTCTCGTCAATATCAGGTGAATGCTGAATGAAATTAATCTGCAGCTTTTTAAGTAGTTCAGCTCTGAAAGGTGAGCTTGATCCAAGAATAAGAGTTTGTATCATGATTATAAAATTTTAAGTGATAACGGTTGGCGCTGTTCTGCCTGTCAGTTCAGTAATTTTGGCTAGTTCATCAGCGAGTTGAATAAGATCAGCTAGTGCGAATTGCGTGTCATTGTTTAATTGTTCAGGATCATCTTGATAGGATTCAATATAAACCCGTAAGGTGGCACCCTCAGTACCTGTCCCAGATAGCCGGAAAATGATTCTGTCACCGCCCTCAAAACCGATACGAATACCTTGTTTTTCTGCAACACTATCGTCAATTGGATCATGGTAACTGAAGTTATCTGCATAACTAACGATACGCTCACCAAGCTGCTGTTTAGGTAATGTCGTTAGTTGAAGCTGTAGGTGTTCAATCAGGGCTTCTGCTTGTTCAGTGGGTACACCTTCATAATCATGTCGAGTGTAGTAATTACGTCCAAATGTTAACCAATGTTGATTAACTAATTCCGCCACCGATTGTTGTTTCACGGCCAGAATATTGAGCCAGAAAAGTACAGCCCATAAGCCATCTTTTTCACGAATGTGATTAGAACCTGTGCCAAAGCTCTCTTCGCCACATAAAGTCACGCGGTTTGCATCAAGCAAGTTACCAAAGAATTTCCAGCCAGTCGGCGTTTCAAAGCACTCAACCCCTAATTTTTCGGCTACGCGGTCTGCAGCCTGACTGGTTGGCATGGAACGAGCAATACCAGTGATACCATTTTTATATGCTGGTACGAGCTGAGCATTGGCCGCAAGAATAGCCAAGCTGTCAGAAGGGGTCACAAAAAATTGTTTCCCCAGGATCATATTGCGATCACCATCGCCGTCTGAGGCAGCACCAAAATCCGGGGCGTTATCTGAGAATAACTCGGTCACAAGTTCTTCAGCATAGGTTAGGTTCGGATCTGGGTGGCCATTACCAAAATCAGGTAATGGAATGCCGTTTATGACAGTCCCTTTAGGTGCTCCCAGCAAGTTTTCTAATATCTCAATGGCGTAGGGTCCGGTGACCGCATGCATTGCATCAAATCGCATTGAAAAATCGCTTGTGGTGATAAATGTTTTGATTTTTGGAAAATCAAAAATAGACTGCATTAACTGTGCATAATCTGAGACGGGATCAATCACTTCAACTGTCATTGAGCCCAGCGTTTGCTGCCCTAATTTGTGAAGTGCAATATCGGCTGCATTAGAGATTTTATATTCAGTAATTTCAGCAGAATGTTCATAAATTTTACTAGTAATTGATTCCGGGGCAGGCCCACCATTACTGGTGTTAAATTTGATACCAAAGTCACCATCAATACCTGCCGGATTGTGGCTTGCCGACAAAATCAAACCGCCAAACGCTTTGTATTTCCGGATAACACATGACGCGGCAGGTGTAGAGAGAATACCATTCTGACCGACCCAAACATGCGAAAAACCATTAGCTGCAGCCATTTTTAGAATGATTTGTATCGCCGTTTGATTGTAATAGCGACCGTCACCACCAACCACTAAGGTTTTATCCTCACAATCACCTAGCGCATTAAAAGTGGATTGAATAAAGTTTTCCAGATAATGAGATTGCTTAAAGACACTGACTTTTTTTCGTAAACCTGAAGTGCCCGGTTTTTGTCCTTCGAATGGGCTGGTATTGATCGTCGAGATTGGCATAAAGCTTTCCTAAAATGAGTTATGTGAGCATCATAAATACTAAACTCACGTTACTTGAATTGAATCCACTATACTAAGTCCATGAATAAGCCTCAACACATTGATAAAGCCCAATTGATGCGTATAGCCACCTATGCATCTGTTGTTACGGCTATTACTCTGATAATCGTTAAGCTATTTGCTTGGTTTCTCACTGACTCGGTGAGCATTCTGGCAACACTTGTTGACTCGAGTCTTGATGTGCTCGCATCTGTTTTGAATATGATTGCTGTGCATCATGCGTTACAGCCCGCAGACAGAGAACATCGTTTCGGACATGGCAAGGCAGAGTCTCTGGCCGGACTGGGCCAATCTATGTTCATCGCAGGCTCAGCCGGCATACTGCTTCTTCAGGCTATAAACCGATTGTTTAAACCTGAAGCTATGGAGCAGGGTATGACCATCGGAATCACTGTGATGGTGTTTTCTATCATCGCCACGTTTGCGTTGATGGTATTCCAGAACTACGTGATAAAACAAACGGACTCGACGGCAATCAAAGCTGATGCCTTACATTACAAAACCGACTTACTGGTCAATGGTGGTGTTATTCTGGCGCTTGTATTGAGTCTGAATGGTTGGACATTATCAGATCCGCTTATCGCTATTGCTATTGCCTTATTCATATTACACAGTGCATGGGGGATTGTAAGAGAGTCGATTGATTTACTAATGGATCATGAGTTGCCTGATAATGAACGAGAAAAAATTAGTGCACTGATTTTAAAACATCCTCAAGCGCGTGGCTTACATGATCTTCGTACACGACGATCGGGGACAACAGTGTTTATTCAACTTCATCTTGAATTGGATGAAACATTGAGTTTGAGGCAAGCTCACGACATTGCGGATGCACTTGAACGAGAGATAGCTGATTTGTTTGATGAAGCGGAAGTCATCATTCATGAAGATCCTATTACACATTTACCGCTGTAGCCTTAACATAAAATGAATACAATACAACGATGATTTCGTATAATTAGTACACAACAATATTGAGGCCAGTACGATTATTAATTTAGATTTATCCATTCAAGTAGCCATTGCTACAGCGATTTTTTTCCTGTTGTGTATTGCACTCATCATTAGACGTAAAAGAAAGCGTTCTTTTTACTCTCGCAAATTAGAGCGCGCATTACAGACTGTCAAAAAAGAAGAAGCAAAATCGATAATCATTCCTGACGGGTTGGGGGGAATGATTGAAATTGAACGTTTAGTATTGATTGAACAAGGATTGTTAATTATTGAAACTTATCCCATGTCAGGTCACTTGTTTGGGGCTGATCATATCGATCAATGGACCCAGATCATTGATGGCAGAAGTTTTAAATTTACTAACCCACTGCATAGAATCTATAACTCCAAACACGCACTTCAGACACTGGCACCGAAGATTCCTATTTTTTGCCGAATCGTGTTTTCTGAAAATAGTAACTTTCCAAAAGGCAAACCCGAGGAGGTGTCTGTCATTGATAGTTTGAGTGACGACCTCAAAAGTCTTTCTGAATATCCCAGTATAAATCAACAAGGGCAGATTGCCTGGGAGCGTATTATCCGAGTTGCACGGACTGATGGACAGTCATTATTAAGGGATGTTTGAACCATGATGGATACAAAACCGCTTGTTCTCGCTATTTCATCTCGCGCCTTATTTGACTTGGATGAAAGTCATCGCATCTATGAAGATCAGGGCACAGAAGCTTATTGTCGCTATCAAATAGAAAATGAAGATGTCCCCTTAGCGCCAGGCGGTGCCTTTAGTCTGGTACGTAAATTACTCGCGTTAAATGACAACAACCCAAACACACCCAAGGTTGAGATTATTTTATTGTCTCGCAATAGTGCTGATACGGGGCTTCGTGTTTTTAATTCTATTCAACATCATGGATTAGCCATTACCCGCGCAGTATTTACATCTGGAAGCAGTCCGTATCGTTATGTGGCGCCGTTTAATGCACATTTATTTTTATCAACCAGTCCTGAGGATGTCGGAATGGCGTTAGAAGCAGGTATTGCTGCTGCGACAATTCTGCCTTCACACATTAGGAATAATAATGATAGCGATCAACTTAGAATTGCATTTGATGGTGATGCCGTTCTGTTCTCTGACGATTCGGAGCGAATTTTCAAAGAAAAGGGATTAAAAGCATTTACTGAAAATGAACAACAGACCGCACGTGAACCTCTGCCTGGTGGGCCGTTTAAAGATTTTTTAATGGCGCTAAATCAAATTCAGACGGAATATGGTGAAAATGCTTCACCGATCAGAACAGCACTGGTAACTGCGCGATCTGCACCAGCACATGAACGTGTTATCAGAACCCTAAGGGCTTGGGAGATCCGTATCGACGAAGCAATATTTTTAGGTGGCATGGACAAAGGACCATTTTTGAAATCATTTGGCGCTGACATATTTTTTGATGATCAAGAAAAGCATTGTCAATCTGCGCTTGAGCATGTCGCTACAGGCCATGTGCCACATGGTGTAGCTAATCAGAAAAAGTCTTTGGATTAATATTGAATGGTAAACACTGCGCTATCTGATTGGGTCAAACAACTTAGTGAAGTGGATATGCCGATCTTTTCGGGAACGGTTGCCAACGTCACAAAAGCTCTAAATAGCGGAAAAAGTTCAGCGTCAGATGTCGCCAATATTATTCTTCAAGATGCCTCTTTGACCAGCCGGGTTTTAAAAGCGGTGAATACTGTTCATTTCAATCCAACAAAGCACAGTATCAGTACGGTATCTCGTGCAGTCATGGTCATGGGCTTTGAGCAAATCAAGGTCTTAACCCTGTCAATGGCCCTGATTGACAATTTACAAGCAGGTGAACAGCGTACACAACTGATACAAGAAATGGCATTTGCTTTTCATGCTGCTACTCAGGCACGAGAATTTGCTAAGCATTTAAAGCGCAATGATGCTGAAGATATCTTTATAGCAACGTTACTTTCGCGTCTGGGCTATATGGCTTTTTGGGCATTTGCTGATAAAGAAAGTCAGGTCTTACTCAATGATTTACAAAAAGGTAATGAATCCACCCAAGCAGAACTGAAGGTCTTAGGGTTCAGGATTGTCGACTTAACCAAAGCTTTGTGTCATGACTGGGCTTTAGGCGATTTGCTGAATGATTATCTTAATAACCAATTATCAGAAAAAAATACCCAGCTTATTTCATTAGCCATTGATGTGGCTGAATCTGCCCAGCATGGCTGGAATGAAGCTGAGCTTGAGCTTGTCGCGATACAGGCTTCAAGTATCTGTGAGCTTTCAATTGAAAAAGCGAAAAACCTGGTTCTATTAAATGTCAATAAAGCAAAAGAACTCACTATTTTATACGGTAGCGAGCAAATAAGCCGTGCTATACAGCTCCCAGATTACTTAGATGAGCATCATGAAAAGACAGATGTGCCCGACGTTAATAATCATAATAAAAAGTTGGAAGCTGATTTTGATTACCTGATGAAAGTATCTCAGGAAATGGTACAAGCCCTTGAAGACATACCATTACCCTCGATTAACATCATGCTTGAGATGACTCTAGAAGGATTGATACGTGGCTTAGCCATGGATCGAGCCATATTCATGATATTGAATGAGGCTAAAACTGACTTAATTTGTAAGTCAGTTTTAGGTGAGCAGACAGAATATCTCAAACAGCGATTAACCATCACTTTAGACAAGAATCCAGCTTTTAGTCAATGCGTAGAGCAGCGCCATGCCGTATTTTTATCAGTTGACGAAGCAGGTCAGCTTTCCAAGCAGATACAAACCACATTAGGTAATCCGCCGCATTTGCTTATGCCTGTCGTGGTTAAAAACAAAGTTATTGGTATTTTTATGGCTGATCGACATCAAACTCAGCGAGAAATTTCTCAACAAGAATTCATTGCATTTCAGCAGTTTTGCCAACAAACAAACATGGGAATTAGTTTTTTAGCAATTCAAGGCTAGTTTTATCGGAATGTTATCGCTATAATAGCCGACTTCTTTCAGGCATCAGGCATGTCTGATAAATAAATATGCGAGAGTGGCGGAATTGGTAGACGCGCTGGATTTAGGTTCCAGTAGGGTAACCTGTGAGAGTTCGAGTCTCTCCTCTCGTACCATTACTACAAATAGGCGGATGGCGAAACCGCCATGCCTAAATCCCCATGTTTGAGGTTAGAGAATGCAAGTTACTGTAGAAAACGTGAGCGAACTTGGTCGCCGTATGACCGTCACAGTCGAAGATGCCAATATCGAACAAGCAGTACAGGATCGCCTTAAGTCAATTAGACCTAATGTGAAAATGGCCGGTTTCCGTCCAGGTAAAGTACCGATGAACATGGTCGCGAAAACACACGGTCCATCAGCTCGTCGCGAAGTAATCGACTCTCTTGTACAAGAAAGCATGCGTGAAGCCTTCACTCAAGAAGGAATCAACCCAGCAAGTCCTCCTCATATAGATAGCATGGATGAAAAAGGCAGCAACTTCATCTATACACTCAACTATGAAGTCTTCCCTGAAGTAGACAATGTCAAACTAGACGATATCAACTTGGAAAAAACAGTTGCTGAAGTCACTGATGAAGACGTTGACCGGATGCTTGAAACATTACGCGAACAACGTATGACATGGGAACCTTTAAAACGTGGTGCAAAAGATGGTGATGGCGTCACCATTGATTTTGTTGGCACCATCGATGGTGAAGAATTCCAAGGTGGTAAAGGCCAGGATGTACTTCTTGAGCTTGGTCAGGGCCGTATGTTGCCAGAGTTTGAAGAGCAATTGATTGGCAAAAAAGCGGATCAAGAAGTAGATGTGACATTGACATTCCCTGAAGACTACCGCGCTGAGCATTTACAAGGTAAAGAAGCTAAGTTCGCAGTGACAGTTAAACAAGTCGCTAAGAAAAAGCTACCTAAGCTAGATAAAGAATTTGCAGCACTATGCGGTGTTGAAGAGGGTATTGCCGCATTGAAAAAAGAAGTTCGCGCTAATATGGAACGTGAACTTAAGTCTGCACTAAAAACGTTAAACAAACGCAAAGCGATGGATTCGATAGCAGAAAATAATGACATCGCTCTGCCATCAGCGCCAGTAGAGCGTGAAGCTCAATATCTAGTAGAACAAGCAAAGAACAATCTCCGCAATCAAGGCGTGAATGTCGAAGGCTTGCCATTTAATCCAGATAATTTTAAAGATAATGCAGAAAAACGCGTTAAGTTAAGCCTTTTGATTGGTAAGATTATTTCGGATAACGAAATTCGTCCTGATGAAGATCGCGTTAAAGAAGCTATTGACGCAATTGCTGCGAGCTATGAAGATCCAGAAGAAGTGGTTACTTTCTACATGAACAATCAAGAAAGATTGTCTGAAATTCAAATGACAGTCGTTGAAGACATGGTGGTTGAATGGATTTACGACCATGTTAAAGTAGAAGAGAGTACATCAACATTCTCAGACGTCGTTAATGCAGTGTCTAACTAATTAACAACGCTGATACTGAATGCAGCCCGTACTCATGTGAAATGGGTATGGGCTGTTTTTTTATTGGGACCTTGAAATTAGGATGGTTATGACAAATAAATTTTCTGGTGATGAAACCAGTATGATTCAGAATGCATTGGTACCTATCGTTGTAGAGCAAACATCTCGTGGTGAACGCTCGTATGACATCTTTTCTCGCTTATTAAAAGAACGTGTCATATTTTTAGTTGGTCCGGTAGAAGACCAAATGGCAAATTTGGTTGTTGCACAGTTACTATTTCTTGAATCGGAAAATCCTGATAAAGATATCCATCTATACATTAATTCACCTGGCGGCGCTGTTACAGCTGGCTTGGCAATTTACGATACGATGCAATTTATTAAACCCAATGTCAGCACATTGTGTATCGGACAAGCAGCCAGTATGGGGGCAGTATTGTTAGCCGGTGGTGCTGAAGGCAAACGTTATTGTCTACCTAACTCTCGTATTATGGTTCATCAACCATTAGGCGGATTCCAAGGACAGGCGTCTGACTTTGACATTCATGCAAAAGAGATTCTGAGTATTCGTGATCGTCTAAATGGAATTCTCGCAAAACATACTGGTCAAGATATAGAAGCTATTCGCAAAGATACTGATCGTGATAACTTCATGAATGGTGAACAAGCTGTTGAATACGGCTTAATTGACTCAGTATTGACAAGCCGACCTACAGAATAAGTAGTATTGGTCGATAAAATTTATAGATGACGCGTAAGGTAGTAAAAATATGAGTGACGACAAAAATAACGATGATAAATTGCTTTATTGCTCTTTTTGTGGAAAAAGCCAGCATGAAGTCAAGAAATTAATCGCTGGTCCATCCGTATTTGTGTGTGATGAATGCGTCGAACTATGTAATGACATCATCCGTGAAGAAATGCAGGAAATGGCCACTGAAGAGGCTGAATCAAAACTGCCAACGCCACGTGAAATTAACGAAGCACTTGATAACTATGTTATTGGGCAAGAAAGAGCGAAGCGTTATCTTTCTGTTGCAGTCTACAATCACTACAAACGTCTCCGTACGGCGCACAAGGGAAGTGATGTTGAACTTTCTAAAAGTAATATACTTTTAATTGGTCCGACTGGTAGTGGTAAAACATTGCTAGCAGAAACATTAGCAAGACAGCTAAATGTGCCTTTCACTATGGCTGATGCAACCACCCTGACTGAAGCGGGCTATGTCGGGGAAGATGTTGAAAATATCATTCAAAAGCTTCTACAAAAATGTGACTATGATGTCGACAAGGCTGAAACAGGTATCGTTTATATCGACGAGATAGATAAGATATCTCGTAAATCTGATAATCCATCTATCACACGTGATGTTAGCGGTGAAGGTGTACAACAAGCACTCCTCAAGCTGATTGAAGGCACGATTGCTTCTGTTCCTCCTCAAGGCGGAAGGAAACATCCTCAGCAAGAATTTTTGCAAGTTGACACCAGTAAAATCTTATTTATTTGTGGCGGCGCTTTTGCTGGTCTTGATAAAGTGATCAGAAACCGCACTCAGAAAGGTGGCATAGGTTTTTCTGCTGAAGTGAAAAGTGTTGACGATAATAGACCTTTGAGCGAGTCATTACGAACTGTCGAGCCTGAAGATCTGATTCAGTATGGGCTTATTCCTGAATTTGTAGGTCGCTTACCTGTTGTTGCCACACTGGATGAGCTTGACGAAAAAGCCTTAGTTCAGATTTTGACTGAACCGAAAAACGCGCTAACCAAGCAGTATCAGCAATTATTCAATATGGAAAATGCTGAGCTTGAGTTCAGAGATGATGCATTACGTGCGATTGCAAGGAAAGCAATGGAGAGAAAGACAGGTGCACGTGGGCTCCGTTCGATTATCGAAAATGTCTTACTTGATACCATGTTTGAGCTACCATCAGCCGATAATGTCTCAAAAGTTGTGATTGATGAGAGTGTCATCGCTGGTGAAAATGCACCAATTTTGATTTATGAAGATCAAAATACGGACTTAGCATCCGGCGACAAATAATCGGTCAAACGAACCATTCTGTTTACACACTAAATCAAGCATATTTCTCAATATGCTTGATTTTTTATTGTCTGTCCCCATATTAATTTTATGTTGAAAATTGGGTGTCGACAGACACATGTATGAGGTTTGCCTTAATGGAAAATGAATTAACCACCACTTCTAGCGATAACAGTATGAAGGTTGTCCCCGTTTTACCACTTCGTGATGTTGTCGTATATCCCTATATGGTAATACCGCTTTTTGTAGGGAGAGATAAATCTATCAAAGCCCTCGAACAAGCGACTGACGAGAGTAAACAGATTCTACTGGTGGCTCAGAAAGATTCTTCTGAAGATGCACCTGACACCGACGGTTTATATGAAACCGGCACACTCGCGAATATTTTACAATTATTAAAACTGCCTGACGGCACAGTTAAAGTATTGGTTGAAGGTGTTCAGCGTGCCAGTGTGGCCTACTTCACTAACCATGAAACTCACATAGAGGCTGAAGTCGCGCCGTTCTTAGATGAAGTTGATGACGATAGAGAAGCCGATGTTTTAATGCGGACCTTGCTAGGACAGTTTGAGCAGTACGTAAAACTGAACAAAAAAATACCACCAGAGGTTATTTCGTCGCTTTCCAGTATTGAAGATGTTTCGCGGATGTCTGATACCGTCGCAGCGCATATGACGTTAAAACTTGAAGACAAGCAAGCCTTGCTTGAAATGAGTGACGTTAAAGCCAGAGTCGAAAAATTGATGGCTTTCCTTGAAGGTGAAATCGATATTCAACAAATCGAGAAACGTATTCGTAACCGCGTTAAAAAGCAGATGGAAAAAAGCCAACGCGAATATTACCTTAATGAGCAGTTAAAAGCGGTTCAAAAAGAACTCGGTGAGATTGACGAGGCTGGTAACGAAACTGACGAACTGGCTGCGAACATTGAGAAGGCAGGAATGCCGGCAGAAGCACGCGCTAAAGCTGATGCTGAACTTAAAAAGCTTCGAATGATGTCACCGATGTCTGCAGAAGCAACTGTTGTCAGAAACTATATTGAATCTTTGTTAGAAGTCCCTTGGAAAAAACGTTCTAAAGCGACCCTTGATTTAAACAAGGCTGAAAATGTCCTAGATGAAGATCACTATGGTCTGGAAAAAGTCAAAGAACGAATCGTTGAATACTTGGCTGTACAAAAGCGTGTCAAAAAATCAAAAGGTCCGATTCTTTGCCTGGTTGGCCCACCTGGTGTGGGTAAAACATCTATTGCTCAATCAATAGCCAGAGCCACTAATCGTAAATTTACAAGAATGGCTTTGGGTGGTGTTAGAGATGAGGCTGAAATACGCGGGCACCGTAGAACTTATATCGGCTCTATGCCAGGTAAAGTGATACAGAATATCTGTAAAACGGAAGTTAAAAACCCATTATTTCTATTAGATGAAATTGACAAAATGGCGCAAGACTTCCGTGGTGATCCTGCTTCTGCATTATTAGAAGTGTTAGATCCTGAACAAAACTCGACATTTGCTGATCATTATTTAGAAGTTGAATATGATTTATCTGATGTCATGTTTGTCTGTACAGCCAATACACTTAATATTCCTGACGCTTTGCGTGACCGTATGGAAATCATACGCCTTGCGGGTTACACAGAAGACGAGAAACTCAATATCGCGATGAAATATCTCTTGCCGAAAGCGATTAAAGATAACGGTCTTAAAGAGAAAGAAGTCGATATCAGAGAAGATGCGGTAATGGAAATTATCCGCCGATATACGCGTGAAGCTGGTGTGCGTAACTTACAGCGTGAAATCTCAAAAATCTGTCGCAAATTAGTTAAACAGATTTTGACGGAAATGCCAGAACAACAAGTTGTCGTCACTGCTGAAAACATTGAAACCTACCTTGGTGTCTATCATTACCGTTACGGAATGGCCGAAGAGAGCGATCGTGTAGGTCAAGTAACCGGTCTAGCTTGGACAGAAGTTGGCGGTGAGCTCTTAACCATTGAGTCAGCGGTTATGCCGGGCAAAGGTAAGTCTGCCTATACCGGTAAACTGGGTGACGTTATGCAAGAATCCATTCAAGCAGCAACCACTGTTGTGCGCTCACGTTCTGCCGACTGGGGGATAAGTGATGATTTCTTGCAAACACATGATCTGCACGTACATGTACCGGAAGGCGCAACACCAAAAGATGGACCTAGCGCTGGCATCGGTATGTGTACAGCACTTGTTTCAGCGATTACAGGTATTCCTGTCAAAGCCAATGTGGCTATGACCGGCGAAATCACACTACGTGGGGAAGTCTTAGCCATTGGTGGTTTAAAAGAAAAATTACTTGCTGCCCATCGCGGTGGTATCGATACAGTTCTGATACCTCACGATAACATCAAGGATTTAAAAGAAATTCCTGAAAATGTAAAACAAGGTTTGACTATTACACCGGTGAAATGGATTTATGAAGTGCTGGACGTTGCTCTGCAGCATATGCCATCACCTTCCGATGATGCGGGCGTGATTACCAGTGATAAAAATAAGTATCATGAGGTAAACTCACCTAATCATCATTAAGTAATGGAGTAGCAGGTAATGACACTAGTACAAAAGCAACGCTTAATTGGCGCCGCCTTATTAGTTTTAGTGATTGGTGTCATTGCCTGGTTCTTATTAGCATCCGTTGCAAAAAAAGATATAGAAGATATCGTTGAAAAGCCTATTCCTTTTGACTCTGTTATCGAACCATTAGACGATGAGCCAGAACGAGACGAGCCAATTACCGAAGTCGGTGTTAGCCTAACTGACGAAGGCGAAAAAATAGCAGAAAAAGATACACCTCTGCCAGAAAAACAAGATACTGCTCCAGCTCCAGCTCCAGCTCCAGCTCCAGCTCCAGCTCCAGCTCCAGCTCCAGCTCCAGCTCCAGCTCCAGCTCCAGCTCCAGC
>PAJP01000002.1 GCA_002706095.1 Methylophaga sp. | reverse complement strand
CTTTTGCTTTCTTTTTACCTTGGTATTCTGTTACTGTGAATTCAGAAGGATCAAGCATCATTTGAATTAAGGGGTAGTCATAAAGTTCACGACCTATTCCCCAGCGAAACCCGGCACGCTTGAATGCATCTGAAGCTTGACCTTTTACTTTTTCGGTATTGCTTTCAATTCCTACATCTTGTCTCCATACCCATTCACTATTGATCTTGATTCCTATAGAGCAAAATAATTGCCCGTTGATCAACTCATATTTATCCTGCCAGTCTGTACCACATACTTCATCCAGTCTATTCATATCCACACGCGCATCTTTATACACGAGTATGGTTGCAAAACCTTTATTGCTTATAGATTGTACTCTAAAGTCAACATCTTTAATAGCAAGTGGTTTACTTAATTTTTCTAATAGATTACTCATTACAGTCTGCTGTTTTACAGTTCATATCACAGTAGCTTTTACTGCTATCTATACCTTCACCACAATACAGGCAGGTATTACCATCTTCATTCTCGTAGCTGTCTGGCGTGGCCAGTCTCCAATCGTCGTAACTCATAGCTTATCCATTTATGATGTTAAAGAGCACGGCCATTATTGATATGCCCAAGGCAAAGCCTAGCACAAAGGCGCTTAGTGCGCAGTTCTTTTTGTCAATCAGTTTCAGTATTTCGTTGAATTCGTTTTCCATTACGCTGATTTTTGAGGGTTGTACATTTCTTGAGTTACTTTCACTTCACGAAAGAAATCATCCATAAAGTGCTTTTCGTCCATATTCAGGTCTTGCATACGCTTACCGTTTACGAGCCATCTGCCAAATTTGAATTCGATAAACATTTTCATAGTAGTAGCATTTGAGCGTTGATATTGCAGTCTGTTGAGTAGGATATCATTGCGTAGATCATCGCGCGAAACATTGGGCGCTCGTAACCGTGATCTTCACAATGGTCTGCGATATCCAGTAAGTGATGATAAAAGGCAGCCATCTCGATATCATTCTCAATGCATTCATACATTTCTGCGTGTTCCGGCATATCAAAATTGATTAGCGGATTAGCGACTTGAATTTTTTTAAGTACATTTGCCATAGTCAAATTGTTTGTGATTATTCGATTTGATTCTGATATAAAAAGCTACCGACCACCGGTGGCTTTTTTCATTTGTTTAATTCTTCTTCTAGCCAGTTGTCGTTCAACATCCTGCTTGATGCTTTCTTTTATACCCTTTCGGGCGGGGCCTTTAGATGCACCACTATCTTGAAGCCCCTTCTTCAACACCTTCACGGTGTCTTGTAATTGTTTTATTTGCTCTTCTAAAATGTAGATTTGCGTGATTGCTGGATTGCGTGCCATTCCTAAGCGGTTTTAAGTAGTTTCTTAAGCTTGTTCCCAGCATCCTTATATTCTGCAGCTTGTGCTGCACAGTTTTCAATCGCCAAATAAACCAGTTCGATCAAGCCTTTAATGTTTTGCTCTGTGATCGTGGCGCGACCAACTCCCAAAGAAATAATGGTATGTATGCCTACACCGCTATTTACAGAAGCCTGTGCGCGTTCTTTACCAGTGGTGTATTTCTTGAGATAGTCACACAGCTGATTGCTGGGCTTGTTTCCTATCTCTTCACCTTTAAGTTCTAAAATGTCTGTTGTTACCGTTTTCATAACTATTCGTATTTGCGTGAAGTTCTTGTGCGATTGCTGTTTCTTACCGGGCGTCTGATCTCCATAGTCTCACAGTTGAATACAATCATTGACTGGATGATCAGGAAGCAGATTGCAGTAAAGAATTGCTTTGGATTTTGAAGGATGTACTTGCGTGCAACATCAACTGAATTGCGTGCGTTCCACTTTTTCATAATGTTGATGATGTGATTGCGCACGGTGTGCGGACTGACAAAGAGTTCGTCTGCGATCTCTTTTTGAGCCTTTCCCTGAGTGATTAGTTCAGCGATTGTTTGTTCTCTAGCGGTTAATAATTCCATTGGTACTTTTCTACTAATTTGATTCTGATATGTTGAGTAACTCAGCTTTTTATACGTACTTTGTTACAACAACGGTGTAAATATACACGTAAAAAAGTGTAATACACAAATAAAAGTGTATAATTTGAATGTTAAAATCATAAAACCCAGTGTTTATGCAGGTTTTACACGAAAAAAAGTGTAATGGATATTAGGAATAAGAAATCAATAGATTTTGTCAATTTTTTAATTGATGATCTTGGTTTTGAAAATGCTAAGCAATTTTCAGAGTCATTAGGTCTTGAAAGGCCGGAAAGAATTTATAAAGTACAGAGGGGAGAAACTAAAATCAGTAAAAAGCTTGCGGAAATTATAAATTCAAAATATCCACAGTATTCAATTGATGATATTTTGATAGGTAAAATTCCTGAAAACAAAGATGTTTTAAATGAAGAAACTGAAACATACAAGCCTGAAGGAAAGATAATCGACGATAAAGAACTACCCGAAAAAGAAGTATTTGTGATTCCCATTAAAGGAAGAGGCGGACTTGAAAACGCATTTTATGATGATCTAGCCATTAATGAATTAGAAACCGAAAAGTTGTCTATCAAGTACCCATCGTCAAAAGGTTCTAAATGGTTTAAAATCGAAGTAGAAGGCGTAAGTATGGATGACAGTACTTCTGATAGTGACGGATCAAAATATAGTCTTGCAGAAGGTGACTGGGCGTATTGTAGATCAATCCCTAAGATGCACTGGAAAAACAAGCTGCACATCAATACCACTAAAGTCTTTTGCTTTTTTCATAACACTCGAGGGATCCTCTTCAAAAAAGTGAAGTCTCATAATATTGAAACCGGTGAACTAGTTCTCACTTCGCTGAATGCCGATAAAGAGAACTTTCCGGACTTCACCATAAACGTAGGAGAATGCTCTTATATATGTAATGTAATCAAAGTACTAACCGATTTTTAAAACATTGAAATGAAACGAATTTTATTAGCAACGTTAACTACAATTATAATTTCCTGTAGTTCAGAAAAATCACAATCGGAAATTATTCAGGAAAAAGCTGCCGAAGCAATTAAAAAGAATATGAATGATCCTGATAGCTATGAGTTTGTTTCAATTGACAAAATAGATACGATTGTGTGGACTGAAAAGGAACAGAAAGATCTTTTAGCAAATGCAATAATTTCAATTAATGACAAAAGTTTCACCGATAGCATCAAGGAAGTCATTAAAGAGCGTAAGATGAATAATGATTTTCAATTTTATGATGTGAAAATGTCTATAAGAGGAAACAACTCATACGGTGCTAAGATGCTAGCCGACTACTACGTGAAGTTTGATAAAGATTATAATGTAGTTGAAGCAAAACAAAAAGATAAAAAGTAGCCTTATGTACACGGATAAGAAAATGCTTCAATTAATTGAGATATTAAAAGCTTCCGGATACATACGCTTTGAAAAGGAATATTGCGAGGTATGCGGTTTGCTTCAACAAAATCTCTCTAAGATTAGAAAAGGTGATGCACACTTCACACCTGATCACATTCGTAATGTATGTGCAATGTATATGGTAAATGTGAACTGGATCTATGGATTTGAGACACAGATATTCAGGAATAATCCTGCCGTTAATCAAAAAGTTAATCCAATAAAATCAAATAGACCTTCTGACAATGTTTTGAATTAAAACGTGTGTTGAAAATCAGCGTGTTAAGCTTTTGAATTACGTCTGTCCGTGCCTTCTAAGCAGACGGTCACAGGTTCGAATCCTGTCGCGATCACCAAGTCCTAACCCCGCACCACATAAGGGGTTAGGCTTTTTAAAAAGACATTCTTCAACACTTGTCAGCGGTCAATAGTTAATCCTAAAGTTAACACAATGACAAAGCGACAAAGATTACTTCTGATAAATGGCTGCAGTGTAAGTACTCCATCGGTCAATCCCAAAAACTATAAACAGGGCGGTGTAGAACTGCTTGAAAAAGACTGGTACATTCAGTATCGGTTTCACGATCCTAAATATTATCACGATTATCCCAAAGGAAAACTTTGTATAATTAAGGGAATGAACAAATACCATACTTTAAAGGAAAGGCGTGATTATATAGCAATTTTAATTGAATCTTTACTGCAGGAATTAGTAGAAAGAGGTTGGAATCCAATTACTAAAGAGTATATGATCAATGAAGAGATTCAAGCCGGAAAACTCCTTCCACAAACACCTTTTATTGATGCATTCTTTTTGGCTCTTGAAAAACTTGATATAACCGATAAGCATAGAAAGCAGGTAAATTGGTTGATCGTTCGATTAGAGAAAGCAGCTGTGAAACTTAAATACAGGCAACTCTCAATAGATGATTTGACCAGGCGCCAACTAAAAGAGGTATTTGAATTATGTAAAATGCCTGCAAACTATTACAATCATGCCAAAAGGTATATTTCTTCATTATTTTCAGAGTTGATTGAATATGAATGTTGCGACGTGAATCTTGCGCGTGATATGAGGTATCAAAAAGTAATTAAAAAGCAGCGAGAGATACTTTCACCAGAAGATCTTGCTTGTGTGATGAAATACCTCAAATCGAATTACTATGAGTTCTGGCGTTATTGCATAATATTTATGTTTTCGGGTGCCAGAACATCTGAGTTAATGCGATTAAAATATGGTCAGGTAAATTTACCCGAACAGGAATTCACGGTCGTGATTAGTAAGGGAAAAAGTAGGAAAGAGGTTAAGAAAGTCATTCTGCTTGGAGCTATGGAATTATGGAAAGAGTTAATGGATATTGCTAAACCGGGTGAGTATATATTTTCAAAGAATTTGGTGCCTGGCAAAAATAAGATTAACGATGATCAAGTAAGTAAACGATGGTACCGTCTTGTCAAAAACTCTGATAAAATTATAGGACCGGAAGGCAAGCCTCTTAAGATCACGGCTGATTTCTACAGTCTGAAACATACATTTTTAGATTCATTAGAAACTGAACAGGCGCGAAAATTAGCCTCACATACCAATAGCAGAACAACGGCCATTTATCAAGTGAATAAGGACAAACGCGATCGTGAAGAACTTAAGAAGCTTAGGATAGTAGTATAACTTAATAAGTGTATAATCTTATTTATAATCTAAAAAGCGTATAAGTAAGCGCAATACCTGCTGATGGTTGTAATGTGAAGTTTGATCCTACCCCGTAACCGGCATACAGGCTTAATCCTAAACGCTTCGTTGGCACTTTTAATGTATAGCTGTCTAATCCTGTGGTTTGCACGTAGGGATTGCTGTTAACTGCCTCGATTCTATATTCTGATCTAAAGAAACCAGTGCGCTTTTTCCCGATTGCAAAGCTTAGTGAGTTAGGTATTTGAATATCATTAAGAGTTACACCATTTTGATTACTGGTGCCGGTGATTGAATAATAATCTGTTTGTTTTGTGAATTCTCTTGTGAATTCAAAAGGTACTGCCGCTTCATAAGGGATTTCAACGGTATCAATTTTTGTTTCTTGAGTTATGTTTCCAGCGGCTGCGATGTTCTTATATTTTGAAACTAGCCTTTTTAACTGGCCGGTGCTGTCAATCTGTTTTGAAAGCAGGATCTCAAGAGTAGCTTTATCTCCTTGAATGGCTTTTTTTTCGGCTACTTGCTGACCTAACTTGTTTTGATAGTAGGCTATTGTGTCGTTTAGAAATTCCGTTGCCGATTCTTGCGACTGGCGTTGCTGTGTAGCTGAGTTGCATTGTCTTAAAATGACAAACAATAGCACCACTATAACTCCTATGTAAATTGCATTTGTTTTCATCAGTCTATTGTTACAGCGATATAATAAGCCCAAGCAGTTGCGCTAAAAATTAAAATGGCTAATATGATCGTTGTCGGTGATACATCTCGTTTCATTTCGCAAATTTGTTATAAGCTTTCTCAAGCTTGATGTCGTATTTGTTTTGCTTGTAACCGGGGCCATTATAGCCTCTGGCAAATGCCGCCCAATTCTTTGAGCGTAGGTGTCTGGTTAGATTGTTAGCCTCGCAGAATTTTAAAAATGCTTTGAGATTGTAATATTCACCACGTCTTAAATCTGATAAGAAGGCAAAAACACCAACGTAGCCTAAAGATTTCCAATGATAGCCCATTATCTGAAAGCTACCCCACGAACAAGATTCGTATGCCGCAACTTGAACCATTGGGTTTTCGTGGGAGAAAAAAGCTTCAATCAAACGGTCATATTCTGCAATACCACCTTTGTAGTATTTTCTGGTCCAATGTTTATAAAGAATGTCTTTACTTTCTTGATCTAATACTTCTTCAGGATCAATGTCGTTTGCTTTTAATCGTTTCCAAAACACGTGTCCTTCAAAAAGTATTTTAAGGCTACCATCCGGTAAGAATGCTTCGCCACGTGCTTCAACCTCATTAACCGCTTTGATAGCGGCTATTTCAATATTGTGCGTCTGAGCAGCTTCTTTATATTGAGTCTCCGTTATCATCCTTATTAGATTTAAAAAATTTTGAAATTTTGGGCTCAAATATCTTTTCTACAATGGTAAAAATGGGAGCCTTCTTGCCGTATACATATGCGCTATTATCCCCTATGCTTTTAAAGTCGTAATACCAAAAAATTATTAAAGGAGCTTTGAGAACTACGGCACTTGTAAAGCCTAGTATCTGACCTAGTGCATCATCACTTTCACTTGCCAATAAGTTTTTCACCATAAATAAATAGAACAAAAGCGTGCAGCATTTAAAAAAAGTGAATTGCAACTTTTGAGGCTTGAACTTTTTTAATTCGTGAACTTTTAACCATTTTCTTCGTTCGGGGGTGCCTTGATCATATCGTTGAGCTATTACATAAGCTTCTTTTGATTGTTTAACTGATTTTTGAACGCCATAAAAAGCGTCTATTAATACAGTGCCAATAACGAACAACAATAGTAAATTGCTAACCCCAAATATCTGTATATCAAATATTCTCTTTATTGTTTCACCTATGGCGCTGGTGATTGCCGCGAAATACGTTAGTGCATAACCATTATCTACGGCTAACTCATAAGAACGCTTGATGTAAATGTATACAGGCTGATAATATATTTGAAAACAGTTTGGAAACATTTTGATTGTTATTTTGATTATACAGGTGTCTCATCAACAATAAAACTACCGGATACTATTAATTCACTTGCGCTAGTCCCATCGCCATCGTAAGACAACGTGACATAATCTAATTCAATCTCGTCTGATTTTACTTCACATCTCAAACTACCATTGCCACCGCTAGCATCGGTTAAAAAATAATCTACTAAAGTATCTTGAAGTGCTGTAAATGGAAGTGAGACAACGGTAAATACTTCGTTTGAAACTGCCGCGCTAGTGTCTATATTGGTGAACTTTAAAGCAAACGTACACACGTTACCTATCTTCGAGTAATTGGCATAGCTTAGAGTAGATGTGATTGTAGCCCCTCCTGTAACCGCAAGAGCAGGAGTGAATACTCCAGAATCTTGTTCTATTTCAACAATGCCTATTTTTTCTTTGATTGAATCCTGCTCTGTTTCATCTAAATCATCCGCTAAGTTTTCTAATCTATCATTTAAAGGCTCAAAGGTGTCCTCTGAATCAATTATATCCCCTAGTAATATAGCTGAATTATCAGCTGTAAAAAGAATCTGCACACAACCTCCTTGTTTAATAGAATTTCCATAAGCGGTGTTTAAAGTGACTCCTGTGTTTCCAGTCAATTTAACTTGACTTTCTAAAGAAATAATAGTAACTACATCATCTTTCTTGAAAGATCCTTCATCTATAAAAATTTCAGAAATAGAACCTTTAAAAACCCTGATGTAGTTTTTATCCTTAAAATCTAAAGTGTGGGTGCTGTTATTTGTGGTAACTTTTACTATTTTATTATCTAAAACATAGCCATCATTATCTAAAACCCCTGGATTTGTATTTTTATATCTTATTCTATTCTCGCCATCAATCCATATAAATTTATCTAATCCAGATTCGCTTTTCAGTTTTAATTTTTCTCGTATTTGTAAACCTTTAGAGGTTTCTAAGTAATTAGGAGCTACTTGTTTTATTTCTTGCGGATTCTCACCGTTTGCGTCATAAAATATTACACTTCCATTTTCATTAATAGCTAAAGATACTTTGTCGTTACCATTGAACATTTCTAATTTAGAACCATTTCTAACATCGCCGAAAACAAACCTTCGACCCGTAGCCCAATCAAAAGTTTCTACTATACAATTTATTCTAGGGAAGTTGTAGTTAGTGTCTACTACAGATTTTTTGATATTAGAAAGTCTTTGAATATTTCTATATCCAGATAATTTAACCTTTAAGCCAGTAGTTTTTTTACCAGACAACTTAATTACAGCAAAATCATCTACAACATTAGGGTTTTCAAGAACATCTAAAGAGCCATTTATGTCTATTTCAATGTTTGTTCCGTCTACTTCAAAAGGTCTATACCAACCTTGATTAGTATTTGTAGGTACTTTTACATTAACTTTAGTTCCTGCTCCAGATATATAACCTAAAGGGTAATCTTCGGAATTAAGAGATATAAAATTACTTCCTACTTCACAGTATAGAGATAAAAAATTTCCAAAATTAACATCACTACAAATCAGATTCTCGTAGTTATTATGCTGAAAAGTTGACCTAAAGTTCACAAAAGCATTATAGCTAGAATAAATAGCACCGAAATCATTGTCGTGAGAATAAAGCCTAGTGTGTGTATTGTCGTCGTGACCTAGTATAAAACTTGTACCCGATTGGAATCTAGCCATAGAAAATGCAAATCCACAGGTGTTTTTTAAAGCGGTTAGTTTTTCGTAAATGTTTTGATTCCCACAAAGTGAAAAACCACACGGAATAAAGACTAATGAGTAAGAATTAGCCCCTGTATCTATATCTTTAGTTGAAGTGTTTAGCTTAATTTGAGTGCTCGATTCAATTGAACCTATATTAAAAGCGTCTCTTTCGTATAGCCCAGTAGTGTTGTTAAATATTCTTACAAAGTCTCTTTCTTCAAATTCCGAAGTATCAGAAACAGTAATTAAAGAATTTGAAATAGCTGTAATTGGTGCGTCATTCCACTTTTTTCTAGTGCAATTTAATGCCGTAATACCTCTTATTTCTGATTCTGAAATAGTGTTAGCCCATAAACCAACGGATGCTAAATTATTGCCGTCAATAAAACCTGTTCCGTATATTTTAAGATATTTAGTTCCGTATACTCCGGGTTCATAATCTAATGCCTGTTGCTCAGTCCAAATAACTCTATCTATCTCAGCAGTAGCTTTTAATACTCCCCCTTCAAATAATAAATTAATACCTAGTTTTACTAATAAGGTTTGTTCTACACCGTAAGTTCCAGAAGGTATTACAACCGTAGGGATTTTAGCCCACACTTGACCAATGGGAGATATATTTTCTTTTTTTGAGTAAGAAAACTCTAGGGCTTTAGTTATTTTCTCATAATTATTATCTGTTCCATCTTTAGCTCCAAAAAAACGAATATCAATCAAAGGAGTTTTAAAAATTCTCTCCCATCTTCCAGCCTCATCAGTAAGCACATTATCTGGCTTTATAATACTTCCTCCGTCATCATCTAATGTGCTAGTCGAATTCCATTTAAACTCACCGCCTCCACCTTCGGAGTCCGAATAATAATTTAATACGTTTATAGTGTTTTCAGAAGGCTTTTTCTCTAATGCTCTTAAAGAGTTAATGCTATCTACTGAAGTTAATTTGGCATCAATCTCCGATTTTTTAAAGTCACCACCACCAAGTAAAGGAATATCCTCGTCGGTTTTACCTAACTTCTTATAGCCAGCCGTTGTAATAGCTTTATTTGTTTCGGCGCCTAATTCTGTTAATTCTTGAAAGTTTTGATTACGACGTATCCAATATTCAAACTTGTATTTATTTAATTGTACAAAATCGTACTCCAAAGATGGTATTGACCACGCCTTGAAATTTTCAGTTATTATTGATGGAGTGTCTAAGTCAATAGGAGTGTCTTCTACATCCAAAATAATACGTGATCCTTCAAATCTTTCTGTATTATTTATGCTACTTACAAAGTAGAAGTCCTCTTCAATTGTTTTTGCAATAGTGAAATTTTCATTTTGAATAAGATCATTAAGGTCAGTTTCGAGATCTGATTGAAAATAATATACATCGTAGTATAGTTTATCAGCTTCTACTTCAGCGCTTGATAATTCGTTTCCTGAAGAATCCTTTAGGACTACTTTTTTGTTTTTGTATTCTATTATACTGCCTTGAACAATGAAGGTTTTTGCATCTACGCTAAACAGATCAACACCTTTTGAATCTTCAAAAACTATATTGTCACCATCTACTCTACCTTTAGCAGGAAAACTACCTCCCATAGCTAAATTTTGAAGCATTTGATCAACTTGGGTCTGAGTATAGTATCTGTTGTCGTGATTATGAGAAGCATTAGCCTTATTACTACTCAAATCAATTATAGCCAGCCTATTTGCTTCTATTTGAGCATTATCGATATCACCACTTACAGCACGGGAAAACAATGCATCATGTATAGCATTGTTTAGCAGCGTAGCATTGGCATACGTTTGACCATCAAACTCAATTTCTGATACCGAAGTGTTGGGAATCAATGGGAAACGGCTATCGTAAATATTAACCACACGAATAGTCTGTTCGTTCACATAAACCGGAATGAATGTCTTGAACAATTCACGCCCGTTAATGCTGAACTTTGAAGTATTTATATCAACAAATGAATAGGTCATTTAGCTAATTTTTGATATTCTGAACTTACCAGGGCGACTTGTTTTGCATCCTGAAGTCCAAAGTGGATAATCATTTGATTTTCGGTTTAAGAAGTTCACGACCTCATACCAATATTGCATGGCTGTGTCGCGATCTCTTGTGTGAATGTTGCGTTTTGAACTTTCGGCAACTGGTGTGCTGTCCTGATTTGACTTCTGAACCAATCCAAAGCCAGTATCGGTGTACGAACCAAACACGATATAACGTGAATAAGCGAAAATGCTCAATACTTTCTTTAATCCGGGGTTGTGGTAGGTATGATCACCGTACGTGTATTCACCACCTTCCAACAAAGCCGTGTAATTTGATTCAGTAGCGTTCTTGATCAAGTTCTGATACATACGCTCACCAAGTAATGGTCTTAAGTCTAAGAACTGCGCATCTTCAATGTGCGGATTGATCTTTTTATCGGCCACGTTGCGACTAACCTCACGGTATTTCTCAATATCTTGTTTAGTTATCAGCATTGGTTTCGGTATTAGAGGTTGAGATCAATGGGATCATTTTTAATTCTTGATCAGGCTTGTCTGCGTGTAGGGCCATTAGTTTTTTGATGATTTGCTCAACCATCATACGTTCATCAGAAGTCTGTTCCTGATAGAATAGCTTCATTTCACGAATAGCTTCACCAGATGAAGCGAAAAGGCTCTTATCAGTAGGTCTGATCAACATAGGAGGGATGCGGTACGCAATACAAATGTTATTGCTTACGCTACTTTCTGTATGTGCAAAAAGCTTATCGTCGATATTGGCATCAATATTCTTGATCAAGATCTCATCTTCAAGCTTGTCGCTTTCCATTTCAATCTCGATATGCATCACACCATCAACATTTTCGACACCCACGAATTTTTTAGCTGTCTCTCTGAAGTTATCACGTTCAGATTCCTGCTCTTTAATTTGTTCTGCATCGGTATCTTTATTCAAAAGTGGATCAACCATTGGCTTGGTAACAAACAAGGTCTTACCAAAGAAACCTTTGCGTAGCGATGTATTCTTGAATACTCCTGCTTGCTTTTCGGAATCAGCATCATCCAAGCACGGATGAATGGGTGAAAGTGGATAGATGTACTTTCCAAAACGGAAATAAAACACTTGGCCATTGTACTTTTTGATACCTCCGGCTTCTTCGATCTGCTTTTCAAGAACCTTTTTTTTAGGGTTGAACGTGTCGATCTGCCGTGCATTTTTTGCTTTAGAAGCATCAGTCCAGTCTGTACACACTTTTACCTTAGCGTTATTTTTGTCATCATCGGTTTTGCTCAAGCGGCAATCTGAGAACGGCAATACTTCAAGTGTTGAGATTTCATAGTTCGCATTGTAATTCATATGAATGTACACACCATTATGCTCCGCGATACTGTCTGCGACATCTTGATCAAGTTGGAGTAGGGTAGTGCCCTTCTTCTTATTTACAACAAGCTTATTCAGTTCGTCACCAAAACCTTTTCCTGATAAGAATGAAGCCTTGGTATCTTTACACGCCAAAGCAGTCACAGAATTGACAATACGGCTTTCAACAAGTTCGGGGTAGTTGTTATCTACCCCGTTTTTGTGAATACCATAGCCTTTGTCATATTTTGCAACTTTATTGATGATCTCGATAAAAGCTGATTTAAGGCTCATTATGTGCTAGGGAATTAGTCTATTAGCAAAAAGGTTATTCAGTTACTTGATCGTCCTGATCTGTATCCTCACCACCGTCTGCATCTGCAGTTGGTTCACCATTATCAGTGTCTTCGATTACCGGTTCAGCTTGCTTGTCAAGTATGGCTTGTGCCACTTCACCTTTATTGGCATAGCTTGCACCATCTAATCCAAGAGCATCAGCTTGTGCATTCAACTCTTTACGCTCAAGCTTGGTAAGTTCTTTAAGAGCATCACCACCGTCTGCATCTGCAGTTGGTTCTGGAATCACTTCAAAGAGTTCTTCACCGCGTGCGTGATTCTTAAGAAGGAAGTCACCTTGTTGTTTTGTGATCGTGCTGTTTCGCACAAAAGTTTGAGAGCCAAACTCCAACGGAATACCGTCATATTTAGCTTTCAATTTATATCCTGATTCGTTTTTAACTTTCGTTCCCATCGTATTTAGGTATTTGATGAATTTGTTATAGTAATCATCGAGACAGCGCTGGCAACCTGCATTGATCATATCTGGCTGAAAGGTCTGCTCGTATTCCTTAAGGAATTGGCTCAGATAGCGATTACCATTCTCATCTGTACCGGTGAGAATGGTAGCCTTATCTATATTTCGCCAGTCTGTCATTACGGCTGAGCTTCAAACTTGTTGTTGAATGCTGTAAGCGTAGTGTCGTAGTCTGTATCGAGTACCACACGTGGAAGATCGTTCTCGAGCATGCCATCTTTGGAAGCCATCTCAAGAAGTATCGCACCATCATTCTCATTTGAATTGATGGTCATCACACTTAAGTGCATACCGGTATCCCAACCTAAGATCAGGAAGGCATCAGCTGAATCTGCACCTTTGTACTTACGATTCACAACAGCCATATAGCTTTCACCTTTACCAAGAAGGTTAGCCTGCTCGATATTAGCAGCTGAAGGCGTTAATACGCGCCCACGAATACCGTGACGGTGCTTATCAAGTGTTTGATCATCACCCGGAATGAACTCGGAGTTCATTCCGTTTGTTTGCTTCACACCTTCAAGAAGATACCCAGTCGCACCAGCTTTCAACACAAGATCTGTAATGATCATTTTGTTTGTGGCATCTATGGTAGAAGCTGATTTGTCAACGTCACTATGTGGAATAAGCAGAATATCAGATTCAAGACCTGCGATCGCTATGTTATCACAGTTGATTGCGATATCGTCTGTAATTTTATCAGTTAAACATCCCATTGTTTTGGAGTTTTAAGAGTTATACAATAGCCGAAGCCGCTTAGTAAGCGGCAACGGTCATATAAGGAAGCAAGTGCTTCACATCCAACTTAAGATCAAAGTCGATGTAGTTCGCTTTGTCTTTTTTCTCGTACCAAGATTCAAGGTTGTCAAGATCTTCTTGAGATAAGGTACCAACAGGAATGTTTTCCTTAACGGTAAGGATCGCACGGTTTGGAAGGTTAAACTTCGTACCGTTGTCCTGATAGCTGCGGATGTTGTTATCCCAGTCGTGGCGTACTTTGATAGGAATACCGCGATAAGATCGCTTAGTGATACCGTCTTGTGTTTCCTGAAGTGAGAATGCAATTGACTTGTTTTCAAGGGTGTCCTCATAGTTTTGCCACATTTCGCGGGTAACTAAGAATTGAGGCTGAGCACCTTCTTCAAGAGCCTCAAAGAAACGTGCATCCATCTGTTTATGCATAGCACGGAATATCCCAAGAGCTTCATCAGCTGCTAATGCTTGAGCTGCATAATTTGCACCGGCATTTTTAGCGATTTCAACATAGTTTGATGCGCTGGTAGGAATTTCAGCAAATATTTGCTTGAATAGACCGTCGATAGGATTGAAGTACTTCACATCAACACCGTCTGTGATAACACCGCTATCAGCAACGTTATCAGCAGCTGTATCACCAAACCAAACCAAACGGTTTTGCATTTTGGTAAGTGCTTGCTCAAGCTTTGCGATAATCACTCCGAACTCTTCTGAACCGATACGGTCGTAGAAGTCTGGATTCATACGCTGAGCCTTGCGAAATAACTTAAATAAAGCATTTACATCAAGAGCACAGTGCTTAAGACGGTCACCGATGATCACCGGATCCCAAAACTTTTCAGTTAATGGAATTGATGTTCCGTTTGGGTTACGATCACAACCTGTGATCTTTTCTCCTACAAGTCCCATATTCCCGATAAAAGGAATTTGTTGCTTGTGTTCAATACCGGTCACGATATCGTGAAAATCAGCCAATGGGCCGCCGGTGATAGTTCTTTCAAAAATGGCCTGAGAAACCTGATTGGCTTCTTCTGCGTTCATTGTAAGGCCGGATAAATCTAATAGTGGCATTTTGTTCGTTTTTGATTAATGAATGATTAACAATATATGCTCGGTCATCAAAGGGTGATTACTCCTTATCTTTCCAGACCTTACGTGATTTTTTTGAGTTTTTAGGATCTTTGCGATTCTTTGGTTCAGGATCGAAGTCAGACCCAATAGACTTCTTAAGACTTTTGAAATCAGCCTGCATATCCTTCACAAGTTTTTGCGTTGCTTCAGATTCTGTTTCCAGTTTATTCTGAGCCTTTTTCAAATCTTTAACGGCCTTTTGCTCTTTAGCAAGATCTTTCTTGAGTTGAGCGTTTTCAGCTTGCAATTGCTGCAATTCATCTGAATCGTCACCATCTTCTTCTTCCGGTTTGATTTCAGTAAGTTCACCACCTGCGAAAACATAAGTTTCACCGCTAGGCATTACGTGTTCACCTTCAGCAGCTGCACCTTCGATGGTGGCTTTATCACCAACACTTGGGGTATCATCTTCTTCCAGTTCTGTGAACTCGATCTCGGTACCGTTGGCATCGACTACCATTTTCATTTGTGGAACATCATCAGTGCCAAAGAACTTGTTGAATGCACCTTCGATGCTTTTCATCAAGCCGTTCACTTTCTTTTTGTTGTCATCTTTTTTAGACATCTTATTTGTATTAGGATTAAACTTAGCCACGGCTTTCATTACGGTAGCTATTTCGGTTATGAAGCCTTTTTCCAAAGCTTCTTCAGGTGTCATAAAGGTTTCAGCCTTCATCAATTCAAGCGCCGTTTCAGACGTTATTGCTGTTTTGGCTGCGTAGAAGTCAGCACACTTTTGCTCNAGCTTTTTAAGATCATCAGCATATTTCTGAATCTCTGAAGATTCGCCCCAAGCACCACCCCAAGGATTATGAATCATAAAGTCTGAATTGCTGGTCATCAAACGGGTGTCACCCGCTAAAGCGATAACTGTAGCAATAGAATAACACATACCCTCAACAATGGTGGTCACTGGTTTTCCTAAACTTCTGATGTAATCGTGAATAGCAAATCCCTCGGTAACATAGCCACCGGGAGAATGAATGTGAAGTGTGATGTTTTCAGCGTCTTTTTGTGCTTCGTACTGGTTGCGTACATCGGTTAGGGTTACTTCACCCCAGTCGGCAGCATCTTTCGCTTGCCAATACCCGATATCACCGTAGATGTAGATGTGTGCTGTTTCCATTTAAGCACGAAATTAGGCAGGGTAAACAGCTATTTATTATACGAATTTGTATAATTTAGGCGTATGATACTCGCACTCATAGGTTTTGGCTTCATTCTCTTTGGCATAATTCAATTTATACGGGGATGCTTCAAATTATTGAAAGCTTTTTTCATTCGGTACCTTGCTAATGAAAAGCAGATTGACAAGGCGTACGAAAATGAGGTGCTCAAAAAGTCGGTAGAATACAAAAACTTCAAACGAGGTGTAGATCAGGAAATCAAGAATTTACTTAAGTAAAACTGTTTTTCACCCCTTCATTTTCTGAATGATCTT
>PAJP01000001.1 GCA_002706095.1 Methylophaga sp. | reverse complement strand
GCTCCAGCTCCAGCTCCAGCTCCAGCTCCAGCTCCAGCTCCAGCTCCAGCTCCAGCTCCAGCTCCAGCTCCAGCTCCAGCTCCAGCTCCAGAAGTTAAAAACAACGAAACGTTATGGGTGTTACAGCTCGCCAGTTTCGGTGTTCGTGATAATGCTGACGCTTTATCAAAAGAACTTGAGTCTATGGGCTACAATCCTTTGATTGAAATACTCAAAACAGACGATAAACCTATCTATCGTGTTCGGTTACAACCTGTTTCAGACCGCGATAAATTAGAAGAAACGGCTAAAATATTGAACAAAAAGTTGAAGTTATCTACGCAGATTTTGCAATATTAACAAGTGTTTTCAGCGAACTATCCAACCATGAAATATAACTGTAAAACTTCTGGGTTGTTGATAGTTAATCTGTTAAAATTTCTCGTTTAGATCGCAGCTGATTGCGGGGTAACTATGGTTTGGGTTGACTATCTGATAATTGGTCTGATTTTTATGTCAGCCGCTATCAGTATTGTCCGAGGCTTCATGAAAGAAGTACTCTCATTGGCTAGCTGGATTCTAGCTTTTTGGGTAGCCATACTTTTTTACTCAAACCTCTCAACATTGTTAGCTGAATATATATCAACGCCTTCAATAAGATTGTTTCTTGCTTTTTTCGTTTTATTTGCTGTGACGCTCATACTCGGTGCGATGGTTAACCATCTAATATCACAAGTTGTCGAAAAAACTGGACTAACGGGGACAGACCGCGCCCTCGGTATCATTTTTGGACTAATACGTGGTGTGGCGTTAGTGACTATTTTGGTTTTAGCTGCTGGCGCAACCCCTATGCCGGCAGATTCTTGGTGGCAAAACTCGATATTATTAGAACATTTTATCAAGTTAGCAGTGTGGGTACGTGATCTGTTACCAGCAGATATCGCCCAGCATATCAACTACAATTAACTTCCTGACAGGGCAAATTATGTGCGGAATTATTGGTATTGTTGGTCATTCTGAGGTTAACCAGGCCTTATATGATGGATTGACCGTATTACAGCATCGTGGACAAGATGCTGCTGGAATAATGACTTGTGACGATGATGGCAAGTTTTTTCTTCGTAAGGATAATGGTCTCGTCAAGGATGTCTTTCATACACGCCATATGATTCGCCTAAAAGGAAAGATGGGTATTGGTCATATCCGCTATCCTACAGCTGGCTGTTCGACATCAGCTGAATCGCAGCCGTTTTATGTCAACTCTCCATTTGGTATTGCCCTTGCCCATAACGGTAACCTTACCAATACAAAAGTTCTGAAAGATGAATTATTTCAGACAGATCGTCGACATTTGAATACGGATTCTGATTCAGAAGTTTTGCTCAATGTATTAGCTCATGAGTTACAAAACAGCTCAAAATTAACACCTCAACCGCAAGATATTTTTAATGCGGTCGCACAGGTTCATCGTCGTTGCAGAGGCGCTTATGCTGCTGTTGCCATGATCTCAGGGGTTGGCGTCATGGCATTTCGTGACCCATATGGCATTCGACCAGCGGTCATCGGTAAACGCGAAACAGAGCAGGGTACAGAGTATGTTGTTGCCTCAGAAAGTGTTGCCGTTGATATTCTCGACTATGAATTAGTCCGTGATATTGAACCGGGTGAATGTGTCTTTATTGATACAAAAGGTAACTTCTATTCTCAGCAATGTGCTGAAAATCCAGTGAAATCACCTTGTATTTTTGAGTACGTTTATTTTGCTCGTCCTGACTCGATGATGGATGGCATTTCTGTGCATAAAAGTCGCATGCGCATGGGTACAAAACTCGCGCAAAAAATTAAACGTGAATTTCCTGAACACGATATTGATGTCGTTATTCCGATACCTGATACCAGTCGAAGTGCCGCTTTACAGCTTTCTTATGATTTGGGCGTCGTGTATCGAGAGGGCTTTATTAAAAATCGCTATATCGGTCGCACATTTATTATGCCTGGCCAAACCATGCGTAAGAAGTCAGTTCGTCAAAAATTAAATGCTATTGATTTAGAGTTCAGGGGCAAAAATGTTCTCTTAGTAGATGACTCTATCGTTCGTGGTACGACATCACAGCAAATTGTTCAGATGGCAAGAGATGCAGGCGCTAATAAAGTGTATTTAGCTTCTGCCGCGCCACCTGTTCGTTTCCCGAACGTTTACGGTATTGATATGCCATCAGCAAATGAATTTGTGGCTCATGATAGAAATGTTGAAGAAATATCAAAACAATTAGGTGTCGACTGGCTCATCTATCAAGATCTTCATGACTTGGTAGCGGCGATCAATAAAAAGTCGGACGTAGAGCGTTTTGATACATCATGTTTTGATGGTGAATACATTACAGGGGATATTGATGCGAACTACTTATATTACATCGATGCCATGAGAAACGATCTAAACAAACAAAACTCTGACAAAAGTAATGCTGTGATTGAGTTACACAATAATTGAATATGATTAGGCCAACAATGCATCCACTTTGCTGTTTTTCGATATTTCTTATATAATCCCGTCGATTATGCGCCAGCAATTACCAAAAGAAATTGATCCGTTTCGATTTGCTCATAATGGACGGGAACTTGAAGGTGAAATTGAACTGACAGAACTGTCACGTTTGAAGCCATCTTTATTTAGTGACTCAGGTACAGTCAAAATCAAAATGCGATTTGATATTGACCAAACCGGCACACCCTACATGCAAGGTAACTTTGTGACGACACTATCACTCACCTGTGAGCGGTGTATGGAAGAGTTACTCTACCCTGTAGAAGTCAATACGCTGTTAGGTTTGGTAAAGCATGAACGTCTTGTTAGCCGATTATCAGAGCAGTATGAGCCTTGGATAATTGACGAAACAGAGTTTGTGAACCCTGCTGACGTGGTTGAAGATGAATTAATCTTGGCACTTCCCCTGGTGCCTAAACATGATTTTGATTGTCTGCCGAAAGAAGTCTGGCAATCTGGGGATGAAGAGATAGAGGAGACACCTGAAAAACAGGCATCTCCGTTTGCAGTGTTATCTGCATTGAAATCAAAAAAATAATTTTGAATTTTTAAAAGGCTTAGGAGTTTTAGTCATGGCTGTTCAACAAAACAAAAAAAGTGCATCACGTCGTGGAATGCGTCGTTCACATGATGCGTTAACAGAAACAACATTATCTGTTGATTCTACATCAGGTGAGTTACACCGTCGTCATCACGTATCAGCTGATGGCTACTACCGTGGTCGTAAAGTCGTTGCGGATAAAAGCGAATAAGGCATAAACACAATTGAGCCTGACGATATCAATTGATGCAATGGGCGGGGATCACGGACCTCAAGTCGTGATCCCCGCTGCCATATCAGCATTAAAAAAACATCCAGATGTCACATTAATTCTTGTTGGTGATGAAGAAACTATTCATTCAAACCTTCAAAAGAATGGTGCTGATAACGAACCAAGATTAATTGTCCATCATGCTTCTCAGCAGGTAGAGATGGATGAATTACCCTCCCAAGCACTGCGCGGAAAGAAAGATTCCTCAATGCGAGTGGCTATTAACTTAGTCAAAGAAGGTCAAGCCGCTGCTTGTGTCAGTGCCGGTAATACTGGTGCCTTGATGGCTACAGCCAGATTTGTTTTAAAAACATTACCAGGTATCGAAAGACCCGCTATTGTTTCAGCTTTGCCAACGATGAAAGGGCATACCTATGTTCTGGATCTAGGGGCTAATGTTGATTCAAGTGCTGCACACCTGGTTCAGTTTGCTTTAATGGGCTCTGTTCTTGCTGAATTGGTTGATGGTAAAGAAAAACCAAAGGTTGGCTTACTTAATATCGGTTCAGAAGAAATCAAAGGTAATGAACGGGTAAAAGAAGCCTCTCGGCTGCTAGAGCAAACAGACCTGAACTACATCGGTTACGTTGAAGGTGATGGTTTATACCATGGTGAAGCAGATGTGCTTGTTTGTGACGGTTTTGTCGGCAATGTGGCGTTGAAAACGAGTGAAGGCGTTGTTCATATGATTCGTCATTACTTGCGACAATCATTTACCCGAAACTGGTTGACGAAATTGGCCGGATTAATTGCCTCGCCAGTATTAAAACATTTCCGTAACGAGTTAGATCCGCGTGCATACAACGGTGCGAATTTAATTGGCTTACAAGGTATCGTGATTAAAAGTCATGGTAGCGCAGATGAGTTTGCGTTCGCAAATGCCATTAACATTGCCATTGTAGAAGCCGCCCAGGACGTACCTAAAAATATAACAAAACACTTGGAAGTGTTACTGGAAGGACAAGTATTGTGATGTATTCTCGTATAGCGGGTACAGGCAGCTATCTGCCAGAAAAAGTACTCAGCAATCATGATCTTGAGTCAATGGTAGAAACCAGTGATCAATGGATTAAAGAACGGACGGGAATCAAAGAACGTCACATTGCTGCAGAGAATGAAACAACCACAGACCTAGCTTATCAAGCGTCTTTAAAAGCAATTGAAGCGGCTGGAATCAACAATGATGACATTGATCTGATCATTGTGGCGACGACGACACCGACACAAATATTTCCAAGTACTGCCTCATTATTACAAGCCAAACTTAACATCGCTGGCTGTCCTGCCTTTGATATTCAAGCTGTATGTACCGGTTTTGTTTATGCGCTGACTGTGGCCGATAAATTCATCAAATCTGGCGGTGTTAAGAATGTGCTTGTTGTTGGTGCTGAAACTATTTCACGCATCATCGATTGGACTGACAGAAATACATGTGTGCTGTTTGGTGATGGGGCAGGAGCGGTAGTGCTTCAAGCCTCAGAACAGCCTGGTATTATTTCAACACATATCCATTCAGATGGCAGTTTCAATCGTTTGTTACAAGTCCCAACGGGTCCCGGTTCAGTAGTGACTGATGAATCTCCATATATCGATATGCAGGGTAATGAAGTATTCAAGGTTGCCGTCAAAACGCTCAGTAGTATTGTTGATGAAACGCTTGAGGCTAATCAGCTTGATAAAAGCGATATCGATTGGTTAATTCCCCATCAAGCTAATATTCGAATTATCGCGGCTACAGCACGAAAGCTACAGATGTCTATGGATCACGTTGTGGTTACTGTAGATAAACATGGTAATACTTCAGCGGCATCAATACCGTTGGCGCTTGATGTAGCGGTGCGTGATGGTCGCATAAAACGTGGTGAGACTTTATTGTTTGAAGCCTTTGGTGGCGGATTCACATGGGGTTCAGCCCTTATTCAGTACTGATATTCAGGGGTAATGAATGAAATCAGCTTTTGTTTTTCCCGGTCAGGGATCTCAATCAATCGGTATGTTATCTGAGATAGCTACTGAACATGACATCGTTAAAGAAACATTCCAGCAAGCATCTGATGCACTTAATTATGATCTATGGGATTTAGTTTCAAATGGTCCTGAAGAATCGTTAAACCAGACAGACCGTACTCAACCTGCCATGTTAACAGCAGGTATTGCCATGTGGCGTGTATGGCAATCAGTTTCTGCTATCAAGCCAGATTATTTTGCTGGTCACAGTCTTGGTGAATATACAGCACTTGTCGCTGCAGAAGCTATCGATTTTAGTGATGCTGTCAAATTGGTTGAATTACGTGGTCAATATATGCAGCAAGCTGTCCCTGCTGGTGAAGGTGCTATGGCTGCGATTCTTGGTCTGTCAGATGATATCGTACGTGATGTCTGCAGCGAAGCATCCATTATCGGTGTTGTTGAGGCTGTCAATTTTAACTCGCCTGGTCAGGTTGTCATTGCTGGTTCGACAGCTGCGGTAAAAAAAGCCACTGAGATAGCAACAGAGAAAGGTGCAAAGCGCGCCTTAATACTGCCTGTAAGCGTGCCATCACACTGTGCATTAATGCGCCCGGCGGCTGAGCAATTAGCTCAAAAACTTGATGAAATTTCAATCCATATGCCAACAACGCCTGTTATCCACAATGCCAGCGTAACTGCAGCAGAAGATGTGGTGTCTGTTAAATCGCTTTTAGCTCAGCAGTTATACAGTCCTGTCCGTTGGGTGGAAACAGTGCAGTGGTTTGCAGCAGAAAATGTGAGTCAACTTGTTGAGTGTGGTCCTGGAAAAGTCTTAGCAGGCTTAACAAAGCGTATCGATAAATCAGTTAACGCAGTGCCATTATTTGATTTGACCACGCTTGAGAAAGCACAACAAGTATTAGGAGAATAAAATGAGCTTAGATGGAAAAATTGCTCTGGTCACTGGAGCTACACGCGGCATTGGTAAGGCGATTGCGATCAGTTTGGGAGAGCAAGGTGCAACTGTTATCGGTACAGCAACATCTGAAAATGGTGCCGCGACTATTTCAGACTTTCTAAAAGAAGCCAACATTCAAGGTCGTGGTATCGTTCTTAATGTCACCGATGCTGATGCTATTGATAATGTTGTCTCGACGATTGAGTCTGAGTTTGGTGCGCCGGAAATTCTGGTTAATAATGCTGGCATCACACGCGACAACTTATTAATGCGTATGAAAGATGATGAGTGGGATGACATCATTAATACAAACCTCACTCCGATTTATAAGCTTAGTAAACGTTGCCTAAGAGCGATGACTAAAGCGCGCTGGGGTAGAATTATTACGATCACGTCTGTAGTGGGTGCAATGGGCAATGCTGGACAGACTAACTATGCAGCGGCAAAAGCTGGTGTAATCGGCTTCAGCAAGTCTCTAGCTCGCGAAGTGGGTGCCCGCGGCATTACGGTCAATACTGTTGCTCCTGGCTTTATCGATACCGATATGACAAGTTCTTTGCCAGAAGCTCACAAGACTGCGTTACTTGAGCAAGTCCCATTAAAGAGATTGGGTTTACCTGAGGAGATTGCCGCTGCGGTGAGTTATCTTGCCAGTACCCATGCTGGATATGTGACGGGAGAAACATTGCACGTTAATGGCGGCATGTATATGAGCTAATAGTCTGTAACTGACTATTAATTAAGTAATTTAATTATGAGTCAAGTTATATGAATGCCATTTAGCTTGTCTCAATGGTGCAGGCACTATAAAATGCCTGCACATTGTTTGATGTATTAACCACCAAAGGAAATATTAGTTATGAGTGATATCGAAGCTCGCGTAAAAGAAATTGTTGTTGAACAATTAGGTGTCAACGCTGATGAAGTAACTGCGGATGCTTCATTTATCGACGACCTGGGCGCAGACTCTCTGGATACAGTAGAGTTGGTTATGGCTTTGGAAGAAGCTTTCGAATGTGAAATCCCAGACGAAGAAGCTGAGAAAATCACTACAGTTAAAGAAGCCGTTTCTTATATTAACGCACATCAGTCTTAATATAACTAAAAGCGCTTATGATAGCCGTCTAGTGTGTGAGAACATGCTAGGCGGCTATGTCATGTATACCTGTAGGTTTAAGGGGAAAACCTGATGTCGAAAAGACGCGTTGTCGTTACTGGTCTTGGAGCTGTCACGCCAGTCGGGCTGACAGTAAAAGAAAGCTGGGAAAATATTGTTGCAGGAAAAAGTGGTGTAGCACCACTGACGTTGTTTGATGTTTCAGAGTTTACTGTTCGCTTTGGTGCGAGCGTGAAAAATTTTGACGTCACATCAGTCATTCCTAAAAAAGACGCCAAAAAAATGGATACCTTCATTCATTACGGTATCGCAGCAGCCAAAGAAGCTATTGAAGACGCTGGACTGGTTATTACCGATGAAAATGCAGAAAGAATTGGTGTTGCTATTGGTTCAGGTATTGGCGGCTTACCCGGTATCGAAGCAGGTTACGACAGTTATTTGAATGGTGGACCTCGTAAAATCTCACCTTTCTTTGTACCGAGTAATATCATTAATATGATATCAGGCAATTTATCCATCATGTATGGAATGAAAGGGCCTAATACGGCTATCGTAACAGCTTGCTCAACGGGTACACACTGTATCTCTGCTGCGGGACGCATGATTCAATATGGTGATGCGGATGTCATGATTGCCGGTGGCGCAGAAATGGCCACATCGAAAACCGGTCTTGGTGGCTTCGCCGCAGCACGTGCATTGTCAACGCGAAATGATGATCCTGCAGCGGCTAGTCGTCCGTGGGATAAAGACCGTGATGGTTTTGTATTAGGTGATGGTGCGGGTGTCATTGTCCTGGAAGAGTATGAACATGCAGTGAAGCGTGGTGCCACTATCTATGCTGAACTTGTTGGTTCAGGCATGAGCAGTGACGCGTATCATATGACATCACCTTCTGAAGGCGGAGAAGGCGCTGCACGCTGTATGGTCAATGCGATCAAGGATGCAGGTTTAAATCCTGAAGCAATCGATTATATCAATGCACATGGCACATCGACTCCTGCAGGTGATGCCGCTGAGACACAAGCCATCAAAAAAGCATTAGGTGATGCGGCAAACAACGTAGCGATAAGTTCAACTAAATCGATGATTGGCCACCTATTGGGTGCTGCAGGTGGCGTAGAAGCGGTATTTAGCTTACTTGCAATACGTGACCAAGTTGCACCACCAACAATTAACCTTGATAATCAGGATGAAAGTTGTGACCTCGATTACGTACCTAACACTGCACGACAAATGAAAATTGATGTCGCCATGTCTAACTCATTTGGTTTTGGCGGTACGAACGGTACTGTAATATTCAAAAAGTTAAGTTAAGTTGAGTGAACCGGTGATTCTGATAAATGGTCAACCGGCAACAACGCTTTCAGTAGCAGACCGTGGCCTTCAATACGGCGACGGTCTGTTTGAAACTATCCCTTTTCGACATGGAAAACTAGAATACCTCGATGCCCATATTGAACGTTTACTTCGTGGGTGCAGTCGCTTACAAATCGACTTCACTGATTTAGCGTTACTTCAGCATGAGTTAGTCACACTTTGTGCGCAGACAGCACAAGATGCTGTGATAAAAATCATGATTACTCGTGGTAGCGGTGGGCGCGGCTATAAACCGCCTCTGGATGCATTGCCCCAGCGTATTATTGCTAGTCATCCTTTACCAGACTATCCCGCTCATTATTCCGAAGGCGTCACAGTTCAACTCTGTTCAATACGACTTTCTTCGAATCCACTATTGGCTGGCATAAAGCATTTGAACCGCCTTGAACAAGTGCTAGCGCGTAATGAATGGTCTACTGACGTGATTGCAGAAGGCTTGATGTTAGACTACCAAGACCGGCTTGTTGAAGGGACAATGAGTAATCTGTTTCTGGTCAAAGATGAACATTTATTGACACCGAACCTGAATGAGAGCGGGATAGAAGGGATTATGCGTCAGCGAGTAATAGAACTTGCCTCAGTTTTAAATATACCCACTGAAATAACGACCTTAAACATGGATGATTTGTACCAAGCGGATGAAGTCTTCCTCACAAACAGTTTGATTAACATATGGCCAGTCACTGCACTGAGCGGAACCAACAAAACATGGTCTCACGGCGCTATAACACAACGTTTGCAAAAGGCACTGAGCACTACTGACAATTGATATGAAGAATACGATTTTATTAAAAACTCTCATGCCGGCGTTGTTAGCTGCTGTCATCTGTACCTATATTGTTATCCAATACAACCGTTTTATGACCACACCGCTTTCCATTGCTGAGCCGGTAGCATTTGTTGTTGAACCGGGTAGTAATCTTAAGCGTGTCAGTCAGCAATTATACGAGCAAAATATTACTTCAATCACGCCGATACACTTGCGAATTTATGGAAGAGTCAATGACTTAGCCAGCAAAATTAAAGCAGGTGAATATGAGTTGTCCCCGAGTGATACCTTGCCAGAAGTCATGAATAAACTCGTCTCTGGCAAAGTGATAATGAACTCACTGACCATCGTTGAGGGAATGACAGCACAGTCACTTATTGATGTAGTAGCCGCTCATCCAAAAATCAAACACACCATAGAAAAGGCGGAACTAAGTGAGGTCATGAAAGCCTTAGGCAAACCAGATGTAGAAGGTGAGGGCTGGTTTCTTCCTGAAACATATCATTTTCCTACTGGTACCACCGATATTGAATTTTTGAAACGTGCATACGAACAGATGCAGACGGTCTTAAAACAAGCATGGGAATATCGCGCTAAGGACCTTCCATATGAATCACCTTATGAGGTGTTGATCATGGCGTCTATTATCGAAAAAGAAACCGCCGTGGCTGATGAGCGACCAGAAATTGCTGGTGTATTTGTGCGCAGACTAGAAAAAGGCATGCGGCTACAAACAGATCCAACTGTGATTTATGGCATCAGGAAAAACTTTGATGGTAATTTACGTAAGAAAGATCTGAGAACTGACACTCCTTACAATACCTACACACGTAGTGGTTTACCACCGACCCCTATTTGTTTACCAAGTAGAGAATCAATCAACGCTGCACTTCATCCAGCTAAAGGTAACAGCTTATACTTTGTAGCAACGGGTATAGATGGCAGACATATCTTTTCATCCAATCTGGCCGACCACAATAAAGCGGTAAGAAAGTATCAATTGAATAAACAATGATCGGTAAATTTATCAGTATTGAAGGTATTGAAGGTGCTGGCAAGTCAACGCAAATCCAGTTTATCAAAACCTATTTAGAGCGGTTCAATCAAACTGTCGTCGTCACACGCGAACCCGGTGGTACACCACTGGCTGAAGAAATTCGTGAGTTATTACTCAAACCACGAGAAGAGCGGATGAGTGATGATACAGAATTATTACTTATGTTTGCTGCACGTGCTCAGCATATTAATCAGGTCATTCTTCCTGCTGTATCAGAAGGAAAGTGGGTCGTATGTGACCGCTTTGTTGATGCCACGTTTGCATATCAGGGGGCGGGACGAGGTATTCATGAAGAACGCATTGCCGCTCTGTCTGAGTGGACGCTGGCAGGTCTGAAAACCGATTTAACGTTACTCTTTGATTTGCCTGTCGATGTGGGGCAGCAACGTGTTAACCAGAGATTGTTGCAGAAAGATCGGTTTGAGCAAGAAAAAACTGACTTTTTTGAGAAAATTCGTCATTGTTATCTTGAACGTGCAGCCGCTGAGCCTGAACGTATTCAGATTATCGATGCAGAGAAGTCTATTACGGCTATTGAACAGCAAGTTTCTAACATACTTGATAAATTACTGAAAAAAGTATGAAAACAGAGCTATATCCCTGGCATCAGCTTGCTTGGCAACATATTGTTTCACTTTATCAGTCTAAACGAATGCCTCATGCTCTTTTGCTAAACGGAATCTATGGACTAGACAATGATGTGCTTGCCAACAAGCTGACTAAAAGTCTGTTATGTCTAAATCCGACGGAGGACTTTGAGAGCTGCAATACTTGTCATAGCTGTCAGTTATTTTCAGCAGAAAGTCATCCAGATCATACTGTTCTAAAGCCAGAGGAGGCCGGTAAGCAGATAAAAGTCGATCAAATCCGGCAGCTGAAAGATTTACAGTCCTTAATGCCTAAGGTTTCTCCAGCTAAAACTGTTATTATCCAGCAAGCAGATCGTATGAATACCAATGCTTTTAACAGTTTGTTAAAGCTGCTTGAGGAACCGCAGGATAATACCATCCTAATTCTGGTGGCCAGCTCGCTCCACAGACTTCCAATAACGATAAAAAGCCGTTGTCAAACGATTACTATATCACGACCAGAATATGCTCTGGCTGCTGAATGGTTACAGAGCCAATCCGACTGGAATCAGCAGGAGATTGAGACTGTGCTGAAACTGGCTCATGGTGGGCCAGTAGCTGCACTAGATATAGGTGAAGAAGGGATTGAGCAGAGCAAACAGGTTTTTCGAGGTATGGCAGCATTAATGCGTGCTGAAGCCAATCCTGTGCAACTCGCCTCTCAATGGCAAGCGTTTGATCTGATTTCTGTGTTACATCAATTACAAGCCATGATACAAACCAAACTGGCTTCACTGTTAGATGGAAAAGAGCAGCTAGAATCCCATCTCCTCAAGCATTATTGGGCTATTTCAGATTGCATCATCCATACAATGAAGTTACTATCCTCTCAGAATAACCTAAATAAAACCTTACTTTTAGAAGATTTGATGGTGTCGATTATGCAACATGCACGTCAGATTCAGCAGCATCAACAATAAACAGGTAATACAATGGCTTCTAATCCAAGAAAAGGCATTTTGTCACTGAAAATTACCGATCAGAATATGCTGTATCACTCTTATATGCCTTATGTAAAAAATGGTGGTTTGTTTATTCCCACAACCAAAAGCTATCAGCTCGGTGAAGAGGTATTTATTCTTTTGTCACTGATGGATGAGGCAGAAAAGTTACCGGTGGCGGGAACTATCGTCTGGATAACACCACGTGGTGCTCAAGGTAATCAGGCAGCCGGTATTGGTGTCCATTTCAGTGATATTGACGGGAGTGCTGCTGTTGTCAGAGGTAAGATTGAAAACTATTTAGTCGATAAGCTTAAATCAGATAAAGCCACTTATACCATGTAAGCCTGTTCTTAACGGCTTCCATTCCCCTATTTCAAGTTGTTATTGTTTATGTATATTGATTCACATTGTCACCTCAATTTGCTTGCCGATGAAGAGGGCGGCATAGATGCTATGGTTTCCGAGGCAGAAAGTCAGGGAATAGATCATATTCTCTGTATCGCTATCGATAAAAAAAGCTCGCTGGATGTAAAAAACATTGCTGATCGTTACCCTAATGTCAGTGCCAGTGTCGGCATTCATCCTAATGTCGAAGCAGATGAGCAATATTCTGTGGAATCATTGGTAGAAGAAGCTACTCATCCTAAAGTCATTGCTATCGGTGAAACCGGTCTCGACTATTTCCGTAGTGAAGGTGATCTTGCCTGGCAACGTGATCGTTTTCGTGTGCATATTGAAGCGGGTAAACAAACGAAGAAACCTTTAATCATTCACACGCGTGAAGCACGCGAAGATACGATGACGATACTTGAAAATGAGAATGCACGAGATGCCGGCGGCATTATTCACTGTTTCACTGAAAATTGGGAAACGGCTCAGCGAGCACTGGATATTGGTTTTTATATTTCGCTATCAGGCATTGTGACATTTAAAAGTGCGAAAGAGTTACAGGAAGTCGCTAAAAAATTGCCATTAGACAGAGTATTGATAGAGACTGACGCACCGTATCTGGCACCAGTGCCACACCGCGGGAAAACCAATAAGCCAGTTTTTGTAAAACATGTGGCCGAGTTTTTAGCTGAGTTACGTGGTGATACGGTTGAAAATATTGCTGCTGTCACCAGTCAGAATTTTAGGTGCTTGTTTCCTACAGTGGCAGCTTAAGAGTATGAGACAGATAAATAGAAAATGGACATTTCTTCTATTAATCATCGCGCTTGTATTCCTTCAAGCTTGTTCAGATGAAAAACAGAAATTTGAACTCGCCGATTCCGATGTCATATTAGCGTTTGGTGATAGCCTGACGTTTGGCACTGGCGCTAACCCTGAACAAAGTTATCCTGCTCAACTTGCTAAGCTTACCGGTCGAACTGTTATTAACGCTGGTGTGCCCGGTGAGATAAGTGAAAAGGCACTGGAGCGACTACCTGAATTGTTAAATAAACATCATCCTCAACTGGTGATTTTATGTCATGGTGGCAATGACTTATTGAGAAAACTGAATGTAGGCGAACTGGAATCAAACCTGGGCAAGATGGTTGATCTCATCCAGCAAAGCGGCGCTAAGGTGCTTTTAGTCTCGGTGCCTAAACCGGGATTATTGATGCAAGCTTCACCTGTCTACCAACGTATAGCTGAAGCTAAGGACGTTGCCATTGAAGACGGCATCATCGCAAAAGTTGAAGGTGAAATAGAATGGAAATCAGATCCGATTCATCCTAATGCCATCGGTTATAAAAAGATTGCAGAGCAACTCGCTCTGTGGATTGATTAATCCGGAACGGTAACAATCTTATTACGCCCAGCGCCTTTCGCCTCATAGAGTGCTTCGTCTGCTTGTTTAATAAGATTAGCAACCTTGGAGTGCTGACTTGGCTGGTGAATACAAACGCCGATGCTCGTTGTCACATCGATAGCTTGATTGAATTCCATATCCATATTTTCAACAGTAGATCGGATTCGTTCAAAGAGTAGCTCACTTTCATCACGTTTCTTTAAACAGGCAGCGATAAGAAATTCTTCTCCACCATAGCGGCACAATACATCATATGGACGCAAAGTTTGCTGAACGTGTTTACTAAACTGTTTAAGGACTTTATCGCCTTCCGGGTGGCCGTAGAAGTCGTTAATGTGTTTGAAATGATCAATATCAAGTAAAGCCACAGCCAGTAATTCGTTCTTTCTAATACACCGTTCTATCTCAATATCTACCGCAACAATGCCTGCTCGACGGTTCATCACACCCGTCAGTTCATCATAATAAGCAAGCTTCTCAAGCATTTTGTTTGTATTGATTAAGCGATCCTGCACGCGCAGAATGCGCTCGGCTACAGCATATTTGGCTTTTAAAAATAAGCCATCGATGGGTTTGGTGATAAAGTCATCCGCGCCTGCAGCCAAGGCTTCAATAATCTGCTCTTTTTTATTGTTTGAAGAAACAATAATAACGTAAGGAGGGGAGTCGATCAGGTTTTGACGAATTAGGCTGGTAATCTCAACGCCATTAATACCTGGCATATTCCAGTCGAGAAAGATTAATTCAGGTGCTTCAGTTTGATTGATGACAGCCATGGCCTCGTGACCGTCTTTGGTAACGTGTAACTCACAGCCATAACCTTTAAGTAGGGAAGAGAGTGTGAGACGACTCACTTCATCATCATCAGCAATTAATACTTTCATCAATTAGACCTTGTGGTTGTCAGTTACAAGATGGCTATATATCTAAGTGGTATTGTGGTTGAGGTAATCAGTCATGGTCAACTGGATATCTGATATATCGTTCTTTAACAATGACATCTCACTTTCAATTCTTTCGATATCAGTCGCATTAGCAGCTTCTTCAATGGCAATACAATCATCTACAACTCTTAAAGCACCTACTGCAGATGCACTGCCTTTTAATTTGTGTGCATGGGCTTTTATGGATACGAAGTCTTTCTGTGATCGTGACGACTCCAGTACAGACATCGCTTTTTCAACATTATCTAAAAACATCTGCATCATCTTTTGTAGTAGGGCTTCATCATTCAGTAATCTGTTGTAAGCACCTTCACGGTCCCATAGTGCGTGTGTGGTTTCTCTCTCCATATTGTTACCTATATGACATTATTGTTGTGTTAAATGATGGTTATATTATTTTTTAATTATTGTTTAACTTAAATGTAACATTGTTCGCTTTATTCTGTATCGGCTAGAGCAAAATACCGCTCAAATACACGCTCTATATCTTCTACACTGACCGGTTTAAGAAGATAATCATTCATGCCCGAGTCAATGGCTTCTTGCTTATCTGTCGTTGAAGCATTAGCTGTTAGTGCCACAATCCAGGGATTATTATTGTTGAAGTGTTTTCTGATGCGTTTGGTCGCTTCAACACCATCACAATCCGGCATCTGCCAATCCATAAAGATGAGATCGTAGTGATGTTCATTTTGCAGATGAATGGCTTCAATCCCGTTTTCTGCTAATGCGGCATCCCCACCCAGTTTTTTGATAATCATTTGCATCATAAAGCGGTTCATTTCAAGATCGTCAACGACAAGAATAGATAGCTGAGAAATTTTGTTTTCAATAGCAAGATGGGGCGTTTCACTCACTGTCTGGTTTTTTTCTACCAACGATAGGGGTAAATCGAGCGTGAAAGAGGAGCCTTTATTGATGCTGCTTTGCACATGAATATCACCGTTCATCAACACGGCTAGACTTTTAGATATAGCCAGTCCTAAGCCTGTTCCGCCATATTTACGGTTTGTCGTCTGGTCCAGTTGATTGAAGTGTTCAAATAACCCTGTCATCTGTTTAGCACTCATCCCTACGCCAGTATCCGTGACTTTTATGATTAACCGTTGCTGTCCAAAATTTTCAATAGCATCGATATCGACTTTAATACTTCCTGATTGAGTAAACTTGACAGCATTGTTGAGCAAATTAAGCACAATCTGTTTCAGACGGATCTCATCGGTCATGATGAGTTGTTCCATAAGAACCGGTGCGATATTCACCGTAATAGGTAAATCTTTTTGCTCGGCCAGTGGGGTAGTAATACGTACACAATCCTCAATAGTGCTGGCTAGATTAACGGCTTGATAGTCAAGCTCTAACTTCCCGGCTGATATTTTTGAAAAGTCCAGTATGTCGCCAATGATAGAGGAGAGTTGTTTGGAGCTGATTGATAATGATTCAACCAGTTGACGTTGTTCTGTATCTAACGCTGTTTTATTTAACAAACTCGTCAAACCGATAACACCATTTAACGGTGAACGAAGCTCATGACTTACCATGGCTAAAAAAGCATCTTTAGCTGTTTCACGTTGTTTGGCGGAGCGATTTCTTTGACGCATGTATACCGCCACAAGTAAGGTAATCGTCAATAGCGTGCCAAGTGCAGCAAAGTTAAGCACTCTAGCAATGGGGTAAGTGCTGGTATTTTTGACTGCAAGCAGCCAACTACCGGAACGAAAATGGATAGGCGATATATGATCGGGCTTATCAAAAATAGCCGCTTGTCCCCAGAATACTTCGCCATCTTCACCCAAGCCATGCCTGCCTTTTAGCGCCAATTCAAAGCCATTCATGTCTGAGTCGAGTAAGCCCGCTTCATTGAGTAAGCTTTCCGTTGTAAAAAGAATCGTTGCCAAGCCCCAAAAGTCATTCCTTGGTTTAAGGCTTTTGTCAGCTAACAGGTGATGATCAATAAGCCTATCGGATGATGAGTTTGGCGATAATTCGCTAAAGATGGCCTTGCGGGCGATGATAGCGCTACCGCCTTGAATCAGGTTTATTGGTCCGGTTATGACTTGTTCGTATAAATAAATAGCACTGATGATCTGCTCTCTCCGAGCATCATCTTTAAATAAATCATAGCCTAATGCTTTTTTGTTATTTTCAGGCCCAGTTAAATAACGAATAACACCTTGTGGTGCCAGTTGTAGGCTCAAAAAACCATCTACGGATTGGTGAAGCTGATTGGCAAAACGATCGAAGCGCTTTTGGAATTGTTGCTCATCTTCTTTCACTTGCAGATTATAGTGTGCATTTTCAATCACAAATGCGTTTAAGGATTCCAGGCTCGATAAACGTTCTGATAATGTACTTTGTAATGATGATGCGTGTTTTGCGATAAAGGCACTGGCGATTTGTTCTCTTTGTACATCAATTTCATGCATTTCTTGCAGCATTAAATACGCAGTGGCCATGCTGCCTATCAAAAAAATTAATAGGTAACTGCGATAGACGTATATCCAAGCATAAAGTTGTTTCATTTTCTGCCTTAGCCTAGAAGGGAAGTAAAAGCATAACTTGTGGAACAGACTCAATCACACCATCCAGTCCGAATTTATTGTACCAGTACGAATACTCGATACCTGCATAGAATTGTTTGTCATGTTGCCAGTAATGACCGACATCAATGAGTAGTTGAGGTTGAGCCAACAGACTGGCATGCCCGCCTGTCGCTTCAGCACTTTGCCAGTCAATAAAGCCTTTAAATAAAAAGCGATGTTGAGCAATATCAAAAGTCATTCCCCAAATTGGAGAAACTTGTATGCCAGTGGTTTCAAGATGATCAGCCTTAAAAGCCATAACATCTAATTTGAGATAATCAAATACAGATGTTTTAAACTTGACACCGGCACCCAGTAGATAAGCCTTGAACGGGACTGATTTGGGTAAATTACCTGCATTGATACCAGCAACAATAGAGATATCATCCAATAGAGTGAAAGGGAGTGGCCGTGCTGTTAAGGCCTTCCAGGTAAGACGGGGATAAAACTCTGCATAGAATTCAGTACTTGTATCAGAACGATTAAAGACATTGGTGAAAAAATAACTCTCTCCGAACTGCCACGATGACGCATGTTCAATTGTTATTGACTCTCTTGATGAGGGGCCCAGTTCATATTGATTGCCATATAAAAACTGAATATTGCTGGCACGCCACTTAGGTCTGTCTTCGGCGAATGATATCGATGATGATAATAAAAAAACGATCAAGTACAAATAGCGGTGTGACATGTGCGTCTCGAGTCAATTATTAAACTGTTTATCGACTCGATGCAGACTTTATTGAACCTAGTTATGAGCCTGATGCCGTTTGTAATATCAGATCAAGCATGATAGGAGAGGAGCCTACGTGAGGTGTGACCTCAATAATGATGTCTGGGTGCGCCGCTTTGACATCTGCAATGATCTCTGGAATGTCTTCCGTGACATGTTTGCCCGAGTTTAGAAAATAAGGTGAAACAACAATCTGTTTAGCGCCTGATTTTACACAGTGTTCTATACCCTCAGGGATAAGGGGATAAGCCAACTCCAAAAAAGCAGATTCGACCATATCAAAGTCATGTTGTCCGTGTTCTCTTATTTGTGTAGCAATCTTTTTCACTTCATCATTTGATGCTTGTCGACGGCTGCCATGAGCAATAATGAGTAACGCTTTCATGCTTTTCCTTCTTTATTATTTAGGCCGTTATTATCGGGTATCTGACTAAAAATTTGTGTGAAGAAATTAAATCATTTCTTTTTAGTCTCAATGAGGGTGATAAGTCACTTAATGTGAGGATATGATGAAATTGAACGTCGCGCTGATGTTACTAGCTGTATGGTTTGCCCCCCTGGTCATGGCTGAAGATGAAGCTCATAAAGAGTGTCTGCAAATTTCAAGTTTAACCGGAGACTATTTCGCTCAACGATTAGAGGGTAAAACGAAAGCAGAGATGCAACAGGCAACGCCCTCCGAGTTTAAGCATACGGCGTTTTTGAGAAAGATTGAACTGGCGATAAACCTAGCTTTTACTTTCCCTGAATCGCAGTCAGAAGAGCAGATTGAGAAAGCCGTTTATGAAAACTGTCTGGAACACCGGAATAATTAATAGTACATCTCATATGAACGATGCTTTTCACATCGCGTGACCAGCGTTCTACCCAAACGGAATTGTGAGCCTTCGTCACCGCAAATCATGCAGCATTTAGTTGACCGCATTTGCGCTTGTTTGATGATGTGATTGATATCACGAGTGCCATTGATGACATCACATAGAATTTTGCCTTGATGTTCCTCGATGAAGACTATTCTTGGTAGAAACATGCGTTGCCGGTGTTTTTTATTGATCTCTTGAGCCACATCCTCGATAGCGGCACAGAGATTAAAAACCAGTTCGAACCAGCCTGATGGCACATTGATTTCATGTTGACGACCCAGAGTAATTGGGCAACGAAGTTTTAAGCGGGCTTTTTGTGCGTTTTTCATGGTTGATCTATCACAACATATTACTCATCGACACATAGACACGCGAAAGATGAAAAAAGATTCAGCGTTGACTGGTACAAAGAAAGATTGGCTGCCTGTGTGAACAGGCAGCCTGATGAATTAACCAATACGACGGTATTTGATACGTTCAGGTTGATGGTCTTTGCCAAAACGTTTCGCATAATCCTCAGCATACTCACTATAGTTCCCCTCAAAGAAGACAACCGAAGAGTCACCCTCATAGGCAATGATGTGTGTACATATTCTGTCAAGGAACCAACGATCATGCGATATCACGACGGCAGAACCAGGGAATGCAAGAATGGCTTCTTCTAGGGCACGAAGTGTTTCTACATCAAGATCATTGGTGGGCTCGTCAAGCAATAACACATTACCGCCAGACTTAAGCAGTTTTGCCATATGCAGACGGTTACGTTCACCACCCGATAAATCTTTAACAAACTTCTGCTGATCTGAGCCTTTGAAGTTGAAACGGCCGCAGTAAGCGCGAGAGGGGGTTTGATAATTTCCGACGGTAATCACATCAGCACCATCAGAAATCTCTTCAAACACGGTTTTTTTACCATCCAGCTCACGTGACTGATTCACATACGCTAACTCAACGGTACTGCCAATTTCGATTTCCCCGGAGTCCGGTTGTTCTTCACCAGAAATCATGCGGAAGAGGGTCGATTTACCCGCCCCGTTAGGACCGATAATACCGACAATGGCACCTGCTGGAATCGATAAGCTCAGGTTTTCAAAGAGCAGCTTCTCACCGTAAGATTTTGTCACGTTGTTGAGTTCAATGACTTTATCACCCAGGCGTGGACCGGGTGGAATATAAATTTCCTGTGTTTCATTGCGTTTCTGGAATTCACGTGAATTCATTTCTTCAAATGATTTCAGACGGGCTTTTGATTTAGTCTGACGACCTTTTGCCCCTTGTTTGACCCATTCCAGTTCTGCCTTAATGGCTTTTTGGTGAGACGCTTCTTCTTTAGCTTCTTGTTGCAAGCGCTGGTCTTTTTGCTCCAACCATGAAGAGTAGTTGCCTTCATATGGAATGCCACGACCACGGTCAAGCTCCAAAATCCAGCCTGCTGCATTATCCAGGAAGTAGCGATCATGGGTGATGGCGACCACGGTGCCAGGGTATTCCTGTAAGAACCGCTCAATCCAGGCAATGGATTCCGCATCTAAATGGTTGGTTGGCTCATCAAGAAGCAGCATATCAGGATGGTCGAGCAATAAGCGGCATAAAGCAACACGACGACGTTCACCACCGGATAAGACCGAAACAGGCGTATCCCATGGTGGGAGACGTAAGGCGTCAGCTGCACGTTCCAAAGCATTTTCAAGATTATGTCCATCTTTTGCCTGAATCAGATTTTCTAATTCAGCCTGTTTCTTGGCTAAGGCATCAAAGTCGGCATCAGGATCGGCATAGGCGGCATAAATAGCATCAAGTTCATCGAGCGCACTTTTCACATCGGAGACAGCTTCCTCAACCACTTCGCGCACGGTTTTGCTGTCATCCAGTTCGGGTTCCTGAGGTAAGTAACCGATATTCAAGTCAGGCATTGGACGTGCTTCACCAATGTAATCTTGATCGATGCCCGCCATAATACGAAGCAGACTTGATTTACCTGAACCGTTCAGGCCAAGCACCCCGATTTTTGCGCCAGGGAAAAAGGATAAAGAAATATCTTTAAGTATTTCTCGTTTTGGCGGAACAATTTTGCCCACCCGATTCATACTATATACGTACTGAGCCATGGTTAATCTTCCAAGAATTTGACGTGATAAGAAGCCGAAAATTCTACCTATTTCGACCTTAAATTGCGAGAGGCGTCACGGTTAGAAACGTTGATAAATCGACTCATACAACGACTTTTCAAATTTCATCACGGGCCAGCGTGACTGTTTTTCATCCGCAGGGTGAAAATTAGTGACGATTTGAACGAATAGCAAGTCCCGGTTACTTTTTGTGCGAATCTTACCCGCTAAATTATATGTACCATAGAGCGTACCGGTCTTGGCTTGTATTTGGCCTTTTAAGGGCGGTTTATTCACACTGCTTCTGAAAGCCAGTGTGCCACTCTCACCTGAGACTGGGAGATCACTAATTAGTCCAAGTTCAGGATGTTTGAATATATAAGACACCACTTGTATCAGTTGTGAAGCTGACAACCTGTTATTTCTGGACAGACCAGAACCATCCACTAACATGGCATGGCTGAGATCAATATTCGCCTGTTGTTTGAGTATGTGCTGCAGTGCCGCAATACCATTTTCGTAGCTACCAGATTGTTTATAAAACTGATGACCAATCGTTTTTAAGATATTGTCAGCAATAAGATTATCTGATCGCTTGAGCATTTGTCTGACAAGTGAATCAAGCGGTGCTGATTGATGTTCCGTGATGACGGCGCCATTTTTGTTGTCATCGCGGATGATTTTTCCTTTTAACTGAATACCGGCTTTATTTAACGCTTCTTCAATAGAAGATTTGGCATAGGCTGTGGTGTTTTGCAAAGCAAACTTCAACTTCACAGGTAGTGATGCTTCATTGATACAGCCACCGATTTGATAGTGATTCTGTTCATCAGCGAGTAATTTCATCTGACAGTAATCATCATCACTCACGTTTGTTTTGATGATTTGTAGCGATGAGGTATCGATATTGATGGGCTTTTTGGCTGACAGTAATACTCTTGCTTTGCTTGCGCCAGGTTTGACATATAAATTGCCCATGGCACAGTTTTTATCAATGGAAATACTGCTGGAAGGGGCGCTATAACATACACCAAGATTATCCCAGGGAAGCCCGATGGCCCGTTCGTAATCATCAAAAGCGGCACCATTAATATAAAGATTACCTTTGATAATCGACTGATTTGCTCGCAGGGTTTTAAATAATCCATCCAGGTCATCTGAGCTAAAGTTAGGATCGCCACTGAAGCGTATGATGACATCCTCTTTATTCCGCTCAAGTCGTGTTACAAAACGAAAGTCATCTTTCAGATAGAGTTTTGCGGCGAGGGCAGTGACTAACTTTTGTAAACTCGCTGGGGGCTGTAACTGATCTTCACGCTGAGCAATCAGGGTTTTACCGGTTTTCATATCAATTAATTGGAAAGCGACGTCCGTTGCCTTAGGTGTGTTCTTATTTGCTAAACCATCCACGGTTAAAGTTGTCGCCTGTATACTCATGCTGCTAAGCATAAAAAGCAGAAAAATGATGTTGACTAAATGGGTAAGCATGCTTGTTTCCTGATAAGAACGCTGAGTCACTAGGGTGTTGATGCTATTGGTATTGAAGCAGACCTTCAATACATAAGGCATTAAAATTTGAAACGGTAACCAACACCCTGAACGGTAATGATAAATTTAGGCTGCATAGGGTCGTCATTCAACTTCTGCCGAAGATGCCCCACTAAAATCCGCAAATAATGGGTTTCGGTCATAAAATGTTCTCCCCAAATTTGCTTGAGTAATTGTTGATGCGTCAGTATTCGCCCTGGTGTCGCTATCAGCTCATACAATAGGGCAAACTCTTTGCGTGATAGATGAATACTGTGGTCATCCAACCAGACTTCTCGAGTTTGCGTGTTCACTGCTAAATTATCAACATGGATAATCGCATGGGGGCTTGGCTGATTATCATGAATCCGTATCAATGCCCGTACTCTGGCCATGAGCTCACTGATACCAAAAGGTTTGGTCACATAATCGTTGGCACCTGAATCAAGTGCCCGTACTTTTTCATCTTCACTCGCTCTTACAGACAACACAATTATCGGAGCTTGAGTTTGTTTTCTCAATATCCGGATAACATCCTGACCATCTCTATCGGGTAGTCCCAGATCAAGGATAATGAGATCACAATGCTGCGACTCAGAGAAGGCAATCGCTTCTTTAGCAGTAACCGCCAAAGAAACATCATAGGTTTGGGCCTCTAGACTGATTCGTAAAAACTGCCTGATCTGTGGTTCATCTTCGATAATCAGAATTTTTTTTGATGACATGCTCATTCTTGAGGTCCGTACACAACAGGATGTTTCGGTAAGGTGATATGCATGATGGTGCCACCAGATGAATTATCTATTACCTCAATATTGCCACCATGAGCAGCAATCATACCTTTCGAAATCGCCAGACCAAGTCCTGTGCCTGTTTTGGTTTCAGAATCACCATGCGTCACGCTATAAAACATATCGAATATTTTTACTTTTTCATGATCAGCAATGCCCGGTCCATTATCACTAATATCAATGTCGAGACAGGTTGTGGTGAGCTTAACGGAAATATCAATATCACCGTCTGCTGGTGTCACTCTGGCAGCATTATCAATGATGTTGACAAGTGCTTGTTCTATTAATAAACCATGTACCCATATGATGGGAATATTATCTTGCACTGAGATATTCAAATGGCATGAATCTAATGCATCACGTAGTCGGTATAGCGCGCTCGCAATGATATCTCGGATATCAACCCAATCTCTATTCAGCGTGACTTTGCCCTGACCAAAACGTGTCATATCTAATAAATTCTGAATATGACGATCCAGACGCTGTGATTCATCCAGGACGGTGAGAAGCAGCTGTTGTTGATCATCAGCTGACAGTTTTTCCTGATACTCAAGCAGACTCGATGCCGAACCAATAATAGATGAAAGTGGTGTCCGTAAGTCATGTGATACAGAAGACAATAGTGCAGAGCGTAACTGTTCTGTTTCTGAAAGCCGCCTGCTTGTTTCCAGATCTTCAGCAAGCAGAATGCGTTGAAGCGCCAATGCTGCGAGATTCGAAAAAGTCTGCAGCGCCGCTGACTGCACCTCAGTTAAAGGCGATGGCACGTAGATAAGTGCCCGTGTTTTATTCTCTGTCCTAAGGGCAATAACTTCCCCATCTATTAGTTCGCTATTTTCTGGGTTCTCCCAGATTGTTTCAAATAGGCTGATGGAGTGAGATGGGGGTGTGGATGGCGTAAAAACGAGTTCTTGCTGGTTTTTTTCAATCAGGTAGAACGACGAGGATAACGTGTGTTGAAAAGCCTGCTGCAGCGTGTCTAATACAAGGCCTGTATTCATAGCTGATGTCATTTTCTGGCTGAATGAAAAAAAGCGATGCTGCCTCTCTAGTGCCTGTTTCGATTCAGCAATGGCCAGCCGCATTTTTGATGCTAAATTTCCGGTTATCAAGCTGACAAAGATAAATAACACTAAGGTCGCCACATCATGACGATGGGTGATATCCAGTGTGTAATAAGGCTCAGTAAAAAAGAAGTTAAAGATCGTAAAACTTAAAGCGCTGGCATAAATGGCGGGACCAAGCGCCGTTTTGGCGGATATAAATACAATCCCAGCCATAAACAGCATTAACAGGCTGGTGTGAAGAAATAGGGGAGTCAGCAACGCAGTGACAAGACTGATACCAGTCATGATGAGCGTCGCCAGTAAATACCCTTTTAAGGGAGAGATGGCCTTAGTCAATGTTAGCAGAGGCGTCATTTTTGCTCATGGATTTTTATATTATTTTTACAATCTTGTTATATCAGCGCGGCATAATTCCGTTAAGTTTTTTCAATTATGACAGGTAAAACGATTTGTTAACGGTATTTAGTTATTTATCACATTCTGTTTTTCGTCTGTGACACCCTCACAACAATAAGGATAATCGAGACATGCATTGGCGAGCGATACTGAGGTTATTTGGCATATTGTTGATGTTTTACAGTCTGAACTTTGTGCCTTCTATTCTTGTTTCGCTTTTTTATCAGGATGGTGAACTGAATGTCTTCTTGCTATCCATGTTATCTGTCATCGTTATCGGACTGGTGTTGTGGCAGCTGAACCGAAATCAGCGACAAGAGCTTTCGGTTCGGGATGGTTTTCTCGTGGTGACGCTGTTTTGGATTCTATTAGGATTGGTCGGTGCCTTACCGTTTCTTTTTGGTTTGCATCTGGATTTGACCGATGCCGTATTTGAATCAATATCCGGCTTTACCACAACCGGCGCAACGGTTATTACTGGCCTGGATCAATTACCCCAGTCAATTTTGTATCACAGACAGCAAATACAATGGCTTGGTGGTATGGGGATTATTGTACTTGCTGTAGCGATTATGCCGTTACTCGGTGTCGGTGGCATGCAGCTTTATCGAGCTGAAACATCTGGGGTTGCAAAGGATGAAAAACTCACCCCCAGAATTGCTGAAACAGCACGTTCTTTATGGATTATTTACCTGATACTGACAAGCCTGTGTGGTATTGCTTATTACTTTGCTGGCATGACGGCTTTTGATGCGGTTGGACACGCTTTTACGACGGTAGCAACAGGTGGTTTTTCAACCCATGATGACAGTCTCGGTTTTTATAACAGCCCACTTATTGAACTCATCGCGATTGTATTTATGCTGGCAGGTGGTGTTAACTTTGCTGTTCATTTCATTGTTTTCAGAAAAAAATTACTGTCTCCTTATGCTAAAGATCCTGAAGTCAGAACCTATGGTTTAGTGTTTTTATTTGCCAGCTTATTTGTTGCAGCAAGTCTTTACCTGTCAAATGCTTATGGCTCTGTTGCAGAGTCTCTGCGTTATGCGGTTTTCCAGGTTGCCTCGGTACTGACCAGTACCGGATTTGGCACTGCTACCTTTGCCAGCTGGCCATTGCATATTCCATTGATTATGGTGATTTTGTCATTTACTGGTGGCTGTGCCGGTTCGACAGCGGGGGGCGTAAAAGTGATGCGGGTAATGTTATTAGCCAAACTGGGCTTAAGACAGTTATTCCATCTCGCCCACCCCCGCGCCGTTGTCGTTGTCAAACAAGGTGAAAGAGCCGTCTCAGAAGAAGTGTTGTATTCAGTCTGGGGCTTTTATGTGTTGTATATCGTCACATCGCTATTCCTGACCGTCGCGATGATGGCGGCAGGATTAGACCTGGAAAGTGCATTTGGGGCCGTGGTCGCTACCATTAATCTACTGGGGCCAGGTTTAGGTGAGGTGGCGGTTAATTTTGTCAGCGTGAATGATGTAGTGAAATGGTTAGGTGTGTTTGGCATGTTAGCCGGAAGATTAGAAATATTCACACTATTAATATTGTTGATTCCCGCTTATTGGCGTCATTGATAGCTGTTGAGGAAAGCCGATGAAAATTATCATTTTAGGGGCAGGTCAGGTAGGTGGTTCGACTGCTGAGAGTTTGGTCAACGAGGGAAATGATGTCACCGTCGTCGACACAGACAGTTACTTACTGGAACGCATTCAGGATCGATTAGATATTCGTGCTGTGAATGGTCATGCATCCTCGCCTGAGACGTTGATCGCGGCGGGTATTGAGGATGCCGATATGCTGATTGCGGTGACACAAAATGATGAAGTCAATATGGTCGCGTGTCAGGTCGCCAATGCCTTATTCAAAACACCTAAAAAGCTGGCAAGAATAAGAGCTTCGGATTATGTTGAGTATCCCGCCTTATTCTCACCTGACGCCTTTGCAACCGATGTCATTATAAGTCCAGAACAACTGGTTACGGCTTATATACAACGACTAATTGAACAGCCTGAAGTGTTACAGGTTGTTGAATTTTTTGATGGCATGGCCCAACTTGTGGCGGTGGAAGTCAGTGAACAAAGCCCCATGGCTGGCAAGCCTATCAGTAAATTACTCGACATCCTTCCCGATATCAAAATGCGTGTCGCGGCGATATTCAGAGATAATCAAGCCATTCAAGCAACAGGCAGAGAGGCTTTGCAACCCGGTGATGAAATTTTCTTTTTAGCACTCACTCAGCATATTTCGAAACTGGTCAAAGTATTTCGTCATGCCTATAAAACGTATGAACGCATACTCATTGCCGGCGGCGGTAATATAGGGCGTCAACTGGCCAAACGGATAGAGACCAACCATAAGGTCAAAATTATTGAAATGGACCCAAAACGTGCTCGCTTTATTGCCGAGGGCTTGAAGAAGTCCGTTGTTCTGCATGGCGATGCGGGTGACGCTAACCTATTGCAGGAAGAGAATATCAGCAAAACAGATGTGTTCTGTGCTGTGACGAATGATGATGAAGTGAATATTCTTTCTTCTATGCTTGCCAAGCGAATGGGCGCAAGAAAAGTCATCTCGATAATTGGTAAAGCCAGCCATGTGGAACTGGTCAGAGGCACCAGCATTGATTTAGCTATTTCGCCGGCTCAGATCACGATAGGCAGTTTGTTAACGCACATTCGTAAAGGGGATGTCGTGACCGTGCATTCACTTCGACAAGGGGCGGCTGAAGCCATCGAGGTGATAGCACATGGTGACTTGACGACATCGAAAGTCGTTGGCCGTCATATTGAGCAAATAAAATTGCCAGCAAGCGCCTCGGTTGCGGCGATTTTAAGAAATGAGCACGTTTTATTTTCAGATAAATCACTTGTGATTGAGCCTGACGACCATCTGATTATTTTTATCTCCAATCAACGTGACATTATGGCTGTGGAGAAGTTGTTTCAAGTCGATTTCAACTATCCGATGTGAGCAATTATTTTTTTATACCGATTAATTCACAGTTTTCGTTGTTTAGGAGTAATTCCTAATAAAGCGAGCCCATTCATACGGTAGACTCTTCTGAAAACTCAGGATTGCTAAGCGCGATGCAAAGCAATGCTGACGTCTGAATGACTCTGAACAAATTTTATATTGCGCTATCAAATTGTATGTATCTAGTGTCATGTGAATACAGTATTCATAATTCATATCAATCATTTAAATGTGTTTTTTTATTCTCATTTTAGAAGTTCGAAATGCTATGGATATTTAGGTTTTTACTATTATTTGCAATTAATAAAAAAATCTGTTTTTAATAGTTTAGCCCGATTAAACAGTCGGCCATCATTATTGCTTTTGTTAATAACGATACTAATAAAAATGAGGAAAAGGATGCCATTAGGTTCAGAGTCTGGTTCATATATCTCGGCCAGAATTAGTGAGTATAAAATGCCCCCACTGAGAGATATGCTGGTGATGGGGAAGGATGCACCGATCGGCTGTATTGCCATGAAAAGAGCGTTAGATCTTCTGGTAAAAACACCCTACGAACACATTGAAGTAGATGATGAAGTGATAGGCGATATTCTCATTCGTCAATCATTGTTAAGAAGAATCAGTAAGGAGCAGCTGATGGATTTTGTGTTAACCCATACGAAATCGCTATTAGGTTCAGACGAGGTTCTCCATATGGAGCTTGATATTGATGTGCACCTATCAAGAGTAAAATGAATACGTTATTTGTCAGGGATTGTGTACAGACTGATTTGGTTCAGTATGTACTTGATGAAGAACGACCTCGGAAAATTGATAAAAACACGATTTTTGCTGTTTTTAATGACAATCCCAAAGACGGCAAATTTTGTGGTTTAGTCACATTACAAGAAGTCTCTAAACACCCTAACTGGATATTTGCCGATCTCTGTAAATCCAGCTCGCCTATTTTTGTTACCCCCGAAACACCTATAGAACAAAGTCTGGCTATGCTGGATATCAATGGGCAGGAATTATTGCCCGTACTCGATCAGGAACGCTTTGCCGGGGTTATCACACGCACAGCGATTTTTGAACGTATCGCCAGTCGTAAACAACATCTTCTCACACAGTCTCATACGTCACTTGAACAAATTGAGCAAGAACATCAACAACTCCTTTCCTGGTCTAAACGATTGGAAGAGCTGCATGATCGTTCTCGAGACTTATTAGCTTGTCTTGCAACAATTTCGGCAGAGCCAGAAGCAAAATATCAAGGCATCAACGCGCTAGCAAAGTTAGTGCAATGCCATTCCGCATCCGTACAGCTGATTGATAAGCATTATTCCATCACGGATTCAGTCGGTATTGGTTTCACAGATGAACAATTGTCGATACTTCATCACTGTTTAACGTTACACAAAAACACACTCCCAGAAACACCTCAGTTACTGAATGATTTATGCCTTGAATGCAAAGAAGGATCTCATAGCCTATCTTCGGTATTAATGGTGCCCATACGACGTGATGCACATACTTTTGGATATATTCTGCTAAGTGAAAAATTGTCAGGTCAGCAATTTGATAAAAATGATGAACTGTTTGCTTTAAGTTTTGCTCACACTCTGTCGCTTGCGTTGGATAACGCACAAAAACTGAAACAGGTAGAAAAAGTTAGACATGACTTGGATTATTTAGCCCATTTTGATGCCTTAACCGGCTTACCTAATCGTGCATTACTCACAGATAGACTCCAGCAGGCAGTTAAGCTTGCAGCTCAAAAAAAGGTGTCACAAGCATTACTGTTTATCGATCTCGATGATTTTAAACGCGTTAATGATTCACTCGGTCATATGGTGGGTGATGCACTTCTCGCTGAGGTGGCGAAACGACTTCCTGAGAGTCTCAGTAAAAACGATACTTTGACACGTTTTGCTGGTGATGAATTTGTCGTATTGATGACCTATATCAACGAACCTGTTGATGCAGCTAATATTGCTGAAAAGATCATCAGTAGTTTTCACCAGCCATTTGTGATCGATGAGCATGAAGTCTTTGTTTCTATCAGTATTGGCATCGCTTTCTTCAATGAAGGGATAGACAGCGTCGACCAAGCCTTGTCCGACGCGGATAATGCCTTACGCCATGCAAAGGCATTGGGTAAAAACCAGTATCATTTCTTCAGTGATGAAATGAATAATTCAGTACAAAATCATTTTGAGCTGGAAAACCGACTTCGACGTGCGATTGCTGACAATGAATTGCAGTTATATTATCAGCCCAAGATTGATATTGTGAATGGCGACACAGTGGGATTTGAAGCATTGCTGCGCTGGCATAATGCTGAGCATGGCGATATTTCACCTTCCATTTTTATTCCTATCGCTGAAAAAAGTGGTCTCATTGTTTCGATTGGCGAGTGGGTCATTGACCAAGCTTGTAAACAAGCAAAACAATGGCTGGATTCCGGTTTTCCTGCGCATATTTCAGTCAACCTCTCCGCAAGGCAATTTCTACACACTGGCAAACCAAACAAGCTTTTTGAGCTAATTGAAGCAAGTTTGAATCGATATCAGCTCCCAGCTGAATACCTTGAAGTCGAAATCACAGAAAACCTGATGATGCATCATCTGAATGAAAGTTTTGCCATATTAGAAAAACTCAAAAATATTGGTGTAAAAATATTCATCGATGACTTCGGAACGGGATACTCATCACTAAGCTATATCAAAAAATTTCCGATACATGCTTTAAAAATAGATAAATCCTTTATTGACGATTTGGTCAATGATGAGAACGATGCCGCCATAGTGACAGCCATCATTGCAATGGCTAAACAATTAAAGCTGGAAGTCGTCGTAGAAGGGGTAGAAACAGAAGAACAACTTGCCTTTTTCAGAGATAACGACTATGCGGTGACTGTGCAGGGCTACTATTTTTGTGCGCCGCTTCCTGCTAATGAAATCCGTTATATCTACCAATAACTGAATCCATCGACTCATACCTTTCTTTGTTAATGTCTTGATACCTGATTCAACGTATGATGTTTGTTCATATTTCTACTAGCAGGAGTCCTTATGATTGTTACATTTAAAACAAAAGCTTATGCTGATATCACCCTGTTTGGTAATGTGGCTGTTCATTTATTAAAACTGATGGGACATAGTGGAACTGTTCCAGGTGCTATCCAGGCAGAAGACGTTCATGACTATAAACAACGTCTAGAGCAAGCAGTGAACAATGCCAAATTAAGCGATGAAGACAATACTGAGAGTGAGGACGATGACAATCCTCCAGTGTCTATATCAAAACGTGCTCTGCCATTAATTGAATTGTTCGACGCAGCTGCAAAAGCCAATGCTGATATCATGTGGGAATAATGTTAAGCCCCAATTTTGCGCAAATAGACTTGTTATTCTTGTCTAAAACGTCCTGATTGTAGGTATATATAAAAATAATAATCCATACAAACACTTGTTTTGTATGTTTTTATTGCATACAAAATAAGTGAGGCATAGCATTTACTCCAAATTGTACGGTTAGCGTCAATGGAGAAAGCTATGTCCACCTGGTCAGCAAGAATAGATTCAAATGCTCGCGTTAAATACATCGGTATAGTTGATGCGATAGAAACAGACATCAAAAACCGTATTCTCAAACCGGGTGACAGATTACCCGCACAACGCCAAATGGCTGATGCACTCTCTGTCGATCTCACTACGGTAACAAGAGCCATTAATGAAGCAGCCAGAAGGGGATTAGTTGAAACCCAAAGAGGCAATGGCTGTTTTATTGCTCAAACCACTTTTTCTCATTACAACTCATCACAGCTTATTGAAGGTAAAACCCTGGATTTAAGCATGAACAACCCGCCTATACCTAATGAGCTGAATCTCGAGAAGAGCATTGCCGAAGCCATCAGCGAACTTAGTCTGTCAGGTATTTCTGCCTCACACCACCTGTGTTACCAGGAAACAGCTGGCCATCCGGATGACCGGCTTGCCGGCCAGCAATGGTTGTCACCGAAACTGACAGGGCTCAATAGCGATCAACTTCTGATTTCAAGCGGTGCTCACAGTGCTTTGTTTTGTTTATTAAGCTATCTCAAACGCAAAGGAGCAAAAACGATAGCCGCTCCTGAGTTTTCTTATCCTGGATTGAGAGCGATGGCAGATCAGTTGCAACTGGACGTCATCGGTATCAGCATGGATGAGCAGGGGATCATTCCAGAACAGTTTCAACTGCAATGCGAAAAACAATCAATCGATGTTTTATATGTTATTCCAAATATTGATAATCCCACCACGGCGACCTTGTCTGTAAAGCGAAGAGAGTCTTTAGCAGCGTTAGCAGATCAGTTCAACGTCACCATTATCGAAGACGATCCTTACTATCATTTTCTCGATGAGAAATTGCCGTCGCTATATAACCTTGCCAGACATCGCACTTGGCATGTTGCCACGATCTCTAAATGCCTTAGCCCATCGTTACGTGTTGCTTATATTGCATCACCGAATATTAATGATGCATTAGGTCTCACCGAAGAAATGCGAATCAGTCATTTAATGGCACCACCACTGATGACTGCCGTTGTCTCGCATTGGATAACACACCACAAAATCAATGAGATTACCCAGGCGATTAAGGCTGAAAATATCATAAGGCAATCATTAGCCAAGTCAATTTTCCAGCAAAGCGATGTATGGTCACATCCTGCTTCACCACACCTGTGGCTAAAGCTGCCTCATGGCTACAAAGCATTAGATTTTGCTGAACAAGCGAGCCGAATCGGCGTTTCTATTGTGCCTTCAACAGCATTTGTCATGTCTCGGAGCCATAGTCAGGCCGTACGCATTTCGCTTGGTGCCAGTAGTGATTTTGAGTCATTAAAACAAGGGTTAACCTTATTGTCGGATTTGTACCGGCCAGGCTTAATTCGTTCAAAAACCATCGTATAACTATGAAAAAACACCTCGTTTTCAGCATTTAGCCACAGAGGAGATCCTGTGATGAGCAAACTATCAGAAATACCTATTAAAGTTGAAGTTTATGATGCCTTATCCGACTGGGAGGTACATACAGGGGAAGGTGAGAATGTCGTTGCCAGGCGCATGAAAGGACGGTTTCGCACCTTAAAAAACTTTGGCATGTCGGTGTGGTTGATTTACTTTTTGGGGCCTTATCTACGTTGGGATGGTCATCAAGCTGTATTGCTGGACATTCCTGAGCAGCAATTTCATTTATTTGCTTTGACCCTATATCCACAAGATATATGGGTGTTGTCGTTAACACTGCTGTTCTTTGCCATATTGTTAGCGGCGGCAACCAGCATTGCAGGACGAGTCTTTTGTGGCTATTTTTGTTTCCAAACAGTCTGGACAGATATATTTACTTTTATTGAAGGGCAGTTTGAAGGAAAAACACCACAAAAACAGCGTAAGTTTAACAGTGAGCCTTGGACAGCATCTAAAGCCTTCAGAAAAGTCGGTAAGCACGGTGTTTGGTTAGCAATTGCCATACTGACAGGTATTACGTTTTCAGCCTGGTTTACAGATGCCTATCAATTGTGGGGTGATATCTTCTCTCTTCAAGCGCCCACGCCAGTCTGGGTGGCCATGGGTATCTTTACCTTTTTCACATATTGGTTCGCGGGGTTTATGCGTGAACAAGTGTGTTTTTGGTTGTGTCCCTATGCGCGTTTACAGGGTGTGATGTATGACCAGGAAACTGTATTACCTGCTTATGATGCGGTACGTGGGGAACCCAGAGGTAAGTTATCCCGTTCAGGTACACAAGATGCCAATAAAGGCTCATGTATCGACTGCAAACTCTGCGTGGCAGTGTGTCCGACGGGTATCGATATTCGTAAAGGTCAGCAAGAGGGCTGTATCACCTGTGGTTTATGTATCGATGCTTGTGACAGCATTATGGACAAAATCAATGAGCCCAGAGGCCTGATTCGTTACGCATCTCATAAAGAACTACATCAAGGTAAAGCTGAAGTTAGCCTATGGAAACGTCCGCGAGTGATTGTTTACAGTTTGATTATGGCTTTTTCAATTATGGGTGTGGGCTATGGCTTTACCCACTTTGAACCCACCGAGTTTAATGTGGTGCATGAGAGAAGACCGTTATATATCCAAATGAGTAACGGTGATATTCAAAATAAATACACCTTAAAGCTACTAAATAAAACAGATCAGCCACTCGTTGTGAACTATCACATTGAGGGTTTGCCATCAGCCAGTGTAGATGGTTTAGAACGGGGCATTACGATACAGCCAGGTAAAATCGTCCCTGTCACAGCCTTAGTAAGATTACCTTCGGATACGACCTCATCTGGCCTGCGTGAATTTCACTTTGTCGCCACGAGTGAGGGGAATTCAGCCATCAGTAACCGTTATAAAGCGGTGTTTATTGCCCCTTAATTTAGGTTAGATATCACAAAAGGTTAGTTATGTACCAGTATGATTCTTATGATAAAGCGCTCGTCTTAGAGCGTGTCAGACAATTCCGCGATCAAGTGAATAGATATATCAATGGCGAATTGTCTGATGAAGAGTTTATGCCGCTGAGATTACAGAATGGTTTGTACTTACAAAAGCATGCTTACATGCTACGCGTGGCGATTCCCTACGGCACTTTGTCTGCAAATCAACTACGCACACTCGCGGACATAGCCGATCAGTTTGATAAGGGGTATGGCCATTTCACTACGCGTCAAAACATTCAGTTCAACTGGATAACGCTAGAGCAAGTGCCAGATATCCTGCAGAAGCTGGCTGATGTGGAAATGCACGCTATTCAGACTTCAGGCAACTGTGTCAGAAATGTCACGACCGAAGCTTTTGCTGGAGTTTCAGCAGATGAAGTCGTTGATCCGCGTCCATATGCAGAAATTATTCGTCAGTGGTCGACGATTAATCCTGAATTTCTGTTTTTACCACGCAAATTTAAAATTGCTGTGTCTTCTTCAACCGAAGACCGTGCCGCAGTAAGAACACATGATATAGGTCTATATCTTTATCGTGATGCTGATGATGAGCAAATCAAAGTTAAAGTGATGGCCGGAGGTGGGCTAGGTCGTACACTCATCATCAGTGAATTATTAAAATCCGATCTGCCGTGGCAGGAAATGCTGACCTATCTGGAAGCTGTATTACGGGTATATAACCGTCATGGCCGACGTGATAATAAATATAAAGCCCGCATCAAGATTTTAGTAAAGAGTCTTGGCATAGAGGCTTTTGCTGCTGAAGTGGAAAAGGAATGGCAGAACCTGAAAGGGGGACCAGCTCAGTTAACGGAAGATGAGTTTCAGCGTGTTGCCAAACAATTTGGCATTGAATCTTATGTGACAACAGATAGCAAAGAATATGTAAACCTACTGAGCCAAAATAATGCCTTTGCCAATTGGATTAAACGTAATACACATGAACATAAACACCCAGATTATGCTTCAGTCGTGATTTCAACCAAACCCGGACCTGCAACCCCGCCAGGCGACGTAACATCTCATCAAATGCGTGCTGTTGCTGATATGGCTGAACAATATGGCTTTGCAGAAATTCGGGTCACCCATGAGCAGAATCTGGTATTACCTTCAATCAAAAAAGCCGAACTCTTTGTTTTATGGACTGCTCTTCAGTCAGAAAATCTCTCTGCACCCAATATCGGCCTGCTGACGGACATGATTACCTGCCCAGGTGCCGATTACTGCTCGCTGGCAAATGCAAAATCTATCCCCATTGCTGCGGCAATACAGCAACGCTTTTCAGATTTAGATTATCTACATGATATTGGCTCACTGAGTTTGAATATATCTGGATGCATGAATGCCTGTGCCCATCACCATATTGGAAATATTGGCATTTTGGGTGTCGATAAGAATGGTGTGGAGTGGTATCAAATTACCATTGGCGGTGATCAAGGCAAAAATGCACGTTTGGGCAAAGTCATTGGGCCATCATTTCTGGCGGATGATGTGCCCGATGTTATCGATACGCTTATCAATGTCTTTCTTCAATACAGAGAGCAGGATGAGAACTTCAGTGACACAGTTGATCGTATTGGGATACCACCTTTCAAAGAACGTGTTTATCAAACAGCGGAGATAAATTGATGAAAAACATTATTTGCCTTCGTGATACTGAGCAGCCACTGATTATCGAGCATGATAATTGGATTTTGATCAAAGAATTGGAAGATATCGATCAACATTCCCAGCATGAAAAACTGATCTTACCGTTTAGCGTGTGGGTCGAACCTATTGAACATGAGCCAGCCAACAGAGTAAAAGCCGTGTGGCTGCAGAATGATGCCGATATTTATACCTTATCGCCCTGGCTGGAACAGCTGGAGCTTATTGCACTCGATTTTCCTAAATTTACTGATGGTCGGGCCTATAGTCAGGCAGTAGAGTTACGAACACGACTGAAGTGGAAGGGAGAATTACGTGCGACAGGTGATGTATTACGAGATCAACTGAGCCATATGCATCGTTGTGGTTTCGATAGCTTTGCTATCAGGGAGGATAAAGATGTTTTTGATGCCATAAAAGGCATTTCTGGCATTAGTACGATGTACTCAGGTTCAGTGTTAAATCCAGAGCCTTTATTTAGACGACGCCAGGATATTCGCTGAATAGGGCAAAACACAGAGAGATATAAAATGGAAACAAAACCCTATAATTACAATATTGTGAAGTTTTTTACGATCATGGCGTGCATTTATCTGGTGATCGGCACTGGTGTAGGTGTATGGATCGCCTCTGAGCTTGCCTGGCCTGTTTTGAATTTTGATAATCCTTACCTGAGTTTTGGACGGCTGCGGCCTGTTCATACTAATACGGTGATTTTTGCCTTTGCCGGCAGCACATTAATGGCGACAGCCTATTATGTTGTTCAACGCACCTGCAGTGTCGCTTTATGGAGTAATAAACTGGCCTGGTTCACTTTCTGGGGCTGGAATGTTGTCATTATCGGCATGTTTATCACGCTGCCATTGGGTTATACCCAGTCAAAAGAATATGCTGAGATGGAGTGGCCTCTGGACGTATTAATCACAGTTGTCTGGTTGGCTTTTACTTTTAACTTTATTATGACTATCGCCATCCGTCGTATCTCACACATCTATGTGGCTAACTGGTTTTATCTGGCGATGATGATTGCGATTATTTATTTACATGTCGTCAATAGTCTGTCTATTCCAGTGGAACTATGGAAATCCTATTCTATTTTTGCGGGTGTTCAGGATGCGATGATTCAATGGTGGTGGGGTCACAATGCCGTTGGCTTTTTCCTGACAGCAGGCTTTCTTGCCATCATGTATTACTTTGTACCTAAACAGGCTAATCGTCCGATTTATTCTTATCGTTTGTCGGTTATTCATTTCTGGGCGTTGGTGTTTGGTTACGTCTGGTTAGGGGCTCACCATCTTCAATACACCGCGTTACCTGACTGGACTGGATCACTCGGTGCGGCTATTTCCCTTGCCATGATTATTCCTTCATGGGGTGGGGCGATTAACGGCATGTTTACCTTAAGTGGTGCCTGGGACAAACTGCGTACAGACTATATTTTACGGTTCCTGATTGTGTCATTGGCTTTTTATGCAATGTCGACATTTGAAGGCCCGGTTATGTCATCTAAAACGGTTAATGCCTTATCTCACTATACAGACTGGACGATTGGGCACGTTCATGCGGGAGCACTGGGTTGGGTTGCCATGGTATCTATCGGTGCTATCTATCATATGGTCGAAAAACTTTGGCGTGTGCCTTTGTATTCAACCAAACTGGTAAACACCCATTTCTGGATGGCGACCATCGGTACCGTTATCTACATCACGGCCATGTGGGTGTCAGGCATTATGCAAGGTTTGATGTGGCGTGCTTATGATGATTACGGCAATTTAGCGTATACCTTTGTGGAATCAGTCGCACAGATGCATCCTTATTATGCCATGCGTGCTGTGGGTGGTTTGGTCTTTTTCCTTGGCGCTGTTGTAATGCTGTTCAATGTGACCGTTACTATTCGACAAGCGGTGAAGCAAAACAACGCTGTTACTCAATCGGCAATGTCATAAGCTAAAAGGAGTACGAAATGAAATGGTTTATCAGTGAGTTTTTTGCGATGGATATCGCTGCAATGACCGCTTCAGATTGGCTGGCAACGATCATGAGTGTTCTATTAAGTGTGGCGATAGGTATAACGTATTACCGTGTTTTCCATCCCAGATATAAAGAATCACTCGAATCTCACCGGGATCACTTAATGCACGAAGATAGCTAGAACAGCCCAGCCCCACAAATCTAGTCGATTAGTTGACATAAATAAATTGGTCGGGTTGATATGATTTAGTGAATAACACTTTTTCCAAAGTATCTATTCTTTTTAATAAGTCATCACCACTTTATCAAGTGATACTATGCACGCTATTCATTCACTCTGATGATATACATGACACAGTTATCGATAGAATTACAGTTTCAACGAATAAAAGTGATTACAGCGGGTATCTGTGCAGTCATTCTAGCGGTGGGCATAGCACGATTTTCATATACACCGTTTCTTCCTTTAATGCTCAATCAGACAGACTTATCGCTGGTGAATAGTGGCTGGCTGGCGACATTTAACTATATTGGTTACTTGTTGGGTGTGGTATTAGTCTCGTTCACGAATAACCTTGCGTTTAAGTATCGTTTTTATCAGTGGTGTTTGGTGATTGCGGTGTTATCCACCATAGCCATGGGGATGACAACAGAATTGTATGGCTGGGTGATATTACGATTTATTGCGGGTATCAGTGGTACGGCTGGCGTCATATTGTCATCGGGATTTGTGCTCAGTTGGCTTAAACATCATCGATTTAAGCCAGAACTAGGTCTGCATTTTATGGGATTGGGTCTTGGCATTGCCATACCCGGTTCAGCAGTGGTGTTAATGAATCATTTTTTGCCATGGGATAGCCAATGGATTGTGATGGGGCTGTTTGGCATTCTCTTTTTTATTCCTGCCTGGTTCTGGATACCTCAGCCACAGCTGACGCAACATAAAACGAGCCAACCACTTATAGAGCCTCCCCGTAGCTGGATGATAAAGCTGATCCTGGCTTATGCCTGTGCCGGAGTAGGGTACGTTGTGAGTGCCACGTTTATTGTCGCGATACTTGAAGAAATGCCACAACTGAGCGGTAAGGGTGACTGGATATGGGTGATTCTTGGTCTTGCTGCAGCACCAGCCTGTTTCTTGTGGGATAAAGTGGCGAATAAGTTTGGAGAGTTAAACACTTTATTGCTGACCTATGCCTTACAGATGGTCGCAGTCATTATGCCGGTATTGTCTGATTCGCTGATCACTAACTTGATAGCAGCGGCCATATTTGGCGGTACATTCACTGGCATTGTGAGTCTGATGCTGACCTTTATTGGTCATAAATTCCCATTGAATCCGGCTAAAGCTATGGCCCGACTCACTATTTGTTATGGTACAGCACAGATCATTGCACCAGCAGCAGCCGGATATCTGGCCAGTTACTATGGTAATTATCACGTGGCATTGTGGGCAACGGGGTTAGTCATGCTGGTTGGCATGGGATTCCTGATAGCGGTAAAACAAGACAAGTTTACTCGTGTTTAGTCCGTCAGAAGTATCCAAGCAAGCCTGATTTTCCGGCTCTGATTATGTGTGTTAATTCATATTAATAACAAACACATATTGTGACTTTGGCAAACTTTAACTACACTCAGGCTTTCGCGATGGAAAGCACTCACAAAAGTACATTCAATTTTTTACTATAAATTTATGTCGTCCACTTGTGAGTGTTTTCCACCCTTTATGCTTACCCACAAACTCATTCATAAACTAAGCTAACAACACTTTAAGCTTTAGACGACCATTGATTGGAGCTGAATATCTTTACTCGGTGGTTGGCCAAAAAAACGACTGTATTCCCGGCTAAATTGTGACACACTGGAATAGCCTACATGCATACACGCCGTACTCACATCCATCATTTTCGACAGCATTAGATGTTTCGCTTCATAAAGACGTAACTCTTTTTGAAACTGCAACGGACTCATTGACGTTATCGCTTTAAAGTGATGATGAAACGATGAAATGCTCATATTGACCCGTTCAGCCAGCTCATCAACTTTCATTGGTTCAGAAAAATGCTCACGTAGCCAGGAAATCGCTGCAGAGACTTTTTGTAAATGGGAATCTGTAGTTGCAATCTGTACCACCAGTTTGCCGATATGGCTTTGTAACAAACGAATATAAATTTCTTCCATGACTAAAGGCACTAGTAGAGCTGATTGCTCATTTTGTGCCGATAAGCCAATCAATCGCGTTACGGCTTCAACAATGTAAGGACAAGCTTGTCCAATAAAAATAGGTTTGCTTGCAGTCGTTTTTGGTAGACCGTACGGAAAAACTTTTAATGCCGTTTCAGCCAGTTTTTGCTGATCAATATCGATGATAAGACACAAATAAGGTTCATCCTTACTGGCCTGAATAATCCTCGAAGAGACCGGCACTTCAGTTGAGTAAACAGCCATTCTGGAATCGTCATACTCATATACATCACTTCCGATAATGGCACGTTTTGCACCTTGAGCAATAATGCAAATACCGGGCTGGCTATTACCCCGTACAGCGACCTCGTCAATGTGTGATACGCGAAAAACACGGACACCTGTAATCGGCAAATCAAACAGGCCATCGTTTGGAGCATAGCGACTTAGCAGTTCAGCCAAAGGTTTTGTATTCATATGAGTTGTCAGAAAATGGAAAGGGCAGCCAGAAACTGACTGCCCGAATAAGCTAAGCGTCTAATGATGCCATATCTATGACAAAGCGGTATCTCACGTCAGAACGTTCCATGCGATCAAATGCTGTATTAATTTCATCCATTTTGATCATTTCACATTCTGGCAAAATATTCATTCGACCACAGAAATCCAGCATTTCCTGTGTTTCTTTAATACCACCAATTAATGAGCCGGCAATACGACGACGGCCGAAAACCATGGGTGCTGTATTGGGTCCTTCAATTGGCCCAATCTGACCGACCATAACCAGTGTCGCGTCATTATCTAATAAAGGAATGTATGGATTCAGATCATGGCTGACGGGAACAGTATCAATAATGACATCAAAACCAGAAGCTGCGGCAGCCATGGCGTCTTCATCTTTTGATACCAGAAAGTTATGCGCACCTAGTTCTCTGGCATCGACTTCCTTTTTAGGTGACGTACTAATCACCGTCACATCTGCCCCTAAACCTACGGCAATTTTAATGGCCATATGACCCAAACCACCCATGCCAACTACGCCAACACGACTGCCTGGACCGACATTCCATTCTCTTAGAGGAGAATAGGTGGTAATTCCGGCACATAATAGAGGCGCTGCTTTAGCCAAATCCAGATTTTCAGGCAGTCGTAATACAAACTCTTCTCGTACAACGATGTGTTTGGCGTAACCACCTTGCGTCATTTCGTTGCTAATGCGATCAGGTGAGCCATAGGTCAGTGTGAACGTATTACGGCAATACTGCTCATGATCATTATGACATTCATCGCATTCCAGGCAACTATCCACCATACAGCCGACAGCCACGTTGTCACCGATATTATATTTAGTGACATTTTTACCAATTGCAGTAACACGACCGACTATTTCATGACCGGGCACAACGGGATAAGAAGAGCCACCCCAATCATTTCTGGCGACGTGCAAGTCAGAGTGACAAACGCCACAATAAAGAATTTCCATTGCTACATCATTATCACGCAATTCTCTTCGTTCAAAATGGAATGGAGCAAGAGGGGTATCTGAAGAATGAGCGGCATAACCAACAGTTTTCATAGATGAAACTCCCGTGAGTAAAAGATTTAAAGGTGAGAATACTATAGGAGGAAAAACAATATGAGACTTGCCTGATTCTACAGCCTTTATGTGTATTACTACACGATTATGATGATTTTTCTCGTATATCAATAGTGACTTAACCTCAGTCAGAACGTTCCATCTATGTCTTGTTAAGTACCTATATCACGCCATCATTTTTAGTAATCAGAACCCGTGGAGGCACATGAGCATGTTTTGCCATTAGAAGCCGGGTAACTTAAGCTTGGATGGTGAATATATTGTTAGGGTGAAGAGCGCTATCGCGATATGAGACAAGTTAGTGTTCTGGACGATATGGTCATGTTATTAGATCACATCAATTATCAGAGGGAGCACGTTTTACACAAACGTTATCAGTAGTCGAGATTAGAGAATTTTGATACAGCGTTGTCTGATATTATTCAAAGTCAGGAAGTTTTACGATACCGAGGCTAACAAATAACAAGGGTTCTAATCGGGGGATAGCGACAATGAAAATAGAGAGCGACACATTTCGAGTTCATGCGGGAGATAAGGTGAACTTGAAAAAATGGCCTACTGACATTAATGCTATCTATGACTCTAAAAAAGACTACAAAAAACAATTAAAATCACATGTGACGCAGTTAAGTGAATTACAACGGCGACTTTATGCCTCCAACCGTTATTCCGTATTAATCATCTTTCAAGCGATGGACTCAGCCGGTAAAGATGGCACCATTCGTCATATTATGTCAGGTATTAATCCCCAGGGCTGCCAGGTTTTCAGCTTTAAGCATCCCAGCTATTCAGAGCTGCAACATGATTTTTTATGGCGCACTAACCAATGTTTACCTGAACGTGGCCGTATCGGCATATTTAACCGTTCCTATTATGAAGAGGTATTAGTGGTTCGCGTCCATCCTGAGATCCTGCATAGTCAAAACCTGCCCGATAAATTGCTGAAAGATGAGGCGATATGGCAACAGCGCTACAACTCCATTAATGATTTGGAAAATCATTTATTCCAAAACGGCACGCGGGTAATTAAGTTTTTCTTGCACTTGTCTAAAGAAGAACAGCGTAAGCGTTTTATTGCACGGATCGACAAGCCAGAAAAAAATTGGAAGTTCACCTCAGCCGATATGAATGAACGAGGCTATTGGGATGAGTATATGACGGCTTATGAAAAATGTTTAACTGAGACCAGTAGTGAGAAAGCGCCTTGGTATGTGATTCCGGCAGACGATAAAAAAATGCACGGTTAATTACCTCGCAAATCATTCTTGATACGTTTGAATCATTAAAAATGGAATATCCGCAAGTCAGTAATGAACACCGCGCTGAGTTACAAGCCTGTAAAAAACAATTGTTAAAAGAGAAATAAGGCCATTAGCTGTTTTTAACAAATGACACTAAAGGAGCGGCTAAGACAGAGAGTAGGCATGATAGGCTATTCAAAACCTATCATGCTAAAAGTATCTTTTTATTCAGTCGCTATGTACCAATTACACCGCCATCGTTTTTAGTGATTAGCACAGTTGTTGAGCGTGGGCGTGTTTGTCCATCAGAAGCAGGATAGCTTATGCCCGGATGTTGAATATTCACCCACATGGCTTTGTAATCAGGGCTCCAGGTAATCCCGGTCAATTCACAGCCTCTCGGGCCAACCAAAAAGCGTTTGATTTCTTGTGTTTGTGGATTAGCACATAAGACTTGGTTACAGCCCATATTAGCCATCACCGGATCGTCATCATCGTAGTCCGTCATAATCCATAAACGTCCATCACGATCAAAACCTAAGCCATCAGGCGATGAAAAAATATCCCCTTGAATATTACCGACTAAATGATCGGGTATCTTGTTGCCATTGGCGTCTGTAGAGCCCGGTTTTTCACCAGCCAATACAAATAATGACCAGTTAAATGCGGTTGCTGCCGGATCAGCTTGATCTTCCATGATTTTAATAATTTGGCCATGACGGTTATCGGGACGAGGGTTAGCCGCATTGATCTCAAATGCTTTACCTCGTTTATAGTTATTGGTTAAGGAGATATAAACATCCAGATTGTGTGGGTTCACTGTTGCCCACTCAGGTCTGTCCATTGGCGTTGCACCTAATATATCAGCTGCTGCACGGGCATTAACCAGCACTTCGGCCTGACTGAGGAAGCCATTTTCAGCGGTTAATCCTTCATTGCCATGAATTAATGGTAACCAACGTCCTGTGCCATCGTCATTAAACCGACCAACATAGAGTGTGCCTTCATCCAGTAGGTCGCGATTCTTGTGCATATCCGCTTTATCAAAACGTTGTGAAGGCACAAATTTATACACATATTCACCACGAGTATCATCGCCAGAATAGAAGGCCAGTTGGCCATTGTCAGCCATAGCTGGTGCGACACATTCGCGACAGAAACGTCCAAATGCCGTGCGTTTTACAGGTTTACTCTGTGGATCAAAGGGATCAATTTCCACCACCCAGCCAAAACGATTAGGTTCATTCACATAGCCTTGATGGGGTAAAGCGTCATTTGGCGTAGCGTCGAATCGCGCATCAATCGTGCTCCAGCCATAATAGTTATCTTCTTTACCTGTCGAGATGCCATAACGTTTATGTGAAACACGTGACTGATAATCCTTTTTGTCATGATTTACAAAATAGTTATGCCAGTTTTCTTCACATGCCAAATAAGTACCCCAAGGCGTGAAACCATTCGAACAATTATTTAAAGTGCCAATAATTTCCATCGCACTTGGATCAGAAGCCGTTTTAAATAAGGCATGACCCGCTAAAGGGCCGCTGACCTTCATTGGCGTTAATGTTGATATACGACGGTTATATAGGGAAGGGTAGACGCGTTGCCATTCACCGAGACTATCTTTTTTGACTTCGATAACACTGACGCCATGCGCCGCTTGTTCTTTTTTAACATCATCAAGCAAGCGTTTGTCTTGGACATCATAGCTCAGTCCGTTTTGGTGAAGTGTTGGGTTAATGTATTCATGGTTGATGACCATCAAGCCACGATTATTATCGTTGGGGAAGGCAAAGAAATGCATGCCATCGTGATTGTCACCCGCCTGCTTTAGCTGTTCCTGCCAGGTATTACTGGCATCGGCTTTCCATTTTGTTGCGCCTGTTTCAACAGGATCACCCCAAGAAAAGAAAGCCTTGGCCTGATAACCCTCTGATACTACAACCTGATCGAATAAGGCATCGGTGCGTGGCTGAATGGCTTGAAAACCAATATAAGGCACGGGAGGGTGAGCATGATCGCCAGCGAAGGCCAAACGACTGGAAAGGTTCAGCCCTAGAAAACCTAAAGCAGCCGCATTTAAACTGCCTCTTAATACATCACGTCGTGACATCGCGATTGAATTCAGGCTTTTCTCTTCAGAGTGATTAATAACCTCATCATCGTATGACGCCAGACGTTGATGAAAATCAGATGATGTTGGGTGTGTCATATGCGTTTATCTTCCATTAGTGAATACGGTATTCAAAAGTATTACGGACATCGGGCACTTTTACGGCTTTGCCATTGACCATGCGTGGCGTATAACGAAAAGTCTTAGCGGCGGCTAATGATGGCCGTTTGAATAAGGGATGGCAATCATTCATCACCTCAGGCGATTCAACCTGTCCTTGAGTGTTAACGGTATAACGAACCGTGCAATCACCTTCCAACCCTTTTCGTAAAGCGCCTCTTGGATAATCGGGTGTCTGTTTTTCTATCGGTTTATAGTGTTCTACAGAAAATGTGTCAGTTTCTACCTTATTCGTACTTATTTGTGTTTTTTGAGGTGAATTCGTACTTGTATTGGTGGCGACCACGGGTTTGTTCGTCGGAGGTTTTATTGGCTTTTCTTGAGTCAGCGGTTTACTCACCGGTTTCTCAGGCTTTTTCTCAACGGGTTTTATGACCTTCTCAACCTTCTTTTGCACTGGCTTTTTCGGCATAACTTTCTTTACCGGTTTTTCAACACGTTTGAATGCAAGATCATTTTCTACCACCGCCTTTTTAACGGGGGGCTCTGGCTTAATAACAGGCTCAGGCTCGATGGGCGGTGGCGTCTTTTCAATCACTTTTTCTTCAATGACCTTTTTCTGTTTCGGCAGTTCAAACATTTGAATATTGACTGTTTTTACCGCTGGCGCCATCTGGACTGCAGGCGTCCATGAGTGAAGCAATAAAGCGGCTATGGCTAAATGAAACACCGCCACTTCCACTAAAGCAGATTTGTTGAGTTTGGACGCAGAAAATGGTTCACTCAAGTAATTGTGTTGACGCATTGCTAATTCAGGCATCTGGTGACTCCGTAATCAGACCTACATCAGCAATGCCCACTTTTTGTAGCGCAGCGATGGCTTTTACTACGGAAGCATAGTCTGTGCTTTTATCACCACGGATAAAAAATAATAACGCCTCGTGTTGTTGTTTGATTTGTTCTATTTTCTCGACCATGTCATCTAAACTGACTGCCTGATCCGAACGAGATTGAATATCGACTTCAGGGCCGACATTCCAGTAGTAACTCCCATCAGACACGACGGATAAGGTCAGAATCGTCTTTTGACTGTCTGTCGGCAGCGCTTCAGATGCGATTTTAGGTAACTCCAGTTTGACACCTTGTACCAAAAGGGGAGCCGTCACCATAAAAATGACCAACAACACAAGCATCACGTCGATATAAGGCACCACATTCATTTCTGCCTTTAAGGCATGTTTAGCAACTGGTTTTCTTAGCATGACAACCTCACGCTGCCTTGGCTAGAGGCGCACGATGCATCACACGCTGTAAACGTGTGATGAACTCATTACCAAAATGATAATAAAGTGTACTTATAGCACCAGCGCGTTTACTCAGCTGGTTATAGGCGATAACCGCTGGAATAGCTGCAAACAAGCCGATAGCGGTAGCAATAAGGGCTTCAGCAATGCCCGGTGCTACGGTATTTAGTGTCGCTTGTTCTACCTGAGATAAGCCAATAAACGAGTTCATAATTCCCCAGACAGTACCGAATAAACCGATATAGGGACTGACTGAACCAATGGTTGCTAAGACAGAAAGTCCTTTTTCCAACTCAGCTTCCTGCTCACCAATATTGACCAACATGGCTCGTTCAATATTTTCCACTTTTTCATCTTGCGCCATGGTGCCGATATGTTGATATTTTTCATCCTCTTGCCAGCCAGTCTGAAAAATCGCAGGAATGGCTTTATGTAAAGTCACATCCGTTTTGGCTGCTGGCAACGTGGTCATATCAGTTGTTTGTCTGAATAGTTGCTGAAACTGTTTATTTTGTTTCTCCAAACGACTGAGTACATTTGAACGCCAAAGAATCAGATACCAGCTCACCATCGATGCCAATACCAGAATTAACATGACGATTTTGACTAATATACTGGCATCACTTACCAGCCCCCAAATGGTCATTTCATGCATTGCTGTTTCCATGATTGACTCCTTATTTACTGATGTCTGTCAGGCCAAGCTGATCAGCAATGGCTGACCATGGCACATATTTGAAGTTCTGGTTTGCCCGAGGCATACGGTTACGACCATCTTGCACAACCAACATGCCTTGTTGCCATGGTTGGCCAAGGTTGATGCTAGTCACATCAAGGCCGTCTGTTTCCGATACGCCATCAATGCCTGCAGCCGTATTAAAACCAATACGAAACACACCACGGTAGGCAAAAGGAGGCAGGGCATCCAAAATCACATAACTGTTATTACCTTGACTGGATATCACTAAAAAGTTCTGCTGTTGTGTCTGATACAAACTGATGCCTTCAATATCTTCTTTGAGGTGCTCTCCAACTGGCATGACCTGTGTCATCACAGTCGGTTCATTAGCTCTGGCATCCAATGTCCAGACCGCTCTGTTTTCTTCACCAATAAATAGTCGATCGTGTTTATCATCTGCTACACAGCCTTCAGGTTGAGTAGCCACTCTAAACTCACGTACTAGTTCACCAGCGATATTGCCTTGCTTATCCTGCATCAGATATTGAAAAAAACGACCATCTTTATCATTAACAATGGTATAGATATCACCTTGTTTATTTTTATACATACACAGACCATAAATATCCTGTGCACGGGTAGTCACTTCACCTATTTCGCTGACTTTTCTGCTGTCGAGATCGATGGCAAATACATGAAGTGAGTTGTTATCTCGGTTGCTGGCAATCGCTAAATCAACTTGTTTACCGTTGAAGTGAAAGCCGTGACGAACATCGACATTGTTGAGTCTCCCCACTGCTAAAAAGGACTGTGTTTTACCATCTAGGTCGTAGACGCCCAGACCACCTTGCTTATCTGTACCCAATATCAGACTTTGTTCAGGATCTCGTTGATTCACCCAGATAGCAGGATCATCGGCGGCATCACCTAAACTGGGTACAGGGTCTGTTTGTTTTAAAGGTGTAACAAGTGGTATCGCTTCTGGTGACGACGTCTTTTTATGTGGCCAAGGCAGAGTATAAGAAGCCGTGCCCATATCGTGTTTGATAATAATATCTAACTTTTCGCCATCCATTCTGGCACTGATGGCTTCAGGTTCGATCAACTGCTTTAATGGAAAGCTTGTCTCAAGCTGCCATTGTTCTTGATGTTCTACATAAACAGATAAGCTAGATGATTCAGCATCAAGGACTAATAAACCACCTGGCACAATTGCCATACCTGCAGCGCTGTCTTTTAATTGGCCAAATGGCTCAACAAGCGCAACAGGATAGCGGCTGAGGTCGGCCTCAGGATGAGCATCATAAGCCCATATACCAACGCTTTCTTCGTTAATATAGAAACGTGAAAGAGCATCATCAACCTGGCAGTATTCACTTTCTGGTGGCGTGCTTATGTGGCGAATTAATTGAGGGAGAGCAATGGGAGAGGAGGCATCAGCCACCAGCCATTGCTCTCCTTGTCCCTGCTCACCAACCAGAAACAAGAACCCATTTTGTGCCTCATCTTGATATAAACAGACACTTTCAATTTTAAAATCAGGTTGCGGGAGATAGGTGCTAGCAACCCAATCTCGTGAAGTGTTATCAAACAATGCCACCATGGCCTGCTGTCTATCCAGATCAACGCTTGCCAATAACAGGCCTTGCTTTACCTGACGATGGTCAACGCTACCAAAGTTACCTTTAAGCAGGCTCATGGTTTTGCCATCTACAGATTCAAGTGCAATGCCTTTCTGTGAATAAGCAACAAGACGGTCAGCATGATTTATGACTGTTTTGTTAAGCAGTTGTGTTGACTCAATATGGCGGTTATGTTGATGATCAACTGTGTGTAGTGTCTTATCAGCCAATGCTGATAGCGGTAAAAAGGCCATCAGGCACGAGGCTAATAAGGTCGGTTTTAGTAGTAATTTATTCATGTTATATATCTATATATTTCAATATGTTTTAGAAGTTAGTTAATGTGAAACCAAGTTTAATGCTTGGCCCATATTCTTCATATTGAGCGTTGTAAGCACTGCTGCCGGTATAGACGTAATACTCTTCATCAGTAAGGTTTTTTGCTTCCAAAGTAATCTGAGCATTTTTGGTTACAAAGTAGCTGGTGCTAAAGTCGAGGAAGAGCTGTGAGTCGACATATTGATCATGTTCTTTATCATCAATACCTGCGACTTCTGATAGATAAGAAGACTTGTAGTTAGCCGATAAACGCATGCTGAGTTTGTCGTTTTCCCAACCAACCATCAGGTTGGCGACTTGATTGGATTGACCTGGTAAATCGATATCACGTTTTTGTCCTAAACCTTCGATTTCAGCATCGGATTGACTGAATGTGGCATTTGCCCCCAGTAACAAGCCATTCCAAGGGGCGGGCAGCCAACTCAGCTTTTGTGTATAGGCCAGCTCAAGACCATAGACTTTTGCTGTATCACCGTTATCAAAAGTTTCTGCCTGATCAAAGGCTGTAAACATACCTGTACCACCGAGGTCAGTGTTATAGACAAAATCAGAGATATCTTTATAGAACACATACGCCGACACCGCGCCCGCTCGTCCCATGTAATGTTCGATACCTAAGTCCAGATTTTTTGATGTCATCGGATCTAAATCAGGATTACCAAAGCTTGCTTCATCACCATCAATGGCAAAGCCTGGGGCTAAGGCTTCAAATGTTGGGCGGACAACACTATTGGTCCATGCGGCACGAACCTGAGTTTTATCGTCCAGGTAATAACGCAAATGTAAGCCTGGTAACCAGTTGTGGTAGCTGTTTTTGCTGGAGATAGCTTCAAAATTACCATCTCTGATACCTGTACCTTTTGCTTTAAACTCTGTTCCCTCATAACGAAGGCCGGCGATAATTGTCCAGTCGTCGAGGTCTAAGGTATTCATGACATAGGCAGCGTTAATATCTTCATTCATCACAAAGTCATTAATTTGTGACTCTTCTGTATCCACATTGCCTGCTTTATCTAGCCGACCGATAAGACGCTCTAATGCCGAGCTACTAATACCTTGACCATATCGGTTTAGACTGTAATCCACATTACCCGCACTATAGGCAGCAAGACTGGTATCGTTGGTACCAAAGTCTTCAAAAGCCCAGGCATCAAGTTCGTTATCTTTTTCACGGCGTGATAATTTACCGCCAAATTTCAATTGCGAAGCGTAACCTTGAATGTCAAAGTCTCTGGCAAGATCAATTTTGATATTCTTTTCGGTATCGGTGGTTTTTTGTTCTTCCCATTCCACTTCATCAAGTTCAAAGCTGGCTGGATCGTAATAATCTGATCCGGCATTTAATCTCGGTTTTGAGGTGCCGCTGTAGCTGACATTATCGAAATCACCAACAAACTTGGCACCGGCAATATGGCCTGGCGTGTCTTCACTGGCACGGCTATATCCAATCTGACCATCAATCTTCCATAAACCGATAGTTTTCTCACCACCGAATACATAAGACTGAATTTCTTGGGTCTCTTCACGATCTTTTAATTCACGGAAGCCTTCAGCGTCATCGCCTGATTCATTTGGGAGAAGGGGATCATCAAATTCAATACCAGCCGCGTTACGGGTTTCCGTATCTGTAAAACGACTGAATAAAGTACGCAGGTAGTAACTGGTATTGACGTCGGCTTTGTAATCAAAATTCACCCCTAAACCCAGACGCTCACGTGAAATGTCATAGTCACGTTGTTCCAGTTCCTCGAGACGTGGTTGACTACCATCGAAATCCCAGGCACCACCAGTTTCAACATTATCTGAACCAAAGTCCCGTTTTTGCCAACTCAAGGCAGCGGCCACACCAAAGTTATCGACGCCATCACCAATACTGAAAACATTACTGACTGCGCCTGAACCTTTAGGGCTGGTTTGGTCAGTATTATCGTCAAAACTACCTTCCGTTGAGAGCGTATAAAACAGGCCATCATGATCAAAGGCTGACAGACTTCTGACATTGATAGTGCCGCCCAGCGAGTTCGCATCCATATCAGGGGTTAATGTTTTTACCACTGAAAGAGATTGCACCAACTCACTCGGCAAAACATCCAGTGCTACAGCCCGGGTATCACTCTCAGGTGAGGGCACATTAGTACCATTGATTGTAACGGCATTCAGTTCAGGAGCCAGCCCACGAACGGTAACAAAACGTCCTTCACCCTGATCGTTTGCCACAGACACACCCGGTAAACGTTGTAACGCTTCAGCAGCGTTGTCATCTGGTAACTGGCCAATGCCATCCGCATGCACCACACTCTCAATACTGTTTGAGTTGCGTTGTTCAGTGAGTGCTTTGTCAATCTGTACTGCCTGTCCAATCACGCGAACAGTTTCCAGATTGAGATCATCCTCAGCGTGGACGCCATTACTTATAAAGCTACTTATCCCAAGAGCAATCAGACTTAACTTAAAACTGGGTCGCTCTAACATCAGGTTTGTCTTTTTCATAAATATCCTTGTCGTCATAGTGGTTCGATGGCGGCAAGTGTAGGTAGGCTAAATGACAGTTAGATGACAGAAAAATTTAAAATCATTTAAAAACAATAAGATAGATTAATGGTGGCCGCATATTTGAGCTGAAATGACCATGACGAAGTGAAAAATATTGAGTTGGAAACAAGCATATCCCACCTAGCTTAATTCTTTAAAAACAACGTCATATGACTATTTGGTGCACGGTTTAAACATAAAAAAATGATGAAATAGTCATTTTTTTGTGAGCTAAATTGACTGCATGTGATGTCACAACACTGTCATTTTTTTAGCGTAGTGTCGCCAACATTCAATTTTTCTAGCTGATATTTAGTGCACTTAAATCAATGAAAAAACGACCGTTTTTACAGACTTCTTATTTTTATGGCTTGGCGACAGCCATTGTTTCCGGGACCCTCATTTTACGAGCATGGGGTGATGTAAAGCCGATAACCGAGGTGAACTGGTTGGATGTTATGTCAGAGGGCGGCATGGTGATCCTAGCCTTTTTCTGGTTGGCCTTATTACTGCGGAGTCGACCTGCAGGCAGAGTAACGCGGCTGTTGGCATTTGGTTTATGCGCCATTGTTTTTTCCTGGTCGATGGACTTTATGGATGAGTTCATTCGTATGCCATCAACCTTAATCTGGCACAACTGGCTTGAAAGTATGCCGATACCGATTGCCTTAATATTATTAAGTATTGGTATCTATCATTGGCATCAGGAAGAAATTGCTATCAGTGCTCAAATGGTAAAACGTGAACGGTATTTTCGCGAGCACCGTTTGTTTGACAAGCTTATGCCTGTTGGCGGCGGCGCTTATTTAAAAAAACAGCTCAAGCTATCCTTGGCAGAGAGTAAAAAACAGCAACAACCATTGGCGCTCATCGCGATTGATCTTGATGATTTCAATGTGATTAATCGCTTGTATGGCATAAAAGAGGGCGATCACATCCTCCAGCTGGTCTGTCAGCTATTACTGTTAAACCTGCGTGATAAGGATTTGATCTGTCGCTTGGCTGGCGACCGTTTCGTTATCATCTTACATGACACCGATGAGGCTGAAGCAAAACAGCTGAGTCATGATCTGCAACATGCGGTAGCCAGTTTTGCTTACCGTACACAGGAATCACAGCAGCGTGTCTATTTAACAGCGACGACCGCCATTACCATGGCAAAAAGGGATGATTCTGATTCGTTAATTAAACGATTAAATCAACTTCTTAGCCAGCGTAAACAAACAGCTGCACCTGCCATCTGAACCATGGCAAAGCTGGTGAAAACGCTGGGATATGAGCTAGATACACCCTGTATCACACCTCATTATCAGCCCGCTGTATTAGTCGAATTGGCACTGTCACGTGATGTGTCTGAGTATCATCTACTGAAAGGAACGCGTTTACAGCTTGGTGATTTTGAGCAGGCTGAAGAGCGCATTAGTCCTGACCAATATCTGACGTTAATCAAAAACTGTCAGAAACTAGCGGATGCTGATGATATAAGCTTTTTATATGGTCAGCGTTTATTTCCTGGATTTTATGGTTCTGTGAGTCAAGCTTTACAGCAAGCGAGTAACTTACGTCAGGCAATAATGATTCTTTGTGAATATCATGCCATTTTGTCGCCACTATTCACGCCCCGATATTATGAAAATGACGATGAGCTATTTTTGTATTGGGTTGACAGTACAGGAAGCATAGAACAACACAGATTTATTATTGAGTCTTACATGTCCGCTTTTGTGTCGATGGTGGCGTGGTTAGCTGGTGAAAAAATGCCTTGGCAGTTTGAATTTAGCTACGATGAACCTGAATACGTTGAACAATATTGGGTCAACTTTGGACAAGATATTTGCTTTAATCAACAGATGAACCGAATACGGCTACCCAGATACTGTTTGGATACACCTTGGCCGAATGCATCTAAGTTTGGCATGCAGGGCGCCTTAAAAGAGAGTGACAAGCAACTATCTGAAGAATACAGCCCGTATAGTTTTCTTGATCAAATATACAGCCACCTTCAGTCACATATAGACGAACCGCCTAATTTGGATAAAGTGTCATTTTCATTTGGTCTCAGCCCAGCATCCATGAAACGAAAGCTCAAAAAGCATCAAACCAGCTTTCAACAACAATTAGACTTGGTCAGAAAACATACCGCTATTTATTTGTATGAGGTTAGGCAGATGAATAGCCAGGAAATAGCCGAGTACCTCTGTTTTAATGACATGAATAATTTTCGACGAGCCTTTAAGCGCTGGACGGGAAGTTCGCCATATCACTTGTTTGCACAATAAATAATCAAGAAACAGTTAGTTTTTTGATACGTCGCATCAAATCGCTTAATTCTGTTCAGCATAAATTCAGCCTGGTGAGGCTATAACTGAACTGTAGCTAAGTATTAGCTCAGTCAAATTAAGGAGTCATCCTATGAACAGATTAAATACCTTTCTCTCTATCAGTGCCCTAAGTATAGCTAGCTCAGCCTCTGTTGCCGTCGCCGATAACAAAGGCTTTGAGTCAAAAAAACTAGATAGTGTTACCAGTTCGAGTCTTATTGATAGCCAAGAGCAAACAAGGAATCACACAGATATCAATAAGCACCAAGAAATAACAAAAAAATAAATTGCTAATGATGAATCTACTAACTGTTACCGATTTCACTCCTCATCGGTAACAGTTTTTTTTTGCCTTTTATTCTTGTTTATATATTTACACTAAACGCCATAAACACTATTTTAAATAGCCAATAAGCCGCTTTTCTCGCTATCCTATACAGCCAATCTATATCAATCCTTCGATTTTATTGACATCGAAAAGTGGAGCAGGAAATGCAAATCGGTAGTTCAATTTACCTCGACTATCAGGCGACCACGCCGATAGAACCTCGCGTTGTTAGCGCGATGGCACCGTACAATAATGAGATTTTTGCTAATCCACATTCCACGGCCCATGTGCTTGGTCAGCAATCTGCGGCAGCGGTTGAGACTGCGCGTAGCACCATTGAAAAGTGCATTAATGCCTCAAGTGAAGAGGTCATTTTTACGTCGGGTGCGACTGAGTCGAACAATCAGGCGATTGCCAGTGTGTTATTTGGCAATACTACTGAACGTCGTGACATTCTTATCAGTGAAATTGAACACAAATGTATTAAAAATGCCGCCTATTTTTATGCCGCAAAACTAGGTTACAAAGTCAAAGAAATTCCAGTCGATAACACCGGGCTGATTAATGTAGACGCTTATCAATCATTATTGTCTGATCAGACATTGTTGGTCTGCATTATGGCGGTCAATAATGAAATTGGCACTATTCAGGATGTCAAAACCTTTGCTGAAATGGCACACTCGGCAGGCGCTCTGTTTCATTGTGATGCGGCTCAAGCACCGGAAGCGATGGATATTGACGTGAAAGACTGGAATGTCGATATGCTGAGTTTGTCTGCACATAAAGTGTATGGCCCAAAAGGTATTGGCGCGATATTTATCAAAAATGATCTGCAGGCCGAGTTACCACCATTTATTCAGGGAGGAGGGCAACAGTTTGGTATGCGTTCAGGCACCCTGGCCACGCCTCTCTGTGTTGGTTTTGCTGAAGCGATGCGTATCACAAAACAAGAAGCAAAAACTCACCGCGAACAATTAACGCATTTGAAACGTTTGTTTCTACAGCAACTGCAAGCGACGCATATTCCATTTAAATTAAATGGCACACAAAGTCATTGTCATCCCGGCAATATCAATGTGCAATTCATCGGTTGTGATGCGAATAAGCTATTAGAAAAACTCCAGCCGAATGTCTGTGCTTCTACAGGCTCTGCCTGTAACAGTGAAATGGTCTTGCTTTCACATGTATTAAAAGCGATTGGGTTGACGGATGAAGAAGCAGGATCATCCTTACGCATCAGTCTGGGACGTTTTTCAGATGAACAACAAATAACAAAGGCCATCGACTATATAAAAGCGGCTATCGAAAAATAATTCCGATTTTTTATTGTGATAACCATTTGTTAACTTTGACCGGCGTAATCTAAAAATCCCAACCAATACAAGAGGGATTAATGATGAAAACAGCACTTTTTTCAGTATTAGCCGCGATGGCAATGAGCACAGTGACATTCGCTGAACCAGCATCAACTGACGATATGGCTAAACATGATAAAAAAGGATATTTCGCTCATATCGACAGCAACGGTGATGGTGTTATTACAAAAGAGGAAGCCACAGCGGCAGCATTAAAACGCTTCGAAAAAATGGATACTAATGCTGATGGCAAGGTGACCAAGGAAGAAGCCGCAGCGGCCCATAAAAAACATAAGGGTGATAAACGCCCATCCTGCAAAGATAAGAAAGAAAGTTAATTTCTCTTATCACACCATATTTAGAAGGGAGTCAGTGACTCCCTTTTTTATTGCTTATTTATTTTTCTCACAAAATCATACTTTTGGCTGATAGTCGCTATAACCCCATTTCATTATGATCGGCGTGTTATTTAATCGGCCAAACTTGGTGTGAATCAGGGACGGAAAGCCACAGGCCTTGTTGTTTAACAAGGTGGCTGGGTTGCACAAACGCAAGGAATCCGAGTGATGATAAATAAACAACGACAGTTTCTGTCGCTCTCTACTACGTTGCTGTGCAGCTCATTTTTACTGGCGTCGTCAGTTGTGCATGCTTCTACACAACTAGATGGCACAAACACATCCCCAATCAGAGTTAGTGATGGTTATATCGCAAAGAATTTTGAGAATGCCAGTAAGTTGACTGTTGATGATGCTGGATCGCTTAGCCTGTCTGGAAAGAGTCATTTCGATAATCTTAAGTCAGGAACAGTCTTTAACAAAGGCAAAATAGATAATCGTGGTGAGATAAATAACTATGGCGTAATAGAAAACAACAGTGAATTTGATAGTGGAAAGGGGATGCTTAAGAACTATTATGGAGATATCCTAAATGCCACTAATTCTCGATTTATTACTGATAAGCTTATCAATAAGAAAGGTTACATTTCTAGTAATGGTCAATGGGGAGTAGGAAATAGGATAGACAACGAAGGTACAATTCGAATTTTATCTAAGGGGACAATGAGCGGCCTCAAAGCCAGTATTTATAATAATGGTAATAGTAAATTTATTAATCTTGGCACAGTAGAAAGTGGCAATTTTTACAATAGGTCAGGGTCAGGAAACAATGGCTTTCATAATGAACTCACGGGTATTTTTACAAGCCACAATATTTTCTATAATTTGAGTTCTGGCTTGGTCGTTAATGATGGACTATTCAGAAACGACGGTAGTGTTGCCAACGAAGGTAATTTCAATAACAACGGACAAATACTCAATAACAAATCATTTGAAACATATGGAACATTTACCAACACAGGTGTAATTGATAATACTTTCGCCACATTTAGCAATACATCTGGAAAGACATACTCAGGCGGATACAGGGTTGGCAGGCTCACTAACAATGGCACGATAAACAATAATGCCATCATGAATAATACTAAGTCGGCTGCATTCATTAATAATGGCATACTCAATAATAATAGCGGTTCGACATTTAACAATGCTAGCGGCTTTAGTAATCAATCAAATGGTGTTGTAAATAATCACTCTATTTTCAATAATCAAGAACACAGCACATTTAACAACAAGGATAACGCTAGTTTTGTCAATGATGAAACAGCGAGTTTGAATAATGATGGCACTCTCAGCAATCGGGCAGGAGCTACATTAACCAATAAGGGCATTATCACTAATAACGCAACAGGCACTCTCAACAATGCGGGTGCATTGATTAACTCAAACACCAGTGAATTTGCTAACGATGGTACGCTCAGTAATCAGGCAGGTGGTACGTTAACCAATCAGGGCATTATCCGAAATAACACAATTGCCACACTCAATAATACAGGTAACTTGATTAACTCAGATAGTGGTCAATTTGCTAATGCTGGCACTTTTAATAACAACGAAAATGGGCAATTTCTCAACAATGGTGTGTTTGCCAATGGCGGTGTTCTGAACAATAAGGGCACATTTACCTCCACCTTATATTCCACAATGGCAAATTATGGAGTTATCAATAATCAGGGCCAATTTATTGCTCAGGGTGAATTTATCAATGGCAGCGTCATGAATAACGGCCAGTTTTTGATTGATGACTATGCAGACTTTACTAACGTCAATACCCTCATCAATACATCTGATGGCACCCTTAACCTGAAGGGCAAATTGCTCAATCAAAAATATTCACCCTCGAACATCACCAATGAAGGTGAGTTTAATATGAGCTATTACAGTCAGCTTGATAATGAAACCTTATTCACCAACAGTGCTTCCGGCACTTTAACGAACGATGGCACGCTGAATAACTCAGGTACCTTAGCGAATAATGGCACCTTGATTAATCACCGACAAATAAATAATACGGGTGCGTTTTCAACCAGTGGCCAGTTAACTAACTACAATTACATCAGTAATACCGGTTCGGCTGAGATGACACTGTCTAGCACTGGCACGATGACAAATCGGGGAATGCTGTCAAATGACGCTCGGCTGATAAATTATGGTGTTATCAATAATGCGATTAACGGCACAATCAATAACACGGAAGAGTTTTTTAACAATGGCACCTTGAATAGTGATGGGGCAATTAACTCTGTCGGCCTTCAAAATACCGGAACTATTGTCAATGCCGGCACGCTGACAAGTTATTGGCTGCTGGATAATGAAAACACCATTACCAATACTGGTGTGATAAATAATAATGACACCAGTACGTTCAATAACTTCGCTACCGTGACAAACCTGGCTGGAGGCAATATTGTCAATACTGGCGTGTTTGTAAATAGCGGCACCGTTGAGAATGCTGGCACACTGACTAATGCCTCTGTCTTAAAAAATAAAGTCGGTGCAACACTCAATAATACCGGCGTGCTCAATAATAACGATGAGTTCATCGTTGAGGGGGTACTGAGCAATAGCGGTCAGCTGACTAACTCAACCTCAGGTGATCTGAATGTGGCTTCATCCGGCCAAATCAATAATAGCGGTCGATTTATTAGCGATAATAGACTCACCAATGCAGGTCGCATAACGAATAACACGGGGGCGCTTTTTAATAATACCGGGGAGTTTTATAACAACAACACATTCGCTAATGCCGGTGAGTTCAATACGCTGGCCATGGAGAATAACGGTGTCATCACTAACACCGGTGAGTTTAATAATCACTGGCTTATGTATAATAAAAATAGCCTCTCCAATGAAGGAAAACTGACCAATGTCTCCACTGGTTCGCTATCAAATACCTCAAAGATAAGCAATAAAAGTAGCGGTAACTTCACTAACTTTGGTGAGATCAACAACCAAGCAACGATTGAGAATGCCGGTGTCTTATCTAATCAAGGGACACTGAAAAATAACGGCATCATCACCAACTCTGGTCAATTTATTACGACGGATGGCCACATTGTGTCTGGCACTGGTGAGTTTATTCAAACCGCTGGCAGTACCACAGTAAATGGCAGCATGACCCAAAAGAACGTCAACATTAATGGCGGTAACTTGAACGGTCACGGCGTGATTAATAGCAATGTGTTCGTGAACGGCACCAGCTATAGCGATTATGCCAGCCTGACCCCAGGTAACTCTATCGGTAAACTGACGGTGAATGGCAACTACACCCAAGGTACATTTGGTGCAATGAATATCGAGTTTGATGGTAATAGCACGGATGTATTTGCTGTGAATGGCGTGGCGACACTAGCGGGTGTGTTGAGTTTTGACTTTATCGGTTCAGAACTTAAAGCCGGGATCTTTAATTTCATGACCTTCAGCAGCTTGGTCGGCAGTTTTGATAACATCATTCTGCCGCTGATGAGTGGCTTTGATTTTGATGTGATCTTCGGTGATACCTTTGCCAATCTGGTGATTACTGAAAGTGTCAGTGCGGTACCCGTACCGGCAGCCATTTTCTTGTTTGCACCAGCACTGCTGGGATTTATTGGTATACGCCGTCGTGTGAGCCAACGTTAAAGTCAATGTGAAACGCGAGGAAAAAGCCGTCGTTAATGACGGCTTTTTTTTCATTTAAACTAGGCTGATTTTTCAATTTTATGAATAATGACCTATAAAAATAATAAAAGGCAGGCGCAGACGTGAAACTATTACTAGTTGATGACCATCAGTTATTTTTAGATGGCTTATCAGCCTTACTCAGCAAGGCAGATAGCATTGATATCATTGATACTGTCAATAACGGTAAAGAGGCCTTTGATAAGTTAAGTTCGGGACAATATGACGTGGCCTTGATTGATCTTCGTTTGCCGATCATGGATGGCTTTCAGTTGTTAGCGTCCTTATCGGATTCATCGTGTCTGGTGCCGATTATTATTGTTTCAGCATCGACTGATCCGATAGATATTGATACTGCCTTTAACCTCGGTGCCATGAGTTTTATTCCTAAGTCGTCATCAGGAGAGACCATTCTTCAGACCATCGAGCAAGTGATGTTGGGTCAGAAAGTGTTTCCAGACAGTGACATGGACAAGCTAAAACCAAAAGCAGAGCAGTGGGCGAGTCAGCACAATCTTACCCAGCGTCAGCTTGAAGTGTTAAGGCTGATGAGGCAGGGATTCTCTAATCAGGCGATTGCTGAACAGCTCTCGATAAGCATGCCAACCGTGAAATCACACGTCAGTGCCATTTTTCAAGCATTGGGTACACAAAGCCGTAGCGAAGCCGGTAAAAAAGCTCACCAACTTGGTTTGGATTAATGTTTCGATTTACTAACCAACAATCGTCTACTGATCTGGGGCGATATCAACAAAAGATAGATATTGAAAAAATTCTGATTGCTCATCGTAATTGTCCCGCCACCCTTATCGGTAATGCACTTGGTGCCATCCCCATCACACTCGTCATGCAGAATACATCGTATTCGCTGGCCGCTATTGCCTGGTTTACTGTCTTATATCTATTAATCATCGTGAGATGGTGGCATTACCAAAGCTTAAATATTGAAACAGCGCAGACTACAGAGGTTTTCCAATATGGCAGAGTCCAGATTTTATTAGCCTTTTTTTCTGGCTGTATATGGGGGACGGCGGGCATCCTGTTTTTTGATCCGGCGCACATTTCTAACATCGCCTTTGTGATTTTGACATTAGTGTGCATGCTGGCAGGCAGCTTGGCTTCACTCTCTGCCAGACCTGTTGCTTATGCTGCTTTTTCTCTGCCTACCATGTTGCCTCTTAGCCTGATTATGCTGTTTCAGGATGAGCATTTTTATAATTGGATGGGGTTTGGCTCTATTGTCTATTTAGCTGCGACATTTGCCTTTTGTTTAAACCTGTATAAAGTCATCGTCCAGTCACTGAAATTACAATATGAAAACTTGGACCTTATTCGCGATCTACAAGAACAAAAAGAGGTCGCTGATAAAGCCAATCGTGATAAATCACGCTTTCTAGCCTCTGCCAGTCATGATTTACGTCAACCTTTACATGCCGTTAATTTATTCACCGAGCTACTCGGTCAAAAACTAACATCAGCATCTCAACAACAAGATATTCAAAATATTCAACAGGGCCTTCAGTCATTAAATGAGTTGTTGGATGTATTGCTCGATATCTCTCGGCTGGATGCGGATATCGTTCATGCCAATAAAGTCAGCTTTGATATAGGCAGTTTGTTAGAAAAAATAAAAGCGCCATTTGAAATTGATGCTGCAAGACATCAACTTAGTTTTGATATGCAAACAGCGTCTTATAACGTATTTACTGATCCCTTATTAATAGAGCGGGTGATAACGAATTTATTAGTGAATGCGATTCGTTATACAAAACAAGGCGGCGTCACTGTTTACCTTTCTGAGAAAGATAAAACACACATTCGTTTGCATATTGTCGATAGCGGTATTGGGATTCCTGAGGATTCGCTCAATGATATTTTTGATGAGTTTGTTCAGCTCCACAATCCTGAAAGAAACAGACAAAAAGGGCTGGGACTGGGCTTAGCCATCGTTCGTCGGATTCTGGATCTGCTTGAGCACTCTTTCCATATACAGTCTGAAGTAGGAAAGGGCACAGAGATTATTTTATGTCTGCCATTAAGTGATGAAGACAATAATGCTGTAGGGGCTACAACACCTAGCTTATCACTGCGTCAAAATAGATTAGAAAATCTTAACGTCATGATTGTCGATAATGAGCTAAGTATTGTTGAGGCGATGACTGAGTTACTCAATAGCTGGGGATGTGAATGCCGCGCATATACATCGACAGAAGCGGCAATTGAAGCCATTAAATCAGAGGCTCCTCCCGAGTTTCTACTCGTTGACTACAGGATGCCTGGTGATTACAACGGTTGTGCTTTTGTCTCTTATATTGAATCTATTATAGGAAAAACATCAGCCATTATTATCACCGGAGACACCAGTGAGTCTGTGATTAATGAGATTAAAGACCATGGCTTTTTACGACTACAAAAGCCTATCAAACCTGTGCAATTACGATTATTGATGGAAAAAATGCTCCATCATTAAAGCCATTTTTTTAGCATATCTAACAGGGTATTGGGCATTATCGGTTTGGTTAAATAGTCTGACATACCTGCTGAGAGACATTTTTCTTTTACACCTTCCATCACATCTGCTGTGAGGGCGATAACCGGGGTCGACAGATTGAACTCCCCGGCCTGACCTGAGCGAAGCTGTTGTGTGGCGGTAAAGCCATCCATGACCGGCATCATACAATCCATAAAGACAATATCGTATTGCTTCTCACGCAGTTTATTTAAAGCGACTTCACCATTTTCTGCAATATCAGCCATCATTCCATATTTCGCGAGGATACCGCTGGCCACCATCTGGTTGATTTCATCGTCTTCAACCAGAAGGACCTTACTTGATGAAAAGGTGGGTAACGAAGCAGTGTCTGCAGTAGGTTGTGCATGTTGCTCGATAAGCTGTTCTGATAATAAGCGGCTCGCATTAAATAACTCTGACGCACTGATAGGTTTGATCACGGTGACATCTGATAAATCACTTATCAGTGAACGACTCAAATCATCTGCCAATGATGACAGCAAAATAATCTTAATATTTTTGGATTTGAGTTGTTTGAGTTTATTTTCGTTGATGTGGTTCAGCATGGCGCTATCAACCATCAGCACCACATCGGTATCTTCCTCTCGAACCGTTGTCTCAATCAGCAGTAATGAAGAGGTGATATGTAGATGATTTCCCCATTTAGTAAATAAGCTTTCTAAATAGGTGCTTAATTTTTCATTACTGGTATAGGCAAAAAATTGTGTGAATTTTGTGGTCAGTACTCGAGGAGGTAAAACCTTATCTTTTTTCACCGTAATGGTGAAATAAAAATGACTGCCAGCCCCAACAGTTGAGTCAACTTCCAGTTGTCCTCCCAGCATGCTCACTAACTCAGCACTGATAGCTAACCCAAGACCGGTACCACCGGCTTTTCTGGTTGAAGCTGAATCAAGTTGGCTAAACCGCTCAAATAAATTGGTCAGCTCTTCTTCTGATATGCCGATGCCAGTATCAATAACAGAAAAATCAAGGTTAAGGCTGTTGTCATCGACTGACTTGATATCAATCATGAGTTCGACTGAACCATTTTCGGTAAATTTGACGGCGTTAGAAAGCAGGTTAAGCAGGATTTGTCTGAGACGAATTGGATCAGAAATAATTTGTACATTCTCAATTGCATTGGCAGGGCAGAGGACTTGAAGGCCTTTATTATGTGCATTGGGTTCAACCACTCTGCCAATATCTGAAATCAGTTTTTCTAAATTAAATGCCATTTCTTCAATAGAGAGCTTGCCAGACTCAATTTTTGAATAATCCAGAATATCATTAATGATTCGCATCAATGATTCGGCACTGATTTTAATGTTGTGGGCAAACTGATGTTGTTTTTCCGTAAGTTGGGTATCGCTTAGCAGATTAATCATGCCAAGGATGCCATTCATTGGTGTTCTTATCTCATGACTCATATTCGCCAGAAAAGCACTTTTTGCATCGGCGGCTGCATTTGCTTTCTTCGCAGACAGTTCCAGCTCCACTTCTCTTAAACTTAATTTTTCAGCTAATTCTTCTGTTTCTTTTAAGAGGCGTTTTGTTTCATCCGCACTTTGTTTAAATAAGGTAGCCGATCGGGCTAACTTACCTATTTCATCATGCCGATCGATACCAGGAATAGATAAGGTTTCTCGACCAGAACTGATATCTTCAAATGTCTTACTGATATCAGAAATGGGGACCGTGATAGCGCGACTGACCCTGCCAGAAATCATGAGGGCGATGGCCATCAGAAAAAAGGAACCGATAAAAGCGATAAACTTATATAGTTGCAGATTATTATTGGTGCTACTAAAAAGTGCTGTTTGTCTCTCAATGGAATAATCTTTTAATTGCACAGACAGGCTTTTTAATTCAGAGGCTTCCCCTGCAATCACCACATTGACCAGAAAAATAAAATTGCGATCTGCTTGAATCGTACGAAAGAAGGTATTTTTGATGGTATCAAGTTGATTGTTGAGATTAATGATTAATTGTCTTTCTTTTTCAGAGGTGGAAGCGAGCTCTGAATAGACAGCAATATCCGTTTTTGCTTGATTAAATGTGTCAACGAAATTTAAACGCGTTTTGTTGGTACGGCTCTGAAAGTATTGAATAATTTGATTCTGAGCAAAAGCGATCGAAGAACGAATTTCATACAATAAAATCACTTCTTCAGACTTCTTATGTTGCTTTGTCATGGTGTCGAGCATGTCATAAACAGAACTAAACTGTTGTTCCAGTTGACTATGTAACTGCTTTAACACCAAACGTTCATCATTCAATTTTGCCGTTTTCTCGTAGAGGTTCTCAAGTGAATCGGTAAATTTGGGATAAATGGCAGCTGATTCCTCACTGGACTCCGATGAAACAGAAAGACTATGAATACTCGTTTGTAGGTTTTTTAATAATCGTTGAATATCTGTAATGGATGACTGACTATCCGTGATGCGAAATACTAATATTTTTCGATTAAGTTCAATAATATCTGCTTCGACTTCAGACATCAGCCGTGTATAAGAAATAGACTTTGTATAGTCATTGAATAGTTTTTCAACATTTGTCAGAGAAAATAAATTCACAATGACAATAAACAAAGAAATCAACGCAAGGCTGGCGAAACCAATAAAGACACGCTTGCGTATCCCAAGCTGACTCATCAGTGTAGATTGATGCCATTTACTCATGCTAATAAAAACTCATACCATTTTTGTAGCGAATAATCATAATTTGGCATAACCGTATTCCAGACAGCGATATTGCTTAATCGTGTGGTGTAGGCTCCGCCGGTACGGATATCACCAGCCTTGACTGAAATCTTGCCATCCGTACCTTTTAGATCCGCTGTGGCCTCTTTTCCTTCATACCAGTAATCCCATTCATTTTTGTCTAATAAAGGTTTTGATCGTTCCGGATTTGAAATGTAATAACCTTGACGGGCAACATAAGCACCAGCCCAACCACTTAGCCACCAGTTCATATAATCATAAGCGGCATCTTTGACAAACCCTTGGCATTCACTGGATAAACACATCACACCATGCCAGGCACGGTAACCTTCTCTGGGGGCTGCATAAGTAACTGGTATGCCATCGCCATTGAGTGCTGATACTGCCGGTGAAAACATGCTTTCCAGGTGTACCCGACCTTGACGCATATAATCAATTGATTGAGGTACCGAATTCCAGAAACCTGCAAAGTGATGTTGTTTTTTGAAATCCAGCAAAATAGAAAAGAGGCCATCAATTTCGGTTTGCGTCATATCGCTCATATCATTGAAATTAATCAGACCTTTACTCTCTGCAGCCAGAGCCAAATCAAAGATACCGATGGTCGGAGAATTAACAATGCCCACTTTTCCGCGATATTGCTCATCTAGTAACCAGGACCAACTTTCCGTTTCATACGGAATGCCTTTTTTTATGGCATTCGTGTTATAGCCAAATGAATCCACATTGTGAACATAGGGTAAAAAACTAATCTTGCCGGTGAATTCAGTTCCTAAACTGCCATCAGCTTGAATATTTAAAATTTTATGTGGTGCATCACCTAAGCCAATATTAGCTTCAGGTGCAATTTTCCCTGTTTTTGATAGGGCATTGATTTCATCCCAGTAGTTTAAACGTTCCGTATCAATGGGCTGAATTACAGATGCCTGCCAGAGCTGTCGAATACTATCGGTCCATTGCTCATAGATATCAAAGGAACCTGGTTGTGTTGTGGCTTTTTGAATAAGCTCAGCCTCGCCACCTGGTTCAAAAACGATATTAATACCAAGATCAGCCATGGCTTGTTGTCTTATCTCTTCTTGTAGCGTCACGTGTGTGCCCATCACGCGTAAAGTTGGTGTCGTTCTGGCAAAGACAAAGGGCGCTTTGCTTGATAAAACGGATAGGCCAGCTAATACACCAGATTTTTTGATAAAAGAACGTCTCCCGACAGAGATATTATCTTTTGGTTGAGTAAAGATTTTTTCTGAATCCATGATCTTCCCTTAGCTATGCACTGAGAGTAACAGAGTTGGTATTTTTTATGTATCGACATAAAAAACAATCTATGAAGAAATTATTTTAATGATGTGTTGATCCTATAGGATTTGATAAAAAATGAATATTAAGGCTTGATAGTTAAGATTGAGAAGTAGAAACTTGGTATCAAAATTCACTGTCATGGAAAAAATGCACATGCATGTACTGATTGTTGACGACAATGATATCGATTGCATCACGACTAGTAGCTTTGTACAAAAAGCAGGTATGAATGCGTTAATAGCCAATAACGCCACTCAAGCGATTGAAATTATCTCAAACAGAGACACTAGTCCGGAAATCATTGTTGTTGACTGGATGATGCCAGAAGTCAATGGCCTGGAGCTATGTCAGAAAATCATAGCGCTGAACTTAAGTCTCACGCCATATATCATCATGATTACCTCCAACTCTTTTGGTCAAATCGAACAAAAAGCACTAGACGTGGGGGCTGATGATTTTATTGAAAAGCCTATTCATGGTGCCGTATTTATCGCTCGATTAAGAGTGGGTGAGCGTATTGTTAAGATGCAACAAAAGCTTTTATCACTGGCCGATACAGATGAGTTGACCGGCTTATTAAATAGACGCGCTGCCATTAAAGCCTGCGAAACACACCTTGCCAGACTAGCCCGTTCTGATAAATCGATCAGTCATTGTCTTATCATCGCTGATATTGATTTTTTTAAACACATTAATGATACCTACGGTCATCAAATTGGTGATCGCGTATTAATCGATGTATCCAATCGTATGCGAAATAGCATTCGGCCGTTCGAGACTGCTGCCAGGTTTGGTGGTGAAGAATTTTTAATTTATTGTGAAGCAACGGAGGCAGAAGCCGACATTATTTTAAGAAGACTACGTCAGGCGATTGCTTCATCCGAATATAGTTACAACAATATATCCATCAACGTGACGATGAGTTTTGGCTGTGTCGTCATCAACAAACACGATACCAAGCACACCATCAATCAATTTATAAAAAAAGCCGATGATTTATTGTATGAAGTGAAGAGTGGTGGGAGAAACAACTATAAATTGGCAGCTTATTCTAGTATAGAAGAAAGTGAAAAAACTAATACTGAATGTAACTGATGAGTGAATAGCATGAGTATGGAAACAAAAATTTTAATCGTTGATGATGATCCAGTCATTATTCTGGAATTATCAACTGTATTAAAAAGTTTAGGCGATATTTATGTGGCTAACTCAGGGGCGAGTGCCATAGCTACAGCCAGGGATATCGTTCCTGATATCATCTTGTTAGATATCGGACTTCCTGATGTCGATGGCTTTGATGTTTTAACTGAACTCAGCAACAATGAGCAGCTGAAACATATCAATGTCATCGTCATCACCGCCCATGGCGAATTTGATAATCACTTCAAGTCATTATCTCATGGTGCTATAGATTTTATTACAAAACCAGTAAACGAACTGTTACTTGAGAGAAAAATTCGTTCGATGCTGATCAATCGAACGCATATAGCTAATACCGTTAAATCAACTTCACAGACTCAACTAGAGCAATTGAAAGAGCAATTTGTACATCTATTAAGCATGCTGACTGAGGCCGTCATGATCACAGATGTAGAAGGCAACATAGAATTGGCTAACGATTATAGTCAGTCTCTCTTTGGATACGATGACCTGACCAATAGAAATATCAAAGATATTATTCCCGATGATCAACTTGCTCATCACCAAGAAACATCAACCATAACTGAGCAGCATGACTTCACGCCCATATTCAAACAGATGGATTTAAGCAAACAAAATAGTCAGACTATCGAAGTCGAAGTAGGCGTGTCTTTACATAAAAGCGAGCAGGATTTTCATTTCTTATATGTGATCCGTGATCAGTTTGAGAAGAAATTAACACAAGCTCGCTTACTCAAAGCCGCGCTATATGATTCTTTAACAGGCGTATATTCCAGAGAGGCGCTAGAACTTGATTTAGAAAAAATCTATGGTAAAAAAAGTAACAGGGCAAGCTACCTCGGCTGTCTGCTGAATATTGATAGGTTTAACGAATTGAATGCTGTTTATGGCCATGCCCACTGCAATCAGTTACTCGTCGATGTCGCCACCGAGCTCAAGCATTTGATGCAAAACCTACCCGTCAGAATATATCGTGTCGGTGGTGATATATTTATCATCAAATCAATTCAACCTATTGAAAAGGTTAACTACGCTAATATAAAAGATGCCGTTCAGGATGCCTTTTCTATTTTATTAGAGTCAGTTAGTCATCAACTTAAGCATAAATTATCGATTAGTGCGGTCATGTCTTTTTTTGAAAGTGACACCGTTAAAAATGGTGCTATGTTACCCATGCTGGAAGATGCACTGAAAAATCATAAACAAACAGGCAAATCTGGTGAGCTCATTTTTGTAGAAAACACAAACTATGGCAGGACTGTGAAAGTCGCTGCTCTTGCCCAATCTATGTTAAGTGGTCTGGATTTTTCTTCACTCAGTGTGGTTTATCAACCTAAAGTCAATTCAGTTAATCAGGTGGATTCTGCTGAAGCGTTATTACGCTGGGACAATGTGAATTCAGCACCACTTAATCTATTAGATTTTATCGGTGTGGCAGAAAGTACAGGTGTGATTGTGGATGTTGGGTATTTTGTGCTTGAGGAGGTCTGTGAAATGCTCAAATCGATTAGACAGCGAGTGCCTGATTTTCACAAAAAAATATCGGTTAATCTCAGTATTCGACAGCTCGCTGATACCAAATTAGTTGACACCTTCGAAGTCATATGTAAACAATATAATGTGCCCACTCACCAGATTATTTTCGAAGTCACAGAATCAGTGATGGCTGAGAATATCAATCTATTAACATCGGTTATCCATGCACTCAAAACAGCCGGGTTTGGGATCGCGATTGATGACTTTGGCACGGGACAATCCAATCTAAGCTATCTAAGTCAATTGCCTATTGATGAATTAAAAATTGATAAGTCGTTCATTGACAAAATCCATAGTGAAGATGGGGATTACCCGATTGTGGATATGGTGATATCAATGGCAAAAGCCCTGAAGTTAAAAGTGGTTGCAGAAGGTGTTGAGACGGTTACACAAGCGACGTACCTTCGCTCAAAGGCATGTGATCTGATTCAAGGTTATTACTTTTACAAACCATTATTACTAACAGACTGGCTTGAACTGAATCAGCAATCAGTGAACTAAACAAGCCACTATCATTGATGGTTTTGTATGGCGAACAATGCTTCTATCACCAGTCAATTATTAGGATAGATACATTATGGCTGGGGTTGAATTTTTGAATACTCGACTGGATAAAATTCATCACATATGACTGAGAGTCAAGGCGTCTTCGCTGACAGATGTCCCATATGTGGTGGTCCAAACGCTTGTGGCAATTTATCAGTTGATAATAATCCGGCTGATTGTTGGTGTCATAAAGCGGATATGATAATTAGCCAGACCCTTTTAGAGCAGGTACCTTCAACTCAGAGAGGCAAAGCCTGTATTTGTCAGCAATGCGTTATCAGACAAGCAGCAGATGCCCCTGACAATTAAGCATTTTTGGCCGTCTTGCTTGGCTGGCTTTGAGTTGTAAATTATTTAGCAGCAAAAATATCTTGTTAAAGAAAAAGGGCGCTAGTTACTAACGCCCTGATCATATTAACGCTGCTAAGGTTTGACTTGCCAGCCACCACCTAAGGCTTTGTAAATAGCGACTAAATTAAGCCCTGAAGTAATTTCGCTGTTTGCTAAGGTATCTTCTGCTTCCAGTAATGTTCGTTCAGCATCTAGCACATCAAGAAAATTATCATAGCCACTATCAAAGCGATTTCTGGCCATGGTGGCAGATTGTTTTGCCGAAGCCGCAGCTTCTTGCAATTCAGCACGCCGTTGTTCCTCGTTAGAAAAATCACTCATCGCGGACTGTAATTCTTCAAGTGCTGATAATACCGTCTTCTCATATTGTGCCAACGCAACTTCAGTTTGGGCATCAGCTTGATCGACATACGCTTTCAAGCGATCACGATCAAAGACTTGCCAACTGATCGATGGACCAATTGAGCCGGCGAGGGCAGTGGTACCAAAGCTACTCAAATTAGTAGAAATAAAACCTAAAGAGCCAAGAATACTGACCTTGGGAAATAAATCCGCCACGGTCAGATTATAATCCGCCACACTGGCTGCCAATGTACGTTCAGCTGAGCGGATATCTGGGCGTCGGGTAAGCAACTGTTGCACGTCGCCCACGGCTACTGTTAGCGGTAATGTCGGTAGAGCTTTAGTCTCAGACAAACGACTACGTAAAGCATCTGGTACTTGCCCTGTTAAAACAGAAAGACTGTTTATGGTCGAATCTATCTGCGCTCTTAATGGTGGAATCGTGGAGCGAGTCAGACTGAGTTGTGTTTTGGCACGACTCACATCCAGAGCACTGGCTCCGCCGGCATTCAATATCTTTTCTGTTAATTCAAAGGTTTCATTTTGATTTTCAGCATTTCGCTCAGCAATATCCAAACGATACTGTGCCCCGCGTAGAGTAAAGTATTGTCTTGCGACTTCTGCGGCGACACTGACATACATTTGTTGCAAGTCGGCAGCGATAGCTTGTTCCTGAGCCAGTTGTGACTCAATGCCATAGCTGACACGTCCAAAAATATCTAATTCCCAATTGGCATCAAAGCCTGCTTCATAGATATCAGCCGCGCGAGTGTTCGCATTTTGTGTTTCCTCAGAATACAGGTTACGACTATAACCACCGTTTGCATCGACTGTCGGGTATCTATCTGAACCCACTGCTCTGGATAAAGCACGAGCCGCCTGTAGGTTCGCCAGTGCAATCCGTACATCCAGATTATGGACTAATGCTTTTTCAACGAGTTGCGTTAATTGTGGATCCTGAAAAGCTGTCCACCAATCTGCGATAGGTTGCTGTGCATTAGCAAACTGGTAGGTGTCATCACTCAGTTGTGTCGCTTCAACCGTCTTATCCGTCGTGGGTGACTGATAATCACGAAATTGAGCACAGCCAGTGATGGACAGGCTAATTAAGGTACACAAGATCATTTTGTTCATGATTTTTCTCCTGTCGCCTGTTCAGGTTTGAAGTAAAGCGCAACCCGACGACAAATCACATAAAACACTGGGGTAAATATTAACCCGAAGAAGGTCACGCCAAGCATGCCTGAAAACACTGCGATACCTAATGCCTGACGCATTTCAGCACCCGCACCTTGAGCGATGGCCATGGGCACAACACCTAGAATGAAAGCGAAGGATGTCATCAAAATAGGGCGTAAACGTAGTCTGGCTGCTTCAACGGCTGCATCCCAGACAGAACGTCCCTGACGCTCCAGCTCTCGGGCGAACTCAACAATCAATATGGCATTTTTCGATGCTAAACCTACCAGCACGACCAAGCCTATTTGCGTCAGAATATTGTTATCCATTTTTGCCAGATAAACACCGGTGATCGCTGATAACAGACACATCGGTACAATCAGGATGATAGAGAACGGCAATGCCCAGCTTTCATATTGTGCAGCCAATAATAAAAACACAAACACAACAGCTAGTAGGAAAGCCAAAGCAGCAGTATCACCGGTTGCTTTCTCCTGATAGGCAATTTCAGTCCACTCATAACCAATGCCATCAGGCAGAATTTTTTCTGCTAGTTCTTCCATGGCATCAAGTGTTTGGCCACTACTGAAGCCTTCCGCACTACTGCCCATAACACCTGCTGCTGGATATAAGTTATAGCGTGGCACTCGAGAAGGGCCAGAGGTATCACGCACTGTGGCAAACGAGCCTAGAGGCACCATATCGCCATTAGTACTTCTGACACGGATTCGAAGTGCATCATCTACAGATAAACGATCTTCAGCTTCAGCTTGAGCGGTTACTCTAAATGTCCTTCCTAAGTAATTGAAATCATTAACATAGACTGAACCAATAAAGACTTCTAATGCCTCAAATACATCAGGCACAGGTACGTTCAGTCGTTCAGCTTTATTACGGTCAATATCCAAATAGATTTGCGGATTATTAGTATTAAAGAAAGAATAAACAGCCGTTGTAGCAGGGCTATCAGGGCTATTTGCCGCAGCGGCCATATCGGTTGCTGCTTGCTCTAATACTTTTAAGCCACGGCCACCACGATCCTGAAGCATCATCTTGAAGCCGCCAGCACTACCAATACCGGGCACAGGAGGGCGTTCAAATACCGCCACCTTGGCTTCTTTGAAGCTGGCAGCCACAGCACGCATATCACTTAAGATAGTCTGATATTCAATGCCTTTAGCTATACGATCTTCAAATGGGTCTAGTGGTGTAAATATCACGGCGGCATTAGATTGAATGGTTCTGGTCGCGCCAGAAAACCCTGTAAAACCAACCGCGTTTTTCAGACCGGGTACGGCTAACATTTCCTCAGTGACCGCCTGAACCACCTTGTCCGTAGCATCAAACGAGGCGCCGTCAGGCAATGTGATAGCCACGATCAACGAACCTTGATCTTGTGACGGAATAAACCCCGTCGGTACACGGTTAAACTGAAATGCGGTTAAGGTCATCAGGCCCGCATAAATCACTAACATGATCAGTCCCATGCGAATGGTTTTACCGACAAACCACCCATAGCGATTCGATAAGCCTTCCATACCACGGTTGAAACCATTGAAAAATGCTTTTACCGGTGAGCGGTACCATTTAACGGGTTTCTCTGGTTTATCCTGATCGTGAGACTTCATCAAAATGGCGGCGAGTGCTGGTGATAAGGTCAGTGATACAGCGACCGAGATCATGGTGGCAACAGCGATGGTAATTCCAAAGGCTTGGTAAAACTCACCTGAAATGCCTTCAAGGAACAGGGTTGGCAGAAAGACGGCAACCAATACCAGCCCCATGGCAATTAATGCTGAACCTACTTCATCCATAGTTTTACGGGCTGACTCACGAGGCGACAGTCCATTACGCAGGTTCCGCTCCATATTTTCAACGATAACAATCGCATCATCCACCACGATACCAATCGCCAAAACCAGACCAAATAATGTCAGGTTGTTTAACGAGAAACCAATGGCTGACATCACTGCAAACGTACCAATAAGTGATACTGGAATAGCCACAATAGGAATAATCGCTGCACGCCAGGTTTGTAAGAAAACCAGGATAACAATGACCACCAAAAAAACGGCTTCATAAACGGTCATTTTTACTGCATCAACCGATTGTTCGATAAAGTCCGTCGGGTTATAGGCAAATTCGTAAGTCATACCCGGTGGAAATTCAGCCGCGATATCTTCCATTTCAGCTTTGATCTGATTGGCTGTTTCAATCGCGTTGGTACCAGGACGTTGGAAAATAGGCAAGGCAACCGCCTGTTTACCACCCAAATAACCTTTGGTGATGTATTCCTGTGCGGCTAGTTCTATTCGCGCCACATCACGTAGTCGAACAATACGACTATCATCACTGGCTTTAACAATAACTTCACCAAACTCTTCAGGTGTCGTTAATCGACCTTGTGTCTGGACGATGTACTCGTAATAGTTCTGATCGGGTTGTGGTGCACGGTTTAAGGTACCACTGGCGACCTGGACATTTTGATTACGGATAGCAGAGATAACATCACCCGCCGCGATATCATAAGACTGCATTAAGTCAGGTTTTAACCAGATACGCATCGCATAATCTGAGGCACCATAAACAGGGACTTCACCCACACCATCAATACGACGAATACGATCACGTATATTCAATACGCCATAGTTAGCAAGATAATTTTGATCGTAGGTACCATCTGGTGAGGAGAGGTTGATAACGATCATCAGATCAGGTGAGTTCTTCTTGGTGGTCACACCTAAAGCACGAACACTTTCTGGTAATTTGGCTTCAGCTATAGCGACGCGGTTTTGAACTAATACTTGGGCTGTATCCAGATCCGTTCCCAGTTCAAAGGTAATGCTCAACGTCATTGAACCATCGGCAGAGGATTGTGAGTACATATAAAGCATGCCCTCAACCCCGTTGACTTCCTGTTCAATCGGTGTGGCCACCGTTTCAGCCACTGTTTCTGCGGTTGCACCAGGATACGTCGCTGATACTTGAATCGTCGGTGGTGCTACTTGTGGGTATTGCTCAATCGGTAAACTCAAATAGGCCATATAGCCAATAATGACAACGATAATGGAAAGTACCGAAGCAAAAATAGGCCTATCAATAAAGAATTTTGGAAAATTCACAGTCGCTTATTCCTTATCAGTTTTTGTGGTGTTCGTTGTGTCATCAGCAGCCTGTTTTCCTAAAACATTGAGTGGTTTCCACTCAAGTTCGACAACATTAGGCGTAACTTCCTGACCACTAGCTCGTATGCGTTGAATACCATTTACAACAACTTTTTCATTACCCGTTAAGCCAGTGCTGACCACAATCAAATCATTTTCAAGTAAATTGCCAACCGTGACATACTGACGTTTGATGGCATTGTTCTCATCGCTGATATATACGAACTTTTTATCCTGATCTGTGTTGATGGCATTCTCAGGCACCAGTATGGCGTCATAGTTAGCACGACCTAACAAGCGAGCACGGCCAAACAGACCTGGATAAATAATGCCTTCATCGTTGTTCACCGTAGCGGTGGCCTGAATCGTACCGGTGGCATCGTCGACCACATTGTCAACAAAGTGCATTTTGCCTTCGTGATAGAACTTATCTTCGTCCATCAGTTTGATATAGATAGGGTTAGGACTGGAATCGCTGCTGGGGCGTTGACCTGCACGATCAAGACGGAGATATTTTAATAAGTCGCCTTGCGAGCCTTCGAAGCGGAAGTGAATAGGGTTGGTACTGACGATGCGTGTCAAAATCGTCTCGTTTTCTTCAACCATATTACCGATATCAACATAACTATCACTGATTTTGCCGTCGATGGGCGAAGTCACTTCAGTAAAGCTTAACTGAAGTTTGGCATTGTTTAATGACGCTTCTGTAATTTGAAGTTCCTGGAAACGTCTGTCGACTTCTTCTTGTGAAATCGCGTTGGATTCACGCAACAGATGGGCGCGATCCAATTCTTTTTTGGCGAGTTCATGTTGCGCCTGAATTTGCTTTAGCTCATAACGAAAAGGTCGAGGGTCAATCACATACAATACATCGCCTTTTTTAACTTGCTGACCATCTTTAAATTTTTTCTCTATGAGATAGCCCGTTACCCGTGCTCTTAAATTAACGTTATTGATGGCTTCGAAACGGCCTGTAAACTCATCCCAATCCGTCAGTTTATGTTGAAGAGGAACAGCTACATCCACCTCAACTGGTGGGGGAGCGGCCTGTTCAGCAGGTTGATTCTCAGGCTCAGAACAAGCAACTAACATTAAGGAAAAAGCAGATATGAGTGTTAAAGGAATGACTCGCATGGTAAACATCTCTTATAAAAATTTAATTGGGTTACTGGTTCGTTAATCAGAGCAACATATACATAAAGCTGTGTAATTTACATCAAGTCTATGAGTCAAACGTTAGCTCTACATTATGTCGTTTTTAATATTCACTTAATGTTAATAACCATAATAAGTGTGTAATTATTGGGAATCATGTATGTATATTTTACTGGTTGAAGACAATGACATCGTCGGTGATGGCATCAAACAGGGGCTGGAAACATTAGGCCACAGCACCGATTGGGTAACAGATGCCCATACTGCCAATCAGGCTATTCAGCATGTGAACTATGATGTCGTGATACTTGATTTAACATTACCTGATTACGATGGCATGACATTACTGACCAAGTGGCGTCAAAATAAAATATTACTGCCTGTACTTATCCTGACTGCACGAGATGCTATCCCGGATAGAGTCACCGGTCTTTCTGCTGGTGCCGATGATTATCTGACGAAACCCTTCGACTTTGATGAGTTAGTGGCGCGATTACAATCCATCACACGCCGTATCGCTGGCCGGGCAGATAATGTGATTACTTTCGAGCACATTAGTTTCAATCCCACTAAAGGTGAAGTCAAAGCGAATGGTCTTCCAGTTAAGTTATCTAAAAGTGAACTGATTGTGCTTGAAGCCTTGATGCATCAACCAGGAAAAGTGGTGAACACGGAACAATTACAAGATAGACTCTATGGCTGGGCTGAGGGCGTGGCAAGTAACGCTGTCGCAGTACATATTCATAACTTGCGTAAAAAGCTGGGTACGGATCTCATTTGTACTGAACGCCGTTTAGGCTATTTTTTAGCCGTGGACAAACAATGAAAGGTAGCCTAAGAAATAAACTCCTGCTGTCGGTACTTCTGGTCACCGGTATTTTATGTTTGGCTATCGGTCCATTCATGTACCACACCATTAAAAGCGATGTGAAACAGATTCTTGATGATCGCTTAGCCGCCTCAGCAAAAATGTTGTCTCATATTGTTCATCAATACGATGTAAAGAATGAAAAGCCATCCTCATCATTGACCAATGAACTGATTCAACAAATAGAAAAAAATAGAGAAAATACAGAGGTCATTGTCTGTAATGTCACTCGTATTGATGGCGAATTAATTATCAGCACTGAAGATGATAACCGTGATGTCTTAACCTCTGTCAAAGATGGCTACAGCTTCGTTCGGGATAATGGCACTATCTGGCGCGTATTCAAATTAACCGAGCACGGCATTTCAGTCACAACTGCCGAGAAGCTGGATAAGCGTCGTCAACTCTTTAATATCGTCTTGATTGGGGTAGTGATTCCCTGGGTACTGGCTGTTTTGACGCTGATTATCTCTCTGTATTTTATTATTCAGCGCGTATTTAAACCCATGACACAGCTACAGGATCATTTTGATACCCATACGGGCAGCAGTTTGACACCCATCGAAATTGACGATGTGCCAAGTGAAGTCAAGGGGGTGATTGCCGGCTTTAATGCTTTGTTGGCTAGAGTCAAAGCCGTGCTGGAAAGTGAACGTCGCTTTACTGCAGATGCTGCTCATGAACTGCGAACACCGTTGGCAGGCATTACGACCCAACTACAAGTCGCCATGCTCAAACAAGGTGCGGAAGCGGACTGCAATCTGAAACAAGCCAACCTGGCGGTTAAACAGCTAACAGAACTGCTTGATCAATTATTAATGCTGGCAAGACTCGATGCCGAGCAGATGGCAGCGATCACGGTAAGCAGCAGCGCTAGCGAAATCACTAGCAAAGCATTAACGCCGCTTCACGCTATGATCAAAGAAAGTCAGGTAGAAATTCATAAAATTATTCATAGCGATCAGGATTTATTTTTGCCACAAGAACTTGTCGCTGTCGCTATCAGAAATGTGATAAAAAATGCCATTCAATTCTCGGTGCCAGAGCAGTCAGTGTCAATCCTGGTGACAGAACAAGATGATTTTGTGACCTGGAAGATAACGGATGAAGCAGGGGGCATTGATGCTGAGTTATTACCAAATGTGACTAATCGTTTTGTGCATGACAAGAAAAAAGGTAATTTTGGTCTGGGCTTGAGCATCACCAAAGCCATTGTCGATATTCTCAATGGCGAGCTAAAGATTGCCAATACAAAAACCGGTTTGCGTGTTGAAATCTCTTTACCACACTCCAGTCAAGGTTTAGATCGTGATGACACGTTTACTTAATGTGGTGACCACATTTATGTTGGTATTTGCCTTGAATGCTTGCACCTCTCAAGACTGGCGAACGGCTAGTCGTGAACCTGCTGGTATTGCAGCTGATCCGAAGGTAGAAAAACAAGCCATCATCGAGGTATATGCTGCTGATGCGTTTAGCTGGCGAGGCTGGTTCGCCGTGCATACCTGGATAGCGATAAAACCAGAAAATGCGGCGAATTATACGGTCTATGAAGTGGTGGGCTGGCGAGTAGAGCGTGGTTTGTCTGCTTTACGTGAGTTTCAAACTACGACACCAGACACCTATTGGTATGGTGCCAGACCCGAGAAAATATTGTCTCTAAAAGGGAATAAAGCCGCCGAATTAATTCCTGAAATTAAAACCGCAGTAGCCAATTACCCCTGGGCAGATGAGTATTCTTTATTACCTGGTCCGAATAGCAACACTTTTCCGGCCTGGGTAGGCTTACAAGTTAAAGAACTCGGACTAAAAATGCCATTTCGAGCCATTGGCAGTGGTTACGCAGACTAAGCTGTTTATCACTAAACAAACACACTATTCTTGTCGAAATTGTTTATCGTAGGCTTCCACAAAAGCATTATGCAGTATGGATAAGAAAGCTTGCCATGGACTAATATTCTCCTGATCCAAGCTGCCACTGATCTGAATCTCGGCAGCAATTCTGTCCTTAGGTTGATTACGGAAAATTTGTCCCAATGCGGCCATAACTGATTCCCACACAACATTAATGAGTCCTTCATCACTGTCTTCACTAAGATCTAAGATGGTCACGTTATCTAAAATGGGACGGGCGTATCCCTCTAGCTGTCCATCCACCGCTTTGAGGGACATTAACAACTCACCCTGACCTGACTCCATATTAAAGTTGGCATAAGCTTCAGTCAGATCATTGAGTTTGACGGCATCGACATTTTCTACTTTTAATTTAATATCAAAATTACGAAATCTTCCGAGCGGGTTCAGCTTTCCATCGATAGATAACTTAGCCGTTTCTAGCACTGTTCCTTTAAAAGATAATGCCGAATCTTTGGCATCATCCCGATTGCTCAAACCGCTAAACTGTCCATTTAAATCGCTCAATACAAGGTGAACGGGCGGTTCAGACTGAAAGTTGTGAAAGTGCAGCTGCCCTTGTTTTATAGCAAGACGTTCGATTCTAATTGGTAGCAGTTGTTGCAGCATCTCTCGCCAATCGGTGCCAGCACCTGTTTGCACCTTCTCATCATTTGCATCCACAAAATGTACTTCAGGATCGATAAGCTCTACATTAGCTACCACTGCACCACGGAGTAGTGCGGACCAGCTAATTGAGAGATCGATGCTATGCGACTCAAAGAAGGTGACGGGGATATCTCTGTCTGTTTTGACGATCTTAATGCTGTTTAAGGTATAGGCACCACGCCAGAGTGCGATATCAACATCCTCAATATGCGCACTGTAATCGCCCATATTGGCTAGCTTCTCATTGAGATAATTTTTGACTAAGGTTGGTAGTGCCAGTTGGGTAGCCACAAGTAAAGCTACAAATGCGATAGCAATAATGAGAATAGGCTGTGCCTTACCCGCTTGTTTGTTATTGGCTTGCGCTATTCCTGTGTGAATACTGTCCATTTGACGATATTGCATGTCCCACTCCTTAATGACACTACTATGTGAATCTCATTTAAGTTCAATTATTTAATAACAGAACAAAAAGCGACCCTTAGTTAAAATATAGCAATCTTGGTACTCAACCTGTTGTCTTGGCGCTGTTTCAATGACTTATTTCATATTACACGCGATGCCTAAAAGTGCTTAATGGCATCCGGCATTGGAGCAAGAAAATTGTCACAGTCTAAATATATTGAGACGACTTTCGCTCTCTTAACCTAGGTAAAGCCAAATACAAAATTAAGTTGTTAGCATCAGCTTGTTCTTCATCACTTAACAGCTGATTTTTCTTAACACTATTCACCATTAAGCTGTGCATTTCAATTTTGAGTATTCGTTTTTCAAGAGGTCAGTCAGTCATAGTTAAGATGCTGGTGAACAATCACAATGCAGTATTTATTCATAAATACTGATTCTAAAAAATATAAAGGACGCAATATGGACATTCTCAGAACGAATAACGACAGCAGTGTGTCATGGGCTTCAATTTTTGCCGGTGCCACCATCGCAGCCGCGATGACTTTACTTTTATTGATCCTGGGTTTTGGTCTTGGCTTCTCTGTTATTTCACCGTGGGAAAGTGAAGGCTTAAGTATGGAGACCATCGGTGTATCAACCATTGTCTGGTTAACCATTACCCAAATACTTGCCTCAGGCCTCGGTGGTTATGTAGCTGGGCGCTTACGAACGCGTTGGGTAGATATTCATGTAGATGAAAGCTATTTTCGTGACACCGCTCATGGTCTGATCAGTTGGGCGGTTGCGACCTTAATAGTTGCTACATTAGTTGTCTCAAGTGTCGGTGCGGCTATTACAGGAACCGCTAAAACAGGCGCTGCGATAACAACTGGTGCAGCCTCAGCTACCCCGGTGATCAGTAACGCGATCTCTGAGTCATCAGACTATGTTAGCAATGCACTTTTGCGTACGGAAACAGGCCAACAAATGGTTGAACGTGCCGATGATGATATACGTAATGAGCTCAGCACTATTGTTGTTCAATCACTACAGGATGGTGAATTGAATGAAAATGACAAACAGTATGTGGTTAGTATAGTGGCGAACTACACTAACCTGAACCAGCAACAAGCCGAACAACGTGTTAACGAAGTCATTGATCGTGCGTTAGCTAAGGCTGACGAGGCAGAACAAGCCGCACGTGAAGCTATGGAAGAGGCACTTTCAGCAGCAACCTTTGCGTCATTATGGTTGTTCATTGCCTTATTAATCGGTGCATTTATGGGCAGTCTGATGGCAACAATAGGTGGTCGTCAACGTGATGCGATCGTTCATTAAACCATATCGTTAATATCGAGCTTTCTTTTTAAGGAGAAATACTATGCGAGCTATTCTTTTATGGTTAATAGGTGTGCCTATCCCAATCATTATCTTATTAGCAATCTTGCTATAAATGAGTGATTAACAACGAAGAGGAGCCACACTAGTGGCTCCTTTTTTATTTAGAAGAGTCAGCTGGAATGTTCTATCAGTCCTTCATTGTGTCAGTACCAGCCGGGTTAGGTAACAGAGTGAGAAAGTTATCATGAGCAATCGCTTTTGCTACGTCCTCTGGTAGTGCATCTAATACTGGATCAAACCCATGCATAATTTTACCGATATTATCAAAGCTGCCGACCACATCACTACCAATCACAAACCGCGTTGGGTACTGCTTAAGTAATGCCAGCCATTTCGGACGAGGCTTGCCTTTTTCATTGAGTAAATACGGTTCAATCATTGTCCACGATAAATCGATGGTCAGATTATCGTACTTCTCTAGTAGCTCTTCTAGAAGCGGTCGGATAAAGTCCAGCTCCTCCTGATGACGATGCAGTTCTTTACTGGTACCAGCATGTGCCCAGATAAACTTTACATCAGGATTCTTGCCAAGAGCTTCTTCTAATTCTTCTAAATACAAGGGGTTACGCTCACGTTTTGATGTAATATTGCTATGTAGTAAAACAGGTAAATCAAACTCAGCGGCAAGTTTATAGACTTTCATCATCGCTTCACTATTGGCTCGAGGCGCGCTGCCATGTATTAAAGCGGTGAGATCGTCATGACGTGTAAACACTTCACCAATGCCTTGCCAAAATCCTGGGTTAAGCTCTAATGCACGACGGATATGGTTCACCGCATTTTTATCATCTGGGTTAAAGCCAGATAAGAAAGGAATAAAGCGTTTCTGTTGTTCAGTACTTAGATTTTTTATCGCAGCGTGTAGCTCAAGATCGGTGCCGCTATACCAATAAATCGGGGCATCATCCCCCGCATAATAGCGTGGTTTTTTGGGTTCATTTTCATCCCATGTCTTGGCAACGGGAATCCCCATAATGACAGCCTGGCTTATATCACTCTCATCCATCACCTTCAGTAAGGCCGGCATGCCATCTGTTTCCTGAAAAAAATCGACGTAATGTAAATGTCCATCTATATAGTCACGTGCTGAGACAAGCTGACTTATCAGCAAGCACGAAAAAGCGAATCCTGTTTTTAACTTCATTGTTATTGTTCATTCTATTTTTATTATTAAAGGTATTCAGAGTGTCAATTCAACAAAGAGTTCACAAAGAGTCGCCATGCCGTTGCTTATCCAATATGATTCATGTTAACAGGTCATGATAATCTTAAAGCGCCATAACAAGAAATGGAGTATTTCGATAATGGAAACCACCATTAAGAATGCGTTGAATGTGACACCTAACATTGCCAGTTCTGGACAACCCACTATCGACGAGTTTGAGCAAATTGCAGAGCAGGGGGTTCAAGTCATCATCAATCTGGCGATGCCTGATTCTACGTCAGCTATTGAAAATGAAGGCAGTATCGTCACCAGTCTAGGTATGACGTATATCCACATACCTGTGCCATTTGACGCCCCCAGTCAGACTCATTTAGAGCAGTTTCTTAATATTATGAAAGCATTTTCAGCGCATAAAATCTGGGTTCACTGTGCCATGAACTACCGTGCATCAGCTTTTTTATATCTTTATCTTCGTATTGTTGAAGAGAAACCAATTTTTGAAGCAAAACGTGCTTTATTAACTGAGTGGTTACCCAACGAAACATGGGCCACTTTTATCAAAGATTCAGAATCACTGTTATTGCCAGAGTGAAAAAAGCTCCGAACTAAAAGTCCGGAGCTGCTTGTTTATAAGTTTAAATCACTCAAACTTGGGTGGTCATCAGGTCGTCTACCTAATGCCCAATGAAATAAACGATCGGATTCTTTAATCGGCAAATCATTGATACAAGCAAAGCGACGCTGCATCAGACCTTGCTCATTAAATTCCCAGTTTTCATTACCATACGAACGAAACCAGTTGCCACTATCATCATGCCATTCGTATGCAAACCGCACAGCTATGCGATTTTGTTCAAATGCCCACAGCTCTTTTATTAGACGGTAATCGAGTTCTCTTGCCCATTTCTTTTGCAAAAAGTCTTTGACTTGTTCGCGGCCACGAGGAAATTCAGCACGGTTACGCCAGATAGTATCTTCGGTATACACCTGTGCCACACGATCCGGGTCACGGCTGTTCCAGGCATCTTCAGCCATACGCACTTTTTGTGTAGCCAAGGCTTCATCAAATGGCGGAAGAGGGGGCTTAATATCGGTTGTCATAGTGTTGTTCTCCAAAATAGATTTATAAATTAATGCCTGGCATGGATATATAGTTTGGTAAAGCTTCAAACCGCGTCAGCCACGCAGTGATGTTCTGATAGGGACTAAGATCGACCTGGCCTTCATGTGCTAAAGCCAGATAGGGGTACATAGCGATATCTGCAAGACTCAGTCTGTCGATGACTAGCCATTGTTTATCAGCTAAGTGACGGTCAATGATGTTCAGCAGTTTTGTCGTCGTATCTGTAGCGTGTTTAAGGTCGATAGGTCGGCCCATTTTATGATGCAGACGTAATCTGGCCGGGCCATTTTGTAGCTCATTGGCTGCTGTCGATAACCATGATGTGATATTAGCTAACTCAGCAGGATCATCCGACCAAAACCTGTCTTCACCATATTTTTTAGCTAAATACACCAAAATAGCCTGGCTATCACGAATGACAAGACCTTGATCATCAATCACCGGTGCCTGACCAAATGGATTTAACTTCAAGAAGTCATCACTTAATTGTTCAGATGTGCCTAAATCCAAATCATAGGTCTGATAATTCAAGCCTAAAAAAGCTAACATCAGTCGTACTTTATGGCAGTTACCCGATAATGCAATATTGTATAAGATCATTTTTTTGTCGCTCTTGTAAAAGGCAAATAAAATAGCTTTTTCAATCAATTACACGCTAATCATCAACTAAAAACTGTACAAACTCATCCTGAGTATAACGAGGCGTAATGTACTTCGGACAGTTCCAGTCCATCGCGTCAATGGTGATGACAATGCCTCGCTCAACAGGTGCTCTGAAATCAGCGAGTTCAAGTTGTGCCATCAAGCCAGCGTATTCGGCTTCCTGAATCACCTCAGCATGACCCCAGATTTTAAGGCGGCGAGTTTGAGCATAATCCATCAAAAACAGACAGACTTTATTATTACCCTGAATATTGCCTACAGTGAGGTACTGTCGGTTACCACGAAAGTCAGCAAAACCAATCTGTTTATCACTCAGTACCTTGAGAAAACCTTTGGGTCCACCTCGATGCTGAATATACGGCCAGCCATCATCGTTACTTGTGGCAATATAAAAACTATCCCGTTGTTTGATAAATTGCTCAGTTCGCTTATCAATACACACATCATCGGTATCACCTTGCTCGAATACCTGATACGTTTCCCGGCTACCCATTTCAGACTGTAACTGTTTTACATTGTCTGTGAACGCGATTTTTGCAAATGCTCTGGCCATAACACCTCCTCAGAATAGTTGCCCGATCGGCAAAAGACCGGGCAATATCCGTTAAGCCGCCTGATTCAGTTCAACTTTCGGGAAGTCGATATCTACCCGACTGGCCTTACTCAGAATATTGGTTAATAAATTCATGCCCGTGTGGGTAATGACTTCAACAATATCGGCATCAGTGAAACCAGCATCACGCATTTCCTGCACTTCCGCATTCGTCACTTCGCCTGTGTGCTCAGCTAATGTCCGTGCAAACTTCACAGCAACAGCGGCTTTGGCATCCTGACTGTCACCCTGACGGTTGGCATTGATTTCATCGGTATTTAAACCCGTCTTACGTCCAATAGCGGTGTGAGCTGATAAGCAATACCCACATTCATTTTTCTGAGCCAGCGTCAGCGCAATTCGTTCACGTGTGGCGGCGTCCAAAGAGCCATTGCCAGCAATATGATGAAAGCCCAGGAACGCTTTTAAGGCATCCGGTGAGTTAGCAAAGACCCGAAGGAAGTTTGGCACAATGCCCAGTGATGATTGGATAGCAGCAAATAATTCAGCTTGTTCATTGTTGGCTATATCATCAGTGATGGTTTTGATTCTGCTCATGTTTGTTCTCCTGTTATCAGTAAATAATGCTGTTGTGTTTCCAGCGAGAACATTATTCGCTATTATCAGAAATATAATAATCAGCCAAATGATTAATTAACTATTGCATAAAGTGGAATAATGAATGGACCGACTACATTTAATGACTGTCTTCGTGGCCGTGGTTGAGAATGAAGGCTTTGCCAGTGCAGCACGTAAACTCAGACTTAGTCCTCCAGCCGTTAGTCGTGCCGTTTCAGAACTGGAAACACGTCTCGGTGTAAAGCTATTGCACAGGACAACCCGCCACCTGCAAATCACCGATGCAGGCCAACGCTATTACAAAGATGCCAAGCAGATTGTCGCTCTATCAGAAGAAGCAGATGATGCCGTCAGAGGTAGAAATGCAACACCGAGAGGAATGGTCAGAATTACCGCCTCAGTATTATTCGGGCGGCTATATGTGATGGATGGCATTATCAGCTATTTAAAAAACTATCCTGACATGCAGGTGGATGCTTTATTCGTTGATCGTGTCGTCAATATGCTGGAAGAGGGTGTCGATGTCGCAATTCGAATTGGTGAGTTACAGGATTCATCCTATAAAGCCATCAAAGTCGGGGCTATTCGTCGTGTTCTCTGTGCGTCAACGGCATATCTGAAAGAATATGGCTACCCGAAAAAACCAGAAGATTTATCCAATCATAAAATCATTTTAGCCAGAGGACTCAGCCCCAGTAATGAGCTTAAGTTTATTGATAAAGGCAAAGCAAGCAGTGTCAGGGTAGACCCATTTTTAGCTGTCAGCGATAACTTCTCGGCAGAAAAAGCTGTATTAGCGGATATGGGGATATCACGTTTCCTGTCTTATCAAGTAGCAGAGAGCCTGGAGAGTGGGGCATTAAAAATCATTTTGAGTGATTACGAGCATCCACCCGTGCCCGTGCATGTGGTGCATAGAGAAGGTCGCTATTCTTCAGCCAGAACAAAATCCATGATTGACTGGATGGTAGATCACCTACGTTCACAAACATCATTGAACTAAAACAAAAGGAGGCAGTGACTCATTGTCACTCACCTCCTGATGCCGGTTGAATATTAGTGACTGTTAAAAACAAATCTATCCACGGCTATTTTTCCAGGGCCCCATAGTATTAAAGCAAACAGCAACCCACCCCAGATAACATGTAGTAATAACGCTGCCGGTGGCATGTCTGCGAGGCTAAAAACTGCCACAATATTAAAGATAAACAAGCCGATAGCGGCGACCGGAGTGATTAAGCCCATGAGCAGCAACACGGGTAAAGCAATCTCTGCGGCCGTGCCAAGATAAGCCGCAATATCATGTCTTAAAAAAGGCACCATGTATTCATATTCAAATAAAAACAGGGTCGACTCCCAGTCTTTTAATTTGTTAAAACCAGCAAAGAAAAAGACAGAGAACAAGTAAAACCTGACGCCCAGTAACGTTAAAGATTCAAGTACCGAACGTGCTTTTGTCAGATGTCCCAGATATGGGACGCGTAAATTAAGATAAGTCATCGTATTTCTCCTGATAGAAACCAGTGACAAGTCCTTCACTGGTGGATTGTTGTAACCACGTTTCAAAATCAAATTGAGGATTAACCTGGTCCAGTGCATCAGATATACCGTGACTAGAAAGCGTCAGCTTGATCCAATCAAGTTCTGTCTCATCCAGTTCACGAACATTGGCTTTCCAGTGTGGCCGCCAAACTAGAGCATGTTGACCTGCACCGTCTGTGAGTTTGTTTTTTGCCTGCTGAAGAAAGGATTGGCGTTGATTTTCATCTCGGGAGTGATGTGCCAGCCAGATATCCACAACAGGATAGCTGGATTCAAGTAGCGTCACTCCAGCACAATATTGAAGTTTAAGACTTGCCAATTCCGTCTCTGAGGCAATCTCAAATCCCATGACATTCTCGATATCACTGGCTCGTTCAGCGTGATGACAAAGCCAATCCAGCCGGGCACAATCAGCAATAAAAGCATAATCACCCAGGCTAGCTTGCTGCTCTAACCAGTCAGGAAATGTTTTGCCCCATACACCCCAGTCACCTTCCTCTAACATTTCATACTGGATAAAATCTTTAATCAGCGAGTTAAAGACGTCCTCACCAAGCAATGGCACAACGGTTGGGTAGGTAATAGCTAAGGCTCTGTTAGCATTCATTAGCAGATTATTTCTGTAAATAGACAGTACCTCAGAGCCAAAAGATGACTCACCCTGATGCCAAAGGGCCTGTAATAGGTCTGACTGATAATTAGCCATGACCTGACACCTGATTGGCATAATCTTTAGCCATGGCGGCTTGAGTGGTGAGCTCAGACCAGTCAGGCAACTTGGTATCCCATTCAATTAAGGTGGGCACCTTACCAAAACGTTTGATGGCTGCTGAAAATGCTGTCCAACATTCATCACTCACGGGTCCACTATGATCATCAATCCACATCTCAGCTGAGGGCTCAGCTATTCCGGCTAAATGGATTTCACCGACAATGCCAGTATCTAACTCAGATATGAATTCTAAAGCGGCCTCTAAAGGTGACCGGGACTGCTGATTGACAGCGTTTACTTGAATGTTATGAAGATCCAGCAACATCGCACAGCCGGTTGATTGACAAAGTAAATTGAAAAACTCTGCTTCGGGTATGACAGAGCCAGAGATGGGTAAATATGATGAAATATTTTCAATCAGTAGTTGCTGACCAAAAATATCCTGCACGCGTCGAATGTTACGACACATGACATTCAACGTTTCTTTATCAAACCGGATCGGAAGCAAATCACCAGCATGAACGGTATGGCCATCCTCATTCGACCAGCTAAAACAAGCGTGATCCGATACTAAAAAGGGTGAATAACGTTCAATCAACCGCCGCATCTTTTGGATATGGACGAGTGGCGGGGGAGCCAAAGACCCCAAACCGAGCGAAGTCCCATGAAAGCTTAGCTTATAATTCTCAGCAATCATCTCCAGGATGGCATGTGACACACCACCATCAGCAAAAAAATTCTCAGTATGCACTTCAACGAAGTCTACGGAGGCTGATTGCAAAGCCGCTTCATAATGTTTGGAGCGAAGCCCCACACCCACTTGCATCATCTCAGCCTCCATAGGTTCGCACATGGTCATTAGTTAGTGAGAAGCTTTTTCGCTTCATCTTTGGATAAGCCACCAAGGTCAGTACACGTACCTGCAGGTACTAATTTCCACTCCCCCGGATCATTATCCTTTTTAGACTGGGCTGCACATGAATGCGTACCCGCCAGATTGGCACAATCGTTTTGACCTGCTTTCGCTACGCCGTAGCATTTCTCTTTACTGGCAGCATAAGCATTAATCGGGGCTGTCACGCCAAGGGAAACAGTCGCAGCAATGGCGGCTGCAATAATTGCGTTATTTTTCATATCATCATTCCTTATATATAAGTATTAAGCTTCGATAGTGTGGTTAATCCACGTATGTACGTTTTCAACCGGCTGTGAACCCACGAGTGAATCAACCTCTTGGCCGTTTTTAAGCATGACCAGTGTTGGCACAGACCGCACACGAAAGGTCTCACGCACGTTCGGCATATCATCCACATCCACTTCAGCCACGCTGATATCACTACGTGATGCCGAGACTGACTCAATAATCGGGGTATAGATTTGGCAAGGGTTGCACCATGAGGCTGAAATTTTCAGTAATAAATACTCATGACGTTGTTTCTCAGCTTCTAGCGCTTCATGTGATCTGATTCGTTGCATTTTTACACTCCTTAATAAAAGCCCTGACTCAGCCAATTGAGTTAAGCCAGGGCTTATGCACTAGAACGTTTCAAGTGTTTTATCACTGAAGGTTTTGATCGTCGGCCAGGTGTCATTGGCGTTAGTGATGTAGCCTGGAATATCTTCAACCCAGATTTTTTGGACATCTTTATTCAGGTTCAGATAAAGCTTGCCATCCACCACTCGCCAAGCCATTGGGTCAGTATCAAACTTTCTACCTTTGGTGACACCGAAGGCACAAAAGCCACCATACTGGGGGGCATATTTGCTTGGCTCGGCACGGAATAAATCACGATTCTGTTCACTGCTAAAGTGATAGATCGCATTTTTATATGTCGCTGTATAGTCACTAGTGCCTTTAGTCGGTGCTGATTGAGTGAAATAAGCCACCGGGTCATAACCTTGAATAGCCAGGTCATTGGCATTGGCATTCATATCAATATCAGCAGCGAATGTCGCTGCTGACAGGCTAAGGGCAACCGCTGCTGAGGTACTTAATAAAATGTGTTTTAACATTGTTAACATCTCCATATAGGTATTTGTATTAATTACAGTTTTGATTCTTTAAACATTAAGTCACTGACGATTTTCGAATCAGTGGAGACATTATTTCTCATTCGGTTTTATAAAATAATAGGTCGAATGATTAAAAAACTATTACGCAAAATGAAACAATCAGGCAATGCACCCACTCAGTAACTACAGGCGACATTGGGCGTCATATTGTCTACGAAAACAAAACACGTTGATTTATAGATAACGATGAATAGTGATACTTTATGTAAATAGTCATAATTCGAAACAAAGATAAAACGTTTCTCACGTCACTCTTTATCAACCGGACTTATTGATAAACATGTCATTCAAAAGTAAACAACAACGATCTTTATTCAGCACAAAAAAGCAGAGGAAGGGTAAATGGCGTTGGCTATTGTTATTACTTTTGATATCTATTTCTGTCGCCGTCTATCACGTTTATAAGCCATTGCCTCCGGGCGTTGATTTCTCAGGCCCTCAACGAACGGCGAGCAACGTGCAGTTTCTAGCAGACAGAACCTTTACTGTCGGAGGTGAACGTCAAACACAGCAGCAGATTTTCGATGAAGTGTTCGAGATGATTGCCAATGCTCGCCACCTGGTGCTGGTTGAAATGTTTTTGTTTAATGACTATCAAGGCAAAGGTTCGGAACAACATAGAGCACTTTCAGATGAACTCACCCAAGCCTTAATTACACAAAAACAGCGTTATCCTGCTCTGGAAATACAGCTTATTTCTGATCCCCTTAATACTCTTTATGGCGGACTACCTTCCAAACATTTCACTCAACTTAAAGCGGCTGGCATACCTGTCACACAAACAAAACTGACCAAACTACGTGATAGCAACCCGGCTTATTCTGGTTTTTGGCGTTTATTTGTTCAGCCATTTGGCAATAGCGAAGGTGGCTGGCTGCCGAATCCTTTTGGTGAAGGAGAAGTCTCCGCAAGAAGTTATCTCAACCTAATGAATTTCAAAGCGAATCATCGCAAACTGATCATTGCAGATAATGGAGACGAATTAACCGCATTAGTCACCTCAGCTAATCCACACGATGGAAGCAGCGCCCACGACAATGTCGCCTTACGCTTTAATGGACAGGCAGCTTGGGATTTACTTGAGAGTGAAAAAGCGGTGCTGGCCATGTCAGCTAAAGCTTTACCTAAAGTCGAACTAGAGCAACCTTCTGATAACACAGACACCAACCTTACCGTTCAGGTCGTCACTGAACAGGCTGTAGAAAAAGCCGCATTAGCCATGATTAACCAAGCCAAAACTAAGGATAAACTGGATATGGCAATGTTCTATTTATCCGATCGGGAGATTATCGACGCTCTCAAATCAGCACAACAACGAGGCGTAATATTAAGAGTCTTACTAGATCCGAATAAAGACGCCTTCGGACGTGAAAAGAATGGCATACCTAATCGTCCGGTCGCTCATGAATTAACACAAGCCGGCATCACCGTTCGCTGGTGTGATACCCACGGCGAACAATGCCACGCTAAATGGCTGATGCGTCGCGGTGCTGGTGAAACGACGATGTTACTCGGCTCAACCAATTTCACCCGACGAAACCTGCATAACCTGAACCTTGAAACCAGTGTTGTACTTAAAGGTCCAGCCAACGCAGCACCTTTGCGACGTGGCCAAAGCTGGTTTGATGAATGTTGGTATAACCTCTATGGCCGACATTACAGTGTCGACTATGAAAACTATGCGGATGAAAGACTCTGGCCCAGATTGTTATATCGCACGATGGAAGCAACAGGGTTAAGTACGTTTTAGCTAAACGCAAAGAAGGGCTAATTTAAAGGTGGGCTATGCCCATATCCAGAGTGCCACACCCAAGCAGGGCATGACACTCCGGTAGGCAATGGTTTACTGAGCTTGCGGTTTTTCTAGATAACGGAAGAAATCAGAGTCAGCTTTAAGCATGAGCGTACTGTTCTGACCTAGAGCTCGGTAGCTTTCCAATGTACGGAAAAAAGAATAGAACTCAGCATCAGCACCGAAGGCATCACCATAGATTTGGGTGGCTTTGGCATCGGCCTCACCGCGAATTTTCTCGGCGTCACGTGCTGCTTCAGAGCGAATACGACGAAGATCGCGTTCCATATTACCAAGGATTTCCTGACTTCGGCCACGACCTTCAGAACGGAAACGTTCAGCAATAGACTGACGTTCTGCAATCATGCGACTTTCTACCTGACGACGAACAGATTCAATGTAATTAACCCGTTTAATACGTACATCATCTAGCTCAATTCCGAGTGCTGGCATGGAATCACGAGCCCGTTTGAGAATACCGGCTTCTAGCAGTTCACGACCTAGTTTAGGTTGTTTCTCCAGATTGACGTCACTACGTTCTGCCAAGGCCGGATCATCCAGCTCTTCAACATTAACCTCCCAGTCTTTCGAACGAACAATCTCTTCCAACTCAGTAGAGGAGACCATGTCTCTGACCACAGAGTCGATAATATCGTCGAGCCGTGTGCGTGCACCGGCTTCATCACGAACACTGGTCAAAAAGAGTAGGGGATCAGTAATTCTCCAGCGTGCTGTGGTATCAACAAGAATAAACTCACGCCCCAGCGTTGGAATCTGTGTGACATCACCATCCCAGACCAGAAGACGTTTATCGAAGTAACGTACATTCTGCCAGGGCAGTTTGAACTTAAGGCCGGGCTCATTAATGACGTCACCAATCGGTTCACCGAACTGGACCACAATGGCTTGTTCGGCTTCATCTACTGTGTAAAGCGTGAGGTTACCAATAATGATGACCAAGACGGCAACTAAAGCGAGTAAAGACGTTTTCATTTGTCACCTCCAATGGCGTTACGGTTTACGTCAAGTAATGGGAGGGGAGACATCTGGCCATCCTGAACAACCAATATTTGCCCGATATCTGGCAACATTTCATTTAAGGTTTCCAGATACAGACGTGAGCGTGTCACTATTGGCGCTTGTTGGTATTCATGCAGAACGGCACTAAAACGGGCGCTTTCACCCACGGCACGGTTTACTCGTTCTGTAGCGTAACCTTCAGCTTCTGCGACAGTACGAAGTGCAGCACCTTCAGCATTAGGGATTTCCTGATTCACTCGTTTTTGAGCTTCATTAATCATACGCTCACGTTCTTGGCGAGCTTCATTCACTTCATTAAAAGCAGGTTGAACGGCACGAGGTGGCACCACATCCTGCATTTCAACGGTGCTGATGCGAATTCCTGCATCATATTGGTCGAGTATTTCCTGAATCTCATCACCCGCTTTTTGTTGAATCTCTACCCGACCAATAGTCAGTACTTCAGAACCGAGCATATTACCGACGATACGACGCATCACTGACTCAGAAATATCGCGAAGGGTACGTGTCGGTTCACGCATTTGGTATAGAAACTTAATAGGGTCTTCAATGCGATATTGAACCACCCATTCAACATCGATCATGTTCAGATCGCCGGTGAGCATTAATGACTCATCTTCAAATTGTGCGGCACTATAAGTTGAACGCTCGCCTTGGCGGGTTTTCAATGTGCTAAAACCAAACTCTTGTTTCAATACGCGCTCGGTAGCGACCAGCTGTATTTTGTCTATGCCAAAAGGAATTTTGAAATGAAGACCAGGATCAGTAATACCCGTAACGGAACCGAAGCGTTTCACCACAGCACGTTGCTCGGGTTGCACCGTGTAAAAAGACGTCATGGCGCCCCAAACCAGCAAAACAACCAGGATAATGGCAATAACACCACCACCAAAATTGCCAGGTGAACGGCCACGGCCGCGCCCACCACCAGTCAACTTTTTCATTAATTCAAACAGGTCTGGCGGGCCATCAGGCTCTCGACCATTACCTTTTACAGATTGGATCATTTCTCTCTCCAGTTAAAAAGAGCGTCCAGTCTACTATTAAGGAGCGGCTATGTAAGGAAACGGATCAAAATCAATTTTTGAGTTTGGATAATCAGGTAAAAATAGACAGCCAATCAAATTTGATGGAAAACAGATATTCTTGTCAGCCCTGGCTTAATAATGGAAAATCATTCTCCTTCATAAATCATTCTAAAAAGTTGCTACATGCTCACCGGTGAAATCAAAAGCCAAGTCGATAAAATATGGGAAACATTCTGGACAGGTGGGATAAGTAACCCACTTACGGTCATCGAACAATTCACCTATCTCTTATTCATTCGTCGTCTGGACGAAATTGAACAACTTGAAGAAAAGAAAGCCAGTGTGGCTGGGAAACGAAGTCAAAAAGCCTTTTACGGTCCCAATCAACAATGCTTTCGCTGGCATAGCTTTCGTGAGCTAGAACCTCAAACGATGTTCAACTTATTTACTCAGCCACAGCCAGAAGCAGATGGCTTGACCGTATTTGAGCATATGAAACAACTGGGTGATCAAGCAGGCGTATTTGCTCAATATATGAAAGGTGCGACGTTTATGATCCCCACGCCAAAAGTGCTGGATCAAGTTGTGCAAATGATTAACAGTATTCAAATGGCTGATCGTGATACCAAGGGCGATCTCTATGAATACTTATTATCGAAAATCGCCACGGCTGGCACCAATGGTCAATTTCGCACGCCACGCCATATCATCAAAATGATAGTGGAAATGATGGAACCTAATCGTGAAGACACGATATGCGATCCCGCCTGTGGCACCGCAGGATTTTTAGTGGCTTCAGGCGAATATATTTACCATCATCATCCTGACTGGTTACATGACCAAACTTTCCGTGAACATTTCAATAGCGATATGTTCACCGGTATCGAGTTTGATAGCACCATGCTACGCATAGCGGCAATGAACCTGCAGCTCCATGCGGTTGAACGCCCGAATCTTATTGGTCAGGATGCTTTAGGTGAAGCCAATGCGGCCAGCCGAGATCAATACAGTTTGATTTTAGCTAACCCACCATTTAAAGGCTCTTTAGATTACGACGGCGTGGAAAGCTCATTACTCAAAACCGTGAAAACCAAAAAAACAGAGCTACTGTTTATTGCCTTGATGTTACGCATGCTCAAAATCGGTGGTCGCTGTGCTGTGATTATTCCCGATGGCGTGTTATTTGGTTCATCTAATGCCCATAAACAATTACGCCAAACACTCGTTGAAAAGCAACGCCTTGAAGCCATCATTTCAATGCCCAGTGGCGTGTTTAAACCATACGCAGGGGTGAGTACTGCAGTGGTAATCTTTACCAAAACCAATAATGGCGGCACAGACAATGTCTGGTTTTACGATATGCAAGCTGATGGTTATTCACTGGATGACAAACGTAGCCCGATTAAAAATAACGATATTGACGATATCATCCAACGCTTTAAACAGCGTGATAAAGAGATTAATCGTCAACGAGCCGATAAAAGCTTTATGGTGCCGTTTGATGAAATCAAACAAAACGACTGGGATTTAAGTATCAACTGCTATAAAGAAGTGGTGTATGAACAAGTCGAATATGATCCACCGGCAAAAATCATTGCTGAAATAGAGCAATTGGATAAAGAGCGTGGGCGAGCACTTCAAATGCTGAAGGAGTTGCTGGGGTGAATAATTATCTTCAACTAAGAGACTGTATTTCTCTTTTTGGTGGTGGTACACCTTCGAAGCAAAATCCAGAATATTGGAATGGGAAAATAGCTTGGGCATCAGTCAAAGATTTGAAATCATCACGATTACAAAACACTCAAGATTCAATAACTGAGTTAGGACTGAGTAATAGCTCCAGCAGATTAGTTAAGGCAGGCTCAATCATAATTGCAACTAGAATGGCTGTTGGGAAAGCTGTCATTACCGATATCGATGTGGCAATTAACCAAGACTTAAAAGCAATTGTTTGCAAAGAAACTATTGATGTTAAGTATCTTTTTTACTTTTTGTTATCGTCTGGGAGTGAGCTGGATAAAGTTTCGTCTGGAGCTACCGTAAAAGGAATAAAATTAAACCATATTTTAGATTTACAAATCCCACTCCCACCACTGACAGAGCAAAAGCAGATTGCCGCGATTTTGGATGCAGCGGATAAGCTCAGACAAAAAGACCAGCAACTGGTCCAGCATTACACTGCACTTAGCCAATCGCTGTTTTTGGATATGTTTGGTGATCCTGTTTCCAATTCTATGAGATGGGAAAAAAAGACGCTTTCCTGCTTTATTGAAAGTTTAGAGACTGGTACTAGCGTTAACTCTAGTGATGAAAAATATTCATTCAATAAATTTGGAATTTTAAAAACTAGTTGCGTATACACAGGTGAGTTTAGGGCGACTGAAGCAAAAGTCATTAGAGATGATGAATATGACAGAATGAAGTTAAACCCTCGCCGTGACTCGATCATTATAAGCAGGATGAACACTACGGAACTAGTTGGAAAATCAGCATATATTGCTCGTGATTATCCAAATCTATTTGTTCCAGATAGACTGTGGTTATCAAATAAAAGCAATTTAGATCAGAATGTTAGATGGCTATCATTCGCTATCAGCTTGAACAGTTTTATGCATGAAATTAGCAAAATATCATCAGGTACAAGTGGTAGTATGAAAAACATTTCAAAGAAAAACTTTTTAAGTTTACCGATGATTTACCCTCCTGCTGAATTGCAAAACCAATTCGCCGAGCGTGTTGAGGTGATTGAAAAACAAAAACAACAAGCACAGATGAATTTAGAAAAATCTGAAATGCTATTTAACAGTCTGTTACAACGTGCTTTTACTGGCGAATTAACGGTAAATAAGGCAGCATAGGCTTAGATTTCATGAGCAGGGACTAGGTGAGTGAGCAACTTTCAGTTTTTACAACGCGATTTTCCGGCTTTATATGCCGATGCGGTTGAAGCTGAACAATTCACTTTTTTATCGCCTAAAGCCTCGGCTATTTTTTGCCGCTCCAGCTTAGAAAATGCCATTAATTGGCTGTATGACCATGAACGCGCCTTAAGCCGCCCCTGGCGTACTGACTTAAGCACATTAATGCATGAGCATGGTTTTAAAGCTTTATTTAACAATACCTTATTTAATGAACTTAATCTGATTCGCAAAACAGGTAATCTCGCTGCCCATGGCAAGTCTGTCAGCCAACAGGATGCTTTAGCCTCACTGAAATACCTGTTTCGCTTTATGCGTCATCTAGCTATTTATTATGGTAAGTCTGTTCCCGATACGCAGCTGTTTGATGAGGCATTAATTCCCCGAGAAAATGCCGATACTGTTCAACCACCCAGCATTGAGACAACCCTAGCTGAAGTCGATACAAAGAATCAGTCAAAGCGTGAAAATGAACAACAAATACGTGACAAAGCACAACATAATCCAGCCATTAAACAAGCTATTGAACAGGAACAACAGCAATTAGCTGAACGTAAAGCCTCTCGTGAACAATCTGTTGATATCAACACAGCCATACCGTTGCTGGTATCCGAAGCAGAAACCCGCCTCCGATACATTGATTTATCACTGAAAGAAGCCGGTTGGGATAATCTGAAAGATGGTTATCATCTGGAATATGAAGTTACTGGTATGCCAGTCAGTACCAATAAATCTGGTATGGGTTATATAGATTATGTGCTTTGGGGTGATGATGGTTTACCGCTGGCTGTCGTTGAAGCCAAAAAGACGATGCATGACGCACGGAAAGGTAAACATCAGGCTGAGTTATATGCGAATTGTTTAGAAAAGATGAAAGGGCAACGGCCCATTATTTTTTATAGTAATGGCTTTGAAACTTATCTTTGGGATGACACCTTTTACCCCGAACGTGAAGTGCAAGGCTTTTATACGAAAGACGAACTGCAATTATTAATAGAGCGTCGGCAGACACGAAAAGACTTACGTTTATTTAAACCAAATGAGGCCATTGTTGGCCGACCGTATCAACTTGAAGCGATTACCCGTGTTGCTGAAAATACGGTCACAGAAAATAGTCAGGGTGAACTCAAGGGCAGGGCACGACAAAGTTTGTTAGTGATGGCAACGGGTAGTGGTAAAACTCGAACGGCTGCAGCGATTGTCGATATGTTGACCAAGTGTAACTGGGCCAAACGGGTTTTGTTTTTAGCCGATCGTAATGCGCTTGTTACACAGGCTAAGAAAGCCTTTAATATCCATCTTCCACATTTAACCGCTATTGATCTTACCAAAGAAAAAGAAGATAACGGTACCCGCTTGGTTTTTTCGACCTATCCCACCATCATGAATCGAATTGATGGCCTGCGAGATACGGATAACCGTTTTTACGGTGTTGGGCATTTTGACCTGATTATTGTCGATGAAGCTCACCGTTCGGTGTATCAGAAATACAAGTCTATTTTTGCTTATTTTGATGCTTTGTTGATTGGTTTAACCGCGACACCAAAAGCCGAAGTTGACCATAACACCTATGGTTTATTTGGCATTGAAGATAACAACCCCACCTTTGCTTATGAACTGAATCAGGCCGTTGCCGATAAGTTTTTAGTGCCACCCAAAGCGATGTCGGTGCCATTAAAATTTATGCGTGAAGGTGTTCACTACAACCAATTATCAGCCGCTGAAAAGACAGAATATGAAGAGAAGTTTGGTGACCCAACTCAAGGTGAAGCTCCCGACGAGATTGAAAGTGCAGCATTAAATAAATGGTTATTTAACACAGACACCGTGGATAAGGTGCTGGATCATTTAATGACGTCAGGTATCAAAGTGCAGGGCGGTGATAGATTAGGTAAAAGTATTATTTTTGCTAAAAGCCATGCTCATGCCGTATTTATCGAAGAACGGTTTAATAAAAACTACCCTGAATATTCAGGTAAATTTTTACGTGTTATTGATAACTATGAGAGTAAAGCCCAAAGTCTGCTGGAAACGTTCGCTGATGACTACGAAGAACATGATCCACAGATTGCTGTTTCAGTCGATATGATGGACACCGGTGTTGACGCTCCTCGAGTCGTTAATTTGGTGTTTTTTAAACCCGTAAAATCAGCTACTAAATTCTGGCAAATGATTGGACGAGGGACACGATTATGTCCCGATTTATTTGGTCCAGGTGTCGATAAGACCAAGTTTCTTATTTTTGATTACTGTCAGAACTTTGAGTTTTTTGATACCACGCCTGATGGTGAGCAAGGCAAGATTATTAAAAGCCTGATTCAACAAGTGTTTGAAGCGAAATTAGAAGTTGCCATGCTTATTCGTGATGATATTTCACGTACTGAAGAGCAGGGGACATTAGCTGAAAGTTATATCCAAGAATTACATCAAGCCATTTCAAGTTTAGATAGAAACCGTTTTGTTGTAAAAGCAAAACTTCGTCACGTCGTTGAGTTCAGTGATGAGCATCGATGGCAGAATTTATCTAAAGGTGATTTATTAGATATCAATACCGAGCTTGCCAGCTTAGTATTAGCAGAAAAAAATGATGATGAATTTGCACGTCGATTCGATATTCTGCTGCTGAACTTCCAGATAGCAGTATTAACTGGCTCACATAGTCTGGATCGCTTTATTAATCGTATTACTGGCAGTGCAAACGCGTTATTGAAAAAGCAAAATATACCTGCCGTGGCGCAACAAAAAGCGTTATTAATGGATTTGCAGACAGATGTGTTTTGGCAAAACATCAATGTTAATCGCTTAGATCATATTCGTTTAGCTTTACGTGACTTGATGAAGTATCTCGATAAAGATCAACAAAAAGTCGTGATGACCACATTTGAAGATACGCTCGATCACAGTGCTATTGTGGTACACGAACCTATCGGAACCTACGTTGCATTACAAAGTTACAAAGACCGCGTTGAATCTTATGTAAGAAATCACAGTGATCATTTAGTGATTCAAAAACTCAAAACCAATAAGTCAATTACCGAAACGGAAATACATCTCTTAGAAAGCATTTTGTTTGAAGATGAATCCCTCGGTACTAAACAAGACTACATAGATACTTATGGAGATAAACCACTAGGCGTGTTCATTCGTAATATCGTTGGTTTGGATATGGCCGCTGCACAAGCGCATTTTGCAGATTTTATACAGGCAGGGAATTTACGTGCAGATCAAATCACGTTTATCAACAACATCATCAGCTACTTGAATAAAAATGGGGTGATTGATAAATCACTATTATTTGAACCGCCATTTACCTATCTGCACGACCAAGGATTATTTGGTGTATTTGATGATGCCACTGCAAGTAAAGTGATTAAGTTAATTGATCGAGTTAATGACAACGCTTTAGTCGCAGCCAGTTAATATGATTGATTACTTGCTTAAGATCATTCAATTAGATCATCTTAGAGAATGGATTGAAGATAAACGTTTTGCCAAACGAGCTGGCTTGAGGTCAACGGCAAGAAGGGTGCTTCAAGTCTTTGATAAACATGACATTCCAGTCACTAGAATACCGCAGATATTTCCTCAATTTAATTTACAATTCAGTGACTTTAATAGTCTGGGTAGTTTAGTGAAAAAACTAAACACAGAGCTTCTTGAAACTATCTCAAAACATTTCTTCATTAAATACGATTGGTTAGAAACCGGGGAGGGACCAATTCAGCAGGTCTTTGAAACTGGCTATGACTTTGAAGCGGTATATGACTTTATTGTTAATTATCAAGATAGTAATGATATTTCTCTAATTGCATACTTCGTTGCACAAAAAGGCATCAAATTTGTGCCAGCATACGATCATGGTTCAGACGAGTATGTCGCTGTAATACTTGAAATAATCCATGGTGAAGGTGAAGAATTAGGTGTGAAATACAGCCGTTATTTACCTCTTTATATTGGATATTGGCATTACTATAAGACGAGGATGATGCTTAAATCTATCTCATTGCTATTGTTTCAAGCTCCGAAATCAATCCCTCAGAAAGGACTTTTTTGTAAGCATTTAAGTCATGAATATTTTGATAAGGAATTTTCTTCAACTCTAACAAACTCAAGCAATTGGGAATGGCATCCAGATGACTATATATTTTGTAATGGCCGAAGTGCTAAAGAAAAAGATCCTAAGGATGCAAAACGGATGCAAAACTATCTAAAAGAAATTGGTTTTTATACAAAATTAAAAACACTAAGAAATACGGAATTTCTTGGTTAATACTTATTTTGAGGCCGTTTTAATCATCCGGCCATTGAAGCGGCCAGAATAGTTATTATCAACCCAAGTTAGAATTTAAAATTCACCTGTTTTTTAATAGCTTGCAGTAGTTTTGCGATAGTCAACGAACCGGCCAAAATATTGATATTGAATAATAGTGAACAGTGAATTAGCAGATTCATTATCCACAATGAATGTCAGATTTTAAATTTTGAACGTCTAAAAACATTCTGAATAACACGATGTGGTGCTTACTAATCGTGTCTATTAATAATTAAAGAGACTTGAATAAAAACGTGATACGATTTCGCCATCCAGTTAACGGTATATCCCTGTACCTCTAATCCAGTCATGTGTAAATCCGAACCAGCTCTCACTCAACGCTATGTCTTATCCCTTTTGGGGATCTGCTTTTTGTCGTTGTTGTTGCTGACTCTGCCAATAGCTTCCTATGCTAAGAGTGACTCAAGCAATGAGGTTAATCACGGGCTTATCAGTCATCTTGATTCATTTAATACGCAGGGATACTTTCTTCGAATAGCTGAAATTAAACATCAGTCTGTTGAAGAGTTTTTTCCTGATATTGACTTACCTCTGTGGGCTATTTGTCACTCACAAAATCAACATCCGAAAAACTGGGGTTCAGTCTGTTTTGTATTTAAAGACATTACAGAAGCAACGCCTTTTTCTCGTTATTACCTCTATCCACCTTTGAGAGCACCCCCTCTAGCTTAGTTTCGTCCATACAAATCGGCCCTTTGGCTAGGGCTTTTTTATTTCGAAAACGTTAGAGGTTTTTCATGAAATCATTGTCTTCACGGACCATTGTTTATGGTTTGTTGATTGTGTTCGGGCTGCTGTGCAGTTTACCTAACATTCTTCCTTATTCTTTGTCTAAAAAACTGCCTGCCTGGTATACCGACACGACCATTTCTATGGGCTTGGACTTACAAGGTGGGTCGCACCTGCTTTTGGAAGCGGACACTAAAGAGTTATTAAATAAACAATATGACTTACTGCAGTCTGAGCTTACCAGCGAGTTGAAAAAGCAGGGGATTTATTATGCGAGTCCTGTCATTTCTGAGTCAGGCTTGTATATACCTATTCGTAAAATCGGGGACATCGATAAATCCATTGAACTCGCTAGTCAGTTAGCGCGTAATTCAACAGATGGCAAAAAACGTTTTGACATCAAAAAAGAAACTGACGGGATTCAAATAAGCTTAGATCAACGATGGGTTGAATCACTCGTCACGGATGTTGTTAACCAAAGTCTTGAGGTAGTCAGAAAACGCCTTGATGAAACGGGACTTGTTGATCCGAGTATTACCCGTCAAGGTAAGCAAGATATTCTGGTTCAAATGCCGGGTGTGGCAGATCCTACTAAGATTCGTGAATTGCTTGGCACCACGGCAAAAATGACGTTTCATTGGGCAGCCACTGATACAACAAAAAATACGGTGACTTACCCCGATATCAATACGGATAGCCGCTACCGTCTTGAAACTCAGGTGGCCATGGAAGGTAAACATATACGTGATGCTCAGGTAGGGTTTAATCAGAAAACCGGCGAACCCGTAGTTAATTTCAAGCTTGATAGTGAAGGGGCGAAATTATTTGGCAATATGACTCATAACAATGTAGGTCGGGCACTCGCTATCGTGCTTGATGGGAAAGTCATTACAGCCCCTGTTATTCGTAGTGAAATACCGGGTGGAAGCGGTGAGATTAGTGGTCACTTCACCACTTCTGAGGCAAATAATTTAGCGTTATTATTGAGGGCAGGGGCTTTGCCTGTTCCATTACATGTGATTGAAGAGCGAACAGTTGGTCCTGATCTTGGCAGCGATGCCATACAAATGGGGCTAACAACCGGTCTGTTAGGCGCAGCGATGGTCGTGATTTTCATGCTGGGAATCTATGGCAGATGGGGACTTATCGCGTGTACAGGTCTTGCTATTAACGTAGGGCTTATTTTTGGTGCACTGGGTTTACTTGGCGCAACACTAACGCTACCTGGTATTGCCGGTATTATCCTGACCATTGGCATGGCGGTGGATGCCAATATTCTTATTAATGAACGCATCAGGGAAGAATCAAAGCGAGGTAAAGCGGCTTGGAAAGCGCTTCGTGAGGGCTTTGACAAAGCATATACCACCATTCTGGATTCAAATTTAACGACGCTTATCGCGGTAAGTTTGTTATTTATGTTTGGTACAGGACCTGTTCAGGGCTTTGCTGTAACGATAGGAATCGGTTTGGTAACTTCAATGTTTACTGCCGTTGCCGTGACACGATTACTGATGGAATGGTCTATTCGAGGTAAAGAAAAACAACCTTTAAAGATCAACGGTTTCAATTTCTTAGATAAATTAAGCGACAAGGGCATTAATTTTCTGGGTGGGCGTTATGCAGGTCTTACAACGTCAGCCATTTTGTCTATTGTTGCTGTGGTGTTGTTCTTTAATCCCGGTCTGAAATATGGCGTTGATTTTACTGGGGGCACGTTAGTTGAGGTTCACGTCATGGATTTATCTGTTGAACAAATCAGAAATACGCTGGGAAATCACCATTTATCAGCTGCCCTTATTCAGGAAACAGGGAAGGCGGGGGACTTTCTGGTCAGACTGCCTGTGATATCAACTGAACCTGGTACCACATCACAGCAAGTTAATGATTTAAAAGAAGCCGTACTGACTATTCAGCCTGATGCTGACTTTCCTAAAGTCGATATGGTAGGCCCTAAAGTCAGTGGTAATTTCTCCGATAACACGATCCTGGCTATCTTGTTAGCTGGGGCAGGGATGTTAATCTACCTGACAGTGCGGTTTGAATCTCATTTTGCTATCGCTGCAACATTAACGATTGCTTTAGATTTAACTAAAACCATTGGTTTCTTTGCGTTAACAGGTGTTGAATTTAATCTGACGGCTGTGGCGGCTTTGTTAGCCCTTATCGGTTATTCCATCAATGACAAAGTGGTGGTGTTTGATCGGATCCGAGAAAACATCCGGGCCACACCGGACAAACCGATTATTCAACTGATGAATGAGAGTATTTCGTCGACATTAACCAGGACCGTATTTACGTCTGTTACCACATTTTTGGCACTTTTACCGATGGGTATTGCAGGAGGGTCAGCCGTTTCAAGTTTTGCCTTACCTATGCTTTTTGGCATAGTGATTGGTACAAGTTCATCAGTATTTATTGCGGCTCCTATTTTGTATTTCTTGAGTCAACGCAGAAGCCAAAAAGGTTTGGCACTGCTGAGACCAACTACAGAAGAAATGCGTGAGAAGTTGGCTCAAATTCCCTAGAGAGGATTAGGTTATGGTCTGGCTATTGCTGTTAAGTGGTTTAGTACTGCTCATTTTTGGAGCGGATATGCTAGTAAAAGGGGCTGCCAAGCTTGCCGGTAGTTTTGGTGTGCCGCCATTAGTCATTGGCTTAACCGTCGTCGCCTTTGGAACGAGTGCTCCTGAACTCGCTGTCAGCGTTAAATCTGCCTGGTCCGGCCAGGCAGAGCTGGCTATTGCAAATGTGATTGGAAGTAATATTTTTAACATTCTATTCATTCTTGGTCTGGCTGCACTCATATCCCCATTACTCGTTTCCAAGCAGCTTATCAGACAGGATGTGCCTATTATGATTGCTGTGTCTGCCATAGCGACGGTCATGGTATGGAATGGATTACTTGAGAGATGGGAATCAGCCATTTTGTTTTTAGCTTTACTTGCTTACACCGGTTTTCTGTTTATCCAAGGCAAAAAGCAAAACGATGAAGAGGGAATAGCTGAAATCGATGAATTGCTCTCCGTGAATACATCGACATGGAAAAGCGTATTGTATTTCATTGTCGGCCTCATATTACTGGTATTAGGTGCTCGCTGGTTAGTACAAAGTGCGATTAGCATTGCTACAGGACTAGGTGTTAGTGAGGCCGTTATTGGACTTACCATTGTTGCCGTCGGCACGTCATTACCCGAAGTTATGACCTCAGTTATGGCAACAATACGAGGGGAGCGAGACATTGCAATTGGTAACGTCGTCGGTAGTAATATTTTCAATATACTCTGTGTGCTTGGCCTGGCAGGACTCATCTCACCAGAACCATTAATTGCGGGCCCACAACTGGCAACATTAGATATACCTGTCATGTTGGCTGTTTCAGTTCTGTGTTTACCCTTATTTTTTGTGGGTGCCACATTAACCCGGTTTGAGGGGTTTTTATTCCTTCTTTTATATACATCTTATGTTTCGTACATGATTTTAGTGGTTACTCAGGCTAACTTCGCAACCACATTAGAACTGGCTTTAATATATGGCTTAATTCCAGCTGTATTTATTTATGTCAGTTTTACTTTAGTAAGAGATTTGATGCAGCGGGAGAAAAAATAACCAACGCTAGTAAGTCCGGTTTGAGACAAAATTACAGAATACAAAATCGTCCATCTGGACTTACTAACATTTATTAATGATTGGTTTGGATCTCTGAGTAACCAGAATTTGAGATTTAATAAATAAAACAAGCAGACAAAAAAGTGCTGAATAACCACTTTTTGAATTTAAAAATCTGCAGGGTAATTATCCGAAATAAATTCCAGATTTTAAATTCCGAACACCTTTAAAACGATATACAAAAACATCCTCAATGACAGCGATCGATTTGTCATAACGCATATTATAAGAACAGACCAGAAGCGGATTTGAACATCTTAAAAATTGAGTCATTCGGCTCTCGTTTTCACATCTACATAAGTTCGCATAGTATATATTATGTTAAATAGAATATCTAAGAACAATAAGAGTAAGAGATGTGAGTATTTACATGCTCTTATTAAAATTAGCCTCTTCTGGCAGTTGATAAACAGATATTTAAGATGAAAAAGACATTTAGACAGGCTCGATATGCTGCCAGAATGACAAAGAAACAAGTCGCAGAATATTTGGAATTATCACCAAGAACCGTGGCACGTTATGAGCAAACAAACTGTGCCCCTAAAGTGATTATTGAGTGTCTTTTATTGCTTGGTGGCAAGATGCCAACAATTGGAAGACGTCATTGTTTTGAAGGATGGTCTTTTGGAAATGGTTTTCTTTGGTCACCATCCGGAGAGAAATTTACCAGTGGTGAAATTCTGGCTTTGCATATCAATCAGCAGTTAGTGGATGAACTATATCGAGAGAATATGATACTCAGAAAAACAAAGAAGAAATGATGACTATAAAAAAAGGAGCATTTAATGAGTATAAACGCCCCCTTCTCTTTGTACGTTCAAAATTTAAAATCTGACATTTATTTCGGGTAATCACCCTGCAGATTTTAAAATTTGAAAAATACTGTTTTTAACGATGAGCGACCTTAACAGTCGTGTTTTGCCAGACTTTTTGAACCTGTCGTCTGATTTGTTCAAAGTGAGCGTGTTGTTCAGGCTGTTTGTGTAACTCAAGTATGATGGTGATACCATCAATCAAATAATCAGCCGCATTCATTAATAAACTGGCTAAACGATTGGTGTCTTCTGCACGGGTGGCAATACCAACGATAATTTGATGATCGTCCATTTCCAAGTCTTGTTCGACAGAATGAATTCGGCAATGTACCGTTTCGCTCAAAAACGCATATTCAGTTCGGTATTCGCTCATCAAACCAGCCATTTCAGCTTTGATGGCAGTGCTGACATCACCGCGGTTAATTTCATCAGCACTGTTAATCATGCGTTCCAAATCATTCATTTCAAGTTCTGTCAGGGCATGGACCTCAAGCTGTTTTAGATAAAACCGTGTCAGTACTTCCCTTCTTTGATCGGTGTCGCCATCTGTCATGGCTTCGAGAAAGTCTTCATGACGATAAAACGCTGCCAGATTAAATAAGGTTTCCAGCAAACAGCGTGACATGATTTCTGTTTCGTGGATCATGCCTCGTTCAGCCATTAGCAGAACGGACTGAAAGTGAGACAACATACGTTGGAAATAGAGACTTAGATAAACTTCGCTTTTATCATCAGGACGAATACGGCAGTGATTTAAAATTGATTGACCCAGCTGACTTAAATCTTCACAAACAAGGTATTGTGGGGTTTGGTGCATTTCTACACTGAGCGTGCCAGTTCTTGATTGCTCTGATAAAAACCCTGCATCCTTAAAACTTGTTTGCTCTGACATAAATTACCTCGTTGATTGCTTACTGACTCCCTATCTTACGCTTACCTGCTTTGCTTACAAACCCTGATCTGTTTTTGACTCATGATTTCATTTCTGTATAACTGGAGTGGATAGAAATAAACATAAGGAGCTAATTATGGGCTGGCGTGAAGATGGTACTGAAAAAACCTATACAGATGAAGAAGTTGAAGCGCGTTTAAAAGAAGAGCTTCCACATTGGTATTTAGAGAACGGCTGGATACGTCGCAAATATAAAACCAGTGGCTGGAAAAGGACTTTAATGGTAGTGAATACCATTGGTCATTTAGCTGAGGCGGGTTTTCACCATCCGGATTTAACGGTGTCTTATGCCTTTGTTATCGTCAAGCTGACTAATCATGCGGCAAAAGGTATTACCGATAAAGATTTTGAGTTAGCGAAAAAATTTGAAGAAGTGGTGATGTGGCAGCCTGGACTTGATGATGGCGCCTTAGTGGGCACACCTGATGATGCTCGCTTTAAATACATTAAATATGACTAATGGAAAGTTAGATGGATATTGATGAATCGCTGAATGTCTTTGGTGAGAAGTTAGAAAGCTGTAGTGAAGATCCTCTCACAGGTTTCTACCGTGATGGTTGTTGTAATACGAGTGATGCTGACTACGGTCAGCACACAGTCTGTGTTCAAGTCAGTCAGGCATTTCTGGAATATTCACGTTTTCGTGGTAATGATTTAACCACACCAATGAAAGAGTTTGGTTTTCCTGGCTTGAAACCTGGTGATCGGTGGTGTTTATGTGCTCAGCGCTGGCTGGAAGCTTATGAGCATGATATGGCCCCTAAAATTTATCTGGCTGCCACACACCAGCGTGCCACTGAAGTGATTCCTATGGAAGTGATAAAAGAATATGCAGCTGATCTAAATTAGTGGGTTGGCAAGGATTCGTCTATATAGTACCAAATATTATATAACATATTGAATTAATTAAGTTTAATTAATTCCTCAGCATCTGATTTTGGTATAACTATGGCATCAAGACCGAGAGGCACGATTTTCCGCTTTAGAGCTGGGGAGGCATGTATCAACCTCCCCATTTGCCTGAATTATGTAATGTTTCCAATACTTCGAGTACTCTGACTCTTAACTGCGCAGATTTATCTTGTGTCGCGCCCAAAGAGTTATCAAATTCCACTGCTTGTCGCGCTAAGGCTAACGTGTCATATTTTTCATTCGGATTAAAGTCTCTACTAGGCGGAGCTCTCATAGCTAAGCCTTCAGCTGGCGTTATCAAACCGCTTTCTTGTAAATTGAATGACATGCTAGTTAATTCATTATAAGAAATATTCGTCGGATCATATTGATTGGCTATTACCTGCCATTTATTTCCGGCATTACGTCCTGCTTCGCTGAGAGTTAATTTGTCAGCAGCTTGACCTTTAGTTGTATCACTCGAATGAGTTGATACAACAGCAGAAGTATCGTTGTTCATTCGATAGACTTGGCTGATTTGGTCACCGCTATTTATCTGCATATAAAGCCTCTGAAGTAATGAATTATTTACGAACAGTTAGCTGAATTAAGCAAAAAATAGACCAATATAATTAACAGAAAAATTTAATGTAAAAACAGACTTATAACGAATTAGTTCACGTTTTACCGGAAAATTATTGCCGGTATGGATGAAGGAGCGGCAAAAGACAGCGTTATGATCACAAATCTCAGAATATCTGATATTTAAGTTAACTCAGTCGGTTAGAGTTTTTTGGCTACTTATGCGTAAATCCCTGCCGATCCTCAATTAGTGCTTATCAAACGCGACTGGCAAAAAAAGTTTCCACATCTTCAATATTCTGACTGATTGGCATTGGCGGTAAACTCCGCATAAACACTTTGCCATAGGGTTTACTCAGAAAACGTGGATCACATAATACCAACACACCAGAGTCATGGGTGTCACGAATCAAACGGCCAATTCCCTGTTTTAGCTGAATAACTGCAGCAGGGATTTGGATCGTTCGAAAGGGATTACCGCCCCGCTCTTTTAAATCATTAATGCGTGCTTCCAGCACCGGATCGCCAGGTGAAGCAAAAGGAATTTTATCAATCAACACGCAAGATAACGCTTCTCCCCTAACATCTACCCCTTCCCAGAAACTATTCGTACCTAGCAAAATGGCATTGCCATGACTGCGAAACTCTTCAAGCAGTTGCGTTTTAGCACCAGAACCTTGAACCAGCACGGGATAATCAGATTCTTTTAAGGCTTCAGCGACTTCATGCATCGCTTTATAACTGGTGAATAATAAAAAGATTCGCCCCTGGCTGTGCTCAATGACTGATTTTGCGACTTCTGCCACATGGCTATTGTAATTCGGGTTGGATGGCTCAATTGGAATCGTCGGCATATAAAGCAAGCTTTGTTTGCCATAATCAAATGGACTTTGCCAGCTGGCTGTCACCGGATCTTCCAAACCTAGCTGATGAGTGAAGTTATTAAACTTGCCTGCTACCGTGAGAGTGGCTGAAGTGAAGACCCAAGCCTGTGGTTTATCTTTTATCCAGGCTTGGAAATACTGGCTGACTTCTTGTGGCGTGGCATGCAAAATAAAACTCGAATTACGGTTGTCCAGCCATAAAACTAAGTCTGTTTGTTCGTTTTGCTGAAATATGGACAAACGTTCAATCAAATCCTGACAGCGTTGGTGACATTGTTCTAAGCCTCTGCCCCGCTCGGAAGCTGCATCGAGTTGAATTTCTAATTTCTCTAATGATTCCAGTAAGATATCGAGCTTTTCTATAATATCTTGTGACTTTTCTAACACGGGTTGCCAGGGAACGCGTTGCTCATGTTCACCTAGAGCCAGATTAAATTGATGTAAACGATTATCCAATTGTTCTGCTGCAGTGCGGATATCGTTCATATCCGTTGCTTCAGCTTCCATTTCACGGATACTGTCGCGGCTTAATTCCTGGATTTGATGACTGCTGATCCGATGGCCGAGGAATTGACTGGCAATGGCAGGAAGTTGATGGGCTTCATCAATAATATAGGCATCGGCATCAGGTAAAACCTCGCCCTGGCCAGACGACTTCAATGCCATATCTGACATCAATAAATGATGGTTCACTACAACAATATCGGCTTCCTGCGCTTTACGTCTGGCCTCAACAATAAAGCATTCATCGTATTGCGGACATTGCTGCCCAAGACAATTATCAACCGTTGAAGTCACTTTAGGCCACAGCGGCGAGTTTTCTTCTAATAAATCCGTTTCACTTAAATCACCTGTGGTTGTTTTACCGCTCCATTCTCGTAAGGTTTGCAGGGTGTGTTGATGGTATTGCTGACCAGGTTCAGACTCAGCCAGACCAAGACGATGGTGGCATAAATAATTGCTTCGACCTTTTAATAAAGCGGTTTTTAATGGTACAGAAAGTACTTCACGAAGTTTTGGTAAGTCTTTGTTAAATAATTGGTCTTGTAAGTTTTTTGTACCCGTTGAGATAAACACTTTCTGCCCTGAAAGCATGGCTGGTGCAAGGTAGGCAAAGGTCTTACCTGTACCCGTGCCGGCTTCAGCGATGAGAATATCGCCATGCGTTAGCGCTTCACCGACCTGCCGTGCCATCTCCAATTGCTGGGTTCTACTGGTGTAACCTGAAATGTGTTTTGATAACAAACCATTGTCTGCAAATAGTTCATCAATGCGTTCGATCATGCTATCCCTATTCGTTGATTTATCATCCACACCAGACAGATACCCACGATAAAAAAGCCAAGTCCACATGCATAAGCAATGCTTTTGTGACGGTTGATCAAGTTCGCTTCTGATTCAGTAGATAAAATAAATGGCTGGTCTTTCTGTGTTGATGCTTTCAGTATACTCAGTGGTTTTTCATGTGCCATGGCACCGACTTTTACTTTCGCTTGCTGGTAAGCATCTTGTCTTGCTTGCTCCCACTCTTGCTGACTGAGCTGACCATCACGGTTGCTATCATAACGATGTAACAGATCATTAGCATCCTGTTTCCAATCTTTTAAGGTGGCGGTCATCATATTTTTTAAACTTGTGTCTTCAACACTGGCAACGGTTTGAAAATCACCCAATGCGTAAAGATAATCCCCTTCCAGTATGGTCCACTCGGTATAACGACGGGCAGGAAAAGTATCTCGTTTGTACCAGCGATTTTTACGTTTTGTAATGACATTGGCATCATCCGGATCAATTACACACTGATCCGAAGTATCATCTAACAAGAAAATATCATCACTGCTATGTTTTTTAATGACTTTCCAGCGCGACTTGATGCGCCCTTTCCCTTCATATTCAGTGACTTGTTCTTCAATCGTATAACGAAACCAGACACATCTTGTACCTGATACCGGCGAAATAATCGGTGGGCCATCCATTAATTTAGTGGTACCAATCAGTTCCACATATCCCTGTGGTGCGGAGCGGATTTTAGCCGTGGGTACATTTTCAATCAGTCTGGCATATTTATAGTGTTTGACCATCTGATAAAACACGACGATCACTATCGCCGATAAGACGCCCGTTGCAATATAAAACTCAGTAACAGTGAGCTTATTTATCTCAACAGAGAGCGAAGCCAACCAGTCCTGCATCTAGCGTTCAAACAAGCTCTTGATATCGAGATCAACCAGTTCTTCGGATGTAAATTCAAGCAAGGTAAACGATTTAAAGCCAAAAAAACGTGCCAGGATAACATCGGGAAATTGCTCGATACGGACGTTATTGATATTGACGCTTTCATTATAAAATTCACGTCGGTCTGCAATAGTGTTTTCTAACCCCGTAATCCGAGCCTGTAAATGCTGGAATGATTGATCTGCTTTCAACTCCGGATAGGCTTCAGCTACAGCGAATAAGCTGCCTAATCCCATGCGTAATGCCCCTTCGGCAGAACCTAACGCTGAAATATCACCATTTTGTTGAGCAGTGGCAACGGATGCGCGCGCCTGCATGACTTTTTCCAGGGTGTCCTGTTCGTACTGCATATATTGCCGACAGGTTTCGACCAGCTTGGGCAGTTCATCGTGGCGTTGTTTGAGTAATACATCAATGTTTGACCAGGCTTTACTGACATTGTGTTTGAGACTAACCAGATTGTTATAGATGATGATGAGGTAAACAACTAAAACAACAACGACAGCCCAAAATATAAATCCCGTAATAGTCATCCATTTACCCTCAAATGATTAGTCGTCCTGATTTTCCCATACGTCGGTTTCTAGACCGTTTTCGCGGGTCCATACCCGTTCACCAATAATCTTGAATTGTGCGATAGACATGGCACCGCGCTTTTTTCGGTTACTGTCTTTTTTATTATCTAATGCATCCGCAATAGCTTCACGGCTTGCTTCATAGATTTCATCGACGTCGTAGTGCTCATCAAACAGCACTAATACAGCCAGATCCCAATCCTGTTCAGGATTTAATTGTCCAATTCTGGGGCTGGCTTTACTGCTATCAAAAATGGCTCGGCCTTTGATAATAATACGTTTATCCTGCCGATGCCCTTCCTTGCCGGTCGCATCAATCGGACTGTTGGGGTCATTAATCAGTGAAAGGTTGAGCGCTCTTGCTGCATCAAAGCGGGCAATCTCGCCAGTAATCGGTAAGGTGCTCCCAGTAGCTTCACGGTATTTTGCCGCAAGCTGTCGGGTTTCATGCATTAATTTATCAATGGAATAGAGGTCCATATCTACCTTGAATGTTTCTTCATTTGCCACCGATTATACATGGCAAAAAAAACGGTCTGTCCAGTTTAAAAGACAGACCGTTTAAAACTTGAGGCTGTGAATATCTCCTCTTATACAGAGACCACAGCTAACTCATTGAGTTTCCAGTTTTTATTTTTTAGCATCAAGTTCTTTTTGGTAATATTTGTGAACCAATTTATCTTGATTTTCCAATAAATAATCGATGCTTGGCTCGTTATTCATGGCTTTTTCGATAGCACGGCGAGTGGCTTCGCGGTGAATGTTGAATAAAGCTTCGTGATCTAAGTCTTCAACAGTCACGATGCTTGGGTTCAACCATACAGAAACGATGATACCTAAATCGTTCGCTTTTTCTTTTGGAATAGTACCGTTACGAACAGCATCTAATACGCCGTTAGCGATAGCGCCTTGAACTGTACCCATCAGAATGTTGGTGTAAGCTGTTTTCTTAACAGTGACTTTACTGACCATTAATGTGGCAGGTTTAACTTGCATGTCAGTGTTCATCAGCGCTAATACGCGTGAGTGACCTTGTACTTGGTCGCCCATCAGGTTAGCAAATGCGGTACCAAATGGACCGTCTAATTCACCGATAACCACTTCTGGCTCAGCCGCTGTAAAAGCAGGACCACCGCCAACCAGTGCTTCACCTGTACGCATGACAATTCTATCGCTCATAGGATAATTCTCCTGTTTATTGCTAAAAGATGGGCCAATTATCCCGGTCTGTGGCCAAGCTCGCAACCTTGATTCGCTTTATCGTCTTGTTCAACAAGGTTAAACTAGTCTTTTTTTGTTGAATTCAATCATGGCTGAAATAGCAACTCCCTACGAACGTATCGGTGGCGAAGCCGGTGTCAGACATCTATGCAAAACTTTTTATGAGGTGATGTGTGAGACGCCTCAAACACAACATATTCGTGATTACCATCCAAAAGACATCAGTATCAGTGAAGAAAAATTATATTTGTTTCTGACTGGCTGGTTGGGTGGCCCGCCTTTATATACTGATAAATACGGTCATCCAAGACTGAGAGCTCGACACTTGCCCTTCTCTATTGGTATCGAAGAACGTGATCAATGGCTTTATTGTATGGCTCAGGCATTAAAATCGATGGATTTAGATCCCTTATTTTCAGAACAGCTGATGGCGTCGTTTGTACAGACAGCTGATTTTATGCGTAACCGTCCAGAGACTGAATAATGAATATTGGCGCGCTAATCATTGGTGATGAAATTCTGAGTGGCAAACGTCAGGATAAGCATTTCGCTCATTTACAATCCGTTCTGGCCAAACGTGATTTGGAATTAAGTTGGACATTAATTGTTGGTGACGATCCACAGCAATTGGAACGCGCCTTACGCTTTTCAATGAGCAGTCCTGATCTGGTGTTCAGCTTCGGAGGCATTGGTGCCACTCCGGATGATAGAACCCGCCAGACGGCTGCTTTAGTGAAAGGCGTTGAGATCAAACCTCACCCTGATGCAGTCAAAGCAATTGAAGATCAGTTTGGTAAAGATGCCTATCCTAATCGTATTTTGATGGGCCACTTACCCGAAGGTAGCCGCATTATTCCCAATACTATTAATCGCGTGCCGGGTTTTAGTCTGGATAACCATCACTTTATGCCGGGCTTCCCTGAAATGTCCTGGCCCATGCTGGAATGGATTTTAGATACCCATTACCCACACTTACAGGGCTTGCGTCCCAAAGCGGAAAGAATCATTACCATTACAAAAGGGCGTGAGTCAGATTTACTGCCGACAATGAATGAGATTGTCGCCCAATATCCGCAGTTAAAATTATCAAGCTTGCCCAAACTCGGCGATGAGCCTCAAATTGAATTCAGCTTGCGTGGTGACGCTGAACAAATTGAGCAAGCCATGCAACATGTGATTGCGGCCGTTGAAGCAGCCGGCTTTATCTGGTCTGACTACAGGCCGGGTAAATAATGAAACCATAAAGGTAACGTGACAACGCTTAATAAGGTCGTCAATGTGACTGCGGCAGCATAGAGTGGACTATCTAATTGGTAACGTTCACATATCACGACACCAAACACCATAGTTGGCATGGCAGCCAAAAGCACGACGGCCAATGCGATATCCGCAGGCAGTTCGAACCAGCCCCCCGTGAAAAACACAGCCACCGGAACTAATAATAAGGTAATCACAGCGACCGGCAATAAAAGCGGTAAATAACGTAATCTTAAGCTGTCCCAGCGAATACTCATGCCCAAGGCAATCAGCATCAGTGGCACCACACCACCAGATAATGTCGTTAATGTGTGATGAACCAGTTCTGGACGTGGCACATGCAGCACATTTAATAAAAGCGCGATCACAACCGCCCACAATGGCGGCACCTTGGTGAGTTCTTTTAAGGGATGGACTTTTTGCTGACCCGCCCCACCGAAATGATGCGCCATTAATATGCCAAAAGTCATCAACGCCGGTGTGCAGGCAAATAAGTCATATTGCAGCACAATGGCATTACTCCATGAGCCGAGTACCTGATTGGTGACCGGTAAACCAAGGTAGGTCACATTCGGAAAGATTGCAGCCAGCATCAGTGCGCCTTTTTGTTCAGGCGTGGTTTTGATAAATCGCAATAAACACCACATAACAATGCCTGCTGTTAGCAAACCAGAAAATGCCGTGAGAGAAATTTTAAGAGAGGTCTTATCTATGGGTGCGCCCCAGATGACATCTAACACCAGGGCTGGCAGTAAAATAAAGAAAACCAGATCGGTTAAGGCGCGGCGGTGTGCCAGAGCTGGAATATGCCTTGGTGCACATTGTTTCCAGGCAAAACCACAGGCAATGAGAAGCCCCATCTGCACTAATACTAATAACATCTGTATCGCCTATAAATGAAACGCTGATCGTAGCAATCTACCTGCTGAAACAAAAGACTTATTGCCCGCGCTGATGATGCTTGCTGTGATGTCGTGGTCAGGGTATTGTTAGCGTTTTGGTGATAATTCATCAGATTCCATCAAGTTAGCCGATATACATCAGGCAGTACTTAAAATGGCCTGAACATCGTAATAAGGAAATCAATATGTCACTTTCTAAGCAGTTGTTAATTCTAATCAGCTTACTTTTTCTGATTGTTTTTTCAGCAAGCTTTGTGATCAGCATGGGCAGTATCCGTGACTATCTCGAAGTTGAATCTGAAATACATATGCAGGATACCGCCACATCGTTGGGTCTCTCACTTAGCCCGCATATGGAAGATGAAAATGATCCGATATTACAAACAATGATGAGCGCCATTTTTGATATGGGCTATTACCGCGAAATGCGTTTAGAAGATATTGATGGTAAAACGCTGGTGAGTCTGAAAAATCCCGTCAAAATGGAAGGCGTGCCCCAATGGCTAATCAACTGGTTACCCATGAAGTCTGCCACAGCTTCATCAGAAATCAGCTCTGGCTGGTCAATATCCGGCACACTCTATGTCAGTAGCAACCCGGCTTATGCTTATTTGAAACTCTATAAACAAGCCAAAGAAACCTTATTGTATTCCGTGATTATTTTTGTGGGTGCATTTGCATTACTCATGCTGGTGTTACGGTTTACCTTACAACCACTTAAAGCGATACAAAGACAGGCTAATGAAATTTCTTCTGGTCAATTTACTACGATTGATCGTCTGCCCTGGACCAAAGAAGTCCGCCATGTTGCTCAGTCTATGAACAGTATGTCAGTCAAGATTGGCGATACCATCACTCGACTAAATCAACGGCTCGATGCCTTGAATGATAATCTCAAACGTGATGGCTTAACCCGATTACTCAATCAAGCCACTTTTACCGCCGACATGAAAAAGCGACTATCAAGCGGCCATACCGGGTATGTGAGTTACATCAAGTTTGTTGATTTAGCTGATATCAGTAAACAAAAAGGGAATCAACTGGCTGATACACTCTTAAAAGATATGGCCCGTATATTGAACAATGCCGTGGCCGGCAATGGTCATGCCTATCGTCTGTATGGTGCCGAGTTTGCCATTATTTATGATGAGTCTGATATCAATCTGATTCAGTCATTTGCTAAAAATCTGCAACAGGCAATGACAGAACTGGCTGAGCATTATGAAGTCGACGATCTGGTTCACATTGGTTTAGTTAAATTTGATCGCACCAGTGAGTTTGAACGTTTAATGCCTGCTTTAATTGAAGCCTATGAGCAGGCCAGTATTATTGGACAAAACGCCTTTTTCATTAAAGATGACTCCATCAGTTCTCTTTCTGAACAAGAATGGAAAGCCGCCATTACCCACGCTATTAATCGTGATACGCCAGAAATCTACTTCACAGCCGAAGCCTATAATTATGATGGTCCTAAGCCTGTCAAAGTGATGCAGGAAGCCTTTAGCTTTGTCAAAGATAAAGCGGGTAACACCCTGTCTGTCGGGACTTTTTTCTCTATGGCGCAAGAGTTTGGATTGTCGGAATCTGTGGACCGTTGCATTGTGAACAAAGTCCTACTCAAAATGGAGCAAGATCGTATTAGCTGTCCTGTCAGTATCAACCTGACGATGGACTCAATTGATTCAGCCAGTTTCCATAAATGGCTGGAATCTCGTATCGAGCAGTCCGTTATTTCTGCTGAGTTACTGACTTTTTCTGTCTCGGCCTATGCCGCCACTAAAAACCTCAAAGCCTTTACTAACTTCAGTCGTTTTGTGAAGTCATTGGGCGCAAATAGTCTTATCAAACGTTATTCTGCCGATATTATTGCCATTGATGAGTTACGACATTTGCATCTGGATTACATCAGACTCGCACGTGATTTGACACAGAACATTGGTAGTAACGCCAGTAAACCAGACTTTTTGGAAATTATGCATGAAGTCTCTCGCTTGCTGGATATCAAAGTACTTGCTGAGGCAGTCACAAACGATGAAGATTTTGCGATTGTTAAACAAGCTGGCATCTACGGTATCAGTCGTTAAAGTCTGAGCTATCCATGCTGTTTAAACGCCCTCTGTCGTTATTGCTGATACTGACATGTTTGATATTGTCGTTGCCGCTTGTCGCTGACCTCAATATCAGTTCACGCGTATTGGACAAGATTGAGGCGCAATATAATAAATTTGCCCGCAAGCGTGTTGAAGACTGGCAAAAACTGGTGGCAGAAAATAAGGACTTACCTGAAGCGGAAAAACTTGAGCTGGTGAATCAGTTTTTTAATACCAATGTGTTGTTTATCGACGATATCGACCTCTGGAACAAAAAAGACTATTGGGCAACGCCACTGGAAATGCTGTCAATTGGGGGTGGTGACTGTGAAGACTATTCGATCGCGAAATATTTCACGCTAAAAGAATTAGGCGTGGATGAAGATAAATTACGTATCACTTATGTTAAAGCGAAAGAACTCAATCAAGCCCATATGGTGCTGACCTATTTCAAGACAAAACGCTCTGTACCGTTAGTACTGGATAATTTAATCACCGACATCAAACCAGCCACTCAGCGTAATGACTTAACCCCGGTTTATAGCTTCAATGGTACCGGTTTATGGCTGGCAAAATCACGTGGGGAAGGCCAGCGTGTCGGAGGCTCTTCGCGTTTGTCTTTATGGCAAGACTTAGAAAAACGTATGCAAAAACAAGCAGAAGAAGCTACTAGCGAATAATGCCACTGGCGCTGAGAGGTAACTGCCAATAATGTATCTCGGCGCCAGCAAAACTCGACGATAAACCATCAAGAACCGTTTTTACTCGTTCATCATCAAGTTCTACCCAGTAAATCATTTGTTTGCGTTGCCCCTCTACCTGTTCGCTAATACTCATCGCATGACCAGCACCATGACCGGAGGCCCGTTGCGAGGTAAAGCCATCAATCTGCGGATGAAGTAATAACCAGTCGCTTAATGCTGCTTCTAACGAGGGTTTTACGATAAGAGCTAATAGACACTTCATTTTGCGACTCCAAATCGTCTGAACAAGAGTGGCAGTAACACCAGGGTTAATAAGGTGGCGCTAACTAAACCGCCAATCACCACAATAGCTAGCGGCCGCTGAATTTCTGAGCCGGGCCCGCTTGCGAACAGTAAAGGCACAAGACCAAAGGCAGCAATCGTCGCTGTCATCATCACTGGTCTTAAGCGGCGCATCGCACCCTCTCTGACCACGTCATCTACTGCCATACCTGTTTCTAACAGCTCATTAAAGTAACTCACCATTACCACGCCATTTAATACAGCAATGCCGAGTAAAGCGATAAACCCCACAGAAGCAGGCACAGATAAATATTCACCCGTCAGCCAAAGTGCAGTGATTCCGCCCACCATGGCAAATGGCACATTACTCATCACCAATGTAGCTTGGCGTAAAGATCGGAAAGTGGAAAACAATAATAAGAAAATTAAAGATAAAGCCACAGGAATGACCACCATTAAGCGTTTTGCGGCTCGCTGCTGGTTTTCAAACTGACCACCCCAGGAAAACTGATAGCCGCTCGGTAAATCGATATCTTTTGCCACAGCGGCCTGAGCTTCTTCTACAAAACTGACTAAATCACGATCGGCCACATTCGCCACCACCACCGACATTCGCTGTCCTTGTTCTCTGCGAATAGATACCGGTCCTTCGACCCGTTTTAAAGTGGCCAGGTCCGAAATCTGTACCTGTCTGTTGCCCGCCACGTTCAATCTCGCATGGGCAAATAAGCTCACCACTTTCTGTAAACTGCGTTCGCCTTGAATCACCAGTGGATAGCGTCTGGCACCCTGATAAATCGTGCCTACCTGACTTCCCTGAATTAACATTCGTAGTTGCGGCAGAACTTCTTCAACACTTAAGCCGAGACGGCCGAGCGTTAATGCATTCAGATCAATTTGATAATACTGAGCACCATCATTCTGACTGGTGATGACATCTTCCGCACCGCGAATACTGGACACAACTTGCACAACACGTTTAGCTAACTCATTGAGTGTGTCACCATCTTCACCAAATATTTTGATGGCCAGATCGCCTCTGACGCCGGTAAGCATTTCAGACACACGCATTTCAATTGGCTGCGTAAAGCCATAATTCAACCCCGGAAACTGCTCCAGAACCTGCCTTATTTTTAGCTTTAGCGCCTCTTTTGTTGCCACCTGCCATTGCTCACGAGGCTTGAGGATTAAAAACATATCCGTTTCATTTAGGCCCATCGGATCCAGGCCGAGTTCATCTGCACCGGTTCTGGCAACTACGCCGGTGATTTCAGGCACATTTTTTAATAATGCCTGTTGCACGCGCTTGTCTAAAGCAACGGATTGTTCCAGGGTAATTGAAGGCAGTTTTTCTAATTGCACAATCAAATCGCCCTCATCCATAACTGGCATAAAGGCCTTACCCACTTGGGTGTATAAAACAGCGGCAAAGGCGAGTAATAACAACGCAATCATCACCACACTTTTTGTATGATCCAGTGACCAGGCTAATACCGGCGCATAGAGCCTTTTTAATACTCTGGGTAAGAACGGCTCATCATGAGACACATGTTTCAATAAAAAAGAGGCCAGCACCGGAATCACGGTCAGTGATAAAACTAAGGAACCAGCCAATGCAAATACAATAGTCAAGGCCACGGGAATAAACAGTTTGCCTTCCAGGCCCTGTAAGGTCAGTAATGGCAGAAACACAATGACGATAATAATGATGCCTGAGGTGACTGGCACCGAGACATTTTTTACTGCACGATAAATTAAATGCAGTCTTGGCAGCACCGCAGCCCGTGATTTATCGGCTAATTGTGAGACGATGTTTTCAACCACTACCACCGCAGCATCAACCAGCATACCGATGGCAATGGTTAAACCACCTAAACTCATCAAGTTGGCTGATAAACCAAACTGACGCATCATGATAAAAGTGATCATGGCTGAAAGCGGTAATACCAGTGCAACCACAATCGCCGCCCTGAGATCACCCAGAAATAGCAGCAGAAAGACCAGAACCAGCACCACCGCTTCAATCAATGCTTTGTTCACACCATGAATTGCATCTGCGACTAGCTCACCACGGTTATAAAAAACATTGATGCTTACATCATCTGGCAAGGAGGCTTGTAATTCGGCGAGCCGTTTTTCAATACCGGCTACGACTTTTTTGGCATTCGCACCTCGTAAACCCAACACCAAGCCTTGTACCGCTTCGCCCTGTCCATTGGCACTGACTGCACCATAACGCGTCAGTGAGCCAATTCTGCATTCCGCGACCTGTGAGAGTAAAACAGGTTCATCGGCATCGGACTTCACCACCAGGCGTTTTATATCGTCCAGATTTTGCAGACTACCTTGAGCACGAACCAGTAACACTTCTTCGCCTTCATCAATGCGTCCCGCACCATCGTTACGGTTATTGTTTTCCAATGCCTGTTGGATATCAGCAAGGCTGATATTTAATGCGGCAAGTTTGGCTAAATCCGGGATAATTTCAAAGGTTTTGACATAACCGCCTAATGAATTGACATCAGCCACCCCTTCAACACTGCGTAAGGCTGGCCTGATGACCCAATCCAATAATTCACGCCGTTGCATCAAATCCAGCGTGGGACTGTTCACAGTAAACATGAACATTTCACCCAACGGAGTCGTTAACGGTGCCAAGCCACCCTGAATATCAGCAGGCAAGGTATCTTTGATAGCTGATAAACGTTCAGCCACTTGCTGACGTGCCCAATAGATATCCGTGCCCTCTTCAAAGTCCACGGTAATATCGGTCAGGCCATATTTCACTACAGACCGTAACATGCGTTGTTTGGGTATCCCCAGCATCTCAACTTCGACCAGGGCGGTAATGCGGCTTTCCACTTCTTCCGGTGTCATACCCGGTGCTTTGAGGATAATTTTTACCTGTGTTGTCGAGACATCAGGAAAAGCATCGATCGGCGTATCGTTAAAGGCCTTCCAGCCAAAACCAATCAGAACAACCACCAGAATCAGCATCATCAGACGCTGCGTCAATGAAAAACGAATCAGACCATCCATGTCTATTTCCCCTCAGCTTGCCAGGCAGACTTCAGCGATGACACGCCTTCATCAATCACATATCCGTTACTTAAAAAAGCATCTGATACCGTGACACTATTCTCTGATTGAGAAACAATATGTACTGGTCGCAGGCTGATAGATTGACCATCAAAATAAAAGATATGGGTTATGCCTTCGACACGTAATATGGCTTTATAGGGAATCTCATAAAGCACAGAGTTGTTATTTTGCACAAAACAAACCTGTACAAATTCACCAGGCGTCAGCAAATTAGTATTTTCAGAGGTTTCAGCACGTACTAAAACCCCCTGATCAATATCATGAACTTGCCTACCTACTGTCATCACAGCAGCTGAGATATCCCTGTCACAGACCATCACTTTTGAGCCAATATTGATGTTACTGGCGACCAGCAGTGGCACATGGATTTCAAGCCATAATGTTGATAAATCAGCCACCTCATACAACACATCAGAAGCCATCACGCGTTGGCCAATCACGGCATTTTGCGCCATGACCACCCCCTCACTGACCGCACGAACATGTAAATGGCTGTCCATGGTTTGTTGTTGCTTTAATGTTTTAATGGCATCTAAGGGCATTCCTGCTAACTGCAAGGTTTTTATTTGGCTATCAACCAAGGTTTTTTGCTGTTGATAACGCGTTTTAGCATCAAGATAACGGCGCTCGGCAATAATGCCCTCATTAAATAATTGCTTATCCCGTTGCATTTCAGTGAGTAATTGATTGAGCAGCCCCTCAGCCTGTAAATACTGGGCCTGTAACGATAACAAGGCCGGACTATTAACGGTGGCCAACACTTGACCTGCCTTAACAATATCGCCTTCAGCCACTAACATTTGCGTGACTACGCCTTCCTGACTGGTATGAACAATATGCCGATTCGCATTAGGAACAGACACTTTGGCGGGATAATGATGACTTTTTGTTTCGGAAACAGATACCGCCGCTTGATAGCTCACTCCAAGGTTGTCCATTTGGGTTTTATCCAATTGCAAACTTTGCGCATCTGCAGGGATCGATGATAAACCAAGAGTCATCGTCATCAATAAGGGGCGCAATATATTACTAAACATCATGTTTTCCTGAATAAAAGAGAGATGAAATAAGCGCAAAGACCAAAGTGTGTATGTGGGGAGCCAGAGCTTGTATGGTCGGTATCAGATAGCCGAATAGATGGCAGTTTTGAGGAAAAAACACTGGTGATTTATTCAAACGGAAGGTCAAAACTGTGTTTGTCAGATGTGGTATTTGAAGATGTGTGTTGATAAGGCTTGCCAGCCCACTGTCTATCTCGATCGGGTGTTTTATTATCCCTGTTTGCATCACTTGGCTCTACTCTCATGAGATAGTCGTCATATTAGTGATGGCTTATTAACAAAACCTTAAATGGTTAACAAAACTTTACATTGACTAAAATTCAAACTCAGTCAGAAAACGTAATGTGGCATCAGGGGACTGTTTGCCCACACCAAATAATACCCCGGTTTCCCAGTGAAGTTTTTTTCCTGCAGAAAAGCGAATATCGCCCAGTGCAACCGGACCAATAGCACGAGTTTCATCACCAGCATAATATTCGACAGCAGGTTCAAAGCTGGGGGATAAACGATAACGAGCTTGCATGCCTAAGGCTGTTTCAAACTCTTCCTCAATATCATCACCCCACTCGTATTCTAACCACAGATTCGCAGCGCCTACCCATCTACCCCATTGTTTTTCCATGAGTAGTCCAGTAGCTGCTTCCCATTGATCACGAATATTGGATTTTTCAAGCTCGGTGACCAGTCCCCAGTCTATCGAGTACTCTCCCTGCTCGCTTAGTTGCCACTTTGCTTCGAGTTCATAGCTATGCAAACGAAAATTATCGTTTTCTTCACTGGCGGTAAGATAGCCTTCAACATAGAGTCGATCAGACAATGACTGCCCATAACTGAGTTTTTGTAAACTGTCGCCTTCAGCGCTAATCATGCGCCACTCGACTTCTTTTTCTAATGGCTGCACATAGGGATGGTAGATTTTATCAATGGATGAACCATCAGCCTGCACCAGGAGAGGTGTAAGAAATAAAGCACTAGCAATGGTGATTAAACGGTATTTCATGAGTTTCGGTCTCGCTTTATAAAGCTGAACATCGCCACACAAAACAAGGTAGCCATACTGAAAAGGTAGGCAATAACCTGACTAATTTGAGGGGTGGCTTCATAGCCTACTAATGCAAACAGAAGTTGCCCGGCCACAGAATGTTCATCAATGATATTAGAGCTATTCCAGATAGGTTCTGATGAGGTGAATAGATCTGCCTGAATCAGGAACTCTATCGCTTGCGACATTAAGCTTCCCGCCACAAATAACAATAATAGATAGCCAACCCACACACCATGTCGGGGGATAAGGTTCACAATAAAATAATAAATGAACACCCCCACACTGACACCCAGACCGGCGCCAACCGCACCGCCCATTAATACTGGCCCTAGTAAATCCGGTACGCCAAAGAATCCAGTGATAAATAACAACACCTCAGATCCTTCGCGCATCATAGCCAAAATAACGGTGCTCATAATGGCCAGAATGGTCAAAACTCGACAACGTCTGTCATTTTGGTGAGGCACCACATAGACAAAAAAGAGCAAGGCTATAAAAATCAGAATATTTATCGAGGCATTGACAAGCTCCTGCCCAATACCACCAAAAGCCATTGATACATGACGAATCGTTAGCGCATAAATAACGCCGCTCATCAGCCCCAGGATTAATGCCAATAACATCCATTTTAAACTGCGATTCAAAATCTGACTCAGCGCCAGAAATACACTAATAATTAATGAGGCTTCTAACACCTCACGCAAGACTATCACCACTGCATTCAGTAACACGTCATTTACTCCGCTATGACCTTGCCTTGTGCCGTTTTAGGGAAAAATTCGCCAAAGAACGGATACACACCGGCTGGCAGTGGGCCAATAAAGATAAATGCCTGGCTATTACCGGCAATTACCTTCTCCCGGTTTAGTTCATAACTTTCAAACTCTTCAGCTGTCGGATCCATATTTTTCACCAACAGTTTGACTTTTGTATTGGCAGGGATTTTGACTTCATCGGGAAAGAAAAGATGATCACGAATTTCGATTTCAATCACGGGAGGGCCAGCCAACACCGGCATTACCAAAAACGATAAGCATAAAAACAAACCAACTCTACGCATAATTGACTGCTCTCAGAGGAAATATAACATCGACTTTTAATCCATGGCCCCAAGCGGATGTCCCCAACTGAATGTGGGTATGATGTAAATCAACAATATGTTTAACAATAGTCAAGCCAAGTCCACAGCCAATGACACCACTATTGTGCTGATCACCATGCAGGCGATAAAAACGTTCAAATACACGCTGATACTGTTCTTCAGGTATGCCTGGGCCAGAATCTTCGACTCGAAGTAACACCCCTTCTTCATGACGCCTCACCACCACATGAATACGACCTTTCTCCGGTGTGTATTTATTCGCATTATTTAGTAAATTGCTTATCAGCGTTTCCAGTGCAAACACATTACCTTCGATGATGTGTGACTCCCCATCCATTTCTATCTCTTGCTGTTTAGACTCAAAAGCATGATAACTTCGAGCGATAAGTGATTGAACTAATTTAAATAAATCCACACTCTCAAACTTGACTGCCGCCTGATCGGGTGATGTTCGGTATAAAGCAAGAATCTGTTCGATCAGATGTCCCATACGTTCAACACCATCACGCAATAAGATGATGTCTTCGTCATCATTACCCAATCTTGCTCGCAAATTATGTAAATGCACTTTGAGCACGCTGACGGGGGTACGTAACTCATGTGCCGCATCGGCTGAGAAACGCTGTTCTCGGTCAAAAGCCTCTGCCAAACGCAATAACAGACTGTTCGTATTATTCACCACAGTCGTTAATTCTTTTGGCACACGCTCCAGTTCGATAGGCCGGAGATCATCTGCTCTTCTCTCACTCAATTGGCTGGCAAAGGTGTTGAGCGGTTTAAGGCCAATCCCTACTGCAAACCAGATAATTAATGCGGCTACAGGTATTGCCATCACAATAGGCAGTAACGATTCCATCACCACATCTTCAGCCAGCATATAACGAATATCGATACGTTCGGCTACTACGATCCATCGCTGTAAAACCTTGTCACGGTATACATAATTTCGCCAGCGATAGCTACCAAAATTCGTATTCTGAAACCCTTCATCGAGGTCGCTAAGTACGCTATCGGGTGCATTTTCCGAACGTGTTAGCAAAGCCCCTTTATCATCAATTATCTGAAAAAAGGTATAAGGCGTTTGCTGATTGGTAACGGTTGTTTTACCAAGCTGACGAGAGTTGGCAGAGGCAATCAAAATCGCGGTACTTTCTAACCGGGAATCAAACAATGTTTGTGCTTTATGCATGCTTGATTGGTAGCCATGCAATAACGATACAAAGTTTACCAGCGTTATTGTGGCCAATAACGCCAATAATAAATACAGACGAATAGACTTCATTGCGTTTTAATTGTGTAACCCACACCACGCACGGTTGTGATGAAGTTCTCAGGGAGTTTCTTTCTTAAATGATGAATGTGGACTTCAATCGCATTACTGGCGATTTCCTCTCCCCAGCTGTAAAGCTTACTTTCCATGCTATCGCGGGTCTGCACTCGGCCAACATTCTCCATCAGCATTTTTAACAGCATGTATTCACGACGGAAAAAGTCGACATTCTCACCGTTAACTTTCACCTGCTGGGCACGAGTATCGATGGACACATTGCCTACGGTCAGATCAGCATGTTTCAGGCTACTGAGCCGGCGTTCCAGTACACGCAGGCGTGCAAGTAACTCATCCATTTCAAACGGTTTGGCCAGATAATCATCTGCGCCACTATCGAGCCCTGCGACTTTATCCTGAATAGAATTACGTGCCGTTAAAATTAATACCGGTAATTCAGCATTACGCCGTCGAATTTGTTTCAGGACTTCATTACCGTCCATATCTGGCAGGCCCAGATCCAATACCACAATATCCGGCTCAGAAGAAGCAATACTATTAATGGCTTGCTTACCTTCACTCAAATGATTAACGATAAAACCTTCGTTTTTCAGGCTGGTTTGTAAGCCTTTTGCGAGTGAAACATCATCTTCAATGAGTAATACCTGCATGTTGTTCATTCCCTAGTTTGTATCTGACCTGCTGTAAGGCTTTTTCGATTTCTTGCTGTCTTCCTTTATCTGCAAGGGGTCTAGTTAGTCTGGCAGGTGATTGTTGAGCTTTTAACAGATAAGTTTCTGCTTCTTTATACTGGTTATTATCTATTAAATACTGTGCATAGAAAAAATTACTATCTATGCCCGTTGGATTGATGGTCAAGGCTTTTTTCAACATCACTTCGGCTTTGTCATCATCGCCAAACCCAATAGGCCAACCAGGCACTTTTGCATACAAGGTTCCAAGGCTGGTATAAGCCGAACCGTCCAGTGCTGTATCATCTAGTTTCATCGCCTGTTCAAGGTCTGCTTTTGCGGCTTTGGCAAGTGATAAAGCACCAAGACCACCTTTGGCACCGGCATAACTTGATTCGATAATGCCACGCCAGATATGTGATTCCGCCGCATCTGGATATTGCTTCACCACGCTATTCGCTTTTTCAACCAAGCTTTCAAAGGCTTTTTCTTGTGCATCACCTGTTAAAGTGTAATTCACTTTAGCCCAGTCATGCTGCAAATCAGCAACACTTTGCATCACATCGGCACTGACAGGTAGACTCACCAGCCCCAGAATCATTGAGAATATATACGCTTTCATCATTTTCTCCATTAAAAATAACGTTTTATGATAGGTAGTTGTTTGATAATTGATTTATCAACAATGCCTGGCAGGATACTGTTGATTCTGACAAACAGTTTTTCAGGCCAGCCAAAATAATGTCTTCGTTTATCCGTAAGCAAAAAGTCGACAATGGCATTCGCTACTTGCTCAGGGCTGTCCATCGCACTGCCTAATGCTTTGTTCAGTTCATTGACATTGTCGTTATTAAGCGCTGTTTTTGTGGCGCGAGGTGCAAAGTAACGCACATCCACTCCGCTGCCAGCCAGTTCACGATGAAGGGCTTCACTAAAACCCCGCAAGCCAAACTTGGTAGCACAATAGACGCTATAACCGGGCATGCCGATACTTCCCAGAATAGAGCCAACATTGACGATGGTTGATGGTGCATTTTTTTCCAGTAAAGGAATAAAATCGCGTGTCAGTGCAATCTGTGAACTCAGATTAATTGTTAACATCCGTTCAATATCATTATCTGAATGATCAGTAATGGCAGCAAAACGGTTGATACCCGCCAGATTAATGATCATTTGCAGCGGATAAGGCAGATTTTCACAATAATCCACCAGTGACTGGCGCTGCGTTGTCTTGCTAACGTCAGCTACAAAGTCGTCATGCTTTTCGCCTAAGCTGACGTTCAGTTCAGTTAATTTGTCTGCATTGACATCCGTCAATATCAGCTTAGCCCCCTGATCGTGTAATGCTTTAGCTAACTTTTGCCCGATACCACCGGCGGCACCGGTAATCAGAATGGTGACATCTCTCATACTGTGCATGGCATCTTCTCTTCAGTCAGGCTACGGAAGATATTGCCGTAGAGATAATAAAAGCGTTTGGCACTGTGAATAATGAGATCTTGTTCGGCGGTATCGGTGATTTGATTCATCAGACCTTCGAAGAATTTGACATGATCCTGATCCAGCGCCCCATGTGAACGCAGATAACTAAAGGCTTTAGTCGGTAAACCTAGTGCATTTTGAATACTTTCTGCGGCTTTATCCGCTGTGGTGATACTAGTGCCTTCCAACACATGTACCATGCCAAAAAAACCTAGTGGATTGATGCGATGTACCATGTCATAAGCATAGGCGACCATCATTTCTGTCTGAAGATTTGGCTGACTGTGTCTGACCGCTTCTTTATCAGCACCACAGGCGGCAATATCGTTCAGTATCCACTCCTGATGACCTAATTCTTCTTCGATATATTCTGCCACGGCATTACGCAGCCATTCCTTCTGTTCCGGCAAAGCGCCACCGACACTCATCAGCAATGGAACGGTATGTTTAACGTGATGATAGGCCTGCGTCAGAAAGTTAATATAAAGCTCGGTAGTGATATCGCCTGTCATCGCTTTGGCAATGATCGGTGCACTGAATAATTGCTCACGTGCTGCTGCTGTTTCTGTTTGTAATCTATCGAAAAAAAGCATTTATGCCTGCTCCTTGTATAAAGCATTTATTTGGTGAGAGTAGCTGTCTAGAATTTGTGTTCTGACGGGACGACCATTTGCCGTCAACGTGCCGTTTTCCAGACTGAGTGGCCATTCAAAGCGCTGCCAGTCTGCTAGTTGCGCGTAATCTGGCAGGCGTTTGTTGACCAGGGCTATCCATTGGTCAATCATCGCATCGGTGATAGTGTCAAACCGAGGCTGAACTAAGACACTGCAATGTGATTTTGCATCTCCAATCACCATGCAATACGCCAGAATAGGATTTGCCAATAACTCGCTTTCCACCCACTCCGGATTGATATTTCTGCCAAAGCTACTAATTAATAGATTTTTACGGCGACCGTTAATATGCAAATAATGGTTGTCATCTATAAACCCTAAATCGCCGGTATTTATCTGCTGCGGATACCAACTCTCAGGGTGATTGATATAACCTAAAAAGCAGTTACCTTTAACAATGATTTCACCGGACTCAATACTGACTTTTACATGATCAAGACACTGACCAACACTGCCTATTTGACGTTGTTTTGGACTATTCAGACTGACCACCGAGCTACATTCAGATAAGCCATAACCCTCAAAAACCGGTAAGCCTAAATCATCAGCTTTCCGTAACAAGTCTGCAGATACACGGCTGCCACCCACGGCAATAAATTTCAAACTATCAGGTACTGGCCAGCCTGTTGCAGTGGCTGACACCAGGGTCAGTAATAATTCGGGTAATAACACCACACTTTCTGGCTGATGTTTGCTCAGCGTTTGTAAAAATTGCTGAACATCAAAACCTCGTCCACCATTAAAGCCAAGCTCGGCTGCTGGTAATAAGGTGACCGATCCTCTGCTTAGCAAAGGTGCGTAAATGCCGGCTAGGTTTTCCAATAAGGTGGTCAGCGGTAATACACACAGGTGTTTGATAACTTGTAATTCTGTACGTTGGATAATGGCATCAGCCACAGCTAATTGATTATCTGTGCTCAAACACACCCCTTTAGGCTGACCAGTAGAACCCGATGTAAAGGTAATTTTTTGGGTTTTCTCTGGAATTTGACTATGACCTTTCTTGGCTAATGGAAACAAAATCAGATTGTCCGTTAACGACAGATGCAACTGGTCAAACAGCTTGAGTGATTGAAATAATGTCGTGCCTTTCGATTCGATTAACGCTAATGCGCCACTTTCACTGATGGCATGATGTTGTTGTTCGGCCGAAAAAAAGGCTGGAATTGGCAAACTGATGACGCCGGCTTCATAACAGGCCAGATCAATACACGCCCAGTCGACACTGTTGTCGGCATATAAGGCAACGACATTCTGTGTATAAGGTAATAGCAGTTCAGTTAGTCTATCCACTTCGTCTATCATCTGACGCCAAGTCAGCTGATGATATGGGTCCTGCAAGGCCAGTGCGTTCGGCTGTTGTGTCGCAATCCGACGTAAACGTTCGACTAACTCAGTCATGACGAAAACTCGCGACAAATTCATTTAATTGATGTTGGTAGCTCTGACGCAAATACAACATAAGGGGGGTGTCGTTAAGTTTTGCCATGGTCTGGCGAATATGACTGGCCACCACAACAGGCTTATCATCGTAATAACTACCCCAGCTTGCCCCTTTATCTGGCAACCTGGTTGGGTCTGCAACACGGATGGCAATAGTCTCAATATCTAATTTCGCCAACCACTGAGAAACGGCTGAATTAGCCGTAAACACAACCCATTCATAACCGGCTTGATAGAACAACTCAGCAAGAAGTAAAAATAAGGTCTGAGTCGCACGTTGTCGTCCTGAGGCCAAGTTTCCGATTTCTACAATGGCGTCACGTTGAACGACTGTTTGGGTGAGAATACTGAGCGTCGTTTGAATATCATTATCAAGATAATATTCAAGAAAAAGATGTGATGAATAACTGGCTGGCTGGAAACCAAGTGCTGCTGAAACTAAACCGCCTGTCCTGGCAGACAAGATAAACGGCAGAAAATGGCTGATCTCTGCACCGTGTTGCTTTTCAAAGCGCTGATAAATAAATTGTTCAGCGTCCATTCGTCCCGGCTCATTCGCTTTTGCCAGCGTGAGTGGAAAAACAGGCTGAATAATTTGTCGCTCTGCGACGCGTTGAGAGCGACTTTTAGTGACAGACTGTGCAAATGATCTAGCTTCCATAAAATTCCCCTTTGGAGGTGGTATGGAGGCTAGATTAAAAAAGAAAGCTTAACGAAAAATTAAGCTTAAAAAGCTTTATTAATTATTAGACAGGATTATCCCATGCGATTGTTTTAATTCAGAAATCTGTTGCTTTATTTGTACTTCCAACAGGCGCTTTCTGCTCTCATTATCATTAGCCAACGCCTGACTGCGCAATAAATCAATCAAATTAATTTCACCTAAATCAAAGGCGCGCTTTTGTAATTGATAATACTGCTGGGTAGTTTTATTTTGTTCCGTGATCAAATCCAGCTGCTGCCGACTACTGTTTAATTCTTCATGAGCAGCGACTTGTCGTGTTTTTAGATCACGCCATAATGATTGACGTGTCACCTGAGCATCAGCTAGTTCGGCTGAGGCTTGAGCGATGGCAGGCTGCCTGTATGCCTTATCATCCAACGCCATGCTAAACCCGATACCCAAGCTATTGGTATAGTCTTCCGCTCTATCACCCCGTTCTCGTCTGACGCCTACAGACAGGCTGGGATTTACTGCGCCATCATACTGTGCCAGTCCCATTTGTGCCTGTAATCTGGCTATCAACTGATCCTGTAACTGCAACTGCGGATGTTGTTGTACGCCTCCAGAAGGGGTGATGACGGTTTCTTCGACCTGTTTTGGCAAAGTGTTTTCACCGGTAATCAGTTGATAAATTTTCAATCGTTGTTGAAGCAACGATGCTGCATTGACCATCTTGCTATGTGCTTCCAGCGTGTTACTGCTTGCCAGTAGTCGTTCAGTTGAAGCAAGATCCCCCGCTTTTACCCGGGACTCCACATCGTTTTGTAACTTTTTCGCGGTTTCCCAAGTCAGTTTCGCTTGTTCTAACTGCGCTTCAGCTAATTTTACTTGCCATATTTGCTGCCTCACTTCACCCGAGGCTTCCAGTTTCAATGCTTGCTGATAGGCAGGAAGTTCAGCCGCTATTTTTGCTGACAATGCTTGTTGCTGTTGTTTTTGGCCGGGTAACCAAAGCGGTAAGTCGACTCCCCCTTCCCACTCTTGAGAACCTCGTCCAGTACCAACTTCATCACTAAACAGACTTAAATTACCGGTGATAGGTTCTGCAAATAAGCTATTGCTGTATAAGTCATTTGCCTGCTGCAGCTGCTGATACTTACCTTCAGCTAGCAGGCCGGGTAGACGCTGATACACTTTATCAGTGAGTGAAGCCAGATCCAGTCCGGCAGAATAAGGCACTTTGCTGACGGATTCTGCATCATTTGCAAAACAAGTGAGCGGGCTAAAAGTGCTTATAAAAGCAGCCATCACAATAGGCGTATATCGTCGCATGTAAAATCCTTAACTCAATGCTGTTCACTCAAATTTAAGCAGCATGCACCGTGATTATTAAGTCAGACTTAATACAGTATCAAATTGTCACTGTTTGTGTTCGCTTCGGTAGAAACTTATCTGCCATCTGCTCATAAACAGCCAGCATCGCGGGTATGACCAATAACACTAATACTGTTGAAAACATCAAACCAAATGACATAGATACAGCCATTGGAATGAGAAATTGTGCCTGTAACGAGGTTTCAAATAATAACGGTGTCAATCCGGCAATGGTGGTCAGTGAAGTCAATAATACCGCGCGAAGTCGTTGTGTAGACGCTTCAATAATGGCTTGATGTGTCGCAAGGCCAGACTCTCTCAATTGTTTGAAAAACGTCACCAGAATGATGGAATCATTCACCACAATGCCTGACAGACCAAAAATACCAAACAAAGACAAAATGGTCAGATCAATACCCAATAACCAATGACCTATTAAAGCGCCGATAAGACCAAATGGAATGGCTGCCATGACAACCAATGGCCAGCCGTAAGAGGAAAAGACCCAAGCCAGTACCAGGTAAATCATCACAAAAGCCAGCAACGTGCCTTGGGCCATATCAGTCATGGTCTCTGCTTGTTCTTCGGCACGACCTTCGTACGCTACTTTCACACCATACTTAGAGGATAATGCCGGTAAAAACGAAGCTTTCATATCACTTAGAATGGCATTATTGTTATTCACCACAGCATCAACGGTCGCCGTGATATGTATGGCTAGCTGGGTATCGGTATGTCTGAGTACATCAAAGCCTCGCCGAGACTCAAACTCAACCACACTGGATAAGGGCGCACTGCCTCCATTGGGCAAACGCAACATAAAGTTCTCTAGTGTTGCCAGGGTGTTACGCTCGGCGTCAGGTAGCATTACGCGCACTTCCACTTCATCATCCCCATCCTGAAATATCTGAACTAACTGACCATCAAATGCTGCGCGTAATTGACGTCCCACATTTTCAACCGTCAATCCCAGCACATCGCCTTGCCCTTTGATGCGATAGATTAATTGTTCCTGACCATAGGGCATATCATCTTCAATCGCACTGACACCGGCATAGTTTTTTAACTTCTCGGCGATCTCATGTGAGGCTTTTTTTAACTGCTCAGCTGTCGCGCCACTCAGACGAATATCAATATCACTACCCGGTGGACCGCCACGCATTTCACTAATCGTAAACGTTTCAATCCCAGGCGGAAGCTCAATATATTGTCGCCAGTTATTAATGAACGCTTTGTTTCTAATATCGCGTTTATCAGGCGAAATCATCTCCAGTTGAACAGAGCCAAAACGCTCATCCGCCTGACTGCTACTGACATTAGAATTGGCAGAAGATGCACTCCCTAAACGTGTCACAGCCATCTTGACGATATTTTGCTCGTAATCAGCCTCTGCTTTATCCAAAGCCAGATTGATGTGCTGCAAAAATTGCTCAACATCTTGCTTGGGGGTGCCGGCCACAAAACGGGCATTCGCTGTAATGGTTGTGCCTTCTGGCGAGGGGAAAAAGTTAAATAAAATTCTACCACTGGCCAGCAGGCTGATAGACAGAATCAATATCGCCAATGTGAGACTGATCGTGACCACACTATTTTTAACAGCCAGAGTAACCAGAGGCCTAAAAAATTGTTCACGAAATTGTTCAAATTTATCATCAAGCCAGACTCTCAACTGACCTGGCTTATCATGATGCATACTGTGAAAAGTGTGGCGTAAGTGCCCGGGAAGTATTAAAAAACTCTCCACAAGCGAGGCAATAATCACACAGATCACCACAAAAGGAATATCAAACAGAATATTGCCAATCACACCGCTTATCAACATCAATGGCAGAAAAGCAGCGATAGTCGTTAATGACGATGAGATAACCGGCGCTAACATGCGTCTTGCACCACCTTCTGCAGCGGATAGGGATCGCTCTCCACTTTGGTAGTGAGATAACGCATCTTCGCCCACCACGATGGCATCATCGACAATAATGCCCAATGCCATGATCAAGGCAAACAAGCTAATCATATTGATGCTGCCGCCGAGCATGTACAAAACGGTCAACGCTGCCATGAAAGACACAGGAATACCCACGGCCACCCAGAAAGCGACTCTGCCATGCAAAAATAAAAAGAGAATCGCTAGTACCAGGAGAAGTCCGCCCAAACCATTACTGAGAAGCAGATTTATACGCTCCTGAATCAATGACCAACTGGCATCATAGACTCTAATATCCACGCCTTTGGGTAAAGTGGGTCTGGCTTGTTCTAGCCAGTTTTCCATAATCCTGGCAGAGGCCAATGCATCAGCATTTTCGGTTCGCTGCAGTTCAATCTCAACGGCGGGTTGGCCATGATAAAACACCTTGACCTGATCACGCATGGCACGACGCTCAACATCGGCCACATCCTCAATCAGTAAAACACGTCCCTCATAATCACTTTTTAGGGAGATATCACCAAAGGCATCAGCATCACGGCGTTGATCGAGACTACGGATTTGGCGTGCAGTTTCACCATTACCAATCTCCCCGGCAGGCAAATCCTGACTTTGATCAGCGACACGTTGACTGACATCACCAAAACTCAAACCCAATGACTCTAGTGTTGAAGTGCTGACTTTAATCGCCATTTCTTCATCAGGTAAGCCAGTGATATTGACTCTGGAAATGCCGGCATCAAGCAACTCATGCTCAATTTGATGCACCAGTCCACGTAACTCATCTAAGTGGCCATCTGTCGTCACCAATAATCTGGCGACGTTATCGTATCGCGTCACAATACTGATTTCAGGTGTTTCAGCATCACTAGGCAGATTTCGCAAACGAGCGACATGATCTTTTACCTGATCAAGCGCCTGTCCCATCTCTGTACCCTCTTCAAACTCCAGAGTCACCAGAGAGGAGCCGTAGGATGAAGTTGAGTTCATTTTATCGACGTAGTCGATGGTGCGGAGCTCTTGCTCAATGCGACTGGTCAACGCATCTTCCACATCTTCAGCACTGGCCCCACGCCAGACAACACTGACTGTAATCACATCAAGCGCAAAGTTAGGGAAAAATTGCGTATTGAGTTTACTTAACGACACAAACCCACCGATTAACATCATCAGCATGAGTAAGTTTGCCGCTACCTTATGCTGGGCAAAAATACCAATGATATCTGTGCGATGTGCCGGCAGGCTCACAGGGCAGTCTCAACCGCTAAACCCGTGATGGCATTAGGAAGCTGTGTCGTCACGATTAAGTCACCCGCTTGTATAGCATCACTTCGGATTAACAATTGCTGAATATTATCTTCCGTGATGACTTCCCCCACCCGCTCGATGGTCATGGCTTTTAAATGTCCATCCTCTATCACATAGATACGATCCAGCCCGTATAGCGCACTAAAAGGCAGTTTAATAACATGCTGTTGTTCTGCGAGTTGGAGATGCAGTTCGACAAACGTGCCTAAAGGTAATGTGTTGCTATGATTCATTAGCCGGAACAAGCCATCAACCCCTCCACTATCAAGTCTGACTTCTCCTGAGAGTCGCTTTAATTCTAACTTTATTGGCTCACCGTCAATGACAGTGAAGGCGATGATTTGCTGCCCGTTTTCCAACATCTTACGAATTTTCTGGCTGTAACGGCCGGGAATTTGGGCTCGCACCTCTAGATTATTTAGATCATAAACCTTAATCAGACTATCGCCTGGCCTAACACGATCGCCAATAGCAACATTCAATGTCGCAACACGACTCGCAAAAGGAGCACGTATATCGGTACGTCCCAGATTCACCTCACTCTGTTTGAGTAAGGCTTCAGCTCGTTTTTTAGCCGCTTCTAGCTGTGCCAGTCGTGAAGGATGCTCAGCGATATCATTCTGTAATTGTTTAAGTGCCAGCACTTGTTGTTGGTAAGCTGATAAGGACTCATCCAGTGTGGCGCGAGATGTCAGCTTGTTTTGCTCGAGTTTTTTAGCTCGCTGAACCGCATCATCTGCCAGATTGACTAACTGCTTCTGATTATCCAGCAAGTTAAGGTCGCGTTGATAACGCACATTTTCATTGGCAATTGAAGCAATAATTTCATCCACATCAGCTTGTCGCTGCTGCTTGACGAGTTCAACATCCGTTTTATCAAGCTGCAGTAGTAATTCACCTCGCTCAACAGTTTCACCTTCCAACACCATTACCGACTCAACATCAGCTTCAACAGCCGCTTTAAGATTGGCATCACGTGGTGTTTCAATCCGACCATACACCGTTATTTGTGGACGTATTGTTTGGAACTCAGCGGGAATGGCATTCACTAGCCAGGCTTTTTGTTTGGTGTTTTTGGCTGTTGCTTTTGGTTTAGTGGCAATAAGTGCAGCCACTATCAGAACAGTCAGGCCAAAAATAATGAGTGGTATGACAACTTTTTTCAGCTTGACCATTCTGATATCTGTCTCTTTAGTTAGTGGGATCAGTCACAATAGCAACCCGTATGGCATCCAGCGATAATGAGGCTGATTGAATGCCAGCATTCAACTTTTCCTGGCGCTGTTTCAAATAATCCAGTTCTTGTTGACGGATATTCGGGTTGACTTTTGCCAAGGCACTCAAACGCTGATATTCCTGCTCCAACTCATTATTCATATTAGCCAAAGCTTCCTGCTTTAATGTGTCTTCCATGTCTGTCACCGCATTTTTGGCCTGGGCGAGCAAGTTCTCGACAGGGCCACGGGCATGACGAATCAATTCCTGAGCTGTTGCTCTTGGGATGCGACCGGCTATTTTATTGAAATCATGCTCATCAAACACGGTTTGGTATTGTTTACCACGTTCATCCACTACCAGTCTAATATGGCTTTCAGAAATAAAGCGTTGAATCTGTAGATCCCGTTCCGAAATAGTGCGCATAACAAATATGGCTTCCAGCAATAAACTGCCGGCTTTCACCTCATCAGTTGCTAAGGTGCAAAATGCACTATTGCCTAAATCACTATTCAACACCATATCCATTGCGCCCAGCACCATAGGATGTTCCCATGTCAGAAAGCTCATATCCTCACGACCCAGTGCTTTGTGGCGTTGATAGGTCGCAGTCAGTCCTTCATCTGGCAGTTCAGGGAACTGTGTCTGCATATGCGTGCCAGGTTCGATGATAATGCTGTCTGTGCTATGAGGATGTTGATCTACGCCAAAGGCATCAAACACATCATCCATAAAACCGGCCAACTCAAGTGAACGGGATAACATTTCAACATCCGCCACAACTGATTCTGCCTGAGTCTCATTGAAGGAATGACGCTCAAGTAAGCGATGGCGCCCAGACTGAAGTTCTGTCAGCGTTTGCTCGGAAACTTCCTGTGTTTGTTGTATCAGACTATCTAATAAACCCTGGTTTGCTGGTTCAGCCATGGCGGCTTCCAGTGCTGGTTTTGTCACATTCGCAATACGCTGTCCTGCAGCCAACACCTGTTCAAACGCATTCATACCCTGGTGATACCACTGCAATAAAATGGATTGTGCTGTATCGGCGTAATAAGGGACATGGATATGCACATCATGATGCTGCCCGATACGATCCAATCGACCAATCCGTTGTTCCAACAAATCCGGATTAACCGGTAAGTCAAATAACACCAGATGATGTGAAAACTGAAAGTTACGTCCTTCACTGCCGATCTCGGAACAAACAAGGCACTGCGCCCCATCTTCATCATCTGCAAAATATGCTGCAGCACGGTCACGATTCACCAGGCTCAACCCTTCATGGAACACTGCTGAACGTATGCCTTGACTGATATTGAGATGGTTCTCAAGCTGTTGGGCGGTGTCAGCCTGAGCACAGATGATTAAGATTTTATCGTCGCGATGCGCTTTAAGAAAATCAACCAGCCAACTGACGCGGCTATCGTGTTTTAACCAGTCAACATCGGTGAAATGTTGTTCAGGCAAAATAATATGACTCAGGTCTTCATCTGACAAAGCATCTGGAAGTGACAATTCATATTGGTGAAGTAGTCGATTCGGGAAGCCTTTCACCACATCACGTGTATTTCGATACAGCACCCGACCGGTGCCATGTCTGTCGAGCAGTTGTTGAATGGCTTCCACTTTTGCATTGATGAACGCTTCTTCAGCACTTAACTGCTCAAATAACATCTCATCGAGATATTCATTAAGCTGTGACTGCTGCGCTGGTGATAATTGCGTCCAACTTTCTGCGGCATCAAGCTGTTCGATTAATTCGCTGACCGGTTGATATGCTGCTTCTTGCTTCACAAATGCATCAAAATCATAAAACTTATCAGAGTCGAGCAAACGTAGGCGCGCGAAATGACTTTCAATACCTAATTGTTCAGGGGTGGCCGTTAACAGTAATAATGCTGGAATCTGAGCCGCGAGCGTCTCAACCAGTTGGTAGCCCTCACTTGATTGTTCAGGTGACCATGCCAGGTGATGCGCTTCATCCACAATCAACATATCCCACTCTGTCGCCAACATGTCGACCTGCATCTGAGGGTTAGCCAATAGGTCATTTAACCCACACAACACCATTTGAGCACTCTCAAAGGGATTGCCTTCATCGAGTTCTTGCAGCGCGTCGTGCCTTTCGTGGTCAATCAAGGTAAAAGTCAGATTAAAGCGGCGGAGCATTTCCACTAACCATTGATGCAATAATGCATCTGGCACAACGATAAGTGCTCGTCTGACCTGACCGGATAAGACCTGTTTGTGTAAAATCAGACCTGCTTCAATGGTTTTACCGAGTCCGACTTCATCTGCCAGTAACACACGTGGTGCAAATCGTTGCGCTACCTGCTGAGCTATATATAGCTGATGTGGTAAAAGTTGAACACGGCCGCCTAATAAGCCATATGCCGGCGATTTTAGGAGTTCATGCTGATAATTGAGTGTTTTTGCACGTAATTCAAACTGACTGTTTTTATCGACCTGACCAGCGAAAAAGCGGTCTTGAGGCTGGTTAAAGTGAACACGGCTATCCAGATCCATTTCATGGATACTGATGGGTTCACCCGTCTCGGTATCGCCTTGATAGATATAACAACCATTAAAGGGTTGCACGGCGCTAATCACAAAACTCACATCCTCACGCGTGCTGACTTTATCCCCTTCAGAATAGATGACACGGCTTAAAGGCGCATTATCAGCAGCATAAAAACGACTCTCTGCCGCCGCGGGGAAGAATACTTCAATACGACGTCCACTGCTTTCCTGAATAATACCCAGACCAAGCTCTGCTTCGCTATTACTGACCCAGCGTTGGCCTACGATAAATGCACTTTCTGACAATGTGTTTTGCTCCGTTATCTCGATGTTTAATGTTCAACGGTTATCATCGCCAAACTGATTACTGAAGCATAATGATAACCGTCTGCTCAAACGCTTTTTATGACGGATAATATGTAGCCTCGTTGACGACAAAAATGTTGTTAGGCTCGATATGGTAAATTGTTGGCTTGTTTTTTCCTATAGCCGAGTGTTCATGGCCACAGAATTTTACACCGTTGAGACCACCACTGAGGTGGAATATGAAATAAAAAAGTCCCGTTTTATTGGCGTTATTATGCCCTGCCAGAGTGAAGATGACGCCCTACGTAAATTAGGTCAACTCGCTCGACAACATCCACAAGCCAATCACCTCGCTTTTGCCTGGCGAATCCGCCAACCAGAAGGCTTTTTAACTGAACGTTTTCATGATGCCGGTGAGCCATCAGGTACAGCGGGTCGTCCGATACTCGCTCCTTTGGAAGGACAAAGTCTTATCAATACAGTCATTGGCGTAATTCGTTATTTTGGCGGTGTAAAACTGGGCACTGGCGGACTTACCCGCGCCTATGGCGCAGCAGCAAAACAAGCGATTGCTGAGGCTGATATCGTTAAATGGGTAGAAATGGCAGAAATGACATTAGAGATTGATTACTCACAGCTACAACTCCTCGAATACCAGCTCAAACAATTACGTGGGGAAATTATCGATCAGAGTTTTACGGATAAAGTCGTGGTGAGCATCGTACTGCCTGCACAACATCAGCAAGCTATCCGACAACAATTTATTAGCGACTATTAGCCTCTAACATAATCAGTCGTCCATTAATATACGGTTTATTAAAGTGATATTTATCAGCAATATAGCTGATTGTATTACGGTGATATATGAATACATGCGTCGGATCATTCTTATAATTCCAGCGATGAAAATCGATCGCCTCGTGATAGATCTCCGTCATACAAAACAGTCGCCCGCCTGGTTTTAAACAATCTCTGAGCAGAGCAAAACTGTTTGCCGGTTGATGGAAATGCTCGATGACTTCACAGCTGCAAATATAGTCGTATTGTTGCTTCAACAGCTCATCATCATTAAAAAATAAAGGGTCATAGGCTGCAATGGTGAAACCTGACTGATTTAAGAGATGCGTAATCACCGGTGCATGTCCTGCACCGAAATCAAGCCCCTGATGATGCGATTTAAAAAACTGTTGAACAGCTTGGGTAATCGGAGAAACAAAGTGTTGAAAGCGTTTATCTTCTACATCATTTAAGTGTTCCAGATAACGGCACTGTTCTGCTTGGCGATCCGGCCATAAGGCCGGATCCATAAACACGCCATAACAAAAATCACACTGATGATATAAACGCTGTTTGAACTGATAAAACACCCCGGCCTGATGTTGGCAGAGTGGACAGGGCACCGTCATCTAAATCGGTAAAAAGCTGGTAATAAAACCAATCAAACCGCCAAACACCCCACCCCAGACCACTAGCCAGCCTAAATGAGTGCGTATCATGTCTTGAACCATATTCTTCACCATTAGCGGCGTGAGTTCATCAAGACGTGATTCCACTATATGTTCGATTTGCATATGGATATCATCAAACACGGCATGACTGTTGAGTTTTGAACGAATGCTTTGCTGAAATGAGTCACTGTGAGCAATATCATCCAAAGAACGTGTCATTTTTTTAATAAACGGCTCTCGCAGGGATTCGAGTGCAGACTTACCACCAAACATAGAGAGCATGCTGCCAAAAGACGACTCCATAATCGTCGCAACCAGACTATCGTAGACGGGTTCTAAATCCGTATTCTCAATAACATCCGAGAAGTCCAGCGGGTGTTGCGCATTATCAGCGACCAGTTCAGCCAGAAACCTATCGACATTTTCTTTGCTAAAAAACTGTTGCATGACCAGCTTATGGATACCGGCCTTAAACTCAGCAAAACGTTCTACCACGACACCTGAACCATAGAGTCCCGGTACTTTCTCGAATAGCATATGAATGGCTATCCAGTTTGTCAGACTACCGGCCAATGCAAACAAGCCGGTAGCCAGAATCGCCTTTGAGGCGTTTGAATCAATAAATAATCCGGTAGCAACAAATGTGGCTGCTACCAGGTGGGTTATTAAACTCTTATTCATCGGTCCATTTAGTGAGTGCGTTGATAATTTGTGAAGCTTGGTCACGGCTTGAAATATTAAATTTAGAACGCTGGTTGTACTCGCCATTGCGTTTTTGATAACGACGAATGGTGTATTTATCAGGACCAAAGTCACCGGTTTTACGATCAAGATCCTGATAACGGAACATTACTGTTGCCCATGCGCCTTTTGTCAGAATCACTTTGTCTAGCTCTTTAACCGTCATCGTGTCACCTTCATGGTATTCAACGGTTAATTCGTCCACTGTCTCAGCCATATGGATAAAAACTCCTCAATTATTTTTGATTGAAATAGGCGGTCAATACTTTATGTAGCATCACCGCATCCTGACTACCTGCTAATTCGCGAATGGAATGCATGGCAAATGTTGGCAAACCGATATCGATCGTCTTTACACCGATATGAGATGAAGTAATAGGCCCAATGGTACTCCCACAAGCCATATCTGTTCTGACCACAAAATCTTGAACCGGTACATCATTCTGTTCGCATAATTGTCTGAATAAGGCACTGGTCTGACTACTGGTAGCATAACGCTGATTGGCATTGGTTTTAATAACCGGTCCTTTGTTTAGTAAAGGACCATGTTCAGCATCATGTTTATCTGCATAGTTAGGATGAATGGCATGGGCATTATCCGCTGAAATCATCAACGACTGTTCGACCATACGCTGATACGCTTCATTGCCATCGACGACTCGTTGTAATACGGCTTGCAGGAAAGTGCCCTGTGCGCCAGAAACAGATTGACTACCAACCTCCTCATGATCATTACATACCAGTAATGCCGATCTTGTATTGTCTGCAGCAAGTAAAGACTGCAACCCAACATAACAGCTCAGTAAGTTATCCAGCCTAGCGCTTGTTATGAAATCCGCTGATAAGCCCATTACTGCTGCTTTTTGCGTGTCATAAAAACACATTTCATAATCCAACACCCGACCGATGTTGATCTCAGGATGCTGCTGTCGGCATTGCTGTTCTAATAGCGCCCGGAAATCAAGTTTATCTCCGTCATCCATCTGAGCAAGAATCGGGGGCAGATGCAATTGCGGGTTGATACTGCGATTTTGATTCGCCTCTCTGTCCAGATGAATGGCCAGACTGGGGATAGTGGCAATAGGGTCTTTGAAATCAATAATGACTTGAGAAATTTGGCCTTGCGGATCCTCATAACTCACTCTGCCAGCAAGTGACAAGTCACGATCAAACCATGGGTTTAATAAGGCACCACCATACACTTCAACACCAAGCTGAAACAGGCTTTGTTGCACTTTTTCTGGCTTAGGTTTCACTTTCAGGCATGGGCTATCCGTATGTGCTCCCACCATACGAATCCCCGTATTGCTTAAATCATCCCCAGTTAAGGTGAATGCAATAATCGAAGCCTCACGAATAACAAAATAATGGCCTGCATTTAACTGTCCCCAACTATCGGCTTCATGAAGCTGCTCAAAGCCCTTATCTTCTAATAATGTCTGCAGAGAAGCTACTGCATGGTACGGGGTCGGTGAAGCATCGAGGAATTGGCATAAACCCTGGTTAAAGTCGCTTGGCGAATATTTCATAATCAACGTCACATTACATGGGAGTAATAAAAGATTGGCTTATGATACCGATTTTCAAGCGGGCTTGTTACTGATGTTAATCATCAATTATCTGACCACGGTAGATTCGCAATGGCTTTTTGACTTTCGGCGATGGTGTTTGTGACACTACAGTTCGTTCATTTTCCTCAATTTCGACGCCGCGATAGATGCGTTTTTTACTGGCTGAAACCGGGTGAGGCACATCGTCACGAACAGAATCAAATGATACATTTAAAAAACGAAATATATTGGTGTCATCATCAAGAAAACTTCGGCCAGCCAATGGCATTTTGACGTTAGGTTTAAACGAATAACGCTCTACCTCCATCTCAGACCAATGTTTTAATACTTGTTCGCCACGATGAGGACCATGAGATAAAGCCACTACCCTGCCTTGTTCAAGCAAGATATGACAGGCACGATTTTGTATTGTGGTTATAAAGAAAGTCCCAGTCTGTTCTGCCTGAGACAGCGTGTAGAGTTGTTTGAGAACTTCCGTATTATCTATCATAGATTGCAGAGCGAGGGTTGATGAGTTCGGTTTAGCTTATTACAGCTCGTCATCCTCTTTCACTTTTTTTCTGGGCCGTTTCGATAAACCACCATGTAAACGACAGCGATCAGCGAGTGCGCCCATCCCCCATCCTTCAGGTGAACGGATGGCGACAGATCGTTTGCAACGCTTACCACCTGGCAGGCGCGCACCGCATTCTGGTCGATAACGTTTTACTTTTTCCCAGCCTTCTAGTGTTTGTGATGCTTTTCGAATCACTTTCACTTCTCGAGGTGCTAACTGGTTCTGGTCAACCGGATGCGTTTTCTGATCAGTTTGTCGCCACCAGTAACGCACAACAGGAACAGGGAGACCAAATCGGCGAGCCAGATCATCAGGTTTACGGTAAATCTCCATTTCAAGCAGCAGGATGGCTGCTTGCTCTAATCTGGCTGTAAACTCTCGGCTCTCTTGTGGTGTCATTTAACTAGTCAGCCTCGTAACTCAGCGAAATGATGGCTTCGGTTAACTCTTCTACATCATCTTCTGGCTGTGCAATTTCACGAACTGAGATGCCGGCTTGGTGAACACTGTCTGGGTTACCTGTTATAAGAGGATGCCACTCGGGTAAATCTTCGCCTTCGGCTAAGAGACGATAGGCACAGGTCGCGGGTAACCAATCGAAATAATGCGCGTTTTCAATACTTAATTGAATACAGTCAGGGACGATGGTTTGACGATTATCGTAGTCTTTGCATCGACAGCTGTTGATATCTAATAAAGAACAGGCGGCTTTGGTGTAATACATGCGCCCATCATCTTCATCTTCTAGTTTATGAAGACAACAACGTCCACAGCCATCACACAGGCTTTCCCATTCATCGTGTGTCATCTGACTGAGACGTTTATGTTTCCAGAACTCAGTAGATGTTTTATCCTGCTTAGTCATGACTGATTCAATCGCCCTATCCAGCTTACTGACACCTCTCATCGAGCAGTTTAATCCTAAAACGATTTTAACGGCTGGAGAGACAGCAGCAAGTTGTCTGCAAACCGATAATGATACTAGATTGCAGCATCTCGCGACACCGTTTACACAACAGCAGCTTCAACATATCGAAGCGGTAGACCTGGCTGTTATCAGTCATTTAACGGAGTCCATCGACAAACCTGCTGCTCAGGCATGGCTTGGCACAATCAAGAATCAATATGCGCCCCATGTTATCCTGATTAGCCACACTGAATTAGCGACGAAGAACCAATGGCAATTTACTGATTACCTGGCGATGGGATTTAAGCATATTGCGGGAACAGAAGAAGGTTTGCGTATCTTCAGTTATGCAATAGAAAACTACCAGCCCAAACGAGATTGGCTGAACAGTCGTTTTTGGGCAAATCCGGAAATGTATGACAAATACCGCTGGTAATTCATCGCATTGTCATAAAACTGCATTATTATAAAAAAATCTGTGTAATAACGATCTGCAAAGGCAATATGACTGAAGAAAACACTCTCGATTTAAATAACCCGGCTCTTTACATCAACCGTGAATTAAGTTTACTCGAATTCAACTGGCGTGTTTTACAGCAAGCACTTGATACCAATGTGCCTTTGCTGGAACGTCTCAATTATTTGTGTATCTCCAGCACCAATCTGGACGAGTTTTTTGAAGTACGTGTTGCTGGTTTGATTCAGCAGATTGAAATTGGTGATCCCTACATCGAATCCGATCAAATCACGGCTCAGGAATGCCTCAAATTAATCAACCAGCGCGCGCATGAGCTGGTTGAAGAGCAATATCGTGTGCTCAATGAAGTGCTTTTACCAGAATTAGAACAAGAATCGATTCAGGTTCTACCTCGTTCACAGTGGACAGACGAGCATAATGCCTGGCTGAAAAACTACTTTCAGGAAGAAATCTTGCCGATTCTCAGCCCAATGGGCCTAGATTCGGCACACCCCTTCCCTCGCTTACTCAACAAGAGTTTGAATTTTATTGTGTCACTGGTGGGTAAAGATGCATTTGGCCGTGACCGTGGTTATGCCATCTTGCAAGCACCTCGTGCACTGCCACGTGTGATTCAGCTTCCAGCTGAAATGCATGCTGAAGGCGAATATAAGTTCGTTTTCCTGTCATCCATCATCCATGCCTTTGCTGAAGATTTATTCTTTGGCATGAAAATAAAAGGCTGTTTCCAGTTCCGTGTCACACGTAACAGTGATTTAGCCATTGATACAGAAGAAACTAGTGACCTGCTGGCCACCATTGCTGACGAACTCACCCAGCGTAACTACGGTGATGAAGTTCGTTTGGAAATTGCACACAACTGTCCGGAAGATATGGTGGAATTCCTGCGTAATGAATGTGCGATGGAGCGTGATAATGTCTACCTGGTGAATGGTCCTGTCAATTTGAGTCGAATTCAAACTGTCTGCTCATTAGTTGATAGACCTGATCTGAAATTCAGACCATTCACACAAGGTCGGCCAAGTGGCTTAACTCTGGATGTCGATATCTTTGATGCGCTGCGTAAACAAGATATGCTTTTGCACCATCCTTACCAATCGTTTACCCCCATCATCGACATGATTCGTCAAGCAGCGGCGGACACCAGCGTGCTTGCAATCAAGCAAACCCTCTACCGTACAGGCGCTAAATCACCGATCGTGGATGCCTTGGTCAGTGCCGCTCAGGCGGGGAAAGAAGTCACGGTTGTGGTGGAATTACGCGCTCGCTTTGATGAAGAAGCCAACGTCGCGCTGGCATCTCGCCTACAGGAAGCTGGCGCCCATGTGGTGTATGGCATTGTGGGTTATAAAACACATGCCAAAATGCTGCTTATTCTAAGAAGAGAAAATGGTAAGTTACGACGCTACGTTCACCTAGGTACCGGTAACTATCACCGCAGTACCTCACGCATTTATACCGATTACGGTTTACTGACCTCTGATAAACAAATTGGTGAAGATGTAAACAATCTGTTTATTCAGCTCACCAGCCTCGGTAAAATTCCGCAAATGCATAAACTGCTGCATGCCCCCTTTACCTTGCATGAAGGCTTACTGGCCAAAATTGAAAAAGAAATCGAATCTGCCAAGGCTGGTAAACCGGCCAGAATCATTGTAAAAGTCAACGCGGTTGTTGAGCAGGAAATGATTCAGGCGTTCTACCGTGCATCAATGGCTGGGGTAAAAGTCGATTTAATCGTCCGTGGTATCTGCTGTCTCAAGCCTGGTGTTGAAGGCTTGTCTGACAATATTCAGGTCAGAAGTATTATCGGACGTTTCCTGGAGCATACGCGGGTTTTCTACTTTGAAAATCAAGGTTCACCTGAAATCTGGGCTGGCAGCGCCGATTTAATGAAACGAAATTTATTACGTCGTGTGGAAACCTGCTTCCCAATTGAATCCAAGAAATTACGTAATCGTATCTTGGACGACTTGGAAATCTATCTTTCAGATAATTCACAGGCGTGGATTTTAAATGCTGATGGCCGTTATCATCGTGTTGAAAAAGAAGATGACGCTCCATCAATTTCTGCGCAAACGACCTTATTAGAGCAAATGGCTAAGTCGTTCTAATCTCGTTATGGAAACCATTGCTTTTTTCAATCTGAAAGGCGGCGTCGGTAAAACGACGTCCGCCGTCAATATCGCCTGGCATGCCGCTAATGAAGGTATCCCCACACTGATATGGGACTTAGATCCACAAGGCGCATCCAGCTGGCTGTTGAATACCGATGCTCAATCGGAAACAAAACCCAAAAAATTACTCTCGGGCAAAACGCCTATCGGTGATTTGGTCAGAACGACCGAGTTTGACCACTTGGATATCATTCCCGCTGACTTTTCTTTCCGTCACTTGGATAAGCAATTGAGCGAACAAAGTGATCAGGGTAAAAAGAACCTGATTGCCAAACTGGTAGAACCGTTCAGTGAAAATTATGCATTGATGATTTTGGACTGTCCGCCTAGTTTTTCCCTACTGACAGAACAGATTTTTGCTACAGCTGATTCCTTGTATCTACCGTTGATTCCGACGCATCTGTCGTTAAGAACATTTGAACAAACCCGTGACTTCTTTAAAGAACATAAATTAAAGCCTAAACGTCTACATGCTTTTTTTAATATGGTGGACAGACGTAGAAGCATGCATCGCGTGATGCTTGCCCATCCACCTAAGATGCTAAAAAATGGATTAAAAACAGCGATCCCCTATGCTGCTGTGGTAGAAAGAATGGGGGATCACCGTCAACCATTACCGGCATTTGATAAACAATCAAACGTCAGTCAGGCGTATGCTGAATTATGGCAAGAAATCAAACAAACCTTGTCTGAATTTTAAAATCATACGGCAATTTTGATTCGCCAGCATCGATGAATCTTTTTATTTCGCTCAAAATCACGCGGTATGGTCGTTACGCTGATATCGTCGATCGTCAGTTGACTCAAAGCATCAGTATCTAATTCAAAATCACGACGGTTAGTCGAAAATATCAATTCGCCGTCTATTGTTAATAATGCCGCTGCTTGTTTGATAAGCGCGACATGATCACGCTGAATATCAAACACGCCTTCCATACGGCTTGAGTTAGAAAACGTCGGTGGGTCCAGAAAAATCAGGCCATAACGTTTGTCATCTTCTATCGCTTGTTGCAACCACTCAATACAGTTCGCACGAACATATTGATGTTGTCCACTGACGAAACCATTTAAGTGCATATTATCTTCTGCCCAAGACAAATAGGTATTAGACATATCGACACTGGTCGTTGATTTTGCTTGACCTGCAGCCGCATAAACACTGGCTGAACCGGTATATGAGAACAGGTTGAGAAAGTCTTTACCTTTGGCTAAGTCTCTCACAAGTTGTCTGGTATCACGATGATCCAGAAACAAGCCTGTATCTAAATAATCGGTTAGGTTGACCCAAAAACGCAGTCCATTTTCACGCACTTCAATACGTTGATTTTTGGCTGCCTGAGCTTCGTACTGCTCTTTACCACGTTGTTTCTTCCTGACTTTCAGTGCCACCTGAGTAACAGGGACTTCGAATACTTCAGGAATGATCTGCATGGCTTCCTGTAGTCGCTCTATCGCTTTCTCAGGATCGATTTGTTTGGGGGGAGCATATTCCTGAACATGGATATGTTCGTCATAAAGATCAATCGCCAAAGCATAATCAGGCAAGTCAGCATCATAAACACGATAGCAACTGATATCTGATTTACGCGCCCATTTGGCCAGATGCTTTTTGTTTTTCTTTAAGCGATTAGCAAACATCGCTCCCTGCTCTGTCATCTCAACAGGTGCATGTTCTTTATCATCGAACTCTTCGTCCACAAATTGTGTAGGCGTTGAGCTTAACTCATTAAAACGAACAGGTCGTGGCGCACGGTAAAACAGGACATCACAGGCAATTGGCCCGTTATCAAACGGCACACTGTCGAAAAGTGTTAAGCCCGTAAATTTACCTAATTGTGCATTATCGGTAATCAGTGCAGTTCGCCAGCCTGAAAACGATTCATTAATAATATTGCCCAGGCTTTCATACAGATAATGTAACTCATCAGCACGACCGATTCGTTCACCATAGGGAGGGTTACATACAAACAAACCTGCTTTAGGTAAATCTGCAGCCAGTTTCGGCCATTCAGTTAAATCGCGCTGATTAACCTGAATACGGTCATCTAATCCTGCTTCAGCAATATTATTTTTGGCCGCTTCAATGGCTCTCGCATCAGCATCTCCGCCGACAATAACTGGACATCTGGCCAGGCCAGACTGTCTTCTTCGCTCGGCATCGGCTTTGAGTTGTTTCCAACTATCTTTGTCGTGTTGTTTCCAGGCGGTAAACCCGTAATAGTCACGCAAAATACCGGGAGCGATGTCGGCAGCTATCATGGCAGCTTCTATCAAAAAAGTGCCAGAGCCACACATCGGATCAATCAATGCCCAACCCTGCCTGGCTAATTTTTGCCACTCCGCACTGAGCAGAATAGCGGCAGCTAAATGTTCTTTTAATGGTGCAGTCGTATTGCTGACTCGATAACCACGCTTATGCAGGCTGTCACCGGATAAATCGATACTCACAGTGGCTTGATTGTGTTTGAGGTAGACATTAATTCGCACATCCGGCTGGTATAAGTCTACCGAAGGTCGCAGACCAAACAGTGTACGAAAGCGATCGACAATCGCATCTTTCACGCGCTGTGCACCGTATTGGCTGTGTTTTATTTTTGACCGGAAACTATTGAAATCAACAGCAATGGTGCTATCAAGTTCGTGAATATGTTCTTCCCAGGGAAGTGCATTCACCCCTTCGTATAACTGCTCTGGTGTCTCAGCATGCAAATGGGCAATAGGTAATAATACCCTGATGGCTACACGGGACCATAAACAGACCATGTAAGCATCAGCCAACGTGCCGGTGAAACGGATATTCCCCTGATCTTGCTTGGTATTTTTGATACCTAATTGTTTTAGTTCATCCGCAAGCAGTGGCAACATACCTCTTGCTGCTGTTACCGTAAACTTGTGTTGTTTAGCCATATTGCCTTCCTGATATAATCAGATCATTTTAATACAGGTGAGCACACTAATGGCAGTTACTGACAAACAAAGACGTTATCTAAAAGGGCTTGCCCACACATTAAAACCGGTTGTTATGATTGGTAACAGTGGTTTAACAGAATCTGTTCTTGCTGAAATCGATAATGCACTGGAACACCACGAGCTCATAAAGGTCCGAGTGAGTGGGCAAGAACGCGCAGATAGAAAAGCCATGTTAGACAAAATTGCAGAAGAAAGTGGCGCAGATTTAGTTCAAGTGATCGGACATATTGGCGGTTTTTATCGCCCATCAAAAAAAGCTTTAATTCAACTACCAAGGTGATTGTATGATTCAAAAACCCGCTGACACAGCTCAACCCATCGAAAAAGTCATGGCAGAACGCTGGAGTGGTCGTGCATATGACCCTACCGTTATGGTGTCCCAAGAAGAAATCACTGCACTTTGTGAAGCTGCACGCTGGGCCCCTTCATGTTTTGGGGATGAGCCATGGCGTTATCTGGTTTGCGATAAAAATACTGACCGCACTGCATGGGAAAAACTGTTATCAGCCTTGGCCCCCGGCAATCAGGAATGGGCAAAGAACGCCCCAGTGTTAATTTTAGCGGCTTCAGTCCCTCTCTTCAGCCAAAATGATAAACCTAACCGCTGGTCAGGGTATGACACCGGTGCTGCCAGCATCAGCCTTTGCTTGCAAGCAACATCTATGGGGTTAATGAGCCATCAAATGGGCGGCTTTGACGATAAAAAAATCCGTGAGGCATTTGCCATTTCTGAAGATATTCATATGTGGTCAGTGATCGCCATTGGTCATCAGGCGGCACTGGACAATTTGACCGAGGAACAGTTAGAAAGAGAACTTTCTCCTCGTCAACGTCGTCCTTTAGAACAAGCATTTTTCATGAATAAGTGGTCATAAAAAATAACCTTATTAGGAGAGAGAAAATGAAAAAAATGCTGATTGTGCTTGGTTTATCCATGATAGCCACCACGGCTTCTGCTTATGAAAAAGTCTATCTGGATAGATTACTTAAATCCTTACAATGTAATTATTGTAATCTGAGCGAAGCCGATCTAAACGGCCATGAATTAAATGGTGCTGATATGAGTGAAGCTAATCTCAAGGGAATCAATCTAAGCAACGCTAAACTACATGGTGTTTGGTTCACACATTCCAGAATGCAGGGTGCGATTCTCGAAGGTGCGACCGTTACCAATGCACTGATGGATTATGCTGAATTGAATGGTGCAAACCTAAGAAAGGCCAATCTCTCTGGTGCTCAGCTCATTTTCGCGGATCTCACTGATGCGGATTTAACCGGTGCAAAGCTTGAAGGCGCAAAATTACGTGGCGTGATGTACTGCAACACTACGATGCCAGATGGTGAAGTCAACAATAGCGGATGCCCATAACCGCACAACAGTATGAACGTTCAAGCAGCCTGATTCAGGCTGCTTTTTTATGTAGGATGCGGAGGAATTCGCTAGTGTCGCCAATCAGATATCTATTATTAGCTATTTTGTTAACACCACTAGTTACGCATGCAGCCCTAAGTAAAATTGAATTGATTAACGGTGATACGCTTACCGCTGATGTCGTCGCTGAAACAGACGACACATTAAAACTTAATCACCCCTTGCTTGGTGTGATGGTTATCCCGAGAGCACGTATAAAAAGCCTTGTCTCATCGACAGATACAACGCCTACACCGCCGCCACCAGAAAAAAAACCAGAAGTGAAACATGTAGAGGCTGACAGAGGTTTGTTCGGAACCGGGCTTTACACCAACTGGAAACGTCGGCTTGACCTTGGCTTTGGTGGTACTGCCGGTAAGTCCAGCACAAACCAACTGAACGTTGGATTTAATGCCGATTATGAATCAAAACAAATGCGGACTGCGCATAAAACCGCGTTCTTCCGAGCCGAATCTGATCATGAATTATCTTCACAAAGTTTTTTTACTTCAATGAACCGAGACTGGTTAAGACCCAACTCTCCCTGGTTTCAGTTTGCTGGTGGACGTTTTGATCTGGATGAATTCAAAGACTGGGATTACCGTGCTAATGCCAGTTCTGGATTTGGTTATGAGTTTGTGAATACAGATTCTTGGTTATTCGTGGGGAGAAGCGGTCTCGGTTTTAATAGAACCTTTGGCGGTGAGCAGCAGGACTTTACACCAGAGGGAATGTTAGGAATTGAAACCAAGTGGAGTATGAATCAATATCAGCATGTAGAGTTTTCTAATACGTACTACCCCAGCCTCAATGACCGCGATTACCGTAATCTCACCTCTTTCGACTGGATTCTGGACTTAAATAGCTTCGTGGGTGTGGCACTTAAGCTTGGTATTACCAACGAATATGACTCCACCGTACATGATGATACTGAACCCAATGATTTTAAATATACTGTCTCGTTAGCCTGGAAGCTGTAGAATACCTGCTTTTTGCTGTAAACATACTGTGAATAACGCTGAGCAAAACTTAACGCAACTTATCCAGTCCTCCATGCTATCTGATCGTTACCGTCTTCAACGTCAGTGGCAGCAATTACGTAAAAATAAGGCAGATGCTGAAAAAATCAGCGCCTTCACTCAGCGTGTGTTGCGATCCGTTGAGCGTGCGCAACAGCGCTTGAACCAGATACCCAAACCGGATTTCAGTGCTGACTTACCCGTTATCGAACGTCGACATGAAGTCGCCAAAGCTATTGAAGAAAATCAGGTCATTATTCTTTGCGGTGAGACCGGCTCAGGTAAAACCACTCAGTTACCCAAAATTTGCCTGGATTTAGGCCGTGGTGTTACTGGCATGATAGGCCATACTCAGCCACGCCGAATCGCAGCCAGAACGGTAGCGACACGTATTGCTGAAGAGTTAGGTTCAGAAATTGGGCAAACCGTGGGTTACAAAGTCCGTTTTCATGATCAAGTGAATGCTGAAAACAGTTATATCAAACTGATGACAGATGGTATTTTACTGGCTGAGACACAAAATGATCGCTTCCTGAATCAATACGACACCCTGATTATCGATGAGGCCCATGAACGCAGTCTCAATATTGATTTTTTACTCGGTTATATCAAACAGCTGTTACCCAAACGCCCTGATTTAAAAGTCATTATTACTTCAGCAACAATCGATACCGAACGCTTTTCCAAACATTTTGAGCATGCCCCGGTGATTGAAGTCAGTGGTCGTACCTACCCAGTAGAAATTCGCTACCGCCCTCTCCTCACAACCGATGAAGACTCACCCGATTATGATATGGTCTCAGGTATTGTGGCAGCAGTTGATGAGCTCTGCCGAGAAGGGCCCGGAGATGTATTGATATTCTTGGCCGGCGAGCGTGATATTCGTGATGTATCAGAAGCTTTACGCAAACATCATCCGCCACAAACTGAAATTTTACCTTTATTCGCCAGACAATCTGCTGCTGAACAAAACCGGGTGTTTAAGACCGGTGGGCAACGACGAATTATCTTATCTACTAATGTTGCTGAAACCTCATTAACAGTGCCAGGCATTCGCTACGTTGTTGACCCAGGAAATGCACGTATCAGTCGTTACAGTGTTCGCAATAAAGTACAACGTCTCCCGATAGAAAAGATTTCCCAATCCAGTGCCAATCAACGATCAGGGCGTTGTGGCCGTGTAGCCGCTGGCGTGTGTATACGGTTGTACGACGAAGAGGATTTTAATAACCGCCCGGCATTTACTGATCCAGAAGTTCTTCGCACTAATCTGGCATCAGTCATTCTACAAATGTCAGCGTTGAAACTGGGTAATCCAGCTAAGTTTCCTTTTATTAATCCGCCGCCACAAAAAATGATCAACGACGGTTATCGGCTTTTAGATGAATTGGGTGCCGTCGATAAACAACGTCGTATTACTGACATTGGCAGACAGTTATCCAAGCTGCCCATCGATCCTAAAATAGCCCGGATGTTGCTTGCAGGTGCGGAAGAAAACAGTCTGACTGAAGTGCTCATTATTGCCAGTGCTTTGAGTATTCAGGATCCACGTGAAAGACCGATGGACAAGCAGCAGGCGGCGGATGAGGCCCATTCTAAATATAAGGACGAACGTTCTGATTTTATTGCTTTTATTAAACTCTGGAATCATTATCACGATAAGAAAAAACACCTTAGTCAGAATAAACTAAGAAGGTATTGTAAAGAGCAATTTCTCTCCTTCTTACGCCTTCGTGAATGGCATGACATCCATCAACAACTGCATGTGCAACTGGCTGAACTGGGCTTAAAATTCAATCAACAAGAGGCCAGTTATGACAGTATTCATCGCGCACTGCTCGCTGGTTTACTGAGTCACATCGCCACAAAAACAGATAAGTTTGAATACACAGGCGGACGAAACCTCAAGCTACAAATATTTCCTGGCTCAGCTTTGCATAAAAAAGGGCCTAAATGGATCATGGCGGCTGAGCTGGTTGAAACCGGTAAATTGTATGCGCGCATTGTGGCTAAAATCGAACCCGAATGGATTGAGCCAATTGCTGGTGACCTGGTCAGACGTCAATACACTGACCCACACTGGGAGAAAAAACCCGCCCAGGTGGTTGCCTTTGAGTCAGTCACACTGAATGGCTTACCCATTGTTAATCGCAGGCGTATTCACTACGGACCTATTGACCCTTCTTTATCAAATGAAATTTTTATTCGCTCAGCATTAGTTGAAGGTGACTGGCATTGTCAGGCAAAATTTTTCCAACATAACCAACGTCTCATTGAAGAAATTGAGTTACTTGAACAAAAGTCTCGTCGTCGAGATGTGTTAGTCGATGACGATACCTTGTTTGATTTCTATCGCAGCAAAGTACCGGATAACATCATTAACGGTGCCGGTTTCGATAACTGGCGTAAGCAAGCAGAAAAGAAAGACCCTAATCTGCTCATGCTAAGCAAAGAGATTCTGATGCAACATCAGGCTGAACAAGTCACCGTCGATCAGTTTCCCGATCAGATTCTTATCAATCGTGTTCCCCTGCCGCTTGAATATCATTTTGAACCCGGTAAAGCCGAAGATGGCATCACCCAGACAATTCCGCTCTCTCTGTTGAATCAGACAAGTAAAGAACGTTATGAGTGGTTGGTACCAGGCTTACTTCGCGAGAAAGTGATTTTCTTGATTAAAGCGCTACCTAAATCATTGCGTCGTCATTTTATTCCAGTACCTCAATATGCCGACCAATGCATCAAATCCATGTCGGCTGACTCGGGCGCTCTATTACCAGCGCTCAGTGAACAACTGAGAAAACTGACAGGTATTGAACTTGATGTGACGGATTGGCGTACTGAAGATCTGCCGCTATATCTGCAAATGAATTTTAAGCTGGTAGATGAGCAAGGTGAACTATTAGATGAAAGTCGTGACCTGGATAAACTAAAAGAAAACTGGGCACGAGAAGCCGCTGCCAGTTTCAGGCAAATTCCTGACAGTGACTATGAAAAGAAAGGACTGACAACCTGGTCATTTGACTCACTACCAGAACATATCACACTAGAACAAAACGGCTTACAAGTCACCGCTTATCCAGCGCTTGTCGATAGAGGGGATTGCGTTGATTTAACCTTAATGGATACAAAACCTCAGGCTCAGGCCTTAACACGACACGGACTTCGCCGCCTTTTCATGTTAAATCAGGCAGATGCAGTCAAGTATTTACATAAAAATCTACCCGATATCAAACAGATGTGCTTGCACTATGCCAATGTGCCGCCATCGCCATACTCAGATGATGCACAAACAGACCTGACGCCGTGTGAGCAACTTAAAACCGACTTAATTCATGTGGCCTTTGACCGCTGCTTTATTTTGGATAAACCGGCCGTCACAGATAAAAATGCATTCGAACAACGTATTGCCGAAAGAAAAAGTGATCTGATTAATCTAGCCGCTAAACTCGCTCAGAGTATTGCTAAGCCGCTTGCTGAATATCATGCAATTGCAAAAAGACTGTCTGGCAACATCCCACTGGCCGCCATTAACTCTGTAAACGATATCAAACAACAATTAAGCTTTTTGATTTATCAGGGGTTTGTGCATGATACGCCAGATGAAGCCTTGACCAGGTTGCCCGTATATTGTCAGGCTGCAGGTATCAGATTGGATCGTCTATTGACCGATCCCAATAAAGACAAACAACGCATGTCCGAAGTCATGCCTCACTGGCAAAAGTTCATCAATAAGGTCAATAAAATCGAAACACCAGCCTTTAGAGAATATCGTTGGATGCTGGAAGAATTTCGTATTTCAGTCTTTGCTCAAGAGCTTAAAACCGCTTACCCCATCTCGGGTAAGCGCCTGGAAAAGCAGTGGCAAGAATGTTGATTATTCTTAAATAATCCATGGTGCGGGGCGCCCCACATGGTAGCCCTGCACAAAATCAACACCAATATGTTGCAAGCTGATTAGCGTCGTATCATCCTCAACAAACTCGGCGACCGTTTTAAGCCCCAGTACCTGACCTATACCGTTGATAGAGTTGACGATTTCCAGGTTAACTGAATTCTCCACACAATCTTTAACAAACATGCCATCAATTTTGAGGAAATCAATGGGTAATTGTTTCAAATAAGCAAAAGACGACAAACCACTACCAAAATCATCCAAGGCAAATAAACACCCTACTTTTCTCAGTTCATTAATAAAATAAAGAGCACTGTGCATATTGGTAATGGCAGCTGTTTCTGTAATTTCGAAACACAGCACCGCGCCAGAATCAACTAAATCAGCAGCATGGATTAACGAGATAATTTTGTCATAAAAGCGTGTATCGCCCAGAGATTGGCCTGATAAGTTAATACCATATACACCACTGACGTCTCGCCCTTCACTACGGGCACGCTCAATACGTGACAAAACATGACTCACTGTCCACATATCAATCGATGCTGCCAGGTTATAACGCTCAGCTGCAGGTAAAAAGTGGCCTGGTGGAATAATTGCGCCATCATCATCAAGCATTCGTATCAATAACTCACAGTGAGGTAAGGTACTGTTTTTCTTTTGTGTAGCCACAATAGGTTGACTGTAGAGTACCAGCCGGTCATTACTTAATGCCTGTTGTATTCTTGAGACCCATCGCATTTCGCCACTACGTTGTACGATTTCCTGATCATGACTGCTAAACACATGGATACGATCTCTGCCTGCTTCTTTTGCGGCGTAACAGGCGTTATCTGCTTGTTTAAAGATATCAGTCATCGTGCTCGTGGGCGTGATGTTGACCATGCCAACACTGATAGAAGAGTTAAACGATAAATCATGATCGATAAATTCAAAATGACGAATTTTATCCATCACTTTGTTCAACTTCGCTTGTGCCTGTGTTGCAGACGTATCCATGAAAAGAATGGCAAACTCATCCCCACTCAGCCTGGAAAGCACATCAGAAGGCTGAAGTTCACATTTGATGAGGTGCGCGATTTGTATCAGTAATTTATCACCTGCTTTATGACCACAGGTATCGTTGATAACTTTAAACTGATCAACATCGATATAACAAAACACATGATTAGGTTCTGTTTGCTCCTGAAGTAGCAGTTGTAGGTGTTTCTCTATGGCAAATCGATTAGGTAATCCTGTCAATGTGTCATGTAGCGCAAGATACTGAAGATCTTCTGAAAGTAATTTCTGCTCCGTAATATCTTGCGCATGAATGACAATGTAATCGACTTCGTTTTTATTATTTCTTACTGCTGAGACGGTGCCTGATAACCATAATGGTTTTTTGTCACGACCCAAGCATTTTTTGGTGATCTGATATTGCTCAACATCCCCTTCAACTAATTTATAAAAATCATTTCCTGGTTGATCAGGTTCATCATCATGCAGTAGTTGCAGCATATTGATGCCTTTGAATTCTGTCTTGCTATAACCAAATAAATCGCAACCCGCTTTATTCACATCAAGAATAATTAAATCAGCATTGGTGACAAAAACGGGAACACCAGCATTTTCAAAAGTCTGTGTCAGAAATACTTCTTTATTTTGTAGCGTTTCAACAAGGTGGGTTTGTGCTTCATTTATCTGAGTTAAATGTTCTACTAGGTGTTCATTTTCTTGACGCAACTGCAGACTTTCCATGACCCTTGCATGCAGATTTCTAAATAACATTGTGCAGGCGATCATATAGGTGATTAATGTCAGCGCTTCTACTTCTAAATCGACATAAAACATAGCGCCTATGATGCAGATTAGCATCGGATAGACATAAGCGACATAACTGGTGAGGCTACTGAGCATTGAATAAATTGCACCAGAACAGAGACCGGCAATGACCAGAGGAATAATCAATTGATGATTAAATTGTGAATCACCATCAAAAGCAAATCCCAGACTGCCCCATGCCAGTCCTGATAACAGCACACCAGCGGCGTATATTTTCTCGTAACGAGCAACTGTCGATGCCGTTTGTTCATGTTCAGTAAAATGACTCTTGAGATAGTGAACAAGCAACATCCTAAAAAGGATGGCCAAAAAAGTAAGCATTCCCCAAATGAAGAGCGAACTTGCATTTTCTGATGAATGTAAAGCAAGCAAAGTCAGAATAAGGATGACAATATTTGTCATACTGGCGATAAAGCCCTGCTGTAACAAAATGCCGACTCGCATTTTGTTAATTTTAAATTTCTGAGCATGTCGCTCTAAGTGAGTTTGGCTAACCGTTTCCAACTTTATTCCAGAATCGTAAATGTATTTAATTATTTGAACTGATTCACACGATGACACAGTTAATCATACTTATTGATGATTTACGTGTGAGACAGTTCACGAGAATACGAAAAATTGATATTCAACACCAGCTTTATTCAGGAGTAGTTCAGTTTAAGTCTGTTATTGTTTTCTTAATGACTGAGACGAGATGAATACGTTTTGATGGTATCTTTTGTTATTGCTATCAGGCATGAGCAATTGTATCAATTCTGCAGCCGAAGTTAAGCAGGTACACTTAGTATTGAAATGAATAGAATAATCATGACCTGTGTCATGGCATGAAAATACGCATTAAACGAAGATAGATGGCGTCAATAAACAGTTCGCCTAGTGAAACAATACCATGCACATTAATGGTAATGACCATTGAGTTGAACGTATAAATAAGACAGGCTGTTGATGTTCTTTATCACTTCAATAACCATATTAAGAGCGGCTATGAACCCTATAAAATCAGTTGCCATTTTGCTTTCATTCGCCAGCACACTATTAGCATCATGTCCATTGTTTGCGGATGGTAGACCATATACAGTGAAAGCAATTAACAAGGTAGACTCTGATACTTTTATTGGCTACAAAGTCTATCGAACCTGGTGTGCACGATGTCATGGCACCTTCGGACAAGGATTGGCAGCCAGTGACTTAACAAAAACCTTAAAAACAACGGATAGAGATGAGTTTTTTACTGTTGTTGCCAGAGGAAAAAAAGGCCGAATTGGGGTAATGCCTGCTTGGCAATCGAATGATAGCGTTATGAAAAACAGAGATAGAATTTATAGTTACTTAAGAGCCAGAGCTGATGGCGCGCTTGGGGCTGTAACACCCGAGTTGATCGACTGATGTCAGTGTTTATGATGAACCTTTACCATTCAATTCAGCTGCTTATATTTACTCACGGAATAGTAAGGCCAAGCCATGTATAGAGTTTTATTAATACTTCTTTTTACCTGTCCACCACTACTTGCATTTGCGGATGAACATCGACCTTACGAACAAGAGCCGGGCAACAACATTAATGAAATTTCTTTACCCTTAACGACACATACAGCAGCTGAACTGGCAAAAGTTGAAACAGGCGGAAAAATCCTTTCCGTTGAAGAAGAGCACTACGGTAGCAAAACGATATTTCGTGTTAAAGTGCTGCATAACGATGGAAAAGTAAAAAATCACCGATTTGATCGTGACTCCGGCCATTCAGTTCCATGAGGTTGCATGCGCGTTTTATTAGTAGAAGATGAGAAACATCTTCGTGAACAAATTACCCAACAATTAAAACAACAAAATCTCACTGTCGATGCTGTGGCAGATGGTGAAGAAGGCCTTTTCATGGGGGCAGAGTATCCCTACGATGTGGCTATTATTGATTTGGGGCTGCCGAAACTATCTGGTATTGAACTGATTCAGTCATTACGCAAACAAGGATTTGACTACCCTATCCTGATATTAACAGCACGTGGTCGCTGGCAAGATAAAGTTGAAGGCCTTGAATCTGGTGCTGACGACTACCTGGTCAAACCATTTCATTTTGAAGAGCTTATCGCACGTATCAACGCACTTAGCCGCCGCGCATCAGGTTGGTCAAATCCAACACTAAGCTGTGGTCCAATCACACTCAACCCGGCCACGCAAGAAGTCACCAAAAACGGTCAGCTAATTGAACTAACAGCTTACGAATATCGTTTACTTCATTATCTATTGCTGCATGCGGGCGAAGTCATTTCAAAAACAGAACTCACCGACCATATCTACGAACAAGATCAAGATCGTGATAGTAATGTCATTGAGGTATTTGTAAAACGTTTACGTAGTAAATTGGATCCAGATAAACAACTTAATCCAATAGAAACATTACGTGGGCGTGGTTACAGGCTTAACCTGCCCCGTGAAAGTCATTAATTTCTCTTTATCCAACCGGGTTCTTGTTGCTGTCAGTCTCGTACTAACAGCGTTTCTGGGTATCTCTGCCATCAGTCTGAATAATGCATTTAAAACCAGTGCAGAGCTGGAACAAAAGAAACGTTTAAAAAACTATGTTTATACTCTACTCACAGCCGCCGAGATCAATGATAAAGGTGAGTTAAAAATGACTCACGATTTGGCAGAACCGAAATTTTCTATACCTAACTCCGGTCTTTATGCACAAATCACCAGTAACGGTAAGATTGTCTGGCAATCTCCTTCAGCAATCGGTCATTTTTTATCTCTGCCTTTTCAACCCGGGCCATCGAATGAACACTACACTGTCGTTGAAATAGATGCAGGAATGAAATTACAAAACCTGGCTTTCGGCATCGTCTGGGAAACTGAAACCGGTAAAGAGCTTGACTACACCATTAATGTGGCTGAAGACATGTCTAACATTAAAGAAACCACAGCCAGTTTTCAGCGTAGTTTGTGGTATTGGTTAGGGGGAACGGGATTAATGCTGTTATTAGCACAATGGTTAATCCTCAAGTGGAGTTTGCGCCCATTACATGACGTTGCCAAAGATTTGCATGCGATTGAAACCGGTGAGCATGATCGTTTAAATGATGAGTACCCACGTGAACTCAAGCAACTCACCAACAATATTAATGCGCTGCTTGATCATGAACAATCACGCCGTCAACGCTACAAGAATTCACTAGCTGATCTTGCACATAGTTTAAAAACGCCCTTATCTGTTTTTCGTGGCGAACTGGCTAATAACCACGAGCTGGAAAACTTGAAGAAAACAGGCTACGAGCAGCTCGACAGGATCAGTACCCTGGTTGATTATCAACTACAAAGAGCATCAACAGAAGGTAAGAGCAGCCTGCTCGCTCCCGTTTCTGTCGGTGAGATTATTCATAAAATCATAGGCAGTCTTGATAAAGTCTATAAAAGCAAAAACATACATGCACAATGTGAGATTGAGCGTGATGCGTACATTCATGCAGACGAAGGTGATATGTATGAGTTATTAGGCAACTTATTGGAAAATGCTTACAAGTACGGTAAGCAAGAAGTGCATGTCATTGCCACCAGTTCAGGGAACATGGTCAAAATCCGTGTCGAAGATGATGGGTCTGGAGTTCCGACCCGTGCAGAAAGCTATATTATTAAACGCGGACATCGTATCGATACCCAGGCTGAGGGACAAGGCATTGGCCTAGCCATCGTCAGCGATATCATCATGGCCTATGAAGGTAATATCCACCTAGAACGTGGCCGCCTAGGTGGGGCAAGTTTTATTGTCGAATTACCGAGAATTTAATCTTGCTGCTGTGACTGAAGGTACTGAAATAACTGCCTCGCTGACTTTGGAGGCTTGTCCTGTTTCGCTTCACGCTGTGCATTTCTGACGAGTTGTCTGACATGCTGAACATCAAAGTCATCAAAGGCATGAATAAGTTCAGCATAGACTTCATTTTCACCAGCCAGCAAACGATCACGCCATTGTTCTAGTTGATGAAACTGCTTTACCTGGCCCTGATGAGGTTGCTTTAATTGCTGTAACTTCGTATTTATCGCTTCGTGATCACTGTTTGCAATCAAGCCACCGATATAACCAACTTGTCTTTTTAATGCACCTTTGCTCATTGATTGTGCACTCAGAATGGCATCATAAAGATCTTCAGATAAATCTAACTTTTGTAGATCTTTTACAGGTAACGCGATTAACGCACGGCCCAGCTCTTTTAACGCATTAAGCTCCTGTTTTACTTGCGTTTTACTTTTCTCAAACTCCCAGTCAGCCGGCCAATCTGCATCCTGATCATGTTCAAAATCTGACATAAATTTTACTCACCTATAATGGTCACGATCACGCGACGCCTCTGTTGATGGGCACGATGTTCCCATAAATAAATACCTTGCCAAATACCGAGATCACACTGTGCAGCACTCACAGGCATGGTCAGATCTGGATTGGTTAATACCGTCCGAATGTGAGCACTCATATCGTCAGGTCCTTCGTCTTGATGTCTGAACATGGGATCACCATCCGGCACTAAATGCTGCATAAAGGTTTCAAGATCGTGACGAACATCGGGATCGGCATTCTCACAGAGCATTAATGAGGCACTGGTATGTTGAACAAAGACATGGCAAGTACCTGTGCTTATTGCGGACTCTGCAACCAATTCTTGTATATCGCGGGTGATATTGGTGGTGCCACGTCCTAGCGTTTTGAATGTTAATGTACGTTGAAAAACCATTATACGAGTCCAGCCTCAAAGTGTGATTTGGCCTGACCACTATCAATGACTTGTCTGACAACATCAGCGGCTTTTCGCTGTGACTCAATCAGGCCACAATGCCAAAGTATGATCGCCGCACCATACACTAAACTGTCGTATGCCGCCCCTTTCTCACCGGCTAGGGCTTGCAGCCCTTCATCCAATGTTCGTTGAGCTGTGACCGTATGATCCGTCTTAACACCACGCGTATCTTGTTCGATGCCAAAGTTTTCAGGTTCCAGTGTGCAGGCCTCAACTGCGCCATTCACTAATCGATGATTATTTGATGCTTCTCTCAGCGTCGGGACTAGACCACCTTCCAGACCCCGTGCAATAAACGCAGAATCATAACCAAAAGCTTTTGCTAACCAAGCTAAAATATCGGGATATTCTTTATGAACAAAGCCGATACCTAAATGTGTTTTTTGCTTTGCTTTGAGTGGCATAATCATTTTTTCTAATGTTGCCAAGCTCGGACGTTTAATCATTTGTGTCCGTAGCGTTTCTAATGCAAATAATGCAGGACTTGCCTGAGCTTGATCTAAATAGGCCCAGCCAATCTGATTGTTCACTACCGCTTCAGCTGCTTCAGCTGTCGACTTTTCAGTACTATAGCCAGCCAGCTTTAAAACCTGAGCATGGGTAACACCAAATTTTGGCCCCATTTCAAATACGCCTTGTGACATTGCAGGTAAACCACAGGCTGCCAGAACAGCCGGTAAAAAGGCTGTCATCGGACAATGACGATTAAAACCATTGAATGGGTCAGAAAAAATAAATAACTGGTCGACATTGACTGATTGGCTATCGGTAATGGACTGACAGGCTCTGAGAATGCCTAAGTTCTCTTCATTAGTCTCCCGTTTCATTCGCATGGCAATAAAAAATATAGCTGCACGAACAGGGTCAGCCTGACCAGACAGAATTTCCATCATGACATCAAATGCTTCTTGCTCCGTCAGATCTTTACTGAGATGCGGTCCAGTGGCAACTTTTTTAATTGCGTCTGCGAGTGCTGTCATTATTTTTCCTGTGTTAACCAGTCTTGTAATGTTGCTTCATCAACTACATCAATACCTAATGATTCTGCTTTGGTGAGTTTCGAGCCGGCATCAGCGCCGGCAACCACATAATCGGTTTTTTTCGACACGCTCCCGGCTACTTTTGCACCGAGTGCTAATAATTTTTCCTTGGCTTCACTGCGCGATAAAGTCTGTAGCGTTCCAGTTAGCACAATAGTCTTACCACTCAAAGCCGTATTAGTCTGTTTTTTCTCTTCGTTTTGCCAGTGAATACCCACGCTTAACAAACGTTCAATCACTTCACGATTATGCGTTTGTTGGAAAAAGGTCTCAATGTGGTGAGCCACAACAGGGCCCACATCTTCAATCTCCATAAGACTCTCAGATGAGGCCTGCATCAATTCTTCCAGCGATGCATATTGCAAAGCCAAAGCACGTGCCGTGGCTTCACCCACTTCACGAATACCAAGCGCATACAGAAACCGTTGGAAACGTGTTGATTTTGCTGCATTCAAAGCATTCACCAGATTTTCAGCAGATTTCTGCCCCATACGTTCCAAACTGGCGATAGTGTCGACATCTAATAAAAATAAATCGGCGACATCTTTGATGTGTCCGGCATCCACCAGTTGTTCAACTAACTTATCCCCAAGACCGTCGATATCCAGGGCTTTTCTCGATGCAAAGTGTTTGATCGCCTCTTTCCGTTGTGCGGCACAAAATAAACCACCACTGCAACGCGATACCGCTTCCCCTTCTTCCCGCTCTACATCCGAGCCACAAATGGGACAAGCTGTTGGCATGACAAACTCACGTGCGTCATCAGGACGTTTAGTGATGATTGTCTTCACGACTTCCGGAATCACATCACCTGCACGTCGAACAATCACTGTGTCGCCGATACGCACATCTTTACGACGAATCTCATCTTCATTGTGTAATGTGGCATTAGACACGGTTACACCACCGACAAATACCGGCTTCAAGCGTGCAACCGGAGTCAAGGCACCTGTTCGACCGACCTGGATTTCAATATCTTCTACCGTAGTCATCTCTTCCTGTGCAGGAAATTTGTAGGCAATTGCCCAGCGAGGCGCTCGCGAAACAAAGCCAAGTCGTTCCTGCAAAACGGTATCATCGACTTTAAACACCACACCATCGATATCATATTCAAGGCTGTCGCGACGTACTGCCAGCTCATCGATATATTGCTGGCAGGCTTCTAAACCCTCTAATACTTTGAGTTCAGGTGAAATTCGACAGCCCCACTCTGCTATCAAATTCATAGCGGCAGAGTGACTGCTGGGACGCGACATACCTTCAATCACGCCAAGGCCATAACAGTAAATTTCCAGCGGTCTGGATGCGGTGATCTTTGAGTCAAGCTGACGCAACGATCCGGCTGCAGCATTGCGTGGATTCACAAATGGTTTTTTATTATTTGCCAACTGAGACTGGTTCAACTTTTCAAAACCAGCTTTAGGCATAAAAATCTCACCACGAATCTCAACAACCGCAGGAATAGGTCCACCTTGTAACTTCAATGGCACAGAATTGAGGGTGCGCACATTGGCAGTCACATCCTCACCTGTGGAACCATCGCCTCGCGTTGCTGCTTGAACCAGGACACCATTTTCATAACGGATACTGATGGCAAGACCATCAAGTTTGGGTTCCGCCGCATAGGTTTGTTCTTTATCAGTATTCAACCAATCCCGCACACGTTTATCAAATGCAGCTAACTCTTGCTGATCAAACACATTGTCCAAAGACAACATGGGGATGGCATGCTGAACTTCATCAAACTTATCTAACGCTTGACCACCAACACGCTGTGTAGGCGAATCGGCAGTGAGTAACTCAGGATGCGTTTGTTCTAAGCTCTGCAGTTCCCGAAATAAACGGTCATATTCACTATCCGGTACTTCTGGATTATCCAATACGTAATACTGGTAACTGTAGTGATTGAGAGTATCGCGCAACTCGGCAGCACGCTGCCTAACATCAATTGAAATAGTCATTCGACAGGTGATCACTTTCAGCTTGAACGGACATTTGGTACTCGAAAATTTTCGTACGCATCGACTCTATGGCGGCATCACTCACAGGCTGTCGAGTTTCATCACACAGCACGCCACCTAATGATTGCGTCATATTTTTAGCGGTATCCAGTAGGTCATCAAATAATGCCAAACCACTTATTGGTGCGGGTAATCGCGCAAAAATCAGTAAGCCCGGGGTCGACATGGACACAAATTTATCAGGTAAAAGTGTGCCAGGATCAATGATATTCGCCACACTGAATAACGACTGTTTGCGTGAACCTTGGGTAAACCGATGATAAATCTGCATATCACCAAAATGTAAGTCCTGATTTTCCAGCGCGGCCTTGACCTGCTTACCTGAAAACATCGTGCCTGACTCAGCCATAATCGTAAACGCAATAACCATGTCCCAGTCTTGCGCTGGCGCAGGTTCTGGTTTGGCTTTCTTAGCTGGTTTTTCTTGCTGAATATCCTGGAGTGGTGGCTCTGGTTCTGCACTCACAGCTTCTTCATTGGAGAGTGGCTCATCAAACAAGTCCATGTCGACTTCGCTGGATTCTGTTTCACTAAACGACGAAGTTGGGTGTGGCGTCTGTTCATGCAACTCTTGTTCAAAAAGTGCGTCAAAGCGTTCTTTGAATTCGTCGTCTTCATCGTTGTGAAGATCCAGTTCACGCTCAAATTCCCTGGCACGTTGCTGGCTCTTGTAATTAGCGTACCAACTGACGCCAACAAACGCGATGATAATAACGATAATGAGGATAATTATTTCAGACACTTAATATAATCTTTCACTTAAGAGATAATAGTCATTTTATTTTATTACTTTAGAGAGCATCCATGTCTACACAGCCAAGCAAACAATTAGAAACTTTCGATAATGCAACACCGGAGCGCGATTATACCATTCACATCGAAACATCTGAATTTACCTGTCTGTGTCCCAAGACCGGACAACCCGATTTTGCCACCATCAAACTGGACTATGTACCAGATGAAAAATGCGTTGAATTAAAGGCCTTTAAACTTTATATGTGGTCATACCGCGATCAAGGCGCATTTCATGAAAAAGTGACCAATACCATTCTTGATGATTTGGTAGCGGCATGTCAGCCAAGATTCATGCGCATCACAGGGATATTTAACGTTCGTGGCGGCGTTTACACCACAGTCGTAGCGGAATATCGTAAAGAAGGCTGGGTCGCACCAGAGCCTGTCACACTTCCATAAATGCATAATGAGCGATACTGATTCCAGCCAGTATCGCTTTTTTCTATATGACGCTAGTTATCAAATCTAAACACTGAATGAGGCCATTATGCGAAAAATGATCCAGGGCGCACGATACTTGATTCAGGGGTTTAGCTTAATTAATCAGCCTGGCATCAGACGATTTGCCTATTTGCCGATGCTCATTAACACCTTGCTGTTTAGTGGTGCCATCTGGTTTGGCTTATCTCATTTTGATGGTTGGCTTGAGGCGTTGATGCCCGACTGGTTACCGTCATGGTTGGAAAGTGCTCTGACTTGGATCATCTGGCCGCTGTTTGTTGTGCTACTGGCATTAATTATGTTTTTTACCTTCTCCATAATCGCCAATATCCTAGCGGCACCTTTTAATAGCATTCTCGCTGAAATGGTTGAAACCAAGATGTCAGGAGCCAGTCCACCCGATATGCCATGGACGCAAGTCATCAAAGACACACCAAAAATGGTGATGAATGAACTGCGTAAAACCGCTTATTTATTACGATGGATGCTGCCATTATTACTGTTGTCTTGGATACCCGGTTTAAACCTTATTGCGCCAGTCTTATGGTTTTTCTTCTCAAGCTGGACGCTTGCACTTGATTATCATGACTACCCCATGGGGAATCATTTATTAGGTTTTAAAGAACAACGTGACAAACTTCGCCAACACCGAAGTCTGGCGCTGGGATTTGGTTTTGCTACGTTGCTTGCCACCATGATTCCTATCGTTAACTTTTTAGTGATTCCTGCCGCAGTCGCTGGGGCAACGATGCTTTACATAGAAAACCTAAAAACTTAATCATCTAAGCCCTGAACTAATTCATCCAACAATGTTTCAAGATCCCATTCGCAAGAACCACAGCCAGACACTGCACCGGTTTTGCGAGAGATAATATCAATATCAACTATTCCCTGTTCAAACAGGCTTTCTACTTTGGCTCGGGTTGTGCCACTACAATCGCAAATGACTTCATCCAGACGCGTCTGGCTATCATCACTCATATTTATCTCTTCCACCTCTGTTTGATACTCATATCGATGTGAGTTGCTAACTAATTAAACTGACTCAGAACCATATCCACAGTTAGCCATAATGCAATTAGACACAAAATGACTGACATGAACCGATAACTTTTTTGCAAAACGACAGCACCTTGAACATGCTTGGCAAGCAAGACATAAGCTAATTTTACCCAAGCTACGGCAATCGCAGTAGTACTTAACAACATAAGCAATGAAGATAATGTGATATCGCTGCTACCGAGATAAACAGGCAAGATGCCAAGGTAAAAAAATATCGCCTTATAATCGACTAAGGTCAAAGTAAAACCAGCCATAAAGCTAGCCAAGCTAGTTCTTTTTCCTGAAGTTGCCATAGCAGCATAACGATAAGGCGAGTGCCAAAGCTGATAACTGAATAGCACTAAAATAATGATTGCCATTATTTGCAGTAGCCACCGGTGTTGCTCAAGCCACATAGCCACTATCGTCAGTCCAAACATGGCTAGTAACAGATACAGCAAGTCTGCCGCTACAATTCCCAAGCAGACCATAACACCCTGTGATACGCCGCCTGATAAGGTACGTGATACAACCAGCATCACACTGATACTTGGCAAAGCCGCCATTGCAGAAAGCAGAAAAAATAAGGCGATGCAATCTAATATCGTCATAACGCTGTCATAGGGATAAACATAAAAAAGCCCCGATGAAATGTCGAGGCTTCTTCATCATTACGTGTTTTATCTCATGGTGTTAAATTAATACTGGTACCAAATAAGCCAACTAAACCAATAATAATCAGATAAATCGCAACAATGTAACTCAATAGTCGCGGTACCATCAGAATTAAAATACCGGCAATTAATGAAATCAGTGGGGTTAAAGCTAAAGTCATTTCTCTCTCTCCTTGTTATTGGAACAAATGAGTATGCCTGTGAGGTTATTCAGTGGCAACTTCCGCCGCATCATCAGCTAACAACCACCCCTGTTGAGTAGCATAATCAATCTTCTCACTCAGCCATTGGTGTAGTTCTGGAAAATCATCAGCAATAAAGGCATGCGCATTTTTAACTTGTGAAGCCCTAATCTGGTGTGACTTCCAGGTTTTACCTTCAGCGGCGATATTCAATAAAAATGGCAGTAGCCTGTCTACTGTTTTCATGAGTTTTGCTTCAGTACTGTGACCAAACTCCTGCTCATCCCATAATGTAAGCAAGTCTTGAATATGATTACCGCTATGTTCTGAAAAACGTTGTACACACAGCCTCTCAGCTTCATTGGACGTTTTTCTTTCTTTTGAATATAGAAAAGTATCACCGGCATCAACTTCACCTAAGTCATGCACTAATGCGTATTGCAGCAATTTAGCCATATCGACATCAAGCTGGAAATACGCCGCTATATTCCAGCAAGCCATAGCAAGATGCCAGGAGTGCTCAGCAGAATTTTCTAAACGCTCACCACCCGTAATATAACTACGACGTTGAATGTGTTTTAAGGCATCCAACTCCAGAAAAAAGTTGGTTACCTGAAGCATATCCATCATACCCATACCCGTTATTGAACAGCGTGTGCAGCAAGTTTTTTTGCTGCATTCAAATCAGTCTTGCCCGTCCCCAGTTTTGGAATGTCTTCGACATATAGCAGTTTACTAGGCTGCATCAGCGGTGATAACTGCTCACTGATAGCTTGTTTTATATCAGCCTCCGCCTGTTCTTGCGTGTATAGCAGCACCACTTTTTCGCCTTTTTTCTCATCAGCGACTGTCGTGGTCAGAATATCGACCTCCTCACTGAGGTGAGGTTTTAAAGCCGACTCAATGGCACCAAGACTAATCATTTCACCGCCGACTTTGGCAAAACGGGAATAGCGATCAACAATGACCAGAAACCCATCCTCATCAAGATGACCTTTATCTCCTGTGTGATACCAACGCACACCATCTTGTTCAGTAATGACAGACTCCGTTTTTTCCGGATCATCAAGGTAAGCAATCATCACTTGATTACCACCAATCAAGATTAAACCATCTTCACCAGCGGGTAAGTCTTCGAATGTGTCTGGATTAACAATTCTGAAACGTGTGCCCGGTAATGGCATACCAACGGTACCTAGTTTGCTGCCAATCTGTGTGGTTAGAGTATCGGGAGCCAGTTTATCTGGAATATTGACACTAGCGACCGGGGTTGTCTCCGTTGCACCGTATCCTTCATAAATGGTTTTATTGAATTTGATTTTGAAGCTATCACGTACTTCCGGATTCAGTTTTTCTGCGCCAGAAACCACAATCCGCAAAGAGTCCAACATCAAGGGTTCGACTTTACGGTTGCGGACATACATACGCAAAAATGTCGATGTACCACAAAGTATGGTGCCACGGAATGTCGCAATCCCTTTAGCAATATTCCTGACATCTGTTGGGTCGGGATGACATATCACGGGTAGCGACTCTACCAGCGGCAAAAATGTCGTGACCGTCAATCCGAAAGCGTGAAATAAAGGTAAAACAGACATCACGACATCATCACGTTCAGTATTAAGAACATCAGCTACCTGCCTGATATTACTCATAACATTTCGATGGGAAAGTAATACCCCTTTTGGTGTACCTTCACTACCGGATGAAAATAAAATGACAGCCGGGTCTTCTGCTTTGACGGCCTTCATATAACGTGCTTTGATAACTTCCAACGGCATTAACCGAACAAAAACCATCATACTAATGAAGTCGCGCTTTTTAATGTTCTGACGCAAATCTTCCATATATAGTACATGTTTGGCCGTATCCAAAAGACTCGCATCAAACCCTTTATTAGCCAGTTTTTCAATAAATTTTCTAGACGTGATAATGGTATTAATATCAGCTTTCTTGCTGGCTGCTGCTAGTGCCTCAGCCGATGCAGTGAAGTTAAGGTTCACCAGTGTTTTGCCACTCAATAAACTCGCAATATTGGCTATCACTCCGGCACTGGAGCTTGGCATTATGATGCCAATGTTTTGATGGTAATCAGCAGGTAGCTGCTTAGAAAATAAAATAGCGGCACTTAACATCCGGTGACCACTGGTGGCTGATCCAATAATATCCGCCGCAGCCATTTCACTGCCCTGCCGCTTTAAACCTTTAATGATGGCTTCAGGCAACGTTTCCAGACTTTCGGTATAGTTTGTCCAGGCATCTACCGACAGTTGTAAAACGGCTTGTTTCACAGCAAAGCGATCTGAATTAATCGCGAGAGGTTCGCCAAAGGCCACAATTAAGTCCGAAAACGACTGCTTACTACGTAAGGTTTTCAAACGATCACTGGAGCGTGAGAAACGACTTCCCCATAAACCACGAAGATAGAACGGTACTATCACCGCATCAGCATCAGCAGCAGCCACTTCAAAACCACGTTGAAACTCACCTAGGTGCCCGTTACGGCTAATGGCGCCTTCGGGAAATAAACAGACGACTTCCCCTTTATTTAAACTTTCTCTGACCGCATCCAAGGCCTGTTTACTTGCGCCCGTCCCTACAGGAATAATGTTAAAAAACTCAAAGATAAAGCGCAGATACCAACGCTCATATATGGATTTTGCCATCACAAACCGTAGCGGACGTGGACTGGCCATTTGCACAATTGCCCAGTCAATCCAACTGATATGGTTGCCCAGCATTAATACGCCACCACTCGCTGGAATTCTTTCCATATTTAATACAGTGAGCCGATAACGAAGCGAAAACACCAATGAAACAACCAGACGCGCTAATGATTGTGGTAATTGTGTGATGGTATAGATGGCACCGATTATGGCCACCGCTAGTAAAATCGCAAAAATCCCGAGGCTATTCATGCCTGCATAAGCAGCCAGAATCGTTAGCAACAAGAAAGACAGCATGGCAATGTTTTGAACAAAGTTATTGCCCGCCAGTATTCGGCCCATCTGCCCAGACTTAGCGTGATATTGAATCAATGCATTAAGTGGAACCAAATAAAGCCCACCGAATACGCCAAGTAAAAAGAAATTAACCGCTTGTAAAAAAGGTGTAATGGCAAAACTGACAAACGCTACACTCAATGCCACGCCCATCGCGCCAAGAGGAACAAGCCCGGTTTCGATATAGTTGGACGACATCTTACCCGCTAAAAAAGCCCCAATAACGATGCCGATACCGGCAAAGGCCATCGTACCCTGAATAATGACCGTATTATCGATACCAGCAATATCTTTAGCAAAAGCAGGAAAAGTGGCCAGCATGACCTGGCAAAGAGACCAGAACACGGCAAGCCCAATAACAGACCGAAAGATTACTTGGTTGCTAGTCAAATCCTTCATAATGCCCACGGCTGAACGACCACTCAGATACGCTTTAGTATCAAACTCTTGCTCTTTGCGTACAGATGACTTCGGCTCAAGTTTTAAGGCTGCTAACCACTCGATTAGGGAAAGAGCCACTAAGACCCAACCTAGAGGCGCAATCAATGGCAAGATATCTTCTGCTTGATAATAATAGTGTTTGCTGAGTAAAGACTCGAAACCAAAACTAAAAGCCAGCGTCCCCAGCAAAATCGCGGTGGTGGTCACAGATTGAATAACACCATTACCCGAGGCTAGGTTTTTAACACCGACCACTTCCCTGATATAACCATATTTGGCGGGAGAATAAATGGCACTTTGAATCGATAAGGCCAGCGTCATCAGAAAAGCGGCCCAGAACCAAGCCATATAATAAAAAATCGTAATTAGAACCGTCGCAACAACTGCAGATAAGGCACTGTATTGCATGACTTTATTTTTCGGATATTTATCCGCAAGAAAAGATGATGGCGTCATCATCAATATGAACGGTAATAAAATTAAAGCATTCACCAATGCTGACAGCATGATTTGTACATCACCATCATAGGTTTTAAAGATAGTGTTTTGAATCAGAATCTTATGCCCCAAATCAACAAAGGCATTTAAAAAAGCAATCAGGCTGAATAATAAAAATCCTTTAATAGCAAATAATGCTCGCATGCACAGTCCTTTTGATAAATCATGAATGACAGGCAACACAATACAACAGCTATTTAGTATTAGGGAAGTGTCGTACCCTTGTTGCTGATACTGGACAAATGACAGTTATCTAGGCGAGTATCGACTATAACTTTATTAATGAGTTACGCAACGTTGCGGAGACACAATGACTGAACTCAAACCCTTTGTTTATCGTGATAAACGCCATATCTTTTTGTTATTGATAATTTGTTTTGCTGCCTGGGGTGTAGCCGCCAATATGACGGATCCCCTGGTGAAAGTATTCAGCAAAGTATTTGTCATGAGTCAGGTGGAGGCAGCATTGGTTCAGTTTGCCTATTATGGTGCCTATTTCTGCCTAGCCCTGCCAGCTGCTTTCATTAATCGTCGTTACTCATACAAGACAGGTGTACTGACGGGGTTAGGTTTAGCCACATTAGGGGCTTTTGCTTTTTACCCAGCAAGCCAGGTCATGGATTATCACTTTTTTCTGATGGCCCTATTCATGCTTGCCGCCGGCCTTTCAATATTAGAAACGTCAGCCAACCCATTTGTGATGTCGCTTGGCCCGGAAGACAATGCCACGCAACGGCTGAATTTGGCTCAGGCTTTTAACCCGGTGGGTACCAACATAGGTGTGTTTCTTGCGGCGACGCTGATCCTCCCCAATCTTAATGTCGCTGATGCGACTGCACGCGCCATGATGCCACTGGAAACCTTACAGCAGGTTCAAGCAGAAGAACTAACAGCGGTCATGTTTCCTTATGTCGCCATGGCGTGCATTTTATTCATTATCTGGCTACTTATTTTGCTGATAAAAATGCCGACAGCGAGCAGCGTTAACCCGCAGGAAACACGCAGTAATATACAGGGCTGTTTCGGGCGCTTATATGGTAATAAACATTATCGCTATGGCGTTATTGCCCAGTTTTTTAATGTGGCCGCACAAGTCTGTATCTGGACCTATACCATTCAGTATGTACAGGAAGCCATTGGTGGAACTGAAACCCAAGCAAGTCGCTATTTACAATACAGTTTGCTTGTTTTTTTGATAGCCAGGTTCACCATGACTGGCATTATGTCACGCTTTAACCCGTCAAAGTTAATGCTGATTCTGGCATTAACAGGATCGATTTTGTGCGTCTATGCGGCTAATGTGCCTGACATAACAGGAATATGGGCTGTGGTGATGTTATCCGCTAGTTTATCGCTTATGTTTCCAACCATTTATGGTGTGGCACTGCAAAAGCTGGGGGGAGATACAAAATTTGGCGCGGCAGGATTAGTCATGGCTATTTTAGGTGGAGCCATAGTGCCTCTTCTGCAAGGCAGTTTGGTTGATAATTTTACAACGGCACTCTCATATCTGGTGCCAGCAGGTTGTTTTTTAGTTGTTGCAGCTTATGGCTATTTTGATATTCGGTATTATCGCATATAAAAACGGCTTAACTTGATGAGCAATTCGAAATCAGGGCTTATTCTTTAACGCCCTTATGTATCGTCAAAATTAGTTTTTACAGGCCAGTTGATTAGGATTAAACTTACTGCGATTTCTGAACGGCTGGTGAAGTTCAGAGCAGAAGTAGTATGGTTCCACATCTCAATTTGTTTGTTAGCAAATTCCAATATTGGCGTCACTTCTATCATAGTATGGCGCTGACATCGTTAGTAGGACTATCTGTGTCATTGCCAGCTCTTCATACCATCAGTTTTATCACTATTTAAGTACTGTTCTCACAGTGGCGTTGGGTCGTTTGCTCTGAAAACAGATCTTAAAATTTGGAGCAACCCATGAACGCTTGGTATTTCCTCTGCTTTTTATCGGCGGTGTCGGTATTTATTGCTTTTGCTAATCAATACTTGCTCAGGTTGCAAACCACTATAGCTATCACCACAGGTTCTGTGGCCATGTCTCTGCTTTTAATCGCCTTGATTAAGTTTGGTGGCAACGATCTTGCCACGTCTATCAGTGATGCCTTCGAGGGATTGAACTTTAACCTCTTATTATTAAAGGGGATGTTAGGATTTCTGCTCTTTGCTGGTGCCTTGGAAATTGATCTCCACCTGTTGCGTCAGCAGCGCTGGGAAATCACTATCATGGCGTTATTTTCCACGCTACTCTCCACGGTGTTGATTGGCTATGCCAGCTTTTGGGTGTTAGGACTCTTGGGCTGGGACTTGCCATTGATTTACTGCATGTTATTCGGTGCCTTAATTAGCCCAACAGATCCCATTGCTGTGCTGGCCATTATCAAAAAAATGCATGCACCAGAAAAAATATCGGTGCAGGTGGAAGGCGAATCCCTGTTTAATGACGGTGTGGGCCTAGTTGTTTTCACGACTATTTTTGCCTTAGCTTTCTCTGGTGCTGAGCCGACTTTTTCTGGCGTTGCAGAACTATTTTTAGTGGATGCTGTAGGCGGTATTGTGTTCGGTGCCGTACTGGCTTTTTTAGCTCACTGGTGTATCTGTAGAAGTAATGATTCCAGTATCGAATTACTCATTACTCTCTGTATTCCCAGCGCTGGTTATGCTCTGGCGAATGTGATTGATGTATCTGGTCCTTTGGCTATGGTTGTCAGTGGTATTGTGATTGGTAATATCACACGAACAGTTGGATTCTCTGAGCACAGCCAGTTCACCCTATCTCATTTCTGGCATACCGTTGATGCTTTCCTAAATGCCCTTTTATTCCTGTTAATCGGTCTGATGCTGGTGATTTTACCAGTCAGCTGGACAGAGATTGGATTAGGACTGGTCATGATTCCACTGGTACTGCTTGCCCGTTTTGCCAGCGTTGCCTTGCCATACATCGGCTTCAAACGGTTCCGCAGCTATGACGCACATGCCATCAAGATTCTGACTTGGGGTGGTTTGCGTGGTGGTCTTGCTCTGGCCATGGCCGCATCGACACCCAAAGACGTGCTATATATCAATGGCGTTGATTATCACACTTTGTTGTTAATGATGACGTATGTGGTCGTGATTTTCTCTATCGTTGTACAAGGCTCAACAATTGCGCCACTGATTAAACGTAGTATAGAAGCGCAGAAATCAACTTAGATATGACACGGCACGACTTTGACTCCGTCGTGCCGTGATTTACCTACCCAGCTTCTGGCTTAGAAGCTAGCATCCGTTAATTGAATTATTTACTGAATAAGCTGTTAAGTTTTCCAGCTTTCAGATGGTATGTCTCAGCCTAACCGTAGTGGCTACGGACATCAGGTTCAGAAGCGTGTTTGAGCAAATCGATAAAGTGAGTGAGAAATGGTCGGAAATCAGAGAAGATGGCTTCATGTTTCCTTTCTGTGACAGCATCATTCAAGAGCTTTAATGCTGAGGCCAAGGAGGTAGCGGATTCAGTATTGAAATCCCCTCTCTTTTGCAGAGACGCTGCCATCTGTAATAACTCATCCTGATTATCAATGTGAAAAGACAGTGGTGAAAGACTATAAATAGTCGCTTCATCATTTATGTTCGGCTGCAGCATGACTTTCATTGGTTTATTCATCAGCAATGACTCCTTAGGTCGGCTTAGTGCTGATGAGATTTCCTGTATTACTGAAACACAGTCAACCTCATCTTTAAGCAAGAGTATTGCTAAAACCCAGTTAAGGCTGGGTTAAAACTGAAAAAAATGTAGGGTCAGTGCATTAACATCCAACCCACTAACTCATATCAAACCGGCTCACTAACAGGAGCTACTTCGCTTCTTTTTTGAGGCGCTCAGCTTCCGCTTTAATCATCGATTCAAGTTCACCAATATGCGCCTGAACGCGCTTAGCACCAATTTCTCCGCCCTGACGCATAAGTTGAGGCATCAATTTAATCGCTTTTTGTCCGGTTTTACTGCCATAAAACTCACGAATATCTGTTAATTCCTGTGCAGTAAAAGCATCGGCATAGATACGAATAATGTCCGGTTTTAAGCTTTCATAACTCATATATTTACTGAAAAATTCCTTCATGACAGAGCGAAATGGCGACAAGGAAGGGTTATTATTGATTTGCACATCTAACATCTGCTGCATTGACTGCTCAAGTGCCGACTGCATACCGACGGCATCCATTAGTTTCGCCGCTTCTTTTTCTGACTCGGTATCGGCAAGCGTGATCTGTGTGCTGGCTAACAATAAGGCCAATGTGCATATTTGTATAAATTTCATTTTATCTCCATGGGTAAAAATTGGTGTTTAATTAATCAAACAAAGTCGGTCTTGAAGGGTCACATAGAAACTCCCAGGCATGTTCGATATCTGAGGCAATCACCCTGCCTTGAGATAAGGGTGGGAGATCATCGATAGCAAAATAGCCGACATCATCCGTTTCCATTCCTGCTTTGATCTCCTGCTCTGGCATAGCCTCACACAAGAAAAAGAGCTTATAGAAATCCCGGATATCTGGCTTATAGTCACCTTTTGCTTTATGTCTTACTGCATATAAATGTGAGGCTTTGACCAAAATACCCGCTTCTTCAAACATTTCTTTTTCAGTATTTTCTGCCGCTGATAATCCCAAGTCGGCATAACCACCAGGTAAGCTCCACAAACCATCCATTTTCTCTTTCACGAGTAAGACTTGTTTCTCTTTGAAAACCACACCACGCACATCAATTTTGGGCGTAATGTAACCGCCATCATCCACATCAGGGCGGAATAAATTTTCAATGGCAGCAAGGGGGGTATTGGCTAATGAAGCAAGCAATTGCTGAGCTAAGCCTGAAATATCCCGATAACGTTCCAGGTCATATTCGTTATGACTAAACTCACGGCCTGTCTCGGCAATGGCATGTATACGTTTTACAGCTTGTAGCCAGATATCTTCCATCCGTCTCTCCTTCCCATCACTCATATTTTTATGTCAACACGACTGATACGGCTAGCCACCAGAAGGTATACCAAACATGAAAACACTAAAACAAATCAGCGCGATCAATGTAAAAAATACACTATGCCACATGACTTTCTTTTGATAAGCCAGTATCGCTGCCACCAGGCTTTGGATGAAATAAAACAGAGCAAACGCACGCGAGGCATAAGCGATAATCTCATTCACATTTGTAGCCCATGTCAGCAAAACAGTCACAAGGGTAATAGCTATATAGACATACCGCACGGGTAGTTTATGTTGCAAAATATCCTGAACCAAACCACCGGCACCAGAGGTGTCAGCAACAGCCGCACTGAACTGACTCCCCACAGCAGCAATCGATATCAGCATTGGTAAGACTACCGCTACCGGCAACATAATATTGGTAATCGCAGTAACATCGGCATCTAATCCGGAATGGAATAAGACGGTGGACAAGCCAATAAACAATAGATAGATAACGGCTGAAGCTAATTGCGCCACTCGCATTGTTTGAATACGCTCATCAGCCGAATGCTCAGCCTGCAAATAGCGCGAGGTTTCAAAGCCTTGCACAACAATCAATAACCCCAGCAAGACACGAAAGTCATCCAAATTAATTGCAGATGAAATGTCGGGTAGCTGCCACTCTCCCCCGCTCAATAAATGAATGTTGTAAACCAACAAGGCAAACAACAATCCCACAATCATGCCCAAGTTCAAACTGACAGCATAGGTTTCAACTTTCTCCAATTCCCCCAGTCCACGCCAAATACCGATACCACCAATAAGGATGAGCAAACTGCTTGTGATGACATTAGCGTACATTTCATCATCAAGCCCCATTGCTTTCAGAACAAAGGCAGCGAGTAATTGCAAATAATAGGTGACAGAAATGAAATAAGCGGCAGCTAACACAATTCGTGATATGAAAGCAATATTTTGAACAGTACCCTTTTCGTGTTCTATAGGCTCAAAATGACGAATATTAAAGCGAATAGCATGACCCACGGCATACGCTAATAACAACAGTAAAGCCATGCAGAACACAGCAAAATTACCGACAGTATTCGCCAGCAATGGTGCGCTAATCAGAAAACCACTGCCCATAATCGATGCCAGCGGTGTGACAGTTGCTTTCCAACAGGAAGAACTTCTCAGTCGTTTAGAAAAAGCGAGATATAACGCCACCGCCAAAGCGATAATAATGATCGAGCTATTGAGTATCATCAAAAAAACTACGGACGTTGTGGAAACTGAGGCAAGTCATCACAAATCTGATGCCATGGCGCTTTTGAACTCACAAAGATGTGTGCTTGTACTTGGATATCTACCGCCGTATCTAGTGTGCCCAAACGTAGGCGTATGAGCTCGGGCATGCTGGCTCGTTTGCTGTAAAGTTGTGATCCACAATGCTGACAAAAAACTCGAAAAACACCAGGTGAAGATTCATATTCAGCTAGAGCAGCCTGACCTTTCTTGAGTTTAAAATGTTCAGTCTCCACTGCTGCATTGATAGCGTAAGCTGAGCCACTGGCTTTTCGACAATTTTCACAATGACATATCATTGTGGGCCCAAGTTCTGCTTCAATCTCATACTGTACAGACTGACACAGGCAGCTGCCTTGCAACATGAATAACCTCTAGATAGTAATTGAATCACAGCGAATATCGGTGATCCGCTGTAGACGTTCATAAAAGCCTAGCTTACACCATCCCCTTTTCTTTCTGAATTGAAGATTTCCATTATTTCTTTTTATTCACGGATAGTTTTCAGATTTTACCCATCCAAGTACGCAACGATGATCAATTTATGGCTTTAAAAGGAGATAGGTATGATGAGATTTGTTATGAGTGTGGTGCTCACTATTTTGTTTATCCCACTAGTGCACGCCGACCAAGCTAAAACAAAATTAGAGAATGAAGCACTACACATTGATCATCAGACTTTTCGAACGGAAATCGTTAACTATGTGAGAAGTGTTGCTTTAGACAATGAAGATAATTCAACAAAAACAGCGCTGGTCGACATAGAAAACGCGTGGCGTAATCATTATCAACAAACGCACTGGCAGATTCACATCAACAGTTACCACAATGGCGAGCAGATTGGCGCTGGCAGCGCAGAAGGTCCATCGCTGACGGATGTACTGCAACAAGCCACGAAGTCTTCGCTGGGTGACACGCTTGTTAAATCGAAAACAGATCTAGATGATTATTTCTTCAAAATCAGTTTTGACTATCACCCTAACCAGGTCTACGCCATGGTCAATAATCATAATCAGGCGTATGAAATTCAGGGGGATCGCGTCATTGTCCGCCATGTCGACAGAGAACGTGTCAAGACACAAATAAAACAGAGTAAAGCGTATTTGCTACGCGCGATTAATAGAGACTACTCAGGCGTTTATAAATTTTATGATGCCGATCAAGATACTTCTGAGAAATTGCTGCGGACCACATACTCAGCCACGACACTCAATACGCTCATTCGTTTAAATCAATTTCAAAAAGACATTGAGTTACAGTCATATTTTGATGGAATGGCACAATTTTTACTCGATAGACAGTTAACTTCTGGTCCCAATGCCGGCGGCTTTGATTATGGTGTCGATCCGCAAACGAACGAAGAAACCTGTCGTGTAGTGGTCGGCACCACATCAAAAACGCTCTTTACATTATTACAGTTACATCAAATGACACCGGAGGAAGAAAAATACCTTAAAGCTGCTCAATCTGCTGGTGATTGGCTATTAAAAATGATTCAGGAAGATGGCAAAGTGACCCCTGTGGCAGAGTGCACAAATAACGAGTGGACCTACTCCGATAAACAATCTATTCTCTATTCAGGCCAAGTGGTCTCAGCGCTCTCACGGCTCTATGCCATTACAAACAATACAAAATACCTCGATGCGGCCAAACTCGTAGCCGGTCATTTAATACGTGAAGTCGGATTACATGGTGCGCTGGTTGGCGATGACTATCGCCCTGCCAACTCCGTTTCATCGAGCTGGATCATGATGGCATTAATCGATCTGGCCAAAGTAGACCCCACACCGGTCTATAAAAAAACCATTCTACAAATTGGTGATGTGTTATTGGAACGCCAGATCAACCAGGCAGACGATGCTTATAACCATGGTCGATATCTTGATGCGATGACCACCAGTGGTAATGGCTGGATCAATGAAGTTATGGGGGAAATGGTACCGTTTTGTGAGCAGCAGAACCTCGGCAACTGTGACCAATATCGCGATGCAGTTCGTAAAACCAGTCGCTGGTTATTACAAAACACCTATAACGAAAACAATACTTATGCGCTTGCTAACCCCAAGCAGGCTATCGGTGGTTTCATTAATAACTTCACCACACAAAAAGTCAGAACAGATGCCGTCAGCCATGGTCTGAATAGCTTACTGAGTATGCTGGAAAATGAACCCGAAGACGTAAACGTTTTCATTGATTTACCAGAACGTGATCTGGCTGAACTGATGCCCTTGCTTCGAGCAGGTGAAAATAACTAATCCAATAAATAAGGCGGCCATTGGCCGCCTTATTTCTATGCGTTTAATTTTATTTATGGATTACGCAAGTCGCGTTCATCTTGTGGCGGTGGTGTCCACTGATAAATCCAGGTTTCCGTCAATGGTTGACCATTGGCTTCTAAATACACACGAAGATTGATAGGGTCGGTTGTATTATCAGGTGGAACCACATCAAACATAGCACGATAACCATCAATCGCATGTTGTGGTCGAGCTGATGTGATTTCGACCTTACCGGCAGAAGTGGTAATGACGGGCTTAACATTTATATCATCGCCCAGCATAGATAAACTGCCACCAGCAAAGTCAATCACAAAACGTTTACTATAATATTCACGACGTTGACCAATTACACCGCCAATGCCTGTAAATGTGTCCACCACTTTGGCACGTTCTGGTTCAACAGGTGGCACACCTCCCCAATACATTTTATAGCTGTAAAGTAATTCCTCACCGGCTTTCACAGGTTGTTCTGGATTCCAGAAGGCAACAATATTATCAAAGGTTTCATCCATGGTTGGAATTTCAACCAGTTGAATCGATCCTTTACCCCAGTTGCCTTCAGGCTCAATCCACAGGCTGGGACGACGGTCATAAAATACGCCATCATCCTGATAATGATCAAAATTACGATCACGTTGCATCAGACCGAACCCTTTTGGATTGTTATCAGCATAGGCATTAAATCTAAGATGTCGTGGGTTGGTCAGTGGTCGCCAGATCCACTCGCCATTGCCCATATGTACTGACAAACCGTCAGAATCATGAATTTCAGGCCGCCAATCCCAAGCAGTACGTTTGTCGTTTTCACCCACCATATACATACTGGTCAGTGGAGCAATGCCGAGACGTTCAATAGCTTTACGTGGATATAGCGCCGAATCGACTTTCACTTTCAATCGGTCACCCGGCTGAATATCGAAGCGATAAGCCCCTGTAATACTCTCAGAGTCTAGTAAGGCATATACCGTCGTGATATCACTGCCAGGTTTAGGCTCTTCTAGCCAGAAATGGGTAAACATGGGAAACTCTTCGGCTCTAGGCAAAGCTGTATCAACCGCTAAGCCCCTTGCAGATAATCCGTACTGCATTTCTTTACCTACTGCACGAAAATAGCTGGCCCCCAGAAAAGCAATGACGTCACGTTTCCAATCGGTATGAAATTGCATTCTGAACCCTGCATAACCAAGATCCTCAGGCAAGGCTTTACCATCAATGCTTGTCTTACCGTAGTCAAACATCGTTGATGTGTATTCGATAGGTGTCGTCTCGCCATCTTTGAGTTCTGAAATATGCACCGGTGTATCAAAATATAAGCCTAAGTGAAATAGCTCAGCACGAAACTCACTGTCATCATCACGCCATAAAGCTTTATCTTTGTTGAACTGTAGCTGCTGATAATCATCCCAGCTCATACCTTTAATGCTCTCAGGTAACTCACCTTTATGACTAACATAGGCTTTTTCTGACAAGGCCCTTGCATAGCCTTTTAGCCAAGCATAGGTGAATTTTTCTCCTGAGGGAGGAGATACCGGATCCGTCATGGCAAAAACCGCTGGGCTAACAGCGAGACCAATGACTATTGAACAGCCAACGATCAGCTGACTGAATATTGTGTTAACTGATTTGGTCAGTGTTTTCTTATCATTCTTATATTTGGGGATTAGGTTCGATTCCATAAACTCACTCATCATTAACAATTCCTGACACATTAAATAGTGGTGTTCAGTTAAGTATCTCTGTTCAGAACCAGCCTGAAACCTGACACTTAAACTTACCGAGATTAAGTTCTACCTTGCAGCCACTTGAGTGTGCAATAACGCGCGTTAAACCATTAGTTAATACCTAGCTTAAACACATATTATGTGAAGCTGCAGTTATGTCACAACACATAACAGTTCATGCATAAAAAAAGGCCCCATTAACCGTTGATTATGGATTAAATGGAGCCTTTAAATGGTATTCGCCAGCTGACTATGCGGCGTTTAATGTGTATTCAAGCTCAATGTCTGCATTGAATAATTTACTGACGGGACAGCCCAATTTCGTTTCATGGGCAATACGGTCAAACTCTTTTTCATCAATCGCTTTCACATTCGCTGTTAAGGAAAGCTTTGAGCGGCTTATCTTAAAACCATCACCGTCTTCGTCGAGATAAATGGAAACATCCGTATGCAAATCGCCTTCTTTGTAGCCTTCGCCTTCAAGGGCAAATGAGAGAGCCATGGTAAAACAGGCGGCATGGGCTGCAGCAAGGAGTTCTTCCGGGTTAGTCCCTTTGCCACCTTCGAAGCGGCTGGTGAAACCATAAGGGTGCTCATTCAGTGCTGGCGTTTCTGTACTAACGCTGGCTTCACCTTTTTTGCCTAAACTTTTATAAATGGCTGAACCCGTTTTCACAATACTCATACTATCTCCTTATATGAATTAAAAAACTTGATAAACAAATCAATCGCTTGTCAAAAACAAATCGACATTTATTTCATCAAGTGTATAAGTTGACAGTGATCACACCCGGAATAGTTCCTAAACTGACCTGCGCTCTACCTGACAATTGTTCCTTCCCTGTCCTTTGGCTTCGTATAACGCTTTATCTGCTCGCTTGAATACATCCTCGATCGTGTCACCTTTTTCAAAACAGGCTAACCCTGCTGACGCGGTAATCGGTACAGAGATACCATTATGCTGGAACTGTGTTTTTTCAATGGTCTGACGGATTTTATTCGCCATGTCCAGAGCCTGTTCTAAATCAATTTCAGGAAATAGACCAACAAACTCCTCTCCGCCATAACTCGCAATAAAATCAGCTTGTCTTGTGGAATCCTTAAAGATACGAGCGATAGTCTTTAACACCACATCACCCGCACTATGACCAAACTTATCATTAACGGATTTAAAATAATCGACGTCCCAAATGACCATGGTTAGTGATTTTTGGTAACGCGTCCAGCGGCTGTATTCTGTCTGTAAAACCTCAGTCAGCGCCTGACGGTTCCAGATACCTGTCAGCGGATCCTTCATCGCCAATGCCCGAGCCTTACTGGTGGCCAATCGCAGTTCGTTAGCCTCAGACTCCATTTCATGTAATCGTTGCGTCAGTGCTTCAATTTGTTTTTGTGAATTGGCAAAACGGGTATTGTCAGCGTGTTGATAATGCGTGATTTGTTCATTGAGGTGATCTAGTCGTTGGCTGAGTAGATGTTTGATATCATCGAAGTCTGCCGCACTCTCAACATCTGTTCTCAGCCCAACCATGGTCTGTTCAACATCACCAGCTAACTTGTGTCGCTCTTCGTAGGCAGAGAGATCTTCTTGTACAACTTCGTATAGGTACTTATCCAGTGAGGTAATTTTTTTTGTTAAATCCCTAAGAAAGCTTTCATATTCTTTCTTCTCTGCCATCACCGATGAACTTAACTGACTGACTATGTCAGCTATGGATGAAATCGTTTTCGGGACATCCTCTGCTTTGAGACCATCATGAATTTTCAATCTGAGCTCTGAGGCTTTTGAACTAAACTCTGTTGGTAAAGATAAACGCTCCAGTAGCTCGATCAGAAGCGCTTGAGGCGTGATAACCTTATCCTCTATCGCTTCTGACGGTGTAGTATCTGCTTTCTCATCGGATGTAGCAGATAGATTGGCGTGCGAAACGCGCGCTGTAATGGTTGTTTTATTAAGATTATGTTGGCTTTGTTTATTCTGGAAAAATCTGGAAAACAGACCTCGTTCTTCATCCTCTTTTGATGTTGATGTCATGCACTCATCAATCAGTTCAGTGAGTTCATCAAGCATTTGTGGTAGGGCATCGTCAGCTTTTTTTACAGCGCGCTTACGTAATTTCAGCACATGCTTTTTCTTATTATCTGGCCAGTCAATTTTATCTATTAGACTAATTAGTAAGGTCGTTAATGTTGATTGGGAGAGTTTATCCTCATCCATGCGACTGATAGCCGTTTCGATTTCTTCAAGGATGCTTTCAACAAGCGTCTTATCTCTGACTGAGGTGCGAAGATGTTTTCTAAGCTTATCAAGCTGGTCATCCAACGCCATATCCAAACCATGTGAGACCAGTGCTAATCTGGAAAGACCGCGCTCAAGTAAGAGTTCGTAGGCTTTTTGCTTATCTAAAGTCTGACTTAACTCCGTGAACTTTTCTTTCCACTTTTCTGCATCTTTATGATTGGTTTTCATATCCTTGGAAATACCTTTTCCCGCTTTTCGAGTTATTCTCTCATACTAAACACGGTATTGAATGCACACAAGCATTTATATACCAAAGATAAACATTTATATGGCAACGGTTATATCCATTAAGCGGGCATAAACCGTTTATGAATAACATGACTAAAGCGATGATGCTCACTCTCAATAGTTTTCATTGATTGCCCTAAAACACTGACATAGACTAACTATGAACTTTTATAGGTGAATATGTTGCTGTCTCTATCACACTTACTGACAATTGCTGGCTTGTGCTTGATGCCCACCGCCGCATCTCTAGCTAATGCCGCCACATCACTATCAGGAAAAAATGTCCTCATTCTCTACAAACAAGGCGATGTCTTATCTGAAAAGATTGCTGACTTCTATGCTGAAAAACGTAGTGTGCCAGCCGAACAAATGCTCGGACTATCTATCAAGGAAGCTTCATCGACGCTTTCGCCCGAACAATTTGCAGTGATTGAGTCTCAAATCAAACCGCATTTGACAGAGAACATTAAGGTTTTGTTACTGACATGGCATGCCCCCTATCGCGTCGGCTGTATGTCACTAACCAGTGCATTGAGTCTGGGCTTTGATGAAAGCTATTGTAGTCATAACAAGCAGCGGCCATCGGGTTGTCACCCTACCGCAGACAGCCCTTTTTATAATGCTAAATCAGAACATCTCTGGCAAAACACTGATAGACCTTTGAGTATGATGTTGAGCGGACGTCATCTTATCGATGCCAAAAAACTGATTGAACGAGGCATCAGAGCTGATAAAAGTGCGCCTTCAGGTCATGCTTATCTTGTCCGTACACAGGATAATCAACGTAGCACGCGTTGGCGGATGTTTAAAAAAATTGCCGATATCTGGCCAGAAAGAAACGGCATAGAAATTCATTATGTTGATGACCGCAAACGAACAAAAGGCACCAGCATAAGAAACAAACGCGATGTCATGTTTTATATGACGGGCTATGTTCAGGTACCCGATATCAGTAGTAATCTCTTTTTACCTGGTGCGATTGCCGATCATTTAACTTCTGTCGGTGGTGCAGGCATCCGCAAACAAGGGCAAATGAAAGCGTATCGTTGGCTTGAGGCTGGAGCAACAGGGAGTTATGGCACGGTGGTTGAACCCTGCAATTACCCACAAAAATTTCCTAATCCCTATATCCTAATTCCCAGTTATATGGATGGTGACACACTTATTGAAGCCTATTGGAAATCAGTTCAACAGCCAGGTGAAGGCATTTTTATCGGTGAACCTCTTGCCTGCCCTTGGTGTCAATAATGACTGTTTGAAGAAATCAGTTGGTTTCCAAATTTCACCAGATGAATTAACATAGCGTTATGAATACATTAACAACAACAGCAAAATCCGTTCTACTCTCCTTGACCCTGTCAGAGAGTGTTGTGATGTATTGGTGGTTTGCATATGGCTATTTTTATAGCCAAAAGCCGGCGCACCTCTAACACTTAAAATCGTTAAGGTAGTCCGGCATCATGCTGACTACCATTAAAAAACCCCGGATGGTCAGTCAGCCAACGGGGTTTTTTAATGCGTAGAGAAATAACAGATGCACCATTTGACTCAGTCTCGTCCTGACTGCTTAAAAGGACCATTATCATGACCGCTTCTATCGATACGTTACAACATGAATGCGATTCGGAGAGCCTCAGACTACCCACACCTGCTGAGCTCAAAGCGGCCCTTCCTATCAAACACAATCTGGAACATCAGATAGCAGAACAACGTCAATCCATCCGGCGGCTACTTAACGATGCAGACGATCGAGTGATGATCATTGTGGGTCCTTGCTCAATAGACTCTGAGGAAGCCGCTCTGGAATATGGTCGACGACTGGCACAACTCTCGGCTGAACTTAAAGACGAGTTATTCATAGTGATGCGTGCGTATGTTGAAAAACCCCGAACAACGCTTGGCTGGAAAGGGCTAGCCTATGATCCATTACGTAATGGTCAAGGTAATATGGCATTGGGTTTACACAGCTCAAGACGTATTTTGCTGCAATTAGCTGAACTTGGCTTGCCGATTGCCACTGAAGCACTTCATCCACTTGTCATGAACTACATCAGTGATCTTGTGAGTTGGGTAGCCATTGGAGCACGTACTTCAGAATCACAGCCTCATCGCGAACTCGTCAGTGACTTACCCTGCCCCGTCGGTATTAAAAATGGTACTGATGGTCGTATTCACAATGCCATCAATGCTATGCGAGCTTCTTCAAGTCAGCACCACACGTTGACAGTCAATGGTGATGGTCAAATTGGTATGAAAAATACAGCTGGAAACATAGACACACATCTCGTTCTGCGCGGGGGGAATGGACTGACAAACTACGATAAAGAGTCGATAGAACAAGCCATATCTTTGCTCTTATTCAATCAGTGTCGCCCCAAGGTTTTAGTTGACTGTAACCATGACAACTCGCTCAGACAACATCGCAAACAAACGACTATTTCACACGATGTCATCGACCAACGAATAGCAGGCAATGTCAATGTGTTGGGGCTAATGCTGGAGAGTTACATTGTGGACGGTAAGCAGGAAGATGGTCATCCCCCCATATTTGGCCAATCTATTACTGATCCATGTCTGAGCTGGGAGGACACAGAGAATTTATTGAGATCCTTACATACAAAATTAAAATCAGGACGTGCTTAATAAAGGGTTGGGTGATTTTATTACTGTACATTGACCAGTAATAAGTCCCCTTCCTGATTGACTCGAAACTCAGCAAACTGTGCATCCTGATAGTTTGACGCCGTGCCCTCCTCAAAAAAGAAAGCATTCGTACCAAATTTGATGCTGTTGTTACGTACCCGAAAAAAGAGACGGCGTTCGTTGCCGGCTAATGGCTGATCATTATCGATTCGGACAAATTCTGCCACATTGTCTTTATCGACTTTGACGACCACAAACGCATCTTGAGGGCGCAATGGCCTGTCCACATCATGACGCTGTTCTGCCAAGTGCATACGAATCTGTGCTGCCAGTTCATAATCCAGGGCCATGTAGTCACCCTGCATCAACGAGCGAGGGTCCACCACTCTCAACTTCAACAATATCTTTTCACCATCAGACAATAGCTTTTCCTGCTGATACACCAATGCATTAACCGTGAGTAAAATCAACAACAAGGACGTGACAGCCATCGCTTTATGCAGTTTCATGTTGATTCTCCAAACAGTTTGGGCAAACACCAACGTATGCCGAGCAATACTCCCCCTAAGATGGCTAGACTTAACGCTTTCAATAACAATGTTGTATCAAGTGAATAGTAATAATGGCTAATACTGAATAAAAGGTATAGGCTGCCAAGTCCAATCAATATTCGATGTGTTGTCGCCAGCCCCAGAGCCAAAACAACCATGCTTGTGTGCATACCATTGATTGACCACGTGATGCCTGAGAGCACCAACACAAAAGCTAATATATACCAAGAGCTTTTCATCATTAATGATTGATATTTATTAATAATCATTATTGAGGAATATATAACAACCGCGCCAGTCATCATTGCACTCAAATAGTAAAAATAGCTATGCTGGTTAACTGCTACCTGATGACCCCAATAAAATAAACCGGACTGAAAAAATGTGTTTGTTTCGATGAGCAGTAAAGAAAACAGAGAGCCATAACCTAAAGTCGTCACATATCGATACCACTTTGCATTTTTAAACTCATGAATCCAGCACCAGGCAAAAATAAACAGGATCAGTGGCGAGCACATACTAAAGAGACCGTATTGAGCTAAACTACCCGCTAGACAAATACAGGCAAGAAATGAAGAAAGCACACTATGTACAAAATTGGGTATCAGAAAAATAAGAAATATATTTAAACCAAGCGCAATAAGCCACTTGAGATGATTGACATCACTTCCCCAATGCAACATAGCCATAATTAACAAAATCTGCCCAGCAATACTGAACGCTAGTCCCAAATGCTCGACGAAGTCCGACTGCTCACTCTTAAGCACGTGATATGCGATTAATATAAAAACACTACCAATCAGTGTATCTGCCAATACTGAATCTAATAGTCCATTAAACAGCACGGCCAGAAAAGCAAACAAAAATACTGCCGCTAACCAAGCTGATACTGCCAGTAATGTTTTGATATACCAAGGCGTGGATATGCTCAGGCCTTCAGGTCTAGCCCCCGAAACGAGACCAGATTGGCTTAATGTAAGCCAGACTTTGTCCTCAGTGCTCATGACTCACTCTCCCTGTGCACCTGTTTCAGCCAATAGGCTGCACCCGCCCCCATGGCCATGATCAATACCGACAACAGTAATAGTGCGGCCTCGTCGCCTGACTCAATAATATGCTGGCCTAGCAGTGTCATGATGACCAAAATGGCTGACAAGCAACCACCAGCCAACATAAAAATATCAAGCCGCAATTGACGATAAGCGAACATAAAAATAACCAACCAAGCTACCCAGATAAGCAAGGGCAGCAGCTGTTCTTCCGGTTTATCCAGACTGACATAAATCGCTAATGCCGTAATAGCCCAACCACTTATGATGGCAATAACCCGTTGTGGCCAACGCTCAGTCAGCGCCACCATTTTCTTACTGCACCACTCCCATATAAGCAATGCCAGACTATTAAGGCCAAACAAACACCAAAATAAAGTATTTTGAGCGTCAAAAACCAAACCAAAAATTGAATGAAAAGTATCAAAATACAACACTAAAGCAAGATTCAATAACATCAACCAGAGTAGCCATAAACTGGAGAATCTCGAAATAACTACCCATGGTGTGATCGCTAAGGCCCAGTAGAAAAACAGCTGCCAACTATCTGCCCCCGTTTGATAGGTTTGACCATAAAAGGCCATTAATGCCCCCACCAATAAACTGGCTAGCAATAAAGCCATTCTGCTGACCAGTTTTCTGGCCACAAAATAGCAATAGAGCATGACAGATAAAATGATGCTGGCTTCCAGCAACAAGAATTTGCTGAACCGGCCCATATCAGACCAGTTATAAGCGATAAAGAAAATCATTGATAAAGCCATCGCCACTATGCCAGAGGCCAGTAAAATCTGCTCAAACAGCCGCAACCAAACGCGTTTGTCAGGCATTAAACCTAAGCGTCTTAGTGCCATTGGTATATGCTGTTTATCTATGGCACCTGCTGCAAAAAATGTGGCAACGGCACGTCGTTTTTGACTATTCAATGTGTCTTCCTTGTTAGCTATTCATGTTCTAGCGATGTCAATTAATCAACATCTTTAACGAATACGTCAGCAGCGTGATCAGTTTAGAATGAAGTATGCTAACTTACTGTTAATTTGCAAACCATGGTCAGGGACACTCCATGTCAGGTCAATCGCACGCCCATCTCAACCATAAACTGATTTTACAATTTACATTAATATCATTGATTGCTGTGGCCTCAGGTACAATTTTCAGGCCTCTTTTTGTAGAACTACCCAGCTACTTTACAGTGATGGGCAGTATCAATACGGTGCTTATATTTTCGGTGTATTTATTCATACGCAGTCATCGTTTTCCTGCCTATGAAATGGCGGCGCTTTTTTTTGTTGCTGTTATTTCCATTATTCCCCTGATTGCCATTTCTGGTGGCGTGAACAGTCAGTTTGCTTTTTTACTTCCACTCTATCCCATCATGGCTACATTATTCGGCAGCAAGAAACAATCTATTATTATCGGAATGGGATTGCTGATAGCAATCATTCTTTGTACGGCTTTGGGTAAATTCTTTGTGGATTTGACTGGTGAAGCCTACAACCAGAGTAAGTCTATTTCTCGAGGTTTTTGGTTGGCAATGAGCGTCCTTGTCAGTACCTATTTTGGTCTTTTCTTTCAAAACAGATACCGAGCACTGACAAACGAACTTGAACAACTGGCTCAGCAGGATCCTTTAACCTCACTCCTTAATCGTCGCGGCTTCGACATCAAGCTTAAAGCCAGTCTTGCTGAGGCAAAACGGCAGCATGCAGTTCTCAGTATCTTACTCATTGATATTGATTTTTTTAAAAGCATCAACGACCGCTATGGCCATGATATCGGTGACACTTGTTTGAAATACGTCGCCGATTGTTTAAAGCACCATATTCGTCAAACAGATGTTTTAGCTCGATTTGGCGGTGAAGAATTTATCCTGTTATTACCTGACACATCACATAAAGCCGCTTTCACTCTCGCAGAAAAACTAAGACATGTTGTATCAGATCTTAATTTGGATGAGCTTGATCAGCCACTCACCGTCACCATCGGTATTGCTTCCACCCAGTTACCTCATCAACATATCGACGACATTATTAAAGCAGCCGATCTTGCACTTTATCAAGGAAAAATGAACGGGCGTAATCGCAGTGAGTTAGCTACTGATTTATCGAATGACTAAGCACTTTGCCGCCACTTCAGCAGAAAATCATGTTTCACGCCCATAAATTAAGGATTAGTGCTTTTCACCTCGGTCCGAATCAGGCAGAAATAACATTGATTAACAGCACGTTAGAATATGTATTCCAGGCTAATTTTCATACTCCAGATAAAGCCAGAATAAGGCTTATAAGTCCTCAGACTTTATGGCATGATATCGTTCAGAACAGTGAGATGTTCGCGCCTTTTTATTTCCATTTTTTATTTATAACACGTTGTCGCAGTACAGCTACATCTTAATGTTGAGAGGTTATTAAATGAATGTATCACAACCGAATATTATTGTTTCAGAGCTAGACTTACACCGTTTAGAACATATTTTGGATGGGTTAACGCCTGTCGAAGCTGAACGAACATCCTATCTGGAAGCAGAACTGGATCGCGCCGACATTGTTGAACCTACGGCAATCCCACCTAATGTGGTAACGATGAACTCCACCGTTAAATTTTCGGTATCTTCCTCAGATCAAACTTTTTGCCTGACGCTGGTCTATCCAAAAGACATGACAACAGATGGCAAGACGATATCGATACTGGCGCCTGCTGGCAGCGCCATGCTGGGCTTAGTTGAGGGTGATGAAATTGATTGGCCAGGTCGTGATGGTCAAACCATTCGCGTGCACGTCGATGAAATCCTATACCAGCCAGAACGAGCAGGTGAATACCATCGTTAAATGACAACATAGGCTCTGGATAAACTCCAGAGCCTTGCTAAAGCATAGAATCAAACAATCCTGGACAAGATAACACTGGATACTCGCTTACTGGAAGGTAAGAAACTATGGATTACAGGCAACTGAATCTGGTCTTGAATCCAATCCGCACTGACTTCAGACAAAGACACCACCCCATCATTTAACTCATCTCTAAACGGACTGCTTTTCCCATTGATGCCTTTTACGCCAACAACAGCCGTTGCTGGGCAATCACTCGCAGGAATATCCAGCATCCGTTCACTCGAGGCTAATAGCTCACCGCAGTCTTGTGTTAAGAAACGAAACATCCAATATCGGCGGAAATAAACGGCTAATCTGGATTTTTTAACAGGCGAGCCGAGCAGAAAAAGCTGTTTGGGTGCTTTGACTGAGTCGTCCATATTTGCCAGAGCAGCCCTAAGTAACACACCACCTAATGAATGCCCGATCAGAATATATTCACCGTCACTGGCTATAGCTTCGATACGCTTTTCCAGTCGAGACTGAATCGACGCAAAGGATTGTCTTGACACACAGTAACTGAATGATTGTGTTCGTATTCCATGCTGTCTGAAGCGGCGCAGCATTGGCCAGCCAGATAAGGGGGAGCGGCCCATGCCATGTACAAATAACACCTGCATCATGGCATGACCCATTTGGCGTAGGTGATTAGATACCTAACACTGATAGGGACTTTCACTTTCTAACTCTTCCCCTGTTTCTACATCGATAATGGTAATTGTTGCCCCAGGATAAGCGTTGCAGACGGAATTTCGTAGGGAATAAATTCCAGAACCACTCGCTCTAAGAATTAAGTTTTGATTGAGCTGCTTGCCATCGGCATCAAAAACAAAGGCTTGGTATTCACCTGATAAGGTCAGGCAGCCAGAGATGAGAAGAATAATGCTTCCTAGAAGAAATTTGTTCATTTTATTTTCCTTAATCATTTTCAATTGCCCACATCCTTGGGGCAATCCTATTAAATCATGACAGCAACATAATGAGAAAGGCAAGATTGAAGTTAATCTACAAGCAGGCAAGAACACGACAACGATGTCCGAGCCCAATATACACGTCGTCAAGTATCGATATACTTCGCTTCGTAGCCATCTGAAATCATATGACAACCGTGATGTTTAGTACTCTCCTTCTGTGGTGATATGGATGACTTCACCGCAATGTTTACAGTGAATCGCATCATGATCATGACGGTTTAAGCCGCATGATGGACATTCATAACGTACTTTGCCTGGACGAAAAATAGTCTGAATGAGCCTTAAAAATAATGAGATACCAAAGATCATGATGAGAACCGCCAGAATATGTCCATCATGTCCCACCAGCGTTATATCACCAAACCCGGTCGTCGTGAGTGTGGCTATAGTGAAATAAAGTGCATCGATATAATCATTAATATCGTCGTTGATGTGTACCTGACTCACATAAACAATGGCAGTAATCACAAAGATAAACACAAATAGATTGACGATACTGAACAACACATCTTCATGCATTCGCACGAAACGTGACTGTTTACGAAGATTTTTCAGCATGTGGTAAGAGCGTAGTAATCGCAGCGTACGGATCACTCGTAAGAAACTAAAATTCTCGGCCAAAGATGGTGCCAGCAGGGAAATAATAACAATAATATCGGCCAGTCCAACCGGGTGAATGAGATAACGTAGTTTTGATTTACAGATATATAATCTGGCCAATAACTCCAGCAAGTAGATAACACCAATCGCCTCTTCAAGCACATGAAAATCATCAATATGATGATAAAAAGAGGCTAATAAGAAATACAGGATGGTAATGGCATCAAATGCTAATAAGCCCCAACGAAATCGTCGGGCACCGGTGCTTGAGCCATGATAAAGATGGTCAATTTTATGATGTAATCGCTGCCAGAAAGTTGAATCTGGTGATGTTGCCTGCCCCATTCTGGGCTCCTGTTAGTAATGTTTGCCTGAGTCTAAAACAATAACGAATTCAGAGATAACTCTGTTTAGATAATATTTTTTCCTTCCTCAGGATCACGTGCATTTTTTGCCTGCTCAATAATATCTTGTGTATCACTGGCCAGTTCTTGTGTACTCACATCAGCATTGTCAGTATGTAGAGATTTTGTACTAGACGGCTCTGACATCACTGCTTGTGGCTGCCCCGTTTGCACAACAGGCAATCCTTGAGGAAAGATGACCTCTCTAGCATCATCCGGCATATTGATACCTGCCGCTTCCAATTTTCGTACGGTTTTGTGCATCAGCACTGAAGCCACCTTATTTAAGGCATATTGGTGGCCATCGACCCAAAAATTAATCACGATATTAATCGTGGATGAGCCTAATGAGTCAATCAGCACCTGTGGTTCAGGATCTTTTAGCACTTCATTTTGTTCATTTAATACCGACAAAATGGTCTGCCTGGATTGCTGGATGCTGGCATCATAGGCAATGCCTATAATAAAACTGCCTCTTACCCAGGGATTCGCCGAGAAGTTTTTAATCACATTTTTATAGATGGTCGCATTGGGTATTTGAATATGATTGCCATCGAAATCAACCAAGGTTGTGCCACGGGCCGTCACCTTATTTACAACGCCTTTCAACCCTTGTACTTCGATGACATCACCAATTAAAAAGGGTCGTTGAACACTCAGCAGCAAACTTGAAATGAAATTTTCGGCGATATCTCTGAACGCAAAACCAATGATAATACCCAGCAAACCAGTACCACTGACAATGGCGAGTGCGGCCTGCGTTAAGCCAACAATATTCAGAAAGATATACAAGCCGACTAAGATAATAAATAGACTGATAATGCGCCTGATCACGTTCTGAACCAGATTACTGCTACTGATATAAGCAATGGGATGCACCAGCAGAGCAGAAAATGGCTTTGCCAGTAAAAAGAAGATAAGAAAGACCAGTAGACCAATAATAAAAGAAGGCATCACCCTTATCGTGGCCTCCCATAGTTCCCTCATCTGTGCCGACAATATGCTGATCGTGTCCGTTAATCCCACTGCGTCCTGTTCCATAGTGATGCCAAGTCTTATCAATAAATCAATGTTAATTAGAATGGAGTTGAAACCATAAGGAGTAGACTTTGCTTGTCTGTATCCACCTTAGTTAGTACCCCAGTTTTATCAATGCTTTTTATTTTGCATTGATGGAATCATCTTATAACTATTGCGTGTGGCTAAATGCACTTCTCGCAAAAAAAAAGCCAGACCAATAACCAAGGCCATCGTCGAGCCCATAAATAACGCGCCTATCATCCAACGTAAATTGAAATCAAGCAGGGCTTCTAAAAACATCACTGAGACAACGGAGCAGATTAACAAAGCAGACAACACACACATGGTAATAGCATTACTGGCGGCTCTTCGGCGTAAACCCAATACGGCTATTTCTTCTCGACAAGGCTCAGACAGTTCCTTCCCTGAGGTCATTTTATCGGTTAACACTCTTGCTCGGTCTATGATACGCGCGAGCCGGTTCGCCATTACATTGAGAATACCGGCCATGCCGGTAAGAAGGAAAGCTGGTGTCAATGCCAACTGTACAGCATGGGTGACATCACCAAGATTGGCTAACCAGTTAATCATCGTAATGAGTTCTCTTAATTATCATGCGTTTTTTATGTTGAGAGCTTGTGAGACCGTACTCTATGTAAGCTATCGTTCATGCCTGTGTTTAGCGAACATATACTGTTGTTGAATACAGCCCGCTCATGAATCATTGGCTGGCCTGTCGGTAATGCCCATGATCTATTTCAGGTAAGCTTTCAAAACCAGGTTTGGCAAAATAATATCCCTGCATGAGTTCAATTCCGGCATCTCGTAACCAGGCATATTCTTCATAGGTTTCAATGCCTTCCGCCAAGGTTGTAATATTCAACTCATCGAACATGGTTATACAGTTCTTGATAATAGCTTGACGTACCTTATTCGAATCAATATTTCTGATGAGCGCCATGTCGAGTTTAATGATATCTGTTTGGAAGTCAGCAAGCAGATTGAGACCAGAGTAGCCAGAACCAAAATCATCCACTGCAGTCTTGAACCCTAGCGACTGATAATAATCAACGATACGTTTGACATGTTCTGTATCATCTATTTTTTCCACTTCTGTAAACTCAAACATGATTCTCTCTGTGGGAAAATCATATTGTTTTGCCGCTTCGAAGGTGGTGCGAATACACCGTTCAGGTACATAAACCGCGTTGGGCAGAAAATTAATGCTCAGCATGGAAGTAATATTTAATTTTGATGCCAGCGAGATAGCTTTCACCCGGCAGAGCTGGTCAAAAAGATAACGATTACTATCATTGACTCGAGAGATTACAGAATATGCCGACTCGTTATTGATACCTCGGACTAGAGCCTCATACCCATAAATCGTCTCATTGCTGCAATTAATGATAGGTTGAAAGGCCATGGTAAAGTCAAAATCCAAATTATTGTCTTCTGTACAGCTTTGGCAGATTTTCTCTTCTAAATTCATGGTCTATCCCCTCCTTACTTTGGTTATGGCTTGTTACTGAGTTCTGTTAGTATTTGCGCCCCACAGAAAACAACTTAGCTTCACAACCTTATCTTTTTAAGACTTAATTTTATGGCCTTGACTCAAACTCAATGCGCTACACCTACACATACTGAAGTACCTTGAAAAACTTGTCCATTACATGTCACTAACAGCAGGGCTTATACCGTTGCCAGGCTTTTTCTGAATAAGAACAGTGCCATCAAAAAAAAGACACTACCTATCATTAAGTTAGCCAATAAATCCGGCCAGATAATGGCAAAATCAGCGCCCCGGTAAAGCACAGCCTGACTGGTACTGACAAAATGTGAGGTCGGAGCGAACTGCATAATATGTTGAACAATGTCGGGCATACTATCAAAAGGTGTCATGCCGCCCGATAACATTTGTAAAGGCAATATCAATAACAGCAATAAGAGACCGAGCTGGGGCATACTACGAGCCAGTGTGCCTAATAAAATCCCTAACGATGTGGTCGAGAATAAAAAGCAAGCAGTGCCCAGCTGAAATAACGCAATAGAACCCGCAATAGTCATATTCAGCCAGCCCTGAATAACCACATATAGTGAAAAGGTACTGGTGATTAGCACCACCAGTCCCATCGACCAAATCTTGGCGATCATAATTTGAAAAGGTGTAATGGGCATCACTAAGAGATGCTCCAGCGTGCCGTGTTCACGTTCACGAATTAATGCAGCACCTGTCAGAATGACTGACAGTAAAGTGATCATATTGATCAGCTCCATCACACCACTAAACCAAGCACTATTCAGATTGGGATTAAATCGCATGCGAATAATTTGTTGCACAGCTGTTGACGATGCTGTGTTAGAAGTTTTCAGCAAATGTTGCACTTCTCTATCAATGATTTCACTAATATAACCAGCGCCAATAAACGCCTGACTCATCATGGTGGCATCTATAGCCAGCTGAATTTCAGGCTGGCGACCAGCTAATAAATCTTTTTGAAAATCAGGGGGAATATCTAATACAAAGGTATACATTCCTGTATCAAGAGATTGATTCATCTGTGCGAGCGATATCTGTTCTGCCGGTTTAAAATGCGGTTCATAGAACGCCTCTGCAATATTGATAGATATCGGTGATTGATCCTCATCTACGATGGCAATGGGTGTGTTCTGGAGTTCTGTTGAGACGCTTTTGCCTGCTGAGTAGACCATCAATGTAAAAGCGATCAAAATGACCATCACCATTACGGGGTCCTGCACCAATGTCCGTAACTCTTTTACGCCAAGATTGACAATATTTTTCATACTACTCATTCAGCGATCCTGTTTCTTGAGTAATACAAAACTCAGACACATGATGACGACAATAGCCATGATCATAGGCCAATAAAAAGCTGTTAATTCCTCAAAACCCAATCCTTTGGTAAACGCGCCACGACATATCAACAAATAATAAGAGGCCGGATACATATGCCCTATGACATAGCCAGCGCCTTCAAGAGAGTTAATCGGATTGATAAGTCCTGCGTAATTCACACAAGGCACAATACTGCTAATCATGGCCAGAAAGATGGCTGCTATCTGGGTTTTGGTAAAGGCAGAGATAAACTGCCCCATGCAAGTAGCCACAATAATATAAAGAAAAGTCCCCACCAGTAAGGCCCAAAAACTACCCGTTAAGGGCACATCAAAGACCATATAGACCAGCCACATCAACATCAGAAAGTTCATCATGCCAATAATGATGTATGGCAATTGTTTACCTAATAAAAACTCAAGTCTATTGACCGGCGTGGCGTAGAAATTAGTGATGGATCCCAATTCTTTTTCTCTGACAATCGACAAGGCGGTGAGCATTGAGGTAATCATCAACAATAAAATGGGCATCACACCAGGCACCATTGAAATCAGACTCTCAACCTGAGGGTTGTAGCGATACCTCGACACTAACTGATAGCTAGGGGTTACCTGAATACCTGACTCTCTGATACTGAGTTCTGACAAATAGCTGAGATGAAAGCCCTGCATATAGCCTTTGATCGTTTCAGCACGATATGGCATCGAACCATCAACCCAAACACCCACACTGGGCTGCTTACCATGACGCATATCTTTGCCATAGTCAGGCGGTATTTCGATAGCCACACCCAGTTCACCACTTCGCATGCGTTCATCCATGTCAGTGTCACTATAGAGTGGCTTTTTTTCTTCAAAATAGCGCGAGCCCGCCAGGCTTTGAATGTAATCTCGGCTCTCAGGAGACTGATCCCGATCCATCACCGCAAAGGGAATATCTTCCACATCAAGGCTGATTCCATATCCCAACACAAAAAGCAGAATCACCGTCCCTAAAAAAGCAAAGACCAAACGCACCGGATCGCGTGTAATTTCTAAAGCCTCACGCAGACTATAGGCGAGTAATCGTGTTAATGAAAAACCACCATGATGGATTTTATCTTGTTGGCTAGACATCGCTTTATCGGATAACAACTCGCTATCATCACTCTCTTCAACTTGCTGCTCTGTCAAGTAGGCAATAAACGCATCTTCAAGATTATCGCCCCCCTTGCTCTTACACAGTGCGTCGGGTGAATCCGTGGCAAGTACCGTTCCCGCATGCATGAGCGATATTCGGTCACAGCGCTGGGCTTCATTCATAAAATGAGTTGAGACAAAGATGGTCACACCCTGCTCTCGTGACAAGCTAATCAATATCTGCCAAAACTCATCACGTGCAATCGGATCAACACCAGATGTGGGCTCATCGAGAATGAGAATTTCGGGTTCATGAATGATCGCAACGGCCAGTGATAAACGTTGACGGATGCCTAATGGTAGATCCTTAGCGACATGAGCCTGATAACGTTTAAGGTCAAAATCGTTCAGCAACTTATCAATACGTTGTTGTTGGTAAGCTTTTGCCAAATCAAACAACCTGGCATGTAATACCAGGTTTTGTATGACCGTCAGCTCTTCATACAGAGAAAAGCCTTGTGACATAAAACCAACACGTTGGCGTATAGCGATATCTTTAGCATCGACAACTTCACCAAACAAGCGTGCTTCACCAGAACTGGTCGGCAATAAGCCTGTTAACATTTTCATGGTCGTGGTCTTACCACAACCATTTGAACCCAGGAACCCGAAAATCTCACCACGCTCTATTTCAAAACTGACCTGATTAACCGCCGTAAAATCACCAAAGGTCTTTGATAAGTCTTTGGCTGAAATCGCGATCTTCTCAGACTCTTGTCGTGGCGGAACAGTGATTGTTTTATGGCCCTGCCGCTTATTCTCAGGTAACAGAGCGATGAATGCCTCGTCGAGATTACTTTGTCCGGTGTGTTTGATAAGTTCGGCAGGACTGCCAGTACCGAGTACTTGCCCCTCATCCATCGCAACCAAAAAATCAAAATTAGCCGCTTCATCCATATAAGCTGTGGCGATCAAGACACTCATCTGTGGTCGCTGGGCACGAATACGATCAATCAATGTCCAGAATTGACGGCGAGATAGCGGATCAACACCCGTGGTAGGCTCATCCAGAATTAATAAATCCGGGTTATGAATCAACGCGCAACATAAACCCAGTTTCTGTTTCATGCCGCCAGATAATTGACCAGCAGGTCGATCACGAAACTCATTCAATCCCGTGCTTTTTAATAAAAGCGTGATACGTGCCTCACGTTCATGAGGGGCTAAATTAAACAGACGAGCAAAGAAAATCAGATTTTCATGCACAGACAAGGTCATATAAAGATTTTTACCCAGACCTTGTGGCATGTAAGCGATTCTTGAGCAAATAGCATGACGCTCGCGATTATCAGCCATATCAGCAGCTAAGACCTGACATTGCCCGCTTTGTATCTTTTTTACTCCCGCAATAAGTCCTAGTAATGTGGACTTGCCAACACCATCAGGCCCAATAAACCCAACGCGTTGACCAGCTGGGATATCAACTGACATCGATGCCAATGCCTGTGTCTCACCATATCGATGACTGACATTATCAAGACTAACGACTATATCGGCTGACATAAGGTGTTAGTAAGTGGCGAGAGGTGGCACTTTTTCTGGCCACTGTGCATTGTCATCCAGCTTGACATACGCCACACCGGGAACGCCGGTTTTCACCTGCTCTGCATATTTCCTTAGAATGTCTTCTTCAATTTTGACTTTCACCCGAAACATCAGCTTTTCACGTTCTTCCTCTGTCTCAACAGACTTGGGGGTAAACTGCGCTTGTGGTGCGACAAAAGACACATGAGCCGGAATAGATACATTGGGATAAGCATCCAGGACAATTCTGACTTCTGCCCCTACACGGGTTTGTCCTGCTTGGTCTGTGGGTAAAAACAGATACATATAAACATCACTGACATCAATCAGCGTAATGACTTTACCACCAGCAGGCAGAACTTCACCCGGTTCAGCCAAGCGATAAAGCACTCGACCGTTACGAGGTGTGGTGAGTTGGCTGTCAGCAATCACTACTTGTGCTTTTGTCACCTCGGCCTTAGCTGCTTCAATTGCTGCTTGAGCTTCGGCAACTTGTACCGATGCAGCTTGCATGGCGGCTTGAGCCGTCGCTTTTTGTGTTTCTTTCTGATCCATCACTTCCTGACTCAGGTGACCTTTTTTGACCAAAACCTGAGTCCGTTCAAGCTCTTTTTTTGCCAGGGTCACTTCACTGCGCCGCTGTGCCAGAATAGCCTGTGCGTATTTTTTAGATTCATTCGCTTTATTCAGATTCGCATTAGCGACTGCCAGATTCGCCTCAGCTTGCTCGGTATCCATGACGGCTAGCACCTGACCTTGCTTTACCCAGTCACCTTCATTCACCTGAATATGCTCAACTTTCCCCGCCGTTTTTGTCGCCACATCAACTTCGGTCGCTTCAATTCGGCTATTTCCAGCAGCAAAGCCAGTAGGTAAACTCAACTCTTGTTCAGACTTCCAGTAATAGCTGGCCGCAGCGACGGCAACCACTATCAGTAATAAAATCAAATTTCGTAGTCGCAGCATGTGTTGTCTTTGTTATTGAAGAAGGATTGGCGTAAACATTACCCCAATAATACACAATAGCGAAATAACTGAAATGACAGAGATCAATCTATTGATCAAAATGACCTGGTTTCAGTTCCTTAACAGGCCAGAACTTCCATAACAAGCAGGATACTGTCCAGCAGATAAATGCCGAGGTGATGTCATGACTGATGTAATGGGCGCCACGTAATTGTTGGGCGATACCGAAGATAACGCCAAAAGAGATGACGCCATACAACACTTTTTTAGCATGCTGAGGAAAAAGCTGCGTGCTGACAAAATACAAGCCAAAAAACATATAGGCCGAACTGGCATGCCCAGCAGGAAAGCAATGATCTGCACCTTGCAGTGGCGACCATATACTATGCAACCAAAACTGATAGGGTCGTTCGCCACCAAATTCCACTACAGACCAGGGACAATCCACCTGAGTCAGCCTTTTTATAGCACTTACCATGAGTGTCGATACAGGAATACTGATACTGAGATACGCTAAAGCATGACGATAGCGTGAAAAATAACGGTTCCCAACACTCATCCCATAACTTAGTAATACAGCAATGAACAAAATGACGGCCAGGTCATGACCACCATCATGTAACCACGTTTGCGTCAGCCAAAAATGCTTCAATTGCCATTGACCACCTTCAAGCTGATACCAGATGGTGGCAACTAATTTATCCAGTTCTGTGATGGCAATCATGCTCATCAGAACAAAATACAGCCCCCATAAACGTACTAAATGATGCAGCATAGATTTAGCTATGCTGACAGCTGGCAAAGATATCTAAATCTAGATCGTATTTACCTGGCAGTAAGACATTGTTCATCCCTAATAATGAATGGAAAATATTGTCGTGGCTGACCGCTTTGCCGGTTTCATTTTTCATACATACTGGGTCGATGTGATAGTCTCGTTTATAGTTTTCTGACAACCACACCACCATAGGTACATGGGTTTGCTGGCTGGGTGCAGCGAAATAAGGTGTACCGTGTAAATACAGATTATGTTCACCTAAAGACTCGCCATGGTCTGAGACATAAATCATAGCAGTATCAGTGGATTGTGAAGATAAATCATCCAGATACTGAATCAATTGAGCTAACACATGATCAGTGTATAAAATCGTGTTGTCATAGGCATTTCTTAGTTCTTCATTTGAACATTTCTGTAGTTCAGCGGTTTTGCAGATTGGTTTAAATTTCTCAAATGCAGACGGCACACGTTTGAAATAAGCAGGTCCGTGACTACCCTTCTGATGTAAAACAATCAACTGGTCATCATCTGACTTAGCCACCAAGGCTTTTAGATTAGTCAATAATACTTCGTCATAGCATTCACCATCAGGACATAAATCTGTCAGATTAACGTCAGTCACTTTCTGGTGTTCTACACGATCACACACGCCTTTACAGCCGCTGTTATTATCCAGCCAGCTGACCTTCATACCGGCAGCAGAAATAGCATCCAGCACACTTTCATAACCATGGCCTTTTTCATCATCATAATCATCACGAGAAAATGGTGAGAACATACATGGCACTGAAGTCGCCGTCGCTGTGCCACAAGACGAGGCATTATTAAAATACAGACTATTCGTTTTCTCTAACTCTGGTGTTGTCTCACGTTCATAACCATTCAGGTGAAATGATTCTGCTCTCGCCGTTTCACCGACGACCATCACGGTCACTGTACGACGCTTTTTCTCATGCGCTAAGCTGCCAAGTGCGGCATTTTGTGAAATAGGGATTAATGGTTTATCCGCCTCTGCAAATTGCTGTTTGGCAATTTTAGTGACCGCATAGATATAGCTTGTGGGATTGATTAAATAACGTAAATCCCGGTGATTTCGGAATGTTGAAGCGTAGTCCTGATAAAAAAAAGCAGCCACCAACCCCATGGCTAAAATACTCATGGTGATAGAAAACGAGCTCATCAATACCTGTTTGGTCCAGCGGACGTGAGCAATCCGTACTTTAGCTATCAAAAATGCTGGCAAAACACCCCATAGCAAGAAATGAATAATAAAATCTTTACTCAATAATTCCTTTGTTTCTGCTGTATCGGTTTCTAGCACGTTTTGAATCATCGAGCTATCGATATGCACACCGTAGCTATCCATAAAATAGCTGGCGGCGGCAGAACACAACACAATGAAAATCAATATCGGTTTTATCAGGTATCGGGATGACACTAAATTAAATATCAGATTAAACAACGCCGTCATAAAGATGGCGCATGAGCCTAAAAACAATAGATTATGTTGGGTGATTAATTGATTGGCCTGAATGATGCCATTCCATAAACCATTGTTATAAGCAAGCATCAAGAGCACTGAGAACAGTAATACTAGATACTGAGAAGAAATCGCACGACGCATGATAAACCTCAACCAAATTAATTTCGGCCAAGATTAATCCCTGCAACTTAAAAAATACTTAAACAAAAAAGCCACTGACGAATCAGTGGCTTTTTCTTAGCAAAATAAACAAAACTTAAGTGAAACGGCCATGACGATAATCATCAAAGGCTTGTTCAATCTGTTCCCGCGTGTTCATCACAAATGGACCGCCTCTGGCGATAGGTTCCTTCAAAGGCTGTCCAGATACGAGCACAAACTCCGTATCACGTTCACTGTTGACACGGACTTTTGATCCGGTCTCCAATACGGCGAGTTGGCCAGCATTAAGTGGTCGCTGTTTATCGCCGATCTGTAATTGACCTTTCATCAAATACAGAAACGTGTTGTCTGTTTCCTTCACTGTCTGTTCAAACGTGACATCTGCAGGTAAAAACACATGCAGATAAAGTGGATTAATAAACGGGTTATTAATCACACCATTCACACCACTATCAGTCTGACCAGCAATGACCTTGATTTCGGTGCCATTATCGAATCTGGCGACCGGAATCTGTTCAGCATCAAACTCCTGATACCTGGGCTCACTCATTTTTTCTGTTGCAGGCAAGTTCACCCACAACTGGAATCCGGCTAAGCGTCCTTCTTTCTGCTCTGGCATTTCGGAGTGGATAATGCCTTTACCTGCTGTCATCCATTGCACGCCCCCCGTTTCAATGACACCGGCATTACCCGCACTGTCTTCATGACGCATACGACCTTCTAACATGTAGGTCACTGTCTCAAAACCACGGTGGGGGTGTGGCGGGAAGCCAGCAATATAGTCCTGAGGTTTATCGGAACCAAAGGCATCGAACATCAGAAAAGGGTCAAGCATATTAAGCTGTGGGGAGCCGATAATACGAGTGAGCTGTACTCCTGCACCATCTGAGACCCGGTCTCCGTTGATGATTTGTCTTAATTCCCTTGTCTGAGTCATCACATTCTCCTGATAAATATTAGCTGACGAGATCAGCAACTTTTTGAGTCAATATTTCTGTGTCCTGAATCAGGCTGCCAGCATCTACCACAGTGACATCATGAATACCCAGAAAATTCATGACCTGCTTCAGGTAAGTAGAAGCGTAATCCACTTCGCTCCCCAAAGGCACACCACCTGAAGCCATGACTAAATACGCTTTTTTCGCTTTTAGCAAACCTTCCGGACCATTTTCAGTGTAACGAAATGTCACTCTTGCTCTGGCCACTTGGTCAATCCAGGCTTTTAATACGGCTGGCACACTAAAATTGTAGATGGGCGATGCAATCACCAGAATCTCGGCAGCCTGCAATTCTTCTACTAATTGATCAGAAATTTTTAACGCTTGTTTGTTTTGCTCAGTACGTTGCTCGGGGTCGGTAAAATTGGCATGAATCCAATCTTCATTAATAAATGGAATACCCTTCACTAGATCACGAGATTTGATAGCTAGCCCAGACTGCTTTTGTAATTGCGAGACGAGTTCAGCAGAGACTTGGCGTGTCACAGAGTCCTGAATACGTTCACTACTATTGATATGTAAAATGGTGTTATTCATGTTTATTCTCCTGTTTTCGATAACATTATTTAATATTGTCGATAGCCAAATTACCCGCACCATTAGCCACCAGTAACAACAAACCACCGGCAATGGCTAAATCTTTCATAAACAAAATACTCTGCATTTGATCAGCAAAATTATTATGGAAAATAGCTGCCGCTATCAGCGTGAAACCTGCTAGCAAAAACGCAGCAATACGTGTTTTAAAACCAACTAAGATAGCTAAGCCACCAAGAATTTCAGTGGCAATCACCACTGGCAGCAGTGATGTAGGGACGCCCATCATGCTCATATAGCCTTGTGTCGCTTCATAACCTGCACCAAGTTTTCCAATGCCGGCTGATATGAACATTAAGCTCAATAAAAACCGACCTGTGACTGTTGATAATCCTGTGACTGCATTCATGTCATTTTTCCTTTTTGTTGTGTTGTTAAGATGGTTCACAGTTTATCGTTTCCATATTTTTATAAAACAGTGTATTAATGAACTTATTGTTACCAAATAGAGAACAATAGAGATGAGTCAGTTAGAAGAAATGCAGTGTTTTGTGCGGGTAGTGGAAGCTGGCAGTATTACGAAAGCAGCTGAGCAAATGAATACGGTGAAATCGGCTATCAGCAAACGGTTAACCGATTTAGAAAGACGACTGGGTATCAGCTTGCTCAAAAGAACAACACGTAAACAAACGCTCACTGATGCCGGTCGAAGTTATTATCAACACTGTGTTCGTATTCTCGATGATATTTATGAGGTTGAGCATGCGTTAGGTAGTGAGCAAACCTCATTATCTGGTCGTATCAGATTGTCTGCCCCCATTAGCTTTGGTTTGCTGCACTTGAGTCCAGCTTTACGCGAGTTTAATCAAATGCATCCAGACATCATTTTTGATATTGATTTCAGTGACAGACATCAGGATTTAGTTGCCGAAGGTTTAGATTTGGCCATACGCATATCTAATCTCACTGACTCAAGTATGATCGCCCGTAAACTGGCCTCTACCCGCCTTTATATCTGCGGCAGTCCTGATTACTTTGCTCAAAATGGCTTACCTGAACAAACTGAAGACTTGTTGTACGGGCACGTGAAGCTACAATATTCACATGTCAGTAGCAGTTGGTCATTACTGGACCATCAAGGTGAGGTGATGTCTGTTAACTTGCCTACAGTGCTGTCTTCAAATAATGGCGAATATCTACGGGATGTCTGTATAGACGGTAAAGGGTTAATTTTGAGCCCTGATTTTATTGCATTTTCTGCACTCAAATCGGGCAAGTTGATCACTGTTCTCGATAAGGCACTTGTTCAGAAAGATATTGGTATTTATGCCATCTACCCACAGACACGTTTTTTATCACACCGCGTCAGGATTCTGATTGATTTTTTACAAGAATATTTTAGCCAGCTAAAAGACTGGGATAGTCCGTGTCTGTAATTACTTATCCATTGAGAGATAATAACTCAGCTCGGTTTGCTGACGCTTAACACAGGCGATCCCTTCTTTGATGGCTTCATCTGCACGATAAAACTCCAGAATACCGATATGAGAAAGGCGAGGATTTAAAATAATTTCGGGTGGATCACCGGCCATTCGGCTGCGGGTAATTCTGTCCTGTGTGATATTAATCGATGCGGCAATGGCATCTAATAAAGCAGGCGCTTCTTCTTTTTGTTCGCGACGTTTAGGAAATAAATTATTAGTGTAGTCCGTCACCATATGACTGACTTTTCCAGTCCAAGTCTTTGGTGGTTCTGATGCTATTGATGGCTCGACTTCATCAATATCTGTTCTGAAATGTTTGCCCACAATGCCACTATTGAGGTTCACAGCAATCACCACATCCGCGCCCATGGCTCGGCATAAAGACACCGGCACAGGATTAACGAGCCCTCCATCAATCAACCATCGATTATTATGCTTTATTGCCGGAAACAAGCCAGGTAAAGACATGGAAGACCATACTGCATCCATCATATTGCCACGTGTATTCCATATTTCGCGGCCACTATACAAATCTGTTGCAACCGTAGCAAAACGGCTCTGCATATTATCTATCTCAAGCTCCTGTTCCACCACATATTCATTAAGAAATGTACGCAGACGGTTTTTGTTTACAAAACCTTGCAGAGACCGGTTAATGGCAAAGTATTGAGCCGTTTTTAATTTATCCAATTGCAACACCCAGTCATTCAGTTTGTCGAGATTGTTAGCGACATAAGCAGCCCCAACCAAAGCGCCTATTGACGTACCCGTTACAATGTCTGGAGTGATGCCAAGTTTGTCTAGTTGTTTGATAATACCAATATGCGCCCAACCACGTGCAGCGCCGCTACCCAAAGCAAGACCGACCTTTAACTGACTGCTCAACTTAACACCTATTTGTTATATTTTTCATATAAATAAAGAGTATTTTTAAAGTAATGACCGAACAAAGTGAACTGTTATTCGTATACGGCACATTGATGAAAGATACACATCATCCCATGGCAAAGTTACTTGCAGAACACAGCGAGTTCATCTGTCGTGCCACCTTGCAAGCACAACTCTATCTCATTGACTATTATCCTGGTGCCATTTTATCTAATAATGAACACGACATCGTATACGGTGATTTATATCAATTGTCTTCGGCTGGCTGGCTACTGAATCAGCTCGATGATTATGAAGAATGTTCTTCAGCTTTTCCTGAACCACATGAATATCAACGTCAACGGGTACACATTCAGCCGTTAAATAGCACGCTCAAAATATCAACGGCTTGGACCTATCTTTACCAATACCCTGTTGAGAATAAACAGCGAATCAGTGATGGACAATTCAATATGCACTTTACTGATGGCAAATAATATCTAAAGCTTTTTCAAACTATTCCGATAATTAAGTATATAAATTGACTTATCAACACCATGAACGAGATACCTAAGCTTTATCACAATGCGATGATCACTATCAGTCCACCATCCCAGGTTGAACCCGCTCGTCCTGCCACACAGGAAACGAAACTCGCCAAAGATACGGATCGTCGCCAACGTTATGACCGTAGAAAGCGTAATCAAAAACCATTTATAGAACGTCGTGTTTCTTCAGACCGTAGAGCACACAGGTTTGAAGCAAAAGCCTAGCCGCACTAATCAGTTATAGGTGGAAAATCCGCTGCATATTTTTGAATCCATTCCTGTGCCGCCTCATCACTTGTCAGTTGACGCCCTGTTTTAACTTTAATGCGTTTTTTATAATCTTCGATATAACAAATTTGTTCGACCATCCTGAGTGCATACCGGACGGCTTTATTCTGAAATGAAATACCTACTAGGTACTCATCTCCTTCCGGCTTACACCAAGTCACTATGCCTTTTGCAGTAAAAGTGGGTTTTGGGGTAAGAATATTTACTTCAACGACATTGCCTGTAGCTAGCGACACTTGTGAACGAAAACATAGGCCACCCTTGCTGACATCTTTCAATGGCACCTGTTTTTTCTCGTCGCCGCGTTTAACCTGAATCGGTACGCTACTGGGGTGACGAATAAATCGTCTGATTTCTTCGATCATCTCAAAACCGTTTAATCCTTAATGCATTTTTAAAACAATTTTTTCAGTTTATCCTGAACAAGCCCCAAACGGCCTGTTTTTACCGCTCCGCGTCGTATTCCTTTGACAGGGGCAATATAATATAAATCACCATTTTTCCCTTCAAGCTGCTCGGGCACTCCAACTGACTTTGCCAGCCTGGCATTCGCTCTAAGGTGTTGAAACTCACCATGAACAGGAATAGCACAAGCAGGTTTAACCCAGCGATACATGGCTTTCAATTCTTCCATAGCAGGATGACCTGAAGCATGAATTTCCAGTCGGCTGTTATCCACTGTAATCACATCCACCTGCATGGCTTTGAGACGTTCAATTAAAGCTTCAATTGGTAATTCATTACCAGGAATCACTTTGGAACTGAAAATAACCGTATCCCCAGCTTCTAATTCAATATCACGGAAACTGTTCTGACTGAGTCGGTTTAGCGCCGTTCTAGGTTCACCCTGACTTCCCGTTGCAACTAATAGAACGGTATCTCGCGGCAGAAAACCTAAATGATGCGGGTCGACAAAGGTTTCAATGCCATTCCATAGACCCACACGTTTGGCAGCAGAATACGTGTTTAATAACGAGCGACCTAATAAGCCGAGATGTCTGCCCGTTTCTTTGGCTATATCCGCCACCGTACGTAAACGCGCAATATTACTGCCAAAGCAGGTGATTACAACCCTCCCTTTTGCCTGTTCGACATGATGTTTCAGGCCTTTGTATAACGTTGCTTCAGATGTCGACCACCCTGGTACATTGGCATTAGTTGAGTCACACACCATCGCATCAACTTCCAGCTCACCCAGCCGCGCATAATCTTCTTCTTTATAGGGTTCGCCCACCACCGGTGCGGAATCAAGCTTCCAGTCAGCGGTATGAAACGCTTTACCAACAGGTGTGGTGATCAATAAAGCAAACGGATCAGGAATGGAATGTGTTAGCTGGATCCACTGCACATTAAAGACCCCTATTTGTCTTGATGCATGTGCCTCAACCACATGGACTTTCACTTTTTTGATTAACCCGGCTTCAGCCAGTTTTCTGCGCAGAATTTCTGCCGTATAAGCTGTGGTGTAGATAGGACAACGAAATCGTTCCCACAAATAAGGAACAGCACCGATGTGGTCTTCATGAGCATGGGTGATGACCAGAGCATCCAGTTGTTCTTTCCGATCGACAATAAACTGTGGATCAGCCATCTGCACATGGGCTTGAGCACCCTCTACTGGTTCACCGTCAATATCTGTTTTTGCCTCAAACGTCACCCCACAGTCCACCATTAACCAACGGCCATCATGGCCATAAAGATTCAGGTTCATGCCTATTTCGCCGGTTCCTCCCAGTGGCAAAAACCAGAAGTCAGACTCATCAGGTGTCATACGTGTCCTTTTGTAGCTTGCTATCGTTTACAGTTAGTTTGGCAGGGTTTTGTCAGATAGGAAAATATCATACGCATTCTGAATCGATTGCGGTTACAACAGAATCGTATTTTTTACTATTACTCTTTTAAAAATAAGGAGTTCCGGCTCAGTGATTCGTTCGAGGTTCAACAATGGTATAATTGCCGGCTGCTTTTTTGTAAGTCATTGATTTAATGACCTAAGAAAACCAATGGAGAGAGACCATAATAATGACAACATCAAACTTAATGACAGAAGGTTTAAACCTGATGCTTATCGGCATGAGCTTCGTCTTTATATTTCTGACTTTGCTGGTGTTTGCCACCACCATCATGTCACGCATTATCACCAGTTACGAAAAAAATGTAGGTGTCTTACCCGAAGAAGGTATTTCCTCACCTACGGCCGTCATCAGTCCGGCGATGAATCAATCCCAACATGCTAATGATGACAAAAACCTCATTACTGTGCTCTCAGCGGCAGTACACAAATTTCGTTCACGCCACAAATAACTCCAGATTTAGGCTATTTCGAACCAATTAAAAGGCCATGAATATGACCGAAGTAAAAAAACCTCTAGGCATCACAGATGTCGTTTTACGTGATGCCCACCAATCACTCTTTGCAACACGTCTTAGACTCGATGATATGTTACCCATCGCTGATAAGCTTGACCAAATCGGCTTCTGGTCAGTAGAAAGCTGGGGTGGTGCCACATTTGATGCCTGCATTCGTTATCTTGGTGAAGATCCTTGGCATCGCATTCGTTCACTGAAAGAAGCCATGCCTAATACTCGTCAGCAAATGCTGCTACGTGGTCAGAATTTATTAGGCTATCGTCACTATGCAGATGATGTCGTCAGAAAGTTTGTCGAAAGAGCCGCGATCAATGGTGTTGATGTCTTCCGTGTGTTTGATGCTATGAACGATCCGCGTAATCTGGAAACAGCCATCAAAGCCGTGCTGGAAAACGACCGCCACGCTCAAGGCACTATCGCTTACACAATCAGTCCTGTTCATGATCTGAATTTGTGGTTGGATATGGCTAAGCGTATTGAAGACATGGGTGCCCACTCTTTATGTATTAAAGATATGGCTGGTTTGCTTAAGCCTTATGTAGCTTATGAATTAGTTCAAAGCCTTAAGCAAACTATTGATATCCCAATTCACATGCAATCGCATGCCACCACTGGCTTATCAACTGCCACTATTATGAAGTGTGTGGAAGCCGGTATCGATAATGTTGATTCGGCCATTTCATCGATGTCGATGACCTACGGTCACTCGGCAACGGAATCTGTGGTGTCGATTTTTGAGGATACGGATCGCGATACGGGTCTTAATATCGAACTCCTTGAAGAAGTTGCCGCCTACTTCCGTGATGTGAGAAAAAAATACGCTCAATTTGAAGGCTCATTACGTGGTGTAGACTCACGTATTTTGGTCGCTCAGGTGCCAGGCGGTATGTTGACAAATATGGAAAGTCAGCTGCGTGAGCAAAATGCGTTAGATAAAATGGATGCAGTTTTAAAAGAAATTCCACGTGTTCGTGAAGACTTAGGCTTTATTCCTCTAGTTACGCCTACCTCACAAATTGTCGGTACACAGGCCGTTATCAATGTGCTGACTGGCGAACGTTATAAGACAATTGCAGCAGAAACCGCCGGCATTTTGAAAGGTGAATATGGTGCAGCGCCAGCGGCATTCAATAAGGAGCTGCAAGATCGCGTTCTGGAAGGCGCCGAGCCTATCAGTTGTCGTCCTGCTGATCTCATTGAAGCAGAGATGGAAAAACTCACCACCGAACTCCTTGCTGTCGCCGATGAAGAACAAATTGACCTGGCAGAAGGCGAACACCAAGTCGATGATGTTTTAACGTATGCCCTGTTTCCACAAATTGGTCTTAAATTTCTTAAAAACCGTCACAACCCAGACGCATTTGAACCTGTTCCTGTTATCGATAACACACCATCAGCCAACCGTTCTGCAAGTCAGGAACAAGAAACTTATACCATTAAAGTCAATGGCCAAAGCTACGTCGTTCAGGTGAATGAAGGGGGTGATATCAGTCATGTTGAATCCTCATCACCTGCACCGACTCAGAGCACACCCGCAGGCGAAGGTGATCCCGTTGAAGCGCCGCTGTCAGGCAATATCTGGAAAATCGAAGTCAGCGTAGGTCAACAAGTCAACGAAGGTGACACCCTATTAATTCTCGAAGCGATGAAAATGGAAACACAAATTGTGGCTTCCAAGTCCGGGACGGTATCGTCCATTTTTGTTAAACAAGGTGATTCCGTCAAAGTCGGTGATCAGCTGGCCACTATCGCTTAATTGGGGGATATCATGGATAAACTACTTCATCTCTGGCAAGTAACAGGTTTTAACCAAATGACACCAGGCCAAGGCGTCATGATTCTTATTGGTATGTTGCTGCTGTATTTGGCCATCAAGAAAAACTTCGAGCCGTTATTACTGGTACCTATTGGTTTTGGTGGTGTGTTAGCCAATATTCCAGGTGCAGGTTTGGCAGAAGCCAATGGTATTTTGCATATTTTCTATAGTGTCGGTATTGAAAGTGGTGCCTTCCCACTAATTATATTTATGGGTGTCGGTGCCATGACGGACTTTGGTCCATTGCTTGCCAACCCCAAAACGCTGTTTCTCGGGGCCGCCGCTCAGTTTGGTATTTTTGCGACATTGATGGGCGCTGTAGTTTTAGCTCATTTTGGTATTTTTGACTTTAGTCTGGCTGACGCAGCAGCGATTGGTATCATTGGTGGTGCAGATGGACCGACGTCTATTTATGTGGCGAGTAAGCTTGCCCCAGACTTATTGGGTGCTATTGCCGTAGCGTCATATTCATACATGGCATTAGTGCCATTAATTCAACCCCCCATCATGCGTGCGCTGACTACCGAGGCTGAACGCAAAATAAAAATGGTACAACAGCGTCACGTTTCACAACGTGAGAAAATCGTCTTCCCATTGTTATTACTGATTCTTGTCGCCTTTTTACTACCCGATGCAGCGCCATTACTCGGCATGTTCTGTTTTGGTAACTTAATGAAAGAATGTGCGGTAGTGGATCGTTTAAGTAATACGACTCAAAACTCGCTGATTAATACAGTCACCATCTTTTTAGGATTAGCTGTAGGCTCGAAATTAAGTGCTGATAAATTCCTGGATTTACAAACTCTAGGGATTTTGGTTCTGGGCATGGGCGCGTTTGCTATTGGTACGGCATCAGGTGTCATCATGGCAAAAGTGTTAAACAAGCTGATTAAAGAACCTATCAACCCACTGATTGGTTCAGCGGGTGTTTCTGCTGTACCTATGGCAGCACGTGTATCGAATAAGCTTGGCTTGGAATCTGATCCGCATAACTTTTTGTTAATGCACGCAATGGGACCGAACGTTGCCGGTGTCATCGGCTCAGCCGTGGCTGCTGGTATTCTGATTAACTACGTTGGTGCATAAAACACTAATAGACACCTTATCTCTTTGATAAGGTGTCTATTCTTCATCGATGATTCTGGCATTAGCGACTTTATTGGCTATACCGCTAATCGCACAACGGTAATCAGAAAAGGTCGACTTGGCTCTAACTTCGGCCAACCAATGCCCTTCCTCTACATATCCTTCTTCCAAACCGCTCAGCTTGAGATGATATTCATCAGCAACTTCCATCAGTCTTACATCTGTCATGCCTGGTTTGATTTCACGACAGAAATTATCAATATGCTCCGTCTCCCATATATAAAAGATGGGATAAATGATCACGCCAATCACCAAAATTTGTATTAGGGGTCCTAGGGATTTTGCCTCCAAATACTGCAAAAACCTCCGAAGCCCCCGTGTTTGCTAGCCTGTAGAGAGGCATCAATTTTTACTTATCGGCCGATAGCCCTCAATCGGCGCCATTAAATCATCCAGTTTAGGCAGCTCTCCCGTCGGCGCGAACGTATACGTACCCCGGAAGTTGATATTCTCCCACGCGACAGGTGATGCGCCCTTTACGGTTTCCATGTGTTTTTCGCTGCCCTGCTCCTCGAAGCTGTCCAGCAGGTTGCTGAGTACTTTCGAGTTGAAGTAGATAATGGCATTTGCTACCAGCCGGGCGCTTTCGTTCCAGATTTGTATCTCCTCGTCGCTATTCCCCCGGAACCGGTCGCTGTTCACGTTGCTGATTGCCCTACGCAACTGGTGATAAGCTTCTCCCCGATTCAAGGCGCGTTGCACGTGGTTTCTAAGGCTGGCGTTATCGATGTAATCCAGCAGGTATTGGGCCTTCAATAGTCGGTTATATTCAGTCAGCGCCTTCAGTAGTGGGTGGTTTTTCTTGTAGCCAGAGAGTTTCCGGACCAATATGGCTTGGGTGGTTTTCCGGTGAGCCAGTGACACGGCAATTCGCTGGATGGTGTCCCAGCACTCCATAATACTCTGCGTGTTAATGGGTTTACGCAATGTGAGTCTCACCCGCTGACTCTCGTCCTCGGAGATATCGAACATCTCGTTGATAACCCTGCCTACCTGGGCATATCGGGGGGCGAACCGGTAGCCAAACAGATCGAGTAAAGCAAAATTCACATGGTTTACCCCATGGGTGTCAGTAGAGAGCGTATCCGGGATGATCTCAGTACTGTTGTTCATCAGGAGGTCAAAGATGTAATGGGATTCGTGTTCGTTAGCGCCGATCACCCGGGCATTGATTGCCATATGATTGGCATTCAGGCTGATCGCCGAGACCCCTTTGCTGGTACCGAAGTATTTTGAGGAATACCGGGTACGGAATGTCTCGCGCTTAGCTTCGAACTTTTGGCCATCGGCGCTGGCATGCAGGTTGTCATCCTGGATATTGTAGTGATTAAAAATGCTCAGTCGCGTAGTGGCGTTGTTGATGCGGTCATTTGCGGCATTCAACGTTTCCAGCCGAAGGTAGTTCGCTTGGATGGTACTCAGCTGATCATAGGTGCGGTCGGAGATCTGGGCGATACCGTAGATGCCCTGGTTTGTGGCATTGGCGATCAGGATCGCCAACAGGTCCACTTCATACTGGCGGCTTTTGGAGGTCATGCCCAGCACGTGCTCAAAGTCGTCAATAAATCCGGTATCCTGATCCACCACGCGCAAGACATCGGCGACTCCGATTGCCCTCATTTGCTGGAAGAACGGATTGTTCACCAGATGTTTTTTGCCGGTGGTCGGTAAGCGCCAAAGGTGTTTACCACCCTTCGGGCGCAGAATGATATCCCTGTTGTCCACGCGTTCCAGATAGTCGCTGACTTCGTATAGCCGAGTGGTCAACCGATCCGCCATGCGCGGGATCAGTTGCTTTGGATCCTCAGTAATTTTGGGTTGCTTCGTACCCTCGACCAAGGCCTGCTTCTGATTTTTCCAAGTCTGTGGTTTTACCAGATCGTCGTCCAGTGCACGATACCGTATGACTTCTGGCAGCACTAACTGGCCGTTTAGGCGGCTGGGAATCTGCAAATACAAGAACCATTCATATCTAGCCTTGTCTATGCCGCCGTCAGGTTTCAACAAGAGTGGTCGCGTGGCTTTTGGCGGTAGACGCCGGTCAATACTGGCATCTCTGAGCATGTTGCCGGCCGCCAGCTCCTGTCGAGTTTGGCTCAAGACCGCTGCCAACCGTTGTGTTTTATCGGTGCCTTCGATGCGTAGACAGCAAAAGAGTGATCGTAACAGGCCGGTTCTCAACGTGGATTCCGTATCCAGGTGTTGCCAGAACGCCTCATCCGCCGACTGCTTCTGATTGCCGAGGTACCGGCAGACTGAACTCAGCTCGTTGGCATTGAGAACCTGGAACGCTTGTTTCTGTACAGCATGGAATGACGTATTGGGGTCGATACGATCATCAACAAACAGGCACAAGATTTCTGCAGCCTTACTCACATTGGTAGCCGCCTTTTGCCAATCCCGATAAACTCGATCCTGCGCCAGCTGATGCGCTCGTTGCTTTACCTGTCGAACGTGGTGAATGAACCCTTCGGCCATGCGTTCCAACCCCTCCTGATATCGAAACTGTAGGTAGCAAAGCAGATATAGGCACTGGTTCTCTGGCGACTGACGCTTGATTTTGGCGCCGTAATATTGAATCCGTTCGGCATAGTGCTGCTGATTTTTTTGAGACAGAGAAAGCGAGTCGAGGACAACGGTCACCTCTGCCATCAGCGGTTGAATGTGGTGATACACCGCGAGTTCTTTCTGCAACTCGGTGCCGGTGAAATTGCGCGCGCCGCCGCGCAATTGTGTTAACGTAAGCTGGTCATTACCGGATACCAGTGTATTTAGTACAGTCGTCAATTTTGGGCTACACGCGGCGCCGATCTTCTCATGCAGTCGCTGCTGATGCTGGTTAACCACCTGACTGACGATCTTCTGCAGGGTGCTATAGGTAGGAATGGCAATTTTCTGGTGGGCCAGGAACTCAATCGCTGCATCAAAGAGAGCACGAGGTGCAACCCAGCTTTCAGCACAGGCCAATAAGTGTTCAACAAGCCGGGGTTGATGCTCAGGATCTTTCCAATTTTCATATTCGATCATGGAAAAAATCCGTTCATAAATGCGGGACTTTTGATCGGATTTCAGACTGAAGCGTCGAAATTTCAGGCCATCAAAGTGATTTTTCGCGATAAATCCCAAGTCATCCTGCATGGATTTAAACGTCGGATTGAGCAAGATGGGTTTGCATTTGAAATAGCCCAACAATGCGATGGCGATACAGCGGTACTTGCGCTGCCTTATTCTGGTCAGCTCAGCGCGCTCTTTATCATTCAGCGTGAAGTAAAACCGTTGATACGATTCGTTGAAGGAGGGGACGCCGTATAAATCCTCGATTTCAGCGGCAGTGAGAATTGATAGTCGCTTGGTTCTGCTCATTCTTTGACCCAAAGGCCGAAGAAGATACTGAAACTCGAGCTAAATTAAAATTAATAGTGGCTTGGAGGCCAGTAAATACGGGGCCTTCAACGGTTTTTGCAGTATTTGGAGGCAAAATCCCTAGGACCCCATAC